>NZ_MPSB01000007.1 GCF_001981525.1 Sphingomonas jeddahensis | reverse complement strand
CTACTCCTCCCCGTGCCGGGGAGGAGTAGGGCTGTCCTACACCCCGCCGCCATGTCACACTCCCACCATGGCCCACGCCTGCGCCTACTCCCACGCCCCCGCCCCGACTCGCGCCGATGTTGAATCCGGTCGGCAAAAACCGCGCCAGAGCCTCAACTTCCTCAACATTCGATTGCATTCCCTGCAATCGCCATCCCAAACAGGCTGACCAAAAAACAACAGGAGAGGAAAAAATGCCCTATTCACCCTTCGATCTCAGCGGAAAGGTAGCGCTGATCACTGGCGGCAACGGCGGGATCGGCATCGGCATGGCGGATGCCCTGGCGCAGGCCGGCGCGGACGTGGTGATCTGGGGCAACAACCCCGCCAAGAACGCCGCCGCCGAGAAACGCCTATCCGCTCACGGCACCCGCGTGCTGGTCGAGCGCGTCGACGTGGCGGACGAAGCCGCGGTGGACGCCGCCATCGATCGCGCCGCCGAGACGATGGGCCGCCTCGATTTTGTCGCCGCCAATGCCGGCATGGGCGAAGGCGCCGAAAGCTTCGACACGATGAGCACCGACCTGTGGCGCCGCGTGCTGGCGGTGAACCTCGACGGCGTGTTCTGGACGCTGCGCGCCGCCGCCCGCCACATGGTCGCGCGGGCAAAGCAAGGCGACGCTGGCGGCTCGCTGCTCGCCACCTCCTCCACCTCAGCGATCCACGGCGCGCCGAAGAACCAGGCCTATGCCGCCACCAAGGGCGCATTGCTGCCGATGATGCGCGGGATCGCGGTCGAATATGCCCGCCACGGCATCCGCGCCAACGCCATCCTCCCCGGCTGGATCGCGACGGACATGACCGCGCGGGCGCAAGGCAATGATCGCTTCAACGACAAGGTGATCGCCACCCGCGTGCCGATGCGCCGCTGGGGCGAGCCCGAGGATTTCGGCGGCATCGCGGTCTACCTGGCCTCCGACGCCTCCCGCTTCCACACCGGCGACAATTTCACCATCGACGGCGGCTACACGATCTTTTGACGCCGTCCGTTCGCCCGGATCTTGTCGAAGGGCTGCCCTTCTTCGCCACCCTTCCCCGTTCGTGCTGAGCCTGTCGAAGCACGTGCCCCCAAACGGCAGCGCTTGCGGCACGCCCTTCGACAAGCTGGAGGCGAGCAGGGAAGAGGGTAGCGAGCGTGTGTGTGTTACCCTACATGCGCGCGCATGACCGAGATCACCGTCGCCGCGCTGCAGCTGGCCTTCTCCGCCGACATCGACGCGAACATCGCCAACGTCTCCCGCCTGGTGCGGGAGGCCGCCGCGAAGGGCGCGCAGGTGATCCTCCCCCCCGAACTCTTCGAGGGCGAATATTTCTGCCGCGTTGAGGACGAAGGCCTGTTCTCCAACGCCAAGCCAACGGCGGAGCACAAGGCGGTCCTCGCCATGCAAGCGCTCGCCGCCGATCTCAAGGTATCGATCCCCACCAGCTTCTTCGAAGCCGACGGCCCGCACCACTATAACAGCCTCGCCATGATCGGCCCCGACGGCAAGATCCAGGGCGTTTACCGCAAGAGCCACATCCCCGACGGCCCCGGCTATGAAGAGAAATTCTACTTCCGCCCCGGCAACACCGGCTTCAAGGTCTGGGACGGCCCAGCCAAGCTCGGCGTCGGCATCTGCTGGGATCAATGGTATCCCGAAACGGCCCGCGCATTGATGCTGATGGGTGCCGAAGTGCTGTTCTACCCCACCGCGATCGGCAGCGAACCGCACGACACCTCGCTCGACACTGCCCGGCTGTGGCGCCGCGCGATGGTTGGTCACGCGGTATCGAACGTCGTCCCGGTCGTGGCCGCGAACCGCGTCGGCGTCGAGCACGGCCAGACCTTCTACGGCACCAGCTTCATCACCGACGAGCGCGGCGACGTCCTGGCCGAGCTCAACCGTGAGGAAGAAGGCGTGATCACCGCCACGCTCGATCTCGACCGAGTCAAACGCCACCGCGCCGCCTTCGGCTTCTTCCGCGACCGCCGCCCGGAACTATACGGCCGCCTCACCGCCGACATCTGACCATCTTCGCCCCTCCACTGATGGGGAGGGGCCTCAAACCTCACGCGCTGACAGCTTCCGCCTTCGCGTTCACCTTGCTCGTCGCCATTTTGGTGAGCACCTCATCAGTGGCCCGTTCCTCCGCCAACGTCTCAGCGAGCACCTTGGCGCAATCGCTGCGGCCCAGTTCCTCCGCCCAGGCGATCAGCGTGCCGTAGCGGGTAATCTCATAATGCTCGACCGCTTGTGCCGACGCGATCAGTGCCGCATCAAGCACGCGCTTGTCGGCGATATCGCCCGCAACTTCATTGGCTTCCTTGATGATGCCGTCGATCGCGGGGCAGGTCACCGCCTTTGGCTTCTCCCCGTGCATCTCGAACACCTTTTCCAGCCGCGCGATCTGACCCTCGGTCTCCTTCAGGTGCTTCTCGAATCCTTTGCGCAGGTCCGGCGCAGTCGCCTTCTCGATCATCTTCGGCAACGCTTTGGTGATCTGGTGCTCGGCATAGTAAATGTCCTGCAGGGTGTGCACGAACAGGTCGTCGAGCGTCGCAATGTCCTTGGTGAACAATCCCATCACATGATCCTTCGGCTGTGTGTCAGGCGCGCCCGCGCATCCCCTTGGCACGGAAGCTCAATGCCATGACGAGTCAGGCGACTGCTGGTTCCATGGCGCAGCGCCTCGGGCATGAAGGTGGCGCCCGGGTCGGACGCCCAGGCTATGTCGCCAGATCAGCCAACTCTTGCGGCGGAATAGCCATGACGCCATCCTGCATTACCGCTCGGAAGAAGCGTGGCGCCGAACGGCCGCCGCTTTTCAGATCATAGACCATCCAGCCGAGGTCGATCGTTCCGCTACCATCCAGCGCAGATCGCGACGCATCACCGTCGAGCAAAGACACGCGCGCCGGGAAATCTGACAAGCCAAGGTGAACCTCCGCCCTCGCCACGAAAGCTCTCAAGTCGGACAAGCTGCGTGCGGCGCTTGTCGCAGCTTCGCCCTCCACCACATAGGCGACATTATCCAAAACGTGGCAGCGCTTGGTTCCTCGGGCCGTCCGCATGGTCTGCCAGCGTCGCAAGATCGGGTTCAGGACCTGAATACGCGTCGCGCTCGCTCCCAAGCCAGGTAGGCTGGAACTGATCAAGCGGTTCGCGACCGTGGGCGGCATCACGTCATAGGTGACCAGATCGGACGCGAACTCCGGCCGGCGAAAACATGCAACGTCGCCCTCGACCAAAAGCCTGAAGCCGGATGCTGCGCCATTGTTCACGGCACGTTCTTAGCTTGTTCTCACCTTGCACCGTGAACTGTTCGCTCCAGATCGGACTTTTTCCGCGGCTGCGTCGGGAGGATCGGACGTATGTCAGTGACGGGCGATGGCGCCTCGGAGGACTTGCCTCATGACCATCATCTTCACGTCCCGCTTTACCAGCCGCGGAACGATCGTGTCTGTTCAGCTCAAGTTGCCAAGCGAAAGCCCACCTAGCGGGCTCGGCCGCGCCCGCGCCGGACGCGCTACATCGCGCGCAAAGACTCGCACGCCACACACCTGACTCATCCGCATAGGCTGGCGGCGATCACCTGCTCGGTCCGCGACTGAGGCTTGCCGCCAGCTCCACATGCGTGGACCATCGGAACTGGCCGACTGGCTGGAGCCAGTCCAGCCGCCACCCACCCTCGACCATCGTCTTCACGTCGCGGGCGAAGCTGCTGGGATTGCAGGAGATATAGGCTATCCGCGGAACCCTTGCGGCCGCCAGCGCCTGCGCCTGCTCCTTCGCACCGGCGCGTGGCGGATCGATCACGATCGCACCGAATCGGTCGAGCTCCGCCGGGGTGAGCGGCCGGCGGAACAGGTCGCGATGCTCGGTGAACACGGTCCGTTGCGCCCGCGCCGCGCCGACCTTCAGCGCCATGATTGCCTCACGCCCCGCTTCAGCCGCATACACCCGCCCCGGCAGCGCGAGTGCGAAGGTGCCCAAGCCCGCGAACAGGTCTGCTACGACCGCCGCATCGCCAACTGCCTCCCGCATTGCCGCCACCAGCGCGGCCTCGCCTTCCCGCGTCGCCTGAAGGAAGGAAGCTGGCGGCATGGGAACGGCCACGCCGCCAAGCGTCACCGTCACTGCATCTGGTTCCCACCGCACCTCCGGGCCAAAACCCTCGTCAAACGCCATGCGCGCCAGGCTCTGCGACTGCGCAAAAGCCGTCACAGCTTCCGCCGCCGCGAGCCCTTCCGGCATGATGCCATTGATGAGCAGGTCGACGCCTTGATCCGCGAGCGTCAGGTGCACGTCCAGCCGCCGCTTGGGCCGAAGCACATGGATCAGCCGCCGCAGCGGCGCGACCAGCGCGAACAGCTCGGGCGCCAGCACATGGCATTCTGCAAGATCGATAATCGCGTGGCTTTTTTCCATGGCGAAGCCGATCCGGCCCGACGCTTCGGCATGCAGCCTCGCGCGACGGCGCGTGCGCGGCGGAGATAACGCCGGCGGGCGAATGTCGGTCGAAAGCCCCTGCGCCGCGAGCGCCCCGGCGATTCGATCGACGATGAACCCGCTCCACGCCGCCTCGTCGAGATGCTGGAGCTGGCACCCGCCACATTCCGGAAAGTGGCGGCACGGCGGCAGCTGGTGGTGCGGCCCGCGCTCGATCGCGCCGTCACCATGCAGCCGATCGCCCGGGGCCGCAAAGGGAACATGCCGGCCATCAGCGGTGACGCCCTCACCGCGCGCCGCGACGCGCACGATCTCGGCCGCGTCGCTCACAGGCAACGTCCAATCGCGACGGGCAGATGCGCCGCGAGGTCATCGGCCATGAACGCCGGGCCGGCGAGCCGCGCCGCCTCGGCGTGCAGCCACGCGCCGTCGGCCGCCGCTTCGAACGGATCGCCCCCTGCAGCCAGCCGTGCGCCGATCACTCCGGCAAGCACATCGCCCGTGCCCGCGGTCGACAGCCAGGCGGGGCCGTCCGGTTGAACCACCACGCGCCCATCCGGCGCCGCAATCACCGTATCCGCGCCCTTGAAAACCACGATTGCTCCCGAGCGCCGCGCCGCCTCATGCGCCTGTTCGATCTTGCTTCCTCCAATTTCGCCAAACATCGCCGTGAATTCGCCGGCATGCGGCGTGACGATCATCGGCCCATCCACCTTGCGCCCGTCAAGCAGATGGAGCGCATCGCCATCAATCACCAGCGGTCGCCCGCAGGCAAGCGCCGCATCCAGCCGCCCCTTGGCCTGGTCCTCACGCCCCAGACCAGGTCCGATCACCACCGCCCCGACGCGTTCGTCGCCCAGCGCCTCGGCCGAAAAGCGTCGCCGCACGATCGCATGCGGTAGCCGATCCGTCGCGCTGCCGAGCAGCAGGACATAGCCGGCGCCACTCCTCGCCGCTGCCGTCGCGGTCAACGCCGCTGCTCCGGGCATCGCGCCACCCACGACGGCGACCAACCCACGTGAATATTTGTGCGCCTCGGGCACCGGCCGGGTGAGCCGCGGCGCCGCGGCCACCCGCACCGATCCTTCCACTGCCACGCGAATGTCGAGCACGCGCACCGCGCCGCAGCGCTGCGCCGCCGGCTGAAGCACGTGCGCCGGCTTGGGCGCACCCAGAGCAAGCGTGACGTCGACCGGCGGCAGATCCGCAAGGCTTGCACCATCATCGCTGGATACGCCGCTCGGCACATCCACCGCGATCGACAGGCGCGCCCCCTCGATCAGCCGGCGCAGCGATCCCGTCACGCCCTTGTCCAGCTCACGCGTCAGCCCCACGCCGAACATCGCATCGAGCAGCACCGGCGCCAGCATCGCTTCGGACAATGGCTCGATCGCCCCCGTCCAGCGCGCGCGCGCTGCGCCCGCCGCCGCCGTGCGGGGCTCGCTGAAGCAGGCGACGCGCACCGAATGGCCGGCACGCTTCAGTGCCGCCGCCGCGACATAGCCGTCGCCCCCATTGTTGCCCGGCCCGCACACCACCAGCACCTCGGCGCCCGCTGCTAGCCGCCGGACCTGCTCGGCCACTGCCTCGCCGGCGCGCGCCATCAAACCGTCGACCGTCGCCCCGGCGGCGATCGCCTGAGCCTCTGCCGCGCGCATCTGCTCAGTCGTTACGATTGGCAGTCCATCCAAACGGATCACTGCGCCGCCCTGCGCGTCGTTGCCGGGAGCCGATAATGATCGTCGCCGATCGCCACCTCGATCTCGTCCCGTCCGACCAGCGTCACCTCGGCGGGCTCGGCGCCGTCCGCGGCGATCACCCCGCGCCCGTCGCTGGTCACCAGCAGCCGGCGAAACCCGCCGTCGGGATGCCGCACCGTCAGCACCATGCCCCGCGCGCTCTCGGCCCGCTCAATTTCGCACACGCGCGCAAACGCCTCCGCACCGCCGGGCGCGCATTGCACGCGCCCGTCCTCGGCGGCCTCGACCGCCTGATTGGCTTCGACCTGCGCCAGCACCTCCGTGTCGGTCTGCGCCTGGCCGCACCCGGCAAGAGCAAGCAACAATGCGCTAGATATCCGCGTACACATGAGTTTCGGCAGCAGCTCCGGGGTGGGTAACCGCTCCCTTGTACGCTGGCCCGACGTTCTGCGCATAGCGCCACAACGCGCCTGACCCGTAATCGGACACTCGCGGCTGCCACGCCGCGCGCCGCGCCGCCAGCACGTCCTCCGCGACGAGCAGATCGATGGTCCCTGCCTCGGCATCGATGCGGATCGTGTCGCCGTCCTCGACGAGCGCGATCGGCCCGCCTTCGGCGGCTTCCGGGCCAACATGCCCGATGCAGAAGCCACGCGTCGCGCCCGAGAAGCGCCCGTCGGTGATCAACGCCACCTTCTCGCCCATGCCCAGCCCGTAAAGCGCGGCGGTGGTGGATAGCATCTCGCGCATCCCCGGCCCGCCCTTGGGCCCTTCGTAGCGGATGATGACCACCTCGCCTTCCTGAATTTGCCGGTGCTCGACCGCCTGGAACGCATCCTCCTCGCAATCGAAGCAGCGCGCCGGCCCTTCGAACTGCAGGCGGTGCATGCCGGCGACCTTCACGATCGCGCCATCGGGCGCGAGGCTGCCGCGCAAACCGACGACGCCGCCGGTCGGCGTGATCGGGGTCTTCGCGTCGTAGATTACCTTCTGGTTCGGGTTCCAGGTAACCTCATCGATATTCTCGCCCAACGTCTTGCCGGTGACCGTCATGCAGTCGCCATGCAGCAGCCCCTCGGCCAGCAACGACTTCATCAGCATGTAGGCACCGCCAGCCTCGTACATGTCCTTGGCGACATATTGGCCGCCTGGCTTCAAGTCCGCGCAATAGGGCGTCGACTTGAAGATTTCGGCGACGTCGAACAGATCGAACTCGATTCCTGCCTCATGCGCCATCGCCGGCAGGTGGAGCGCGCCGTTGGTCGATCCGCCAGTCGCCGCGACGATCCGCGCCGCATTCTCGAACGCCTCGCGGGTGCAGATGTCGCGCGGGCGGATGTTGCGCGCGAGCAGCTCCATCACCTGCGCCCCGGCGGCCACCGCGATCTGCTCGCGCGTGGTATAAGGAGCCGGAACCATGTTGCTGTTCGGCAAGGACAAACCGATTGCCTCACCGACGCACGCCATGGTGTTGGCGGTGTACTGCCCGCCGCACGCACCATGGCCCGGGCACGCGACCTTCTCGAGCGCATGGACCTCCTCGATCGGGCAGGTGCCGGCTGCATAGCGCCCGACCACCTCGAAAACGTCCACCACCGTCACGTCGCGATCCTGGAACCGACCCGGCAGGATCGACCCGCCATAGACGAAGATCGACGGAATGTTCAGCCGAAGCATCGACATCATCATGCCCGGCAGCGACTTGTCGCACCCCGCGAACCCCACCAGCGCATCATAGCAATGCCCGCGAACAGATAGCTCGACTGAATCGGCGATCACCTCGCGGCTGACGAGGCTGGCCTTCATCCCCTGGTGCCCCATCGCGATCCCGTCAGTGACCGTGATCGTGTTGAAGCGCCGCGGCATGCCGCCGCCCTGCTCCACCCCGCGGCGTGCCGCATCTGCCTGCGCGTCCAGCGTCGTGTTGCAAGGCGCGCTATCGTTGCCCGCGCTCGCCAGCGCCACGAACGGGCGCGCGATCTGCTCCTCGGAGAGACCCATGGCATAATAATAGCTGCGATGCGGCGCGCGCTCCGGGCCGACCGATACGTGGCGGCTCGGCAGGCGGGACTTGTCGAATTGATGCGTCATGCGCGCCCGCTATGCGTCAGCGGCACGATACGCAAGTAAAGGATAGTCTCCGCCGCTACAGATGATCAAAAATGACAGCGAAGCGCGTCAGAGCGCGGTCAGCGCCTTTTCGACGCCGTCGAGCGTGAACGGCTTCTGCAGGATCGGCCGTCCGCGAAATTCCTCCGCGATCATGTCGTCCGCACCACCAGTGGCGAATACAAAGGGGATGTTCCGCTCCGCCAACGCCGCAGCGACTGGCCAACTCTTCTCGCCAGCGCGCAGATTGACGTCGAGGATGGCGCAATCAAAACCGCCAGCCTCCACCAGCGGAAGCGCAGTGGCGACGCAATCCGCCGTCCCGGCGCACTGACGGTCTAGCGCATCGAGGAAATCCTCGAGCATCATGGCGATAAGCGGCTCATCCTCGACGAGCAGGACACGGCTGGTCATGCCCTGCCCTTAGAGCGATCGAAACGGTCCCGCAATGTCCCCGCATAACAAGGACGTAGCGATGCGTTTTGGCCACATCCGCACCGGCAAGTCGCCAAAACGCGCCCCTTATCTACCCTGCGCCAGCGCATCGCGCGCTGCTTCCGCCAACTGCTGCACCGAGAATGGCTTGGGAATGAACGCCACTTGCTCGATGTCGATCGATCGGCGCAGTTGCTCTTCAGCATAGCCAGACATGAACAGGATCGGCAGGTCGGGATAACGCTGGCGAATCTTACGTGCCATGGTCGGTCCGTCCATCGCCGGCATCACCACGTCGCTCACCAGCAGATCGGGGCGCGGATGCTGGTCGATCAGCTCAAGCGCCACTTCCCCATTCTCCGCCGTCAGCACGGTATAGCCTTGCCGGGTCAGCGCCCGTTCCGCAACCGCGCGCACCATGTCCTCGTCTTCGACCAGCAGCACCGTGCCGGTGCCCCATACCTCCGCCGGCTTTGGCTTGGCCGCAGGTTTGCGCGGCGCCACCGGCTCCCCGCTGGCATGGACAGGCAGATAGATGGTGAAGGTCGCCCCTTGTTCCGGCTTGGAGTCGGCGAAGATATAGCCGCCCGATTGCTTCACGATCCCGTAAACGGTGGAAAGGCCGAGCCCCGTACCCTTGCCCACCTCCTTGGTGGTGAAGAACGGCTCGAAGATCTTGGGCAGCACGTCTGGCGGGATGCCCGATCCGGTGTCCGAAATTTCCAACGCAGTATATTCGCCCACCGGCATGATATCCGGCCCGCGCCGGCGGATCTCGCCGAGCGTCGCCGACCTCGTCTGGATCGTCAGCTTGCCACCGCCGTGTGGATGCTTGGCGGTCATCGCGTCGCGCGCATTCACCGCCAGGTTGACCACCACCTGTTCCAGCTGGCCCGGATCGGCGCGCACAGGCCCCAGATTGCGACCGTGACGAACCTCCAGTGTCACCGTTTCGCCCAGCAAGCGCTTGAGCAGATTTGACACTTCCGAAACTACGTCGGGCAACTGCAATATCTGCGGCCGCAAGGTCTGCTGGCGCGAAAAGGCGAGCAACTGGCGCGTCAACGCCGCCGCGCGATTCGAGTTGTTCCGCACCTGCTGGATGTCGTCATAATCGCTGTCGCCGGGCGAATGGCGCATCAGCATCAGGTCGCAATGGCCGATGATCGCGGTCAGGATGTTGTTGAAATCATGCGCCACCCCGCCGGCAAGCTGCCCCACCGCCTGCATCTTGGTCGCCTGCGCCACTTCACGCTTCAGCCGCGTTTCCTCGCCATTATCCTTGAGGCTCAGCACCACCGCCGCGTCGCCCAGCCCGCGTGCGCCGGCGATTGACAGCACCACCGGTTCGTCCGGCACGTCGCGCAGCCGCACCGCCATGTCGGCATTATGCGCCGCACCGCCGCCGGCAAAGCGCCGCACTGCGTCCGCGACCGCAGCCTTGTCTTCGCGCACCACCAGATCACCGGGGTACAGCGGCGGCGCCGCCCGATCGACGCATGCCGCGCGAACGAAAGCGTCATTCATCTCAAGGAAACGTCCGTCGCGATCGACCAGCGCGATCCCTACCGGCATCAGTTGCACCAATGTGCGGATATGCGCCGCCGCGCCATTGCCATAGCTGACCGGCGCTTCCTCCTCGTCGAGCAGCGCCACCAGGATCGGCGAGCCGTCAAAATCGGCGAACGGCACCTGCACCAACCGAAGCGGGTTGCCTTCGCCCCCCTCGCGCTGAAACCGGATCAGGCCACGCGTGTCGGTGACAAGGAAGCGCGCAAAATCCGCGCCCTCGATCGGCGCCTCGGAGCGGCCCATCGCCCGCACGCGCAGCACCGGATCGGCAGCCAGCACGCGTCCGTCCGTGGTGAGCAGCGCGGCCATGATGCCTGATTCCGCCAGTCGCTTGCCCAGCGCGCCCGAAAGCGCCTCGGCCAGCGCACGGCTATTATCCGATTCCATCGCGGATACAGCGCGCCACACCAGCAGATCGTGCTGATGCCCTGTCCGCAGCACCTCGATAGAGATCGGGCGCCCGGCGACTTCCGCGCGGTCCACCTTGGCGCGTCCGTCGCGCCACGCGGCGCGGCCCGCCTCGGCCAGCGCCCCCACGCCGGCCTCACCGATCGGGAGCCCCGGGGGCGTCGGCAGGCCGGCAAACATCTCCCCGAAGCCGTCGTTCGCGCACACCAGCCGCCCGGCACGATCGGTGATCGCGATCGCATCCGGGCTTTCTTCAGCAAGCGCGCGTACCAACTGCCAGTCGATTTCCGGCGCCAGGGGCGGCGCAACTGGCGCGAGCGATCGCCAGGCGACCGCCACCCCGCCCAGCACGATGCCGGCGCTGGCAAAGCCGATCGCCACCACCGGGTCGCCGATCAGCCACAGGATCAGCAGCGCCGCGATCACCCCGGCGGCGATCGCGATCCCCAGCGCGCCTTCGGAGGTCAGCCGCTGCGCGCGAAAGGGAGGAAGTGTCGCCATTTCCTGCCCTTCGATCCGCGCCGCATCCCCGTCAAGACGATGAGGTCAAGCAGGGATGCGGCGCCGATGCGATCACCAGATGCGGATGCGCTGCTCGTCGGTCAGGAACAGCTTCTGCCCTGGACGGGCGCCAAAGGCGCTGTACCAAGGATCGAGGTTGCGGACGACGTTCGCGCGCTCCGGCCCCGGCGAATGCGGGTCGGTCAGCAGCAGCTGGCGCAGCGTCTGGTCGCGATACTTGGTCCGCCACACCTGCGCCCAGCCGAGATAAAACCGCTGCTCACCCGTCGTCCCATCGATCACCGGCGCCTTCTTGCCGCCCAGCGACAGGCGATAGGCATCGAGCGACACGGTAAGGCCAGCGAGATCGGCGATATTCTCGCCCAGCGTCAACGCGCCCTGCACATGCTGCCCCGGCAGCGGCTCATAGGCGTCGTACTGCGCCACCAGCCGGTCGGTGAAGGCCTTGAACTGAGTAACGTCCTTCTCGGTCCACCAATCCGCCAGCTTGCCGGTCGGATCGTATTTCCGGCCCTGATCGTCGAAATGGTGGCTGATCTCATGCCCGATCACCGCGCCGATGCCGCCGTAATTCACCGCCGGATCGGCCTTGGGATCGAAGAACGGCGGCTGCAGGATCGCCGCCGGGAAGACGATCTCGTTCATCGTCGGATTGGCATAAGCGTTGATCGTCATCGGTGTCATGAACCACTCGCCGCGATCGATCGGCTTGCCGAGCTTGTCGAGGTTGCGCTGGAACTCGAACTCGTTGCCGCGCGCGACATTGCCGACCAGGTCGTCACGCTTGATCTCCAGCGCGGTGTAATCGCGCCAGGTGTCGGGATAGCCGATCTTGGGCGTGAAGGCGGCGAGCTTGGTCAGCGCCTTCTGCTTGGTCTCAGGCGCCATCCACTCCAGCTTCTTCAGCCGCTCGCCCATCGCGGTGATGACGTTCTTGACCAGATCGTCGGCCGCCGCCTTCGATTCCGGCGGGAAGTAACGCGCGACATAGACCCTGCCGAGATCCTCGCCGAGATGCTCGCTGACGAGGTCAACGCCGCGCTTCCAGCGCGCCTGCTGCTGCGGCGTGCCGGACAATTCGGTGCCATAAAAGGCGAAGCGCGTGTCGTCGAAGTCCTTCGAGAGATAACGCGCATAGCTCGACAGCATGCGCAGTAGCTGATGATCCTTCAACACCGGCAGCGGCGTATCCGCCCACACCTTCGCCTCGCCGGTGAAGGCGCTCGGCTGCGCGACCAGCAGCGGCCCATTGGTCGGAATGCCCGCCGCCTTGAAGTGCGCCGCCCAGTCGTAGCCCGGGGCGCGGGTGGTCAGCTCCTCGAATGTCAGCTTGTTGTAGGTCTTGTCGGCATCGCGGCTTTCAACGCGCGTCCAATGCGCCGCGGCGATCGCCTTCTCCATCGCCACCACGGCTGCGGCGCGCGCATCGGCGTTCGGCTCGCCGGCCAGCGTTAGCATCTTGGCGAGATACGCCTGATAGGCGGTGCGGTTGGCGGCGAGCTTGGCGTCGTCCTTCAGGTAATAATCGCGATCCGGCAGCCCGAGGCCCGACTGACCCATCACGACCGCATAGGTGTCGGGGTTCTTGTCGTCCTGGTTGACGTACATGCCGAACAGCGTGCCCGCGCCGCGGCGCTGCATGCGGCCGGCTTCGGCGGCGAGCGCCTCCTTGCTGGCTGCATCCTTGATCGCAGCGATCCACGGCTTCACCGGCGTCACGCCCTTGGCGTTCACCGCCGCCTCGTCGAGGAAGCTGGTGTAGAAATCGCCCGACTTGCTGCCCGGCTGCTTCGCCTGTTCCTCCAGGATCGTGCGCGTCTGCTCGCGCGACAGATCCTGCAGCCGGTGGAACATGCCGTAGGTGGAACGGTCGGCCGGGATCTCGGTCGTCTTGTCCCACGTGCCGTTGGCGTAATCATAAAAGTCGTTGCCCGGCGGCACGCTTGTGTCGCGGCCAGCCATGTCGAAGCCAAAGGTGCCAAGCTGCGGCCCGTCATTGCCCGCCGGAGCCGTCTTGGCGGGCGCAATCTTGCCGTTCTTGCCCGCGGCGGTCGTCTTCTGGCCCGGCGTTTGGGCGATGGTGACCGCAGCGGTGGTGGACAGGATGGCGGCGATAAGGAGCGATGGACGCATGGAGAAACTGGCCTTCAGACTGTAGAAGGCACGTGTTCTATCCGCTTAAGACGCCTCGTCAACGTGGTTGCGATTGTGACGATGCCGCCACTTGCGCGCGATCCACACCCGCCAGCCGAGCGCCGACAAGCCATAGCCGGCCAGCGACAGCACCCCCGTCACGATCAGCAGGCCGAGCGCGGTGGCGGGTGCCGCATCGGACATAAGCCATTGCATCCACCCGGAATTCGCCGCGTCATGCGCGGCCCGGCTCACCGGATCGCCCGGCAACGCCTCATCGAGATGCAGCGCCCATTTGCCGATCCAATAGGCCAGCACCCACAAGGGCGGCGTCGTCACCGGATTGGTGATGAAGGTGGTCAGCGCGGCGGCCGGAATATTGGCGCGACATGGCAGAGCCAGCAGTGCAGAAAACGGAATTTGCGCCACCGGAAACAGGATTCCCGTCACCATTCCCAAAGCAACACCCCGCGGCACCGACCGCCGCGTGAACCGCCACAATTCCGGCGCCAATACGCGATGCGCGACAGGGCGGAGCAAACGGCTCTGCTCCATCGATTCGCGGGTCGGCAGGTTGCGATGGCACCAGCCGGCGAAGCGCTGCCAGAGGTTCGGCACGCGCGTGGCCATCAACCGCGATCGCGCATGATACGGCCGGCTTCACGCTTCCAGTCGCGCTCCTTGATATGCTCGCGCTTGTCGTGCGCCTTTCTGCCCTTTGCCAACGCCAACTCCACTTTCGCGCGCCCCTGCCCGTTGAAATAGACCATCAGCGGAACCAGGGTCATGCCATCGCGCGCCACCGCGCCGTGGAGCTTGTTTACCTCGCGCTCATGAAGCAGCAGTTTACGGGGCCGCTTGGGTTCGTGGTTGAAGCGGTTGCCGTGGCTGAATTCCGGAATGTTGGAATTGATCAACCACACCCCGCCCTCGGTGACCTCGGCGTAGCTCTCCGCGATCGACCCTTCGCCGAAGCGCAGGCTCTTCACCTCCGTGCCGGTCAGGACAATGCCGGCCTCGTATTTGGTGTCGATCTCGTAATCGAACCGCGCGCGGCGGTTCTCGGCGACGATCTTCTTCTTGTCGAAGGTGGCGGGCTTGGGACGTGACATGGACCGCGCGATGTAAGGCGTCGCACCGGTCGTGGGAAGCGGGGCCGTCAGCGTTTCTTGGCACCCAGAGGGATACGCAACCGGATCATCGCACGATTGATCGAGCCTCCCTGCGCATCGGCACCCTGATCCACCTCCGCCGCGACAGTGCCGACTCCCGGGATCGCCGCTTCGGCCTTGGGTGGCGCGCGCTCGGCGACAAAGCGTTCGGGCAGCGGCTTCAAGCGGAAACGGTCGTTCGGTCGCGCGCACACGACGATCTCCTCGCCGGGACGCGCGGCGGGACATGGCCGCTCGGGCGCCGGCTTGGCCGCGAAGGGGCGGACCGGCGACCTGCAACGCGAGCATCCACCAACCCGGCATGGCGACTCCGACGATGTTCGCCGGAGCGTGCGGGAGGATTGCGGCGGGATTGTGAGGGTGTGTTAAACCAGCCCCGCTTGCTGCAAACCGTCATCCACCGCCGTCCGGCTCGCCTCGCTTGGCAATGTCATGGGCAGGCGCAGCCCGGCCGGGAAGCCCGGCCGTACCTTGGTCATCGCGTACTTGACCGGGCCCGGCGAGGCATCGGTGAACAGCGCGGCATGTAGTGCGAAGAGTCGGTCGTGCAGCGCCAGTGCCGCTTCCCCTGTGCCGGCGGCCTGGAACTCGGCGCACAGCCGCGGCGCGACGTTGGCGGTCACCGAGATGCAGCCCACGCCGCCCACGGCATTATAGGCCAGCGCCAGATCGTCATTCCCCGACAGCTGGCAAAAGCCCCCACCCAGTGCCGCGCGGTGCTGCGATACGCGCTGGAGCACGCCCGATGCATCCTTCACCGCCACGAACACCTTCGGGAACGCCGCCACGATGCGGATCAGCGTCTCGGGCAAGATGTCGGTGACCGTGCGGGACGGCACGTTGTACAGCACGATCGGCAGCGGCGATTCCGGTGCCAGCGCGGCGAAATGTTCGTAGATGCCCTCCTGCGACGGACGGTTGTAATATGGCGGGACCATCAGCGCCGCATCCGCGCCAGCTTCCTTCGCCGCCGCGATGTTGGCCGCCGCGACGCGCGTGTCGTTCGATCCCGCGCCGGCGATCACCGGGACGCGGCCCTTCGCCTGATCGACGCACACCTTCACGATCGCGAATTGTTCGTCCTTGGTCAGCGTCGCCGCCTCGCCCGTCGTGCCGCACGGCACCAGCGCCGAGGACCCCTCTGCGATCTGCCATTCGATAAGATCGCGATAGGCGGCTTCGACAAAGCGGCCGTAGGCGTCGAACGGCGTGACGAGCGCCGGAATCGAACCGGAAAACATTCTTTGCTCCTGAAATCGGGGGAAGCGCGTTGGGTCGTTCAGGACAGATACGGGTTACCCGGCTATTCTGTCCACAATGGTGACCGGATTGAAGGCAGGGGCATTGATCACACTGGCATTAGGGGTCGGGGCGGCGTTGCTCGTCGCGCAGGATCAGGACGAATCGGCGCGCACCCGCGCGGCCAATCTGATGACGCAGGGGCAGCCGTTGGCAGCGACCCCGCAGCCGAGCGGCAATCTCACCGTCGCGCTGGCGCAATGGCGCGCCCTGCAGCAGACCGATTCACTGCCGTTCGACAGCTATGCCGGTTTCCTGCTTGCCCATCCGGGCTGGCCCAACGAGGCTGCAAACCGCCGCACGGCCGAACGGCAGGCCGGCACCGGCTATGCCACGCCCGCCAACACTGTCGCCTTCTTCCGCCGCTATCCGCCGCTGACTGCCGCCGGCGCGGTGGCCTATGCCAAGGCGTTGCAGGCGACCGGCGCCACCACGCAGGCGTATGAGGCCGCGCGCGACGCATGGCGCCGCGGTGCTCTGTCGCCGACCGATGAATCCACGCTGTTGACGAGCTTTGCCGGCGCCTTCCGGCCGGAGGATCATGACGCGCGGATGGACATGCTCCTCTGGCAAGGCTCCACCAGCGCCGCCGCGCGCCAGATTGGCTATACTTCCCCTGCCCGGCGCGCGCTGTTCGAGGCGCGGTTGGCGTTTCGCACCGATGCGGAGCGCGCGTCGTCGCTCGCCGCTGCCAATGATGCCGCTGGCGCATCGGATGCCGGCTATATTGCCGACAAGGCGACCTGGCTGCGCAACAGCGGCGCCTCTGCCAGCGCGCGTTCGTGGCTGGCGCGCAGCCGCCCCGCCGGCATGCGCGTGCCAGGCGATGCTGAAGAATTCTACGAGGTGCTGCTGACCAATGCGCGGGCCGCCGCGTCGGACAACCAGCACCAGCTCGCCTATGACATCGCTCGCCAGGTCGATGATGCGTTTCCGCCCGGCACCGACGTGTCAAAACAACCTTATGGCGAGCGCGACGATTATACGAGCCTCGTCTGGCTCGCCGGGCAGACGGCGCTGAAGCAGTTGCGCCGCCCAGCGGACGCGATGACGATGTTCGATCGCTACGGCCGTGGCAGCCAATCGCCGCAGACCCGCGCCAAGGGCTTCTACTGGGCCGGCCGCGCCGCCGAAGCCGCCGGCCGCACCGCCGACGCGACCGCCTTCTTTACCCGGGCTGCCGGCTACCGCGACCAATTCTACGGTCAGCTCTCGCTCGAACACATGCGCCGGCCGCTCACTGCGCCGCCCGAGGTCGCACCACCGGCGATCGATCCCGCGACCCGCCAGGCCTTCTTCCAGCGCGAAACGGTGCGCGCGGCGCAGTTCCTGGGATCGATCGGCCAGTATCAAGACCAGACCGCCTTTATCCGGGTCATCGCCGCCGACGTGGAAAGCGACGCCGACCACTTCCTGGCCGACGAACTGTCGCGCTCGCTGCGCCGGCCGGACCTGGGCGTGATCGTCGGTCGCAAGGCGATGCAGAACGATCAGACCGAATATAGCGCCATCGCCTTCCCGACCGTCACCGTGCCATCCGGCTACGAAAGCCAGTGGACGATGATTCACGCCATCGCGCGGCAGGAAAGCCAGTTCGATCGCGCCGCCGTGTCGCATGCCGGCGCACGCGGGCTGATGCAGCTGATGCCCGGCACCGCGCGCGAGCAGGCGGGCAAGATGGGGCTGCCGTACGAGCCCGGCCGCCTGACCACCGACACCAGCTACAACACGCAGCTCGGCTCCAGCTATTTCCAGCGGATCTTCGGGATTTACGGCAGCTATCCGCTCGCGATCGCCGCTTATAATGCCGGACCGGGCAACGTGAACAAATGGCTGCGTGCCAACGGCGACCCGCGTACCGGCGGCGTCGACATGGTCGAGTGGATCGAGGCAATCCCCTATCTCGAAACCCGCAACTATGTGCAGCGCGTGCTGGAGAATGCGGTCGTTTATGATCTCATGAACCCGCCTCGCGCCAAGAGCCGCGGCCCGGCGAACCTCAGCTGGTATCTCGGACGTAACCGGGCGGGGTGATCGCGCCGTCATGCCGGGCTTGTCCCGGCATCCACCGGCCCGCATACTCATCGGACGGAGCAAAGCCGGCACAGTGGATGCCGCAGCCAGCCCGGCATGACGAAAGCACGATGGACCGCCCGAATTACATCACCCCCGCCGGCTATGCGACGCTGCGCACCGAATACGAGCAGCTCTTCGCCACCGAGCGCCCCGCCCTGGTCGAAACGATCGCCTGGGCCGCGGGCAACGGCGATCGCTCTGAAAACGGCGACTATATCTACGGCCGCAAGCGCCTGCGCGAGATCGACCGCCGCCTCGGCTTCCTGTCGAAACGAATGAAGGCGGCCAAAGTTGTCGATCCGTCGCAAGCCCCCGACCGTAGCCGCGTTTATTTCGGCGCCACCGTCACGATTGCCGACGAAGACGACAACCATCGTACCCTCACTCTGGTCGGCGACGACGAAGCGGACGCCGCGCAGGGGCGGGTCGGCTGGAACGCCCCGCTCGCCCGCGCGCTGCGCGGCGCCGCCATCGGCGATCTGCGCCGTGTGTCGCTGCCCGCCGGCGAAAAGGAATATGAGGTGATCGCCGTCGCTTATCCGCTCGCCTGACGAAACCGCCGACGGCGCTGGTCCGTTCTTCCCCGCACAAGGAGAACGGAAAATGGCCGAGAATCCCCGCACCACCACTGCCCGCGACCATGACGACAAGGACGTGATCGAAGGCATGATCCCCGCCGGCGATGCCGTTCCCGGCTCCAGCGGCGGCGCGCTCCAGCGCGACATCGGCTCTCAGGCGGACCTGAAGCAAGTGGACGATCCCGACGGCACCACGCGCCCGCAGAAGCAGAACGATATCGACGCCGACCAGGCGTATCGAAGCGACCGCCGCGGCAACGACTGAGCGCACCCGGTTGACCTGCCCGCCCCCAGCGCCGATGGCGCTGGGGCATGGCGAGCGACGACACCCCCACCCGCAACATCGCGCTGCTGATCGACGCGGATAATGCCAGCTGGCACGCGATCGATCCGGTGCTCACCGTCCTGGCCGAGCTCGGCACCGTCAACATCCGCCGCGGCTACGGCAACTGGTCCAAGCCGGCGCTCAGCGGCTGGGTCAACATGATGATCAAGCACGGCATCGAGCCGCAGCAGCAATTCGACATCACCAAGGGCAAGAACGCCACCGACATGAAGATGACCATCGACGCGATGGACCTTCTGTTCCGCGGCCGCGTCGAAGGCTTCGGCATCATGTCCTCTGATTCAGACTTCATGCCGCTTGCGACTCGGCTTCGACAGGATGGCTTGCCCGTGTACGGCTTCGGCCAGGCGAAGACGCCCGAAGGCTTCAAGCGCGCGTGCACCCGCTTCATTGACGTCGACCAGTTGCTTGCTGCCGAGGAGGAAAGCCGGAAAGCGCAGGCAGCGCCTGCACCTGCCATTGCTGAACCCGCGGCGGAGCCAGTGACCCCCGCGGCCACTCCATCCGAGCCGGTCGTCTTCAAGAAGCCGGGCATGATCGATGACGAACTCGTCAAATTGCTGATTGACGCCTATTCCGCGGTGAAGCGCGACGAACGCGGCTTCGTCAGCCTGTCCGCGATGGGGCAGCTCGCCGCCAACCGCTCCAGCTTCGACGTGCGCAATTACGGCTACAAGCGCCTGTCGGACCTGATCGCGGCCGTTTCCAATTTTCAGACCGAGCGGCGAGAAGACGGCCGCGTGTTCGTTCGTAGGACCCGCTAATGAAGAAGATCGCCTACTTTCTGCCCCTCCTTGCCATTGCCGCGACCGAGCCGCCGAAGACGGACCCTGCAAAGCTGTCGGCGATGACCAAGGAACTCTCCTCCGATCCGTTCGGCGGCCGCGCGCCTGGCACCGAGGGCGAAAAGAAGACGATCGATTGGGCGATCGCGCGCTTCAAGGCGCTCGGCCTCCAGCCCGGCGGCCCGGACGGCAGCTGGACGCAGAAGGTGCCGCTAATCCACACCCGCCTCGCCGATGGCCCGGTCAGTTTCGGCGGAACTCAGCTGCGCCAGGGCACCGATGTCGCGCTCACCACCGTGCGCCCTGATCCGACAGTCGCGATCGAGAACGCGCCGCTCGTCTTCGTCGGCTATGGCGTGGAGGCCCCGGAAGCGAAGTGGGACGACTTCAAGGGCCTGGACCTCAAAGGCAAGGTCGCCGTCTTCCTGGTCAACGATCCCGATTTCGAGGCACCCGAGGGCGTCGATGCCAAGGGGCGCTTCGGCGACAAGCGCATGACCTATTACGGGCGCTGGACGTACAAATATGAGGAAGCCGCCCGTCGTGGCGCGATCGGCGCGCTGATCGTCCATGACACCGCCGGCGCCGGCTACCCCTGGTCCACGGCCAACGCCTCGAACGGCGAGAATTACGACATCGTCCGAGGGCCCGAGGATCAGCGCATTGCGCTTCAGGGCTGGCTGTCGGGCGAAGCGGCTACCAAGCTGTTCGCCGCGGAGAGCATGGACCTGACCGCGCTTCGCTTCCAGGCCCGCTCCGCCGCCTTCAAACCGGTGCCGCTCAAGGCACGGTTCACCGCCAAGCTCCCCGTCACCGTCGAACGGATCGAAAGCGCCAACGTCCTCGCCAAGATTCCCGGTCGCGTGAAGCCGGACGAAACGGTGCAATTCGCCGCTCACTGGGACGCTTATGGCGAAGGCCCGCCGGATGCGCAGGGCCGGACGATCCGGCCCGGCGCCAATGACGACGCACTTGGCGTCGCCGGCGTGATGGAGCTCGCGCGCCTGTTCAAGACCGGCCCTGCCCCGGAGCGCACGCTCGTGTTTGCACTATGGACCGCGGAGGAACGCGGCCTGCTCGGTTCCGAATGGTATGCAACGCGTCCCACCAGCCCGCTGGAGAAGACCGCCGCCAATCTGACGCTCGACATCCTCCAGACCGCAGGTCTCGCCAAGGACGTGATCCTCGTCGGTGCCGGCCAGTCCTCGCTGGAGGACATGCTGACCGACGCCGCGGCCAAG
The DNA here is from genome assembly GCF_001981525.1 of Sphingomonas jeddahensis. Taxonomy (GTDB): domain Bacteria; phylum Pseudomonadota; class Alphaproteobacteria; order Sphingomonadales; family Sphingomonadaceae; genus Sphingomonas; species Sphingomonas jeddahensis. The sequence goes on along the minus strand of NZ_MPSB01000007.1, from coordinate 131,518 downwards.
CAGGGCCGCACGATCACGCCCGAGGAAGCCAGCGAACGCGGCCTGTTCTACCGCGCGGACCATTTCTCCGTCGTCCGCCGCGGCGTGCCCGCGCTCCAGCTGATGGCGCTGGGTGGCGCGAGCGACATGCGCGAGGGCGGCCGCGCGGCGGGCCAGAAGTGGCTCGACGGCTATATGGCCTGCTATCACAAGACTTGCGACGCCTGGACACCGGATTGGGACTTCACCGGCCCGGCACAGGACGTCGACTTGTTCCACGCCATGGGCCGGCGTCTGTCCAAGGCCGGCGTCTGGCCGGAATGGCGCCCCGCCTCCGAGTTCCGCGCCATCAGAGCGGAAAGCGCGGCGGAGCGGAAGTAAGGCTGCGGCGTTTGGCGGCGAGGACACCACCATGATAGCCTCGCCGCGATGACCGAGCTGCTCCCCATGAACACCAGCCACCTGCCGGTGAAGCTGACGCTCGACGATTATCTGTTGCTCGACGGCAGCGGCGCGTTTGCCAATTACCAAAAGACCGAGCTGATCGATGGAGAGATCTTCTTCATGAACGCGCAGCACCGGCCGCACGTTCGCCTCAAGATGGCGTTGTACGAAGCGATCAAGGCTGCACTGCCCGCCGGATCTCCATTGACCCTGTTCATTGAGGCGAGCGTCGCACTGTCCGGCAAAGATGCGCCGGAGCCCGATCTTCTGCTCACTAGCGAGCCGGACGGGGATGGCCTGATCCCAGGCGCGAGCGTTGCCCTGATTGTTGAGGTCTCGGACACGACACTTCGCAAAGATCTGGGCGAAAAGCAGGAAGCTTATGCGCGTGCCGGCATACCGGAGTATTGGGTCGCCAACCTAGAGGGCCGTCTCATCCGCCAGATGTGGTCGCCCGCGAATGACGGCTATGGGGAAAACCGCGAGATTACTTTCGGCGCACCGCTGTCAGCCGCCACGATCCCCAACCTGACGATCGTGACTGACAACTTATAACTTTTGCGGATCGCGTTCCGTTCGTGCTGGGCCTGTTGAAGCACGTGCCTCAAAAGCCGTCACCCGTGACACACCCTTCGACACGCCAGGGCGAACGGCATTTTGCCGCTCGCCCCTTCCAATCATCGCGTCAGCTTCTTGTACGCGAGCCGCGTCGGACGATCCGCCGCATCGCCGAGGCGACGCCGCTTGTCCTCTTCATAAGCCTCGAAGTTCCCCTCGAACCACTCGACATGGCTGTCGCCCTCGAACGCGAGGATGTGCGTGCACAGGCGGTCGAGGAAGAAGCGATCGTGGCTGATCACCACCGCGCATCCCGCGAACGTCTCCAGCGCCTCTTCCAGCGCGCGCAGCGTCTCGACGTCGAGATCGTTGGTCGGTTCGTCCAACAGCAGGACGTTGCCGCCCTCCTTCAGCATCTTGGCCATGTGAACGCGGTTGCGCTCACCGCCCGATAGCTGGCCGACCTTCTTCTGCTGGTCGGGCCCGCGGAAGTTGAACGCGCCAACGTAGGCGCGCGTCCCCATCTCCTGCTTGCCGAAGCGGAAGACCTCCAGCTCGTCGGAGATTTCCTGCCAAACGTTCTTGTTCGGATCGAGTTCGTCGCGGCTCTGGTCGACATAGCCCAACTTCACCGTCGATCCGACCTCGATCGTGCCGGCATCGGGCTGCTCCTGTCCGGTGATCAGCTTGAACAGCGTTGATTTACCCGCGCCGTTCGGCCCGATCACGCCCACGATGCCACCGGGCGGCAGCGTGAAGTCGAGATTCTCGAACAGCAATTTGTCGCCATAGGACTTGGTCAGCCCCTTGGCCTCGATCACCTTGCCGCCGAGCCGCTCGGGCAGCTGGATCAGGATCGCTGCCTTGCTGGCGACGCGGCTTTCCTGCTTCTCCATCAACTCGTCGAACGCGCGGATACGCGCCTTGGACTTGGTCTGGCGGGCCTTAGGCGTCTGGCGCATCCAGGCGAGCTCGTCGGCGATCGCCTTCTGCTTGCCTTGCTCCTCGCGCTCTTCCTGCTCGAGCCGCTTGGCCTTCTTCTCCAGGTAACCGGAGTAGTTCGACTCATAGGTGTAATAGCGCCCGCGATCGAGCTCGAGCACCCAGTTCACGACATTGTCGAGGAAGTAGCGGTCGTGCGTCACCAGGATGACGTTGCCGGTATATTCCTTGAGGAAGTTCTCCAGCCAGCTGACGCTCTCCGCGTCGAGGTGGTTGGTCGGCTCGTCGAGCAGCAGGATATCGGGCTTCTCCAGCAGCAGCCGCACCAGAGCCACGCGGCGCTTCTCGCCGCCCGACAGGTTCGTCACCGGCGAGTCCGACGGTGGGCAGCGCATCGCCTCCATCGCTTGCTCCAGCTGCGAATCGAGGCTCCAGCCATCTGCCGCGTCGATCTTGGCCTGAAGATCGCCCATTTCCTCCATCAGCGCGTCGAAGTCGGTGTCGTCCTTGGGATCGCCCATCTCGGCCGAGATCGCGTTGAAGCGATCGACCATCGACGCAATCGGCCCGGCACCGAGGCGCACGTTCTCGATCACCGTCTTGTCCGGATCGAGTTGTGGCTCCTGCGGTAGATAGCCGACCTTCACGCCTTCGGCCGCCCAGGCCTCGCCCGTGAAGTCGGTGTCGATCCCGCCCATGATCTTCATCAGCGTCGACTTGCCCGAACCGTTCGGGCCGATGATCGCAATCTTCGCGCCAGGGATAAACTGCAGATGGATGTTGTTGAGCACCGGCTTGTTGGCGCCCGGGAAGGTCTTGGTCAGACCCTTCATGACGTAAGTATACTGGACGGCCATGGGTCGCCTGCTGCTCCGTAACTGGAATGGCTGGAAAGTGTTGCAGCGCATGTAATGCTGCGCCGGGCCGTTGGCAAACCGCGTGCGGCGACTTACGCGAGGGTCATGATGAAGCGCCTCACCCTCGCCGCCCTGCTGCTCGCCAGCGCCGCGCCCGCCCTGGCGCAGGCCTCCGGCCCGATCGACCCGCGCGTTGCGAAGCTGCGCGACGCCGCTCTCACCGACGACGTCGCCTATGACATCGTCGAAGGCATGACGACGGAGGTCGGCCAACGCCTCGCCGGCACGGAGGCGGAGGCGCGCGCCCGCACCTGGAGCGTGGCGAAGCTCAAGGCGCTCGGCTTCAAGAACGTGCGGATCGAAACATACCGCATGCCCGTCTGGGAGCGCGGCGAGGAGCGCGCCGAGATCGTCGCTCCCTTCCCCCAGAAGCTGCATCTCGCCGCGCTGGGCAATTCGGGCGCCACGCCCGCGCAGGGCATCGAGGCCGACATGGTGATCTTCCCCACATATGCGGATCTCGCCGCCGCGCCCGACGGCAGCCTCGCCGGCAAGATCGCTTATGTCGGCAACACCATGCCCAAGACACAGGACGGCTCCAGCTATGGCCAGGCGGGTGTCGCTCGCTTCGCCGGCCCGGCGCTCGCGGCACGCAAGGGCGCAGCGGCGATCGTCATCCGGTCGATCGGCACCGACACGCACCGCCTGCCCCACACCGGCACCACTTATTTCCGCAACGGCGTCGCGCCGATCCCCGCCGCCGCCCTATCCGTTCCCGACGCCAAGCTGATCGAGGCGATGGCGAAGCGCGGCAAGCCGATCCGGATGAAGCTTCTCCTCACTCCTCGCCAGGTCGGCGAGCAGGAATCGGGCAATGTCATCGCTGAGGTGCCCGGCACCGATCCAAACGCCGGCATTGTTCTGATCGGCGGTCACCTCGATAGCTGGGATCTCGCCACCGGTGCGATTGACGATGCCAGCGGCGTGGCGATCACCGCCGCGGCCGCCAAGCGCATTCTCGACAGCGGCAAGCGGCCGCGCCGCACTATCCGCGTAGTCTGGTTCGGCGCGGAGGAGGTCGGCGGCTTCGGCGGCCGCGACTACGCTGCGAAGCACGGCAAGGAACGCCACGCCATCGCCGCGGAAAGCGATTTCGGCGCCGACAAGGTGTGGCGCTTCGAAAGCACGCTGCCGGACAGCGCAACGCCGGTCGCCGATCGCCTCGCCACCGCCTTGGCGCCGCTTGGCATCGTTCGGGGCACCGCGGGCGGCGGTGACGGCGCCGATATCGAACCGATCATAGCCGGCGGCGTAGCGGGCGTGGATCTCAACCAGTCCGGCCTCGACTATTTCGATGTCCACCACACACCCGACGACACGCTCGATCGAGTGGATCCGGAAAAGCTGCGCCAGAATGTCGCCGCGTGGACGGCAATGCTAGCGATCGTGGCGGATGCGCCGGAGGAAATCGGCCCGGTTGTGCGTGCCGTACGCTAGTTCGGTTCGTCGCGAACCTTGCTCTCAGATGAATTTCATCATTGACCCACCAATCTGCTGCGGTATTTGCCGCCTCTCGCGACGGCAAACGGGTCGGCCGCGAAATGAAATATGCTTGGGAGCATTCGAATGAAGAAGATCGTTCTGATCGCTGCCGCCGCCGGCCTGATGTCCGTGGCTGCTTGCTCGAAGTCGCCGGAGGCCGCCGCGGTCGAGAACAACGCTGACATGATGGCCGACAACATGGAAATGATGGCGGACAACCTCGAGGACGTCGCCGAAAACTCGACCAACATGGTTGCAGCTGAAGGCCTCGAGAACGCTGCTGACAACATGGAAGACGCTGCGTCGAACGTTCGTGAAGCTGGCGAAGAGGCCGCTGACAACGTTCAGTAAGGCGGTGCGGGCGTAACAGCCCGTGTCTTCTGATAGGAAACAGGGCGTTCCCGCCATGCGGGGACGCCCTTTTCTTTCGTCATCTTGTGGCGACAATGCCATTGCCGCAGCCGTCCACAGCTTCTAGTCAGTCGCAACGCGGAGGGCCTGTAGCTCAATTGGTTAGAGCTGGCCGCTCATAACGGCTAGGTTGCGGGTTCAAGTCCTGCCGGGCCCACCGCGTGATCGCTTGCGCAATGCGCGGCAAAGGCCTAACGCGCTGATCCGCGTCGGGGAGTGGCGCAGTCTGGTAGCGCGCCTGCTTTGGGAGCAGGATGTCGCAGGTTCGAATCCTGTCTCCCCGACCATTTTAGCGTTTCCGCCTAATTTCAAACGCTTAGCCAATTCTGCTGTAGCAACTTATGGAATAGTTGCTGTAGCATGCCATTCAGTCGGTCTCGACGCTCGCGCGCCGGTGAATGTGGCGGAGCCTCCCGCGATTTGTTACGAAATCTCAGTTGCCTGCTCGTAGTCCGGCAGGCACTGACCTGCGGCGTCAGCTCATCGCCTTGCCGCGATCGCAGCCCTTTAAGACCGAGGAACTTGGATGCAGCCCCCGCGCCGTCTCGAAGACACGCATATCGATCAATACATGCGCGCTCGCTTCGACGAGCTTGGGATTCCTTGGGTCCAGACCAGGCGGAACGCTGCTACTGCTCGTAGCGGTCAGTTACGGGGGGACATCTGGGTAAGCCGTACGACGCATGATTCGCCTAACTTCGAGGCGCAGATTGTCGCCTTGATCGAATGCAAAGATCGCTCGTGCCAACTTGGCGACCGCGATTGGCTGGACGCAATTCGCCAAGGCCGAGAGAAGGCGACGCGACAAGGGCTTCACTCGTTCTTCGTCACCAACACCGACGGGCTTACGCGGTGCTATAACGCCATCACGGGAGCCGAGATCACCCTCGACGGGCGCGTCATAGCGGACTTCGCATCGGTTCCAGTGCTGATTGCGGTTCAGGCGCAGGTGAACGCTGAGAACAACGCCGTCAGGGTTCGATCATTCGCGCAAGTTGTCCCAGATGCTAACCGGTTCCGTTCCGCTCTCTGGAACCTCAGACAGGTATTCCGATCGCGCGGCATGGGCCGCGGGAGCGAAGAGGCGATAATAAAGACGACGCTTACTTTCTGCATTCTACACATCCTGTCTGAGCGACAAAGACTTCATCCCGTTCTGCCGAGCACCGTTTTACTCTGGTCCGACTGGCGGCGCGGACAGATCGACCGAGACGTCCGCAACACCATAGACGACGTCGTAGAAGTAGCTATGTTTCAACATCTGCGTGGAAGCCTTGAGGTCGACGGCCGCTTGAATGCGGATGCCGTGGCAAGGATTGTTGATGAGCTTGGCCAGTTTAATCTTTACGGTAGCGACTTTGACTTCTTTGGCATCGTTTATGAAACGTATGCGAGTCGAAACATCAAGAAGGACTTTGGCGAGTTTTACACGCCTCGACACATTGTGCGCTTCATGGTGCGGAACCTGTTCTTTTTAGAAACGTCCCCGCGGCCGATACGTATTTGCGATCTTGCCTGCGGTACGGGGGGCTTCCTGGTGGAAGCTTTTCTTTATCTCCAAGAGACCTACCGGCGAGGCGGCTCTTTAACTGACGACGTGTCGCGGCGTTTAAAGAACTCAACATTCGTCGGCCTCGACACGAACGGCCAGCATGCGATCCCGTATGCCCGGACTAACATGATGATGGCAGGTGATGGTGGCGCCCACGTCCGGGCCACAGCTGACAGCTTAACAGAAGACCTATCAGATCAATTTGATTACATTATCGCAAATGTTCCTTACGGACAGTACGCTGGAGCCGCTGACATCAGCAGCTTCGCCTACACCAATAAGCGTCGCTATGAACTATTGTTCCTAGAGAAGATCGTAACTTCATTGCTGCCCGGAGGCAAAGCGGCGGTTATCGTGCCTGATGGTCTGGTACAAAACACATCTAACGATAGCTATCGTCTGCGGTTTCTCTTTGATGTGACAGTCGAGGCGGTCGTATCTTTGCCCTCTTTTTCTTTTCTCCCCTACACTGGAGAAAAGACGTACATCCTGTTTTTTACTAAGAAGATGCCACGTGATCGCGGTCGCCTTCAAGAACAACCGATCTGGCATTATATTGTCGATCACGACGGCTTCCAGGCTGGGTCTAAGCGCTTCCCGATCAATCAAGATGACCTGACCAGCCTTGAAGATGGTCAATTTGGTAGACTCTTGATTGATGGAAAGGCAAAACTAGTACCGATAGACGAGGTGTGCGAGGCAAACTTCTTCTCACTTAGCTCCGAGACCTATCTCCGCAGAAAGGAAGTTGTTGAGATGTCAGAAGTTCAGTTTGAGCAACTCCTTGTTTTTGGTGAGCGTTTTCTAGAAAGTGCATTTGATCATGCTTGAGGTAGCAAGGGTTCATATATTGCCCGATCAAGTCGTTCTAAGCGGGACGGTGGACAGGCTATTTGATTTCCTCGATAACAATGGGGGGCTCACAGAGGAGTTCCTCTATCAACATCAGCCGACTACACCTGATCCGATACCTGTTTATGCAACAAACAGGCGTCCAATCGGCCGTCTGGACTACGAAGTTGCATCAGCCACAGGCCTTACTATCCTCGAAGGTCCAGCGCTGATCGTAGCTCGAAAAGGCTATGCAGGTCGGATCTTTGTCGTGAGCGATACGCGATTTATTGTTCAGGAAGACGCCTATGCGATACTTCCTAAACCAGAGTATCGCGATCGTATAAATCTGGCGTGGTTTGCGGCGCACTACACGGAAGAGTTTCAAAGCCTACGCACTTCCGAGGATGGAATCGGAGACTTTCCCAGGACTTTGCTTAAATCACGGTCGGTGAGCATTCCTTCTGTAGAAGTTCAAGATCGGCTCGCAGCGCTGTATCAAAGGCGGGACACTCTGATGTCTGGCATTTCTGGTATAAGTGGACGGATTCAGCAGCATATCATGAGCCAGGCTGTTGTCGGATAGAGTTCCGAGACACATGCTCGCAGTTCAAGCCACGACAAATGCAAAGCGGGAGCGTATGTTGAACCGGAAGGCGTGGGCGCGCTTTGGCAGTTTGACCGAAAAGTTGAGGTCCGACGTCTTGACAAACCTTCACCTCGCTATGTCGTGAATTATCGTAGTCGCGGCCTAATTCAATGCGGCCGCACGGTACGGGACGTGTCGATCGCTGCACAGCGTGAGCATTGAATTGGGAGGGACGCGAGAGCACTTTCGGTCAACCTCACACAGGCGCAAAAGCCCGGCTGGCGCGACCTACGCCGGTTTGACGCCTTCCACCCGGTCAAGCACCGCTTTGACTTGTGAGGCCTGCCAGAAGCCGCCACCGCGTGGTGTTGTAATCCGTCTCTCGCTTAAAACGGCGGCGATCTGGCGCAACGATGTAGCGCCAGATGCGCGAGCCTCGACAATCGCGCTGTAAACGTCGTTTGCGCGATTTGCTGCTTTCGCGCTTCTTACTTTCGCGCTTGCTCGCGCAGCATCCCCCGCCGGGAGGGGGTGCCCCCTGTATCCACCAAGGACCACCCCCCTCCCCTTGGCCGCTGCCAGCGCTGCCTTCGTGCGCGCCGAGATAGCCTCGCGCTCTTGCTGTGCGACAAGAGCCATGATGCCAACCGTGAGATTGTTGGCGTCGGGCATGTCGGCAGCGACGAACCGCGCACCGGAGTTCTGTAGGGTGAGAAGGAACGCGGCATCGCGGGACAGCCGGTCTAGCTTGGCGACGATCAGCGTAGCGCCGGTGAGCTTGCACAGGCGCAGGGCCTCTTGGAGCTTCGGACGGTTGGTGTCACGCTTGCCAGACTCCACCTCCGTGAACTCTTCTAGCAGCTCCCATGAGCCGCCGTTGAGGTAGCTGCGCACCGCCTCTTGCTGCGCCTCTAGACCCAGCCCGGATCGCCCCTGTTTCGCGGTGCTAACTCGGTAGTATGATACGTGCTTTCCGGTCGCCATGAGCGCTGTTCCGTTTACTACATCGTTCGTTGTAGCTAACTTAACGGCGTTGGCAGGGTTTGCAAGCGTGAGTTACGAACGGCGCGAAAGCCGCAGAACTCCTGACGATCGTCAGCCTCACCGGCCTGTTCGATCCATTGAGAGCCGCGGTAAGAAGCAAGCCTGTTTTAGCAGGATGCGGTCAGCGGGCGCGACAAGAGCGGCAGGCATGGGGCGGCATGGTTGCATTTGACCAGTAGTACGGCGAGAACATAGCGTGATCGACGCGCGTTCAGAGGTAGGAATGCAGAAAAAGTATCAGGTGTTCGTATCATCCACCTTCCGCGACCTCGCAGATGAGCGGCAGGATGCGATACGAAGCATTCTAGACCTCGGGCACATACCCGCTGGCATGGAGCTGTTCCCGGCGGCGGACACCGAACAGCTCACCTACATCAAAAAAGTAATCGATGAGTGCGACTATTACGTCCTCATCATGGGCGGCCGTTACGGCTCACTTGATGAGCACGGCGTCAGCTACACAGAGCGAGAGTACGACTACGCCGTATCGACCGGCAAGGTAGTTCTTGCGTTTCCACATGGCGACCTCGCCGCAATCCCGGTCGGCAAGAGCGAGACTGCCGATCGCATGCGCGACAACTTGGAACAGTTCCGAGTCAAGGTCATGACTGGAAGGCTAGTGCGAGAGTGGAAGTCTCGTGAGCAGCTAGAGGCGATGGTCGTCAAATCGCTCGTCCGCGCGATGGCAGACTTTCCGGCGGTCGGATGGATTCGCGGAGATGCGGCAGCTTCAGAAGATATTCTCGTCCAGCTTAATCAGGTGAGAGGTGAGAAGGAAGCGCTGCGGATTGAGGTATCTAAGCTCAAGAAGGCAGCGACTCCTCAAGTGGATAATCTTGCGGGCTTTGATGAGTCTATCAAAGTAAATTACAAATACACTCATCACGATCGCTTCGGTTCTGAAATTAGGAACGGTAGCGCTAAGCTGACGTGGCGCGAGGTTACCCAAGCTGTTCTACCAAGTTTCATGCAACCTAGAACCAGAGCGTTTATTTCGAGCTCGTTGTCCACCTATCTAAAAGAGATTAAAGACGCGAGCTATTCCGCAAAGGTTTTTTCGACGGACGTTGACATAATTGCGAGTCAACTTATGGCCCTCGGCCTCGTTTCGTCACATCAAGCAAATGCGACTCAAGGTGGCCTAACAGAGTTTCTGACTATAACAGAGTTCGGAAAGAAGACTCTTCTTGAGTTCTCTACCGTTCGCGCCAAGGCGGCTTCCTCTTAATGCTAGTGACCTAAGATAGCGCGGAAAGCTACCGGGAGCTTGCCTCAATCAACCTTCCGGTCGCTTCGCGGCGAGCGATAAGGCTGTTAGCTAATCTAGATCGCAAGTCCGAACCACCGGGACCATATGCGTGAACGAGCTGGATAATGGTGGCGTCCGTAACGGCGAGCACCTTTCGAGCGCTTGCCCTAAGTTCCACGTCAGACATAGAGTCATAGAACCACGCTGCGGGATTGATGCGGGTATCTCGCAACGTGAACCATTCCATCACGTCAGCCGGCATGTCTCCGAACGCCAGCTCGGGATATTTCAACCGGCCCTGCCCTGTGAAAAGAAGCCCGCCACCCTGATCGGTGTTGATCGCAACGCCATCCACGATCACCGTGTTCAAGAAGTCGTGCCCGATTACGTCACGGTTCGCGAGCCACGCATGCGCGGCGAAGTCCAGCCACACCGCTTCTACAATACGTCCCGTGGCTGGCAACAACGGCTTCCCGTGTATGAAGCGGGACGCCACGCCCCAGCGCGATCCTAACTCAGGTGGGAGGCCTTGGGCGAGGTCCATATCTACAACGCCGGCGCCGGCAGCCTTCAACAGCTTGGCGGTAAGCACCTCGTTCTGTGCGCGTGCGATGCCGATTGCTTCCGAGCCAACGGCAGAACCCTTAACGTAGTATCGAACGCCTTGGCGCTCGTACTGTGCTCCGGGGTTGGAACCCGGCAGTTGAGGCCCGACCTTCGTGAAGGCCGATAGTTGAGCAATCACTGGTGGTCGCTGGCTCGGTTCGCCTCTATCAGCGCCGCGCCAAAATCATCCATGCCGGCGCTATCCCGCTTGGACACGTCGCGGCTCTTTTTCGCCAGTCCTAGCTTGATGAGGTTCGCGCCTAGCAGCGTCACGTTGCGTCGATAGTTCTCTTGATCGACCGGCTTGCCTTCCAACAAGTCGGCGGTTGCTTGTTCGCATAGCATCGCCAGCGTGGCGGCGTTCATGAGCAACAGGCGCTCCGATGGTGTTGGGTGGCGACCTAGCTGGTCGGCGAGTTCCAGCCCGATCGACCGAAACCGCTTGGCTTCCATCGTGCGCCCGTCAATCTTGCGACCGGCGATGCTCATGTCGAACGCGATCGGCTCAATGGACATGACGGCTGTATCCCGTGGCTTCGATCGCCGCGAGCACGCGAGCACGCGTTGCTGGCGAAACGTTCGGGCGATCGTGGATCACTTTTGAAGCGGTGGTCGCCGACACGCCAGCGGCGCGGGCAACATCTGGGATTGACACGCGATGGTGGCGCGGGGGCATGTTGGTGCGCTTCACCTTTATCAGCGCGTCGGGATCGTGCTCCACTCGATTGAGGTAGGCGAGCACGCGCGTGCGCACCTCACCGGGTTCAAACCCCGCCAGTTCGCACACGGTACGGAAGTCGTCACCACCATTGCTAAACCATGCGCGGGCCGATTGCCGAATGGTGCGGTGTCCACTTCCGACGCGGCTCACCCCCGCGGCTTCCTGTGCGGCGTTGACGATCACGCCGACGAATAGCCGCTGCTCGGGACTGATACCGGCGGCGTTCATGGCTTCCGCACCAGCCGTGCTTTGCACCTGCACCCGTGTTCGAGCGGCGGTGTGAGGCAAGGCCCCAGCGGCGTTGCGAACGGCTGATTGAGAGGCACGCCGTCGCGGTTCATTCCGGGCACCTGTGCATGGGATAGGCGCACGCGTTCGTCGCCAGCGGTCTGCCAGTAGCGGCGCTGATCGGCTGGCAGCGCGCCGAAGCATTGGGCGATCTGCCAGCCGGTGAGCTTCGCCGTTTCGGCGATCTGGTGCGCGGCATTGCCGGCAACAGCCTTCGTGCGGGCGTGCCGGAGTGCCTTGGCATGGCGATCCAGCAACTTTTCGGCCTGATCCGAGCTGGTGCCCGTTCGGATCGCCTTGGCGAGCATCTGGCGCTGTGCGGCGGTGATGCTCCCCCGTGTGGCGACAAGGATAGACTTCGCGTCGCGCTTGGGATCGGCGGCATGGGCGATCAGGGCTTCGCGCATCACGTGGAGTGAGCGAGCCTGTGCGACGGACAGGCCGAGGACGCGACGGATCTGGGCCGCGCGGCTGTCTGCGCTCTCACAGGCGGCAAGCATGCGTTGCGCGGTGTCGCGAAGCGCGTTGGCGCTCTCGTGGAGATACGCGGCGCGAAATGAGCGGATCGCGTTATCGCGCGCAGTCACAGCGTCGGCAGCGTTCGTGTTTGCGATATGGCGGGCTTGTGCGGCAGCAAGCGCGACCACAGCGGCAAAGAACGTCGCGAGGGCAGCTACGCCGCTGGTGGCGTCCAGCGCATCGGCGAGCTGCCCTTGTTCGGGATCGTCGGTGCTGATGAACGTGGTGAGCTGGTCGGCGTAGTGGTCGCGGGCGTCGGGGCCTTCCTCATCGGCGTTCGCCATGAGCGCGCCGACAGCAAGCAAGTCGAACAGCGCGATTGCATCATCAAGCGCCGCATCGATCATTTCTTTCAAACCCGCTTCCTGCCGCGCGGTGAGCTGGTCGATAGGGTCGATCAAAGCACCACCTCCGCAACGTTGGCCGACGATGCGCGCAAGTGCGGCTCAATCAGCCGGCGGACGTGCTTCGGCAGCTCATCGGCGATGGTCGGAAAATACATGGTCATGCTGTCGCCAAGCATGCGCTGCATGACGGGCGCGCCGGAATGCTGCCCCTGTGTCAGCAGATGAACCGCCAACTCGACGCATGCCGTGATGATCGCGGGCGGCGTGTCAGCGGTCGCGGGATAGCCGTGCGGCGCGCGATCAGAGACGCGGGGCCACGCGAGCGGTTGTGTCGGAGCGAGCGGGCGACCCTGCCAGCGCATACGATCCAGCAACGCCGTAGCGGTGATGAGAGCTTGCGATCGCGTCGCTTCGGCCGCGCCGTTCCATGCCGCGGCAAACAGGCGAGTTGCGGCGATGGCTTGGGCTTCGGCGAGGCTGATATAGGAGTTCACGCCGGCACGGATCGTCCAGGCGGGCACAGGGTCGGTCACGTCAGATATACCTTGTGGAGCACGCCGTCGCGCAGCTTACGGCGCTCAAGCCGCGCCACCTTGAGGGTGGCGGCGTCGGGCAGCTCGAAAGTGTCGCCGATGACGATGGGGTGCGGGTGGTCGATCAGCCACACAGTTGCGGCAGCGTCGGGCATGGCTTCGCGTGACGCTTGCCCCAGCGTTTTTCCGGGGCTGTAGGTCACGCGCGCGCGGTGATCCGTGAATGTCACGGCCTGAACCTTGCCGAACAGGTCGCGCTGGCCCGCGTGGAGCTGGCGAACAGTATCGGTCATGAGGGGCAACAGGTCGGCAAGCATCGGGCACCTTGGAATGAGGGTGCCAGCCGCGCGCCCCATTTCAGGAGAGAGGGCACCGCTGGCTGTCGGGGTTTTGCATGCGCGGGCACTCGCCGACTTATCCCACGCCGGTATCGCACCGGCCCCTTCCCCACCTCCCAGCGCGCGGCGGGCAACCTTTCCACCGCCGGGAGTGTGTGGGGAGGCTTCTATCGCCGCCGGGGTGAGCTTATGCGGCCTTGATGCCCTTGAGGCGGGCAGCGGCCTTCGGGTGCTTACAGACGAAGCCCGAGTACCATTCGGTCCGCGTGCGGAGCGCCGGCTTGTCGTCCACCTCGCCAAGGTCGCGCGCCTCGATCGGCTTCGTCTGGATGCCGTGGAGCGTGTCAGCGCCGAAGCGGACGGCGTAGATGCTGGTGGTCGCGTTCGCGGTCCCCTGCGCCTCGTCAAAGGCGAGAATGTCCGCGCCCGTCTCGTCTTCCTCGATCAGGCCGAAAGGCACGCCGGCATAGCCGTCCAGCTCGCGACCAAGCTGGTCGGTGCTGATGGTGAGCGCATTGACCGAACGGGCAAGCTGGCGCGCCTTCCGGCGAACCGTCTTGTTCATGAGCAACAGCGAGGGCGTGCCCCGCACCGCGTCGACCAGCTCGTCCAGCATTTCCAGCGTGAGCACGTTGCCGTTGGTGCCGGCAGTCAGCACTTGCTCGCCGGTGAGGCGGCGGTTCAAACCATCGAACTCCTTCGGGTTCGCCGACGTGTCGCCATCAAAGAAGGTGCGCAACCAAGTCAGGGCCGCGGCCTTCGCCTTCATTCCATCGTGAATAGCGCGGGTATCGTTGTCGCCGGTCTGCATGGCGATCTGCGCGACGTCGAAGTCGCTGTCGCCACCAAGGATGGTCAGCGTTTCGGTGAGCGGGTTCACGACGCCGGTGGACTCCACATAGCCTTCGTTGAAGCCACGGAACGCCACGCCGGGAAGTGAGGACTCGCGATTATAGGTGTAGGCGTTGCCGGCGATGTTGATGAACGGCAGCGCGGCGAGCACCGGGTTCTCGGTCGCGAAAATCTCGACAATGCCGCTCGTCAGTGGGTCCGGGTTGAGCTTGGCCCACTCGTTGATCGTAAGCACTTACAGGTATCCTCTCATTGTTTTTACTTGCGGTATCCACCGGCCATGCGGGCAAACACCGGCAGGGACGAAGGATCAGGGGTAACCGGCGTGATTGCCGGCTTGCCGCTGTCGGTGGCGGGCACCGCCGGCTTGGCATCGAACACGCCGGTCGCCTTGGCGTTGTGAAACCATGCGAGCTGGTCGGCTGGCGACAGGCTGGCAGGGATGAGGCCGCGAAGGTGCTCCGGCACGCCGGCAAGCACGGTGGTGGCGGTGTCGGCGAGCTGTGCCTTGAGGGCAGCAAGCTCCGCGACGGCGGGCTCGGGCGTCGAGTTCTCGTTTTCCATGTCGGTTCCTACAGGGGCAGCGCCAGCGCGGCGGACTCGTCGCGGCGGGATTGGAGTTCGCGCATCGCGGCAGCGCGGTCGGGGAAGCCATCGGGGTTCAGCGCCATGAGGGCGTCGGCAGGGCTCCAAAGCCCCAAGTCGATCTTGTCGCGGGTGTTCGCGAGCTGTTCGGCTTCGGTGAGGCTGTCTTGCAGCTCCGCGAAGTCCACGGCGATCGTCGCGTCGTCGGGGATGGTGCCGGGGCGATGCGTGTTCACGACAGCCTTGAGCACCGCGAACAGGCGAGCTTCGGCGATGCGCCATTGCGCAATGTCGTCTAGCCGTTCCTCGCGAAGCTCGATGCGGCCCGCGTGCTTGGCGCTGCCAGACTCTGCGACCTTGGACAGGTCGAACACGTCGCTGCCAACGCCGTGCGTGGCGGCGGTCTGGCGCAACACGAACTCGATTGCCGACAGGATCGACGCAATCGGGGAGTTGGGGCTGGCGAAGCCGAACTGCCCGCCCTGCGGAAGCGCGATTGCGCGATCGGGGCCGAATTGCAGAACCTCGTTGGCGCTGATGCCGGTGGCCCATGCCTGTCCGTGCGCCTGCGATTCTACACTTCGCCACAGGTTCGCCAGTGCGACGTTCACGGCGTCTTGTGCTTCAATCAGGTCGTTACCGCCGGGAAGAAAGAACTGGACGTCGGGCAAGCGGTCGAACAACGGCACGAACGGCAGCACGCCGTAGGGATTGACGTTGCCGTGATTGCCTTCGATCCGGCGGGGCACGCCGCGATAGTTCAGGTGCCGAAAGCCGGTGGCAGTCCAATCGGAATACGTCACGTCTTCGGCGCGGGTCGCACCGTGCGTGATGATGACACGTTCCGGGTTCTCCGGGTCGGTGTAGAGCACGTCCAGCACGTTCGGCGTGATGACTGCCAGCGTCGGCGTGCCGGTCGCATCGTTGAAGCCGACTTGCAGCAGCCCCGTCTTGCATAGCTTCACATAGCGTGAAGCCTTCTTGAGCACGGCGTCGGCGTTCATCGCACGATAGAGCGCGTCCATCGTTGCTTGATCGACGCCGCTGAACACGCGCCGGGGCTGGATGCGATAGGTGTTGGCGCGGCGATTGGTGATCGCGCGCACGACATTGATGCTGAAAAGCCGGAACTGTTCAGGTCGCGACCAGCGACGGGCGATGAGCTTGAGCGTCTCTTGCGACTGCTCGTCGCAATAATAGCGAAGACGACGCGCACAATCGTCCTTGCGATCGCGCGACGCAGATGCTATCCGAACAGTGTCAGTTGCGAACAACACTTGACGTACTAAGCTCCAAACAGACGAAAGTGATAGCAGTATAGCTTAATACTGCTTGCGAGTCACGATGTTTGTTCATCGTGGCACCGTATGTGCGCCAACATTTTTTAGCTTCGTCGTTGCGAAGACTTCAAACTCAACCGGCTGAATAGGCTTGCGAGCGCGATAAGCATCGAACAGGCGGGAAGCTTCGCGCATCGAGCGACACTCGCGCGCGCACAGCGGAACGTGCCCTCCCCCGTTCAGCACGCACGCCGCGATGGCAGCGCCGCGCCCGTTACAGGCGATGCCCTCAAGCTCATACGGGTTGAGAGAGACGTGCCGGAGAGAGTGCGCAGCCCATGCCAGCGCATGCACAAAGTCGTCGTGAGCGCCGCGCGGATGCGTGAACTTGGGAACGGCGGCTTCGCCATCGGTCGCCTTGCCGTCTGCATGCACCTCGAACACGGCGAGTTCGGCGAGTAGGTCTTTGAAAGCAGGATGGATGTGGAGGCGCTGTTCAGCCGCAGCCTGATACAGCCTCATGAACGCCTGATACTTCGACTTGCGCGACGGGTGGACCACCTCAACGCCGGAGCTGAACGGCTGTGTCGCGGCCCAATCCGCCACGTCCTGCGCCCCGTAGGACTCCAACGTGGCGCGGCTCATGCCGTAACCCCGATGGTAACCGTCTAGCCGGCTCTTGATGCCGCCAAGCCGGCCAAGGAACACGCTGTCGGCGTCGAGCACAAATAGGTGCTCCTCATCGTCCAGCACGATCTTGGCGACACAGGCGGTCACGGTGCGGTCGCCGTGCCGCGATCCGCCGAACGCACGGTCCAAGCCACCGCCGACGATGTAGGCGGACCCAGCGGCGAGCGCCTTCACGTCTAGTGGATATTCGTGCGTGCATGCTGCCAGCACATCGGAGGGGAACAAGGCGCTGGTCGCATCGCCCCAGCGGTTCAGGTGATACAGCGCGAACTCATGCGGCAGCATCTGGCGCGACAGCGACCGGAGCTTGGTTTCGCTAATCCAAGGCGGCGCGTTACGGCATGCGTCGCCAAGGTCGGCGTAGGAGATATGGCTGAACGCGATCGACGTGTCAGGGTCGGTCGGATGGTTCGCGGCCTGATACAGCTCGTATAGCTTGTTCGACTTGGGAGAGACGGTGCTGTCGATCAGCATGAGCGAGCCGGCGGTGTCCAGCAGCGAGCCGGCGAGCGCCGCGAACACCTCATCGCCGCGCGGTGCGGCGTGAAGCTCCGATACTTGGGCGCACGACAGCTTCTTGCCCCATAGCGCGGCAGGGTTGGCGCTGAAGGCCTGAATGGTAGAGCCGGCGGTCGGGAACTCGATACGGTCGCCAAGCACGTTGATGGTGCCCGCCGCGACCAGACGCTTGAGCAAAGGGGTTTGCTCGAAAGCCTCACGGATCGACCGAAACGCCGTATCCACAACCTGCTTCTCGCTGTTCGCGACAACGGCGACGGTTTCGGTCTGGCGAGTGAGGAACCGCCAGACGATGATCATAGCTGACGTGACAGACTTGCCGTGTCGCCGCGGCCAGCAGAACGCCGCGACAGACACCTCTTCGCCGTCCAGCGCCTTGGCGATTTCCGCGCTTTCACGGGGACCGGGAACGAACGGGGTGAAACCGCCGGTGCTCGACCGGACGCGGGGCTGCACGTCATCCAAGAACTTGAAAAAGCCCGCGCTGCCGGAACGCCATGAGGCGATCGACGCGGCGAGGCTGGACGTGGCAGACGTGGTGGACAAGCTGACGAACTCGGAGCTGATTTGAACGCCGCGTGGTTCGCGGGATCAGCCAAACGACGCTCGGCTTGAGCGGCCCTTGTCCGGGCATGGACCGCACGCGGTCCTGAATGTTTCGGTGCCTAGTGCCGCTTCGCGGCTAGTGGCTCGCTGTGTTCATCGTGAGCGCGCTAACGTGTTCGCCTCAAACGCCGTGGGGTATAGCTCGCCGGGTAGCTGGGAGAGTTATCCTCACTCCGATGAGGGGTTTAGCGTCACCATGACGAACGCCGACGATTGTAACAGAACTAGCACGAGATTGGAACAGGGTTTGTTGATAGCCATTGCTCGCCGCGACCGATGCAGGGCGCGATCTCGTGAGGCCCAGCAAGCTACCCGCCGGTGTGGTTTCGTTTCAACCTTGAACCCCCTAGCGCGCGCGTGTGTATGTATAATACTACACGGGTAGCGCGCGGGGGCGCATCCATAAGAATCTAAATAACTAAATATATATTAGATTCATGATTCAGAATCAGATTCGATTCATGAAATAGTATCCCTCACTTCGTTCGGGATACCGAGCGACGCCTTCGCGTCGCTCTTTTTTGTCAAAAGACAGTATAGCTGACCTATTCGGGTTCAGACAGAACCGGGACTGCGGTATTCAGCGAAGCCAGCGGTGTTCAAGCACCTCGGTGTGCCCCTCTTGCGCTGGAATGGGGTTGTGGGGCCGTTCAGGAACCCACCGGCGAGCCGAAATCCAGAACCTCTGGCGTGCATGCCTTCTATTTTGGCCGCAAACGCATGCTACAGCGCGATTCCAGGGCCTTCCGCTGCCAGACAGCCTGAACAGCTTAGTCACGCTGCAATGGCCGTTTCCGGGCAAAATAGCCACACCGCCAGTTTCAAGCGTTTGGCAGCATCAAGTGCGCGAAGTTAACGCCCTTGAACGGTTCAGCCCTAAATGCCGCATCGACCATCGCCTTCAAGCGCGCTGGAGTACCCTGCGGCAAGTTGCCATAGACGCTTGTAATCGTGTTGTTTGAATGCCCGAGCACAAGCTGCCCGAACTCAACATCAATGAACCCCGCAGCGCGCATGGCATCCGACATCGTATGTCGGAAGGAGTGCATCCCGAAGCCATCAGCCCCGTCCTTCACACCAATACGTGTTAGATACCGACCAAGCCACCGCCCCGGCGCGGCCCCCAACGGATCGTGGGCGCGCACCTTCAACTCGGGGAATAGCTGCTGATTGCCATCATGTTTGCTGCGCGCGAGCTGCTCGCGCCAATAATCTAGAAATCCTGCGGCGATTAGATGATCATGGAGCGCTGCAATACGGCTCTGTTTATTCTTGATTCTTCGCCCGCTCGCCTCATCGTGTTTCAGCATTATTAGTGGCACGGCATCTTTAATAGCAACATCATCGACGTGCAGCTGCGCGATTTCTGTAACGCGCGACCCGGTAAAAAGGCATAGCAATGGTATCCAGTAGCGGTGATCCCTCACCGCGACCTCACCAACTTCGTGCTCTTTACCAGCCCCGCCGCACCTCGCGAACAACGGCGAGCCGACGATGGCGTTGAGCTGCGCTGTCGTGAATGATGGACGGCGATTCTCACCCTTATCGAGCGCGGGATGCAATCCATCAAACACGTTGCTATCGAGCGCCAAGTGTCGCGGCCCATCGCTGATAAGCCAATCAAACAGGGGCGCGATAATTGACAGATACTTCGCTTGCGTTGTCAGGCTCATTATCTTCAATCCGTCCCGCTTAGCGATAGCGATGCAATCGGCAATTGATGCACTCGCAATCGACGCCAACTTGCCCCTCGACGCCGGGAACTGCGCAAGCATGTCGCGGAACGCCCGCGCATCGTCTTTCGTGATTGATCCCACCGCTCGCTTCGCGCCAACGAACTCCGAAAACAGCTCGACCGCAACGCGGTCTTTCTGAAACAGTTCGATGCGGCGACGGCGCTTGCGCCCCGGCTGGCAGCGCCACGCCGCGAAAGCGTCATACAGGTCTAATATTGTTTCACCGTCCGCCGCTGTCTCGCGCTCACGCTGGCGCACGCGCGCGATCACCGGGCTTTCACCGACTGCCTCTAGGTCGCCCACATTGCGCCGATGCTGCGCCTGTAGGTTCGCAAGCCGAGAAGCGTTCAGGCGATCGACCAGCTTCCGGTAAGCCTCACCGTCGCGGTCCAACTCAACGCCAAGCGCTTCCATTGCCTCTTCGGCAAGTTCCCGCACAAGCGCGTCGTCACCAGTGGCAGCAGCCCGCACCTGTTCCTCAAGCTCGGCACGGACGAAGGCGACGTGCGCGCGATACATGTTGCCACCCTTGCCGGCCAGCGTTCGCCGCCCTGTGTCGGCGGCAGAAAGGGGCAGCTCATACCCAAGCACAACGGCGGCTTCGTCTAGCTCGTGGTCCGCCGGTGTGACGGTTCGTGCGACTGGAAGCGCCGAAGCCGCCGGCACCAACTCGCCCCGCAACATCGCCCACTCTCGCTTCCAATCGTCCAGCACCCGCAAGGCGCGATCCGATGCAATCCGGCGATCGGTCGTGCCCATCGACTTGACGCGCTCCTTCGGCTTGCCGGGGGCGTGAAGTGCGCGCGGAACTGGAACACGAAGCTGCCAAGTGCCGCGCTTGCCGCGCTGAACAAGGTAGGTGGCGAGAGACATGGAAGGCGGGTTCTCCGTGCAAGTGCTGTAGCAACTAGTAGCACGGTTGCTGTAGCAAGTGGAGTCAGAAAGCCGCAGAAAACTGCGACTCGTGGTCAATCCTGTGTCAATGCCGGCCAGTTATTCCCATCCTGTCTCCCCGACCACTTGCCGGCAGTTAAGTTCGCATGGCGAGAAGACTGCAGGCACGACAAGCGTGCCAACCGGATGAAGCAACCGTGGCGGTCTAGCGTCAACCTTCGCTGCACTGTGCAGCCGGAATGATGCCAGTCGGGCAGCACATAAACCATCCACCCGCCAGGACCTAAGGCGACCCGGGTGGGATCGCCCCGCACCTCGGACGGAAACCAGCCGTAGCTGTAGCCCTGGCTGCACCATCGCGATGTCGAGAGCGGTGTTTCGCTTTGAACCACCCACCCCGGGGCGAAGGTATTCGGCGCCCGTCGATGATCCCGTGCAGCAGGTATAGCTCCCCCGAAGGGCCAGCGCGACTGGGCACAGCCGCACCTCGTTGCCGCCGAAGTAGATGCCGCGCGGATCGGCGGGCCAGGACGGAATTGTAATCCCGAGCGACTCGCCAATGAACGGCCGGGACAATGCGTGGCGCACCCGATTGCAGCGCCACACCCGCTTGCCGTGAAAGTCTCCGGAGGTGGGCTTGGGCTCCGCTTGCACTTGGCGGATAGATTCAGCGGTGAACGGCCGTTGAAGGCGTGACTGGTTAGGGTTGCACCCTCTCGCAGCACCAGCAGCAAACGCGATTGCGGCAGCCGGCACGCCACAGCAACGGTGTCGCGCATCGCTGCGGCATTTAGCTCGCGCGTGGCCGTCACCGCTGACTGCTCGACGATTGCAGCGGAAGCGCGCGGGCTGGAAGATGCGACAATAGGCTCGCTGCGCGCTGGCCACATGCTCGATCATCCGATGCGGGGCGCATTATCATTGCGTTGTCCGGCTTCGCTCCCGCCGGCTAACGGAGGCAAGGAGTGTACCGCGCCCGGCCGACAGGCGGCGCCATGAGTCCTTTACCCGTGCAGGGCGCGCCGCAGAGATGACGGACGCGGGGGTTGAGCGGCGCAGCGAGAGGACGCGCGGAGTGCGCCTCGTCGCCCGCCAAGCTCAGGTTCCGTCACATCGCCGGACGAAGGCGACATGGTGGGGGCTCAGTTTTGTGGACGCCCTGCTCGGCATAGCCGCCGAGCCACCTGCATGCTGGCAAGCGTCGCACCGCTCCTCAACTCTCGGGTGAAAGTTTCCGGGGCAAGGCGATTCCGCCAGAGCCTTGGTCCGCCCCGCGATTGCGTCGGCGGACGCCGTTTGCGAGCACCGTCGCAAAGCCGAGCCAGGCGGTAAGCGGCAGACCGGCAAGCGCCGCAGGCCGGTCCAAGCGAGCGGCAGTTGCGACATAGGCGACACCAGCGCCGCTCATCGCTGCCGCCGCCACGGTGCTCGGCCCCAGCGCGTGACGCCGGAAGAACAGCTCGGTCCATCCGCCGATCATCGCGCTCGTGCCAAGCCAAAGCGTGAGAGCAGCGTTGCGCTCGGGCGAGGGCATCCGGCGAAGAAGGCGATAGCCGCCCACCGCCATCCCGGTCTCCAGTACCGGCCAGATCAGGCCGAAGACGGCATCGGGCGGGGTGTAGGCAGGCTTGCGGAGACGATGATACCAGCGATCGATCGACGGGTGCCCAGGCTCGGGCGCGTTGCGCCGGCCCAGCAAGGCGCTCGCGCCGAGCACTCCTGCAACAATTGCGGCCGCCATCAAGGGAGAGGCGCCTGATCTGCCGGGTGAAGACTCTTTCATGGCCGCTCAACCCGCCGTCGGGGCCGAGGCTCCCCAGGCGGCGGCTAAACAATGCAGAAACCTGCGGCCTGCGGCCACCTTTTCAAGTCACACGATCCGCCGCGTCGATCACCTCGTCCAGCGACGCAGGGCGCACGTCCAGCCGCGCCAGCAGCGCGAGCAGCTCGGTCCACCAGCGGTGGAAGCGGGCCAGATCCGCCGCATCACGAACATAAGGCGTGTTACCGGGCACCAGGCTTGGCGAATGGAACGAGAAGGTCAGCAACCGCGCGCCTTGGTCAACCGCGAGGCGTACCGCCGCCATTGCCTCGTCGATGGGCACGTCCTCGGGCGTCAGCGGCACGCGGGACAGCAAGCCACTTCTGGCTAACAGGCCATGCCCACGCGGCACATGGCCGGCAAGGCGATGCCAACGTGAACCGTGCCGCCGCAACGCCCCGGTATAGACCACAGTCAGCGGCACTTCGATCAGCTGCCGCTCCTCGGTCCTAAACGCATCGGGCGCGATTTCACTGAAGTCCGGCCCGCCCGCTCGGGAATAATCGTGAAAGGCGCGCATCGATGTATCCACCCGATAGCCGCGCTCCGCGAGCAGGCGCAGTGTGCGGGGGCCCAGACCATAGCGCCCGGCACGAAAGGCACGCGGCGGCGCACCGATTGCATCGGTGATCGTTCGCGTCAGCGCATCCAACTTCGCCACTTCCAAGGCCGGCGGCAGATTGCCGGCGAACGACAGATGGGTGGAGGGCTGCTCGTCATGCGGCGGATTGACCCATGGATGAAGCTGCGCACCGATCGCCACGCCCTTGTCCGCGATCAGACTCCGTAACGTATCGGCCGCTGCCGAATCGGCGACGACCGGATAGTCGCATAGATAGCAAGGCGCGACGCCGTGATCGATGAAGCGGCGATGCATTGAGGGCAGCGCCGCAATCGCCCGCACCGACCGAGCCGTGCGCGAGAAAGGCGCCGCCCAGTCGAACTCCTCCTCCGTGTCGACGAAGACGATGAACCGGCAACCGAAGTCGCTTGGCCAATTGACTCGATCCGAGGGCGGCGGCGGCGGCACGTGCCATCCATGCGAGCCGCCAGCCTCCACGATCAATGCGTCGCAGCCTGCCCCAGCCCATCGGCGGGCGACGCCGGCAGCGTCACCGTCAGGCGATCCGCGGCGATCACAAGCTGGCCGCCCAGTTCCGCCGCCAGATTGCGCACGAGCCGCAGCGCAAACCCGGTTCCCAGCAGGGGGGCGCCCGATAGCGCCGCTTCACGCTCCGCATCCAGCGCAAGCAGCTGGTCCTCCGTCATTCCCGCCAGTGCGCGCGGCCGCGTGACCGCGATGAAAGCACGGTCGATCCCCGACCGCCCGGCCGAAACATGGATCGCTTCGCTGGCCTGAGCTGCCGACACCAACGTCGCGATCAACCGGGCGAGCAGCCGCTGCACAGCCCGATCATCGCAGATCAGGGCGAGCGCCGCGTCCATCGGCGCGACCGACAGCGCGCCCCCGCGTAGTTCGGCCAGCGCCTGCAATTCGCCGGTAAGCCGGCTGAGCAGCGGCGCCACCTGCACGGTGCCCGGCCGAAGATCGAGCGCAGCGCCTTCGATCCGCGCCGCAAGGTCGAGATCCTCGATTGCCGCAACCAGGTCGCCGGCGCAGCCGCGGATCGCGGCCGCCCGCTCGCGGTAGACCGGCGCTACCGGGCCGAGCAACTGCGCCTCGATCAGCTCCGAGAAGCCGGCGATGGCGTTGGTCGGCGTGCGGAGTTCATGAACAAGGCGCCGGAGCCCGTCTGCCCCACCCTCTCCCATGTCGCGCGCCGCCGTTTCATCCACGCGCGGGCGCCGCGCGCTCCCGCGATAGCCCTTGAAACGCCCGGTGTCGGGATTGAAGTGCGGCGTGCCCGAAATGCGCCACTCGCCAGCCAGCGCCGTGCCGCTGTCCAGTGTCAAGCGTGCGTCGGCAAACGCCGCGCGCTCGCGAAACGCACCGGCGACCACGCCATCGACCTGTACGCCGCCACCCGGCAGCGCCAGCCGCAAGCCGATCAGTGCCCCGCGCGGTCCCGCATCGGCCCAGCGGATTACCCCGTCGGTACACGTCTCGAAGCGAAAATTGTCCGCCATTCGCGCCGGCTGCATCGGCGCGACAGGCCCGCGATGGCGTTGAAAGCTGGCAATTCGATCGACCAGTTCCGCGATCTCGAACCCGCCTGTCTCGTTCGGCTGGGGCGCCTCGGCATTCTGCCGCGCGGCAGCGACCAGGGGCAGCCTATCGGTAATGGCTCCGATCGACGTGAACGGGCTTGGCCCCATCGGCGGCGACACCGGCTGATTGACGGGCGGCGGCGGATCATAACCAATCACGAAATCGGTCGCGCCGAAGCTCTCCAGCGCGCGGACGACTGCCGGGTCGAGATCGTCGCGACGCCGCAACGTCGCACGCGCGGCCGGCCCAAGTTGCGGAAGCAGCGCGATCCACGCATCCGCCGGCAAGCGAACCGCGCGAACCGCCGCGGACGCCACCTCCGGTTCATCCTGCGCGAACAGAGACACCAGCGCCGCCGGTGGTGTCGCGAGCGCCAGCCCGCGCGCCGCCGCGCCGCGCACCGACGCTGGCACCTGATCGCGCAGCAGCCGCAGCCGCTCCAGCGTTTGCTCATCCTCGGGAATGCGGCCGCGCGCGATCAAGTCGATCAACTGACGAAACGTGGCCTGCGCGCCGAACGCGGTGGAGGCATCGGCAGCCAACACAGTCTTGAGACTATCGTCGAACCGCACGCGCTGCCTCGTCATCTCGCGGCGACCGTCTCGCTGCGTTTGCTGCTCGTAGCGAACGTACCAGCTTTGTGAAACAGCCGAATCATCCGCCTGTCACACTGTGAGACAATTGCGTTCAAACGCAATTATCCTATAGGTGCGACCATGTTCTTGATTGAAAAACTGCGCAAAGCAGAGGCGGCCGATGCTTGACCGGATCGATCGGCGGATCCTCTCGCTCCTCCAGGAAGATGGCCGGATGACCAACGTCGATCTGGCCGAACGTGTCGGACTGACCGCGCCGCCATGCCTCCGCCGAGTGCGCTCGCTCGAGCAAGCCGGGGTGATCCGCGGTTACCACGCGGATTGCGAGCCCGCCATGCTCGGCTTCCCAATCACCGTGTTCGCGATGGTCAGCCTGCGCAGCCAGGCCGAGCATGACCTGTCCGCCTTCGAACGTCATGTCGCCGGCATCCCCGAAGTGCGCGAATGCCACATGCTGAATGGCGAGATCGACTTCATCCTGAAGATCGTCGCCGCGGATCTTGAATCCTTTCAGCGCATCCTGACCACGCATCTCACCGCCGCGCCCAATGTGGCGAGCGTTAAATCCTCGCTGACGATCCGCACCGCCAAGTCCGCCCCCGGCGTCCCGATTACCGTGGACGAGGAAGCAGCCGCCTGACCGCGCCTGGCCGCTAGCGGAAGGGACCAGCACAGGCCTCCACCAAAAAGTGGCGTATCGCCTCGCACCGCCACTTCAAACGAAAAGGGGCGACCGAAGCCGCCCCTCCCCAATCAATCAACCGTCCAGCTTTACGCCGTCGGCGGATTGTCGAGATACACCGTCCACAGCGAAGCGATGTCGGTGCGCGGCGCGGTCTTCACCGCCGCGAACGCCGCCTTGGCGCCGGCTTTATCGCCAGAATTCGCCAGCGCGATGCCCATGTGCGTATTCACCACGTCGGCGTCCACGCCGCCCTTGGTCATGGCGACCTTGTAGAGTTCGATCGCCTTGGCCCAATTGCCCATACCGAGATAAGCATCGCCGGTGTTGAGCGCGATGCGGCCATTGGCGCCCGCCTTGGCCTTCGCCTCAACCGGTGCCAGCGATCCTTCGCTCGCGATCGCCTGGTTGGCGACGCGCATCAGGTCGTTTGCCGAAGCGCTGCTCGCCGGGATCTTGCCCGCAGCCTTGCCCTCGTTGAGCACCGTCTTGGTCTCGTACGGCAGGCCCAGGTCATAGGTCCACTGCGCATAGGTCTCATAATCATACTGATCGGCCAGCGCCTTGGCCGAGCGCATCAGGCGATAAAGATCGACCTTCTGCCCCTTGTCCAGGGTGACCGCGCTCTGCTGAGTCATGCCGTAAGTGACGATGCCGTCGCGCCAGTTCTTGGACGTCGGGTAAGCGACCACCCACTTCTTGATCCAATTGGCAGTCTGCGGGCCCATGCGCTTCTTGTTGGTCTGCGCGATGGCGTATTTGTACAGATCTTCGCTCGGCTTTTGGCCGGCGGCGGTCTGCGCATCGATCGCCTTTTCCAGCTCCGCCGCGCCGCCAGCAACATCGCCGGCGTCCATCTTCAGCTTGACCATCTGCAGCGGCAAGTTGGGATCGTTATAGCCCAGCTGCTGCGCGCGCTGAAAATAGTTGATCGCGCCCGCGCTGTCCTTGGCGTTCGCGGCCATGATGCCGAGCTGGTAGTTATACTTGGCAACGTCGACCGCCGGGGTCTTCGGGTTGGCGATCAGCGCCTCCAGCGGAGCCTTGAGCCCAGCCTCATTCATCTGCTGGTTGGCGGCGCGCGCATCCTGGATCTTCACCGCTTCCGATTGCAGCTGAAGCGCCGCGACAATGTAGCGATCGTCATCAGTCTTGGCGGCCGCCTGCGCGGTAGTCAGTTGCGTGGCGGCGGTGGCGAAATCCTTTGCGGCGATGGCAGCCTGCGCGGCGGCGGCGGCATTCTGCACGTCCTTGCTCAGCTTGAGCGCAGGAGCACCGCCCTTTTGTTCCTTTTTCTTCTGGGCGATCGCCGGGGGCGACACGGCGAGGCCCGCCGCGCCGGCCATCAACGCGGCCGCAAAGGCGACGCGGGAAATGTTCTTCATGAAATCTGCTCTCCTCTCGAGGCGTGAATGCTTGAACAAACGCTTAGTCCCGTTGCGCCGCCTCATCAAGGAAGTGCGCTGAATGGACATTGAACGTAACGTCTCAGGGGCTTAGCCGTTTTGGCATGAATGCAGTAATCATTGGCGCCAACGGCGGGATCGGCAAGGCACTGGCGGATGCGCTCGTCGAAGAAGACGCGTCGGTTCATCGTCTAGCCCGTCCGGAATGCGACATCCTGGACGAAGCGTCGCTCGCCGTTGCAGCCGCCGGCGCCGGCACGCCTGATCTCGTGGTGGTCGCCACCGGCTTGCTGCACGAAGGCGAGCACGGCCCGGAAAAGGCGATCCGCGATCTCGACCCCGACTGGCTCGCCCGCCAATATGCCGTAAACGCGATCGGCCCCGCCCTGGTCGCCAAGCATTTCCTGCCGATCATGCCCCGCGCTGGCCGGTCCGTGTTCGCCGTGCTTTCCGCGCGGGTCGGCAGCATCTCGGATAATCGGCTGGGCGGCTGGTACGGCTATCGCGCCAGCAAGGCAGCCTTGAACCAGCTCGTCCGCACCCTGTCTATTGAGGACAAGCGTCGCAACGATCGCAGTATCGTCGTCGCGCTCCACCCCGGCACGGTAGATACCAAGCTGTCGCGACCGTTTCAGCAATCCGGCCGCGACATCTTCCGGCCGGATCGCGCCGCCGTGCAGCTGCTCGACGTACTCGACGGCCTGAAGCCGCAGGACAGCGGCAAGATTATCGCGTGGGACGGCACCGAGATCGCACCCTAGCCGCTCGGAACACTTCCTGAGCGAAGTCGCAGCGCGCCACGATTACCTCATCGCCCTTGGGAGAGGAAACTGCCCCTCACCCCATCAACGCCAGCGCATCGCAATCGATCGCCTGCGCACACCCGCCGCGCGCCATCGCCAGAAACATTGCATCGCCCCGCTCGGTCCGCTTGGTCGAGGCCGAAGCGAACACCGCGGTCGAAACCCCAGATAGCAACGTCATTCGATAGTCGCGGTACAGCGCGTCATAGTCATAATCCCGCACGCCAAAGCCACGCAGCTGCTCAAGATAATATTCCAGCAGATGCCGCTCATGCCGCCGCCGATCTTCAATAGAGATCGCCAGTCCCATGAAATACGCGACGTCCACTGCGCCGACGCCGATCGCCGGCGATTGCCAATCGAGCACCGCCAGCGGCACTTCACCCCCGCGCGCATCGAACAGCATGTTATCGAGCCGGAAATCCCCGTGCGTTAGCGTGAAGCTGGTTGGTGGATGAACGGTCGCATTGGCCATCAGCGCCCCATAACGGTCGCACACCGCCATATATTCGGGCTCCAACACGCCATCGTAGCGTCGGTGGAACTCGGCGAGGCAGTCCGGAAACACCTGGATCACGAACTCGCGCGCACCGCTGACGTTCAGAAAGGAATGGTCACGCAGCGTTTCATCGTTCCACCGCGGGCCGTGCAGCGCTGCCGCCTGCTCCATCGCACGCTCGGCGTCGGCGATGTCGCATCCCGTAAGCTGATTGCCCGGCCGCGACGGTGTCAGATCCTCGAGCAACAGCGCAAAGGTGCCGTCCGCCGGATCGTGCTCCGCGGAAACACATCCCGGCGATCGGATCGCCACGGTATGCGCAACCTCGCGATAAAAGCCCACCTCGCGCTCATACAGGCCGAAGCCCGCGCCCGTCTGTCGGCTGGTCGGATCGGCGCTGGCGAACTTGCCGACGAACGAGGCGGGCGCACCCTCATCGCCATCATAGGCCACTTCGAACCGGATCGAGTCGCCCAGCATCCCGACACCCACCGGCTTCGACGTGACTGCCGTCACCGACGCCTCGCGCAGCACACCGGCCCCGCGCAGCCGCTTGGTCAGCCAGGCTGCGTCGACCGCGCCGGCCTCCAGATCGCTCGCCATCAGCAGCCTCCATCGCAGCGGATGACGGTGCCGGTGACGAAGCTCGACGCCGGACTCGCCAGATACAGCGCGCTGGTGACGATCTCCTCCGGCCGCCCCGGCCGGCCGCTGGCGCTGTTCGTCCGCTCGCGCGCTTCCTCGGTCCACGCCTTGGAAATATCGGTCAGGAAGGGCCCGGCCGCGATCGCATTGATCCGCACCTTGGGGCCATATTCGTGCGCCATGCTGGACACCATCGCATTGAGCGCGGCCTTGGCTCCGGCATAGGGCACTACCTGCGGGGTCGGCCGCAGCGACGCGATCGACGACGTGGCGAGGATCGCGCCCCCGTCACCTTGCGCCATACGATGCGCCACATTGGCCATCAGCCGGAACGGACCTTTGAAGTTCAGCCCGACCACGCTGTCGAACAGTGCCTCGGACACTTCATGGCTCGGCACCAGCGGCCCCATGCCAGCGTTGGCGACCAGGATGTCGAGGCGCCCGAAGGTATCCCACGCCGCATCGGCCAGCGTGTCCATCTCGTCCCACTTGCCCGCATGCGCCGGAATCGCCGCTGCGCGCCGCCCCTTGGCCTGCACCTCCGCCACTACCGCGCCACAAGCATCCGCCTTGCGGCTCGAAACGATCACATCGGCACCGGCATCGGCAAAGGCGAGCGCCATTTCGCGCCCGAGCCCGCGCGAACCACCGGTGATCAGCGCTACCTTGCCCGACAGGTCGAACAGAGCCTGTGGTCCAGCCATCCTCATCTCCTAAACGTCGCCGATCGTAAGCCGGCTGACTTAGGCGAGTTATGCCGATTGCGCCGCGCGCTGCAAGTCGCCCGGTGACTTCCTATGTTGCGCGGGATGGGTCGGGTGAAACGCAAGCTCGGTTTACTGGAGGCGGCAGCGCGCGCCGAGGCGCCGCCGCCACTCGTATGCGCCCTGTGCCACCGTCCGCTGGGCACCCGCACCGAATGGCATCACGTCGTGCCCAAAAGCGAAGGCGGCCGCGAAACCGTGCCCCTCCATCCGATCTGCCACCGTACCATCCACGCCGCCGCCGAAAACGCAACGCTCGCCCGGCTCGGCGATCTCGGGCCGGTACGCGCACTGCCGCCCGTCGCGCGTTTCCTGAAATGGGTCGCAAACAAGCCCCCCGACTTTCACGCGCCCACCTTCAAGGCGCGGTAAGATCGGCCTCTTCCATTCCGTCATGCCGAACTTGTTTCAGCATCCACCGCGCCCAAACAGCGGCCTGGCAGGCGGAAAGGTGGGCCCCGGAAACAAGTTCAGGGTGACGCCTGACGGCGGCGTTGCATAGCGTGAACCGACCTACCCAGCACCGCTCGCCAACAGCCCATCGGCGCGAACCAGGGTGCGCAAGGCGAGCCCCGCTCCCGCCGCCCGCTTCACCGCCAGCCGGGTCGGCGCAGAAATCGTGGCAAGCATCGGGCATCCGGCGAGCACCGCTTTCTCCACCAGCTCATAGGAGCAGCGCGAAGTGAGCAGTGCGAAGCCGCCCTCCCAGCCCCCTCCCCGCCGCAGCATCGCCCCGATCAGCTTGTCGAAGGCATTGTGCCGCCCGACATCCTCCCGCACCAGCCGGATCGCGCCATCCGGCGTGCAGGCAGCGGCGGCATGCACCGCCCCAGTTTCCGCATTGAGCGGCTGGTGATCGCGCAAAGCTCGATAGGCGCGAAACACCGCCGCATCCTCGCCGTCCCACCGCGCTGCCATCGGCAACGGCCGCAGCGCCTGGGCTACCGTCTCCACGCCGCACAGCCCGCATGACGCATCCGAACTGCGATGCCGCACGCGATCCCCGATCCGATCCGCTACCCGCCGCGCCAGAGTCAGCCGGGCCACGATGCCGTCGCCAGCATCATGCACATCGACGCCGCGAATATCCTCCGCCCGGTCGATCAGCCGCTCGCCCATCGCAAAGCCATAGGCGAGGTCCGCGATCGCATCCGGACTCGCCATCAACACGGCGTAAGCGATGCCGTTGCACTCGATCGCGACCGGCACTTCCTCCGCAACCAATCGCGTGACGGGATCTTCGCCGCCCTTCGCGAGGATCCGCCGAAACTCGATGATGGTCGCCGGCGATCGGTGGAAATCACTTATCATGCACGACTTTATCTATACGGCGCTGATGGACAGGCAATTGTCAGCCCGTCAGCTCTTGCTCCAAAGCAGCGATCAACGCACGGCTGAACGCAGGAATATCGTCGGGCTTGCGGCTGGTGATCAGGTTTTCGTCGATCACCACCTCCTCGTCCACCACCTCGCCCCCGGCATTCTCGAGGTCGGTGCGCACCGACGGCCAGCCCGTCACGCGTCGCCCATCCACCACGTCGGCCTCCACCAGCAGCCACGGTGCATGGCAGATCGCCGCCACGATTTTGTCATCGTCCATGAACTCGCCAACGATCGAAACCGCGCGATCCTCCATCCTCATCTTGTCCGGATTGCCGACCCCGCCTGGCAGCAACAACGCGTCGTAATCCTCGGTATCGACCTGATCCAGCGTCAGGTCCGGCGTGATCGTGCGGGTCGGATCTTTGTCGCCTTTCACGCCTTGGATCGGATCGGTTTTGATCGACGCCAGTGTCACCTTCACGCCGGCATCCAGCAGCGCCTGGCGCGGGTCGAACAGTTCGGAATCCTCGAACCCGTCGGTCGCCAGAATAAGCACGCGGGCGTGGGAAAGGTCGGCCATGTCGCTGGAACTCCTGTGTCGGGATTGCCCTTCACAACAGTCGCCGCGCAGGGCCGTTCCGGAACCGTGCGGTGGCCTGCGCATTTCCCGAGCCACGTGGAGGTGGCAAGGTGGCGTCGACAAAGATCGTCTATCACGATGATGAGGAACCCGGGATTACCCGGCGCAAGATGCGGCACGGCTGGGGCTATTTCGATCCGCAGGGCCAGCGCATCACCGATCGCGAGGAAATCGACCGGCTGAACGCGATCGGGCTTCCGCCCGCCTATCGCGATGCCTGGTTCTGCCCCGATCCGGCCGGCCATATTCAGGCGGTCGGCTGGGACGAAAAGGGCCGCAAGCAATATCGCTACCATCCCGAATTTCGTGCCGCGCGCGAGGACGAAAAATACAATCTTTGCGCGGCCTTCGGGCGTGCTCTTCCCAAGCTGCGCGAGCGAGTGGAGGCTGACCTCAAGAGCCGCAAGCATAGCAAGGAAAAGACGATCGCCGCGATCGTCAAGCTGCTCGATACCGCGCACCTGCGTATCGGCAATGAGACGTACGCCAAGAGCAACAAGAGCTTCGGCGTCACCACGTTGCGCGATCGGCACGCGCGCATCAAGGGCAGCACGCTCAAGCTTCAATACAAAGCGAAGTCCGGCAAGCTGCGCATGCTGACGATCACCGATGGCAGCCTCGCACGCTTTGTGAAGAAGTGCCAGGATCTGCCCGGACAAAAGCTCTTTCAATACGTCGATGAGGATGGGGCGCCTCGCCCCGTCACCTCTTCGGATGTGAACGCATATATCAAGGAAGCGATGGGCAGCGACTTCACCGCCAAGCACTTCCGCACCTGGGGCGCCAGCGTCATCGCCTTCGAAACATTGGCTGAGGCGGACAAGGACATCAGCCTCAAGACGCTGCTCGCTCCCGTCACTGAAAGGCTCGGCAACACGCCGGCGATCGCCCGAAAATCCTATGTTCATCCAGCACTGATCGCACTGATCAAGGATGGGCAGGAAGCGTTTCGCACCACGCTTCATCTGCCACGCACCACCCGCTGGCTGAGCCGGGCCGAACGTGGCTTGATCGCCTTTCTTGAAACCGGCGAAAACGGCAGTGCATGCCAAGCCGCATGAGCATCTAGAAGGACCGGATGACAGCAACGAATAGTGCGGCACCCCTGCCGAAGATCTCCGCTGAGGGGGTACAGCAGCAGATCGCAGCCTTCTGGGGTTCGAGCGTTGATTGGTTTCGCGCGTATTGGCTTCAGATTGCGATCGCACTGGCGATTGGATCGGCCATCGTCCTCGCCCTGCTCTGGCTTCGCGGCCTCGGTCCGCGACTGGCGCGACGCTCCACCTCGGGCAAAGGGTGGGCTGCGGTGTTCGGCCGCGCGATCAGCCGCACCAGCACGTTCTTCATCATCATGGTCGCAGCGCGCCTGGTTGGCGGCTACGCGGACCCACCGGTCATTGTTGCGACGACGATCAACTTCCTGTTCACGCTAGCAGCAGTATTCCAGGCCGCGACCTGGGCACGCGAACTTATCCTCGGCGCGATCGAGCATCGCACCCGCGCGGAAAACTATTCCGGCGAAGCCCTGATGAACGCCATGGGGCTGATCCGGCTCCTCGTCACCATCGTCGTGTTCGCCATCGCGCTGGTGGTGGTGCTCGACAATTTGGGCGTCAACGTCACCGGTCTCGTCGCGGGTCTCGGCGTTGGTGGCATCGCCATTGGTCTCGCCGCGCAGGGTATTTTCGCCGATCTGTTCGCGGCGCTGGCGATTATCTTTGACCGCCCCTTTCGCCGCGGGGACGCGATCACTTATGATTCGAGTTCAGGCACGGTGGAAGAAATCGGCCTGAAATCGACCCGCATCCGGGGTGTGAACGGCGAACAGCGGATCATTTCAAACCGCAACCTGCTCGACAAAGAGATCATCAACAACACTCAGCGAGAGCGGCGGCGCACCAAACTTGCCATCGGTGTCGGCTATGAAACTGATCGCGACCTGCTCGATCGCTTGCCCGACATCTTCAAGGAAGTGGTGGAGGCACATGATCTGGTTTTCATTCGCGCCGGCTTTGTCGCCTTTGGCGGCTCGTCCGTCGATTTCGAGCTCGAGTTCGACTCTCCGGCTGCCGACTACCAGCGCGCCTACGATGCGCGCCACAAGGTAGGTATCGCGCTTTATCGGCGGCTGGACGCAGAAGGCGTCTCGATCCCGTTCCCATCGCAGACCACTTACACGGCCGCCCCGGATGGGAAATTGATCATGCCCTATCCGGAGGTGCAACCGGTTCACGAAGTATCACAACGCCGTGCCACACCTGATCCACAGGCCTGATATCAGCGCGGCGCCTCAGTCGAACAACGCGTGTAGCAGGTGGATCGCCTCGGTCTCGCGGCTGACGCCAAGCTTGGCGAATAGCGACCGCAGATGGCTGCGTAGCGTTTCGCGCGTGATGCCGCGCGCCGCGCAGATTGCGTCGCGCGGGCGCCCTGCGTGCAGCAGCAGCGCGATCTCTCCCTCCGCGGCGGTCAGGTCGTAATTTCCGCGGAGAAACGCGAGATCGGCCGCTCCCCCGCCCGCTCTCTTGGCGATCAAAATGGCATAGGGTGCAAAGCCCATGTTCCATTCTCGCAAAGGCAAACGATGTAGCCGAAGCGTGAGCGCTCCTCCTTCGTCCGCGATGGCGATCGTGCCTGCCTGAACCTGCCCGGCCGAAAGCGACGTCATTGCCGCGGCAAGCCGCTTGTTGTCGTCCGCCCGCGGCAGCACAACGCGGGCATCGGCCAAGCGAAGCGTACCCTCGTGAAGCAAAGTTTCTGCGGAAAGGGTAACTGCCTGCACCGTCATTTTTCGGTCGAGCACGAAACAGGCGGTACCCATCGCCTCGAAGCTGCCGGCCACTAAGCGATGCCCTTCTCGCTCCAGGGCAAGTTGCAAGGCAGCAGCCGTAGCCGCCGACGCCCGAACGCTTGCAAACATCTCGCGGGTCTTGGCATCTGTTGGCCCGGTGCGCTGCGAACGAAGCAAGGCGAAGCCGATCAACCCAGTGCTGCCGCTCAGCAGAGTGGTCTGGCAGCCGTGCGGTATGTGCAAATCGCTACAGAGATCGAGATAGGCGTCATCGATCAAGTGCGGCCTCAATGCGGCATATCGATCCTCAGCCAGGATCGCATTGGGTGGCGCGGTGAGCCCTGCCGCAACGCGAAAATTCGTTGTCGGCGTCGTCAGTTCCGGTCGGTCTGCGGCGGCATGGGCCACATCATCCGTGTCGCTCACCCAGTTGAAATCTATCGAATAGCGTAGGCCGATACCGATCAATTGCGCGTGGTCGGAGCCAGTGGCAGAGGCAAGCTGCCCGAGCGCATCAAGCCAGCGCTGCGGCTCCACCGCCGCGGCCAGAAATGCTTCCCCTATTGCGTGCGGCTGCCCCACGGGCTTCCAACTCTATTGTTCAAACCTCGGCTTATTAGAACTTTCGCGCCGTTTCTAGAGACCTAGCTGTTTACTTTGCACTCCGAGCAAAGAGACTGGTCATGAATGCACTCGCCGCGTCTCCGAGCGCATCCGCCACTCGACTTGGATCAACAGAAGCGGTGCCACTTTCGCCAGCAGCATTGGCATTGCTTGCCGGGCCATGGTCGCGTGCTTGGCGCGCGGCGACGGCGGCGGCGGCCGTTGCCGCCATTGCGAGCCCCGACGCCAGCATCTGACGACCGGCGGGGCTGCTCGCCTTTTCGATCAGGGCCTCGCCCGCGCGGCGGGCTTCCTTGGGCACCTTCACCCCCCCAATCTCTTTAGGAATACGAAAGCCCTTCTTGTCCTTCTTCGCCATGCCGATCCTGCCGCTGTGTGTATCGACAACATAATACACTCGATCGGCGCTTCAATAGTCCCGCACCTTGCCGCGGCCCGCCTTCACGGCGCTTCGGCCCTTCTTTTCATCGACCCGCTTTGCCTTTGCGGCCCGGGACGGTTTTGTCTTCACGCGCCGCGCTTCGCGCTCTTCCGCCTTCGCCAGCAACTCGGCCAGCCGCTCGCGTGCGTCAGCCCGGTTGGCCTCCTGTGTGCGATATCGCCGCGCGGTAAGCACCAATGTGCCGCTCGCGGTGAGGCGTGATCCGGCCAGCAGCTTCAATCGCCGGTACGTCTCCGGGTGCAGGCCAAGCCGAAACACATCGACGCGTAGCTGGCACGCAGTCGCCACCTTGTTGACGTTCTGCCCACCCGGACCGGTGGCGGCAAGGAAGCGCTCTTCGATCGCCTCCTCCGGTACATCAACCATCAAAGCCCACATCGCCGAAGCGCCCGGGCCATGGCGCCTCTGCAGCGACATGGGCCTTGCCAGCGCGGGGCACGATCAGCTCAGCCGCATGAAGCATCATGCCGGCGGAATGCGCCCGGCCATAAACCGGGTCGCCCAGCACCGGTACCCCCAACCCCTCCAGCGCATGGACGCGGATCTGGTGCGTTCGCCCCGTCGCCGGCCTGAACTCAACCAGCGCGCGCCCATCCTGCACCTTGAGCAGCCGCCAGTCCGTGCGCGCCGATTTACCCGCGGGATCCCCGTGCATTCGCCAGCCACGTTCGGCAGTGGAGATCTTGGCGAGCGGGAGATCGATTGTTCCCTCGTCGCCCACCGGCACCCCATCGAGAACCGCCAGGTAACGCTTGGTCACTGCACCAGCCTCAAACGCCTGCTGCAGCCGGGCATGCGCCTTAGGATTGCGCGATAACAGCAGGCAGCCGCTGGTGTCGCGATCCAGTCGATGCACCGCCTGCGGCCAGCGACGAAAGCCAAAGGTGAGGTTTGCCAGATGGTTTTCGAGGCTGATCGCCCCGTCGCGCGGCGGGTCGACCGGCAGGCCTGCCGGTTTGTCGATTATCAACGCCTCGCCATCGAGGAACAGCACACGATCACCCAACATGCCCCCGCCCTTGCCATCACAGTGGGTACAAGGCCAGAGACACAAGGATGCACCCTCGCCTTCCCGCCTTGTTCCTGCTCGCTGCCGCACCGGCGCAAGCGCAATTATGCGACAGGGCAAGTGTGCCGGTCAGCAGCGATGGCCGAGCGCTCGGGCACTTTCCTTATGGTGAGGCGCCGGTCGGGGATCTGGTTGCGCTGCCCGCCGGCACGGCGATTGGCGCCTGCCGCCTGCGGCCGGAAGCGGCCGACGATCTCAAGCGCCTGCTTGCTGCTGCCGCTGGCGACCCGGCCGTGCAGGGGCGGCTCTATGCCCTTTCCTGTCACCGCTCGCTTGCGCAGCAGCAGGCAACCTTCTGCCGAACGCGGCAGAGCGCGAGCGGCGCTGATCGCGCGATCTCCGCCGCGCCGCCGGGGCACAGCGAACATTCCAGCGGCTTTGCGCTGGATTTCACGGTCCGCCCTGCGGATGGCTGTCCGGACGCGGAGGCCTGCATGGCGGCCAAGCCGGCGTTCCGCTGGCTCGCTGCCAACGCTCCGCGTTTCGGGTTCGAAATGTCGTTCCCGGCTGGCAACAAGCAGAATGTGAAATGGGAGCCATGGCACTGGCGCTGGGTCGGCACCTCTGCGGCGGCACCGGGAGCAGCGCGCGCGCGCTTCCTCTTCGCGAAGGCGCGCACCGCCTTTCCGGCCAACCCGGCCGTTGATCCCGTCCTGCCGACGGTAGCCGCGCCGCATTTCATGCCGATCGTCGCGCCTCCGCGGCCCGAAACAAAGAAGCAGCGCAAGGAGCGCGAGCGGCGCGAGCGCCGGGAACGTCGGCGCGTGCAGGACCGCAAGTAAGTTCAAGGTGATCCCGCCCGACTCGCGATCGGGCAGGACACCGATAGATCAGCCCTTCAGCTTCGCCGCGGTCTCGGCAATCCGCTTGCCCTGATAACGGGCGCCGCCGAGATCGACGTCGCTCGGCTGACGGCTGCCGTCGCCGCCCGCCAGCGTGGTTGCGCCATAAGGCGACCCCCCATGCACCGCATCAAGCGTCATCTGCGCCTGGTAGCCGTAATCAAGCCCGACGATCGTCATGCCGAAGTGCAGCAGGTTGGTGATGATCGAGAACAGAGTCACTTCCTGGCCGCCATGCTGCGAAGCGGTGGAGGTGAACGCTCCGCCGACCTTGCCGTTGAGCGCACCGCGCGCCCACAAGCCACCTGCCTGGTCGAGAAATGCTGCCATCTGGCTCGGCATGCGGCCGAACCGCGTCGGCGCGCCAATGATGATCGCATCATAATCGGCCAGCGCATTCACGCCCTCGATCTCCGGATGCGTATCATCAACCTGGAACCCGGCGTTCTTGGCGACCTCGGCCGGCGCGGTCTCGGGAACGCGGCGCACATCGACTTCTGCACCGCCCTCGCGCGCACCTTGCGCAACGGCATCGGCCATCTTCGCGATGTGACCGTAGGACGAGTAATAAAGAACCAGAACCTTGGTCATGATGTATCTCCTTAATGTCTGAAGGATTATTCCGCGTCGACAAGGACGAGTTCGGCGTCGTCGCTGGCAACGATTTCATAGGTGCCGCCAACCAACGCCGCGCCGTCGCGCGCGTCGAACCGGTCGCCATCGATCGTGATCGCACCGGTTGCTGCGACGAGATAGGCATGCCGACCCTCGCCCACGGTGTGGCGGACGCTCTCGCCAGCCTTCAACGTCGCGCCCATCACTCTGGCCTCGGCACGGATCGGCAACGCATCGACATCGTCGGCGAACCCGCTGGCCAGCGTGACGAAGCGGCCGGAACGATCGCCCTTGGGAAAGGGCTTGGCACCCCAGCTTGGGCTACCGCCCGAGGTACGCGGCTCGATCCAGATCTGGAACAGCGTCGTGGGCTCGTTCTCCAGATTATATTCAGCGTGGCGGACGCCCGAACCCGCGCTCATCACCTGAACGTCGCCGGCGCCGGTGCGACCCTTGTTGCCCATCGAATCCTGATGCGTGATCGCGCCGCTGCGAACGTAGGTGATGATTTCCATGTCGCTGTGCGGATGCGGCGGGAAACCGGTCTGCGGCGCGATCGTGTCGTCGTTCCAGACGCGAATCGCGCCCCAGCCCATCCGTGCGGGATCATGATAGCTGGCGAAACTGAAATGGTGCCGGGCGTCGAGCCAGCCATGGTCGGCATGACCAAGGCTGTTGAACGAACGACGGTCAATACGGGAGCGAGTGTCGGTCATGGGAACCTCCAATTGTTACGCCGGAGATAGGAAGTTCGCTGACGCGCGAAAACAGAAACGATTGAAACGGATTGTTTCCTCGACTAAGCATGCCTGACCTGAGGAGTTTTTACATGCGCCTGCCTGATCTCGAAGCATGGGCGATCTTCGCAACCGTTGCGGAACATCGCTCGTTCACAGGCGCCGCGGAGGCGCTCGGGCTGAGCAAGGCAACGATCTCCAAAGCTGTGTCACGGCTGGAGGCGGATCTGGGTCAGTCGCTGTTCCACCGCACCTCACGGCGCCTCGCGCTCACTGAGGCCGGGCGGCCGCTGGCGGAGCATGCTGCGCTGATCATTGCGTCCGCTCAGGCCGCTGAAGAAGCCGCGCGTGACGCTGCTAGCGCGCCGGTCGGCCGTATCCGGCTCGCGGCGCCGATGACCTTTGGCGTCAGCAAAGTCGCACCATTACTGTCCGAGTTTCTGGCTGCGCACCCTGGCGTCGAGATCGAGCTCCACCTCTCGGACGCCCGAGTTGATATCGTCGCCGAAGGGTTCGACGTTGCCTTGCGCATCGCCGAACTGCCGGACAGCTCGCTGCGCGCGCGCCGCCTCTGCACGATCCAGTCCTACCTCGTCGCGGCGCCCGCCTATCTCGCGCGCCGCGGCACCCCCACCCACCCGGGCCAGCTCGGCGACCATGACCTGCTTGGATACACCAACGTATCAGGGCCATGGCGCTTCCGCGGGCAAGATGGCGCGGACATCTCCGTCAAGGCGCAAGGGCCGATCGCCGCCAACAGTGGCGAGGCGCTGATCCCGGCGCTGGTTGCCGGGCTGGGCATCGCGCGCCTGCCAGCCTTCATCCTGGGCGACACGATGGCGAGTGGCGCCGTCGTGGAACTGCTGCCGCAATGGCGTCCGGCGCCGATCGGCCTCCACCTGCTGACGCCGCCCAGCCCACTGCGCCCCGCACGAGTCGAGGCGCTGATCGCCTTCCTCGGCGACCGTTTGCGGGATTGAAGTCAATCAGAAGCTCGCCGACAGGGTCACGCCATAGGTACGCGGATCGCCGGGCTGGCCGACTATGAGCCCGGTCGAGCCAGATTGCGTCGCCAGCACCTCGTAATAATTCTGGTCGAACGCGTTGCGCAGCCAGGCGAACAGATTGATGCCGTCGTCGGTCTTGAAGCCCAGGCGGAAGTTGGACAGCGAGTAACCGTCCACGAACGTATAGGCTGAAGGCGACGGGTTCGACGAGAAACGCGAACGATAGCTGCCATCGTAGCCGACATATACCTGTCCCGCGCGGCCGGCGATCGACGTTGGAACGCCATATTCCGCGCCGTAACTGAACGCCCATTTGGACACACCGGGCAGCACTTGCCCGGAGATGTCGCACGATTGCGGGCTCAGCGCACCCGGCGTTCCCGCGGCGCCCGGCCGCTGGCTTCCCGTCACCGTCGTGCCGCCGGACAGTTCGGGCGGGCATGGCGCATCGACGAAGCGGACATATTTGGCGTCGGTAAAGGCCCCATTGGCGTAAAGGTTCAGCCCGGCCACCGGGCGAAAGGCGCTGTCCACCTCGATGCCGCGCGTGCGCACCTTGCCGGCGTTAGCGAGATAACCGCGCAGCACGCCGACCTGCTGGTTGTTCACCGTTGCCTGATAATCATCGATCTCGGTCCAGAACGCCGCGACGTTGACGGTCGCGCCGCGATCCCAGAATTGCGTCTTTAGCCCCAGTTCGAAATGGTTCACCGTTTCGGGATCGATCGTCTGCACCGCCAGGATCGGATTGTTCGCGGCATCGAGCGGCAGGCCGGAGAGATTGATTCCGCCAGACTTATAGCTGTGGGCATAGGTGGCATAATAATGCACGTCCGGCGTGAAATCGTATGACACGGTAATGTCGCCCGACACGTTCCAATTGTCGAACTCGGGCCGGTAGCTTTGCGGGGCGAGGACGCCGCGCTGATCGTTGGTCAGCGTGCTGCTGCCGTTCCCGGCTGTGACCGTGGCGAGGTAATCACCCTCCTTCTTGTCGTAGTTGAGCCGCAGGCCCGGCGCGATCTCCAGCTTCTCCGCCGGCCGCCATGTCAGCTTGCCGAACAGCGCCGCCGAAGTGTTCTTGAACCCGACCGTGTTGCGGGAGGTCAGCCTGTCGAGCACCGCGGGATTGCACGCCGCGGCGGTTGCCGTCGCGCAGCCATTGGGAAGGAACGGCGGATTGCCGGGATTGAGCAGGAACCGGCTCGCCGCTGGCCCCTGCACCTGCAACCCCTGGGTATCGATCGTCTGGTAGAAGTAGAAGGCGCCAAGGGTATAATCGATCGTCCCCTTGGTGTCGGAAGCGAAGCGCAGCTCCTGCGTGAACTGGCTTTGCTGCGAAGGGTTGGCGGACGCGGTGGTGATCGGCAGGCCGATGAAGTCCCGATCGTTGGATGGATCCCAGTGCCAGAAGCGCCATGCGGTGACTGACGTCAGCGTGCCGGCGCCGAGGTTCCAGTTGGCGAGCGCGGAGGCACCACCAAGCTCCTGCTTCGCTCGCAGATCCGTATCGACATCGGTCAGCCGGTCGAACGCATTGTTCGACGGCGGCGCATAGCCGAACGCCGCCGCAAGCGCCGCATATTGCCGGCTCAGCGGCCGCTGGGTTGCGCCGGTTCGTGCATAATATTGCACGCAGCAATTCGGGTTCTGCCGGTTGTAATCGGCGTAGAGCGTCACATCGAAATTCGGCGCGGCCTGGAACAGCATCTGCCCGCGCAGCCCGACATTGTCCTGGCTGTTCTGCCATTCGCGTTGCAGCGTGTTGTAGATCGTCCCTCGCCGTGTCGTCACAGAACCGGAGATACGTGCGGCGACCACATCCTCCACCAGCGGGCCGGACAGCGAGAACTTGCCCTGGAAGAAATCGTAATTGCCGCCGGTCAGCTCTACCCGCGCTTCGGTTTCGAAGCTCGGCTTGCGGGTGGTGATGTTGATCGCGCCGGCGGTGGTGTTCTTGCCGTACAGCGTCCCTTGCGGCCCGCGCAGGATCTCGATCCGCTCGGTGTCGGTGAAGTCGAATGTCGCCGAGGCGATGCGGCTATAGTAGACTTGATCCACATAGATGCCGACGCCCTGCTCGATGCCATCGTTGGTAAGGCCGAACGGCGCCCCTAGACCCCGCACGTTGGCGGCGGAGTTGCGCGGATTGGTGGAATAGAATTGCAGCGTCGGCTGAAGCTGCGTCAGCCGGTTGACGTTATACGCGCCGGTTTCTGCCAGCGCCTCGCCGCCGATCACCGACATCGCGATCGGCACGCTCTGCACCGTTTCCGCGCGCCGGCGCGCCGTGACGACGATGTCACCGCCGCCCTGCTGCGCCGGGCCAAGCCGCCCCTCCCCCGCCGTATCGGCCGGAACATCGCCCGGTTGCACCTCGGTTGTCGCGGCATGCACGGGTGGCGGTAGGTCCTCAGCCTGCACGGCTTCGGCGGCCCGCGCAGCGAGCAAAAGAGCAAGCGTGATCGACATGGGTATCGTCCCCTCAGTAAGTCGATCTATCGTCCATCTACGAGGTAGGGATTGCAATACCCGATCTATTTAGAGGGTTTTTGCACACCCCCTTGAAAGATTGCTTGACCGCACCAGATTTCTGGGCGTGCGGCGCCATTGTCGGGCCGCACAGCCGGCGACGTGGCGTTATCGCGCGCTGCCGCTTTCAACTCGCTCATTGGAGGAATTGAAGATGCGTCTGGATCTTACCCCCTACCGCCGCTCGACCATCGGCTTCGATCGTTTGTTTGACCTGATCGAGACCAATGCTCGTTCGGCTTCCGAAAATTACCCGCCGTTCAATCTCGAACGTGTCGCGGATGATCGCTACCGGATCACTCTCGCGGTGGCAGGCTTCGCACGCGACGAGATCGAGATCACCGCGCAGCAGAACCTGCTGCTCGTCTCCGGCAAGAAGGATGACAAGGCGACCAGCCCCAACTTCCTGCACGTTGGCATCGCTACTCGCAGCTTCGAGCGCCGCTTCGAACTCGCCGACTTCGTGTTTGTCGAGGATGCGCGGCTGAACGACGGGCTGCTGGTGATCGATCTGGTGCGCGAAGTGCCGGAGGCGATGAAGCCGAAGTCGATCACGATCAAGACCGGCCAGAGGCCCACTGTTGTCGAGGACAAGCGCGACACGGACGAGGCTCAAGCCGCTTAACCGTTCGGCGCCTCTTTAGCTCCCTTTTCGAGGCGTCGTGGGGCGTCCGGGCCGAAAGGTCCGGGCGCCTTCTGTTTCTCGCCGCACGGGCATCGGGGGCGATCTTCGACCGACGTCTGCCGTTCAGTCCGTTCGCGCGGGACAAGCTGTTCGACAGGCACGGGCCGGATGCAACGGCCAGTCAGTCGCTGAATGAATAGCCGCTAAGCAAGGCTTCCCTCGCCCCACCGGCTGCCCAACGCCGTTGCCAGCGCCGCAACGTGCATCGCCTGCACGATGCCGCCACATCTAGCGAGTGCCAGCGCATCAACCACCGCAACGGTCAGCAACCGCAGCCGCTCGGTCGGTTCGTCCTGCGGTTCGGCGAGCTTCTCCACACCAGTGGCAAGCACCGTGTAGCAGCGATTCGACTGATTGGCCGGATTGGGTGCCAGCGTGTTGACGAGCCGCCACTCGCCGCCGCCATAGCCGGTCTCCTCCAGCAACTCGCGTCGTCCCGCTGCGATCGGATCGGCGTCCTCCGAATCGATCGCTCCTGTGGGCAGCTCACGCGAGGTGATGCCCCAGCCGTGGCGGTACTGATCGACCAGCAGCAGGCGATCATCCGCCGTGATCGCGACGACGATCACCCAATCGCGATGCTCGGTGACGAAAAAGGGCGCGATCCGCACGCCCTCCTCGGTCAAGCAATCGTCCGCGCGGACGCGAAGCCACGGATCCTCGATCACATAGCGCGAGGCCTCGACCCGCCACGCGGGCAGGTCGGCGTCGTCAGACAAGCCGGCTCTGCTTGACCGCAGCGCCGATGA
Source organism: Sphingomonas jeddahensis (assembly GCF_001981525.1). Lineage (GTDB taxonomy): Bacteria > Pseudomonadota > Alphaproteobacteria > Sphingomonadales > Sphingomonadaceae > Sphingomonas > Sphingomonas jeddahensis. The sequence continues at coordinate 87,563 of NZ_MPSB01000007.1, read as the reverse complement.
AGCTGGCGAACAAGGGGTGCGGATCGAACGGCTTGCTCTTCAGCTCAGGATGGAACTGCACGCCGACAAACCACGGATGATCCGGCCGCTCGACGATCTCGGGCAAGGTCCCATCCGGCGACATGCCGGAGAATACCAACCCGCCCTTCTCCAGCGCTTCCTTGTATCCGGTGTTCACTTCGTAGCGATGGCGGTGGCGCTCATAGATGGTCGTACCACCATAGATTGACGAAACCACGCTGTTGCCATCGAGCCGCGCCTCATAGGCGCCGAGCCGCATCGTGCCGCCAAGGTCACCCTCCGCTTCACGCTTCTCCAGCCCGTCGCGTCCCATCCATTCGGTGATCAGGCCGACCACCGGCTCCGGCGTCGGTCCGAACTCGGTGGAGGACGCGTCGCGAATGCCCGCAAGATCGCGCGCACCTTCGACACACGCCATCTGCATGCCGAAGCAGATGCCGAAGTAAGGAATTTCACGCTCGCGAGCGAAGCGGACGCTGGCGATCTTGCCCTCCGCACCACGCTCGCCGAACGCGCCGGGAACAAGGATCGCGTCACACGGCTCGAGCTGGGCGGCGATCTCCGCATCGTCATTCTCGAACAGTTCGGCATCAATCCACCGGACGTTGACCTTGACCCGGTTGGCGATGCCGCCATGCACCAACGCTTCGTTCAACGACTTATAGGCGTCTTGCAGGCCGACATATTTGCCCACCACGCCAACCGTCACTTCGCCTTCCGGATTGGTCAGGCGATCAACGATCTCGGTCCAGCGCGACAGATCGGGTGCCGACGAAGGCGTGATGCCGAAGGCGCGCAGCACTTCGGTGTCCAGCCCCTCACCGTGATATTGCAGCGGCACGGCATAGATGCTCTTCGCATCCAGCGCCGGGATCACCGCCGTCTCGGGCACGTTACAGAACAAGGCGATCTTGGCGCGCTCTGACGGCGGCAACGGCTTCTCGCACCGGCACACCAGCACGTCTGGCTGCACGCCCAAGGCCGCCAGCTCACGCACCGAATGCTGCGTCGGCTTGGTCTTCAGCTCTCCCGCGGCGGCAATATAAGGCACCAGCGTCACATGAACGCTGATCGCATTGCCGCGGCCGACCTCGTTCTTCAGCTGGCGGATCGCCTCAATGAACGGCAGCGATTCGATGTCGCCCACGGTTCCACCAATTTCGCACAGCACGAAATCGAGATCGTCGGTCTGGTCCTTGGCGAACGACTTGATGGCATCAGTGACATGCGGGATCACCTGCACCGTCGCGCCGAGATAATCGCCGCGACGCTCACGCTGAATGATCTGTTGATAGATGCGCCCGGAGGTGACGTTGTCGCTCTGCCGCGCCGCGACGCCAGTGAAGCGCTCGTAATGGCCAAGATCGAGATCTGTCTCGGCGCCGTCGTCGGTCACATAGACCTCGCCGTGCTGATACGGGCTCATCGTGCCCGGATCGACGTTCAGATAGGGGTCGAACTTGCGGATCCGCACGCGATAGCCGCGCGCCTGGAGCAATGCGGCGAGGCTCGCCGCCATGAGACCTTTGCCGAGCGAGGAGACCACGCCGCCGGTGATGAAGATGAACCGCGCCATGGGAATATCCGACTACTCTTGAACAGGCATGGGGAACAAGCGCCCGCGTGACCACGAGCGCTGCGAAACCGGCGAACCGGGAAAATCAGCGGGCGAGCGGAACGCCGTTGTCGGCCGGAGCCGTCTGGTTCGCCGCCGCTGCCGCCGCCGCTGCCTCGGCACCCGACAGGGCCGCGCCATCGGCTTGCGGCTGCGGTGCGGACTGGCTCACCGGCGCAGTGCGCTCCAGCGAGGTATCAACGTTGGTGCCGCCGCGCGTCGCCGCCAGCACCGCCAACGTGATCGACATCAGGACGAACAGCGCCGCCAGAACGGAGGTCGCCCGCGTCAGGAAATCCGCCGCGCCGCGCGCCGACATCAGGCCAGAGGGGCTGCCGCCGGTGGTGAGGCCGCCGCCTTCCGATCGCTGCATCAGGATCACCGTCACAAGTGCGGCGGCAATGATCGCCTGAACGACGAGAAGGAAGGTGAACATGGATGAACCCGAATTAAAGCGGCCAGCGGTGCCAGCGGATGCGCGCACATAGGCGCAGGCCGCCGCGCGATCAACCGTTGGTCGATTTCGTGACAGTACTGAAACCAGCCGCGCAGGCGGACGTTATTCCCCGCAAATGGCGCGCGTTAGCGCACCCAACCCGGATGACGCATGTGGCTGTATTCGCGAATTCCGAACTCGGTTCCTGGATGAACACCCTGGTGGACTATGTCCGCTCGGGTGAACCCGATCTAACCAATCGCCAAATGGCGTTGCTGCTGGTGGTGTACCTGAAGCCTGGCCCCCATACGGTGCGCGGGCTGGCACGAATTCTGAATGTGTCGAAGCCCGTGGTGACACGCGCCTTGAATAGACTTGGCGCGCTCGGCTATCTGCGCCGACAACGTGACGATAGCGACAAGCGCAACATCTTCGTCGCACGTACATCCGAAGGGGCAAATTTTCTTGAGGAGTTCGGCCAGTTTATCGGCGACGGCGAGCATGAGCAGCCCGTCCCAGCCCGCGCCAGCGCGTAAGTCGTTCGCGCTGCTGGGCCGTTCGCACTCGCTTGATCCCACCCGCCATGCGGTGCGCAAGGATCTGGCCGACGTTCGTCTGGCCGACCAGGTGTTCGCGCCGCACTATGCCGCTCCCCTCCGTCGCCAGATCCTTGCCACCACGGAACTCCGTGCCGAGCGGACCAGCGATTCGCCGCGCCTCGCGATCCTCGCCGCGGGCGATCCGTTCGACATGCTCGATGTGACGGGCGACACCGCCTGGGGTGTTGCGACGGTGACCGGGCTCGTCGGCTATGTTGATGCGGCGGCGCTGGGGGACGTGGCTTGACGGCTACGGTCTTTATCGACGGGGCGGTCGGCACGACCGGCCTGGAGATCCGCGAGCGGCTCGCCGGCCGCAGGGATCTGTCAGTGGTGACCTTGCCGGAAGAGCAGCGCAAGGACGCCGACGCGCGGCGCGAGGCGATCAACGCCGCCGACGTCGTCATCCTCTGCCTACCGGACGATGCTGCGCGCGAGGCAGTGGCGCTGATCGACAATCCACGCACGCGCGTGATCGACGCGTCGAGCGCGCATCGCGTGGCTGAGGGCTGGACCTACGGCTTTCCCGAGCTCGGCTTCGATGTCGCGGTCGCGACACGGGTAACCAACCCCGGCTGCTATCCCACCGGGTTTCTCGCGCTAGTCGAGCCGCTGGTTCGCGCCGGGCTGCTGCCGGCCGATGCCGCGCTCGCGGTACACGGCACCTCCGGCTATTCGGGCGGTGGCAAGGGTATGATTGCCGAGTTCGAAGGCGGCAACAGCTCTGCGCACCGCGCCTATGCGCTCGGCCTGGGTCACAAGCATGTGCCGGAGATGACGCAGCACGCCGGCCTCTCGGTCGCGCCGATCTTCATGCCATCGGTGGCCAACATCCATCGCGGCATGGTCATCGAAGTGCCGATCCACGCCGCCCAGCTCGCGCCCGGCACCACAGCCGATCAGCTGCGCGCGACGCTGGCAGAGACCTTCGCCAACGCTCCGCTGGTCCGCGTTGCGAACGAAGACGCCAAGCTCATCCGGATCGAGGACGACGCGGCGACCGACCGCATGACGCTTCACGTCTTCGGCAGCCCGGGGGGCGACCAGTTCCGCCTCGTCGCCACACTCGACAATCTCGGCAAGGGCGCGTCGGGTGCCGCGGTGCAGAACCTGAACCTGATGATCGGCGCCGATCCGATGACCGGGCTGGTCACCTAGCCCAAAGGCGGACTATGGAGCGCACCGCGCCCCCACGAGGTCGCCCAAAGCCAGCAAGAGGAGCACGCATGCAGCGCAACCCGGTCGGGAAGCTATTGTTGTTCGGCGCGACCGGCGATCTCGCCCAGCGCATGCTGCTGCCGTCGCTGTACAATCTGCATGCGGACAAGCTGCTGCCCGAGGGGCTGACGATCACCGGCACCGCGCGCGCCGATCATGACGACGAGGGCTTCCGCGCCTTCGCCAAAGAAGCCCTCGACGAGTTCCTGCCCAGGGACCGCAAGGATGCGGCCGCGATCGACGGCTTCCTCAAGCGGCTGCAATTTCAGTCGCTCGACGCGACCGATATCGACCATTATAACGTTCTCGCCGAAAAGGTCGGCGACATCTCCGGCGGACTGGCGATCTTCCTGTCCACCGCCCCCTCGCTGTTCGAGCAGGTGATTCAGGGCCTCGACAGCGCCGGCCTCGCCGGCGAGACGGTGCGCATCGGCCTGGAAAAGCCGCTCGGCTACGATCTCGCTTCCAGCCGCGAGATCAACGATACCGTCGCCACCGCCTTTCCCGAGGAGCGGATCTTCCGCATCGATCATTATCTCGGCAAGGAGACGGTGCAGAACATCATGGCGCTGCGCTTCGGCAACTCCTTCTTCGAGCCGGTGTGGAATGCGCAGGGGATCGACAACGTCCAGATCACCGTCAGCGAGACGGTCGGGCTGGAAGATCGCGCGAGCTACTATGACGGCGCCGGCGCGCTGCGCGACATGGTGGCGAACCACATCCTCCAACTCGTCGCGCTGATCGCGATGGAGCCGCCGGCGCGCTACGATGTGACCGAGATCCGCGACGAAAAGGCCAAGGTGTTCCGATCACTACGCCAGCTGAAGCCCGAGGAAGTGCCGCAGAACAGCGTCATCGGCCAATATACTGGTGGTGCCGTCAAGGGCGAGATCGTCAAGGGCTATGACGAGGAACTCGGCAGAGACTCGAACACCGAGACGTTCGTCGCGCTGAAGGCCCATGTCGACAATTGGCGCTGGCAGGGCGTGCCCTTCTACCTGCGCACCGGCAAGCGTATGCCGACACGGCGCAGCGAGATCGCGATCCAGTTCAAGCCGGTGCCGCATTCGATGTTCTCGGGGCGCGGCGGGCTGCTCCAGCCCAACATGCTGATCATTCGCCTCCAGCCGGAGGAATATATCCAGCTGCTGGTGATGGCCAAGGAACCCGGCCTCGACCGAGAGGGCATCCGCCTGCGCGAAGTGCCGCTGAACCTCAGCCTCGACGCGGAATTCGCCGGCACCCGCCGCCGCATTGCCTACGAACGCCTGCTGCTCGATCTGATCGAGGGCGACCAGACGTTGTTTGTGCGCCGCGACGAGGTGGAGGCGCAATGGACCTGGATCGACGCCATCCGCGAAGGCTGGAAAGCGAACGACATGAAGCCCAAGCATTATTCCGCCGGTACCTGGGGCCCCGCGGCCTCGATCGCGCTGACCGAGCGTGACGGGGTGAGCTGGCAGGACGATTGAACCAGAGGGGAGCCAAGGGTTCCCCTCACCCGTTCGTGTCGAGCGAAGTCGAGACACGTTGGCTTTACCCGTCCCTCGACTTTGCTCGGGACGAACGGAAGTGGAATTATGAGCGACGAAATCGAATGGTGGGAATATGACGATGCGCAGGAGATGGCCGAGGCCGTCGCCGGCGACGTCCAGTTCATCATCGAATCCGCAATCGAGGCACGCGGCGCAGCGGTGATCGCGCTGTCGGGCGGCAAGACGCCGATCCCGATCTACGCCAAGCTGGCGAGCGCCAAGCTCGACTGGAAGCGCGTGACGATCCTGCCGACCGACGAGCGGATCGTGCCGCTGGGCGATCCGCTCAGCAACGTGACGATGATCGGCAAGACCTTCATTCCCAAGGGCGCGCGCGTCATCCCGATCGTGCCGCAGGCGACCGCCGACTATAAAGCCGCGGGCCGCTCCGCGGATGCGCTGATGCAGGATCTGCACTGGCCGCTCGACCTGTGCCTGCTGGGCGTCGGCGGCGATGGCCATACCGCCTCGATCTTCCCCGGCGCCGATTACGACGAGGCGCTGAACGGCCCGCGGGAGCGCCGCGCGCTGGGCGTGCTGCCCGATCCGCTGCCGCCCGAGGCGCCGGTGGCGCGCGTCACGCTGTCGCGCGCGGGCATCATCTCGGCCAAGGCGCTGATGATTGCGGTGACCGGCGCAGCCAAGCGCAAGGTGCTGGAGGATGCGATCGCGCAAGGCGCCGGCTCGGCCTATCCGATCGGCCGCGTGCTGGCCGATGCGGAACTGCCGGTGGACATCCACTGGGCGGAATAGCCTGACGCCATCCAAACTCCCCTCCCGCTTGCGGGAGGGGCTGGGGGAGGGCCTGTCCGCAACGGTCGCGCAGGCGTAAGGTGGACACGCCCTCCCCTAACCCCTCCCGCAAGCGGGAGGGGAATGAGAGATTGAAATGCCCCTGAACTCTGTCGTCTCCGCCGTCACCGATCGCGTGATCGAACGCTCGCGCGAGGGCCGCACGCGCTACCTCGACCTGCTCACCCGCGAGCGCGACCAGTGGATCGGCCGCCCGATGCTCGGCTGCGCCAACCTCGCGCACGCTTATGCCGGCACCGAGGAGGATCGCCCGGCGATGAAGGCCGGCGGCGGCATGAACATCGGCATCGTCACCGCCTATAACGACATGCTCTCGGCCCATGCGGTCTATTACCGCTACCCCGAACAGATGAAGGTCTGGGCACGCGAGGTCGGCGCGACGGCGCAGGTCGCCGGCGGCGTGCCGGCTATGTGCGACGGCGTGACGCAGGGCTATGCCGGCATGGAGCTGTCGCTGTTCAGCCGTGATACGATCGCGCTGTCCACCGCCATTGCGCTCAGCCACGGCACGTTCGAGGGCGCCTTGCTCCTCGGGATCTGCGACAAGATCGTCCCCGGCCTCTTGATGGGCGCACTTCGCTTCGGCCACCTGCCGATGCTGCTGGTTCCAGGCGGCCCGATGCCGACCGGCATTTCGAACAAGAGCAAGGCAGCGGTGCGCGAACGCTACGCCACCGGCGATGCGGATCGCGAGGAGCTGCTCGACAGCGAGATCGCCGCCTATCACACGCAGGGCACCTGCACCTTCTTCGGCACCGCCAACACCAACCAGATGATGATGGAGGTGATGGGCCTCCACGTGCCCAATGCCGCCTTCGTCAACCCCGGCACCAAGCTGCGCCAGGAACTGACGCGCGCGGCAGTGCATCGCGTCGCCGGGCTGGGGTGGCGCGGCGAGAATTACCGTCCGATCGGCCATTGCGTCGACGAGCGCGCGATCGTGAACGCGGCGGTTGGCCTGCTGGCGACCGGCGGCTCGACCAACCACCTCCTCCACCTGCCCGCCATCGCGCGTGCGGCGGGGATCATCATCGACTGGGAGGATCTCGACCGCCTGTCGGGCGCAGTCCCGCTGATCGCGCGCGTCTATCCCAATGGCTCGGCCGACGTGAACGGCTTCGAGGCGGCGGGCGGCATGGCGTTCGTGATCCGCGAACTGATCGCCAGCGGGCACCTGCACGGCGACATCCTGACCGCCGGCGCCGACACGCTCGGCGCCTCGGCGAACAAGCCGATGCTGGAAGACGACAAGCTCACGTGGCGCGATCCGGGCCCGAGCGGCGACGACACGATCCTGCGCACGCCGGCCGAGCCCTTCTCGCCCGACGGCGGCATGCGCATCCTCGCTGGCAACATCGGCCGCTCGTGCATCAAGGTCTCCGCCGTTGAGCGCGACCGCTGGATCGTGGAGGCACCCGCCGCAGTCTTCTCCGACCAGGCCGAGGTGCTCGCCGCCTTCCAGCGCGGCGAACTCGATCGCGACGTAGTAGTGGTGGTCCGCTTCCAAGGCCCGCGGGCCAACGGCATGCCCGAACTGCACAAGCTCACGCCTCCGCTCGGCGTGTTGCAGAACAAGGGCTTTCGCGTGGCGCTGGTCACCGACGGTCGCATGTCCGGCGCCTCGGGCAAGGTGCCTGCGGCGATCCACGTCTCGCCCGAGGCACTCGGCGGCGGCGCGATCGGCCTGATCCGCGACGGCGACCTGATCCGCGTCGATGCGGTCGCGGGCACGCTGGAAGCGCTGGTCGACGCGGCGGAATGGGCAGCACGCGAGCCAGCCGCGGCGCCGCCTGCGGCCGAAGGCTTCGGGCGCGAGCTGTTCGGCATGTTCCGCGGGCTTTCCGATGAAGCCGAAAAGGGCGCGAGTGCTGTGCTGGCCGGGGCAGGTCTTTAGTCTCCCTCTCCCCTTAAGGGGAGAGGGTCGGGGAGAGGGGCAGTACGGAGCCTCTGAACGCATGGGCCGGATGTGAGGGACAGCCTCTCTCCCCGGCCCTCTCCCCTGAAGGGGAGAGGGAGTAGAAAAGTGGACATCGTATCAGTTGATATCGGCGGCACGCACGCGCGCTTCGCCATTGCTGAGGTGGAGGGCGGCCGTGTCGTCTCGCTCGACGAGCCGGTCACGCTCAAGACCGCCGAACACGCCAGCCTGCAAACCGCCTGGCAGGCGTTCGAGAAGAAACTCGATCGCCCGATCCCGCGCGCCGCAGCAATCGCGGTGGCCTCGCCGATCACTGGCGACGTGATCCGCCTCACCAACAATCCCTGGGTGATCCGCCCGTCGCTGATCCCCGAGCGACTCGGCGCGACCACCTATACGATCATCAACGATTTTGGCGCGATCGGCCACGCCGTGGCTCAGCTGCCCGAAGCAGATTTCGACCATTTGTGCGGCCCCGACGTGCCGATCCCCGCCAAGGGGGTGACGACCGTCTGCGGGCCGGGCACAGGTCTGGGCGTGGCGCAGGTGCTGAAGACCAACGGTCATTATTACGTGCTGCCGACCGAAGGCGGCCACGTCGATTACGCCCCGCTTGACGGCATCGAAGACGCGATCCTGAAGCGGTTGCGGAAAACCTTCACCCGCGTTTCGACGGAGCGGATCTGCGCCGGTCCCGGCATCGTCGCGATCTACGAAACGCTCGCCGAGATGGAGGGCCGCTCCGTTCCGACGCGCGACGACAAGGCGATCTGGACCGAGGCATTGGAGGGCACCGATTCGATCGCGCTCGCCGCGCTCGACCGCTTCTGCCTCGCGCTCGGCGCGACGGCGGGCGACCTTGCGCTGGCGCATGGCGCGAACGGCGTCGTGATCGCCGGCGGACTGGGCCTGCGCATCAAGGACAAGCTGCTCCGCTCCGGCTTCGACCAGCGCTTCGTCGCCAAGGGGCGTTTCCAATCGATGATGGCCGGCATTCCGGTCAAGCTCATCACCCATCCCCAGCCGGGCCTGTTCGGCGCCGCGGCTGCCTTTGCACAGGAACATACGTCATGAGCGAAATCGGCGACATCATGCGGACCAGCGCGGTCATCCCCGTGCTGGTGATCGAGGATGCGGCGGCCGCGCGGCCGCTCGCCGAGGCGCTGGTCGCCGGCGGGCTGAAGGTGCTGGAGGTGACAATGCGCACCCCCGCCGCGCTCGACGCGATCCGCGAGATGAAGCAGGTGCCCGGCGCGATCGTCGGCGCCGGCACCGTCGTGACGGAAGAGCAATTCGGCCAGGTGATGGACGCCGGCGCCGAGTTCATCGTCTCCCCCGGCCTGACCGAGCGGCTCGCCGATCCGATCATCGCCAGCGGCGTCCCGTTCCTCCCCGGCGTGGCGACCGCGGGGGACATCATGCGCGGGCTCGACCTGGGCCTCACCCATTTCAAGTTCTTCCCCGCCGAAACGTCGGGCGGCCTCAAGGCACTGAAGGCACTCGCCGCCCCCTTTTACCAGTGCCGATTCTGCCCGACCGGCGGGATTTCGGAAGCCAATGCGGCGGATTGGCTGGCGTTCGACCGGGTGCTGTGCGTCGGCGGCAGCTGGGTCACTAGCGGCACGCCTGCGGAGATCGAGGCCAAGGCGCGCGCGGCGTCGGCGTTGCGGGGATAAAGACACTACCTCATTGAGCTCCGTTCGCCCTGAGCCTGTCGAAGGGCGTGCCCAGAACGCACATGCTTCGACAAGCTCAGCACGACCGGATGGTTGATCTGTCCGGTGAGAGTAAGCCACGTACTTAGTTATCCCGGCCTTGCGCCCGGACCCAAGGCGCCGCAGATGCTGACGCCAGATCACTCGGCACAGCGTTTGCCGCACGATGGGTCCCGGCTCAAGGCCGGGATGACAGCGCGAGCGAGGCAACGTCAGCCAAACCCGTCATGCCGGGCGTGTCCCGGCATCCAGGCCGCCGCAAATGCCACGTCGCTGAAAGCGCGACCCAGTGGATGCCGGGACAAGCCCGGCATGACGGAAGGGCCGACGTCCGGGGGCGGCTACTCCGCCGCCTCGCCCACCTCAGCGATCAGCTTCGTCAACGGCCGCGCGCTCTGCTCGCTCACCGGCGGCGCCTCGATGCTCTTGCCCGCGGTGTCGATCTTGAGCGCCTCGAACCGCCGCGCCTGGGTCAGCACCTGCGATTCCAGGCTACCGACGAACTGGTTGTACGCCCCCATGGCAGTATCGAGGTTCTTCCCCAGCTTCGCGACATGCCCGCCCATCACCGAAAGCCGCGCATAGAGATCCTTGCCGAGTTGCGCGATCTCGCGCGCCTGCTCCGCCAGTTGCTCCTGCCGCCACACCGCCGCCACGGTGCGCGCGATCGCGATCAGGTTGGTCGGCGTGGCCAGCAGCACCCGGCGATCGAAGGCGAAATCCCAGAGCGTCGGGTCATGCTCGAGCGCGGCGGAGAGGAAATGCTCCCCCGGCACGAACATCACGACATAGTCGGGCGCATCGTCGAACTGGTTCCAATAGGCCTTGGCGCCCAGCCCGTTGACGTGCGCGCGCATCGCCGCGGCATGCGCCGTCAGCCCCGCCGCGCGCTCCGCCTCGTCCACTGCGCCGAACGCATCCTGATAAGCGTTCAGCGACACCTTGGCGTCGATCACCAGCGACTTCCCGCCCGGAATGCGCACGATCACGTCGGGGCGGAAGCGTCCGCCCTCCCCGTCGGTCACGGACACTTCCGTGGCGAAATCGGCATGTTCGGAAAGCCCACAGTTTTCGAGCACGTTGCGCAACTGCTGCTCGCCCCAGCGACCACGCGCCTTCGGCGCATTGCGTAGCGCATTGACCAGCTTCGCCGCCTCGCTGCGCACCGATTCCTGCCCGACGCGCATCTGCTCGATCTGCCCGCGCAATTCGCCGAAAGCATCTCGCCGCTCGGCTTCGACCTTCTGCACGCCCTCTTCATAGCGCTGAAGCCGCTCGCTCACCGGCTGGAGCATCGCCCGCAAATTCTGCCCCGCCGTCTCCTCCGACTCGCGGAAACGCTCGTTGGCGCGCTGGAGAAAACGGTCCTGCGCCTCGGCCAGCAGCTTCTGTCCGACCTGCCCGAACTGCGCCGCCAGCGCGTCTTTCGCTTCACGCAATTCGGTCAGCCGCGCATCGAATCCACGCGCTTCCGCCTCCAGCCGCGCGATCTCCGCCCGGCGCGCATCGCGGTCGTCACGGATCGCCGCCAGCTCGGTCCGCAACGCATCCGCCGCCCTGGCCCGCTCCTCGGCGCCCGCCAGATCGACAATCGCCTTCTTGAACTCGTTCGTGCGCGCATCACGCTCGGCGCGCAACGCGGCCAGCCCACGGTTCGCGAGCCACCAACCGGCAGCCAACCCGACCAGCAACGCAATAACGACGAACAGGACCGCGACAGGCTCCACGCTTCTTCCTCAAGGAGAACGAAGCGCGAACCTACCCCTCGCCCCGCAACGAGGCAAGCGCCAATCAGGCCGCGTTCTTGCGCGCCTTCGCGAGCTTCTTGAGCAGCATGTCGCGCTTCAGCCGCGTGATATGATCGATGAACAGCACGCCGTTCAGATGGTCGATCTCGTGCTGCATGCAGGTCGCGAGCAGACCATCCATCTCTTCCTCGTGCCGCTCGCCATCGAGGCCGAGCCACGTCACGCGGCAGCGCGCCGGGCGCTCGACCTCCGCATATTGTTCAGGGATCGACAGGCAGCCTTCCTGATAGCGGGAGTACTCGTCGGAGACCGACAGGATCTCGGGATTGATGTACGCGCGGGGATTGCGGACAGCCTCGGGCTTTTCCTCGTCCTCGCTTTCGCGCTCCTGAAGATCGATCACGACTACGCGGCGCGCCACGCCGACCTGGATGGCGGCGAGGCCAATGCCATGCGCGGCATACATCGTCTCGGTCATATCACTGACAAGCTGACGCACCTCGTCGTCGATCGTGGCGACAGGTTCGCACATCAGGCGAAGACGAGGATCCGGGATTTCTACAATGGGAAGAACGGCCATCCCGAGCAGATATTGGCAGCCGGTTGGCGAATCAAGCGAGCCGCGAATTAGGCAACCGGACGACGTGCGCGGAGCGCCTGCGCCAGTGTCCCCTCGTCGAGATAGTCCAGCTCGCCACCGACCGGCAGGCCATGCGCCAGTTGCGTGAGCCGCACCGGAAAACGCTCCAGCCGCTCGGCGATATAATGCGCGGTGGTCTGGCCCTCCAGCGTGGCATTCATCGCCAGCACCACCTCGTCCACCCCGCCGCCCTCGACGCGGCGGACGAGTTGATCGATCGCCAGATCCTCCGGCCGCACGCCCTCCAGCGCAGACAGCCGCCCACCGAGCACATGATACTTCCCCGGAAACAACCGCGAGCGATCCAGCGCCCACAGATCCGCCACTTCCTCCACCACGCACAAAGCACGCGCATCGCGCCGCGGATCGGCACAGATCGCGCACGGATCGGTGGTGTCGACATTGTTGCAGGACGAGCAGGTCGCCAGCCGCTCCTCCACCGCCTGCAATGCGGTCAGCAGCGGCACCAGCGCGCCCTCACGTTTCTTGACGAGGTGAAGCACCGCCCGCCGGGCCGATCGGGGGCCAAGACCGGGCAGCCGCGCTAGCGCGCCCGTCAGCGCCTCGATCTCCTGCGATGCCATCACGGGAACAGATAGGGGGTTGCGCCCGCCCGCGCCAGCGCGTTGAAGCGCCGCCCATGCGGATCATCTTCATGGGAACGCCCGAGTTCGCGGTGCCAGCGCTCGATGCGCTGGTCGCCGCCGGGCATGATGTCGTCGCGGCGTATAGCCAGCCGCCACGGCCGGGTGGCCGGCGCGGCCGTGCGCTGGTGCCCTCCCCCGTCCACAGCCGGGCGGAAGAACTGGGGATCACGGTGCTCACGCCGGCCTCGTTGCGCAGCGCCGACGAGCAGGTCGCCTTTGCGGCGTTGCGGGCCGACGTGGCGGTGGTCGCGGCATATGGCCTGATCCTCCCGCAAGCCATTCTTGATGCGCCGCGCCACGGCTGCTTCAACATTCATGGCTCGCTGCTCCCGCGCTGGCGTGGCGCCGCGCCTATTCACCGGGCGATCCTCGCCGGAGACGCGGAAACCGGCGTCGGGATCATGCAGATGGAGGCTGGGCTGGATACCGGACCGGTGCGGCTGGAGGCGCGGACACCCATCGCTGGCAAGACGACGGGCGAACTCACCGACGAACTCGCCGACATGGGCGCGCGACTGATGGTGACGGTGCTGGGCGATCTCGACGGCCATCCGCCGATCGCGCAGCCGGAAGATGGGATCACCTATGCGACGAAGATCGCCAAAGAAGAGCTGCGACTAAACTTCGCACAGGATGCCGCTGCGGTTGAGCGGCAAATCCGCGCCTTCAATCCGCCCGGCGCCTGGTTCGAGGTGAATGGAGAACGCGTCCGTGTGCTTGCGGCGGAGGTGATGGACACCCCCGCTCGGGCTGAGCCTGTCGAAGCCCTGTCCTTGCCCACGACGGAAAGCAGCCCTTCGACAAGCTCAGGGCGAGCGGCGGGACAGGTTCTCGACCACGGACTCGCGATCGCTTGCGCATCCGGCGCGATCCGCCCCACCTCGGTCCAGCGCGCCGGTCGCGGCGTGATGAGCGTCGAGGAACTTCTGCGCGGCTTCCCGATCCCAGCCGGCACGCGCCTATGACTCGCTTCGCGCTGACGGTGGAATATGACGGCCGCCCCTTCATGGGTTGGCAGCGGCAGGACCATGGCCCCAGCGTGCAGCAGTCGATCGAGGAAGCCGCCTTCGCCATCACCGGCGAACGCACGGCGGTCCATGCCGCCGGCCGCACCGACGCCGGCGTTCACGCCACCGCCATGCGCGCGCATCTCGACATCGCCAAGCCGATCGCCGCCTTTCGCCTAAGCGAGGCGTTGAACGCGCGTCTCCGGCCGAATCCGGTCGCGATCCTGGCGTGCGAGGAAGTGGCGGACGACTGGCACGCCCGCTTCTCCTGCACCGGGCGATCCTACGAATATCGTATCATCAACCGGCGGGCCCCACTGACGTGGGAGAAGGGTCTCGCGTGGCAAATCGCCCAGCCGCTGGACGAAGCCGCGATGCACGAGGCGGCGCAGTTGCTGATCGGGCAGCACGACTTCACCACCTTCCGCTCGGCGCACTGCCAGTCGGCCAGCCCGGTCAAGACGCTGAACAAGCTCGACGTGCTGCGCGAAGACGATCTGGTCATGGTGATCGCACAGGCCCGCTCGTTCCTCCACCATCAGGTCCGCTCGATGGTCGGCTGTCTCGCAATGGTGGGTCTGGGCCGCTGGTCGGTCGCTGACATGGGCGATGCGCTGCTGGCGGCCGATCGCGCACGGCTCGGCCTCAACGCGCCGCCCGACGGCCTGTTCTTCATGGGCGCCAGCTATCCGCCAACAACCGACGGCCGCTGAATCACCTCATCCAAAGCGAGACCCGATCACCTTGATCCGCTCCTGGTGATCGCAACTCCCTCAGTAAGCCAGCGCGCACCCATCGGCGCGCATCTCGCTGGCCGCGGCATAGACGCGGGTGGCGCCATCCATGCGATGCTCCACGCATTCGTATCGGCCAAAGCCGCCGTCCGGATCGCCGATGTTCCACCCGATCTCCGCCAGCTTCTGCCGGGTCGCGAGCGGCACGCCGCTTTCCAGTCGCAGCCGCCCCTTGGGGCCGAGGTCGGGATCGTCTTCGCCCATCGACTGTGACGAACCCTCGTGGTGCCAGCGCGGCGCGTCGCCGGCGGACTGGATCTCCAGCCCATAATCGACACGGTTAACGATGATCTGCGTCTGCCCCTGCGGCTGCATGTCACCGCCCATGACGCCAAAGCTCATCCATGGATCGTCTCCCTTTGTCGCAAAGCCCGGGATGATCGTCTGGAACGGCCGCTTGCCCGGCGCATAGATGTTGGGATGTCCGTCCTTCAGGCTGAACAATTGCCCCCGATCCTGGAACATGAAGCCAAGGCCGTCGGCGACCAGTCCCGAACCCATGCCGCGAAAGTTGGACTGGATAAGGGACACCATCATCCCATCCTTGTCGGCGCAGGAGAAATAGGTCGTGTCCCCACGGCTCGGCGCTTGCCCCGGATAAACCGGCGTCAGGATGCGGTCCGGTCGGATCAGCTTGGCGCGCTCAGCGGCATATTCCTTGGAAACGAGCCATTCGACCGGCACGTCCGAGAACTTGGGATCGCCATAGAAACGCGCGCGATCCTCATAGGCCAGCCGCTTGGCCTCCGCCTGGAGGTGGATCGACAGCGCCGACTGGAACCCGGCCCCCTCCAAGTCGAAATGCTCGAGGATGTTGAGCATCTGCAAGGTCGCGATGCCCTGCGTGTTGGCGCCCAGCGCGTGAACGGTGGCGCCGCGATAATCGGTGCGGTTCGGCTCGATCCATTCCGAACGGTGCGCCGCCAGATCCTCGTAGCGTAGCCAGCCCCCGATGCGCTTGAAATACCGGTCCATGATCCGCGCGAGATCACCGGCATAGAAAGCGTCACGCCCGCCCTGCGCGATCGCGCGATAGGTGCGTGCAAGGTCGGGGTTGCGGAACACCTGCCCCGCCTTCGGCCCCTTGCCGTCCGCCATGCCCCAGGTCTTGAGCGCGTTGCTCGCATCCTCCACGCCGTTGCCGGGCCGCGCGAAGTTCACCATGCTGCGGCGGATGTAATAAGCGATGATGTCGGGCACCGGCGTCCCCGCCTCGGCCATCGCGATCGCCGGCTCGAACAGCTTGGCCCAGGGCAATTTGCCGTAGCGCTGGTGCATCGTCCACCAGCCATCCACGGTGCCTGGCACCGAAACGGTGATCGCACCCAGCGGCGGCAGCACGCCGTTCTTTGCCCGCCCGCGCACCGTTTCCAGCGACAGCCCGCGCGGGCTGGCACCGGAGCCGGCGAGGCCGACGACCTTTTTCAGCTTCGGATCCCAGATCATCGCATAAACGTCGCCGCCGATGCCGTTGGCGGTCGGCTCCAGCAGGCCAAGGCAAGCGTTGATCGCAATGGCAGCATCGACGGCAGATCCGCCCTGCCGCAGGATGTCGATCCCCGCCTGAGTCGCCATCGGGTGCGCAGTGCCCGCCGCCCCGTTCACGCCATAGACTGCGGTGCGCGAGGCGAAGCTGGCGCCTACCGGCCGATCACCGGCATGCACATCGGGGCGGATGAAGCGGTCTTCGCCGGCTTTCCAGTGACCGGGCAATTCCGCCGCCTTCGCCGTCGCCGGCTGCGGCGCGCCGCCCTGCCCCGGCCCTTCGGTGCCTTGCGATTGGCTGGGGGCACCCTGCTGCGCGCGGGCGAGCGCTGGCGCCATGGCAAGCGCGGGCAAGGTGGCGACAAAGGTCCGACGACGCATCAAAAGGCTCCCCAATTTCAGCCCCTTGTTGCTGCAATCACTTCAGGCGGCAAGGCCGCTGGTCAGAAGCTGCGCGGCATTCCCAGCACATGCTCCCCGACGAAGCTCAGGATCAGGTTCGAGCTGATCGGCGCGACTTGATACAGCCGCGTCTCGCGGAACTTGCGCTCGACATCATAGTCCGCCGCGAAGCCGAAGCCGCCATGCGTCTGCAAACACGCATTTGCCGCCTTCCACGACGATTCCGCCGCAAGATGCTTGGCCATGTTCGCCTCTGCCCCGCAGGCCAAGTGCGCGTCGAACAGCCGGCACGCCTCGTAGCGCATCAGGTCCGCCGCGCGCACCTCCATATAGGCCTGGGCGATCGGGAACTGGACACCCTGGTTCTTGGCGATCGGCCGGTCGAACACGATCCGCTCCGAACCGTACTGGACCGCCCGCTCGACGAACCAATAGCCGTCGCCAATACACTCGGCCGCGATCAACGCGCGCTCCGCGTTGAGTCCGTCCAATATGTATCGGAAACCCTTGCCTTCTTCGCCGATCAGACTGTCTGCTGGCAGCTCCAGATCGTCGAAGAACACTTCATTGGTCTCGTGATTGACCATGTTGCGGATCGGGCGGATCTCCATGCCGTTGCCGATCGCCGCCTGAAGATCGACCAGGAAGATCGACAGCCCGTCGGCCTTCTTCTTAACCTCGTCGAGCGGCGTCGTGCGCGCGAGCAGGATCATCAGGTCCGAATGCTGGATGCGGCTGATCCACACCTTCTGGCCGTTGACGACATATTTGTCGCCACGGCGCTCGGCGCGGGTCTTCAATTCGGTCGTGTTCGTGCCGGTGGTCGGCTCAGTCACCGCCATCGACTGGAGCCGCAAAGCGCCGCTTGCGATCTCGGGCAGGAAGCGCTGCTTCTGCGCGTCCGATCCGTGGCGCAGCAGCGTGTTCATATTGTACATCTGGCCGTGGCAAGCGCCCGAATTGCCGCCCGCGCGGTTGATCTCCTCCATGATGACCGAAGCTTCAGTGAGGCCAAGACCAGCCCCGCCGTAGCTCTCCGGGATCAGCGCCGCCATCCAGCCCGCCTTGGTCAGCGCCTCGACGAACGCCTCGGGATAGACGCGCTGGTCGTCCACTTCGCGGAAATAGCTGTCCCCGAACTCGCGGACGAGCGCGCGGACAGCGTTACGGATCTCGGGAAAGTCGTCACGGGCAGCGGGGATCATGCGCGGGCCTTTCTGAGCGGCAGGGCGTGTTTCTGGTCGAGCGCGGCGATCTCCGCCGCCAGCTCCTGAAGCGCGGCGGCAAGGTCGGCGAACTCGGCATCGGTGCGTGAGCCGGCGAAAACCGATGCGGAGACACAAAGCGTGTCATCCGGAAGGCAGACCGCAACGGAGGTGATGCCCGCGTAGCTGAGGCCGTCATCCACGCCGTGACCCTGCGTCACAGCCTGCGCTACTTCGGCGGCATAATCATCGAAGCTGACGGGCCGCTGCCAGCGCACTGCGGCGAACCGCCGCGCCAGTTCGTCGCGCCCAACCCGCTGCGCAGCGGCAAGCGCACGCCCTACCGCCCCACTGCCGATCGGCTGGCGCTGGCCTTCCTCCATGTGGATTCGCGTCGCGGCGACACTCTGCCCCAGCGCGACGAGCTGCAACCGATCGCGCCCGGCGACTCGCCACAGGCCGATCGGCGCATGCCACGCGCGAGCGGCACGCTCCAGCAACGGACGCGCACGGGCGACGAGGCGGGTCGATCGATCAAGGTCGCTGGCGGCAATCTCCGACCACGGCGGCGACAGCGCGTAGCGCTTGCCCTCGCCGAGCGAGAGCACCCCCTCCCCCACCAACGTCCGCAACAAGCCAAGGCAGCTGGACGGACTGATCCCGCAGGTCAGCGCGACTTCAGACAGCGTCAGCGCGCGCCCGTCTCCCAGCGCACGCATGATCGCGAAGGCTTGAACGACGGAGGGCACGGGCGAACTCATGCCAGCGTCATAAACTTCATTGGAGTGAAACGGCAATGCACCATCTTGAAATGACGGGCGGGCCGCCGTAACCCGCTGCGCAACAGTTTGAGGAGGTGGAGCGTGGGCATTCTCGACGGAAAGGTCGTAGCCGTCACCGGCGCGGGCCGCGGGATCGGGCGCGAGATCGCGTTGCTGTGCGCCAAGGAAGGCGCGGCGGTGGTGATCAACGATCCTGGCGTCGGCGAAAGCGGCGACGGCGGCGAGGCCGGTCCCGCAGAGCAGACCGCGAGCGACATCATCGCCGCCGGCGGGCAGGCGATCGCCAATCTCGCTAGCGTCGCCGATCCGGCCGGCGCGACGACGATCATCGAGGATGCCGTCAAGAAGTTCGGCCGCATCGACGCGGTGGTGAACAACGCCGGCATCCTGCGCGATACGATCTGGCACAAGATGAGCCACGAGGATTGGCGCGCGGTGATCGACGTCCACCTCAACGGCGCGTTCAACGTCTCCAAGGCGGCCACGCCCTATTTCCGTGAGCAAGGCTCAGGCAGCTTCGTCCACTTCACCTCCACCTCGGGCCTGATCGGCAACATCGGCCAGGCGAACTACTCCGCCGCCAAGCTCGGCATCGTCGGCCTGTCGCAATCGATCGCGCTCGACATGGCGCGCGTCGGCGTCCGCTCGAACTGCATCGCGCCCTTCGCCTGGAGCCGGATGACCGCCTCGATCCCGACCGACACGCCCGCCGCGATGGAGCGCGTCCAGCGCATGCAGTCGATGGGCGCCGAGAAGATCGCCCCGCTGGTCGCGTTCCTCGCCTCGGATGCGTCGAAGGACGTCAGCAACCAGATCTTCGCCGTCCGCCGCAACGAGATCGTGCTCTTCTCCAAACCGCGACCAGTTCGGTCGATGACCAAGACCGAAGGGTGGACGGCGCAGGCGATCGCCGACGAGCTCGTCCCCTCCTTCCGCCCCAGCTTCGCGCGGGCCGACGAAGTGTCGGCGCACGTCTTCCCCTACGATCCGATCTGAGGACCACCAACATGTCCACGCTCAACCCCGGCATGGATGCCGAGACGTTCGATCAGTTCATCGACCAGCTGCGCCGCTATGTGCGTGACCGGCTGATCCCGGCCGAGAAGGAGATCCTCGAAACCGATCGCATCCCCGCCGACATCCTCGGCGAGATGCGCGACATGGGGCTGTTCGGGCTGACCATCGCCGAGGAGTACGGCGGCGCGGGGATGAACACCTACCAGTACACGCAGACGATCCGTGAGCTGGCCTATGCCATGCCGTGCTTCCGATCGATCATCTCGATCACCGTCGGCATGGTCAATTCGGCGCTGCGCAACGGCGGCACCGAGGAGCAAAAGGCCGAATGGCTGCCGCAGATGGCCGCCGGCATGGTCGTCGCCTTCGGCCTGACCGAGCCGGGCTCGGGCAGCGACTCCGCCGGCATGCAGACGATGGCGGTGCGCTCCGGCAACGGCTGGGTGCTAAACGGCACCAAGCGCTACATCACCAATGCCCCCGACGCGAAGATGGCCGTCATCATGGCGCGCACCTCGAAGGAGGCGCTGCCTAAGAACGCGCACGTCTCCGCCTTCATCGTGCCGATGGACACCCCCGGCGTCACGGTCGGCAAGTCCGACAAGAAGATGGGCCAGGCCGGCACCCACATCGCCGACATCATCATGGAAGACGTCCATGTCCCCGCCAATGCCCTGCTCGGGCTGGAGGAAGGCAAAGGCTTCGTCACCGCGATGAAGAGCCTCGACAACGGACGGTTGTCGGTGGCGGCGGCGTCGATGGGCTATGCCCGCCGGGCAGTCGATTCGGCGCTTCGCTACGCCAGCGAGCGCAAGGCGTTCGGCGAGCCGATCGCCAATTTCCAGCTGATCCAGCAGATGCTCGCCGACAGCGATATCGAGCTCTACGCCTCCGAGACGATGCTTGCCGATTGCGCCCGCCGCGTCGACGCCGGCGAGCCGGTGCTGCGCAAGGCGGCCGCGACCAAGGTGTTCGCCTCCGAAGCATGCGGCCGGATCGTCGATCGTGTCGTCCAGATCTATGGTGGTGCCGGCTATCTCGCCGAATATGACGCGGAGCGCTTCTTCCGCGATGCGCGCATCTATCGCATCTACGAAGGCACCACGCAGATCCTGCAGCTGCAGATCGCCAAGCACATGCTGCGCGAGTTCAACGCCGGGGTGAACTGATATGTACAACCTCCTCCCCGGCCTCACCGTGATCGAGGCGTCGTCCTTCGTCGCCTCGCCTACTGCTGGGCTGTATCTCGCGCAGATGGGGGCGGAGGTTATCCGCGTCGACCAAATCGGCGGCGGCCCCGATTTCCGCCGCTGGCCGGTCACCGGCAAGGGCGATTCGCTCTACTGGGAGAACCTCAACCGCGCGAAGAAGAGCCTCGCGCTCGATCTCGGCCGGCCGGAGGGGCGCGAACTGCTCCAGGCGCTGGTGCGCGCGACGGGGCAGTTCGTCACCAACTTTCCGGTGAAAGGCTTCCTCGCGCATGACACGCTGGCGGAGGGCCGCCCCGACCTCATCACCGTGCGCGTAATGGGCTGGGCGGACGGCAGCCCCGCACTCGACTACACGGTGAATAACGCGGTCGGCTACCCGATGCTCACCGGTGCCGGCCCCGAGCCGGTCAACCACGTCCTCCCCGCCTGGGACCTCCTAACTGGCGCCTATGCCGCCTTCGCACTGATGGCCGCGCTCCGCCGCCGCGACGCCACCGGCCAGGGCGGCGAGGTCCGCATCCCGCTCTCCGACGTCGCGATCGGCACCGTCGCCAACCTCGGCGGCATCGCGGAGGTGCTGGACACCGGCACCGATCGCCCCCGCCTCGGCAACACCGTCTTCGGCCTGTTCGGGCGCGATTTCGTCACCCGCGACGGCAAGCGCACGATGATCGTCGTCGTCACCCACCGCCAATGGGCGAACCTCATCGCCGCGCTGAACCTCGGCGACGCGATCGCCCGCGTCGAGGCCGACCGCGGCGTCAGCTTCGCCACCGACGATGGCCTGCGCTTTAACCACCGCGACGCTCTCTTCCCGCTGTTCGAGGCCGCGATCGGTTCCCGCGACCACGCCGATCTTGCCGCAGCGTTCGACAAGGGCGGCATCGTCCACTCGGCCTACGGCACAATGGCTGACGCCGTGCGCGACCCGCGACTAGTCGGCGACAACCCGATCTTCGGCACCGCCGCCGACCCCAGCGGCACCTCTTACCCCGCCGCCGGCGCCTTCGCGACCCTCCCGCACGACGAGCGTCGTCCCCCGGCTCCCGCCCCCCGCAACGGCCAGCACAGCGAGCAGATCCTCGCCGAACGCCTCGGCCTATCCTCCGGCGAGATTGGCCGCCTGTTCGACTCCGGCATCGCCCGCAACGGATAACAATCCTACCTGGCACGGGGAGGGGGACCGCCGGCGAAGGCGGTGGTGGAGGGGCGTCGCCACGATGCGCACCGTCAGCGACTACCCCCCCATCAGCCTGTCGTGTCGAGCAGGATAGTACCGTCTTGCCCCCGCTCGAGTTTAGGTCAAAGATGATGCCCCATTTCGCCATGCAGAGCCATTCGTGACCAAGCACATCCTCCCCGCACTGATCGCCGCCGCCGCACTCGCCGCCCCGCTTGCGGCGCAGGACAAGCCCGACAGCAAGCAGCCCTCCGCCCGCCCCCATGCCGAAGTCGTCAAGGCCGAGGCGGAGGCCGCCTGGGCCAAGGCACCAGTCGAAGAGACCGAAACCCGCCACCGCGACAGCGTGACGATCGACGGCAAGCGCTACAGCTACATCGCCAGCGCCGGCACGCTGACGACGCGCGACAACGAAGGCAAGCCGACGGCCTCGATGTTCTACACCGCTT
This sequence comes from Sphingomonas jeddahensis, assembly GCF_001981525.1. Classification (GTDB taxonomy): domain Bacteria; phylum Pseudomonadota; class Alphaproteobacteria; order Sphingomonadales; family Sphingomonadaceae; genus Sphingomonas; species Sphingomonas jeddahensis. The sequence continues at coordinate 65,126 of NZ_MPSB01000007.1, read as the reverse complement.
ACACGCTCGACGGCACCAAGCCGGGCACCAAGCGGCCGATCACCTTCCTGTTCAACGGCGGCCCGGGATCGCCGAGCTTCTGGTTGCGCATGGGATCCTTCGCCCCGATCCGCATCCGCACCACCAACCCCGAATTCGTCCGTCCCGCGCCGTACGATGTCGGCCCCAATCCGGACTCGCTGCTCGACAAGACCGACCTCGTCTTCCTGGACGCGATCGGTTCCGGTTATTCGCGCCCGCTTGGCGACATGAAGCCGGGCGATTTCTACGGCGTGGACGAGGATGTCGACGTCTTCGCGCGAGCGATCATGCGCTATGTCACCAAATACGGCCGCTGGATGAGCCCCAAGTTCATTCTGGGCGAAAGCTATGGCACGCTGCGGGCCGGCGCGCTCGCCTATCAGCTTCAGGATCGCGGCATGGCGCTGAACGGCGTGATGCTGCTCAGCTCGATCATGAACTACGGCTATCGTCAGCCCGGGCTCGACCAGGTTTATATCAACTATCTGCCCAGCTATGCCGCCACCGCCTGGTACCATAATCGCCTGCAGAACCGCCCCGCCGACGTCGCGACGATCGTCGCCCGGGCGCGCGCTTTCGCCACCGGCCCGTATTTGGCCGCGCTCGCCAAGGGTCAGCTGATCTCGTCGCAGGAACGTGATCAAATCGCCGAGCAGATGAGCCAGCTGATCGGCGTCAGCCCGGGGTATATCAAGCAGAACAACCTGCGCATCGAACTGTCGCGCTTCCGCAAGGAGCTGCTGCGCGATTCCGCCCGCACGGTCGGCCGCTTCGACTCTCGCTATCTCGGCATCGACACTGATGCGGCGGGCGAGCGGCCCGAAACCGACGCATCGTCTGACGCAATCTCCGGCGCGTACATTGCGTCCTTTCACGATTATCTGCACTCGACCTTGGGCTACCGGACCGAGCTGCCGTACCGGCTCTCCGCACGCGACGGGGCCGGATTCAAGTGGAACTGGGCGCACAAGGCACCGGGCAGCGGCTTCGGCAGCCAGAACAATCCCAACACCGCCATCGATCTCGCTGCGGCGATGCGGACCAATCCGTATCTCAAGGTGCTGTCGCTCAACGGTTATTACGACATGGCGACGCCGTTCTTCGGCACGGAAAACGATCTCGGCCATATGATGCTCGAGCCGGCGCAGCAGGCCAACCTCACCTACACATATTATCCGGCCGGCCACATGACCTATCTGAACCCGGATGCGCTGCGCCAGATGAAGGTGGATCTCGCCCGCTGGTACGACGAAGCGGTCAGCGACGCGCGCTCGCCCACGCCAAATTAATTCTCCCTCTCCCCGCTTGCGGGGGAGAGGGTCGGAGAGAGGGCAGTAATAAAGCGTCATGCCCCCCACACTGCCATCTCCTCCTCAACCCTCCTTTCCGACCGTAAACGCCTCCACGCGTTTATGCTTGCAGCAACCCCGCACCTGTTTTAACGATCATAAAGATCGCGATGCAGGACGCGGGGCGATCGCGATTCTCGATCGATCGCCCACTCCCGCGAACCAGCATCGCTCCAAGGGAGGGATAACTTTGACCCGCGACGATCTGATGTTCCGCGATGGCCTGCTAAACGGCCACCGCATCCTCGTCACCGGCGGCGGCACGGGGCTCGGCAAGGTCATGGCTGAGGCGTTCCTGATCCTCGGCGCGGAGGTGTTCATCTGCGGCCGCCGCGGCAACGTGCTCGATGAAACCGCCGAGGAGCTGATGGGCCAGCATGGCGGCAAGATGGTTGGCCTCGCCTGCGACATCCGCGATGCCGACGCGATCGATGACATGCTCGACCGGATCTGGAACAACGGCGGCGCGCTCACCGGCCTCGTCAACAATGCGGCCGGCAATTTCGTAAGCCGCACCCAGGATCTCTCGATGCGCGGGTTCGACGCCATCTCGAACATCGTGTTCCGCGGCTCCTTCGCCGTGACTTTGGCGTGCGGCAAGCGCTGGATTGACCAGGGCGTGTCCGCCTCGGTGCTGTCGATCCTCGCCACCTGGGTATGGAACGGCTCGGCCTTCACCGTGCCCAGCGCCATGTCCAAGGCGGGCATCAACGTCATGTCGCAAAGTCTGGCCGTGGAATGGGCCGACAAGGGCATCCGCCTCAATTGCATTGCGCCGGGCACTTTCCCTACCGAGGGCATGTCCGCCCGCCTGCGCCCCACCGAGGGCGGCAGCGCCTTCCGCGACACCACCGACTATCCGATGGGCCGCGTCGGGCGAATGCCCGAACTCGCCAATCTTGCCGCCTTCCTGATGTCGCCGCAGGCCGAATATGTCAGCGGCCAGACAATCGCGATCGACGGCGCGCGCTACCTCGCCACCGGCGGTAATTTTTCCTCGATGCGCTCCTGGACAGACGAGCAGTGGGCCGAGGCGCGGCAATCGATCCGCGCGACCACCGCAAAGGACAAGGCGCAGCGCACCGCTTGAACAAGCGGAAACACGCGCGGTAAAGGTGAACACAAGCGGCCGCGAGAGCGACAATGCCGCACGACACGGGAGTTGGATTGATGTTGCAGGGCATTCGCGTGGTCGAGTTGGCCAGTTATGTCGCTGGACCGGGCGCGTGCGGCATCCTCGCGGATTGGGGCGCCGAAGTCATCAAGGTCGAGCCGCCTGCCGGCGACCCGTTCCGCCAGTTCTTCGGCTCGATCGGGCTGGAGAACACCGAGAATCGCGTTTTCGACAATGACAATCGCGGCAAACGCTCGATCGCACTCGATCTGACCAACGCCGATGACGCCGAGGTGCTTCGCCGCCTCGTCGCCACCGCCGACGTGTTCGTCACCAACACCCGTCCCGCCAGCCTGGAGAGGCTGGGGCTCGGCTGGGAACAGCTCAAGGCGATCAAGCCCGACCTGATCTTCGCCAACTTCACCGGCTATGGCTCGAACGGTCCGGAGGCGGACAAGCCCGGCTTCGACATCACCGCCTTCTGGGCGCGTTCGGGCCTGTGTGCACTGACCACCGTCAAGGGCGGCGATCCCGCGCAGCTGCGCACCGGCATTGGCGATCACATGGCGGCGATGGGCCTGGTCGCCGGGGTCATGGGCGCGCTGTTCCATCGCGCACAAACCGGACAGGGCCAGAAGCTCGAAACCTCGCTGCTCCGCATGGGCATCTATGCCGCAAGTTGCGAGCACGCCATCCAACTGCAGATGAACAAGCTCGCCTCCACCAAGGCGCGCCCCGAGGCGGTCAATCCGCTCAACAACTTCTTCCAAACGTCGGACGGCCAGTGGTTCGTCATGGTGCCGCGTCAGGGCTCGGGCGATTGGCCGCGCATCGCGCGCGCGATCGGCCGTCCCGAGCTGCTCGAGGACGAACGGTTTACCGGCGTGCGTAACCGGCGCAGCAACGGTCCGGCGCTGGTCGACATTCTCGACGCGGCGTTCGGCGCGATGACCTGGGAACAGACCCAGGTCGCGCTCGAGGCGGAAAAGATCATCTTCGGCCCGGTCCAGTCGGTGGCGCAGGCGACGCGCGATCCGCAGGCGCTCGCTGCAGGCTGTTATGTCGACGCCCAGGGCAGCGACGGCACCGCGATCCGACTGCCCGCAACGCCGATCGACTTCGAGGCGCATACGCCCTCGGCGAAGCTGGCCCCGGCGCTCGACGCGGATGGCGATGCGATCCGCGCAGAACTCGGTATCGCCAAGGCCGTTTCGGCAGCCTAGGATCGGCTTGAGCAAGGGGATTCAATGGCGAAAGCAGACGGGGCAGCACCGATGACCGGGGCGGGACGGAGCGAGGGGCCCGCACGCGAGGTGCTGTTGCAAGCGGCAAGCGATCTGATGATCGAACTCGGCACACCCGAAGTGTCGCTGCACGCCATTGCGCGCCGCGCCGGCGTCACCGCGCCGCTGGTGAAATATTATTTCGGCAGCAAGGAAGGCCTGCTCGTCGCGCTGGTCGAGCGTGACACGGCGCGCTCGCTGGCGCAGCTCGACGAACTTAACGCGATGGCGATCGACCCGCTCGCCAAGCTGAAGATCCATATCACCGGCATCGTGCGGACCTACAGCCGCTACCCCTATCTGGTCGGGCTGCTCAACCATCTGCTGCGCGAAACCCAAGGCGAGGCGTCGGAGCGGATCAAGGCGAGCTTCGTCACCCCCCTGTTCGACGCACAGCGCCGCATCATCGAGGCCGGCGTCGCGGCAGGCCAGCTGCGCGCGATCGATCCCGACCAGCTCTACTTCATCATCGTCGGCGCCTGCCAATATCTCTTCTCGTCGCGTGTCGCCTTCGCCGACATCATGGGCGGCAAACTCAGCGACGCCTCCTTCGCGCGCGACTTCCCGGCAACGGTGCTCGACGTCATCCTCAACGGACTGCGCGTCTAAGACCCGCCCCACCAAGGCGCACCGCCTCGCCAGCGAGCGCCGGTACCCAGTCGGGAAAGCCCAAGTGAGAAGGTGCGCGTAGTCGCCGACGGTGACCCAAAGCTGGCTTATGCCTCATGCGCCACCTCCCCGGCGAAGGCCGGGGCCCAGATGGGAAGGCGGCGCGGACGGGCAAAGCAGAGGCCAACCCCACCCGTCATGCCGAGCTAGTCCCGGCATCCACCGCGCCGCACATCCTCGGCTATCGACCTTGTGATAACCTCTGCCGGCACTCCGGCCCAGAGACGCCTGCAACCCTCACCCAGAACATTCGCCTTCCGACAATCTCATCGTCGTTAGGTCCGCCCCCATCTTCCGCGCGCCCAGCGCCACCGCTCGCCCCACCGCCTCAACCCTGTCCCGATCGCCCTTGGCCTGCTCCAGCGACACATCGATCATGATCGCCTGAACCAGCACGCGTCCGCCATTTCCTGCTTCAGCGTCGATGTCGCCCCACGCACCCGCGGATCGCCCAGCATCGCCGCCGCTGCTTGCTTTTTCACCGCCTGATAAATGGCTGTCCGGCGCGTGCCGCCATGGCCATGCACCGCATCATAGGCTGCGATTCACCACACGGTATAGGCATCGCCGACGTTACTTGCGCTCAGCCCCTTGGACGCCATCTGCCGCGACAATGCCGAAAAGATACGGTCGGCCTGCGCGGCGATCTGGCGCAGCGCGGCATCGTTGTTCGATGCGCGCACGAACCGCGCCACATTCGCTTGCCGCGCGGCGACGCTCGACGTGAACGCCAGCGCATCCGCCCCTCGCCGTGCGGCAGATGCCCGCGCGCTCCTGCCAGCGCGATCCGCACGCGCCGCCTTGGCCAAAGGGCATGTGCCGCCCGGACAGGGATTCATCACGACAGGAAACATCACACCTGGCGCGGTGATCGGATGGTAAACCAGCGTCTGTGCCTGCGCCGTGCCCGGCAATAGAAAGAACAGCAGACAGCCCAATCGCCTCATCGTGACCCTCCGATCCGGTGGCCAGCACCGGTCCGGACCTGCGCCCTCAAGGTGACAGAAACGCGCCTATTCTCCCCTGCCCGCCGCAGCGAAGGTACAGCCGATCCGCTTCAACCCGCGACGCTTCCGCGGCGCGGCGGTCAGTTGCGCGGCAATGCCGCCGCAAAGCGCAGGTTGAGCCAGTTCCACCCACCGGCCTGCTGTTGCTGGCGGAGCTGCTCGGCCTCCATCTGGAGCCGCTGCCCTTCGGCGAGCGTCGACGCGGTGCGCGCACGCTGTTCCAGTTCCGCAATCATCGCGGTTTTCTTCCGCATGCCTGCGCTGCCCCCACCTTGCTTTTGCACAGCAGAACAAACTTCGGCCGCTAATACAATAACAAAGGTTGTGGTGTAATGTTCCGGGCCGACCGGGCCTCGTGCGCGCACGTACGCGCGCGTGACATTTCCGTGGCAGGGTCCTAGAGCGAGCCGATCAGGATTCCCAACCCGAAAGTAGCGTTTTGACCGACGAGACCGTCCTCGCCGACCCTTCGGACATTGCTCCGATCTCGATCGTCGAGGAAATGAAGACCAGCTACCTGGATTACGCGATGAGCGTGATCGTGGCGCGCGCCCTTCCCGATGTGCGTGACGGCCTGAAGCCCGTCCACCGCCGCATCCTCTTCTCGGCCAACGAAAGCGGCTTCACCTACAATCGGCCGTATCGCAAATCGGCGCGCATCGTCGGTGACGTGATCGGTAAATATCACCCGCACGGCGACACAGCGATCTATGACGCGTTGGCGCGCATGACGCAGGATTGGTCGATGCGCGCGCCGCTGATCGACGGCCAGGGCAACTTCGGCTCGATGGATCCCGATCCGCCCGCCGCGATGCGCTACACCGAGGCGCGCCTCGCCCGCATCGCTGATTACCTGCTCGACGATCTCGACAAGGACACGGTCGATTTCCAGCCGAACTATGACGGCTCGGAAAGCGAACCTTCCGTCCTCCCCGCGCGCTTCCCCAACCTGCTGGTCAACGGCGCCGGCGGCATCGCGGTCGGCATGGCGACCAACATCCCGCCGCACAATCTCGGCGAAGTGATCGACGCGTGCCTCGCCTATCTCGATCGCGCGGTGAACGGCGGCGAGCCGCTGACCACCGAAGAGCTGATGGAGATCGTACCCGGCCCGGACTTCCCCACGGGCGCCGTGATCCTCGGCCGCGCCGGCGCGCGCAGCGCCTATGAGACCGGCCGCGGATCGATCATCGTCCGCTCGCGCTACAAGATCGAGGAAGGCCGCGGCGACCGCCGCTCGATCGTCCTCACCGAAATTCCGTACCAGCAGGGCAAGAACGCGCTGGTCGAGAAGATCGCCGAGGCCGCCAAGGACAAGCGGATCGAGGGCATCGGTGACGTCCGCGACGAATCGAACCGCGAAGGCGTCCGCGTCGTCATCGAGCTGAAGCGCGATGCCACCACCGACGTCGTCCTCAACCAGCTCTGGCGCCACACGCCGGCGCAGGGCAGCTTCCCCGCCAACATGCTTGCGATCCGCGGCGGCCGGCCCGAGATGCTGCCGCTGCGCGACATCATCGCGGCATTCGTCCAGTTCCGCGAGCAGGTCATCACCCGCCGCTCGAAGTTCGAACTCGCCAAGGCGCGTGATCGCGCGCACATCTTGCTTGGCCTGGTGATCGCGGTCACCAACCTCGACGAGGTCGTCCGCATCATCCGCGGCTCGTCCTCGCCGGTCGAGGCGCGCGGCAAGCTGATGGCGCGCGACTGGCCGATTGCCGAGATCGCCGGCTACATCAAATTGGTCGAGGCGGTCGAAACCGAGATCACCGGCGACACTTATCGCCTGACCGAGATCCAGGTCCGCGCGATCCTCGACCTGCGCCTCCACCGCCTCACCGCGCTGGGCCGCGACGAGATCGGCGACGAGCTGAAGGCGCTGGCCGATTCGATCGCCGAGTTGCTCGCCATCCTCGCCGATCGCGTGAAGCTGTACGAGGTGATGCGCGGCGAGTTCACCGAGATCCGCTCGCTCTTCGCCACCCCGCGCCGCACCGAGATCGCCGCCGCCGCCGACGGCATCGACGACGAGGATCTGATCGAGCGCGAGGACATGGTCGTCACCGTGACCATGCAGGGCTATATCAAGCGCACGCCGCTGGAGGCGTTCCGCGCCCAGGCGCGCGGCGGCAAGGGCCGCAGCGGCATGGCGACCAAGGACGAGGATGCCGTCACCAGCCTGTTCGTCACCTCGACGCACACGCCGGTGCTGTTCTTCTCCACATTGGGCCGCGTGTATCGCATGAAGGTGTGGCGCCTGCCCGAGGGCAGCGCCAACACCCGCGGCCGCCCGATGATCAACCTCCTCCCGCTCCAGCCCGGCGAGACGATCTCCACCGTGCTCCCGCTGCCCGAGGACGAGGCAGAATGGGGCAAGCTTCACGTCATGTTCGCGACGTCGCGCGGCAGCGTGCGGCGCAATTCAATGGACGCCTTCACCAACGTGCCCTCGAACGGCAAGATCGCCATGAAGTTCGAGGGCGAGGATGCCGACGATCGCCTGATCGGCGTCGCGCTGCTGGAGGAGAATGACGACGTCCTGCTCGCTACCCGCGCGGGCAAGGCGATCCGCTTCCCCGGCGACGACGTGCGCGAGTTCCAGAGCCGCAACTCCACCGGTGTGCGCGGCATGCGGCTGGCGGATGGTGACGAGGTGATCTCACTCTCGATCCTCCACCGCGCCGGCGCGACGCAGGAGGAACGCGAGGAGTATCTGAAGTTCGCACCTTGGAAGGCCACCGAGCGCGAGGGTGAGCCGAGCGACATGGCCCGCTTCGAGCACCTGCGCGCCCACGAACAGTTCATCCTCACCGTCTGTGCGAACGGCTACGGCAAGCTTTCGTCCGCTTACGAATATCGCCGGACCGGCCGCGGCGGCCAGGGCATCACCAACATCGACAACATCGCGCGCAACGGCCCGGTGGTGGCGAGCTTCCCGGCCAGCAAGAACGACCAGCTAATGCTCGTCACCGATCAGGCCAAGCTGATCCGCATGCCGCTCGCAAGCCTGCGCGTCATCGGCCGCAACTCGGCCGGCGTGCGCCTGTTCAACGTCGGCGACGGCGAGCATGTCGTCGGCTGCGCGCGGATCGACGAGGAGCCCGAGCCCGAGAATGCGGCGGAGGAAGCAGTTGCCGCGGAACTGTCCGCGCCCGAGATCGCTCCGGACACCGGCGCAACGGTGGGTGACGATGCCGCCGCCGGACCGGAGGATGGCCAATGACGAACCCGACCACCGCTTATAAGGTGCTCACCGCCGAGCAGATGGCGACTCTGGAGCATGACGGCAGATTCGCCGGCGCACCGGTGGATCTGGAGGATGGCTATATCCACCTCTCCACCGCCGCCCAGCTGACGGAGACGGTGGACAAGCACTTCGCCGGCAAGAGCGACCTGTACGTCGCGGCCGTCGATCTCGAAGCGCTTGGCGACAAGATCCTTTGGGAAGAAAGCCGTGGCGGGCAGATGTTCCCCCACCTCTACGGCACGCTGACGCTGGACGTGGTGGTGGCCTACAGCGCCCTCGATCGCGACGACGAAGGCAAGGTACGACTGCCGGTCACCGGCTAACCCTCGCCGGCACGGGGGGGGCCGGCGAAGCTGGTGGAGGGCGCCTCCACAAGCAATGCGCTCTGTGAAAGCGCCCTTCCACCGGCGCCCACTGCGGCCGTCCGTCCCCGCGCAGCGGCGAGGATAAGCGATCCTCAGGCGAACAGATTCACCACCTCAGCGTTTTCACCCTCGGCCTGCAACAGCAACGTTCGATGGCAGTGGCACGGATCACGCTCGTAGCACAGCAGCGCCGACGGCTTCTCCGCCGCCAGTGCCCGCATCTGCGCCGCCGCCGCTTGCGCCTCCGGCAGCATCAACTGATCGTCATACACCGCGCGCAACGTCACCGCGTCGCCCTTCTTCGCCGCATCGCGCCCGCGCTTGGGCGTGCCGAGCGCTTTCAGATGGACATAGTCGATCCCTGCCTCACGCAGTGAAGCGGCCAACGTCGATTTGGAGAAGCCCGGCCGGCGCGAGAGCGGGAGCGCCCGGACGTCGATCACCCGCTCCACTCCCGCGTCGCGCAACGCGGTGGTGAAGGCGTCCATCGTCACGCCCTCATATCCGATGGTATAGATCGTCAACGCCGCCATCGTGCCCTTACGAACTATGGTCGGCGATGATCTGCCATCCCTCCTTGCGCCGCTCGAACAGCAAGGTCGTGAGTCCAGTCTGCGCAGCGCCGCTGGCCGGCGTCAGCGTCCAGCGTGCCACGTGCAGCATATGGACGTTGCTGATCGTCCGCCAACCAACCGGCTGGAACGACAATCGTCCGCGGCTGTTCGCCCCGCCCGCGAAGCTGGCGGCGTAGCGCTTGGCGATCTCCGCCTTGCTGCGCGCCAGGTCCTTGCCCGACGCGTAAAAGGCGTCCTCGGCATAGATCGCCATGAAACGATCGAGCGCCCCGGCATTCCAGCCAGCCGCGCTTGCCGCCATCTCGCGCTCGATCGCCGCCTGCGGCGTCATCGCGACAGCGGTTGCAACTGCAGCCCGGGCCACCAGAGCGACAAGGATCATGCGTCATTCCCCTCCACCAGCAGGCCCAGTGCGCGCTCATCAAGCGGCCCGGCGCACAGAAAGCCCTGGTACAGGTCGCAACCTTCGGTGGCGAGCAGATCTCGCTCGGTCTTGTCCTCCACCCCCTCGGCGATCGTGCGCAGCCCGAGGCCGGCGGCAATGGCAATGATACCGCGCACGACCACCCGCGCGCGCGCCCCGCCTGCGATATCCTGGGTCAGGCTGCGATCGATTTTGAGATAATCGAGTGGTAGTGCCTTGAGGTAAGCCAGGCTCGAATAGCCCGTTCCGAAATCGTCGATCGCGATGCGAAGGCCCGCGCCGCGCAACTGGCTCAGGCGTTCCGCCGCGATCGCCAGATCGGTGACGAAGCCGCTCTCGGTCACCTCCGCCGTTACGCGCGCGGGCTCGATCCCCGATCGCTGCACCAGACTGAGGAAGTGCCCCGCAAAGTCGGATCGGGCCAGGTCCGCCGCGGTGACGTTCACCGCCACGCGCAATCGTGCAAGCGCCCCCCGCCACGCCGCCGCACGCGTCAGCGCCAGACGCTGGATGTGCTCGGAAAGGGCCAGCCCCAGCCCGGCGCGATCTGCCGCGGTGAACAGCGTATTCGCGCCTAATATGCCGTGCATCGGATGCTCCCAGCGCGCCAACGCTTCGACGCCGACGATCCGGCCGTCCGCCAGCGTCACCTGCGGCTGAAACAGGATGTCGATCTCGTTCCGATCGATCGCGCGGTGGAGGTCGGCGGCCAGACCGAGCCCGCCGCTCACGGCCGGATCCGGGGCGGTGCGGACGCCAGCGCCCTCGCCCACCAACGCGTCGCCCAGCGCCTCGCGTGCGCGGCGTACCAGCGCGTCCGGGGCTTCTCCCCTCACCCGGTGCGCCACGCCGATCCGCGCGCCGATGCTTGCTTCCTCCTGCCCCAGTGCGAAGCGGCGGCCGAGCGCTGCCTCGATGGCCGCAATCCGCCCGAGCGCCGCTTGCGGACTCTCCTGCAAGGCGATGACAAAGCGTGCGCCATCGTCACGCTCGATCACCGCTGCGGTGGGCAGCGCTGCTACGATCCGCCCCGCCGCTTCGCGCAGCAGCCGGTCGCCGGCCACGCGCCCATAAGCGGCGTTCACCGAGTCGAACCGGGTCATGGCGATCACTGCGACGGACGCTTCCTCATCCTCCGCCAACGCCGCAACGAAGCGCTCGGCCGCGCTGCCCGCCTCACCGGCCCGCCGCATCCGCGCCGTGCCCCGAAGCCGCCGGGCGTGGCGGCCGGCGAACCGCAACGCCGTGTATAGCGCAGCGCCAGTCACCGGCCCGACGCAGACATGCGTCGCACCCTCGTCATAGGCGGCGAGCGCTGCGGGTTCGTCTTGCACCAGCGCCAGCAGCGCAGCGCGCGCCGCAGAGGCGGCGCCATCTTCCAAGGCAATCCCGCGCATCTCAACACGGGCATCGACAAGCCGGACTTCAGCAAGCGCGCCGCCGATCCGCCATCCCGCGGCGCGCACCAGTTCGGCCAGGGCCTCGCTGCCCGGTGCCAGCGCCACCTCGCCGATATCGTCGATCATCTCGCCCACAAGTCCGCCCGTATGGCCCGCCGCGGCGCACGGCAATGGTCGTCCGCCCCTTGTCGCTCAGCCGCACAGCGCCTAGCTGTTCCGTTATGGGAGATACGCCCGACGCCGGCCCCGGCCTTATCGACGGTTTCGGCCGCGCGATCCGCTATCTGCGCATCTCCGTCACGGACCGCTGTGACCTGCGCTGCCGCTATTGCATGGCGGAGAAGATGACCTTCCTTCCGCGCAGCAAGTTGCTCGCGTTGGAAGAGATCGCGATCATCGCCGAACGGTTCATTGGATTCGGCGTGCGCAAGATTCGCCTGTCGGGCGGCGAGCCGCTGGTGCGCCGTGATGTGGTGGAACTGGTGCAGCGGCTCGGCGGCCACCTCGGCGCCGGGCTGGACGAACTCACCATGACGACCAACGCGACGCGGCTAGCCGATCACGCGATGGCGCTGGCGGATGCGGGCATCCGGCGCGTCAACGTCAGCATGGACAGCCGTGATCCCGAAACCTTCCGCTACATCACCCGCCACGGCGACGTGACGCAGGTACTCGACGGCATCACCGCCGCCAAGCACGCGGGCCTGGCTGTCAAGATCAACATGGTTGCGCTGAAGGGGCTGAATGAAACCGAGATCGCTCCGATGCTCGACTGGTGCCTCGCTGAGGGGCACGACCTGACGCTGATCGAAACCATGCCGCTCGGCGTCGTCGACGAAGACCGCACCGACCGCTTCGTGCCGTTGACCGCGATTTACGAAGGGCTGGCGGATCGTTTCACCCTCACCCGCGATGCGAACGGCACTGGCGGCCCGGCGCGCTATTGGCAGGTGAACGGCACGGCGACCCGGCTCGGCCTCATTTCCCCGCTCACCGCCAATTTCTGCGACGGCTGCAACCGCGTGCGCCTCACCACCGAAGGCAAGCTCTACTCCTGCCTCGGCCATGATGATCAAGTGGATCTCAAGGCCGCCTTGCGTGACGGCGGTGTGGCGGCGCTTGATGACGCAATCCGGCTTGGCATCGCCGGCAAGCCCGCTCGGCATGACTTCCGCATCGAGCGAGGCGCCGCTCCGGCGGTGGCGCGCCACATGAGCGTGACGGGCGGATGACCGACTACGTCCGGCGGGCATTGGTCGCCTCGCCCACCGCTCAGGCCCAGGCCGCTCGCGCCGCGCTTGCCGATGCATGGGATTGGTGCCCAATCGACGAAGCCGATGTGGTGATCGCGCTCGGCGGTGACGGCTTCATGCTGCAAACGCTGCACACGTTGCTTGATACCCGGCGCGCGCATCTGCCGGTGTTCGGCATGAACCTTGGCACCGTCGGCTTTTTGATGAACGAGTGGCGGCAGCATGATCTTGACGAGCGGCTGTCGAACGCACGTGCGTTCAAGGTGACGCCGCTGCTGATGACCGCGACAGGCATCGACGGGCGCGTGCATACCATTCCCGCGATCAACGAAGTGTCGCTGCTGCGCGAGACCCGCCAGACGGCGAAGCTGGAGGTGCGAGTCAACGATCGTATCGTGTTGGAAGAGCTGGCATGCGACGGCATCCTCGTCGCCACGCCCGCAGGCTCCACCGCCTATAACCTCTCCGCGCACGGCCCGATCCTGCCGCTAGGCTCCGCAATGATCGCCCTCACCCCGATCAGCGCCTTTCGCCCCCGCCGCTGGCGCGGTGCCATCCTGCCGGACAAGGCGCGCGTCAGCCTGCGTGTGCTCGATGCCGCCAAGCGCCCGGTGTCAGCCGTGGCGGACCAGCGCGAGATTCGCGAGGTGGCGGAGGTCGATATCGCGATCGACCGCGCACGCGAATTGACCCTTTTGTTCGATCCCGAACACGCGCTGGATGACCGGATTACCATGGAACAGTTCGTCGCTTGAGATTTCCGGAAAACGGGGGGTTGCAAGCGCCAGAATTCCGGCTAAAGACGCGCCTCCCGCAGCGTTCCCTGATAGCTCAGCGGTAGAGCTCTCGACTGTTAATCGAGCGGCCGTAGGTTCGAATCCTACTCAGGGAGCCAGCGGGCCTTCTTCGGCCCGCCGCCTAGCGAGCGATTGCCGCGCCATTCTCACCATCTATCCGTCACCCCGGACTTGATCCGGGGTCCCGCCGCAGTTGTGAAAATCCCGCAACCCACGCGTCTCCTTCGCCGTCACCCTGAACTCGTTTCAGGGTCCACTTCTCCGCACAGGGAGGCCTCGCCTTTGGCGCGGTGGATGCTGAAACAAGTTCAGCATGACGGCAGTTTGGAGCGCCGACACAAGCCCCGCCACCAGCGCGCAACAAAAAAGGGCAGGCCCAACTGGGCCCGCCCCTCCTGATGTCCGCAATCGCGGCGAAAGAAATCAGGCCGCGTCGAAACGCCGGCCGGCCTCTTCCCAGTTCACCAGATCCCACCACGCCTTCAGATAGCCGGGACGGTCGTTTTTGTAGGTGAGGTAATATGCGTGTTCCCACACGTCATTGCCCAGGATCGGCGTGCCCTTGTCCTTGGCATCGTCCATCAGCGGATTGTCCTGGTTCGGCGTCGAGGTCACCTTGAGCGCGCCCGACGAATCCTTGATCACCCACGCCCAGCCCGAACCGAACTGGCCCGCGCCCTTGGTGTTGAACTCTTCCTTCAGCTTGTCGAGGCCGCCGAACGCATCGATCGCGTCCTTCAGCGCGCCGGTCGGCTGGCCGCTCTTCGACGGGCTAGTCATGATCTTCCAGAAGAAGTCGTGGTTCCAGTACCCACCGCCATTGTTGCGCACCAGCGGCGGCAGCGAGGAGATCTGGCCGAGGATCTCTTCGATCGACTTGCCTTCCAGCTTCGGATCGGCGGCAACGCCCTCGTTCAACTTGGCGGTATAGGCCGCGTGATGCTTGTCATGGTGGAACGTCATCGTCTCCTTGGAGATGACCGGCTCCAGCGCGTCATAGTCGTACGGCAGCGGCGGCAATTCGAATGCCATGGGATTTCTCCTTCTGGGGTTCGCGAAACGGAACGCGACGCTTCCCAAATGGCTCCGGCGCGCTCGTTACGCAACCGATGCGATCACCCTCCTGCCCCAATCAGATCGTGCCGGCGCAGCGCATGGCGCAACTGATCGTATGTCAGCCCCAGCGCATCTGCGGTCGCGCGCTGGTTGAAGCGATTGTCCGCCAGCGCGCGGGACAGCAGTTCCTTCTCGAACAGCGCCACGCGACTCTTGAAATCGGACGGGCCGACATCGCACGCGGCCACTTCGTCACCGTCACTGGAGGATGTCGGCTGGGGTTCTTGCGGCGCTGGAGTCGGCATGATCGGCGCTGTGGCGGCGCTTCCCGGACGAAACGGCGACTGAAACGGATCGAACTCCACGACCTCGATCGGCCCCTCGCGATCCCAGCGGTAAACCGCCCGCTCCACCACGTTGCGAAGCTCGCGCACATTGCCGGGCCAGCGATAATCGCGCAGCGCATCCTGCATCGCCGGCGCGAAGCCGTGCCAGCGCTCCCAGCCCATTTCCGCCGCCATACGCCGCCCGAAATGATCCGCCAGCACGATGATGTCGCTCTTGCGCGCGCGCAGCGGCGGCAGCGTAACCACCTCGAACGACAGCCGGTCGAGCAGGTCGGCGCGGAATTCGTGCCGGTCGACCTTGTCGGGCAGATGCTCGTTGGTCGCGGCGACGATGCGCACATCGACACGGATCGGGCGCGAGGCGCCGATGCGGGTCACCTCGCCATATTCGACCGCGCGCAACAGCCGTTCCTGCGCCCCCATCGACAAGGTGCCGAGTTCATCGAGGAACAGCGTCCCGCCGTCCGCCTCCTCGAACCGCCCCACACGGGCCTTGGTCGCGCCCGTGAAAGCCCCCGCTTCATGGCCGAACAGTTCGGCCTCGATCAGCGTTTCGGGCAGAGCGGCGCAGTTCATTACCACCAGCGGCTGATCCCACCGCGGACTGAGACGGTGGAGCCGCTCGGCGACCAGCTCCTTGCCGGTGCCGCGCTCCCCGATCACCAGCACCGGCCGGTCCAGCCCCGCCGCGCGACTGGCGCGCTCGAGCGCGTCGAGGAACGCGCCCGACTGACCGATCACTTGTGTCGCCCGTTCGACCATTGCGCCTCGCCCCGTTCGCCCAACGCTTGGCGCATTTTCCCAATGCTTGGCAAGACGTGTTTCAGCGCTTCATATCACCTTCAAGCCGCACGAAAACACAGCCTCAAACGGCCAAGTCCTTGTATCTCCGTGCTTTCGCCTTGTCCGCGTCGCCGTAGCTGAGCCACCTGATGAAATTGGCACGCCCCCTGCAAAGCATCGAGCATCCCCGGAAAACGGGAACCGAAATAGCAGGTACAGGAGACACCGCCATGACCCAGTTCGCAAACATCGGCCGCACCCTTGCCGCCATCGCCTGCACCATCGTGCTCAGCACCACCATGGTGCTCGGCGCGGTCGGCCCGGCGCAAGCGGGATCGGCCACCCCCATCGTTCGCGCGGTCGCGTGAACGACGCCGCCGGGACAGGTCTTCCCTCGCCTCGTCCCGGCGGCAAGCCTATAAAAGGGCATCACCAGGAGTTTCGTTGATGGGCATATTTTCCCGCACCCGCGACATTGTCGCCGCCAACATGGCGGAGCTGCTCGAAAAGGCAGAAGATCCGGCCAAGATGATCCGCATGATCATCCTGGAAATGGAGGAGACGCTGGTCGAGGTGCGCGCGTCCGCCGCGCGGACGATTGCGGATATCAAGGAGATGCGCCGCCACATGGCCAAGCTCTCCGACATCGAGACCAACTGGACCGACAAGGCGGAGCTCGCGCTGTCGAAGGATCGCGAGGATCTCGCCAAGGCGGCCCTCATGGAGCGCCAAAAGGCGACCGACATGATCGACCAGCTGCGCGCCGAGGTCGCCGTGCTCGACGATACACTGCGCGGCTCGGAGGAAGACATCGCGAAGCTTCAGAACAAGCTGCGCGAAGCGCGCACCCGGCAGAACAACATCGCAACGCGGCTGGAGAGCGCCAACAACCGCTCCCGTCTGCGCGAGATGTGGAACGGCCCCCGCACCCACGATGCCTTCAGCCGGTTCGAGATGCTGGAACGCAAGGTGGACGAAGCCGAGGGCCGCGCCGATGCCCTGGGGCTGGGCGCCCAGCCCAAGAGCCTCGACGAGGAAATCGCCGAATTAAAGGCGTCCGACCGCGTCGATGCCGAACTCGCCGCGCTCAAGGCGCGCCTGAACAACCGCTCGAACGGGGATAATTGAGATGGAAGACGTGCTCGTACCGATCTTCGTCGTCGGCATGCTCTTCATCGGGCTGCCCTGGCTGATCATGCATTACGTGACCAAGTGGAAGCAGGCGCCGGGCGGCATGACTACGGAAGACGAGGCGCTGCTGGACGAGCTTCACTCGCTGGCCAAGCGGTTGGAGGACCGGGTCAACACGGTGGAGCGCATCGTCGCTGCGGACAATCCCGACTTCCGCCCCGGCCTCGCCGACTATCACTCGCAGCCCGACTATCGTCTCGAAGATCGCATCAAGGGGAGGAACTGATGGCCGACAACAGCCGCACCAAATTCTACCTCAACCGCCAGGATCGCAAGTGGAAGGGCGTATGTGCCGGCATTGCAGACTATACCGGGATCGAGGTGCTGTGGGTTCGCATCGGCATGATCCTGCTGACGCTCGCCGGCGGCTTCCCCTGGACGCTCATCGCCTATCTGCTGATCGGCTGGATGGCGCAGGATCGCCCCGCGAACCTTTACGGATCGCCCGAGGACGCGAAGTTCTGGCAAGGCGTGCGCTCCAACCCGAAGCGCACCACCGCGGAGGTCCGCTCCAAATTCCGTGAACTCGACCGGCGACTGGCTGACATCGAGACCCATTACACCAGCCGCAACACTCAGCTTGCGGACGAGATCGAGCGGCTGCGCTGAACGCGCGCCGATGGGAGAGGAACAATCATGTCGCCAGAAAAGCTCGAAATCATCCAAGGCCTGTTCCCGCTGATCGCGCTGCTCGTGTCGGTCTGTATCGCCGGCTGGGTGCTCACCACCTGGCTGCGCATCAAGAACGGCTATCCGCTGGACGGCGCCTGGGGCCAGGCAATCTATCCCAAGCGCGATGACGAAACGGTGGAGCGGGTAAAACTGCTGACGCAGGAGAACGGCCAGCTTCGAGCCGAGCTGGGGGCGATCAAGGATCGGCTGCAGAACGTGGAGCGGATCGTCACCGACAGCGGCCACATGCTCAGCCACGAGATCGAAGCTTTGCGCGACCGCGCGAACTGAAAGGCCTCACGCCATGCAATCCTGGGTTTTCCTCGCCTTCTTCATGATCGTGGTCGGCTTGCCCGTCATCCTGGGCATCGGCAGCTGCATGTTCCAGCGCTGGCTGAAGCACAAGGAGCGGATGGCGGAGGCGCTCACCGCTCAGACGGCCGAAAAGGCGGCACAATATGCCGCGCATACCGAACGGCTGGAGCAGCGCGTGCGCGTGCTGGAACGGATCGTGACGGACAAGGGCATCGCCATTTCCGACGAGATCGACTGCTTGCGTGAACTGCCGGCGCCCTTTGTGCGCACCAACTAGAACCACTCGAACGAAGAGGATTTGAGATGCCCTGGTCCGTTGTCTTCATGGTCCTCGGGATCGTGTTGATCACCGCCATCGCGCGGGTTTCCAAGGAAAAGTACCGCGCCATGGGGCGCACCGGCGAACAGCATGCGCTCCCCGCCGAGGCGATCGCCAGCCGCGAGGAGATCCGCCAGCTGAAGGAGCGGATCGCCGTGCTGGAGCGCGTCATCACCGACAATCACGGCAGCGCCGATCTGAGCCGTCAGATCGAAGAACTGCGCGACCGCTGATTCTTTCGACGCTGAGCCGTTAAATAAGGGAGCCACTGTCATGCCTGACCCGAGCTTCTACCTGATCATGGCAACCGCCGCGCTCGCGGGGCTGGCGATGCTGATCTCCGCGTGCCTCGCTGGCTGGCGCGGCTGGCTCCGGCTAAAAGAGCAGGAACTGCGCCAGGACGCCGACGCTCGCGCCCCAGCGCCGACCAGCGCCAGCGCGCGGATCGAGATCGCCGACCTGCGCGAACGCATCCGCAAGCTGGAGGCGATTGCTGCAGGCGTGGATCTTTAAGCCAGCACCCACGCGCCGGACATACATCACCGTTCGCCCTGAGCTTGTCGAATGGCGTGTCACAAGCGGCACCTTCCGCAACACGTGCATCGACAAGCTCGGCACGAACGGGTTGATGGTGACGCCGGCAACACCGTCGCGGTTGCCCCCTGAGTACCCAAGGTCTAGGCGCAGCCGCCATGACCGAGCTGGCCGACATTCGCGACGAATATGAGTTCCTCGACGCCGACGATCGCTACCGCCTCTTGATCGATCTGGGTCGCGCCCTGGAGCCGATGCCTGATGCGCTGAAGACCGATGCGACGCTGGTGCGCGGCTGTTCCGCCTCTGTCTGGGTCTATCCGACGCGCGCGGCCGATGGCACGCTGCACTTCCTCGCCGACAGCAATGCCGCGATCACCAAGGGGATCATCGCGCTGGTGCTGAAGACGGTGCAGGATCGCGCGCCTTCCGAGATCTCGGCAACGGACATCGAGGGCGCGCTGGCGCCGTTCGACCTGAAGAATCAGCTGAGTTCGAACCGGACCCAGGGCGTCCCCAACATGATCGCACTGATCCGCGAAACGGCGAAACGCTACCTCTAAACTCCTCCCCGGCACGGGGAGGAGTTTAAGAAAACCGCCCTGCCAGCTCCGCGACATCGCTCCCAGCCGGCACCACCAGCCACTCGCCCGGACGGCGCGTATCCACCACCGTCACCGCATCCTTCGGGCACAGGCCAAGGCACTTCACCTCGATCACGCCGAATGCGGCCTTGCGCCCTTTGCCGAAGCCCGGCTCATGCCGCAGTGCCTTGGCCAGCCGCTCGCGTCCCTTCGGCCCGAACCCGCCGCCCACCTTCTTTGAACATTTGGCGCACACCAGCAGCGCGCCGCTCCAATCTGATTTGGCGCGCTTCACGCGGGCTTCCAACTCCGCCGCTCTTCCGCCGTGCGCAGCACCTCGTACGCCGCCTGGATCGCCTGGAAGCGCTTGGCCGCCTCCGCATCGCCGGGGCGCACATCGGGGTGGTTGGACTTCGCGAGCCGCCGCCATGCCGTGCGAATATCCTCGAAGCTGGCGTCCACCTCTACCTCAAGCACTTCCAGCGCCTTCATCTCGTCGCGCGACCGGCTGCCGTCGCCCGATCCGGCCCAGCTCTGATAGCGCGACTGTTCGAAGCCCGACGCATCGCGCCGCTCCGCCTGCTCGCGCGCAGCGGCTTCCTCGGCGTTCAGGCCCTCGAAGTAATTCCAGCCCTTGTTGTATTCCGCGGCATGTGCCTGGCAGAAATACCAGCGCTCCGGGCTATTGGGGGACTTGGGCGCAGGGCAATTGCCCGGCTCCTCGCAGCCGTGACGATCGCATAACCGCACCTGCGTCGCCTCACGCGCGGCGCCATAGGCACGCCAGCGGGGAAAACCCCAATCATTGGAACGGGAAGAACGCGCCATCCCCCGCCATCTAGCGATTGAAGCGCCAAGGTTAAACAGGGGCGGGGTTAAAGATGACACCAGAGGGCCTGTAAGCCGGGTTCTGTCCTCCCTCTCGGGATGGGCGACCATTCCTCTCGGCGCGCCGTTGCCGACGCGCTCCAGCAACCAACCCGGGCAGCAGGTGGGAACACACCCCGGGGATCAAGTCCCCATGCCGCCCCTATTCGGTCTTGCTCCCGGTGGGGTTTGCCATGCCGCCGCCGTTACCGGAAGCGCGGTGCGCTCTTGCCGCACCCTTTCACCCTTGCCTGGCCGAAGCCTTCATCTAAAAGATTAGGCGGTCTGCTCTCTGTGGCACTTTCCCTGGGGTCACCCCCGGCGGGCGTTACCCGCCACCGTTGTTCCGCGGAGCCCGGACTTTCCTCGACGTGGCGAACCACGACGCGGCCGCCCGGCCCTCTGATGTGCGCCGGCGTGTAGCGGGACTGCAATGAAAAGCAATCACCGCGCAGCGGCAGACGCCTATTGGCGAAGCTGCTTGTTGTCCGGGCGGCGAACCTGATGGAGCCGTACCCGCCAACAGCACTCAACATAACGACACCAAGCCGACAACAAACGCCCGTTCGTTGCAAATGACCGTCATTCCGAAGCCGGAACAAAACCGTTCTGTGGCGGTTCGGCTATCTGGAAACAACGTGTAACGGGAGAGTAATATGGCGGATTATCGCGCAACCGATGACGGTGTAGGCGTTCGCCGCCGCGGCGGTGGTCGCGTGATTGCGATCGTGCTCGGCATTGTCGCCGTCATCGCAGTGTTACTCTTCGCGACGGGCTTCTGGAGCGCCGACGTGAAGGAAGGCGCACTTCCCGACGTGGACGTGAGTGCAAAGGGCGGCGCGATGCCCGACGTCGATCTCGACAGCAAGGAAGTCGTCGTCGGCACCAAAAAGACCGAGGTTGAGGTTCCCGTCGTTGGCGTGAAGGACAACGGCGAGAAGTAAGGCTCGCATGGCCACCAATAAACAACAGCAATGGGAGGGGATCAGCGTTTAACACGCTGGCCCCTTTCTTTTTTGTAGGTCAGCTGTGCTCATGCTTCGGGACGAATGGACGCGCAGGACAATGCGCTCAATCATCTCCCTGCGGTCTGGGCAGCAACAACGCCAGCAGGATCATGCGGCATTCCGCATCGATCTCCCCGTCGATCAGTTCCGGGCGAAACCGCCGCTGAAAGGCCATGATCGCCGCCATCTTGTCGGCCACGTCATAGCCGAAGCGCTCCAGCGCGAGCAGGAACGCCGCCTCCCCCCACATCGGGTCCATCAGGTTCTTCGTCGGCCGCGGCAGCGCGAGGCGTAACCGCGCGAGCTTGTGCCAGGGAAACAGCTCGCCGGGATCGCGCTTTCGGGCGGGAGCAATGTCGGAATGCGCGACGATGTTGCCGCGCGTGATCTCGTACCGATCCTTGATCCCGTGAACGAGCCGGATCACCGCATCGATCTGCACGTCGGGAAACGGCCGATAGCCATGGTCATGCCCGGGATTGACGA
This sequence comes from Sphingomonas jeddahensis, assembly GCF_001981525.1. GTDB lineage: Bacteria > Pseudomonadota > Alphaproteobacteria > Sphingomonadales > Sphingomonadaceae > Sphingomonas > Sphingomonas jeddahensis. Next base: position 43,461 of record NZ_MPSB01000007.1, on the reverse strand, counting down.
TCTCGATACCGACAGAGGCGGAGTTCACGTCCTCGATCTCGCGCCAGTGCGAACGGCCGGCATGCCAGGCGCGCTTGTCTTCCGGCACCAGGCAAAACACGCTGCCGTCCTCTTCCACGACATAATGCGCCGACACCTTGGCCGCAGGATCGCGCAGCCGGGCGACCGCCGACGGGCCGTCCGCCATGCCGGTATAATGGAGCACGATCATCGTGATCGGCAGCGTGCGGTCGTCGAAATTGGGCGATGGCGCCTCGATTGGCGTCATGGAAACTCCTGCGCGGCCGGTATGCCGCTTGCCTTACATTGCGGCTGCGTGCGCCGCTACGCCGTTCAACGCGCGGGCAATAGCTCGTAGAGGCCGCGAAAGCGCTTGCTTGGAACGAAGCGGCCGGATTGCCCGATCACCGTCTCGCCCGCACCCAGCATCAGCAGCCCGCCGGGCCGCAAGCTACCGGCGATCAGATCCAACACGCGCGTCCGCATTTCGGGCGCGAGGTAGAACAGGACGTTGCGGCAGAACACCGCATCGAACCGGCCGCCGGGCGCGGCATCCACCACCAGGTTGCTACGTCGCCACACGATCCGCCGCACCAATTCCGCCTGTGCGACCCAATCATCGCCGTCCTGCTCAAACCAGCGAAGCATGCGCCGGATTGGCAAGCCGCGCTGAATCTCGAACTGGGTGAAGCGCCCCGCCCGCGCCCGTGCGATCGCCGCGGCCGATACGTCGGTCGCGATCAGATCGGCCAATGCCCCGCCACGCTCGGCAAAGGCGATGGCCAATGACAGCGGCTCCTGTCCCGTGGCACAGCCCGCGCACCAGATGCGCGGTGTGCCCGGCGCAATGCTGGCGATCGCTTCCGCCGCAGCCTCGATCGCCCCGGCATCCCGGAAGAACGACGTTTCCTGGTTCAGCAGCGCGTCGACGATCCGGTCAGCGAGCGCCGGATTGCTGCCGCCGCGAACGTGACCAACCAACTCATCGATCGAGCCTAGGCCGTTTTCCGCCGCAAGCGGCTTCAGCGCCGTATCGATTCGCCACGCCCGATTGGGGGCAATCCGCTGGCCGGTGCGCGATTCCAGCAGCGATGCCAGCGCGGTCAGCGTGATGGGGGTGGCGTACGGGGTATCGCCGGAGGGTACGGCCGTCATGCCGCCACGGCTCTGCGCTCGGCGATAAAGGCACCGATCGCCTCGGGCGCCAGCACCGCGTCCGCAATGCCCGCCGCCGCCACCGCGCCGGGCATGCCCCAAACAACCGAGCTTGCCTGGTCCTGGGCCAGCACCGTGCCGCCGAGTTCGCGCACCCGCGTCGCGCCCTTCAGCCCATCACGTCCCATCCCGCTCAGCACCACCGCGAGCAGCCGCGACCCGAACCGATCCGCGAACGTCTCGAACATGGGATCAACGGAGGGCATGTTGCCGTTCGCCACGGGCGTGCGAGACAGGCGCACCGCTGTCCGGCCGCTCGGCAGCAAGGCCGCCACCACATGCGCGTCGCCTGGCGCCACCACGATCATGCCCGCGTCCAGCGCCATACGGTCGCTTGCCACCACGCAACGGCGCCGGGTCGCCGCCTCCAACTGGCCGACGAAATAAGGGATGAAAGCGGCCGGCAAATGCTGAGTGATGACGATCGGCGCGTGGAAGCTGGCCGGCAGCGCCTGCAACAGCGCATTGATCGCATGAATGCCGCCCGTCGATGCACCGATCGCCACCACGTCAAAGTCGCGCTGCGGAACCGCTAGGCGCGCAACGGGGTTCACCACCGGCTCTAGCCGTTCGTTCAACCGCGCCAGCTTCTCCCCGAGTGCCTGGGCAAACCCGCCCGAAGTCACGGCGCGGCCCGGCTTCACCAGCGTGTCCGCCGCGCCAAGCGCCAGCGCCTCGATCGTCGCTGCGGCGCCTTCGCCCGCTGCCGAGGAAACCACCAGCACCTTGGCCCCGGCTCCCGCGGCCAGAAGGTCCGGAAGGCCGGTCAAGCCGTCGATCCCCGGCATTTCCAGATCGAGCAGGATGACGTCCACGGTCTCCTCGGTCAGAAAGCGCAAGGCACGCGGCACGTCGCTCACCGCGGCTGCCACGGTGCATCCGCCCGCATCCTCCACCATCCGCGCCAAGACCGCGCGCGCGACCGCCGAATCATCGACGATCAGCACGCGTTGCCGCGCGCCCGCGGGCGCAAATGATCGGGCCGGGCGCGATGCCATGGCGTTCAGGCGGCGCCGACGATCTGCAACTTGCTTTGCAGCGTCTCGCGATCGAACGGCTTCATCACATATTCGTCGGCACCGGCCTCGATGGCGGCCCGGATGTGCGCCACGCCGTTTTCGGTGGTGCAGAAGACCACCTTGGGCCGGGCACCCAGCGGAGTTTCGCGCAGCGCACGCAGGAAATCCATCCCGCTCATCACCGGCATGTTCCAGTCGAGCAGGATCACGTCGGGCGTGCTCGCAAGGCAGGCGTCGAGCGCCTCGCGCCCATCCGCCGCCTCCGAAACCGTGAAATCGAGTCCTTCAAGGATATGGCGGGCGACCTTGCGGATCACCTTGGAGTCGTCGACCACCAGACATGATTTCATCACGCGAACCCCATCACCTTATCTGTCCAAAGCTTGTGCAGGCCGAACGGTAAGGACCGCGTTAATTGGCCGCGACGATTCCGCCGACCAGCCGCGCGAGATCAACCACCAGTAGCGGCTCGCCGTCGCGTTCCGCGGATCCTGTCACCACCGATGCCCAACGTGGCCCAAGAGTCAGGCCTGCGGGGACGGGCTCCACCTCAAGCGGCGCGACATCCTCCAGTGTATCGACCAACACGGCATGATGGTGCCCGTCGATCACCGTGATGATCGCGCGCCGTGCATCGTCGTCACCGCGCGGCAGATCGAGCACTTGCCAGGTATCGATTACCGTCACCACTCGGCTGCGAAGCGCCGCCAAACCGCGCACCGCCGGATGCGACCGTGGTGCAGGTACGATCGCCGGGATGTCTACCACCGAATCGACCGCCTCCGCTGAAACGGCGATGGCCCGCCCGCCGACATGCGCGAGCAGATGAAGCGCGCCGCTCACCGGCCCGCTCCCGGCGCCAGCGCCAGCGCTTGAGCCAGTGCCTGCGGGTCGATCTGCGGCCGCCCGGTCGCGGTATCGCGGCTCAGCCAGACCACATTCCCGCCCGTCGCTCGCTCATCACCGGCTGCCAATGTCACGGCAGCCACTTCGCCGGGCGCCAGCGCCTGCGCGACCCGATAACCGGCCGCCTCGATCATCGGGCGCAACATGCTATCCGCCCAGCCGCCGTCCAGCCCCTGAACCAGACAGATTGGCCGCTTCACCGCGCGCGCCGCGCCACCGGCAAGCCGCACCGGATCAATCACCTCCAGCGGTTCGCCCTCGATCACCACGATGCCCGCTATGGCAGGGTTGCTGGACGGCAGCAGATCATCATGAATCGTGACGATGTCGAGCGCGCGCCGCACCAGATAACCGGTGGCCGCCTCCGTGCTCGCCAGCATCAGCATGGCCAGATCGGATCCTCCAGGTGCCTTACCAGCATCGATGATCAACGGCAGCACGCCGTCGCGCGCCGACACCCACCAGCGCCCCCCCGCCGCGCGCGTCGATCCGGCAGGCACCGGCTCGATCCGCTCCACCGCCGCCAGCGGGATTACCCGTCGCTGCCCGTCCAGCGCCTCGAAAAGCAGCGCCGATGTCCCTTCAGGCGCCGGCTCTTCGATCTCGGGCTCTGCCTCCACCACCCGCTCGAACGATACGCCGGCGGCCGCGGCCACCCCTGCGCAATCCAGCAACAGCAGCGGCACGCCGGTATCGGGCAGCATCTGGCCGGCATAAAGGCCCGCCGCCATCACCGCCGGGGCAACCGGCTTCACCACCAGTTCCTGCGTATCGTCGACGTGATCGACGCCCAGGGCAAAGGTGCCGCCGGGCAGGTTCACGATCATCAGCATGGTGCCGATCGCATCGCCGACACCCAGCACATCGCCGAGCCGCACGAGCGGCAATCGCCGCCCGCGCACCGTCGCCAGCAAAGCATCGCCTACCGCATCGATCCGAACCGCGCTCGAACCAGCGGCAACGATCTCCTCCACCGACTGCCGCGGCACGGCATAGCGCGCGCGGCCGGTCTCGATGACCACCGCCGACAGGATCGCCAACGTCAGCGGCACTTCGATCGTCGTCGTCAGCCCGCGTCCCGGCACATTGTCGAGCCGGATGCTGCCGCCGATCTGCTCGACGTTGGTGCGCACCACATCCATGCCGACCCCACGCCCCGACATGGCGGTCACCTCGTCGCGCGTCGACAAGCCCGGCTCGAACACCAGGTCGAGCCGCCTGCGTTCGCTCAGCGCGTTGAGCTCGGCCGCGCGGTCCGGCTCCTGCCGCGCCAGCTTGCCAACGAGCCGCGCCGTGTCGATCCCACGTCCGTCGTCGGCAATCTCGACGATGATGCGATTGCCCGATTGGCGCGCGACAATCGACAGCCGGCCAACCTCAGGTTTGCCGGCACGACGGCGCTCCTCGGGTGCCTCGATCCCGTGATCGATCGCATTACGGACGATGTGGACCAACGGATCGCGCAGCAGCTCGATCATTTCGCGATCAAGCTCCACCTCGGCGCCGTCGATCGCCAGCGACACACGCTTGCCCAGCGTTCCGGCCGTGTCGCGCACCAGCCGCGGCAACGCGGAGAATAAGGATTCGATCGCCTGCATCCGCGTGCGCGTCACCGTATCGCGCAATTCGGCAACCGTCAGCGATAGGCGATCGATCGCTGTTTCGAGCGTGGCATCGCCGCTGTCGCGCAAACGACGCGCGAGCTCGTTGCGCGCCAGCACCATCTCCGACACGCCGTTCATCATCCGGTCGAGCAGATCGACGGACAGGCGAATGCTACGCGCCGGCGCGCGCGGTGCATTCGAAACAGGCGTGACGAGCTGCGGCGGTGCCTCGGCAGGCTTGCCCTGCAGCGCAGCAAGCAACTGGTCTTCAGTCGAATCGTCCAGCGCGTTGCCGGCGTCGATCGCCTCGACGATCTCGCCGATTCGGTCGATGATCGCGAGCACCGCATTGACCAGCGCGGGGTCGGGCACCCGCTCGCCCGATCGAACGCTTTGCAGCACGTCCTCGGCCGCATGGCTGAGCCGCGCCAGCCGCGGGAGATCGAGAAAGCCGCAGCTCCCCTTCACCGTGTGGACGAAGCGGAAGATCGCATCTAGCCGCGCGCGATCAGCCGGATCGGCCTCCCACGCGACGATCTCGCCTGACAGAGCGCCAAGCGTTTCGCGCGTTTCCGCGATGAATTCCTGCAGCAGATCGTCCATTGCCGGCCAACAGTGCGCCGGCACCGGTAAATTCCGGGTTTACCGCGGCGCTGGCGGATTCTTCTGCCGGATTCGCCGAAGCTCGCGCACCTTCTCTGCCACTTCCGGCTCGGCGCACGCCGTTCGATCGAAGGTGCTCGCCGGTTCGACGCGCGCGCATGCAAATGCAACTTGCATTGTCGGGATCATGTCGAGCGGCTCGATGCTGGAATCATGACGTGCGATCGGAGCCGTCAACCGGGAAAGATAGATGTTCCATCCCTCCTTCTCGGTCATGCCATCAAGTGATTGCTCGGCCTGCTGTCGCAAGCCTTCTGCCACACGAAATTGCCCCATCTGCCGCATCGCATTAGCTGCTCGTGCCTCCAGCCCCACGCGATCTTTTGCCGAAACCGCAGCGTCGAGACGCTGAATCTCACGCACGAAGACTTTCTGGTAACGGGTGAGGCGTTGCATCGGCTTTGACGGCCGCGGCTCCCGCCCTGTCGTCAGGCGAAACCTGCCATATTGCAGATAGCAGTAACCAAAGGGCTTCGGTTTTCGGCCGCCCGAGATTGGTCGCCAGCCAATAGGCACGATAATAGCTCGTCTCCGCTTCAATCATCCTCCGATACGCCGGCAGTGCGATCAAACGGCTCAGTTCAGTCGTTTCCGCGGCCGAGAATGCGTTGAACACGACCAGCTTGTTGCCGGGACATTCAGGGAGCGGGAATGGAAACCGCATGTAACCGTACGGTCGGCCATCAGGTCGTTCACCCCAGGTGCTGTAACTTGAGGCCTGCCATGAGGCGAAGCGCTCACCGCCGACAGGACAGACCATGTCCCGTGGCCCGCCATGGAGCGGCGGCGGCATTGCTTCGGCTTGTGCAGGCTGGGCAGATTGAAGGAGCAACGCGAGCCAAAGCACTATGCGGATCCTCAACGACGCGATTGCCGGGACGACCGGACCAAACCCCGATCGATATGGGTCTCGAACGCTATATCATGAAACCTTGCCGGGTAACGTAACTCGGCCGTGGCCTGCTGCGCCGCCCCTCACCCACCGGATAGGGCTTCTCACGGCAGGGAGGATCAGAGGCGCTACTTCGGGCGCATCGTCGCTCCGAACAACAGCACGCCATCCGCCGGCGCGCTCACCAGGACGCGCCCGTTGGCGGCTTTCACCATCTCATGCACCAGGAACGCCGCCGCCGCACGCGGGGTTACCGCGTCCGACGCGCGTCCAGCCACCAGCGTGCCGCGCAATTCCTCGTCCAGCGTGATTCGCGGGCCTTCCACCTTGAGCACGATCTCGATCGCGCCGTCGCTGCTCTCGCTGCCGATATCGAGCGACCCACCGCGCACCAGCGTATCACCGGCGATCATCGACAGGTTCAACAGGACCTTGATCGCCGCCTTGGGTAGCATCGGCTCCTCTACCAGCCAGTTGATCTTGAGCCGCTTGGCCTCGCCGAACAGCCCCTCAATCGCCTGCTGCGCCTCGCGCGTATCGACCGCTTCGCCAAAGCCGCCCGCCGCGCCGAACGCCAGGCGGAAGAACTTCAGCTTCGCCGCGGACGTGCGCGCGCTTTCGGCCATCAGCTCCATGCATCGCTCGCGCATCGCCGGATCGGTCTCGTCGGCGAGCAGCTCCAGCCCGTTGTTGAGCGCGCCGATCGGCGACAGCAGATCGTGGCACAGGCGCGAGCAGAGGAGGCTGGCGAACTCGACGGGGTCGATGGTCATGGCCGTTCCATGACGCAGCAGAGTCTAGGGCGCAATGGCGAGCGTCACCGGATCGAAGCGCCCGTGCACCGCTCCGTCGTGCACCGCGCGCCAAGCGGTGAGATCGCTGCTTGCAGCAATCAGCCAAAAGGCACCGTCCGGCGGCGCGGACGCGGCGTCAGTGATCGAGGGAAGGGCGTCGCCGGAAGGGTGCGAGTGATAATGGCCGATTACCCGCGATCCGCCCCCCCGCGCCGCCCGCAGCGCGCGAAACAATGCAGCGGGGTCGAGCTCGAAGTGAGTTGCGGGTGTCGTGTGGACGTTCGCACATGGCGCGATTGCTTCCACCTGGCTGCGCTGGCCCAGCAGCAATCCGCAGACCTCCAGTCGTGAACGCATCGTTTCCGAGTTGATTTGGTCCACCAGCGATCTTGAAATCTGGAGCGTCATATCCATCTAGTACACCTAATGGACCGGGGGGTTTCCATCATTCAAGCAACGATCGCGCCGGCCGCCGATGGTTGGCGGCTCGATCGCGCGCTCGCCGACGCCGTGCCGACGCTGTCGCGCGAGCGGCTGAAGGTGCTGATCAACGGCGGCCAGGTGCAGCGCGAAGGCGTGCTGGTCCGCGATCCGGCCAAGCGCGCCGCCGCGGGCGAGGTGTTCGCGGTCGCCGTCCCCGCCCCCACGCCAGCGCATAACGAGGCGCAGGACATCCCGCTCGTGGTGGCGTTCGAGGACGATCACCTCATCGTCATCGACAAGCCCGCGGGCCTCGTCGTCCATCCTGCTGCGGGCAATCTCGACGGCACCTTGGTCAATGCTTTGCTCCACCATTGCGGCGGCTCGCTGTCCGGGATCGGCGGCGTCGCGCGACCGGGCATCGTCCACCGCATCGACAAGGACACATCCGGACTGATGGTCGCCGCTAAGACCGATCGCGCTCACGAAGGCCTCGCCAAGCAATTCGCCGCGCACACGATCGATCGCCGCTACAAGGCGATCGTCGGCGGCCGCCCGATGCCGCCCGAGGGCAAGGTCGACGCTCCCCTCGCCCGCTCGCCGCAGAACCGCAAAAAGGTGGCGATCGTGCAGGGCGGCAAGCGCGCGGTGACTCATTACCGCACCGAGCAGCGCCTGCGCGAGGCGGCGCTGGTCGAATGTCGGCTGGAAACGGGCCGCACCCATCAGGTGCGCGTCCATATGGCCTCGATCGGCCACGCCTTGCTGGGCGACCCGGTTTATGGTAGAACAAAACAAGCTCACAAGCGTGTACTTGATGAACTTTCGTTCCGCCGTCAGGCGCTCCACGCCGCCCGGTTAGGCTTCGTTCATCCTATTACAAGCGTCGCTTTATCGTTCGATAGCGCGATGCCGACAGACATGCAGGAACTGTTCAGTCAACTCGACGTATAGGGTGAAAGCGCTTCGCGAGGACGCGAGAAGGCGTTTCCCCGGAAAGGGAGATTAGGTAATCATGGCAAGCGGCAACGTCCCTGCGACGATCCCCGCACTCGGCGGCGAGCAGAGTCTCAACCGCTATCTCGCCGAGATCAAGAAGTTTCCCATCCTGGCGCCCGAGCAGGAATATATGCTCGCCAAGCGTTTTCAGGAGCATGGCGATCCGGAGGCGGCGGCGCAGCTCGTCACCAGCCACCTGCGCTTGGTGGCCAAGATCGCGATGGGCTATCGCGGCTATGGCCTTCCCGTGTCCGAGCTGATCAGCGAGGGCAATATCGGCCTGATGCAGGGCGTGAAGAAGTTCGAGCCCGATCGCGGCTTCCGCCTCGCCACTTATGCGATGTGGTGGATCCGCGCCTCGATCCAGGAATTCATCCTTCGGTCGTGGAGCCTCGTGAAGATGGGCACCACCGCCGCGCAGAAGAAATTGTTCTTCAATCTGCGCCGCATGAAGGCCCGCCTCGACGCGTTCGAGGACGGCGATCTCACGCCCGAGAACGTGCAGAAGATCGCCACCGATCTCGGCGTGACCGAGGCGGACGTGGTCAGCATGAACCGCCGCATGGCGATGGGCGGCGACACGTCGCTCAACGTCTCCATGCGCGAAGATGGCGAAGGCCAGTGGCAGGATTGGCTGCAGGATGATGCGCCGTTGCAGGACCAGGTCGTGGCGGAGGCGCAGGAAGCCGACGTGCGCCATGGCATGCTGGTCAGCGCTATGGACAATCTCAACGACCGCGAAAAGCACATCCTGACCGAGCGTCGCCTGACCGACGATCCCAAGACGCTGGAGGAACTCAGCCAGGTCTATGGCGTCAGCCGCGAACGCGTCCGCCAGATTGAGGTGCGTGCGTTCGAGAAGCTGCAAAAGGCGATGATGAAGATCGCGGGTGAGAAGCGCCTGCTGACGGCGTGATTTCATTCCCGTCATCCCGGGCTTGACCCGGGGTCCCGCTGCTTCGGACCCCTTCGTTGATAAGCGGGACCCCGGGTCAAGCCCGGGGTGACGAGTCCGTTGGCGCGATTTGCCCGTGCCGCCTAGGCGTGAGCGACTTGCCTCTCTGTCCCTCTCCCGACATGCGGGCAGGCACCATGTGGAACGACATCAAGCGGCTCTACGCCGACGCCGGCGCCTTTTCGCTAGCTTTGCCGGTGCTGTTCTCCATCCCGGTGCTGGTCGAATTCGCGCAGCATGTCGTTGAAATCGATCTTGGCCTCTACCGGCACGGGCTCGGTGCGGCGGCGATCTTCGACCAACGCCGGCTGACGCTCGGCTTCGCCAAAACGCTGGCGATGATCCTGCCGGGCTATTGGTTCGTCCGCTACATGGCCTGGAACCGTGATGCCGATCGCGCCAAGCGCATCGAGCGCCCGGCGGCGACGCTGTTCGGCATTCTCTTCGCGCTCGAGGCGATCATTCAGTGGCTGGTCCTGTTCGGCCCGCCGGTGGGCCTTGTACTCGGCCTGGGTCCGCGCCTGTCGAGCTATGTGACCCTCGCCGGGGCGATCGGCGCCAGCGTGATCGGCATCTACCTCACCGCCTGGCTCGTTGCCTGGCCGCTCGGCAATGCGCGGATCGGCCCGCCGCGGTCGATCGCGTTGATGGCGGGCAGCTTCTGGCGGACGGTCGGCTATACCGTCGCTGGCACGGTGCCGCTGATGCTGCTTCATCATGCGCTCGGCTATGGCGCCATGGGTCGAGCGGACTGGCTTGTCTGGGTAATGATGGTCGCGGATGCGCTGGTCGTCGGCCTGCTCGCCCTCACCAGCGCTGGCGTCGCCTATCTGGCGGCACAGCGGGCGGCGGAGCGCAGGAATGTCAAGCTCGCGGACGGCTGAAGCACGCAACCGGTGACGGCGCAGGCCCCAACCGATCGGATCGCGACGATCGATGTCGTGCGCGGGGTCGCGGTGCTCGGCATCCTGCTGCCCAACATCGTCGCCTTCGCCATGCCGAGCTATGCCTATCTCGACCCGACCGTTTACGGCGGGGCGGAGGGCGCGAACTGGTGGGCCTGGGCGGTCACCTTTGTGGTGGCCGACGGCAAGATGCGCGGCCTTTTCACCCTGCTATTCGGCGCCTCCACCGTGCTGATCGCGGAACGTGCTGCGGCCGGCGGCGGGCGGCCCGTCTTTGTGCATTATGCCCGCATGATCAGCCTGTTGGCGATTGGAATGGTGCATGCCTATCTGATCTGGTCGGGCGATATCCTGGTCCTGTACGCTATCTGCGGCGCGGTGGCGTTCGTGGCGTGGCGGTGGGACGTATCGCGGCTGCTCGCCATCGCCGCACTGTTGATGGTGGCACAACTGGCGAGCGGCGTGATGGATCATAGCGCCGCGCGATATTTCGAAGCGCGCGCCACGGCAGCGGATGCGGCATCTGACGTACGCGAAAAATGGGCGACATATCAGGCTGGGATTGCCGACGTTCACCGAAAAGCTTCGGCAGAGGTTGCCGCCTTTGGCGAAGGCTGGCGAAAAGCGGCCTCGATGCGCGTGTCGCTCACCTGGGACTCGCACCGCAATGTCCTGCCCAGAACCATTCCGGAAACGCTGGCGCTGATGCTGGCCGGTATGGCGCTGTATCGCAGCGGGTTCTTCCACGGCCGCTGGCCCCGGCAACAGCAGCGTGCGGTGCTGCTCCTCGGCTTCGGTATCGGCCTCCCCTCATATGCGCTGGTCGCGTGGTGGATCAGCGCCAGCGGCTTCGATCCAATCACCCTGCTTTTGACGGAACCGCTCCACCTCGTGCTGCTCCGCCCGGCGGTGACGCTGGCTTACGCGACCGCGACGATATGGCTGGTGCAAAGCGGCGCCCTCCCCCGCCTCGCCGAGCGGCTTGCCGCGGTGGGGCAGATGGCGCTCAGCAACTATCTCGGCACGAGTCTGATCTGTACCTATCTGTTCCACGGCTATGGTCTGGGATGGTTCGGCGCGCTGGAACGGTGGCAGCTCTATCCGGTCGTGGCCGCGGTCTGGATTGCGATTATCTGCTGGTCCAAGCCGTTGCTTGCGCGATTCGGCCAAGGCCCCGCGGAGTGGGCGTGGCGTGCAGCAAGCGCCCGGATCGCTGCGTTGATGCGACGCGCTGCTCCGTTAGGCTGAGTGCATGCTGTTGCGAACGACGCGCAAAAGCACTTGCGACCTGTTCTCACTAGCGGTAATGACCGTCGCAACGGAAGGAGCCGTTCATGGTCGTATGCGTCTGCAATGCCATCCGCGAATGCCAGGTGCGGGAAGCTGCACGCGCCGGATCAACGACGGCGTGCCAGGCTTATCGGAAATTGGGCCTTCAGCCGAAATGCGGGCAATGCACGCCGTTTGCGCGAGCTATTATCGATGAAGAGCGTGCTGCTGCATAACAGTTGCATCTTCAGAAAGCCGCAGAAAACCGCCACTTTTTGATTGCCGACCGAACCATCGCCAAGTTAAAGGGCGCGGCGACACGGAGGTATTTTCAATGAAGGGCGACGCGCGCGTCATCGAGTTTCTGAATGAGACGCTGAAGAACGAACTGACGGCGATCAACCAATATTGGTTGCATTACCGCCTGCTCGAACATTGGGGCATCAAGAAGCTCGCCGAGTACGAGCGGCACGAATCCATCGATGAGATGAAGCATGCCGACTGGCTGGCGGAGCGGATCCTGTTCCTCGATGGTCTGCCCAACTTCCAGCTGCTCGGTCGCTTGCGCATCGGCGAAACGGTGGAAGAGGTGCTCAAGGCCGATCTCGCGATGGAGATCGAGGCCGTCGGGCAGCTGAAGGCCGCAATCACCTATTGCGAAGAGGTCAAGGACTTCGTCAGCCGCGACCTGTTCACCAGAATCCTCATCAGCGAGGAAGAACATGTCGATACGCTGGAGCGCCAGTTCGAGATGATCGAGCGCATGGGGCTGCAGAACTATATCCAGCTCAACTCCGAGGCGGACACTCCACACGCCTGATGTATTGCGGGCCGGCGCACGACCCGCGCCGGCCTAGACGCTTCCCGCAATCGTCCCGGATATCGATCGGCGACCAAAACCCTGCACGGGGCGTCGTTCGGCGGGTGGGTTGGCATCGCGTTCCAGCAGCGCCAGCGTGCTGACGAACAACGGGCGCAGCGCCACCACGTCCTGTAGCGCACCTTCCGGCGTTTCATGCGCTTCGACGCAATCGCGCGCCATCACTTCGATCTTTTCAGCCAATATCGCGAGCGGAATGGCGCCGAACTGGCGCGCCTCCCCCTTTAATGTATGCGCGGGAATAACAAGCGCGGCGGCGTTCTGCGCCCGCATCGCCGCCTCAATCGCAGATACGGATTTGATCCCGTCCTCGCGAAAATATCCCAAGATCCGAACGAAGGCAGCGCCTAGTTCCGCCTTCGCCTGCGCGAACGCGGCCCAATCGAGCAAAGCGCTGCCCTCAAACGACACGATCCCGTCCCCTAACCGGGTCGCACGCGACCTTGGTTCCTGCGCGCCCGATTATCCGGACAGCGTAAACGTAAGGTAAGCGTCAGCCGCCGAACGGATTCTTCGGAGCACGCAAGGTCAGGCGCACCGGCACTGCCCCAAACCCCAGATCACGCCGCATCGAGTTGACGAGATAGCGTTCGTAGCTCGCCGGCAATTGGTCAACACGGGTGCCGAAGATCACGAAGCTGGGCGGGCGACTCTTCACCTGCGTGACGTAACGCATCTTGATCCGCTTGCCGCCCGGTGCGGGCGGCGGATTAGCTTCAATCGCGCGCTCGAACCAGCGGTTGAGCTCACCCGTAGGCACGCGGCGTGACCAGGCCTCACGCGTCTCGAACGCGGCGCTGAGCAATTGGTCGATGCCGCGCCCGGTCATCGCCGAGACAGTAATCAGCGGGACGCCCTTGACCTGGCTGAGGCCCTCGCCCAGCGCCGCCTTGACACCGTTGAACAGGGACGACGGATCCTGCGCGACGTCCCATTTGTTGAGCGCGATGATCAGCGCGCGTCCTTCCTCAAGCACACGATCGGCAATACGCAGATCCTGTGATTCAAGACCCAAGGTGGCGTCGAGCAGCAGCACCACCACTTCCGCGAAATCAACCGCGTGCAACGCATCGGCGACCGAGAGCTTTTCCAGCTTGTCCTGCACCTTGGCGCGCTTGCGCATGCCAGCAGTGTCGATCAGTCGAACGGGGCGGCCCTGCCATTCCCAGTCAATGGCAATAGAATCGCGAGTGATGCCGGCTTCTGGGCCGGTAATCATGCGATCCTCGCCCAGGATCCGGTTGACCAACGTCGACTTGCCGGCGTTCGGCCGGCCGACGATGGCGAGCTTCAGCGGCGCGGCGGGATCATCATCCTCCGGCTCGTCTTCCACCGTCTCATCGCGTTCAAGGTGCGGCAGGAGCGCTTCGAACAGGTCGGCAACCCCCTCGCCATGCTCCGCCGATAGCTGGACGGGGTCGCCGAAACCGAGCGCAAGCGATTCGAGAATGCCCTGTTCGCCAGCACGCCCTTCCGCCTTGTTGGCGACCAGCACGATCGGCGTGGTCGAGCCGCGCAGCCAGCGCGCGATCTCCTCGTCGAGCGGCACCACGCCGGCGCGTGCATCGACCAGGAACAACGCGACGTCGGCTGACGCGACCGCAGCCTCGGTCTGGAGCCGCATGCGGCCGGGCAACGACTGCGCGTCGTGATCCTCGTAACCGGCGGTGTCGACGATGCGGAAATCAAGGCCGAGGAGATGCGCATCGCCCTCTCGACGATCGCGGGTTACGCCGGGACGATCATCGACCAGCGCGAGTTTCTTGCCGACCAAGCGGTTGAACAGCGTCGATTTGCCGACGTTGGGTCGGCCGACAATCGCGACGGTGGGGAGACGTGCCATCGATCGGCCCTACAGTGATGGAGGAGCGAGCGGAAGCGGGAGCTTTGCGTTGTAGCATGCGCGGCGGCATCCCGCCTTCTCGCCTGCCGTTATGCTGAACTTGTTTCAGCATCCACCGTGGCACACGCCCCAGCCGCGCAGGCGGATCGGTGAACCCTGAAACGAGTTCAGGGTGACGGCATTGCAGGCGCCACGCCACTCACCCTTGTCAACCCCCCCCCCGCAAGCGGGAGTGACGAACGTGCGTCACCGATACGCCGACAGCTTCCCCGCCTGATCGAGTACATACAGCGTCTGGTTGGCGACCACCGGCGGGAGGGTGAAGGACTTAGCCGCGTTGATCGTCATCTGCACGCTGCCATCGGCCGGCGAGGCACCGATGAGTTCGCCGCGCGAGTTGGTGAGCCACAAGCGGTCGCCGGCCAGCACCGGGCCGAACCAGGTGTAAGCGTTCTTGCGCTTCTCGACATTGCGATAGGCTTGTTGCTGGCCGATCCATCGCACCTTGCCATTGGCACGTGACAGGCAAACCAGCCGCGCATCGTCGGTGATGACGAACAGCCACTCACCCGCCAACCAAGGCGTGGAGATGCTGGCGAAATTCTGCTCCCACAGGCGCTGGCCGGTGGCGATCTCCACCGCGACCATCCGGCCCCCCTGCCCCACGGCATAAGCGCGGCCATCGGCGATCACCGGATTGGCGTCGATATCTGCCAGGCTGGATACCGAGGTCGAGATGCTGGTGCGCGACAGCGCATCCTGCCACAGCGTCCTACCGTTCTCGTAGCGATAGGCGTTGAGCTCACCCGAGGAGAAACCGGCGACGATCGTACCGGCCGCGGCCGCCGGCGCCGCGACGCCGAACACGCCCTGCGTCTCCACGCTGGCGCTGGCCGTCCAGAGCACCTTGCCATCATTCTGGTCGAGCGCGAACAATTGATTGTCCTGGCTCAGGACATAGACTTGGCCGTTGGCCACGGTCGGCGCGCCGCGCAGCGGGCCGCCGGGCTTGGCCCGCCATGCCACCGCGCCGTCCGAAGCGCCAAGCGCGACAACGTCGCCCAAGCCATCCGTGGCATAGACGCGTCCGCCATCATAGCTGACCCCGCCGCCGAAGCGCGCGGCCTTGTTCTCGTCGCTGTTCGTCAGCGATGTGGTCCATTGCGACGCGCCGGTATCCGCGGCGAAGGCGTGAACGCGCGCATCGACATCAACGGCGAAGACCTTGCCCTCGGCCACCACAGGCGCGGCGCCGAGCCGCTGACGATTGCTGCCGCCGTCGATCGCTGCCGTCCACAGTCGCGTCGGCGCAGCGCCAAGCGCCAGATGGCCCATCCACTTGGCGGCGTTGCCGCCCGGCTGCGACCATTCCGGGTTAGCCACCGCCGCAGGCAGCAGCACTTGGACGCCGGCCAGCGCAGGATCGGCTTCCGCCGCGTTTTCCGAAACCAGGATCGGAACGCGATTGCCCACGGTCGGCGTCTTCTTGGAACCACCGCCCTTGAAAATGCCGCAGGCGCTCAGCCCCATCAACGCGGCTAGCGCGATCGGCGCGGCAATCGACTTCTTCATTGCTTGTTTACGTCCTCTTTCGCACCTGCATCCGCCGGCACGGCGTCAACGCCCAGTACGCCTGCCATCTGAACCGCCCGTTGACGGATCGAGGGGGGCACCTGTTCGTCCTGAGCGATTTGGCCGAACAGCTTGCCAGCCAGATCGCGCTTGTTCTGCTTGAGATAAGCAAGCGCGACGAGCTCGCCGGCGCTACCGAAATAGGCGTTCCCCGGCACAGCGACGGCACGAAGCCGCTCGATGGCCTGCTCGGGCTTGATCGTGTCGAATTCCGCGGTGGTCTGGCGCACCAGCGCCAAGTGCCGGAACGGCTCGGCGAGGGACTCGTCAGCGGCGATGGCAGCAAACTTCGCGGCTGCGCCCTTCAGATCATCCTTCTGGAGCAGCAGATCGGCCTGGGTGAACAGCGCGACGGCGCGGTACCCCTCGGAGTCCGACTGGGCGAGCTGCGCCAACGCGGGCGTGGCTTTGGCGGTCTGATCCGCCGCAAGATTGTCCCACACCATCTGAAGCTGCTCGCCCTCGCGCCCGGCCGCTTCGCGCTGACGATGCTGCCGGAACAGATAGCCCGCGAAGATCACCAGGCCGAGCACAACCAGCGTCAGGACAACAAGGCCCCAGCGGCGGGCAAGCGCGGCGGCCTGATCCTTGCGCAGTTCCTCGTCGACTTCGCGCAGGAACGCTTCGTTATTCTGCGGCGTCAGCGCCACGGCTTACTCCAAACTTTGACGGGAAGGCGGCGGACCTTAGGCGCGCGCGCCGGAAAACGAAAGCGGATCACGCTTTGGGGGCGTAGGTCTGTTCCTCACCGGGAAAGGCGCGGCTTCGCACCTCTTCGGCAAAGCTGGCGGCGCGCTCGCCGATATAGCCGGCCATGTCCCCATAGCGCTTTACGAACTTGGGCGTGCGCTCAAACATGCCGAGCATGTCCTCGGCGACCAACACCTGGCCGTCGCATTGCGCCGAAGCACCGATGCCGATGGTCGGCACGTCGATGGTGCGGGTGATCTCGATCGCGATCGGCTCCACCACGCCTTCGATGACGACAGAAAAGGCGCCCGCCTCAGCGACCGCCTGCGCGTCACCGACGATCTTGCGCACCTCCGCCTCCGAACGGCCGCGGGCACCATAGCCGCCCAGCGCGTTAACCGCTTGGGGGGTGAGGCCGACATGACCCATCACCGGAATGCCGCGTTCGGACAGGAAAGCGACGGTGGAGGCCATCGCAGTGCCGCCTTCCAGCTTCACCGCAGCGGCGCCAGTCTGCTTGAGCAGCCAGGCGGCGCTTTCGAACGCTTTCTCCGGGCTTGCCTCATAGCTGCCGAACGGCATGTCGACCACGACCAGCGCATGATAGCTGCCGCGCACCACCGCCGCGCCATGCGCCGCCATCATCTCCAGCGTCACCGGCACCGTCGATGGCAGGCCGTAGATCACTTGCCCCAGGCTGTCGCCGACCAGCAGCATGTCGCAATGGGGATCGAGGATTTGCGCGGTGCGCACCGTATAGGCGGTGAGCATCACCAGCGGCTCGGCCCCCTTGCGCCGGCGGACGGCGGGAACGGTGACCCGCTTCATCGGCGCCGAGACCGGAGTGGCGCGACTGGTGGCGCTGTCGATCGTGAAGGTGGTGGACATAGAGAGGGGGCTTAGCGGGTTCGGGGAGGAGTTAGAAGATGGTGGCGTAGCGTTCGGGCGAGAAGCCGGCTTCGATCGTGTCGTCATGGACCAGCAACGGCCGTTTGATCGCCGAGGGATGCGCCTGCATGATCGCCGTAGCGCGGTCTGCGTCGAGATCGGCGCGGTCGGCCTCTGGCAGTGTGCGAAAGGTCGTGCCCCGACGGTTGAGGACCCTTTCCCAGCCAAGTCGTTCGATCGCGCGCGCGAGGACGGTCGTGTCTACGCCTGCCTTCTTGTAATCGTGGAATGTGTAGGCGATCCCCTGCCCGTCCAACCAGGTCCGCGCCCTTTTCACCGTGTCGCAATTAGGGATGCCGTAGAGGGTCGTTGTCACGTCAATCTCCAGACCTGTCGGGCGTTCGCTTGCGACACGGTGTGCGCTGAAACAAGGGCGACATGAGCGCCTCCCCAAGCGATCAGCCATCAAGCACGATCGCGCTATGATGGTTGTCTCTTGTTAGGAACTGTTCGCTACCACAGTTGCAGACAGGGGTTCGTGAGGGTTGATTTTGAGGTTCAGGGCGTTCTGGTGTGCGGTGCTGCTGCTCTGCCTGGCGCTCCTTCCGCAGGCCGCGTTCGCGGCTGGTGTGGACCTGCACCGGTCTGTCTGCACCGCGACCTTGGCGAATGGCGCGGGCGACGCCGCGGTGACGTCTGCCCCTTATCGGTGCGGCACCGATGCAGCGACACGCAGCGACGCCTGGCTTTGGCTCCGACTTGATGCATCCAGCCTGGCCGAACTGCCGCCAAACTGGAATTTGCTGGTTGATCAGACGCGGTTCAGGCGGATCGCGATCATCGTGGAAGAAGCAGACCGTAGCGTGCGCGCGACGCACGCCGCGGGCGCGCTGGATGGGCATTGGGCACCCGGTGGGCTGCTGAAGTTCGTCATCCCGACGCCGGGCCGCGATGTTCGCGGCCTGTACCTTGGTTTTCAGAAGATCGACGACCTGTCTCTGATGCGCAAGATCATCGCGGCGCCAGCGACCGCCGCGCCGACGAGCGATGCGCGCTGGCTGCTGCTGATGGGGTTGTTCGCGGGCACGTTGCTCTCCGCCCTGCTCTACAATCTCGTGATTCACGCCGGGCAGCGGAATGCGTTTCAGCGCTGGTACCTTTTGTGGGTCTCGGTTGCGCTCGCCTACGGGCTGGTGTGGACCAACATGGCGGCGTTCGTGGTGCCCGGTCTGGTCGGGCCGACAGCGGTGCGGCTCGACTTCCTGCTGGTTGGGCTGATGGTCGCTGCCGGCAACATGTTCTTCTTCGCCCTGATCGAGGAAGGTGTGCTGCCGCGCGGATTGCTAATCGTGGGGCGGGCCACGGCCGCGGCGGGCGCACTGCTCGGCTTTCTTGCCGCGGCGGACGGATGGTTTCCGGCGGTTCTGACCGACCGTTTGCTCAATTACGTGATCGCCGGCACTGGCGTGACGGTCGCCCTATCATCCTGGATTGCGGTTCGGCGCGGCAGCCGAGTGATCTGGTTCTATATGATCGGCTGGGGGCCGGTGATCGGCGTATTCCTGGCGCGATTGGCGCGCAATCTGGGCTTGTTGCCGCAGAACGATCTGGTCGACAAAGCGACCTTTGCGGCGCTGGCATTCGAGGCGCTGGTCCTGTCGCTGGCCATTGCGGATCGTTTCCGGCTGATGCGGCAGGAATTGGAGGACAGCCGGCAACGCCGCGAGATTGATCGGGTGGAGGCCAAGGCGCTGCGGCTTGCGGCGCAAACTGACTTCCTGACCGGCCTCGATAATCGAGCCTCCTTCCAGAACGAAGCGCACGGCCTGATCGCGCGCGGCACGCCGTTCAGCCTGTTCCTGATCGACGTCGATTACCTCAAGGACGTCAATGATCGTTTCGGTCATGCCGGCGGCGACGCCTTGCTGCGGCGGATTGGATCAGCGCTGGCAGAGATCAGTAAGGCACTGCCGCCGGCGCGCGTTGCGCGGATCGGCGGCGACGAGTTCGCGATCCTTTGCCCCGGCGACGGCGGGCCCGAAACAAGGCTGGCGCAACGGCTCGAAGAGCTTCAGGACGAGAACTGGCATTTCCTCGGGCAGGAACGGCCTATTTCGCTCAGCGTGGGTTCTGCCCGCTACCCCGACGATGCCGAGGCGCTCGACCTGTTGTACCAGAACGCCGATCTGGCGTTGTACAATGCCAAGCGGCTCGGTCGGGCGCGACATTACCGCTATGATCCGCTGCAGCGCATCCTGCACGACCTGCAGATTGAATTCACCAGCGATGCCGACGCGGCTTTGCTGCGCGGCGAGTTCTGCCTCCATTACCAGCCGCTCGTGTCGCTCTGCACCAGCCAGGTCGAGGGCTATGAGGCGCTGCTGCGCTGGAACCATCCCGACCACGGCCTGATGCGGCCGGATCGCTTCGCGGAAGTGCTGGTGGCGGAGAAGATCGGGCTGCGCATCCAGGAACATGTGCTGGAGCTAGCCTTATCATGGCTGCGCGAGCACGGCGATCGCGTCGGCATGCTGAGCGTCAATTTCACGTCGGCCCAGCTATCCGGCCCACGCGCGGCGCGGCGTGTGCTCGACCGCTTGGCGCACCATGGCGTGCCGCCTTCATCGCTGTGCGTCGAAGTGACCGAGGGCGTGATGCTCGATCGCGCCGCCGACACGATCCTGGCGACGCTGCGGGCGTTGCACGCGGCGGGTGTGTGCATTGCGCTCGACGATTTCGGCACCGGTTTCGCCTCGCTGGTGCATTTGCGCCAGATGCCGGTCGATCGGATCAAGATTGATCGTTCGTTTGTCGCGGGCATCGACGAACATGATGACGGCGGCACGCTGGCGATCGTGCGCGCGATCATCGGCCTCGGCCGGGGCTTGGGGAAGGTGGTGGTCGCCGAGGGGATTGAGACCGAGGCGCAGGCGCACCGGCTGCGGCAGTTGGGCTGCCAGTTAGGCCAAGGTTATCTCTACGGGCGCCCGCAGCCCGAGTTGGTGGATGCCGGACCGCCGGAGATGGCCGCGGCGCTGGCTCATTTGCGCCAGGCGGACGCACGACGGCTGCGGGTGCTCGCGGGATAACGCGGTGGAGACGGATCCGCCCTTTTGAATTTCGAAGGTTTGCAAATTCCCTGACGCTCGCTCGTCACCCCGGACTTGGTCCGAGGTGACAAGAAGCAGCCGAACGCCTCAGGCGCGGGTGGCCCGCTTCGAGCGATAGGGGCGCGGCGCGTATTTGAGGTCCTGCACCCAAGGAAAGGTGGGGACGCGGTTCTTGTTTTCGATGTTGGGAATGTCCTGGTCGATTGCGCCCGGCGACAGCGCCATCAGATGCGGATTGGCCAGCGGCTTCATCGTCGGGTTGAGATAGCCGCACTTGAGCACCACGATCTTGAACGCGGTCGGCTCCAGCTTGAGATCGCGGAACGCCTCGGCGGCGTGATAGGCGCGGCGCTTGGACGACAGCGTCATGGTGATGCCGTCGAACTCGATCACCGCCTCGCGCTCGGCGGGATCGGTGACCGGGTGGAGATACTTTACCGTCGCGTTGACCTTCACCGGCTTGCTCTCAACCGGGTCGAGCGTCGCACCGACCGACAGCGGGATCGTCTTGCCGACGCCCGCCGCATAGCAGGCGTCGGTCGCGGGCTTGTCGGTCATGCCGCCGATCAGGACGTTCTTGGCGCCGGCCTTGATGATCGCCTGAAGGAAGTGCGTCTGGTCAGCATTGCCGCCGCCGCCCGGATTGTCGCCCGAGTCGGAGATCACCACCGGCTGCGTCTTGGCGGCCATGGCAGTCGCGATCGTGTCCTCGATCGTGCCGGTCGGGCTGCCGAACTTGAATTCCTTGCGCGCGTCCCAGTAGCGCGCGGCGAGCTCGGCGGCGATGCGCGCCTGCATTGCGGGATCGGTGCCGGTGACGCACACCGACGCCGCCGAGCGCGGCTCGTCCGCCCAGACATAGCCGACCAGCTGCGACACATCGAGCACGCCGGGCATGCGGTTGTACTCGCTAAGGTCGGACCAGAGGCGACGGCCCGGATCCCATTCGGTGCTGCTCTGCTCGCCAGCGAGGCCGACGGGGATCGTCGCCCAGACGATGCTGGGCTTCAGACCGTAGCGCAGGCAGTGCGTCAGCATGTCCGTGGCGCGCATCGTGTTCTCGACGCGGTCGACGTGCGGCGCGGTGCGATAGGCGGTGATGCAATCGAGATTGTCGACGATCTTCTGGCTGACGTTGCCGTGCAGATCGTAGCTGGCCGAGATCAGGCAATCGGGGCCGACGACCTGTCGGGTCGCCGCATACCAATCGCCCTCGGCGTCGGTCATCCCCTCGACGAACATCGCGCCGTGCATCGCGCAATAGACGCCATCGAGCGGCAGCAGCGCGCGGAGCATGCCGAGATATTCGGTCTTGAGCGATTCATAAGCGTCGCGCGCGATTGGGCCGCCTGAGCCAGCGTTGGCGACGAGCGTGGGGAGGAAGGGGACATCGTAGCGATTGAGGAAGGTGAAGTTCGCGTTGTCGAGGATCTCCTGCCCGCGCAGCACGCGGAAGTTCTCCAGCCGGGATCGGATGCGGCTGTAGGTGCTGCATTCCGACGCGATGCCGCCGATCGCGATGCGCGGCTGCTTCTTGTACGGCGGGATGATCTGCGCGGTGGCGGAGGTTGCGGTCGCGGCGATGGCGGCGACGGAAGAGGATTTCAGGAAAGAGCGGCGTTCCATGGACAAATACTCCGCTGGTCTTCGTCAAAAAGAAAGTCGCCGCCGTGTCGGTGGGACGCGGCGGCGAGGATGGATCAGAAAGCGGCGCTGAGCGAGGCGGTGATGCCGAACCCGCCGCCGATCGTATAGGTCGGGTTGGAGGCGGGGATCAGCATGCTGCCGTCAGTGCTGCGCGTCGGCAGCGCGTTCGGCGTTACGCCCTGGATGCCGACGAGCTGTTTTTCGTCAGTCAAGTTGGTCATGTTCAGCGTGAACTGTGGCTTCTTGATGAAACCGATCGTGTCGAAGCGATAGCCGAGCGAGCCGTTGATGACGTGGTAGCTGGGCAGTTCCTGGTCGTTCATGAAAGTCGAATATTGCGAGCTGACGTAGCTCCCTTCGACCAGCGCGAACAATTTGCCGTCGTCGTAACGCAGACCTGCCGAGGCGACCCATTCCGGGCTGAGCGCTGCGCGCTTGCCCGCGGTGGGCAGGAACACGCCACGCGTCGGGTAATTGTCCTTGGTCTCGGCCTTCAGATATTGGCCCGAAACGTAGGGACTGAAGCCCTTGTACGGAACGAGGCCGATTTCCGCCTCGACGCCGCGCGCGCTCTGATCGCCGACGTTGACTGCGAAGCCGACGTTGGTGCCGCCGACCAGCTGCGTCCCCTGCACCAGACGATCAGTCAGGTCATAGTTGAACGCCGCGATCGTGAAATGGACGAGATCGCCGTGGTGACGGAAGCCGATTTCCTGCCCGACCGAATATTCTGGCTCGAAGCTGGCCGCCGGCGTGCTCGACGGGACACCCGTGGCGACATTGTAGATGTTGATGTACGACGACACGGCCGACGGCGCGCGAAACGCGGTGGTGATGTCGGCGAACACCTGGTTGCGGTCATCGAAGCTGTAGCGAATCGAGGCCTGCGGCAACGGCTTGGCGCTGAGGCTGTCCACCCGCGGGTTGCCCGGCAACTCGCTGGTGGCGGTGCGATCGACCCAGACGAACTTGAAGCCGAAGTTGATCAGCAATTTGTCGTCGGCAAGCTTGGTGGTCATGTCGGCATAGACGCCGTTGACGTTCTGCTCGATGCGCGCGGCAAAGTTGCGCAGGATGCGCCCGTCCTGCAGCGTGACCGAGCCGGTCTTGCCGAACGTGTCACGAACGGTGCCCTCCGCGCTGACCGGCTGATACGCCGACAGTTCGGTGTGGGTAAAGTTCGAGTACCAGTAACCCAGGCGGAACTGCGCCAGGCCAACATTCCAGCGCAGGTAGCTGTTCTGACCGTAGGTATGCTGGTCGTAATAGTCGACGTTCATCATCGTCGCGGCGCCATTGGGATTGATCACCGCGCGCGGCGCGACCAGCGGACCGGTCGGCTCGTTGCCGAAAAAGGCGCCGCCGAGATTGAGGTTGCTCGCCCCGTTGGTGACGCCGTGCGTGTACAGGTAATAGGGCGTCACGACGACATCGAGATTGTCGGTCAGCGTGAAGGTGGACGGCATGCTGACCGACAGGCTCTGACGATCGTTGGCGCGCAGGCGGTAGAATTCGTTGTTGGTATTGCTGCCCGGCACGTACTCTGCGTTCCAGGCGAAGTCCTTCCCGAACTGCGCATATTGCGCCAGCGTCGGGTTGCGCGCGCCGGCGGTGGAGTTCGATTCATTGTAGGTCGCGACCAGCGAGATCGTGTCGCCATTGGCGAATTCCTTCACGAACTTGCTGTCGATGTGGTTGCGGTAGCTGACACCCGGACCGCGCCATGCCTCACTGTAGGTGCGCGAGCCCGAGACAAAGCCGCGAATGCCGGTGTTGCCGATTTCGCCGGTCTCTAGGCGCAGGAAATAGCGGCGCAGGCCATAGTTTCCGACGCTGACCGAGGCGAAGGCGCCCGGGTTCTTCGGTGGCATGATCAGTTCGGACTGGAGCAGCGCGCCGACCGAATTGTACACTGGCGCCGTGATGTCGGTGGAGCCGCGCGTCAGATTGAGCTGGCCGACGTTCTCGGTGTCCGACCATTCGCTGGGGAAGGCGCTGTAGGACAGCTGGTCGCCGATCGGCATGCCTTCGAAGTTGAAGCCGAGCGACGTCTGGCTGAGGCCGCGGATCGTGAGGTTCGGCGCACTACCGAACGGATCGCCGCTGCCCAGCACCACGCCCGGCAGGTTGCGGATCAGCGTGAAGCTGTTGGTCGTACCGGCCTGCACGTCGATATAGTCGCGGGTGATGGTGCTGCGCAGCTTGGTGCCGGTCTGCACCGACATCAGGCCGCCGCCGGGCGTGGAGTTGGTGACGCCGTTCGCCGAGCCGCGGCTGCCGGTCACGACGATGTCGCTATCACCTGCGTCGGCCGTGCCGTCGAAGCGCTCGCGCGCGGCGGAGCCGGGCGTCGACGATCCGGCCTGCTCCGCCGTGTCAGTCGTAGTCTGGGCATCGGTCGTTTGAGCGTGAGCCGGCGCGATCGCAAGCGTGCCGAGTGCGGTGGCGAGGAGCCAGCGCGATACGTGATTGGTCTTCAACTTCGTTCCCCCCTTTGGGTGCAGGTGGTTGCGCTTCCCTTTATTCGTCCTGCGAATGACCGGGCGGTCTTGTGCCGCCTCAGTGGAAGTTCGGTGATCGGTTCAGACGCGGAAGAAACCGCGTCCCGCCGCGATGCTCGCGGCCCCAACGGCCCAGGCCTGGTTCTCCAGCCGGGTGATGGTGAGATCGAGGCGGCGGGCATCGTCGGGCATGACGTTGGCCTCCACCGTCTGGCGGATGACGCGCGCGAACAGCCCCTCGACCGGGCCATCGGTGAGGCCAACGACGAGGCGGGCGGGATCGAGCGACTGGACGATCTGCGCAATCGCGAGGCCGAGCGCGGCCCCTGCTCCGTGCAGAATGTCGATCGCGGCGCGCTCGCCCCGGTTGGCGGCGCTGTCGAGCGCGGCGAGGCCGCAGTCGAGACCGGCGGCGCGCGCCGCCGCGGCGATGCTGCGCACCGACGCCAGCGTATCGAGACAGCCGCGCTTGCCGCACTGGCATGGCAGGCCGCCCGGCTCTACCGTGGCATGGGCGATCTCGCCCGCGCCGCCGCGCGCGCCGCGATGCAGCTCGCCATTGATGATATGGCCGCAGCCGATACCATCACCGACTGCGATCATCGTGGCGTGATCGCAGCCGCGCAGCGAGCCGAACAGATGCTCGCCGAGCGCCAGCGCGTTGGCGTCATTCTCGACATAAGCGGGAAAGCCGGTCGCCTCGGCGACGCACGAGCCGATCGGCACGTCGCGCCAATCGAGCAAGGTCGAGCGGACGCAGGTGCCCGTTGCGGCATCGACCACGCCGGGAACGGCCAGGCCGATACCGGCGAGCCGGCCATGCGCCTGCGGGTGGCTGGCGAGCAGATCGGCGATCGCGGCTGCGATCTCCGCGACAATCGCCGCCGGACCGGCCCCGTGCGACAATTCGGTCGCCGACAGGACGCCGCCGCGCAGATCGGTCAGCGTCAGCGTGAACGGCGAGGTCGCCAGCGACACGCCGACGAAAAAGGCGGAATTGGGTGACAGTTCGAGCCGGACCGACGGCCGCCCCGCGCCATAGACGATCTCGCCCTCGGCCAGCACGCCGCGATCGATCAGGTCCGCCGCGAGCGCCGACATCGAAGCCTTGCTGATCCCCAACTGACCCACCAGTTCCGTCCGGCTCAGAGGGCCGAACTGATTGATCAGTCGAAGAACACTGGCATGGGCGTCGGTCAGCATCAACCTCTCGCACTTAGAACGTGAGTCGAACTATCTTAGATCACGATCCGAACCATGTTGCAAGCATGTGACGATCTTGAGCACCAGACCGCAACAAATTCGCAATTTGACAAGGCCCAGAAGGACGCCGTAGCTAGTCCCACGCGTCGCAGCCGCCGCTGGCGCTCGACGTTTGTTCGTTCGCTGAACCAAAGCAGCGGGAGCGAGCACATCGCCAAAGGGGGGCGCAGATGGCTACCTACACCGGCACGACCAGCCGGCAATCTCCAATGACGATCGCGATCATCGGCGTGATGTTCTTCATCTTCGGGTTCGTCACTTGGCTGAACGGCCCGCTGATCACCTTCGTCAAATTCGCCTTCACGCTCGACGACGTCTCGGCATTTCTGGTGCCGATGGTGTTCTACATGTCGTATTTCTTCCTGGCCCTGCCCGCGGCCTGGATCCTGCGACGCACGGGCATGAAGAAGGGCATGACGCTGGGCCTGCTGGTGATGGCGGCGGGTGCGGCGATGTTTGGGCAGTTCGCGACGATGCGCATCTTTCCCGGCGCGCTGACGGGCCTGTTCGTGATCGGTGCCGGCCTGTCGATCCTGCAGACCGCCGCCAATCCCTATATCTCCATCGTCGGCCCGATCGAAAGCGCGGCGCAGCGGATCGCGGTGATGGGGATCTGCAACAAGATCGCCGGCATACTGGCGCCGATCGTGCTGGGCATATTGGTGCTGAGCGGCATCGGCGAACTGGAAGCGCAGCTTGCCGCTTTGTCGGATGCGGCGGCGCGTGAACGGCTGCTGGAGAGCTTCGCTGCGCAGATCCACACGCCCTATATGATCATGGCCGCGTTGCTGGCGCTGCTGGGGCTGTTCGTGCGCTATTCGCCGCTGCCCGAGATCAAGCCGGCGGACGAGCCGCGATTGGCGGACCACGGCGACCGGCGCGGCCTGGGCGGCTTTCCGCACCTGTGGCTGGGCGTGCTGTGCCTGTTTCTCTACGTCGGTGTCGAGGTGATGGCGGGCGATGCGATCGGCATCTACGGCCAGGCGTTCGGGCTGCCGACCGAGCAGACCGCGTTTTTCACGTCGCTGACGCTGGGCGGCATGCTGGTCGGTTATCTCGTCGGGCTGGTGCTGATCCCGCGCTTCGTGTCGCAGGAACGGTATCTGGCGATATCGGCGGTGCTGGGGATCGTCTTTACGTTATGCGCCTTCCTGACGCGCGACTATGTCTCGGTTGGCTTCGTCGCGGCGCTGGGCTTTGCCAATGCGATGATGTGGCCGGCGATCTTCCCGCTCGCGATCCGCGGGCTCGGGCGGCATACCGAGACGGGCTCGGCGATCATGATCATGGGCATTTGCGGCGGCGCAATCATTCCGCAGCTGTTCGCCGTGCTGAAGGCACATGCGCCGTTTCAGACCGTGTTCGTGGCGCTGATGGCACCGGCCTATGCCTATATCCTGTTCTACGCGCTGCGCGGATACCGCGCGGGTGGCGCGGCGGCGGCCGTGGTGGGGCGCAGCGACGCCGCGCCTGGCCGGGCGGAGGGCTGAGCCGGTGGGCGACGTGCTGATCGAGATTTGCGTCGATAGCCCGCAGGGCTTGCGCGATGCCGTGGCTGGCGGGGCGGACCGAATCGAATTGTGCTCGGCGCTGGCGCTGGGCGGGCTCACCCCAACGCCGGGACTGCTGGCGCTCGCCCGCGACTGCCCGGTGCCGGTGCGGGCGATGATCCGGCCGCGCGAAGGCGACTTCCACTATGACGAGGCCGAGAAAGCGACGATGCTTCGCGATATCGACGCGGCGCGCGAGGCCGGGCTGAGCGGGGTGGTGATCGGTGCGCTGACGGTGGACGGCGGGCTCGACATTCCGCTGCTCGAGGCGCTGGTCGCGCGCGCAGAGGGGTTGGACGTAACGCTGCACCGCGCCGTGGACTTGCTGCGGGATCCCGCGACGACGGTGGACATTGCCGCGCGGCTAGGCATTGCGACGATCCTGACCTCGGGCGGCGCATCCATCGCGAGCGAGGGCTTGGATACGATCGCCGAAATGCGAGAGCGCGCGGGCGACCGGGTGGAGATACTGGCAGGCAGCGGGGTGCGCGCGGTGAATGTCGCGGCGCTCGTGGCGCGGACGGGAGTGCGCGCAGTTCATGCGTCCTGTTCCATGCCGCGCCACGCGTGGCCGAAGTCGGTAGAGATGGGATTCGAAACGGCGCTGGCACGCACCACCGACCGTGCCGAAGTCGCCGCACTGCGGGCAGCATTGCAGCGTGCGCCCGCCGCACCTGCACCTGGAGCCATACCCCCCGATCCTGCAACGACGCTGATGCATTCCGAGGCCGGCGAGGCGCCGGCGGTGGTGGCGCGGCTGCTCGACCGCAACAGGGCAACCATCGAACGGATCGTCACGCGGCTGCGCGATCAGCCGCCGCCCTTCATCGTTACCTGCGCGCGCGGCTCGTCGGATCACGCGGCGACGTATGGCAAGTATCTCTTCGAAACCAAGATCGGCATCCCGGTCGCCTCCGCAGCGCTGTCGATCGCCTCGGTTTTCGACACACCGATGCGCGCAGAAGGCGCATTGTGCCTTGCCATCTCGCAGTCGGGCCGCAGCCCGGACCTGCTTGCCTCGGCCACGGCATACAAGGATGCAGGCGCCTTTGTTGTTGCTTTGGTCAATGACGAGGAGTCGCCACTCGCCGCCCTGGCTCACGAGGTTTTGCCGCTGTGCGCGGGGCCGGAGCGATCGGTGGCGGCGACCAAATCCTATATCGCGTCCCTCGCTGCACAGGCCGGCCTCGCCGCCGCCTGGGCGGGGGACGATGGTCTAACAAACCGTCTCGCCGAGCTGCCATCCACGATGGCGCAGGCCTTCGCGCTGGACTGGAGCTCGGCGCTGCCGCCGCTGCTCGGCGCACGCAACCTGTTTGTACTCGGCCGCGGCTATGGCTTTGGCGTGGCGCAGGAAGCGGCCCTGAAGTTCAAGGAAACCTGTGGCTTGCACGCCGAGGCTTTTTCGGCCGCTGAAGTCCGGCACGGGCCGATGGCGATCGTCGGACGGGGATTTCCGCTGTTGGGATTCGCCACGTCCGATACCTCAGGCGATGACGTGCGTGCCGCAGCCGTTCAGTTTGCCGAGCGCGGTGCCGTGGCGCTGCTGGCCGATGCCACCGCCGGCGGGCGATTACCGGCGATCGCGGCAGATCCGGTGCTGGAACCGGTCCTGATGGTGCAGAGCTTCTATCGCTTTGTGAACGCCTTGGCCGTCGCCCGCGGGATCAACCCGGACGCGCCGCCACACCTGAAGAAAGTGACCGAGACTCGATGACCGGCAGCATCACATTCGAGAATGGCTCGGTCTTGCTGAGCAATGGACACGTGACGGATCGTCTGCATGTCTCTGACGGGTTTATCGTCGCTGCTCTCGATGGCGCGTCGGACCTGACGATTGATCTGGAAGGCGGTTGGCTGCTGCCGGGTTTTATCGACACGCAGGTGAACGGTGGTGGCGGCGTGCTGTTCAATGACGAGCCCAGCGCTGAGGCAATTGCACGGATGGGCGCAGCACACGCCAGGTTCGGCACCACTGCCTTCCTGCCCACCTTTATCTCGGACACGCTCGACCGGGTCGATCTGGCGATGCGCGCGACTGAACAGGCCATCACCGAGGGCGTGCCTGGCGTTGTGGGCATCCATATCGAGGGACCTTTCCTCAACCCGGCGCGAAAGGGGACGCATGATGCCTCGCGCTTCGTGCGGCTGGACGCCGAGGCGATCCGGCTGCTCAGCAGCCTGACGCGCGGGCGCACGATGGTGACGATAGCGCCAGAAATGTGCACGCCTGACGATATCCGCGCGCTCACGGCGGTGGGTGTGATCGTCTCGGCCGGTCATACCGATGCCGATTATGCCACGATGCGCGGCGCCTTCGCCGCCGGGGTGAGCGGCGTGACGCATCTGTTCAACGCCATGTCGCCGCTGCACCATCGCGAGCCGGGCGTGGTCGGCGCAACGCTGGAGAACCAGAGCGCTTATGCCGGTCTGATCGTCGATGGCCGGCATGTCGCGCCGGCCGCGCTTCGCATCGCGCTGGCGGCGCGGCCGCGCGACCGCTTCATGCTCGTCACAGATGCCATGTCGACGGTCGGCACCGATGCCGATCATTTTGATCTGCAAGGTAAGACGATCCACATCGTGGACGGCGTGTGCGTCGAGGAAAATGGCACGCTCGCAGGCTCTGCGCTCGACATGGCGACGGCGGTGCGCAACGCGGTTGGCATGCTCGGGCTGAGCGTGGCCGAGGCGTCGATGATGGCGGCGAGCGCGCCAGCGGCGTTCCTCTCGCTGGACGACCGCGGCGCGCTGCGGCCGGGTGCGCGTGCGGACCTCGCATGGCTGAGCGCCGATCTTGCCCCGCTCGGAACGTGGATCGGCGGCCAGCTGGTCGCCGCCGGTTGAGCGCAGCGACTCTGTTTCAAGGAGAGTGTGAGTGAGGCTTTGCGCCGACATTGGCGGATCGTTCGTCGATATGGGGATCGTCGACGCGAGCGGAGATATTCGCGATCGCCAGCGCCATCCTACGCCCGTCGGCGATTGGCACGCGCTGGTCACTTTGTTCCGCGATGCGCTCGAACGCCACGGCGGCATCATCGGCGCGGATACACCGGTGTGCATTTCGCTCGCCGGCGTCGCCGATCCCGCGAGCGGCACGATTACCAGTTCCAACACGCCCAGCGTCCATGGTCGTCGTTTTGACGATTTCGGCGCCGCCCTTGACCGGCCCGTATCGATCATCAACGATGCTGATGCCTTTGCGCTGGCAGAGGCTACGCTGGGCGCCGGACGCGACCATCGTCGCGTGTTCGGGATCATCCTAGGCACGGGCGTGGGCGGCGGACTGGTCGAAGATAGCACGATACTGGTGGATGCGCATGGCATTGGCGGCGAATGGGGGCATGGCGAGATCCTAGTCGATTCGCCGATTGCGCCGGGTAGCGTGCCGGTGTTCGAATGCGGATGCGGGCGCACCGGCTGCCTCGACACGATTGGCGGCGCGCGCGGCATGGAGCGGCTGCATGCTTGGCTGCACGACGGCGCTCACGCGACCAGCGTGGAGATTACGTCGAGATGGATCGCCGGTGATGCCGCGTGTCGGACGACGATCGAATATTACAGCCGGCTGCTCGCCGGGCCGATCGCGACGTTCCTCAATAGCTTTCCCGCGACGATCGTGCCCGTTGGTGGGGGGCTGTCCAACTGCGAGCCGCTGATCGAGTTACTCGATCGGCGCGTGCGCACCGGCATGCTGACGCGGCCCGTCGATCAAGTGGTGGTGCGCACCGAATTGCGCGACCGGGCCGGACTGCTCGGTGCGGCGCTAGCGTCCACCCGTTCCTTGTTGATCGAGGACGTTCTACCAAGCCAGAGATGAGCGGCGCGGGGGAAAAGAGCCGCTGTCGCGGAAGGGTCCAACCTCGGCGCAGCTTTGCTGCGCAAGGAGGCGGCCAAGCTCGGCCCGTCCGACACGCATGCTATACAAACACGTGGTCGCGAGGATCAACAGCTGAGCATCGCCTCCGCCTGACACTCAGCTCGTCTTTTGTATCCGCGGCTCGATACGCAGGTTCACCACGTCGCACGCCGGCGAGCGGGTGAGGACGAACAGGATCGCTTCGGCGATTTCCTCCGCGTGAAGCATCTGCTGCTCCGCGACCGCGTCGCGTTTCTCCTCGTCGCTGCATTCTTGCATGTCGCTCTCGACCGAGCCGGGCTGGACAACGCTCACCTTGATGTTATTGTCGGCGATTTCCTTGCGCAGCGTCTCGGCGAACGCCTGTACGCCCGCCTTGGTCGCGGCATAGACGCTCTCCCCTTCGGCCTTGATCTCGGTACTGATCGATCCGACGAACAGCAGGTGCCCGCCGCCCTGGCGCTCCATTCGCTCAATCGAGGCCTTGGCGCAGGCGAGATAGCCGGTGAGGTTGGTCTCGATCACCAACCGCCAGTCATCGTCCGCCATTTCGTGGATCGGCTCGGCGCCAAGCGCGGCACAGGCGACCAGCATGTCCACGCCGCCCAGCTGCTCATCAACTGCGGCAAAGACCTTTTCGATGCCCTCACGCGTCGAGGAATCCGCGGTGATCCCGAACACCTCGCCGCCACCATTCCGTGCCTTTGCCAGCGCCTCCTCCAGCGGCTCTTGGTGGCGGCCGAAAGTCAGAACGCGCGCGCCCTCACCCGCCAAGCGCTCCAGCGTCGCCCGCCCGATCCCGGTCGTTCCGCCGGTCAGCAGGATGCGCTTTCCGGCAAGGTCGGTATGCTCAATCGCCATGGTCACTCCTCAAACTTATTCCCACGTGATCACGAGCCGGCCGTCGGCGGGCACGTGATAGTCGATACGATCCTCGGAAACGGCGTGCGCACGCAGCGTATCGCCGCCAGCCGTCATCACCGTCGTCTTGGTCAGCTTGCGCCGCTTCAGCCGTACGAACCGGAGATTGGCGACGCAGGTCTCCCCGCCGTCGAGCGTGATCGTGAGCGCGCGATCGCCGGTGCGCTCCACACTGCGCACCAGATAGTCGCAGAAGAGCCGGAACGGCGCGCCCTCCACGTGGTGGAACGCGCGGGTGGCGAAGATGAAGGCCGCGCCGGCGCCATAAACCTCTTGCCCGACCTGTCCCGCCTGTTGCCCATCCGGGTAAAGGTCCTCAACCGGAAAGGAGAGCTTCGGGTCAATGTAACCGTTCGGCTTGCGCTGCTTGTCGGCGATCGCCTCGGGCGGAAGCGCGTCGGGATAATAATACCAGGCGCGTGACAGCGCGTATTTGCAATATTCGCTGAGCAGCATGCGCGCCTCGGGCTCGAGGTCAGGCCCGCCATCTTTGAGGTACTGCTCGAACGCGACGAAACTGTCGAAACACTCGTACATCGCCATGTACGGCGCGTCCTGAAGACAGGTGACGGCGAAGAACGTCTCATAGGATGCGGCGTGGCCGATCCGGCTTTCCCAGATCACCGCATTGTGGAGGAAGCTGGCCAGATAGACGTAGCTCTGCTCCAGATAGAGGTCGCGGTTGGTGATCCGCCACAGCCGCATGCACGCCGCCGCGCCCCAGGCGGTGAGGTTCGCCTGATAGTTGACGTTGAAGCGCAGCCCCATGGCGGTGTCGATCGCGGCAGTCGCTTCATCGAGGAAGCGCTTGTCGTCGGTCAACTCGAACGCTTGCAGCATCACCCAGGCATAGATCCCGCCAACGTCGGTCTGCCCGCGCCCGTCCGCCGGCGCCGTCTCTTCGATCACCGCGAAATCGGTCACCTTGTACTGGATCGGCCACTTATATTGGAAATGCTGCGCGGCCCGGATCGCATAGTCGATAGAGTCCATGAACAGCGTGCGCGCGTCCTCGTCCCCGTCGAGCGCCAGCCTGCCGAGATTGAGCAGCGGGTGATAAAGATACCAGCTGTCGACGGCATCGGCATCCTTGTCCTTGCCAACGTTTGGCAAGTATCGCCGCAAGGTCTTGAGCTTGGGATCATAGAACTTGCGCAGCCCCTTCTTCAGCTCGGCTTCGAGCGGATCGGGCTCGCCGCGCCACTTTCCCCAGTCATGGAGCGCGGCGATCACAGACATTTGCACCATGATGTCGGGGTATTCGGCGTCGGTGTACGGATGGACGTACAAATTGCCGTAATGGCGGATGGTCGCTGCCGGCGCCTCGGCCAGATCGCGTGCTGCGCGCTCTGCGCGATCCACCCAGTCGCGATACTCGACCGCCGGCAAGTCCATAATTTGATACGCCGTGCCAAGCATCTGGACGAACTGCCGTGCCGATTCGCGCTCTTGGGGGGGCGCCTCGTGCCGGAAGACGAGGATCACGTCCGATATCGTAACCGGCTCTCCCGCCTCCAACGCCACCCCTTCGGCTGCCGCCTCGCGAGATGCAGCCGGCAGGAGATAGCCAAGCTCCGGCCACTCGCCGCCAACAGCGCCGTCCGGGGTCGTGCCGGTGGGGCGAAAATAGTCGTTCAGTGCGGTGAAGTTCTGAAGATAAAGAACGTTGCCGAATGCCGGCTCGTCAATCCGGAAATAGAGCATGCCCGCGTTGAGCCCACGCTGAGACGCTTCGACATTCCCGCGCGCGGCAAGGGGATCGTCATTGATCCCCAGCGGGTAAAGATCACGCGGCGCGAACGGCAGGACCATCGTCGCGGCTGGCGTCAGCTCCACCGTGATCCGCAGCCGCTCGAGCGCTTCGCGGCTCTTGAAGAAGGTGATGATGTGCGTGCCAGTGGGGCTGGTCACCTCGATCCGCGCCGCCTCCCCCGGCCCGCAGCGCAGCGCCTTGCAGCGGAAGGGAGCAGCCGGATAGGCCACGCGCACTGCCAGCCCGCCCTGCCCCGGTCGCCGCACGATCGCGAAGACGGAATCATGCGCCGCCCGGACCTCGACCTCAAGCTCACCCGTCGTAAAGCTTGCCAGCCCCTTGCCGTCCTCGTCGAGCGTCGCTTTGAGAGCCAGCAGATGTGGGCTCACAGCCATGGATGATCTGTTCTTCGTCGTCACCGACAACTTCGGCCTCCTTTCTGTCGTGATCGATAAAGAGGCACGATGGGGGCTCGTTCCCGGAGACTAACCTGGTTCAATGAAAATGCTGAGCGAGCGGGTTGCAGGTCGTTGATAAACCACGCGTATTCCGCGGCGCGGCGCGTTGTGAAGCCGGCTTGGCTCGTCCATTGCCCGCATGCCAGCTCGTGTGGGCGTGGGCGTTAGTCGCCCACGCCCAGTGCCTCCATCCGCCTGATGTTCTGACGCCGATGTCGGCGGCCAGAGTGGACGAGAGCGCCAGCGGCTCAGTACCTCGGAAAGGTCACGTCCCCATGGTCACGGTGCTCACCGGCGCCCTCGCGCGCGTGCGGCTTTGCGCGGCCCGATCGCCCCTGGCGTGACCAGGCGAACAGGGCGGCGCCGAGCGCCACGACCACCCCCGCTTTCTTCGCCATGCCAGCGGGATTGTGGCGCAGTTCGGATCGCCAGCCGAGTTCGGCCGGCACGTTGGGCACTTTGCCCCGCGCGAGATCCTGCACCACTCCTTCCACGACATTCAGCCGATCCGCACCCATCAGCAGCAGCCAATGCCACCAGTCGGATTCGCTGCGGCGAAAGGCAGAACGGCGGATCGCCCCGCTGAGGCCAGCCGGCGGGGTGGACGTGCCGATCACAGCCGGCAGCCGATTGTGCTCGATCGATTGCAATATCTCGACGTCGGGGCGCTGCTGCGCCGGTCGATCCCATGTCAGCCCGCGGCTTTGCTGGTTCTCGATATGCCGCATCGGATAGGTCGGATCATTGTCCGGATCGGCATCCACGCCCCAGCCGGGAATGGAGGCGGTGTCGACGATGGCCTTGCTCATCTCGCGTCTCCTTCAGGCAGCGTTGGGGATCAGGACGGGCTTGATGCAGCCGTCGAGCTTGGACGAGAAGATGTGGTAGGCGTCCGCCACATCCTCCAATGGTACGCGATGCGTGATCATCGCTTTGGGATTGATGTGGCCCAGGCGAATATGCTCGATCAGCCGCGGCAGCAGGCGCTTCACCGACGCCTGGTTGGCGCGGATGGTGATGCCCTTGTTCACGACATTGCCGATCGGGATAATGTTGCCGGTCGGGCCATAGACCCCGACGATCGAGACGATCCCGCCTTTCTTTACCGAGTTGATCGCCCAGTGCAGTGCGATGGCGTTGCCCGCCTCAAGCTTCAGCTTGGTGCCAAGCAGCCATTGCAAGCCGTTGCCGACTGCGTCGCCGCCCACCGCGTCAATGCACACGTCGGCGCCGAGCGAGTCGGTCTGCTTTTTGAGGAAGACGGCCATGTCGTCGATCTCGCGCAGGTTATAGACCTCGGCATGCGCAAAGACCCGCGCGAACTCCAGACGGTAATCCTGGCTGTCGATCACGATCACGCGGCCGGCACCGAACAGCCATGCAGACTTTGCCGCCATCAGCCCGACCGGGCCCGCGCCGAACACCACCACCGTGTCGCCGCGCTTGATGCCGCCCATCTCCGCCGCCTGGTAGCCGGTGGGCACCACGTCGGTCAGCAACACCGCATCGTCTGGGTCCATCCAGTCGGGGATCACCGTCGGACCGACATCGGCGTAGGGCACGCGGACATATTGCGCCTGCCCGCCGTCATAGCCGCCGGCGGTATGCGAATAGCCGTAGATCCCGCCAACCGCCGTCGCCTGCGCATTGGCTTCGTGGCAATTGCCGAACAGGCCCTGCTGGCAGAAATGGCATTTGCCGCAGGCGATGTTGAACGGCACCAGCACGTGATCGCCGACCTTGAGGTTGCGGACCTCGGGGCCGACCTGCTCCACCACGCCGCAGAACTCATGCCCGAAGGTCATACCAACGCGCGTGTCAGGCACCATGCCGTGATAAAGATGCAGGTCCGAGCCGCAGATGCACGAACGCGTGACACGCACGATTGCATCTTCCGGATGGAGGATGACCGGCATCGGCTTTTCCTCGACGCGAACCCGATATGGTCCGCGATAGTTCATCGCCAGCATCCTGTTATTCCTCCTGAGCAAGCACCGCGATGCGGCAGATCAGCCCTTCGGCAACGCGGACCCCACGATCGGGTTGCCGCCATTAACCAAGATCAGGCCAGTTGGGCGGCAGGGCGAGGACTTGTTGCCCTGGCCGCGCCTCTTCCTATTCGCTGGATGCAGAATTCGGTTGTTCGCCGGTCTTCTGCTCACCCAGTCGCCCGGTACCGTGATAACCGCGCTCGGTCTGCCCGCCGTCGAAACCGCCACCATCTTTGCCCGTATGCGGATTGGGGTACGAGCCGCCCTGGCTTTCGCCGCTGCTATGACGGCGACTGGCCACCTCGCCATTCTCATCGGGCATGTGCGGCTTGGTTCCGGCCCCATCCGCCTGCATCGGCTGCTTGTCGGTCATATGTCTCTCCTTGGACAGAAGAAGTCACCGCCCTGCGGCGACCAGCGTCTCAGTTCGTTCCTGAGGTGATCAACGGAGGGGCCACAGCGGCGTTCCGCCGGAAAGCGCATGAAAGCACGCGCGCGCTCCGATCCGCTTCCACCGCATAGACCGAGATCAGTAAGAATCTCCGGAACGCTTGAACGCTGCCTCGGTTACAGAAACCTCCGATGATTTCGTGGCACGGCAATATGAACTCAACCGATCCAAGTCTCGATACCGATACTCGGGAAATGACCTTTGCCGATGCTGCCGGTGGTGGCAGGTTGCGGCGAACTTTGCTTCCTCTCCTCGGCGAACTGCGCGGCCTCGATTATGATTTCCTCGCGCCGACACCAGCATCGCAGGCGCGGGTGCTCGCCCGCCCCGATCGGCAGGTTGGCGCGACCGTGGCGGACCTGCTTGGCTGGTCCCTCCCCTGTCGCGAGGACCGATTGCCGCCGGCTATCGTCGCCGCGCTGGACGGCGCCGAGTTGCTGGAGCCGCGCCCCGACGGGCTGGTCGCGTCAAAGGTGCGGGTGTCGAACGTCTTCGGCAAGCTGTTCGTCCACTCTCGCTACCCCACGCAGGAACATGACTCGGTCTTCCTGGGTCCCGACAGCTATCGTTTCGCTGACTTCATCTCCCGCAATCTCGCCGGTGTACGGTCCCCTGCGCGCATTCTGGACTATGCGGCGGGTGCGGGCGTTGGTGGGATCGTGGCGGCAACCCTCCACGGCAACGCAGACCTCACTTTGGCGGACATCAACCCCAAGGCGCTGGCGCTCGCCTCGGTCAACGCGAGCTTCGCGGGCGTGGAGCATCAAACGACCATCGCGCGGAGCCCGGCGGACGTTGCGGGCGACTATGACGTGATCGTCACCCACCCGCCCTTCATGATTGATCCGGATCGCCGCGCTTACCGCGACGGCGGTGATCTTTACGGCGGAAAGCTCTCGCTCGACTGGACGCTCGCCGGAATCGAGAAGCTCGCGCCGGGGGGCAGGTTCATCATGCATACCGGCGTGTCGATCGTCGGCGGCCGTGACGTGGTGCGCGACGCACTGGACGCGGCCATGCCGGCGACCGGCTACCGCTACGATTATCGCGTGCTCGATCCCGACATCTTCGGGGACGAGCTCGACACGGAGCCTTATGCAGAGGTCGATCGGATCGCCGCGATCGGTCTTTGCGTCACCCGCGATCCGGTCAGCAACGGCTGACCGGAGCGCCGGGCCCTCATGGCTCGGTATCGGCGGTGACGCGGGCGCTTCTGTAGCCGGCGAGGATTTCCAGCCGC
This sequence comes from Sphingomonas jeddahensis, assembly GCF_001981525.1. Taxonomy (GTDB): domain Bacteria; phylum Pseudomonadota; class Alphaproteobacteria; order Sphingomonadales; family Sphingomonadaceae; genus Sphingomonas; species Sphingomonas jeddahensis. Next base: position 5,143 of record NZ_MPSB01000007.1, on the reverse strand, counting down.
TGCCGATCGGCCAGCAGAAACATGCCGCTTCTTCCGGCCAGCAACCCGTCGCGCCGCATCGACTGCAGCGTGCGATTCACATGAACGCTGGTGAGCCCGAGCGCGTCGGCCAACAATTCCTGTGTCAGCGGCACCGGCAGGTTGTCCCCCACCGTCTGCCCCGCCAGGGCCAGTCGATCGCGCGTTTCCAGCAACCAGTCGGCCAATCGTTCCTGGGCGCTGAGGCGACCAAGGCGCGTCACCTGCGCCAGCGTGTAAAGCTCGGTCAGCGCCGCGCTGACGGTATAAGCGTGGGAAAGCCCGGGCATCCCGGCGGCAGCGGCCGGTAAAGCGCACGTGACCACTTCTGTCACGGCCAGGATCGTTGCCGGCGCCAGCGGATTGCTCAATGGCGACACCCCGATCAGATCGCCCGGCAGAAGAAAATCGAGAATCTGGCGGCGGCCATCCGGCAAGATCCGCTGGCGGCAGGCCCAACCACTGACGATCGCGCGCGCCTGCGTGATCGGTGCACCTTCGGCGATCATCTCCCGGCGGGCCGGCCAGCGACGCTGGTCGCGCTCCGCTGCTGCCAGCGCCTGCATCTCGGCGCCGCTCAATGGCGCAAGCGCACGCAAACGGGTCCGCAAGGGAGACGAGAGCGGCAGCGCATCAGCTTTGGTCATCGTCATCACTCCACTCGGAAGGAAGCAGCGCATCATTATTGATGCTGTTGTTGGACGCCGAAGCGTCGTGGGGCGGGAGTGGCAGCACGATCGAACATGCCATCCCGCCGGGCGTGATCTCGAACATCGTCGTCGCGCCAAGCTCGTACGGCAGCGCCTGCTCGATCACTTCGCGGCCGAAGCCGCTCGGTCGCGGCGCCAGTGCTACGGCGGGCACGCCATGCTCGGTCCAGCGCAGGTCGAGAAGCTGGCCTTCACGCGAGGCGCGAAGCGCCCATTCGACGTTCAGCTTGCCCCGGTGCAGAAGGGCGCCGAACTTGATCGAATTGGTCGCTAGCTCGTGAACAGCAAGCCCGATCAGTTCCAGCCATTTGCCTCGCAGCCGCACCGCAGGACCGGCGATCGTCAGCCGGTGCTCCGGCCCCGAATGAACCTGGAGCAACTCGTCGCGGATCACGTCTTCCAGCTCGACGCCCGCGTGCCCGATTTCGGCAATGTTCACCTCGTACCGGGTGATTGCGTTCAACCGCCCCTCGAAGTGCTCGGCGAATTCGTCTTGCGATGCGCCATTCGCACGCGACCGCCGGTAGATTGATCGGATAACGCCAAGAATGTTTCGCACTCGATGCTGCAGCTCGTGCGCCAACTTGCGTTCGCGCGCGGCGGCGGCGCCCAGCGCGGCGCGAAGCTCCCGGATCGTCCGGTCCGCCTCGTCCAGCCTGGCTGCTGCATCCACGTCCGCAAGGCTGCCCGCGTCAGGCGCCGTCGCTGGGCCGGTAAAAGGACGATCTTGCTCCTGCACGCATGCGCTTTCGTTTCTTTCGGACAGCAACGTCTCCGTGAGTGCCCGACCCGTAACAAAGAACGCAGGTTGACGCTGCAATGTCCCTTTTACATCGGCTTATCGCCTTAACCTCGATCTACTTTGGCCGCCCGAACCGCGACTGTCGGCGGTTCCATTAGGTCGCCGCTTGGTCACGTGGTATTCAGGCAACTCGCTAGCCGGAGAATGTTTATGTCGAATGAGAAGCTGGCGGGATCGCGCATCCTGATCGTCGAGGACGAATATTATCTCGCGGACGACGCCCGGTCGTTGTTGTCGGCGGCAGGCGCAGAGGTTCTTGGCCCGGTGCCGACCATTGCCGCGGCGTCGGCTCTTATCGAGGCCGAGCCGACCATCGATTGCGTGCTGCTCGACGTCAATCTGCGCGGCGAGTTCGCGTTCGACATGGCGGACGACCTTGATCGTCGGGACATCCCCTATGTGCTCGTCACGGGCTATGATCAATCGGCACTGCCCGATCGATTCACGGGCAAGCCGACGCTGCGCAAGCCGGTCGATCCGAACGCGTTGCTTGCCGCTTTTCGCGGGATCGAAACGATTTAGCTGTCGTGTTTGCGGGCTTTTCGGTGACGGCGGACACCGGATAGGTCCTGCCATGCACGCCAGCGCTGTCCATTCGACAGGTCGTGCGGGGCGAACTCTTAGTGCGATACGCATTCGATCAGATCCCGCCCGGTCTGCCGGCACTCGCTTGTGAATCAGCACCGTGGAAGGCACGGCGCGGCAGTGGTTCGCCAGTTCCTTCCTAGCACGCGCATCGGATCGGCGACCCTGGCGCTCAGGTAGCGCCGTCTTGCCGCAACTGACGACATAGACTGAGATCAACACGATTGGCCGGAACGCCGACCCGGGATCGATGTTGATCGACAGTCAACCATTGTTTCGGCCAAGAAAAAAATGAACTTAACACATGTAAGTGTCCACCGTCTCAGTATTCCCACGAAGAACCGGCGAGAAGCCACATTCCCTGATCCCAACCGCCTTGGCAGTTTCTTCTTGCATTGGCCGGTGCAGTGATGAGCGAGCTTCCACAGCCCTTGTCGCAGCCGCTTCCGATGCCCGAACCGGAAGACGTCGATTATTGCGGCCCGCTTCAGCTTCATGTCGACGTCACTGACGTTGTGCGCCGCATCTTCAGTGTGCAGGAGGTGATCCCGGTTGCGCGCCCTGGCGTACTGACCCTGCTCTTGCCCAAGTGGCTGCCCGGCTATCACGCGCCGCAGGCTCCGATCGAGCTCTTGGCCGGATTGCAGATCCAGGCGGCAGGACGCCGGTTGCACTGGACGCGGCACCCCACGGAGGTTCACGCCTTTCACGTCGATGTGCCCGGCGGCGTCAACGAGATCGAGGCTAGCTTCCAGTTCCTGTCGCCCACCAATGAGGCGCAGGGGCGCGTCGTCGTCAGCCCTGAACTGCTGAACCTCGAATGGAATTGCGTCACCCTCTATCCGGCAGGCCATTTCTCGCGGCGCATCGCCGTCGATGCGAGCCTGACCGTGCCGCCGAAGTGGCAGATCGCCTCGGCCTTACCGGTTCGGTCCAGAGAGCGAGACAAGATCCGCTTCGAACAGGTCGCTCTCGATGAACTGGTGGACTCGCCTGTCATGGCGGGGCGCCACTATCGACGCATCGAGCTTGATGACGGAAACGTGGCGCTGAACGTGTTCGCGGACGCGCCACACCAGCTCGCCGCCACCGAAGAGCAGATCGCGCCGCATCGTGGCGTGATCCAGCAGGCCGACCTGCTGTTCGGCGCCCGCCCGTTCGACCGTTATGAAGTGCTGCTCGCGCTTAGCGAGGAGATCGGCAGCATCGGCGTCGAGCATCACCGCTCGTGCGAGATCGCGAGCGTGCCCGGCTATTTCGCCGATTGGGAGAATTGCTTTCCCCGGCGCGACAGCTTCCCGCACGAATATATCCATGGCTGGAACGGCAAGCACCGCCGCGGCGCCGATTCATGGGCACCGTGTTTCTACAAGCCGATCCGCAACAGCCTGATGTGGGTCTATGAGGGGCAGACCCAATATTGGGACCGCGTGCTTTGCGCGCGCTCCGGCCTTTGGACGCGCGAACAATCGCTCGCGGCGCTTGCTGACATCGCCGCGACGCATGACATGCAGGCGGGCTCGCGCTGGCGCCCGATGAGCGATACCACCAAGGATCCGATCATCGCCGCCCGCGCCCCGCTGCCATGGCCAAGCTGGCAGCGCAGCGAGGATTATTACACCGAAGGCGCGCTCGTGTGGCTCGATGTCGATACCCGCATCCGCGAACTGACCGATGAGGCACGCTCGCTGGACGATTTCGCCCGCGCCTTCTTCGCGGCAGAGGCACCGATTGACGGCGTCACCAGTACCTATCTCTTTGACGATGTGGTTCGCACGCTTCGCGACATCGCGGACGATGACTGGTCCGCGTTCTTCCGCGATAGACTTCACAATACCCGCGACGATGCGCCGCTCGCCGGGATCGAACGCGGCGGCTACCGCCTCGTTTATCGCGATACGCCAAGCGAGTTGTGGCAGGCGAGGGAGCGGCTCGTCGGAATCCGCAGCTTCATCTTTTCGCTCGGCCTGTCCGTCAAATCGGATGGCCAGGTGCAAGAAGTGCGCTGGGACAGCCCGGCCTTCGAAGCAGGCATCACGGCCGGCACCACGCTGGCCGGCGTCAACGGCCGGGTCTTTGACCAGGAAACGCTATCGCTGGCGATCACCCGGGCTGGCGACGGAGAACCGATCGATCTACTGCTCCAAGCAGGCAAGCATCAGCGTAGCGTGACGATCGCGCTACCCAGCGGCCATCGTTACCCCCACCTCGAGCCCGTTGCGGGAGCACGGCGGCGGCTGGACGAGATATTGTCGGCGAAGTGAAGAACAAGCGGCGCGCGCCTCGGCAACGGCGGCGCCGCGCAAATCTCCACAACCTGTGTTTAAGCCAGAAACTAGTTAGTTTTTGAGGCATTTACAACAACATGCCCAGCTTCATCTTTCGCGTTCGCACCCCGGACAAGTCACCGCACCGAACGGAGTTGCACGACTTTCCTGATCTGGAACAAGCAATGGCTCAAGCGTCACGCCTCGCGCGGACGTTGGTTAGAAATCCAGTCCGCCGAGGGCACATGGCGATCGGCGGAACGCTGGACATCGAAAACGAGGCAAGCCAGCCGATCGCCCGCTTCGTCCTTCGCGAGGTGGCCCAACAGATGAGGTGAAGGTAGCAGTGCATTTGGCTGTCTGACTCGGCGTAGAAAGAGATAGTGCCGCATCTTCCGCGTGGCAGACCCGGCACGCGAGTGGACGATCGAACAGCGATTTTGGGCCTTCTGCATGTGCTGAATACCGGATGCAGATAGCGGGACACGCCAGCCGAGTATGGCCGCCCACCACGATCTACAATCGCTAGAACAGGCGGTCACGCGGTATATGGCGGCATTTGCTCGAGGAAATGGCAGGTGCTGGACCTGTGCCCGTCGCCTCGTCTATCCACACCACGCATGTAAAGGCGCACTGACCTGCTCCCCGGAAATCATGCCATTGGTAAGTTAGCTGGTCAGATGGAGACGAGCGATGCGGCGAGGCCGTTTTACCGAGGATCAGATCATAGGCGTGCTGCGTGAGCACGAGGCTGGAGTGAA
>NZ_MPSB01000006.1 GCF_001981525.1 Sphingomonas jeddahensis | reverse complement strand
CCCCCCGCGGTCCGCGGCCCGTTACCCGCCGCCCGTCGCCCGTCGCCCGTCGCCCGTCGCCCGTCGCCTGCAAAGTGCTTCAACAAGGCAGGCTGGACCCAACACACATCAAGCGCCGGACCACAAAGAAAATGGGCCGCCCGGTTGCCCCGGACGGCCCTTCCCTCTCCTATGGCAGAAGCGGGGTGTTTAGCTGGACGTCGACAGGTTCACCGCAGCGTACTTGCCGCGACGATCGACCTCGAGCTCGAACGACAGGCGGTCGCCCTCGTTGAGGCTCGTCATGCCGGCGCGCTCGACGGCCGAGATGTGGACGAACGCGTCGGGCTGTCCGTCGTCGCGCTGGATGAAGCCGAAGCCCTTCATGGCGTTGAAGAACTTGACCGTGCCGGTCGCCTTTTCGCCGGTCAGCTGACGCTGCGTGCCACCGGCACCGCCGGCGCCGCCGGCACGCGAGCCACGATCGCCGCCGCCGAAGCCGCCGTCACGCGGCGGTGCGCGGTCGGTCACTTCCATCGGCTCGCCATCGATCTTCAGCTCGGTTGCCGAGATACGGCCGCCGCGATCGACCAGGGTGAAGCCGAGCGGCTGACCCTCGGCCAGGCCCGTCAGGCCGGCCTGCTCCACCGCGGAGATGTGAACGAACACGTCCTCGCCGCCATCATCGCGCACGACGAAGCCGAAGCCCTTCTGCGCGTTGAAGAACTTGACCACGCCGGTGCCTTCGCCGACGACCTGCGGGGGCATCCGGTTGCCGCCGCCGAAGCCGCCACCACCACCGCCGCCGCGGAAGCCGCCGCCGCCGCCGAAGCCGCCACCGCCGCCACCACGGAAGCCGCCGCCGCCGCCGAAGCCACCACGATCACCGCCGCCGAAGCCGCCGCCGCCGAAACCGCCGCCACCAAAGCCGCCACCGCCGAAGTCGCCGCCACCACCGAAGTCGCCGCCGCCGAAATCATCGCGCTTGTCGCGCCCGCGTCCGCCACGATTGCCGCGGCCACCTTTGTCGTAACCCATAAACCCTGTTCGTCTTCCCGCTCCGCCCGCAAATCGGTTCAAGACCCACGCGATGGACGGCCGGCGCAGGACTTCGTGACGCGAAAGCTGATGCGCCACGAGACTCGTCATAGCGCATCGGCGCGTGCACCGCGAACGGATTCGTCGCCAAAAGCAAGTATTACGCGCCGATCATTGCGTAACTGTCGCGTTGAAAGCACAGCTTGTCGCCAAAACAGCGCAAGGTCGCCCGATCTCCGACGGTTGTTGAGCCTTGCCCGCCGGCAGGCTACGGCATGCCAATGGCCGTTCATTTCCATGAAGAAGATCTGCCGGGTGACGTGTTCGCGCCCGGCGCCCCGCTTGCCGTCGACACCGAGACAATGGGGCTCATCACGCCGCGCGACCGGCTCTGCCTGCTGCAAATCTCCGACGGGTTGGGCGATGAGCATCTCGTGCGCTTCAACCCCGGGTCTGACTATGCGGCCCCCAATCTGCGCGCCGCGCTTGCCGATCCGGCCCGGCTGAAGCTCTATCACTTCGGCCGCTTCGATATCGCTGCGATCCGCCATTACATGGGGATCGTCGCAGCGCCGGTCTATTGCACCAAGATCGCGTCGCGCCTGGTGCGCACCTATACCGATCGCCACGGGCTGAAGGAGCTGGTGCGCGAGTTGCTCGGCCAGGAAATCTCCAAGCAGCAGCAATCCTCCGATTGGGGCGGGCCGGAACTGAGCGAGGCGCAGCGCGAATATGCCGCTTCCGACGTCCGCTATCTCCACCGCTTGCGCGAGGAGCTCGACCGCCGCCTCGCCCGCGAAGGCCGCACCGCCCTCGCGCAGGCATGCTTCGACTTCCTGCCGCATCGCGCGGAACTCGATCTTGCCGGCTGGCCGGAAGCCGACATCTTCGCGCATGTCTGACATCGCCGTCCGGGAACGCAGCAAGCGTCAGCGCTGGGCCGCCCCGGGCAGCCGGCATGACCGGCTGGTTGGGCTTGCCCACTGGCTGCTGCCGGTGCTGATCGGCGTCCTTGCCGCGTTCCTGGTGATGGCACCGCTGACCACCGGCGGTGACGTGTCCTTCGTGCTCGACAAGAACAAGGTCGAGGTCGCCAAGGAGCGGCTGAAGATCCAGAGCGCGCAATATCGCGGCTCGGACGCCAAGGGCCAGCCGTTCACCCTCAATGCCGGCTCCGCGGTGCAGAAAAGCTCGGCCGAGCCGGTGGTCGAGATTGACGAGCTCGCCGCACAGATCCGCCTGCAGGACGGCCCCGCCACGCTTACCGCCCCCACCGGGCGTTACGACATGGAAAGCGAGAAGGTGAAGGTCGACGGCCCGATCGCCTTCCGTGGCCCCAACAACTACACGCTCGACACGCAGGATGCGACGGTGGACCTGAAGAGCCGCACGCTGCAATCAAGCGGCTCCGTCACCGGCACCGTTTCGCAGGGCAGGTTCAGCGCCAACCGCCTCGATGCCGATCTTGAGGCGCGAACCGTCACTTTACGCGGCAATGCCCGCTTGCGCGTGAACCCGCGAGGGGCGAGATAGCGCGCCATGAAACGTGCGGTCCTCCTCACCCTCCTGCTCGCTTCCGGCGCGGCGGCGCAGACGCGCCACAACACGAACGCGCCGATCGACTTCGGCGCCGACACGATCGAGCTGCAGGATCGCGCCAATCGGGCTGTTCTGTCGGGCAATGTCGCGGTGCGCCAGGCGGAAATGTCGCTCAACGCGGCGCGCATGACGGTGAATTATACAGGCCAGGTGGTCGGCGGGAATCCGCAGGTCTCCCGGCTCGATGCCGCGGGCGGTGTGGTCGTGCGCCGACCCGATCAGACGGCACGCAGCCAATATGCGGTGTATGATCTCAATCGCCGAGTCATCACCATGGTCGGCGCGGTGACGCTGACGCAGGGCGGGAACACCGTCAACGGCGGGCGGCTGACAATCAACCTCGATACCGGCCGGGCAGTGATCGACGGCTCGTCGGTGCGTGGCGGCGGAACCGCCGCACCGGGGGGCACGACCACCACGCCGTCGGGCCGCGTGACCGGCACTTTCTCGGTGCCCAAACGCAACTGATCGCATCGGGGGTTCCCCTCGGGCCGCTCCTCATGCATGATTCCTGCCAATCGATGCGCATCGCCGCGTCGATTGCAATGACCTGCGAGGCAGAAGCGAGCGATGGACGACGTCACGACCCTTGATCAGGTGGAGCCGGTGCACGAAGCGCCGGTTTCGGACGGGCTTCAGGTCGTCTCGATCGCCAAGTCCTACGACAAGCGAGTCGTGCTGAGCGACGTGTCGGTGTCGGTCGGTCGCGGCGAGGTGGTCGGCCTTCTCGGCCCGAACGGCGCGGGCAAGACGACCTGCTTCTATTCGGTGATGGGTCTGGTGAAGCCGGACGCCGGCCGCATCATGCTGGATGGCGAAGACATCACCGGTCTGCCGATGTACCGTCGCGCGATCCTCGGTCTCGGCTATCTGCCGCAGGAAACCTCGATCTTCCGCGGGCTGACGATCGAAAAGAACATCCTCACCGTGCTCGAACTCGCAGAACCCGATGCGGTGGCGCGGCAGCGCAAGCTCGATACGCTGCTCGATGAATTCGGCCTCACCCGCCTGCGCGACGCCCCCGCCATGGCGCTGTCGGGCGGCGAGCGTCGCCGGGCGGAGATCGCCCGCGCGCTGGCCGCCGACCCGACGATCATCCTGCTCGACGAGCCGTTCGCCGGCATTGACCCGCTGTCGATCGCCGATATCCGCGGGCTCGTGAAGGATCTGAAGCGTCGTGGCATCGGCGTGCTGATCACTGATCACAACGTCCGCGAGACGCTCGACATCGTCGATCGCGGCTACATCATCTATGACGGGCGCGTCCTGTTCACCGGGGCGCCGGCGGACTTGGTGGCCGATCCCAACGTGCGCCGGCTGTACCTCGGCGAAGAGTTTTCGCTCTAAACACATGCCTGTCTCGCTCGCCTCGACTCTGGCGAAAGCTAGCCACCTGGCCTCCCGTCATTTCGGCGTCGTGCGGGGACTCACTGCTCCACACCCTCCGACCGTCAGGTCTGCCGCGGTGCGGATGCCGGGACCAGGCTGGCATGACGAAGATGTGAACCGCAGGGCATGAGCCTCGCCCCACGCCTCGATCTGCGCCAGTCGCAATCGCTGGTAATGACGCCGCAACTGCAGCAGGCGATCAAGCTGCTCGCGCTGTCCAACCTCGAGGTCGAAGGCGTCATCGCCGAGGAGATCGAGAAGAACCCGCTGCTCGAAGCCGCCGCTCTCCCCGACGATGGTCCCGTCGCCGAGCGTGAGCCGGACGCCGTCCGCGACGAGCCCGCGACCGCCGACGAACTCGTGATGAACGGCGAGGCAGCAGGCGAGTCGCTGGACGTCGACATCGCCGCCGAACGCTTCGATGACGGCCCCAGCGACCGCGCGGCGGGCGATGGCCTGGGGCTGACCGGTACGACGAGCGGCTCGGGCGAGGATGCACCGGATCTCGATGCCTTCGCGGCCAGCGATCTCTCGCTCGCCGATCACTTGCTCGAACAGGCCGGCCAAGCCCTATCGGGCGCGGACCTGTTCGTCGCGCAGCACCTGATCGACCTGATCGACGAGGCTGGCTACCTCACCACCAGCCTGCTCGACGTGGCGAACCGGCTCGGCGTGGCGCTGGCGCAGGTTGAGCGCGTGCTCGCCATCATCCAGACCTTCGATCCCACCGGCGTAGGCGCACGCGATCTTGCGGAATGCATTGCATTGCAGGCGAAGGAGGCGGATCGCTACGATCCCTGCATGGCGCAGCTGATCGACAACCTCGATCTGGTCGCGCGGGGCGACCTCAACAGGCTGAAGCGCATCTGCCAGGTCGATGACGAGGACATGGCGGACATGATCCGCGAGTTGCGCGGCTATGATCCCAAGCCCGGTCTGCGCTTCGGCGGCGAACCGATGCAGGCGGTCTCACCGGACCTTCACGTGCGCCGCTCGCGCGGCGGCTGGGTGGTGGAGCTCGACCAGTCCTCGCTGCCCCGCGTGCTGGTCAACCGGCGGTATCATGCGGAGCTCGCCACCGGCTCGCAGGACAAGGCGAGCAAGGCATGGCTGGGGGACATGCTGGCCAGCGCCAACTGGCTGGTGAAAGCGCTCGATCAGCGTCAGAGAACGATCATCCGCGTCGCAACCGAGATCGTGCGCCAGCAGGAAGCGTTCTTCCTCCACGGCGTGTCGCACCTCCGCCCGCTGACGCTGCGCCAGGTCGCCGATGCGATCGAGATGCACGAATCAACCGTCAGCCGGGTGACCTCGAACAAATATCTCAGCTGCGCCCGCGGGCTGTTCGAGCTGAAATACTTCTTTACCTCCGCGATCCAGGCGGCAGACGGCGGCGATGCGGTGTCCGCCGAAGCAGTGAAGAGCGCCATCAAGGGCCTCATCGCCAACGAAGGCGCCAAGGTGCTGAGCGATGACACCATTGTGGAACTGCTCAACGCCAAGGGCTTCGACATCGCGCGTCGCACCGTGGCGAAATACCGCGAGGCAATGGGGATCGGCAGCTCGGTGCAACGCAGGCGCCAACGGGCGCTGGGCGGAGGTTAAGGGAGCGGAGCATCCCCGCTATCACCCTGTCATCCCGGCCTCGCGCCGGGATCCAAGGCTCCGCGAACACTGGCGCGCATGAATCGAGCAACCCTCACCCCATCCGTCATGCCGGCCTTGTGCCGGCTTCCAGGGTTCCGCACATTCAACGACGGATAAGCTCGCGGGTGGCTGGATGCCGGCACAAGGCCGGCATGACGGGGATTGCTTGCGTTCTGGCCCACCAACGTCACCGCCCACGGCACCTTGGGTTCCGGGCCAAGCCCGAGATGACGAGCCTCAGCCCACCAGCGCCCGCGGCACCATCACCTTCATATCCAGCAACTGCTGCGCCTTGCCCTTCGCCAGCGGATCGAGCCGCAAGCTTGCGAACTGCCCGCCACCCAGCGACTGGATGCAGTGCAGGTTGATCGCGTTCATCCCCGGCAGCTCATATCGCCGCACCTCTGGGTGTGACGCGCCTTCGAACTCATGCGCAAAGAACGCCTTCACCGCTTCCTCCGTCAGCCCCGCGCGGATCCACGGCAGGTATTCCGGCCGCCGCGCGATCACACCGACGTTGAACGCATCGCCCTTGTCGCCCGATCGTGCCCAGGCAAGCTCGATCAGCTCCACCTCGACCAGATCGTCGCCGTCTGCCGCATCCTCCACCACCGGCCGCTCGATCATGGCCGGCTCGAACGGCATCGCCGGCGCAGGATTAGCCACCGCGATCGTCTCGCTGCCGAGCGACACCCGTGCCGCCGCCGACCCGCCATCGACCAGCAGCGAGAACACCTGCGCCACGGGCGAAATCGTCGGGCGCGCGCCGAACCAGCCGGTCGAGCCGACGCTCATCGAAGTGGTCGGCGAATCGAACTCGCGCATCAGCAGGCCGAGTGCCTCCGCATCATCATGCTCCGCACCGATCCGTGCGATCACCTCGCGCGCGCCGGCCAGCGCCGGGTTCGCCTGCGCCCCATAGCTCGCCTCCGTCCCCAGCAGCTCGACCCGTGTATCGCGCAGCGGCGGCAGGTTGCGCCCGCGCAGCATCTCGCCGACGCGAGTCAGCACCGCCTGCGCCTGCGCTGCAGCCTTCTTTGCCGCGTCACGCCCGACAACGGGCATGATGCCGATGAAGCGGTGGCCGTTCTCATAGGTAACGCAGGTCTTGAGCTTGCCGGTCGGCGGATACCCCTTGGCGTTTGATACGCGCACGCGCCCCTCGCCTTCCGCCGCGACGCTCAGCTGCGAGAAATCGCACACCACGTCGGGCAGCGCATAAGCCTGCGGATCGCCGACCTCGTAGAGGATCTGCTCGGCCACGGCCGCTGGCGAGACCAGCCCGCCCGTGCCTTCCGGCTTGGTGACTACGAAGTCGCCGTCAGCGTGGCATTCGATCACGGGATAGCCGATGTGCGCCCAGTCAGGCACATCCTCCCAGTCGGTGAACAGCCCGCCGGTCGCCTGCGCCCCGCACTCGATCACATGCCCGGCGAGCGAGCCGGCCGACAGCCGATCATGATCGTCCGGGCCCCAGCCAAACTCGTGCATCAACGGCCCCAGGGTCAGCGCGCTGTCGACGACGCGGCCGGTGATGACCACCTCCGCCCCGGCCGCCAGCGCCGCCGCGATCGGCCCGCCACCGAGATAGGCGTTGGCGGTCCAAACCTTCTTCGGGTCGGGGAATGGCGCGCCGGAAAACATCTCGGTCGTCCCCGCCGCGGCAAGATCGGGTACGCGGTCGATCAGGTCGTCGCCGCTGACGATCGCGATCTTGAAGGAAATACCCGCTTCTGCCGCGATTTCCTCCATTCGCGCCCGGCAGGACTCCGGATTGACTCCACCCGCATTGGTGACGACGCGAACGCCCTGCGCCTTGAACTCGCGCAGATTGTCCTTCCACACCCATTCGGTGAAGTCGCGCGCATAGCCCTGGTCAGGCCGCGCCTGCTTGAGCTGACCGAGCGGCGCCATGGTCGCCTCGGCGAGGTAATCAAGGATCATGTAATCGAGCTTGCCGCCCGCCAGCAGCTGCGGCGCGGCGACAGAACTGTCGCCCAAAAACCCACCCGCGCCGCCGATGCGCACGATCTTGGCCATTCGCCCTCTCCCGATGTTTGCGAGAGGGGTAGCAACTTCACGTGACCTTGTCCCCCTCCCGTAAGAGGGAGGGGGATGTAGCGGTCAATCCGCGAACGGATCGCGGACCAGGATCGTGTCCTCGCGCTCGGGGCTGGTCGATACCAGCGCCACCGGACATTGGATAAGCTCCTCGATCCGCCGGATATATTTGATCGCCTGCGCCGGCAGGTCCGCCCAGCTACGGGCCCCGGCCGTGGTTTCGGACCAGCCCGGCATCGTCTCGTACACCGGCTCGACCGCCGCCTGATCCGCCGCATGCGACGGGAAATAATCCAGCGTCTCGCCCCGCAAGCGGTAGCCCGTGCAGATCGCGATCTCCTCGAACCCGTCGAGCACGTCGAGCTTGGTCAGCGCGATTCCGGTAATCCCGCTCACTGCCGCCGATTTGCGCACCAGCACCGCGTCGAACCAGCCGCAGCGCCGCTTGCGCCCCGTCACCGTGCCGAATTCGCGCCCGCGCGTGCCGAGCCGCTCGCCGGTTTCGTCCTCCAGCTCGGTCGGGAATGGCCCCGATCCGACCCGCGTCGTATAAGCTTTTGCAATCCCCAGCACGAACCCGACCGCCGCCGGTCCCATCCCCGATCCGCCAGCCGCCGTGCCGGCGATGGTGTTTGACGAGGTGACGAACGGATAGGTGCCATGGTCGATGTCGAGCAGCACGCCCTGCGCCCCCTCGAACAGGATGCGCCGCCCGCGGCTGCGCGCCTCGTTGAGGTCCCGCCACACCGGCTTGGAGAAGGACAGCACGAAGTCGGCGATCTCGCCAAGCTCCGCGAGCAGCCGCGCGCGATCGATCGGCGGCTCGCCGAACCCCGCCCGCAAGGCATCGTGGTGCGCGGTCAGCCGATCGAGCTGCGGCTCCAGCTGATCGAGATGCGCCAGGTCGCACACCCGGATCGCGCGGCGGCCGACCTTGTCCTCATAAGCCGGGCCGATGCCACGCCGCGTGGTGCCGATCTTGCCCGCGCCGCTGGCATCCTCGCGCAGCCCGTCAAGATCGCGATGGAACGGCAGGATCAGCGCGCACGTATCGGCGATCCGCAGCGTGTCGGGGGTAATCGTGATCCCCTGCCCGGCCAGCTTGTTCACCTCGTCACGCAGCGCCCAGGGATCGAGCACCACGCCATTGCCGATCACCGACGGCGTGCCGCGCACGATGCCCGACGGCAGTAGCGACAGCTTGTACACATTCTCGCCGACAACCAGCGTATGGCCGGCATTGTGCCCGCCCTGGAAGCGCACCACCATGTCGGCGCGCTCGGCCAGCCAGTCGACGATCTTGCCCTTGCCCTCGTCGCCCCACTGGGCGCCGATCACCGCTACGTTCGCCATGAATACAGAACCTCCCCTGCCGGAATAACTCCGCGGGCCCTTCGACAGGACTCGGCGCGCGGAGGGTGGCTCGAATGTGCGCCGCGCCGGTAGCGGCGGGCAGTTGTGACTGTCAACCGCCGAGCGGTCGTGCGGCTCCCTCGGCGAAGAAATGCGTGCACAATTGCGCTTCGGGCGTGTCTCCCGGATCGAGTGCGGCAACGGTGACCCAGCCGGCGGCACGCATCGCCGCACCATCGGCTTCGCTGGTGCCGACCGGCAGGAACAGCCGTCGCCGCTCGCCGGCGCCGTCACTCGCGATCGTCGCGGCGAACAGCGAGAAACCCGTCGCCGCCTCCTCCGCGCCATCTTCATGCATCAGCGTATAAGTGCCGCCGCGCCCAACCTCACGCGTTGCCCCTTCGGCGAACAGCGAGAAGCCGAGCCACGTCTGATATTCGAACCCATGTCGCTCAGTCGGATCGAGCGTCAGCGTCGCGCCGTCGCCAAGCGCAGCCGCGATCGCCTCCAGCGCGTCGAGCCGTGAAGCGAGCACCCCGCTCGTGTCGAATCCGCGCAGCCGCGCCACTGCCGCCGCAAACGGCCCCGCCGCTTCGATCAGCGGCAGATAGGCAGGCGCGATTTCGGCAACCGCGCCGGCATCCTTCGCGTCGAGCCGGTCGCGCAAATGCTCGACATCGTCCACCGGCAACGGCCCCGCCGCCAGCGTATCGACCAGATCGGGCAGCGTGAAATCGACCGACACCCCCGTCGCGCCCGCTGCGGCGAGCGCCTCGACGGCAACGGTCACCACCTCCCGCGCGGCCGCGACCGTATCGAGCCCGATCAGCTCGCACCCGATCTGCCGCGCCTCACGCTCGGGCTGCAACGCCCCGCCGCGCAGCTTGAGGACCGATCCGGCATAGCTCAGCCGCACCGGGCGCGGATGATGCGCCATGCGCGTGGCCGCGATGCGCGCGACCTGCGCGGTGATGTCCGGCCGAATCGCCATGGTACGCTGGCTGACCGGATCGACGAACCGCACCGCATCGGCCAGCCCGCCGTCCTTCAGCCGCGTACCCAGCCCCTCGGCAAATTCGGCGAGCGGCGGATCAACGCGCTCATAGCCATAGGAATGCGCCACGCCGAGCACGCGCGATTCCACCGACGCCGCACCATGGGCATGCGGCGGCAGCCGATCGCGGAATCCCTCAGGGAGAAGTGTGGTCATGCGGCAGGCGGGGCAGAAATCTCCCTCTCCCCTCGGGGGAGAGGGTCGGGGAGATGGGCAGTCACGAGCGCAGCGCTGATCGCTTCCAGCACACCCGCCTCGTTCCGCATCACGTCAGCGTTGGTGAAACGCAGCACACGATATCCTTCACGTTCCAGCACAGCCGTCCGCTGCGCGTCGCGCGCTTCGTTGCCCGCGTGGGTGTCGCCGTCAACCTCGATGATCAGCTTGCGCGCTCTGGCGCAGAAGTCGGCGATGTAGCGCCCGATCACGACCTGGCGACTGAACTTGACGTTGCCGAAGCGCTTGCCGCGCAGGTGATACCAGAGGCGTGCTTCAGCCGGCGTCATCTCGCTGCGCATTGCCTTGGCGCGCTTCAGCAGTTCGGCGTCGGTTCTTGTCACTGCCCCTCTCCCCTGCCCTCTCCCCGCCAGCGGGGAGAGGGAGAAGGAGTGCTCCTCCCGCTCGCGGGTCGCAAGCGTGAGGTGGAGCAGGCTAAATCAGAACCGCAGCCCCATCGCGGTCTTCACGCCCGGCAGCGCCTTGACCTTGGCCAGCAGTTCCGCCGTCACCGGCTCGTCCACCGAGAGCAGCAGCACCGCCTCGCCGCCTGCCTGGCGCCGGCCGAGATGGAACGTCCCGATGTTCACACCCGCCTCGCCGAGTGTCGTGCCGAGCCGCCCGATGAAGCCCGGCGCATCCTCGTTGACGACATACAGCATCGCCCCGGTCAGATCGGCCTCGACCTTGATGCCGAACAGCTCCACCAGCCGCGGCGCCGAATCGCCGAACAAGGTGCCCACCACCGAACGCTCGCCATCCGCGGTACGCACTGACACGCGCAACAGCGTGTGATAATCACCCTCGCGCTCGGTGCGGATCTCGCGCACTTCCATGCCGCGCTCGCGCGCGAGCACCGGCGCGTTGACCATGTTGACCGTGTCGGTCTGCGTGCCGAGGAAGCCCTTCAGCACCGCGCTGGTCAGCGGCTTCGGGTTCAGCTCCGCCGCCGCGCCTTCCATGTGCACCGACACCCGGTCGATCGCGCCATGCGCCAGCTGGCCGACGAGGCTGCCGAGCTTCTCGGCCAGGCCCATGTAGGGCTTCAGCTTGGGCGCTTCCTCCGCGGTCAGGCTCGGCATGTTGAGCGCGTTGGTGACGCCACCCGACACGAGATAATCCGCCATCTGCTCGGCGACCTGGATCGCCACGTTGACCTGCGCCTCGGTGGTCGACGCGCCGAGGTGCGGCGTGGAGATGAAGTTCGGCGTGTTGAACAGCGGGCTTTCCTTGGCCGGCTCGGTCACGAACACGTCGAGCGCCGCGCCGCCGATATGGCCGCTGTCGAGCCCTTCCTTGAGCGCCGCCTCGTCGATCAGCCCGCCACGCGCGCAGTTGATGATCCGCACGCCCTTCTTGGTCTTGGCGAGATTCTCGGCCGACAGGATGTTGCGTGTCTGGTCGGTCAGCGGCGTGTGGAGCGTGATGAAGTCGGCGCGCGCCAGCAGCTCGTCCAGCGTCACCTTCTGCACGCCCAGTTCAACCGCGCGCTCCTCGGTCAGAAACGGATCGAACGCGACGACCTTCATCTTCAGCCCCAGCGCGCGATCGGCGACGATCGAGCCGATGTTGCCCGCGCCGATCAGGCCGAGCGTCTTGGCCGTCACCTCGATGCCCATGAAGCGGTTCTTCTCCCACTTGCCTGCCTGGGTCGACCGATCCGCCTCCGGCAAGTCACGCGCCAGCGCGAACATCAGCGCAATGGCGTGCTCGGCGGTGGTGATCGAATTGCCGAATGGTGTGTTCATCACCACCACGCCCTTGGCTGAGGCAGCGGGAATGTCGACGTTATCGACGCCAATGCCGGCGCGCCCGACGACCTTCAAATTGGTCGCCGCTTCAAGGATCTCCTTGGTAACCTTGGTGGAGCTGCGGATCGCAAGGCCATCATATTCGCCGATGATCGCCTTCAGCTCGTCCGGCGTCTTGCCGGTGATTTCGTCCACCTCGACGCCGCGCTCGCGAAAGATCTGCGCGGCCTTGGGGTCCATCTTATCGGAAATGAGAACTTTTGGCATGGGTCGTGTCCTAGATACAGCCGTCATCCCCGCGGAGGCGGGGATCCATAGCCGCTGTCCGAGCGGCTCCATCGACGACTTGCGTGTATGGATTCCCGCCTTCGCGGGAATGACGAGCAATCAGGCGGCGCGTGCCGTTGCGTAGGCCCAGTCGAGCCATGGGCCGAGCGCCGCGATGTCGGCGGTATCGACGGTCGCGCCGCACCAGATGCGCAGCCCCGGCGGTGCATCACGATACCCGCCGATGTCATACGCCGCACCTTCGGCCTCGAGCAGCGAGACCATCTTCTTGATCACCGCTTCGTCGGCATCCACCGTCAGGCAAACGCTGGTGGTCGAGCGCGACGCTTCGTCCACCGCCAGATGCCCCAGCCAGTCACGCGCCTCGACGATCTCGTTCAGCGCCGCCGCATTGGCATCCGAGCGCGCGATCAGTCCGCGCTCGCCCAAGCTCTTGGCCCATTCGAGCGAGAAGATCGCGTCTTCCACCGCCAGCATCGACGGCGTGTTGATCGTCTCGCCCTTGAACACGCCCTCGGCAAGCTTGCCCTTGGAAACGAGGCGGAACACCTTGGGCAGCGGCCACGCCGGGGTGTAGCTTTCCAGCCGCTCGACCGCGCGAGGTCCAAGGATCAGCACGCCATGCGCGCCCTCGCCGCCCAGCACCTTCTGCCACGAGAAGGTCGCGACATCGATCTTGTCCCACGGCAGGTCGTAAGCGAACACACCGCTGGTCGCGTCGGCGAAGCTCAGCCCCCCACGGTCGTCGGCGATCCAGTCGCCGTTCGGCACGCGCACACCGCTGGTGGTGCCGTTCCAGGTGAACAGCACGTCGTTGGACCAATCGACCTGGCCCAAATCGGGCAACTGGCCGTAATCGGCGCGGATCACCGTCGGATCGATCTTGAGCTGCTTGACCGCATCGGTCACCCAGCCCTCGCCGAAGCTCTCCCAGGCGAGCGCGGTCACCGGGCGGGCGCCCAGCATCGTCCACATCGCCATCTCGAACGCGCCGGTGTCCGAGCCCGGAACAATGCCGATACGGTGCGTGTCGGGGATGCCCAGCAGCTCGCGCATCAGGTCAATGCAATATTGGAGGCGCTGCTTGCCGATCTTCGAGCGGTGCGAGCGGCCCAGCGAATCAGCCGCGAGCTTGGCGGCGTTCCAGCCCGGAGGCTTGGCGCAGGGGCCGGAGGAAAAGTAGGGTCGCGCCGGCTTTGCGGCGGGTTTCGCAGGCGCAGTGGTGGCGTCGGCGAGCGTCGTATCGGTCATGTCTGTCTCTCCTTACAGAGAGCACGCGCGGCGTTGGGACCGCGTGGCCCGCCGACGGCCCTAACGGCAGAAGGCGTGCTGTCAAGCGATCCACGATGAACGCCGTTCGTCCCGAGCGAAGTCGAGGGACAAGCCACACGCGCACCGCTTGGGAGCACGTGCCTCGACTTTGCTCGGCACGAACAGCGTGAAGAGCCACGCCCCATCCTGCCCCCACCTCCGTTCGCCCTGAGGCTGTCGAAGGGCCGCTTTCCTTCTGGAGCAAAGGGCTAAAAAGAAGCGCAGTGCTTCAACAAGATCAGCACGAACGGGGGATGTGTTGCGTACCGTTTATCTGCTCGCATTAGTGGTGAGCCTCGCCGCGTGCGGCCGCTCCGAGCCGCCGAGGCGATCCGATTCGCGAACGCCCACCAAGCGCGTCGAAGGGCCCTCGTCCCGCGAAACCGCCCAATGCCACCGCGACCTTCGCGAACTCGGCGTCGCGTTCGAGGCTTTGCCCGATCGCCAGTTCGGCCCAGGCTGCGGCATTGTCGGCACGGTGAAGCTGCTCGACATCGGCGTACCCACCACGAACCTCGGCGCGGTGCGCTGCGGCGCGGCGCGCACCTATGCGCAATGGGCGCGCAATGCGGTGGCCCCCGCCGCCTATCAGATCCTCGGCAGCGAGCTCGCCAAGGTCGAAAGCATGGGCACCTACAATTGCCGCAACGTCGCCGGGAGTTCGCGCCGCTCGGGCCATTCGATCGCAAATGCCATCGATATCGGCGGCTTTCAGCTCAAGGACGGCCGCCGCCTTACCCTACTGAACGACTGGAACTCGTCCGACCCCCAGATTCGCCGCTTCATGCAGGTGATCCATCGTTCCGCCTGCAAGCGTTTCGGCACGGTGCTCGGGCCCAACTACAACAGCGCGCACCGCAACCACTTCCATCTGGAGGACGACAAGGCCGATTTCTGCCGCTAAAGACCTACGAAATGACAGAAACACGCGTACCGAGCCGCACCTTCCCGCGCGCTCGCCAGGATGCCGAATCGGCGAAGGGCAACATTTCGACGCCCCAGACCGAGAACCCGGCCTACAAGCTCGCCTTCCAGGACATGGATTTCCTGCTGCGCGAGGATCTGCGCCCCGTCCGCTTCCAGCTTGAACTCTTGAAGACCGAGCTGCTGCTGGAAGAGGCGCATATCGGCTCCACTTTCGTGGTGTACGGTTCGGCGCGCATCCCCGAGCCGGCGAAGGCGCAGGCGATGCTCGACATGGCGGACCCCGAGCACCGCCACATCGCCGAGCGGCTGGTCGCCAAGTCCAAATATTACGACATGGCGCGCGAGCTCGCCCGCCTTGCCAGCAACTTTCCGCGCGACGAGCAGGGCAAGCGGCATTTCGTCGTTTGTTCAGGCGGCGGACCGTCGATCATGGAGGCCGCCAATCGCGGCGCGGCGGACGTTCATGCCGAATCGATCGGCCTCAACATCGTCCTGCCGCACGAACAGGCGCCCAATCCGTATGTGACGCCGTCGCTGTCGATGCAGTTCCACTATTTCGCGCTGAGGAAGATGCACTTCCTGCTCCGCGCCCGGGCGCTGGCGGCGTTCCCCGGCGGCTTCGGCACCTTCGACGAACTGTTCGAGCTTTTGACGCTGATCCAGACGGGCAAGGTTGCGCCGATTCCGGTGCTCCTCTTCGGCCGCGAATTCTGGGAGAAGGTCGTGAACTTCGAGGCGCTGGTCGAGGAAGGCGTAATCGCCGAGCGCGACCTTGGCATCTTCACCTATGTCGAAAGCGCTGCCGAGGGCTGGGCCGTGGTGCAGAAATTTTACCAGGAGCGCGCCGAGAGGGATCCGCAGCCGCCGGCGTGAAGCCTCTCAATCCTCCCACGCCAGGGGAAGGTGGCAGCGGGAAGCGCTGACGGAGAGGGCGGACGGCGGTGCCCTAACGGCTGTTCCGCTACCTCCCTCTCCGAGGCCTTTAGGCGCCACCTCCCTGGGCGGAGGAGGATCACAAACTACCCAACTCGCCCCAACAACAAATCGCGCGCTGCGTTAAGCGCGCGCGCGTCCTCTGCCGAACCGCCGCGATCCGGATGCGCGTCGGCCATCAGCCGGCGATGCGCCGAGCGAATCGTGGCCTCATCAGCCGCGCGATCCACGCCGAGCAGCCGCCGCGCAGCAGCCGTATCCACCGGCTCGCCCGCCGCGACACGGCGCGTCTTCGGCTTCGCGCCCCATCCATCCTTCCACAGCCGCCAGCCGGCATAAGCCACCAGGAGTGCGAGCAGCAGCTTCCACATCAGGCGACCTGCGGCACGACGGGCTCGGGGAGCGACAGCCCGGCCATCATCTCACGCAATTCCTGCCGCGCGGCGACATGGCCGAGGCCCATCCCGCCGAACTCCTTCGTGTCGAGCATCGTCAGCCCCGACGGAAACAGCTCGCGATAGATCACGCGCTCGCCCAGTCCCGGGATGATGCGGAAACCCACGCGCTTTGCCAGCTGATCCAGCGCTTCCGACACACGCCGCATGTTGCGCGCCTCGATATGCTGCAGGCGGTTGCGCAGCACCACCCAATCGATCGTCGATCCGTCCGCCTTGGCCCGCGCCTTGCGCGCATCCCAGATCAGCTCCGAATAAAAACTCGGCCGGGTCACCTTGAAGGTTTCGGGATGCACCTGCCCGATCAGGTCGAAATCGACAAAGCTGTCGTTCATCGGCGTCACCAGCGTGTCTGCGCGCGTGGCGGCGGCGCGGGCATAAGGATCGTCGCGGCCCGGCGTATCGATCACCAGAAAGTCGCTGCCCTCCAGCAGATCGGCATAGGCCTCCTCGAAATCCTCGTGCGCGGTCCGATAGCGGGGTATCGCAAGGTCCGAGCCGATGCGCCGTACCGTTTCGGTACGATTGTCGAGGTATCGCCCCATGGTCCGCTGACGGTGATCGAGGTCGAGGCACGCGACGCGCGCACCGCGCACCGCAAGGGCGATGGCGACGTGAACCGCCGTTGTGGACTTACCCGTTCCGCCCTTCTCGTTGGCGAACACGATCACATGGGTATTGTCGGAACCAGTCGGCAAATCGTCGCATCCTTTGTTGATCGCGTGCATCGATCCCCATAGATGCCCGCCGTTTCCGTTTCGAGTGGAGTTTCGCCCGCGTGCAGACTGTCCGTGATTTGAACGACCTGCGCGCCGCGATCGCCGCCTTCCGCGCAGAGGGCGCCCGCATCGCGCTGGTGCCGACGATGGGTGCGCTTCACGCCGGCCACATCGCGCTGGTCGAGGCCGCCAAGCGCACGGGCACGAAGGTGGTCGCGTCCATCTTCGTCAACCCCAGGCAGTTCGGCCCCAACGAGGATCTTGCGCGCTATCCGCGCCGCGAGGCGGCCGATTCGCGCATGCTGGTGGAAGCCGGGTGCGACCTGCTCTGGCTGCCGCCGGTGGAAGCGATGTATCCGGAAAGCTTTGCGACCTCGATCAGCGTCGCCGGCGTGACGGAGACGCTCGACGGCGCATCACGGCCCGGCCACTTCGATGGCGTCGCCACGGTCGTGGCCAAGCTGTTCAATCAGGTCGGCCCCGACGCGGCATATTTCGGGGAAAAGGATTATCAGCAGCTGCTGGTGATCCGCCGGCTGGCGGCGGATCTGGATTTCGCGATTGACGTCGTCGGCGTGCCCACGCAACGCGATGATGACGGGCTCGCGCTCTCCTCGCGCAATCTTTACCTCGACGAAGAGGAACGGGCCAAGGCGGTCGCGTTGCCGCGCGCACTGGGCGTCGCCGCCCGCGCGATCGCCCGCGGCGTCGCAACCGAGGATGCAACGGCGGAAGCACAGGCCAGCCTGGTCGCCGCAGGTTTCACCGTCGATTACGTTGCCGTGGTCGATGCAGAAACACTGGCGCCGGATCCTGGCCCCGCCCGTCCCCGCCGCTTGCTCGCCGCCGCACGAATGGGTCAGACCCGGCTGATCGACAACATCGCCGTCACCCTCGACTGAGCCGTTAACCATTTGGTGAAACGAATCACGCCATGGTTGCCCCATGGGGACTTGAAACAGGGGCAATCAAAATGGGTAACAGTCTGAAGAGTGCGTGTTTTCTGATCGACAGCCGGGTTAGCGATGCGCTGCGCGGCGACGATGATGCCTGCTACGACCTCGGCGTTGCCTATTCTACCGGCACTAACGGCGCCGCTTTCGACCTGATCGAGGCGCACAAATGGTTCAACCTCGCGGCAGTCGCCGGCAATGTCGCCGCACAAGCCGCCCGCGCCGAAATCGCCGACGACATGTCCGCGCGGGAGATCGCGACCGCGCAGCGTGCGGCACGCGCGATCCTGGCATTGGGTCAGCGCCGCGCGGCGTGACGGCTCTTCTGCCGTCACCCCCGCCCAGAGCCGGGGTCCCGCTTCTTCTTCACGCGTGCAAAGGCAACGGGCCCCCGGATCAAGTCCGGGGTGACGGATAGAAGCTCAGTTATCCCGTCCAGCGACATAGCCGTCGTACGATCCGCAAACTTCCGGATTCTTGCGGCAACGCTTTACCCAGTCGCGCCGCTCGCGGCCTTCCCGCGCCTCGGCCTTGCGCATCTTGCGGCCGTAGTTGCGGTCCGACTCGTCCTGGCTCGTCGTGGTCCAATCCACCGCCTTGCCCGCGACCTTGAACGGCGCCTTCACCACACTCGCGGCGGTGCTGATGCACCCGCCGGCCAGCAGCGGCAGCGCCGCGACAACGATCATCACTCTACGCATCACTTCGCTCCCAAGGACGCATGTCGCGCCTCGTCGCGCGCCTTTACGCCGATTGCCGGAAAGTCGGTGAAGAATCCATCGATACCAAGGCGAAGCGCTTCCGCGATCTCGCCCTGAAGATCACCACGGCCGCGCGGGTTGATGCCGTCGCGGTGACGGCCGGGCAGGAAGTAGTTCTCCGCGCGATAGGTCCACGGATGCACGCGCAGGCCCGCCGCATGCGCGTCGGCGACGATCGATGTCGGCGCATCGCCATCCCACAACATGCCCTTATTCGGCCCCAGCCCCCAGGCATATACCGCCACCGCCTTAAGCCCCGCCGGACTCACCATCGCGGCATAGCTCGGCGCGGCACCATCAGCCGGCGCGCCCGCGCCATCGACCAGCTGGATCAGCCGCACCTTGGTCATGCCCCTCAGCCGCTGGAGGTTCTTCACCTCGAACGACTGGATGAACACCGGGGCCTCGGCACTGTCCCACCCCGCCTTCTGCAGCGCGGCCACCAGCGGCGCGTCGGTCCCCTTGCCGATCGACGCGAAATAGCTCGGGTGCTTGGTCTCGGGATAGATCGCCACGCCATGTTTCTTGGCCAGCGCGATCACTTCCTCGAACGTCGGGATCGTCTCCTGTCCGTCAAACGCGCGATTGTCGGGCCGCATCAGCGGCAGCCGCTCCTTCGCGCGCAGCGTCTTCAGTTCGGCCAGCGTGAAATCCTCGGTGAACCAGCCGGTCAGTTCCTTGCCGTCGATCGTCTTGGTCGTCTTGCGACTTGCGAACTCCGGGTGATCGGCGACGTCTGTCGTCTCCGAAATCTCATTCTCGTGCCGCGCCACCAGCGCGCCGTCCTTGGTCGGCACCAGATCGGGCTCGATCACATCCGCCCCTTGCGCGATCGCCAGTTCGTAGGCGGCGATCGTATGTTCGGGCCGTTCGCCGGAGGCGCCGCGATGCGCGATGACGATCGGGTCGGACAGCGACGGAGCAGCCTGCATCGGGGGCACCTGTTTGGGGGCACAGCCGCTCGCCAGCGCGGCCAGAAGAATTAAGCGAATGGGCTTGGAACGTTTCGGTATGCAACGCATAGTGCGACCATGCGCTTCACCATCAACGGCAGCAAGCGCGAGGCCGATCCCGATATCCGCGCCTCGCTTCTCGACCTCCTTCGCGAGGAGTTTCGCCTTACCGGCACCAAGAAGGGCTGCGATCATGGCCAGTGCGGTGCCTGTACGGTGCTGGTCAACGGGCGGCGGATCAATGCGTGTCTCACGCTCGCGGTGATGCATCAGGAAGATGACATCGTGACGATCGAGGGGCTCGGCTCGGCGGACAACCTCCACCCGATGCAGGCCGCGTTCGTTCGCCACGACGGATATCAGTGCGGCTATTGCACGCCGGGGCAGATCTGCTCGGCAGTTGGCATGCTCGACGAAGTGGCGAAGGGCTGGCCGAGCCATGTGTCGGACGACCTGTCATCGCCCGTGCTCGACGAGGCGGAGATCAGCGAGCGGATGAGCGGCAACCTCTGCCGCTGCTCCGCCTACCCGACGATCGTCGATGCGATCCGCGAGGTGCATGACGCATGAAAACGTTCAACTATGAGCGCGTCGCCAGCCCCGAAGCGGCGGTCGCCGCGGGCGGCCGCTTCATCGCCGGCGGCACCAACCTTCTCGACCTCATGAAGCTGGGGGTCGAGACGCCCGAGCGGCTGGTCGACATCAGTCGACTCGATCTGAACACGATCGAGGAAAAGGACGGCGGTTTCCTCGTCGGCGCGCTCGTCCCCAACAGCGATCTCGCCGCCGATCCGCGCGTCATCGCCAATTACCCGGTGCTGAGCCGCGCGTTGCTCGCCGGTGCCTCGGGCCAGCTGCGCAACAAGGCGACCACTGGCGGAAACCTGCTCCAGCGCACCCGCTGCTATTTCTTTTACGACACCCACGCCGCCTGCAACAAACGCGTCCCCGGCAGCGGCTGCGATGCGCTCGGCGGGTTCAACCGCATCCACGCCATCCTCGGCGCCAGCGAGCAGTGCATCGCCACCCATCCCGGCGACATGCCCGTCGCGATGCGCGCGCTCGACGCCGCGGTGGTGACGCTGCGGCCCGACGGCGACCGCCGCCGCATCCCCCTTGCCGACTTCTACCGCCTGCCCGGCGACACGCCGCATATCGAAACGGTGCTCGAGTCGGGCGAGCTCATCACCCACATCGCCCTTCCCGCCCTGCCGCCGGGGGCCCGGCAGCTCTACCGCAAGGTCCGCGACCGCGCCTCCTACGCCTTCGCGCTCGTTTCGGTCGCCGGCGTGATTGCGGTCGAGAACGGCACCATCACCCACGCCGCGCTCGCCTTCGGCGGCCTCGCCCACCAGCCCTGGCGCGATCCAGCGGTGGAGGCTGCGCTGATCGGCCAGCCACCAATCGAAGCCGCCTTCGACGCCGCGGCCACGGCGCTGCTCAAGGACGCGCGCGGGCACGGCGATAACGACTTCAAGATCCCGCTCGCCCGCCGCGTCCTCATCGCCGCGCTACGCGACCTCACCGGAGAACCCGCATGAGCGATCTCGCCATGGACGCGCCGTACCGTCCCGCCGCGCTCGACCGCGCCGAGCAGGGCCTGTTGGGCAAGCCGATCGACCGCTACGAAGGCCCGCTCAAGGTCAGCGGCGCCGCCCCCTACGCCTATGAACAGGCACCCGAGGGCACCGCCTACATGGCCGTCGTCACGGCCGCGATCGGGCGCGGCCGCGTCACCGGCATCGACGCCGCCGCCGCAGAGGCGATCCCCGGCGTCCTCACGGTGATCCACGGCGATCCGCGCATGCCGGCCGGCGAAGGCAACTCCCGCGCCATGCCCGCCATGGGCAGCGACGAAGTGTTCCATTACGGCCAGGGCATCGCGCTGGTCGTTGCTGAGACGCAGGAAGTCGCTCGCGAAGCCGCCCGCCGCGTGACGGTCCACTACGACGAACAGCCCGGCCGCTTCGACGCCACCGCCGTCGAGGTGCAGCAGGACCACAAGCTCGGCTTCCTGCCCCCGGTGAACAGGGGCGATCTCGAGGCTGCGCTCGCCCAGGCCGAGGTCGTGCTCGACCGCACCTACACCACCCCGATCCACTTCCCCGCCGCGCTCGAGCCGCACGCCACGCTCGCCTGGTGGGAAGGCGACCAGCTCCTCGTGCGCACCAGCAACCAGGTGATCGGCGGCGCCAAGGGCACGATCGCCACCGCGCTCGGCATCGACAAGAGCCGCGTCCGCGTCCAAGCGCCCTATGTAGGCGGCGGCTTCGGAGGCAAGACCGGCGTCGGCCAGGAGGCGATATTCGCCGCCATCGCCGCCGAAGCGGTTGGTCGCCCCGTCAAGGTCGCGCTCACCCGCCGCCAGACCGCCTACATGGTCCACCACCGCTCCCCCACCACACAACGGCTGCGCATCGGCTGCGACCGCGAGGGGCGGATCAGCGCCATCGCCCACGAAAGCGTCGCCTACCAGAACGACGACAGCGCCTTCCTCGAGCCGGTTCCCTTCGGCACCTTGCCCCTCTACGCCGGCGAAGCCCGCCGCTTCCGCACCGATCTCGCCCGCATCGATCTCCCCGCCACCGGTGCGGTCCGCGCGCCGGGCGAGGCGATCGGCACCTTTGCGGTCGAATGCGCGATGGACGAACTCGCCGAACAGCTCGGCCTAGACCCCATCGAGCTGCGCCGCCGCAACGAACCCACGCGCGATCCCACCACGGGCAAGCGCTTCAGCACCCGCCGCCTGCTCGATTGCTACGACGAAGGCGCCCGCCGCTTCGGCTGGGACAAGCGCGAGACGACGCCCGGCAGCCGCCGCGAAGGCGAATGGCTGATCGGCATGGGCATGGCCGCCGCCCTGCGCGGGAACTTCACCGTCCAGGCGGAGGCCGAGGTGATCCTCGGTGCCGACGGCCGCGCCACGGTGAAGACCGACATGACCGACATCGGCACCGGCACCTACACGATCCTCGCCCAGACGGCCGGCGAGATGCTCGGTCTGCCGATCAGCGCGATAGACGTGGTGATCGGCGACACCGATCTGCCGCCCAGCGCCGGCTCAGGCGGCTCGTTCGGCGCGGGCAGCGCGTGTGCCGCCGCCGCGCTCGCCTGCGAGGACATCCTCACCGAACTCGGCCTGCGCATGAACGCCGCGACCGATGATCTCCGCCTCAAGGACGGCCAGGTCACCGCCGGCGCCCGCACCACCCCGCTCGCCGATCTCGTCCGCGGCTCCCCCATCGCAGCGAAAGGCAAGACCACGCCCGGCAAGGAATCGCAGGCCACCAGCCAGGCGAGCCACGGCGCGCAATTCGCCGAGGTCGCGGTCAACGCCGTCACCGGCGAGGTGCGCGTCCGCCGCATGCTAGGCGTATTCGACATCGGCCGCGTGCTGAACGAGAAGACCGCGCGCAACCAGATCGTCGGCGGCATGGTCTGGGGCCTAGCCTATGCGCTGACCGAGGATGCCGTGGTCGATCCGCGCAACGGGCGCTTCGTAAACCCCGATTTCGGTGAATATCACGTCGCGGTGAATGCCGACGTGCCGCAGATCGAGGCTTATTTCATCGAAGAAATCGACGATTCCGCCAACCCGGTCGGCGCCAAGGGCGTCGGCGAGCTCGGTATCGCCGGCTCGGGCGCGGCTGTGGTCAACGCGATCCACAATGCCACCGGCGTGCGCATCTACGACATGCCCGTGACGCTCGACAAACTGCTCTCCTCGCTTCCGCCGGTGTAACCTCCATGGCCGACAATGATTCCGTCCTTTCCGCGGCAGAGGCGTGGAAGGGCAGCCGCATGGCGCTCGCCACCGTCGTCTCCACCTGGGGCTCGGCCCCGCGCCCACGCGGCAGCCACATGCTGGTGCACGAGGACGGCCGCTTCGAAGGCTCCGTCTCGGGCGGCTGCGTCGAGGGCGACATCCTCGACACCGCCGCGCAAGTGATCGCCGGCGCCCCCTTCGCCGTAAAGAGATACGGTGTCGCCGACGCCAGCGCCTGGGAAGTCGGCCTGCCCTGCGGCGGCGAGATCAGCGTCATGGTCCAGCCGGTCAGCGCCGAAGGCTTCGACCCCGAATTGTTCGACCGCATCACCGAGGCACGCGGCAACGGCCAGGCGCTCACCGTCACCACCGATCTCGAGACAGGCCACTCCGATCTGCGTCCGGTGGAAACCGGAGAGATATTCGCCAACCGCTACGATCCCCCACGCAGGCTGGTCGTCGTCGGCGCGGTGCAGATCGCCCAATCGCTCGTCGGCCTCGCCCGCACGCTCGGCATCGAAACGGTGGTGATCGATCCCCGCGCGCGCTTCCTCACCGAAGAGCGCTTCCCCGACACCAAGCTCGACGATCGCTGGCCCGACGAGGCGGTCGCCGCCTACAAGCCCGGCCCCTCGACCGCGGTGGTGACGCTGAGCCACGATACCAAGATCGACGATCCCGCGCTGATCGCCGCCTTATCGGCGAACACCGGCTATGTCGGCGCGCTCGGCAGCCGCAAGAGCCACGCCGCCCGCCTTGAACGCCTCGCCGCCGCCGGCATCGCACCCGCCGATCTCGAGCGGATCGACGGACCCGTCGGCCTGTCGATCGGCGCGATCGGCCCGGCCGAAATCGCCCTCTCCATCGCGGGCGCGATGGTGAAGGCGTTCCATGATCGCGGCTGAGCACACGATCCTCGTCCTGCTCGCCGCGGGCAAGTCGGCGCGGTTCGAAGGCCACCGCAGCAAGCTGGACGAGCCGCTAGACGGGGTGCCGCTCGGCCTGCACGCCGCGCAGACGCTGGCGAGCGTGCCGTTCCGCCGCCGCGTCGCGATCGTCAGCCGTTGCCGGATCGACTATACCGCGCACGGCTTCCACACGGTCGAGAACGATGATTCGGTCGGCGACATGGCCTCGTCGCTCCGCCTCGGCGTCGCCGATGCGCAGAAGCATGACGCCGCCGCCATTCTCGTCGCGCTTGCCGACATGCCCCGCGTCACAGCAGCACACGTCCGCCGCCTGCTCGATACCGCGCAGGGGCCTGACGCAGTGGTCGCCTCCACCAGCCCCAACGCGCCGCCACGACCACCCGCCGTGTTCGGCCGCCACCTGTTCGCACCACTGCTGTCACTAACAGGCGACCACGGCGCCCGCGACCTCATCCGCACCGCCGGCCATGTCGAGGCGCCCGCATCGGAACTGGTGGACATCGACACACGCGATGACCTGGGGGCTCTCCAACCCTCGTCATCCCGCACTTGATCCGGGATCCCGCTGCCATGCCGACGCTGCTGCGGAGTGAGCGGGACCCCGGATCAAGTCCGGAGTGACGACCGTCGCGGAAGTGGCATGCGGCCACACAGCCACCCGCTCGTGCTGAGCTTGTCGAAGCAGATTCGCCAAACGCCACCGCAAAGTGGCAAGCCCGTCGACAGGCTCAAGACGAATGAACGCAGAGGAACACGGCAAACGTCGGCTGGCTTTACAGCTCCGCGACAACCGCGCCGGCCGTTAACCTCGAAAACGGAGCAAATCCGCGCCACGCCCAAACTGGCACGCGCACTGCATCACTCACCACGCACCGAGCGTAAAGTTGTACGCTTCAGCCGGGCGGGCGTCGCTTCTTCGATCTCGCGACCCCGCCCGCACCCGGTGCCTCACGCCGCCTTGGCGTGATCCTTCAGCAGCTCGGCCAGCTCGCCGCTCTCGTACATCTCCATCATGATGTCCGATCCGCCGACGAATTCGCCGCCGACATATAGCTGCGGGATCGTCGGCCAGTCCGAATAAGCCTTGATGCCCTGGCGGATGCCCTGGTCCTGCAGCACGTCGACGCTCTCGAACTCGGCGTTGAGGTGCTGAAGGATCGCGATCGCGCGGCTGGAGAAGCCGCACTGCGGGAACAGCGGCGATCCCTTCATGAACAGGACCACGGGATTGTTCTTCACCACCGCATCGATGCGGGCGTTGGTATCGTCGGTCATTCTCGGTCCTTCATGCGTCTGAACAGGCTTGCTGCGGGTTATTTCGGCACGCCCGTCGTCAACTGCAAGGCGTGGAGCACGCCACCCATCCGCCCGCCCAGCGCGGCATAGACCGCCTGGTGCTGCTTCACCCGCGGCATGCCGGCGAATGACGCCGACGTCACCTTGGCCGCATAGTGATCACCGTCCCCGGCGAGGTCGGTGATCTCCACCTCCGCATCGGGAATGCCCGCGCGGATCAGGTCCGCGATGTCGTCCGCCCGCATGGCCATGTTATTGCGCTTCCATCAGCTGGCGACGCGCCTCGATCGTCTGCTTGTCGAGCGCGTCGCGCACATCGGCCTCGCCCACGTCAACGCCGGCGGCGGTCAGGTCACCCAGCAGTTTGCGGATCACGTCGCCATCGCCGGCCTCTTCCAGATCGGCGTGGACCACCGTCTTGGCATAAGCGTCCGCCTCCTCGGGCGTCAGCTTCATCAGCTCGGCCGCCCACTGGCCCAGCAGGCGGTTGCGCCGCGCGATGATGCGAAAGGCCATTTCCTCGTCGCGCGCAAATTTGGTCTCGAAGGCGCGCTCGCGATCGTCGAAGGTCGTCATGGCTGCTACGTTGCTCCTTTGTTAGACGGGATAGGCAGCGCAGCAGCCCGACGCAATATAAGCGCGCCTTTACCCCGCCCCACCGGCGAGCGCCGCGAGCAGCAGCAGCGCGACGATGTTGGTGATCTTGATCATCGGGTTAACCGCCGGGCCTGCGGTGTCCTTGTAAGGATCACCGACAGTGTCGCCCGTCACCGCCGCCTTGTGCGCGTCGGATCCCTTGCCGCCGTGGTTGCCGTCTTCGATATATTTCTTGGCATTGTCCCACGCGCCGCCGCCGCTCGTCATCGACAGCGCGACGAACAGCCCGGAGACGATCACGCCCAGCAGCATCGCGCCGAGCGCCGCAAAGCCCGACGCCTGCCCATCGACCGCGGTGACGATGAAATACAGCGCGATCGGCGACAGCACCGGCAACAGCGAGGGGATGATCATTTCCTTGATCGCCGCGCGCGTGACGAGATCGACGGTGCGGCCGTAATTTGGCCGGCTGGTCCCCTGCATGATCCCGGGATTGTTGCGGAACTGGTCGCGCACCTCCTCCACGA
Organism: Sphingomonas jeddahensis; assembly: GCF_001981525.1. Classification (GTDB taxonomy): domain Bacteria; phylum Pseudomonadota; class Alphaproteobacteria; order Sphingomonadales; family Sphingomonadaceae; genus Sphingomonas; species Sphingomonas jeddahensis. The sequence goes on along the minus strand of NZ_MPSB01000006.1, from coordinate 153,882 downwards.
CGGCGCCCGCCGCGCGCCCCACGGCAGTCATCCCGAACGCGCCGAACAGATAGGGCAGCAGCGCGCCGAGCAGCAGCCCGACGATGACGTACGGATTGCTCAGGCTGAAATCGACTTGGATGTCAGGGAAGTAGGTCTGAAGATCGGTGGTGTACGCCCCGAACAGCACCAGTGCGGCAAGCCCCGCCGAACCGATCGCATAGCCCTTGGTCACCGCCTTGGTGGTGTTGCCCACCGCGTCGAGCGCATCGGTCTTGTGCCGCACCTCATCGTCGAGCCCGGCCATTTCGGCGATGCCACCGGCATTGTCGGTCACCGGGCCGTAAGCGTCGAGCGCCACCACCATGCCGGCGAGCGCCAGCATCGCGGTCGCGGCGAAGGCGATGCCGATCACACCGGCAAGCTTGTACGTCGCCACCACCGCGACGACGATGACGAGCGTCGGCAGCGCCGTCGCCTCCAGGCTGATCGCGAGGCCCTGGATCACGTTGGTGCCATGGCCGGTCTCGCTTGCCTTGGCGATCGACTTCACCGGACGATAATTGGTGCCGGTATAATATTCGGTGATCCACACGATCAGCCCGGTCACCGCCAGCCCGATCAGCATGCACCAGAACAGGTCCATCCCGGTGAAGGCATCCGCGCTCGGCGCGCCGGTCACATCGGTCGCGGCCAGATCGCCAAGCCCGCTCGCCACGCCGTCGCTTGGCGCATCCAAGAATCCCGCCGCCCCGATCGGTGCGTTGAGGTCACCCAGCGTCATCTGCGTCGCGACATAGATCGCGGGAATGGCGAGCAGCGCCGAGGTCCAGAACCCCTTGTACAGCGCGCCCATGATCGACCCCTTCGATCCGAGCCGCACCATGTAGGTGCCGATGATCGAGGTGACGATGCACACGCCGCCGACGATCAGCGGCAGGCTCATCAGGTTCATCAGTTCGCCGGGCGACGCCTGGATCAGCAGCGCGATCGAGATCATCGTCACGCCGAGCGTCACCACATAGGTCTCGAACAGATCGGCAGCCATGCCCGCGCAATCGCCGACGTTGTCCCCGACGTTGTCTGCGATCACGGCGGGGTTGCGGGGGTCGTCCTCCGGAATGCCCGCCTCGACCTTGCCGACGAGGTCAGCGCCGACGTCCGCCGCCTTGGTGAAGATGCCGCCACCCAGCCGCGCAAAGATCGAGATCAGCGACGCGCCGAACGCCAGCGCCGTCAGCGCCTCGACGATCGCGCGTGCATTGGGCGCGTAGCCCGCCGGCCCCGTCAGATACCAGAAGAACCCCGCGATCGCGAGCAACCCGAGGCCTGCGACCAGCATCCCGGTGACCGCGCCCGAACGGAACGCCATCGTCAGCCCGCCCTGCAAGCTGGTCCGCGCCGCCTCCGCGGTGCGCACATTGGCACGCACCGAAATGTTCATGCCGACATAGCCCGCCACGCCCGAGAGGATCGCCCCGATCAGGAAACCGACAGTGGAGAGCGTGCCCAAGGTGGCGAACAGGATCACCGCGACGATCACGCCGACGATTGCGATGGTGGTATATTGCCGCCCAAGATACGCCTTGGCGCCTTCCTGGATGGCGGCGGCGATATCCTGCATCCGCTCGTTGCCCGGCGATGCGCGTAGAACTTGCTGGCTCGTGACGATGCCATAGACCACGGCCAACAGGCCGCAGAGGATGGCGATAGTGACCGTGGTCATCGCGTTCCTTCCCCTAAACGTGGCCGATCGGCCCCGCCCGCGGGCGGTAACCGCCGGTCTCCTATGATTTATCGTTCTGTTACGGAACGTAAACGGATGAGGGGAAAGCGCAAGCGGGGTTGGAGAAACGGTAACGAGTGCCGTCATCCCCGCAAAGGCGGGGATCCATAAACTCCAAGGTGGCGGCTCCATCGCAAACGTTACGCGTCTGGATTCCCGCCTTCGCGGGAATGACGTTCCCTTTGTGGAGCTCGAGCCGTCTCAAACGCGGTGCTCGAACCCCAACCGCTCGGGCACCGCCACCGGCGCACCGCGATGCGTCAACGCCAGCGCCCTCCCCTCCGCAAATGCCCCGACACACGTCGCCACCCCCGTCGGCCGCTGATCCGGCGGCAGCGCACACAGGAGCTGATAATCGTCCCCCGCGGTCGCCGCGCGCAGCGGATCATTCCCCGCATAGGCCCGATACGCCGTCGACAGCGGTACCTGGTCGAGCGCGATCGTCACCGCCAAGCCGCTCGCCACCGCCATCCGCCACGCGTCGATCAGCAACCCGTCGGACACGTCCATCATCGCATGCGCAATCGGCCCGAGCACCCGCCCCTCGGCCAACCGCGGCCGCGGCCGGCGGTATGCGGCGAGCAGCGCCACCGGCCCCTCGCCCGCCCGCGCCACCGCAAGCCCCGCACCCGCATCGCCGATGCACCCCGTCACCCACAGATGATCGCCCGCCTGTGCCCCCGACCGCGCCGGCGCCGCCGCATCGCGGCCAAAGGCGGTGACCGTCAGGACCCGCGGCGCGCCAGCCGGCAGCGACACCGTATCGCCGCCAAGCAACGGACAGTCGAACACCGCCAGACAAGCATTAAGCCCGGCAAGGAACGCCCGGTCCCACGCGCCCCCCGACAGCGGATAGTTGAGCATGATACCCTCCGGCACCGCGCCCTTGGCCGCGAGATCGGACAGGTTCACCGCCACCACCTTCCACGCCACATCCCCAGGTGGATCGTCAGGCAGAAAATGAACGCCCTCGACCAGCGTATCGGTGGTGACGACAAACCCGCCGAGCCGCGCGGCATCGTCCGCTATCCCGAGCGCCCCGGGATGCAGCGGCAGGCGGCGCAGCGCGGCAATGAATTCGGCTTCGGTCATCTCGATCCTTCGCCGGACGCAACCGAGCCCGCAACCGTTCGCACCGAGCTTGTCGAAGTGCGTGTCACGAACGCTCCGCTCGCGGGACGTGCTTCGACAGGCTCAGCACAAACGGCGGAGAGGGCAATCCTCTCACGCCTTCATCGCATCATCGCTGACGAACATGTTCCACTGCCGCTCATGCGCGAAGGTGGAGGGCTTGCCATGCCCCGGAATGAACGCCGTCTCGCTCCCCAGCGGCCACAGCTTCGTCACGATCGAATGGAGCAGCGTCTTGTGGTTTCCCTGCGGCAGATCGGTCCGCCCCACCGACCCCTGGAACAGGACATCCCCCACCTGCGCGAACTTCGACGGCGCATGGTGGAAGATCACATGCCCCGCGGTGTGCCCCGGCGTATGGTACACGTCGAGCGTCAGCTCGCCGACCGTCACCGTGTCGCCATCCTCCAGCCAGCGATCCGGCTCGAACGGCACGCCGCGGATACCCCAGTTGCGCCCGTCGTCGCCCAGCCGCGCCAGCCAAAAGCGATCCTCCTCCTGCGGCCCCTCGATCGGCACGCCCAGATCGTCGGCAAGCGGCTTGGCCTCGCCGGCATGGTCGATATGGCCGTGGGTCAGCAGGATCTTCTCCACCGTGACGCCAGCCTGCGCCACCGCCGCCTTGATCTTGGGCAGGTCGCCGCCCGGATCGATCACCGCCGCCTTCATGGTTTTCGTGCACCAGATGATGGTGCAATTCTGTTCGATCGGCGTCACCGCGACGATCATCGCGCGCAGGGCGGGTTCGGTGGTCGTGTCGGTCACGAGATCGTTCCTCGAAGCTGGGGGATCGCACCTGCTAACCCGCCCGTGACGCTCACGGCAAGGCGGATGCGCGGGGTTGCGGCGCGGGGCGGCCGCGGGCATGGCCCGCACATGCCGCTCGCCGCGCCTTTCGTGCTGCTCGACGATGCCCGGACCAGCGGCGCGCCCGCGCGGCTGTACTGCGATCCGACCGCGGTGATCGAGGCAACAGCCATCGCAGAGGTGGAGCCGGCGCTGGCGCACATCCGAGCCGCGGTAGCGCGAGGTCGCCACGCCGCCGGCTTCCTCTCCTATGAGGCTGGCGCCGCGTTCGAGCCCCGCGCCGGCGCAGCAACGGCATCGCCCACCCCACTGCTCTGGTTCGGGCTGTTCGACCGTTATGAGGAACTCGCCGATCCGCGAACGCTCCTCCCCTCGCCGGCCGGCGCCTGGATCGGCGCGCCTCAACCGCACGTCACCCGCGACCAGTATGACGCGATGCTCGGCGAGGTACTGGAGCTGATCGCTGCGGGCGATATCTACCAGGCCAATCTCACCTTTCGCGCCCGCGCGCCGTTCGCCGGCGATCCGCTCGCGCTCTACGCCGCCGTGCGCGGCCGGGCGCAGGCCGGCTGGGGTGCGGTCGTCGCTACCGGCCGCGACACATTGCTCTCCTTCTCTCCCGAACTCTTCTTCCGGCTGGATGACGGCTCGCTCACCTGCCGCCCGATGAAGGGCACCGCCCGCCGCGATCCCGATCCGACCCGCGACGCCGCCATCGCCGAAGCGCTCGCGACGGACGAGAAGCAGCGCGCCGAAAACCTCATGATCGTCGATCTGATGCGCAACGATCTGTCGCGCGTCGCGGCACCGGGCAGCGTCCGGGTGCCCGAATTGTTTGCGGTTGAGCCATATCCCACCGTCCACCAGATGACCTCCACCGTCGCCGCCACGCTCGCGCCGGGGCAGGATGCGATGGACGTGCTGTCCGCGCTCTTCCCCTGCGGCTCGATCACCGGCGCCCCAAAGCTCCGCGCCATGCAAGTGATCGCCGCCACGGAGCAGGACGCGCGCGGCGCCTACACCGGCGCGATCGGGCGATCCGAAGCCAATGGCGACGCGCAATTCAATGTCGCGATCCGCACGCTCCACATCCGGGATGGCGACCAGCACGCCACACTTGGCCTCGGCGGCGGCATCGTCGCCGACAGCCGCGCCGACTGCGAATGGGACGAAGCGCTCGCCAAGGGCGCCTTCCTCACCCACGGCCAGCGTGACCCCGACCTGATCGAGACGATGCACTTCGATCCCGAGGCGGGCATCCTGCTGATCGAGCGCCACCTCGCCCGGATGAAGGCCAGCGCGACAACCTTCGGCTTCGTCTTCGACCGCCACGAGGCGCGCAATGAACTCCAGGCCGCCACCTTCCGCCTCCGCCGCCCCGCGCGCGTCCGCCTGCTCGCGAGCGCCAGCGGCAGGATCACCATCGAGGTCGGCCCGCTCCCGCCCGCTCGCGCCACGCCGATGCAGGTCGCGCTGGTCCCGCTCCCGGTCAGCCCCGCCGACTTCCGCCTGCACCACAAGACGAGCAACCGCGCCTTCTACGACGATGCTCGTCGCGCAAGCGGCGCAGACGAAGTACTGTTCCTCGATCCGCAAGGCTTCATCACCGAAGGCAGCTTCACCAACGTCTTCGTCGAACGTGACGGCCGGCTCCTGACACCCCCGCTCGTGCGCGGGCTGTTGCCCGGCGTGTTGCGCGCCGAACTGATCGATAACGGCCGCGCGATCGAGGCTGACCTCACGCCCGACGACCTTGCCGAGGGGCTCCACGTCGGCAATGCCTTGCGCGGCATCATGCCTGCCACTCTGAACACTGCAGCCTAACCAACTTCGTCATGCCGGCCTCGCGCCGGCATCCAGCCGTCCGCACACTCATCGGCCTCGGATGCGCGGTACGCTAGATGCCGGGACAAGCCCGGCATGACGGAAAGGTCACCGCTCATTTTGCCTTCGTTGCAGTTGCGAAAGCCGATCGGCGATCGCTATAGCCGCCCCGCCCCAACCAGGAGTGGCACTCATGAAGACGTCCGCCGCGCTCGATCGCATCAGCCCCTCGCCCACGCTGGCGATCACCACCAAGGTGCAGGAGCTGAAGCGCGCCGGTACCGACGTCATCGGCCTGGGCGCGGGCGAGCCGGATTTCGACACGCCCGATTTCGTCAAGGAAGCCGCGATTGAGGCGATCCGCCGCGGTCAGACGAAATACACCAACGTCGACGGCACGCCCGAGCTGAAGGACGCGATCGTCGCCAAGTTCAAGCGCGACAACAGCCTCACCTATACGCCTCAGCAGATCAGCGTGAACGTCGGCGGCAAGCATACTTTGTTCAACGCACTCGTCGCGACGGTCGAGGCCGGCGACGAAGTGATCGTGCCCGCGCCTTACTGGGTCAGCTACCCCGATGTGGTGCAGTTCGCCGGCGGCACCCCCGTCATCGTCGCGGCCGGACCGGAGCACGGCTACAAGCTCACCCCTGCGATGCTGGAAGCGGCGATCACCCCGCGCACCAAGTGGCTGATCCTCAATTCGCCGTCGAACCCGACCGGCGCCGCTTACACCGTGGCCGAGCTCAAGGCGCTGGGCGAGGTGCTCGAACGCCATCCGCACGTGTGGATCTTCGCCGACGACATGTACGAGCATATCGTCTATGATGACTTCAAGTTCGCCACGATCGCCGAGGTCTGCCCCTCGCTTTACGAGCGCACGCTGACCGTCAACGGCTGCTCCAAGGCCTATGCGATGACCGGCTGGCGCATCGGCTTTGCCGGCGGCGCGCCGTGGCTGATCAAGGCGATGGCCAAGCTCCAGTCGCAATCGACCAGCAATCCCTGCTCGATCGCCCAGGCAGCCGCGACGGCGGCGCTCAACGGCGACCAGTCGTTCCTCGCCGAGCGCAACGCGGCCTTCAAGACGCGCCGTGACCTCGTCGTCGCGATGCTCAACGACACGCCCGGCATCACCTGCCCGACACCCGAAGGCGCCTTCTACGTCTATCCCGAAGTCTCCGGCCTGATCGGCAAGACCACGCCCAAAGGCCTGAAGATCGAAACCGACAGCGATTTCGTCGGCTATCTGCTGGAGCACGCGCGTGTCGCCGCCGTACAGGGCGTTGCGTTCGGCCTCTCGCCGGCAATGCGCATCAGCTACGCCACCAACGACGAGATCCTTCGTGAGGCCTGCACCCGCATCCAGCAGGCATGTGGCGCTCTGAAGTAAGCGCCACCTTCGTATCCCGCGCTTGCCCCGGGGCTCCGCTTCTTCCTCCACACGGCTGAGGAAGCGGAGCCGTGGATCAAGCCGGGGCGACCTTTATACGCGCACGCGCGGTCGCAGCTTTGGTTCCGCGCTAGAAACGATTACTTTCCACCTTGAACGTACAAGGGCGACAAATTCGCCCCTATATGCCGAACCGCCGATGAACACCGGCCAAAGCCGTGGTTCAGATCACCGCGGCTAGATCAGTCCCCGCCGCCCTTAACGAGATACAGAGCACGCTTATGACCCGCCTCCTAAAGTCCAGCTTCCTGTGGCAGTTCGCCGGCGGGTTCGTGCTTGGCGCCGTGGGGCTGTTTACGCTCGTGCCAGCAACTGATCCCGTCACTGGCGCACCTGTCGAGCAGGTGCGCTGATCGGTCCCGCTTAACGTGGCAGGCCGCCGCTGCGGGATTGACGTCGAACCGTCATGAGATGGAGACTGAACGGTAACGGGATCGTGATCGCCCCGTAACGCGCGGCTGGTAGCGGTGAAAGGCAGGGAGGGCCCTGCCATGCCGACGACTGTCACGCTCGCCGACGTCACCGACCTCGCAGATTTTGCCAATTCGCGTCCGCATCTGCCCGAGCGGATCGTCGAGCGCACGCGCTATCGCACCATCTGGATCAGCGACATCCACCTGGGCACGCGCGGCTGCAACGCCGAGATGCTGATCGACTTTCTCGACCATGTCGACAGCGACACCATGTATCTGGTCGGCGACATCGTTGATGGCTGGCGGCTGCGCAAGCGCTTCTACTGGCCCGCCGCGCATAGCGACGTGGTGTGGCGCTTGCTCAAGCGCGCCAACCGCGGCACCAAAATGGTCTTTATCCCGGGCAATCACGACGAAGCGTTTCGGCAGTTCTGCGGCCTCGATTTCGGCGGCATCGCGATCAAGCGCAACGCCATCCACGAAACCGCCGACGGCCGCCGTCTGCTGGTGCTGCACGGCGATGAATTCGACGCCATCACCCTTGCGCACCGCTGGCTCGCCCATGTCGGGGACACGCTCTACAATCTGCTCATGGCGGCGAACCGCGGCGTGAATTCGTTCCGCCGTCGCTTCGGCATGCCTTATTGGTCACTCAGCAAGCATGCCAAGGCCAAGGTCAAGAACGCCGTCGCCTTCATCTCGCGCTTCGAAGAGATCGTCGCCGAGGCCGCCGGCGCACGCGGCGTCGATGGTGTCGTCTGCGGCCATATTCACACCGCCGAAATGCGCGAGATCGAAGGGGTAACCTACTATAACGACGGGGATTGGGTGGAGAGCGCCACCGCCCTGGTCGAGCATTTCGATGGCCGGATGGAGATCCTCCACTGGTCGGACATCATCGCGCGGCGCGAGACCGCCCCGGTGCTGGCGATCGCGGCCTGACGATCATGCGCATCGCCATCGTCACCGATGCTTGGACGCCGCAGGTCAACGGCGTGGTACGCACGCTCCAGTCGGTGACGCGCGAGCTTGCCGCCATGGGCCACCACGTAATGGTGATCGCACCTGACGCCTTTCGCTCGCTGCCGTGCCCTACTTATCCGGAGATCCGTCTCGCGATTGCCGGCCGGACGGCGGTGGGTCGCCGCGTTGCCGATTTCGGCGCGGAGGCGGTGCATATTGCGACCGAAGGCCCGCTCGGGCTGGCCGCACGACGCTGGTGTCTTGCCCGCGGCCTGCCCTTCACCACTGCCTATCACACCCAGTTTCCGGACTATGTGGCGGCCCGTACCGGCGCCAATCCCGAGTGGATCTGGCGCTTCATCCGCTGGTTCCATCAGCCGGCCGACGCGATCCTGGTATCCACGCCCACGATCCAGCGCGCGCTGGAGGCGCATGGCTTGACACGCATCCGTCGCTGGGGTCGCGGCGTGTCGCGCGAATTCTCCGCCGCCGGGCCAGTCAACGAACGCATGGCAGCGCTGCCAGGCCCGGTGATGCTTTATGTCGGCCGCGTGGCGGTCGAAAAGAACGTGGAGGCGTTCCTCTCCGCCACCCATCCGGGCAGCAAGGTCGTGGTCGGCGACGGCCCTGCCCGCGCTGCGCTTCAGCAGCGCTTCCCCGATGCCTTGTTCCTCGGCGCCCAGTTCGGCGAAGCCTTGGCGGCTTGCTATCGCGCGGCCGACCTGTTCGTCTTCCCCAGCCGCACCGACACGTTCGGACTGGTGATGATCGAAGCGCTCGCCTGCGGCACGCCCGTCGCCGCTTACCCAGTGCCGGGCCCCATCGATGTGCTGACGCCCGAGACTGGCGTAATGCACGCCGATCTGAACCAAGCGATTGCTGGCGCGCTGGCGCTGGACCCCGCGATCTGCGCCGCCGCGGGCGCGCGGCATACTTGGCGAGCGAGCGCCGAACAGTTCCTCGGCGCCTTGACTCCGATCAGGCTGGCGCACGCCGCCTGACGCAAGGACGCTTGCCCTCTCGGCATAGGCACATTAAGTCACAACAGGTTAGGCGGCCGCTCCGGTAAGGGGCGGCCCTATTTGTTTATACCGAAAGGCTTTCCCGCATGAACCAGCCGCTCATGCCCCATGCGACCGCTTCCTGGCTGGTCGACAATACCTCGCTCACCTTTGAGCAGATCGCGGAATTCTGCGGCCTTCACGTGCTTGAGGTTCAGGCGATCGCTGACGATACGGCAGCGACCAAGCTCACTGGGCGCGATCCGGTGCGCGCGCATGAACTGACCCAGGACGAAATCGACAAGGGTCAGGCCGACGCCAATTATCGGCTGAAGATGACCAAGGGCCCCGAGCAGGTCCGCCGCACCAAGGGGCCGCGCTACACGCCGGTGTCCAAGCGGCAGGACAAGCCCGATGGCATCGCCTGGATCATCCGCAACCATCCGGAGATCTCGGACGGGGCGATCTCCAACCTGATCGGCACCACGCGCACCACGATCGCCGCGATCCGCGACCGGACGCACTGGAACATCGGCAATATCACGCCGAAGGATCCGGTGACGCTCGGCCTCACCACCCAGCGCGAACTCGACTCGGCGGTGAACAAGGCGGCCAAGAGCGCTGGCGTCGAGGCGCAGCCGACCGATACCCGTCTCGATGGCGACCGTGAGGCGCTGATCGAACAGCTCCGTGCCGAGCGCGAGCAGGCTGCGCGCGACGCGGAACTGGCCGGTGACGAGGGCATCGCGCCCAAGCCGTTCTTCGAGGATCCGTTCCGCCGCTGATCGGCGCGGCGGTTGAATCTATACCGTCATTCCGGCCTCGTGCCGGCATGACGGTTCTGACTCGCCGGTCATCCCACCGAATCTCCTCGACGTAACGAATGTTATGCTGATAGCGTCGCTCTTATGGCGACCGCATTGAACCGCACGTTGATCGGCGACGAAGGGCTGACCCCCACCAGTTGGGCCGGCCTCACTTTCCCCTTCGGCGATCGCGGTCCGCAGCCGGGTGAGCTGCTGACGGTGATGGACGGGATCCGCTGGTGGCGCGTGCCAATGTCGGGGCCGTTGAAGCACGTCAACGGCCTGATCCTCGACGACGGGCCCGAGCTGCTCGCGATCGACACTGGCACCGCCAGCCCGCGCTCGACAGAGGCGTGGCGCACGATCCTGGAAGGTCCGCTCGACGGCCAGCGCATCGGCCGCATCCTGTGCACCCACATGCACCCCGATCACGTCGGCCTCGCCGGCTGGCTGTCGCGCCGCTTCGACGATGCCGAGATCGTGATGACGCGCACCGAATGGTTGATGGTGCGTATGCTCGCCGCCGACTCGCGCCCCGAAGTGCCCGAGGAGCAGGTCGCCTTCTGGCGTGGCGCCGGCTGGGATGAGGAACAGGTCGCGCATGGCTCGGCCAAGGGCTGGTCGAATTTCGGCAAGGCGATTGCGCGTATGCCGCTGATGTACCATCGCATTCAGGACGGCGAGACGCTGCGCATCGGCGGTAGCGACTGGCATGTCGTCACCGGCAGCGGCCACAGCCCCGAACACGCCTGCCTCGTCGATTACGACCGCCGCGTGCTGGTGGCGGGCGATCAGGTGCTACCCAAGATCAGCTCGAACATCTCGGTGCACGTCAGCCAGATCAACGACGATCCGCTCGGCGACTGGCTGCGCTCGATCGAGAAGTTCAAGCAATTGCCCGACGATTTGCTCGTCCTTCCGGGGCACGGCGATCCCTTCTATGGCCTCCACACCCGCCTCGACGCGCTTCGCGACGAACATCTCGACCGGCTCGACGCGATCGTCGACCTGATGGGGGACGGCCCGGTGCGCGCCACCGATTGCTTCAAGGTGCTGTTCCGCCGCCCGATCGGCCTGGACGTGATCGGCATGGCGACCGGCGAGTCGCTCGCGCATCTGCGCCGGCTCGAGGTGGAGGACCGCGCCGTGCGCGAGGAACGCGACGGCGTGTGGTGGTATGGGCGCTCCTGAGCGCTCTCAAAGGCCGTCATGCCGGGCTCGTCCCGGCATCCAGGCTTCCGCAAACTCATAACCTTCGAGTTCGCGGAAGACTAGCCCCCGGCACAAGGCCGGGATGACAATGCATTGGAGCTCAGCGCCCGACCTGCACCCTCAATGGCGGAAGTGGCGCATCCCCGTGAACACCATCGCCAGCCCCGCCTCATCGGCCGCCGCGATCACCTCGGCATCACGGATCGACCCACCCGGCTGGATCACCGCCGTCGCCCCGGCCTCAACCGCCGCAAGCAAACCATCAGCGAAGGGGAAGAAGGCGTCCGACGCGACCGCCGAACCGATCGTCCGCGGCTCTGCCCAGCCGGCCTTCTCCGCCGCATCCTTCGCCTTCCACGCCGCAATGCGGGCAGATTCCAGCCGGTTCATCTGCCCCGCCCCGACACCGGCGGTGCTGCCGTCCTTGGCATAGACGATTGCGTTCGACTTGACGTGCTTGGCTACCGTCCACGCAAAACGGCAGTCGGCGAGTTCCTGCGCGGTCGGCTGACGCTTGGTCACGACCTCGAGCATGTCATCCGTCAGCACACCGTTATCGCGCGACTGGACCAGCCACCCTCCCGCAATCGTCTTCGCCGTCAGCCCGCCACGCGCCGGATCAGGCAGCGCACCGGTCAGCAGCAGCCGGAGGTTCTTCTTCGCCGCGAACAGCGCGATAGCTTCCTCGTCGGCATCCGGCGCCACTACGACTTCGGTGAAGATACCGGTGATGGCCTTTGCCGTCGCCGCGTCGAGCGGACGATTGAGCGCGATGATCCCGCCAAACGCCGACACGGTGTCGCAAGCGAATGCCGCCTCATAGGCCTCGGCGAGAGTCGCGCCAGTCGCCACGCCGCAGGGATTGGCGTGCTTGACGATCACGCAGCTCGGTGCGGCATCGCGGAACTCGCTGACCAGTTCCAGCGCCGCATCGGCGTCGTTGAGATTGTTGTACGACAGCTCCTTGCCCTGCACCTGCCGCGCCTGGCCAATGCCGCGAACGGCGCTGCCGGACTGGCGATAGAAGGCCGCATGCTGGTGCGGGTTCTCGCCGTAGCGAAGCACCGTCGGCGCCTCGAGCGTGAGTGGCAGGGTCGCCGGGAATTCCTCGCCTTGATCGGTATGGCCGAACCAGCTGGCGATCATCGAATCATAGGTCGCGGTGGCGGCAAAGGCCTTGGCCGCCAGCCGCTTGCGCTCGTCCAGCGTCGTCTCACCGCGCGCGACAACCGCATAATCGGCCGGGTCGGTGACGATCGCCACAAACGCATGGTTCTTCGCCGCGGATCGCACCATGCTGGGGCCGCCGATGTCGATATTCTCGATCACCTCGGGGCGACCGGCACCCTTCGCCACTGTCTGCGCGAACGGGTAGAGATTAACGACGACGAGGTCGATCGCGCCAATCCCATGCTCCTCCATCGCCGCGGCGTGCGCCGCATCGTCGCGCACCGCCAGCAGCCCGCCATGTACCATCGGGTGCAGCGTCTTGACGCGCCCGTCCATCATCTCCGGAAAGTCAGTGAGGTCCGACACGTCGCGAACGGTGAGCCCCGCCTCGCGCAGCGCCTTGGCGGTGCCCCCGGTGGAGACCAGCTCCACGCCCTGATCGGCGAGGGTACGGGCGAGATCAACGACGCCCGTCTTGTCGGACACGGACAGGAGAGCGCGGCGGATGGAGATGGTGGTCATGACACTCTTTTCCACCCCTCCCTTTTAAGGGAGGGGCAAGGGGTGGGTGAGCGGCGGACCGGGCTCGATGCCCGGTTCGGCGCTGCGCGACGAGCGACCTCCTAGCGGCGGTCGCCCCCACCCCCAACCCCTCCCCTGAAGGGCAGGGACGAGAAATTCCGTCACCGCGCGCGCTTCAAGACCCAGCCGACCGTCGTCCCGCCCGCTTCCGCCGCCCCGCTGACCACCAGTTGCTGAGTCGCGATCGGCCGTCCTTCCGTATCGATCCACAAACTTTCGTCGATCGCCAGCGATTCGCCGCCGGTGCGAAACTGCCACATGGCACCACCCGGCACCCGCAACACCGCGCCTAGTCCGTCCGCGGTCGGCGATGCCTCAACCCCGCGCCCCAGGTGGAAGCGGATCGAGAAGGCGGTCGCACCAGGGTGTCGCCGCCGTCCCTTGGGCAGTAGCACGTCTTCGCCGCGCAACTCGCGGCCGTCGCCGGTGAGCACCAGTTGTCGCCGGTGAACGAACCCGTGGCGGCGGACATAGCCGTCATGGCTCGCCTCGATGCGGCTGGCATTCTCCGACTCCTGCCGTCTCAGCTCAAGCTCCGCCACGCCGCGGCCGAGCGTTCCGTCGGCGTGGATCGCGGTGGAATTGGTATCGGCAAGCGTCAGCGTCGAATGCGCCGCAGTGGTGCGCAGTCCTTCCACCAGCGCCTTGGGCAGCCGGGCGTCCGCCGCACGCGCGCCCCCGCAATTGACGATGATGCGCGCTGGCCCGTCAGAGAACTCGAACGCCAGCGTCGAGGCGCAGCCACCCTCCACCACCCGCGCGACCGGTGGGGGCGCGGCGTCCATGATCAGCACCGTGCTGCCGGCTACCAGCCGCTGATAGCCCCAGTCGCGCGCCTGGCGGAGCGGACGGGTGCGGATGCCACTGGCGTCGATCACCTGCGCCACTTGCTCCGCGGTTACCGGCCCGCCGCCCTGCCAGCTTGAAAGGCCGCGATCCGCGTGACAGATGCCCAGCAAGGCCGGCACCATCGACGCTAGTGCATCCTGCGCGAAGCCCGGCAGCTCCAGCCGGCGCGCGGCATAGCTTTCGCGCAGCATTGCCAGCAGCGCCACCAGGTCGAGCAACCCTTCGGGCGAGCGGCTCACCACCCCGCCGTCCTCGAACAGCGCGGTGCCGAGTGCGCGGTGCAGCCCACCCTCGCCGAAGGCGCGGCGCGGATCGCCGCCGGGGATCAGCAACCCCGCTGCAATCACGCCGCACCAGGCAGCGACTCGCGCCGGCCCTGCCGGGGCCTTATCGGCACTGCGATCGATGTGCCGCGCGCCGCGGGCAAGCGCATTGAGCACCTTGGAACGGTAGACAAGATCTGTCGACGAGAGGATCAGCGGCGCATGCGCGGTCCAGAACAGGATGCGCCGCCCCCACAGATCGGGGCGCCAGGCAAGCGCGGTCACCCGCTCGCCGTGAGCCGCCAGCCAGCGCTCCATCAGCCCCTCGGCGATCGGCGCGCCTTGCGCCCGCGTCGCGACGCTCGACAGGTCGCGCAACCAGGCGAAGCTGTGCAGATGCTCGGCCAGCGCCGCGCCGGCCGCAAAGCTACGCAAATCCAGCCCCTCGATCGCATGGCTCTCGCCGCGGAACGCGAATCGCCCCTCCAGCAGCGCACGGCCGCGTGCGAGATCACCGAACAAGGGGTCATCGGGCACGGCGATCAGCTTCAGGGGATAGCGGCCCTTCAGCCGCAGCCCGTGGATGGGCGTGCGCCATGTCAGGCGGTGAAAGCGATCGGAGAGCCGTTCGGCGAGCGACAGGCCCTTGTCGCCGCCGACCCGCATCAGCCGCTTGCCTTCGTCGATCCCGTCAGCGGCGGGAGCTTGGTCCCGGTCGCTCATCCGCCTCGCAAGCCGCGAATGTTCGCGGCGTAAGCCTCGGGCCCGCCGCGGAAGGTGGCGGTGCCGGCGACCAGCGCGTCGGCGCCAGCGTCGATGGCGAGCGCGGCAGTGCGCAGGTCAATGCCGCCATCGACCTCCAGGTCGATGTCGCGGCCGCTGGCGTCGATCATCTTGCGGATTGCCGCGATTTTCCGGAGCTGGCTATTGATAAAGCTCTGCCCGCCGAAACCGGGATTGACGCTCATCACCAGCACCAGATCGACTATGTCGATGAGGTAATCGAGCATCTTGGCGGGCGTACCCGGATTGAGCACCACCCCGGCACGCTTGCCCAGCGACTTGATGTGCTGGAGCGAGCGGTGGATGTGCGGCCCCGCCTCGGGATGAACGGTGATCGTGTCCGCCCCCGCCTCGGCGAAGGCATCGAGATAGGCGTCGATTGGCGAGATCATGAGGTGGACGTCGAACGGCAGGCGCGTATGCGGCCGCAGCGCCTTCACCACCGCCGGGCCGATGGTGATGTTGGGCACGAAATGCCCGTCCATCACGTCGATATGGATCCAGTCAGCGCCCGCGGCATCGATCGCGCGCACTTCTTCACCCAGTTTCGCGAAGTCGGCCGAAAGGATCGAAGGGGCGATACGGACAGGCTTCAACGGTTCACTCGCTGCAGGAGAGGGGCAGGACGCAGGATGCTTAACGCGCGTTTCGTTCAGGCGGAAGCACGCACAAGCCGGACGATGAAAAAGCCGTCACAGCCGCCCGCGTCGGCAAGCGTGCCCGGCAGGGTACGCACGTAGCCGTCGGCATGCAGGGTGATTCCCTCGGGCAGTTCACCGGCCTGCGGCGAGTCAATGCGGTAATCGGCATGCGCGGAAAGAAAGCGCGCCAGCTGCTCCTCCCCCTCAGCCGGCTCTAGCGAGCAGGTGGCGTATACCAAGGCTCCGCCCGGCCGCACCCAGGCCGCTGCGCGATCGAGCAGACGCGCCTGCAACACCGCCATCTCGGCGACGACGCCGGCATGCGCGCGATAGAGGACGTCGGGGTGGCGGCGGAAGATGCCGGTTGCGCTGCACGGCGCATCGATCAGCAGGGCATCGACCGGAGCCGCCGGCGACCAGTCGAGCGCATCGGCGATGACCACCTTGGCCGGCAGCCTGGTGCGCGCGAGATTCTCATGCAATCGCGCCGCACGCGACGGCGAAATCTCCAGCGCCGTCACGTCCCATCCGGCCGCGGCAAGCTGCATCGACTTGCCGCCGGGCGCAGCGCACAGATCGAGCGCGGCGCCGGGCCCGCGTCCGAGCAGCCGCGCCGGCAATGACGCGGCGACGTCCTGCACCCACCAACTGCCCTCGGCATAGCCGGGCAACTGCGTGACCGGTGCCGGATCGACCAGGCGCCGCTGATCGGGGGCGAGCACGACGCCCTCCGGCGCCAGACCATCGGGATCGGCAAGCGTCAGATCGAGCGGTGGCGGCGCCGCAATGGCCTGCGCCGCCGCCTGGGCGACCTCCTCGCCCCATGCCTCGCGCCAGCGATCGCCGACGATTGCAGGAAGCGTAGGTACCGCCGGCAGCGCCACGCCCGCGCGAGTGAGCGCGCCGAACACGCCGTGGACCAGCTTGCGCGGCCCCCCATCGACCAGCGGTAGCACCGTCGCGATTGCGGCATGCGGCGGCGTGCCAAGCGCCAGCGTCTGCACCAAGGCAATGCGCAAGGCCGTGCGTGCCTTGGCATCCTCGGGCAGCGGCTGGCGGGTCGCCGAATCGATCAGTGCGTCGAGATCGGGCAGCCGGCGCAGCGTCTCGGCGGCGATCGCATGCGCCAGGCCGCGATCGTTGGCCTCGCGAAGGTCACGCGTCGCTGCAGGTAGCGCCGCCTCCAGCGGGTCGCCGCGGCGAAGGACGGCATCGAGCAGGCGCATTGCCGCGCGGCGTGCAGCCGTGCCGGGGGGATCGGCCGGGCGACGCGGGCGAGACGGACGGGGGTGGGGGTTGGCGGGGGCAGACATCGCGCCCATGTGGCGGGTGAACGCCGCAACCGGAAGAGCCGATGTCGAAACGCCCCGCCAATGTGAAGCCGCCGGCTTACCTCACGCCCAACACGCCGGTGCCCCAGCCCGCGCCGATCGAGCGCCCGGCTGAAGACCCGCTGGGCCGCGATCCGGTGCGCTACGGCGATTGGGAGAAGAAGGGAATCGCGGTCGATTTCTGACGCCACCCCGCGCTGCTGACATTTCGGACAGGTGACGTAACGTCACCCTTTCGCTGCCGGAACGAACCGGATTTCCGGGCGTCTCAGCTTTGATGATCCAGCCGCTCGCCAATCGCCGCCTCCGGATCGCGGCGATCATCGTCACCGCGTTTCTCGCTGTGCTGGCGGTGGCGCTCGCGGCCTTTCCCTGGGGCTTGCTCAAGGGCGTGATCGAGAGCCGCATGACGGAGCGGTTCGGGCGTCCGGTGACGATCGGTGCGATGGAGCGCGTCGATCGGTTCGGCTTCACCACCAGCGTGCGCCTGCACGATGTGCGCGTGCCGGGGCCGGCCTGGGCCGGCGACGCGGATCTTGCTCTCGTCCGCGACATGGAAATCGGGTTCAGCGCATTGTCGCTCGTCACCGGGCGCCTGGCGTTGAGCCACGTCACGTTATCCGGCGCCCGCCTCCACCTGATCCGCGCTAGGGACGGGCGCGAGAATTGGCGCGGCAGCGCGCGGCGAGGCGGATCGGGCGGCGGTGGCCTCGACCGGCTGACCGTGCACGATTCGCGCCTGACCTATCGCGACGCCAAGCAGGATCGCAGCTTCGATCTCGCGCTCGCGTCGAACGCGGCGGCGGGCTTGCGGTTGAACGGCAGCGGCACGGTGCGCGGCACGCCCGTGCAGGTCGCGATCCGCGCGCCGGCGATCTCCGACAAGGCCGAGGGGCGCTGGCCCTTCGATGCGCGGATCGCCGGCGATGGGCTGACCATGCACGCCAAGGGCAGCATGGACGCGCCGCTCGACACCGATCGCATGACGCTCGACGTGACGGCGCAGGCGCGCGACCTGAAGCTGATCGACGCGATCATCGAGGCGGGGCTGTTCCGCACCCAGCCGGTCACGCTGTCGGCGCATGTACGCCGCGAGCCGGGGCGCTGGCTGATCGATCGGCTCGACGGGCGGATCGGCCGGTCGGACCTGTCGGGCACGCTCACCGTCGGCAAGCAGGACGGACGCACCAAGCTGGACGGCACCTTCACGTCGCGCCAGCTCGACTTCGACGATTTCGCCTCCGACGAAGGGCTGGCGCAACGCACCGCGAAGGAGCGCGCGACCGGCCCGCGCGTGGTGCCCGATACGCGCGTGAACCTCGCCAAGATCGGCAGCACCGACGGGCGGATCGCCTTTCGCGTCGGTCGGATCGTCAGCCGTGAAGGGCCATCGTCGCTGACCAGCCTTTCGGGCACGCTGGTGCTCGATCACCGCGTGCTCACCGTCGCGCCGCTGACGATCGGTGTGCGAGAGGGGCGGATCACCGGGCGCGCGGTGATCGACCAGCGCGACGATGGACCGGTGCCGCTGGTCCGGCTCGACTTTCGCCTGACCGACAGCAGCATTCCCGCATTGGGCGGGGGCGGCGGATCGGTGACCGGCCGCGTCGATGGCCGCGCGGTGCTGGCGGGGCGCGGCAGCACGATCCGTGAGGCGGTCGGCCGGGCCGACGGGCGCATCGGGCTGGTCGCCCGCAACGGCGAATTGCCGCGCGAGATTGCGGAAGCGCTCGGCTTCGACGCCGGCAGCGCCTTGCTCGCGCGTGACGATGCGCGCGCGGTGCTGCGCTGTGTGGTGGTCGGGCTGGACATGCGGGCAGGTCGCGGGCGCGCCGGGCCGTTCGTGGTCGATACCTCGCAGAGCCGACTGGATGGCGAAGGAACGGTAACCTTCCCCGGCGAGACCCTCGCGATCCGCCTGTCGGGCGCCCCGAAGCATGACGCGGTGCTGCGCCTGCCCGGCTCGGCAACGATGGGTGGCACGGTCAGCGCACCCGACATCGTGGTGCCGCGCGAGGTGAAGTCGGTCGGCAACGTCTTCAAGGCGCTCGGCCGGGCGATCACCGGGCGGCAGGGTCCGGTGGCGCAAGACGCCGATTGCGCCGGGCTGGCGGCGCGGGTGCTGCGCTGAGGCTGGCTCCACCCTGATCCGTTCGCCCTGAGCCTGTCGAAGGGCGTGCCCCACAACGCGCCGCCTCAGCACGAACGCGGTTGGTGGTTCGGCGCTAAGCCGCCCGAGTCGCCTCCACCAGCTTCAGCAGCGTGTTCCAGTTCCGCGCCGTGGAGGGCGGCAGCTTCGCGCGGTTGAGCGCCGGCTCCAGCTTCGACCGACCGATCCCGTCGGGGTAATCGACGAACAACTCGCGGCCGATCGCATGCAGCCGCTCCGGCCCGCCATAGCCGACCGGCAGCCGCGCCGGATCGACGGGCGCATGGTGGAACAGCACCAGCACCCGGTTGGGCCGCTCGATCGTGGCATCGGGAAACGGGTTGGCGGCAGTGACCGAGACAAGCTCGGCATGGCTGCGCACGAACCAATCGGTGTCCAGCGCCAGCCGCGAGCGTGCCGCAGCCTGCAACCGCGCCTCGATCGCCCCAGCGTCCTCCTCATCGCACGAGAACACCGCATTGCCCGACGCGAGCAGCGTCTGCACCTCACCCATGCCCTCACCGGCCAGGAAGGCGCGCAAATCCGCCATGGCCAGCGGCTTGCCGGCATTGATCGCGCGCGGGAGCGCCGCCCAGCGCATCAAGCCCCCCCCTAAGCTTCGTCGCGCAGCGGCCGGGCGAGCAGCCCCTCGATCACCTCGCCCGCCGGCACGCCTCCGAGCAGGCGGCACACCGCGGCGGTGATCGGCATGTCGATCCCCGCCTCCGCCGCCGCTTCTGCAAGCACCGGTGCGGTGAACGCACCCTCGGCTACTGTGCGGCGATCGGCCAGCAGGTCCGGCGCCCGCTCCCCGCGCCCCAGCCCGACGCCGAGCGAGAAATTGCGGCTGCTGGTTGAGGAACAGGTGAGCACGAGATCGCCCAGCCCCGACAGGCCCGCAAGCGTCTCCGCCCGTGCGCCACGCGCCATGCCGAAGCGGGTCATTTCGGCAAAACCCCGCGCAATCAGCGCCGCGCGCGCATTCTGGCCGAGGCCGGCGCCCTCCACCACGCCGCAGGCAATGGCGAGGACGTTCTTTACCGCCCCGCCGATCTCCGCCCCGATCACATCGGTGGAGGCATAGGGCCGGAACGTCGGGCTGGCGAGCCGCTCGGCCAGCCGCGCCTGCAAGGCCTCGTCGGCGCAGGCGAGCGTTACCGCCGTCGGCAGCCCGGCCGCGACTTCGTGCGCAAAGGTCGGTCCGGAGAGGACCGCGATCGGCGCGTCCGGATGCACCGCCTGCGCCACGTCGCCCACCAGCCGGCGCGATCCCGCCTCGATCCCCTTGGCGCACAGCACCAGCGGGGTGCGCCCGACCGGCGTCTCCGCCAGGACGGCGCCGACATGCTGCGCCGGTGCGACGACGAGCAAGGCGTCATGCTCGGCCAAGTCGCTCAGCAGCGCCGTCGCACGGATCGCCGGCGACAGCGGCACGCCCGGCAGGAACGCCGCATTCTCCTGCCGCGCGTTGATCCCCTCGACCACCTCGGTCTCGCGCGCCCACAGCAGCACGTCTCCACCACGCGCCGCCACTTGCGCCAGCGCCGTGCCCCAGGCGCCGCCGCCGATCACCCCGATTCTCATGCCTTCACCCCTGCCCCACGCACCGGCTCCGCCGAAGGGTCGAGCGGCCAGCGCGGCCGCGCCGCCACGTCGAGCGGATCGGTCAGCCCCGCGGCGAACCGCTCCGCCCCCGCCCAGGCGATCATCGCGGCATTGTCGGTGCACAGCCACAAGGGCGGGGCCACGAAGCGCAGACCATGCTCTGCCGCGAGCGAAGACAAGGCGCCCCGCACCGCGCTGTTCGCCGCCACGCCGCCTGCCACGACCAGCGCCGTGGCGCCGCCTGCGCGGTTCATCGCGCGGGTGGTGCGGTCGATCAGGCAATCGACCACCGCCGCCTGGAAGGAAGCGGCAATGTCCTCCGGCGCATATTGGCCCACCACCCGCGCCACCGCGGCCTTCAGCCCGGCGAAGGAGAAATGCGGCTCGGGCGAGCGCAGCAGCGGGCGCGGCAGCGGCACCGCCTTTGGATCGCCAGACAGCGCGGCGCGCTCCACCGCCGGCCCGCCGGGGAACCCGAGGCCGAGCAGCTTCGCCGTCTTGTCGAACGCCTCGCCCGCCGCATCGTCGATCGTGGTCGCCAGCCGGCGATAGCGGCCGACGCCCTCGACCAGCAGCAACTGGCAATGCCCGCCCGAAACCAGCAGCAGCAGATACGGAAATTCCAAGTCCGGATCGCTCAACCGCGGGCTCAAAGCATGTCCCTCGAGGTGGTTCACCGCCACCAGCGGCTTGCCCGCGGCATGCGCCAGCGCCTTGCCGGTAACCAGCCCGACCATCACCCCGCCGATCAGCCCGGGCCCCGCCGTCGCGGCCACCGCATCGACATCCGCCAGTGTCACGCCGGCATCGGCCAGCGCCGCCGCGATCAGCGGCTCCAGCGCTTCGACATGCGCGCGCGCCGCAATCTCCGGCACCACCCCGCCATAGGGCCGATGCGCCGCTTCCTGCCCCGCCAGCCGATGCGCCAGCAGCTGCCGATCGCCGGTGACGAGCGCGGCGGCGGTTTCGTCGCAGGATGATTCCAGGCCAAGGATCAGCATCGCTGCTGCTTACCTGCTCGCCTTGCGCTTGTCGAAGGGCGCTCGGCAGTCGATAGGGTCGGATCGTGACACGGATCTTCAAACTCGGCACGCGCGGCTCGCCGCTGGCATTGACCCAGGCCGGCATGGTGCGCGACGCGCTGATGGCCGCGCATGGCTGGGACGATGTCGAGATCGTCGTGGTGCGCACCACCGGCGATCGGGTGCAGGATCGCGCGCTTGCCGAAATCGGCGGCAAGGCGTTGTGGACAAAGGAGCTCGACCGCGCGCTGATCGCCGGCGAGGTCGACGCCTGCGTCCACTCGATGAAGGACGTGGAGACGATCCGCCCGGCGGAGATCGCCATCGCCGCGATGCTGCCGCGCGCCGACGTGCGCGACCGGCTGATCGGCGCGGATTCGATCGACGCGCTGCCGCAAGGCGCGTTGGTGGGCACCAGCTCACCGCGCCGCCGCGCGCAATTGCTGCGGCATCGCCCGGACCTTCAGATCGTGCTATTCCGCGGCAATGTCGATACGCGGCTGGGCAAGCTGGCGACCGGCGAGGTCGATGCGACCCTGCTCGCCGCGGCCGGCCTTGATCGGCTCGGCCGCCACGACACCGGCGTCGCGATCGAGACCGACACGATGCTCCCCGCTCCATCGCAAGGCGCGGTGGGGATCGAGACGCTGGCGGACGGGCCGGCGCGCGCACTGGTCGCGGCGATCGGCTGTTCGACCACATTCGCCTGTGTCGGCGCCGAGCGCGCGTTGCTCGCCGCGCTGGGGGCGAGCTGCCACTCGCCGGTCGGCGCGCTGGCGCGGTCGGAAGGCGGCGGAATGACGATCGCCGCCGAGCTGCTCGATGAAGATGGCACCGCGCATGTCACCGGCATCCTTGCCGGCGAGGATGGCGTGGCGCTCGGCACCGCGCTGGCCGCCGATCTTCTCGGTCGCGCCCCGCCGCAAGTGCGGCGGCTGTTCGCGGGATGAGCCGCCCGGCGCTGGTGCTGCGGCCCGCGCCCGGCGATTCCGCGACGGCGAACCGGCTCCACGCGGCAGGGCTGACCGCTATCCGCCTGCCGCTGTTTGCGGTCGTGCCACTGCCGTGGACGCTGCCTGAGGGGCGACCCGACGCGCTGCTGCTGACCAGCGCCAATGCGGTTCGCCATGCCGGTGCCGGACTGGACCGGCTGCGCGCGATGCCGGTGGTCGCGGTCGGCGCCGGAACGGCAGCGGCCGCGGCGCAGGCCGGCCTCCATGTCATCCTCACCGGGAGCACGGACGGCGCCGCTGCGGTGGCGCTCGCTCAGGAGCAGGGCTGGCGCCGCCTTCTTCGCCTCGGCGGTCGCGAGCGGACGCCGCTGGCGGGCGTCACCGATGTGGCGGTGTACGCCAGCGAGCCGCTCGATCTGCCCTTGGACGCGCTCGCAGCGGCACAGGGCAGCGTGGTGCTGCTCCATTCGACTCGCGCCGCCCGCCGCTTTGCCGAGCTGGCGGGACGTGACGGCATCCGCAGGAACGAGGTGCGCGTGGCGGCGATCAGTGACGCCGTGGCTGGTGCGGCGGGGCTGGGGTGGGATCAGATCGCCATCGCCTCCCGCCCGAGGGACGACGCCCTTGTCGCGGCGGCGGCGACACTCGCGATTGACCGCTAGCGCCTGGCTGGGGATAAGGCGCCATGGACGAAGCCGTGCCGCTCGATCCCGCTCCGCGCCGATCGCGAGCTGGACCCTTCATCCTCATCGTCGCACTGGCGTTCGCCATCGGCTTGGCGCTGATGTGGATGGCCGCCCGTGATGGCAGGGGATGGTGGGCGCCCGCGAAGCCGCAGGCTGCCGCGCCGGCCGCCACCGCCATGCCGACAACGCCGCCGGCACCCGGCGCGACCGATCCTCTCACCCTTGCGACCCGCGAAGCCGCCTTGGCGGCCCAACTCGCAGCGCTGGAAGCGCGCACCGCCGCGATCGGTGTTGACGTCACCACGGCCGCCGACCGTGCCGGGCGTGCCGAGGCGATCCTGATCGCCTTTGCCGCACGCCGGGCGATCGAGCGCGGTTCGCCCCTCGGCTACCTCGAGGAGCAGCTCGGCCGGCGCTTCGGCGCCACGCAACAAGCGGCGGTGGACGCGGTGGTCCAAGCCGGGCGAGAGCCGGTGACGATCGAATCGCTGCGTCAGGCGCTCGATGCCAATGCAGCGCTTCTGCTCAATCCAGGCTCGCAGGGCTGGTTCGGCGGGCTGATCACGGAACTACGCAGCCTGATCGTGCTGCACGACGCCAACACGCCATCGCCGCTGCCATCGGATCGCCTGGCGCGCGCGCGCCGCCGGCTCGACGCGGGGCAGGTCGATGCCGCGCTGGAGGAAATTCGCCGGCTGCCCGGGGGCACGCAGGTGAGCCAATGGACCGCCGACGCCCAGCGCTACCTCGCCGCCCACCGCGGTCTCGATACGCTGGAGACGGCGGCGATCGTCGGCACCATCCCGGCGGCGGTGCAGCCGGTGCAGCCCGCGCCGCCGGTGTTGGAGGGGGCGGCCGAGCCGGCGGAGCCTGAGGCGACGGGCGCCTGATCGGCTACGGTCGTTCCGCTCAATGGTTCGTCACCCAGGGTTCGCCCCGGGGTCTCACTTCTAAGCGCCGCGTCGAATAGCGGGACCCCGGCTCAAGGCCGGGGTGACGTCAACTTCGCTGATGCGTCACCACCCTCAACCCGTTCCTCCCGAGCAATGTCGAGGAACGCGCCCCGAACACTGCGGATGGTGCCTCGACGTCGCTCGACACGAACGGTCGTGTTCCCCCCGGTTGCGCGCGCCCCCATTCCCTGCAACCATCGGCGCATAAACGAAAAAAGGAGAGCGGGATGCAGGGCATGTGGCGGGCGATCGCCCTATTGGCGACAGGAACGGCGCTAGCACCTGTGGCGGCGGCGGCGCAGAACCGCCCCGACCAGAAGGCGTTCTTCGGCCTTTACAAGGAGCTGGTCGAGACCAACACCGTCGTTAACGAGGGCAGTTGCACACGCGCCGCGCAGCAGATCGCGACGCGGATGAAGGCGGCGGGCTTCCCGGATGACCGCATCACCGTCTTCACCACGCCCGATCACCCCAATGACGGCGGCATCGTCGCCAGCCTGCCGGGTTCCGACGAGAAAGCCGGCGCGATGCTGCTGCTCGGCCACCTCGACGTGGTCGCCGCCAAGCGCGCGGATTGGGAACGCGATCCGTTCAAGCTCGTCGAGGAGAACGGCTTCTACTATGCCCGCGGTGCGGTCGACGACAAGGCGATGTCGGCGATCTGGGCCGACGCCATGATCCGCTTCCAACAACAGGGGTTCCGCCCCAAGCGCACCATCAAGCTGGCGCTGACCTGCGGTGAGGAGACGACCTTCGCCTTCAACGGCGCGGAGTGGCTCGCCAACAACCGGCCCGAGCTGGTCCGCGCCGATTTCGTGCTCAACGAAGGCGGCGGCGGCCGCTTCGACGCGAACGGCAAGAAGCAGGCGCTCGCCATCCAGGTCGGTGAGAAAGCGGCGCAGAACTTCACCTTCGTCGCGACCAACCCCGGCGGCCACAGCTCGGCGCCGCCGCCCGACAATGCGATCTACGATCTCGCCGAGGCGATCGGGCGGGTGCAGAAACACGAATTCCCGATCAAGTTCACCGACACGACGCGCGCCTTCTTCACCGCCAGCGCACAGGCGCTGCCCGGCATGGCGCCGCCGATCCGGCGTCTGCTCGCTAACCCGAACGATGCCGAGGCCGATGCGCTGGTCAGCCGCGACAAGGTGATGCATTCGACGCTGCGCACCACCTGCGTGGCGACGCTGGTCGATGCCGGCCATGCCGAAAACGCGCTGCCGCAGCGCGCCACCGCCAACGTCAATTGCCGCATTTTCCCGGGCGAAACGGTGGACGGGACGCTCGCCACGCTGAAGGAGCTGGCCGGGCCGAAGGTGACGGTGACCGCGAACCAGCCGGTGCGGCCGATCGCCGTCCCGCCGCCGCTCAACCCAGCAATCCTCGGCGCGGTGACAACGCTGGCGGCGAAGCATTTCCCCGGCGTGCCGGTGGTGCCGATGATGTCGACCGGCGCGACGGACGGGGTATTCTTCGGCACGCTGAAGATGCCGGTCTATGGCGTGCCGGGGCTGTTCATGGAGCCGGACATGAACGGCACGCACGGGCTGAACGAGCGAATTCGCGTGACATCGCTCTATGAGGGGCGCGATTACCTCTACGATCTGGCGAAGACGCTGGCGGAGTAGTTCGGGCCACCGCTTGGGGGGTTTCTTCTGCTTCCCTCCCGCTTGCGGGAGGGGCTGGGGGTCGGCGTGTCCAACAGCGCTCCGCTCGGGGACAGTCCCTCCCCTAACCCCTCCCGCAAGCGGGAGGGGAATAGGTTACCGTCCCACCCAATCCGCCACTTCGCCCGCCACCCGGTTCGCTGCCTGGTTCAGCGCGGCACCCACCGGCGCCGGCTCGATCGCGGTCACCGGCACGCGCGCCTCGAAGCGGCGCTTCTCCAGCGCGCCGCCTTCATCGCGGACCAGCGCCGCATCATAGGTCACCACCGCCTCGCGCGTTGTCGCATCCACGCCAAAGCCGCGCAGCTCGCCCGCCAGCCGCGCGCCGGGATCGGCGAGCGACTGCGCGCCCGACATCACCACCCGCCCGGTCCGCGCCGCGACCGTGTCCGACAGCAGCCGCGCGAACTGGCGCGCGGGCGGCTCCACCCATTGCGCTTCCTTGACATAAGCGATGTCAGTCGCGCCGGTCTGCACCGGTACGCGATTGTTGGCGAGCGCCTGGGGCACGCTTGGCACCTGGATCGTGATCGTGCGCGCGCCGGCGGAGGATTGCGCCTGCCCCACCGGCACTTGCTCGGCCGCGGTGATGCTCAGCAGGGCCTCGGGCGGCTTCGCGCCGAAGCTGATGCACCCGGCGAGCGGCAGGGCAGTGAGACCGATCAGCAGCTTCTTCATGTCACTTGCCCTCATAATCCGGCAGCTTCTGCTGGCCGATCAGCGATCCCGCACCCTGGCGATCCACCTTCTCCGCCACCGAGGCGAGCGCCGCCGACATCTGGCGCAGGTCGAGCACCAATTGGTTGATCTCCGGCACCGTCCGCTTGGAGAAGGTCTGCAGCCCCGGTCGCGCATCGCCGATTGCGGCGTTCAGCGTCTCGGTGCTCTGCCGCGCTGAGCGGATCGTCTCGTTGAGATTGGCGATCGTTGGCCGCACATCCTCCGCGAGGATGCCGTTGGTGGTGGCGGCGAGTTCGCCGATCTGCGCGGAGGCGACACCCGCCTGCTGGATCGCAATCCGCGTCTGTGCCAGCGTCGCGGCGATTTCCGGCCCACGATCGGCGAGCGCGTCGGTCAGCCGGTTGGTGTTCTCGAGGATACCCGCGATCGACGCCTGGTTTCGGTCAGTGAGCAGGCCCGTCAGTCGCTCGGTCAGCGTCGACAATCGCTCCAGCAGCTGCGGCGCCGAATTGAGGATCGCGCCGATGCCGCCGGTACGCGTCGGGATCACCGGCACGCCATAGGGGCATTGGCTCGCCGTGTCGTTCTCCGGGCAGACGATCGGCGGCGCACCCTTGCGCGCGCCATCGAGGCTGACGGTGCTGGTGCCGGTGAAGCTGCCCTGGATCGTCGCTGCCGTGCCGCGCAGCACGGGCGTGTCGGCATTCACCTGGATCCGCACGCGCACGAACTGCGGATCGTTGCGCCACAGCTGGATCGATTCGACCTGGCCGGACGGCACGCCCGAATAGGTGACCTGCGAACCCTTCGCGAGGCCATCGACCGATTGCTTGAAAAAGATATCGTAATGCTTGGCCGTCGAGCCGCCGAGCCGCGCGATCCACACGGTGAACAGCGCAAGCATCGCCAGCAGGATCAGCACCACGGCACCGACAAGGACGTGGTTGGAACGGGTTTCCATCAATCAGCCCCTGATCGTTCGTGCGCCTGTTGCGCTTCCTGGGTCGCCACGGCGGCGCGGCCGCGCGGGCCTCGGAAATATTCCTGGATCCACGGATGATCCAGCGCGAGCAATTCGTCGATCGTGCCCACTGCGATCACGCGCTTGTCGGCGAGGACCGCCACCCGGTCACAGATGGCGTATAGCGTATCGAGATCGTGCGTGATCAGGAACACGGTAAGGCCGAGCGTCCTCTGCAGCGACTTGGTCAGCTCATCGAACGCCGCCGCGCCGATCGGATCGAGCCCCGCGGTCGGCTCGTCGAGGAACAACAGCTCCGGGTCGAGCGCCAGCGCGCGGGCGAGGCCGGCGCGCTTCTTCATGCCGCCCGACAGCTCCGCCGGATACTTCGGCCCGGCCTCGCCCGGCAGGCCGGTCATGATCACCTTGTACGAGGCGATCTCGTCGAGCAGCGCCAGATCGAGGTGTGGATAGAATTCGCGCAATGGAACCTGCACATTCTCCGCCACCGTCAGCGTGGAGAACAAGGCGCCACCCTGGAACAGCACGCCCCAGCGCTTGCGAATCTCGACCGCCTCGGTCTCCTCGCGCCCGATGGTGGGCTCCCCGAAGACCGTCACGTCGCCCTCGACCGGCGATTGCAGCCCGATGATCGACCGCATCAGCACGGATTTGCCCGTTCCGGACCCGCCAACCACGCCCAAAATCTCGCCGCGGCGAACGTCCAGGTCGAGTTTCTCGTGCACGACTTGGTCGCCGAACGCGTTCTTGAGCCCGCGCACCTCGATGATGTTCTTCGCGTCAGCCATCAGATCCAGCCGATTCGTTCGAAGAACACCGCGAAAAACGCGTCCAGCACGATGACGAGGAAGATCGCCTGCACCACCGCCGCGGTGGTGCGCGTCCCGACCTGTTCGGCGTCGCCCTCCACCTGCATGCCCTGAAAACAGCCGGCGACAGCAATGATCGCGCCGAACACCGGTGCCTTGATCAGGCCGACATAAAGGTCGGTGATCGGCACCACCTCGCGCAGCCGGGCCACATAAGTGACGGGCGGTATCTCGAGCTGCCACCAGCACAACAGCCCGCCGCCGATGATCGCGATCAGCGACGAATAGAAGCCCAAGAGCGGCATCATCAGGATCGCCGCAATGGTGCGCGGCAGCACCAACGCCTCCATCGGCGAGACGCCAATGGTGCGCATCGCGTCGACCTCTTCGGTCAGCTTCATCGTGCCGAGCTGCGCGGCGAACGCCGATCCGGATCGCCCGGCGACCATGATCGCGGTCATCAGCACGCCAAGCTCACGCAAGGTGATGCGGCCGATCAAGTTGATCGTGAACACCTCCGCGCCGAACTGGCGCAGCTGCACCGCGCCCTGCTGCGCGATGACGATGCCAATCAGGAAGCTCATCAGCCCGACGATGCCGAGCGCCGAGACGCCAACTACCTCGAAGCGCTGAATCGTGGCGTTGAAGCGGAAGCGGCGCGGATGGCGGATCACGTTGACGAACGCGATCATCGTCGCGCCCAAGAACCCTAAGAGACCGAGCATCGTGCGCCCGGCGGTGACGGTCGCCTCGCCCACCTCGCCCAGCACGCGGTTGAACGGGCTGACATGCGTGGGGCGCGTCGGCACTGCCTGATCGGCAGCTTCGACCTGTTCCAGCAGGTGCTGCTGTTCGGACCGCAGGCCCTCTATCGCGGCATCATGTTTCTTGGCGAAACGATGGATCACCCAGGCGCCGATCGTGTCGATCCGATCGATCGCGGAAAGATCGATCCGCGACACCGATCCGCCATGCGCATCGAGGCGAGCCGGCAGGTCGCCGATGCGCGCCAGCGAGAGATCGCCGGTGAAGCGCAGCGTTCCCCCGTGCTCGCTGAAGTCCGCCAATGCGCCCATTCCCCACCCTTTGCGGGAATCCCCGCATCTCGGCAAGACGAACGTACAGCGCGTCCGGTTGTTGCACGCTCGTTCAGAAGGTGGCTGCACGACTAAGGCGCTCCCCGGTCGGGCTGAGCCTGTCGAAGCCCTGCCCTTCCTCGCAACGCAAGGCAGCCCTTCGACAAGCTCAGGGCGAACGGTGAAAGCCTGTCAAAGCCTTACAACGCCACGTCCACCGCATGGATCGCCAGCCCCACCATGCCGCCCACTAAAGTGCCGTTGATGCGGATGAACTGCAGGTCCTTGCCCACCGCATGTTCCAGCCGCTGGGTGATGGTCTGCGCGTCCCAGCCGCGCACCGTTTCGGAGACCAGACCGACGATCACGTCGCCATAATCCGCTGCCGTCCCCACCGCGACGCGCCGCACATAGCGATTGAGCGTATTGCGCAGCCGCGCGTCACGTTCCAGCGTGTGGCCGAGCTGGCGCAGCATCTCGCCCATGCCACCCGCCAGCAGCCGCTCGGGATCTCGTGCGGCCCGCAGCATGGCGTGGCGCGCCTGTTCCCACAAGCCGTTGATCCAGCTTTGCATCGCCGGGTTCTCGAGTAAGGCAAGCTTGAGCGATTCCACCCGCTCGCGCATCTCCGGCTTGTGCTGGAGATCGCGCGCGAGCGTCGCTAGCCCTTCCTCCGCCTTGGTGCGCAGCGGGTGGTCGGGCTGTTCCGCCATGTCGACCAGCATCTTGTCGAGCCCGTCGATGATCTTGGTGGCGATCGTCTCGTCCAGCCCGGTCCAGCGCAGGATGCTGCCGGCGCGTTCGTGCACCATGTTGCGGATCAGCTGCTGGTTGCTGTCGAGTACGCGCCCCGCCCAGCGCACGATGCCGTCCAGGATCGGCTGGTGGCGGTTCTCCGCCATCGCCGCCTCCAACGCACGGCCGATCAGCGGCGACAGCTCGATGCGGCGCACCTGCTGCACCATCGCGCCGCGCACCATGCCGCCCAGCCGCTCCTGGTCGAGCGCCTGGAGCACCTCCACCGCCAGCCGCGACGCGCCGCGCGTCACCCGCTTGCTGCCGGCGGAGGGATTGGCGAGCCAGCGGCCGGCAACGCTGGCCACGTCCATCCGCCGCATCCGCCGCGCGACCACCACGGGGATCAGGAAGTAATCGCGCAGGAACACCGCAAGCTGGTCGCCGATGCGATCCTTGTTACGCGGGATGATCGCAGTGTGCGGGATCGGCAGCGCCAACGGATGGCGGAACAGCGCCGTCACCGCGAACCAATCCGCCAGCCCGCCGACCATCGCCGCCTCGGCAAAGGCGCGCACGAAGCCCCACCCCGGGTGGTTCGCCTCAAGCCCCCGCGCGACGAGGAACGCCACCGCCATCGCCACCAGCATGCCGGTGGCGATCAGGCGCATGCGCACCAGCCCCGCCGGCACAGGAATTCGCGATGGGCGCCGCAGCGCGAGGGGCATCATGCCTCGCACAATCCCCCAGAAGGGGGATTGTTCAAGAGTTCATTGCAACGCCCGCTCACTCGGCCGGCGCGTCACCGTCACGATAGCCGATGCGGCCATGCGGCGCCGGCAGCGGGCCGCCGCCGGGCTTGTGGTCGATCAGCGGCGTCTCGTCGTCGCCCGGCTGATAGGTCAGCAGCTTGCGCCCGAGCCACGGGCCGATACGCCGCTCGATCCCGACCGACAGGCTGAACGAGGCCGGCACGATCAGCAGCGTCAGCAAGGTGGAGACGATCAGACCGCCGATCACCACGATGCCCATCGGCGCGCGCCATGCGCCGTCGCCGGTCAGCGCTAGTGCGGTCGGCACCATGCCGGCGACCATCGCCACCGTGGTCATCACGATCGGCTGCGCACGCTTGTGCCCAGCATCGACCACCGCGTCGTAGATCGGCACACCCTGGTTCATCTCCTCCAGTGCGAAATCGATCAGCAGGATCGAATTCTTGGCGACGATGCCGAGCAGCATCAGCAGCCCGATAAACACCGGCATCGACAGCGGATGCCCGGTGATCATCAGCGCCAGGACGCCGCCCAACGGCGCGAGCAGCAGCGACCCCATGTTGACCAGCGGCGGCAGCAACCGGCGGTACAGCAGCACCAGCACCGAAAAGACGAGGAACACGCCTGCGATCACCGCGATGACGAAGTTGATCAGCATCTCCATCTGCCACTTGGCCTGGCCGACGCTCATCTTCTGCACGCCGATGGGCAGGTTCTTCATCGACGGCAGCTGGTTCACCTGCTGCATTGCATTGGAGAGGATCAGCCCCGGCGACAGATCAGCGCCGATCGTCAGCTGGCGTTGTTGGTTCAGCCGGTTGATCTTGGTTGGGCCCGAACCGAAGCCGATCTCCGCCACCACCGACAGCGGCACCGACCCGCCGTTCTGCGTCTGCACCGGCAGGTTGCGGATCGTCGCCATGCTGGTGCGCGACGATTGTTCCAGCGCGACGCGGATCGGGATCTGTCGATCGTTAAGCGAGAAGCGCGCGCTGTTCTGGTCGATATCGCCCAAAGTCGCGATGCGAATCGCACTGGACAGCGCGCTGGTCGTCACGCCCAGATCGGCCGCGAGGTTGAGCCGCGGCTTGATGACGATTTCAGGCCGGTTGAGATCGCCGGCGATGCGCGGCGCGAGCAAGCCCGGCACCCCGCCCATTTCCGCCACGATCTTGTCCGCCGTCTGGCGCAGCAGCACCGGATCGTCGCTACCCAGCGTCACTGACACGTCGCGGTTGTTGTCGCCCCAGCCGAACTGCGACTGGAAATTCACCCGCGCGTCCGGGATCTTGGCAAGCTCCGGCGCCAGGGCGCGCTCGAACTCGGTCGATGTCTTTTCACGCTTGTCGCCGATGTCACCGCCGAACAGCGCACGAATGCGGTCGTTGAGCGACGGCTTTTCCTTGAACTGCACGACCACGCGGCCATTGCCGACGAAGGAGCGGGTATAGATCGAGTCCACCTCCGGCTCGTCGCGCAGCAGCTCGTACACGCGGTGCACCGTTGCCTCGGTCTGCGCCAGCGTCGCGCCCGGCGCCATCGTGATGGTGACGGCGGAGCGCTCTTGGTCGATCGACGGCTGGAACTGCATCGGCAGGCTGGCAAAGCCCAGCACCGTCAGCAGGAACGCCAGCGCACCGATGCCCACCGTCCAGATACGATGGTCGTAGAGATAGCCCGTGACGCGCCGGAGTCCGCCGCGCGCACGCACCGCCAGCGACTTGCCCGGATCCATCGTCCAGCGCAGCACCGCCATATAGGCGTCCATCAGACGCCCCTCGCCATGCGATTCGGGGCCGGCGGATTTCAGGAAATAGGCCGCGATCATCGGCGTGATCATGCGCGCCACGGCAAGGCTCATCAGCACCGCAACGACGACGGTGAGGCCAAAATTCTTGAAGAACTGCCCCGACACGCCCGGCATCAGGCCGACGGGCAGGAACACCGCGACGATCGCCATTGTGGTCGCCAGCACGGCAAGCCCGATCTCGTCCGCGGCGTCGATCGATGCCTGATAGGCCGATTTGCCCATCCGCATGTGGCGGACGATATTCTCGATCTCGACGATCGCGTCATCGACCAGCACGCCTGCCACCAGGCTCAGCGCCAGCAACGTCATACTGTTCAGCGAAAAACCCATCAGGTCCATGAACCAGAAGGCGGGAATCGCTGACAGCGGAATGGCGAGGGCGGAGATAAAGGTTGCCCGTTTGTCGCGCAGGAACAGGAACACGATGAACACCGCGAGCACTGCGCCCTCGATCATCGCATGGATCGCGCTTTCATATTGCTCGACAGCATATTTGGAGCCGTCGATGCGCAGCCGGAACTTCACCTGCGGATTGCGCTTCTCCAGCTCCTCCAGCTTCTTCTTCGCTTCGCGGAAGACGCTGACTTCCGAATAGCCCTTGGCGCGCTTGAAATCGAAGGTGATGACTGGGCGCCCATCGACCGACGCGGCCGATCGTTGCTCCGCATAGAGGTCACGTACCGTCGCGACTGCGTTCAGCTTGATCGTGCGCCCGTTGCCGGCGATGATCTGGGTCTCGCCCAACGCATAAGCGGTGTCCGCATTGCCCAGCACGCGCACCGATTGCTCCGCCCCGGCGATCTCCGCCCGGCCGCCCGCCGCGTCGAGGTTCACCTGCCGCAGCTGCTGGTTGATCTGCGTCGCGGTCAGCCCATAAGCGGCGAGCTTGGCCGGATCGAGGATCACGCGGATCTCGCGATCGACCCCGCCGTTGCGCTCAACGCCGCCCATGCCCTCGACGGAAAGCAATTCCTTGGTGACGGTATTGTCGATGTACCAGCTGAGCTGTTCCACCGTCATGTCGGTGGCGGAGGCGGAATAGCTGCCGAGATCGTCGTCGTTGATCTTCACGCGGCTGATCTGCGGCTCCAATATGCCTTCGGGCAGGTTGGAGCGGATCTGGGTAACGGCGTCGCGCACCTCGTTCACCGCACGATCGACCGGCGTGCCGATGTCCAGCTGGATCATCGTCGTGGAATTGCCTTCGCTGACGAAGGACTGGAGCTCGTCGACGCCTTCCACGGTGCGCACCGCCGCCTCGACGCGCTGCGTGATCTGGGTTTCTAGCTCACTCGGCGCGGCGCCCGGCTGCGTAATCTCGACCGCGACGGCCGGGAAATCGATGTCCGGCTCGCGGTTGATGTCCATGCGGATGAAGCTGACGATGCCGGCCACCGTCAGGATCACGAACAGCACGATCACCGGAACCGGGTTCCGGATCGACCAGGCCGAGATGTTGCGGAAGTTCATGCCGTCATGCTCCCGGCTTGCTCAACACCGGGGCGATCTTCTGCCCCGGGTTGAGGAAAGCACCCGCCGACACCACCACGCGTTCGGTGCCGTCCAGGCCGTCGGCGACTGCCACGGACGTATCGCTGACTGTGCCGAGCCGCACGTTGCGTCGCTGCACGACGTTATCCTTGTTGACGATATAGACGTAATTGCCCTTTTCGTCGCTGAGGATCGCCGATTGTGGCAATTCGGGCAGACTGGCGTCGCCGCGAACAATGCTGGCGGAGGCGAAGCCGCCGGGCCGCAGCGCCGGATCGTAAGGCACCTGGATGCGGGCAATACCCTGGCGCGTCTGCGGATCGATCACCGGCGACACCTGCCACACGCGACCCGCAAACTTCCGCGTGCTGCCGACCGGGGTGACGGTGGCCGATGCGCCCGGCTTCAGCGTGACGAGATCGTCCTCCGCCATTTGCGCGCGCATCTCCATCTCGCCGCCCTTGGCCATGCGGAACAGCGTGCCCGAAGCGGAACTGATGATTTGCCCCGGCTCCACCTGCCGCGTCAGCACCAGGCCCGCTTCCGGCGCGCGGATGTCGAGCCGGCCGTTGCGCGCCCGCTGCTCGGAGGAGGCAGCCTGTGCCACCTTGACCCGCGCCGCCGCTGCATCGCGCGTCGCAATGCGCCGCTGCACATCCGCCTGGCTGATGAAGCCCCGCCCGACCAACTGCTGCGCTCGCTCCAGTTCGGCCTGCGCGAGCGTCAGGTCCGCCCGCGCGACATTTACCTGCGCAGCCAGGCTGGCGGCGGTCTGCGTCTGCACCGACCGATCGACCAGTGCGAGAACCTGGCCCTCGCGCACCCACTGGCCCGGCTCGACCAGCACGCGCGTCACCATGCCGCCCTCGCCCGCCACGCCGACCGGCATTTCGCGCTTCGCGGCAAGCGTGCCGTTGACGTTGATCGCGCGTGCGACATCGGCACGTCCGGGCACTACGACGGTGACGCTGGGCGCTTGACTGGCGGCGGAACTGGCGGCGGGCGCTGCTTCACCGTCGCGCAGCAGGAACCAGCCCACAAGTGCCAGCGCCAGCACCGCGACGATCGCGATGATGAGGATGCGACGCCGCCGCCGCGCGCCATTATCCGGCCCCTCGATCAGCAGTGTCTCGCCATCCAGACTGCCGGCTTCGTGATTCATGCACCCTACATCCCGCTCAGGCACCATGCGGTGACCGCCCGCTGCCTCTACCCACAGCTGTGTTATATGAATAAATCACCGGGCTCAAGCGCCGGTTACCCCCATTGGTTGCATGACAGATTCAGGAGGATGCCACAAGCGGCGCTCGTTCAGCCTATGTTGTTCAACGGCGCTCCAGAGGCGACGAACCGATTATCCGGAGTTAAACACGCATGCGCTATTTCGTCGCCTCAATGATGCTTGCCGCTGCGGCCGGCACCCCCGCGCTGGCCCAGAACGCGCCCGCCACCCCGATCCTTCCGGATGCGACAATCCTGGATGTGATGGCGACGGGCGAAGTCTCGCGCGTGCCCGACGTCGCGACGCTGCGCGCCGGCGTCGTCACCCAGGCGCCGACCGCCGCCGCTGCTTCCGCCGAGAACGCCGCGCGAATGGCCAGCGTCATCAAGGCGCTTCGCGCCGCGGGCATCGCGCCGCGTGACATCGCCACCGCCAGCGTCGGCCTGTCTCCGCAATATCGCTATGCCGAAAATCAGCCGCCAGCGATCACCGGCTATCAGGCAAGCAACACCGTGTCCGTCACCTTCCGGGACATCGCAAAGACTGGCGCGGCGCTGGATGCATTGGTCAAGGCTGGTGCGAACCAGATCGATGGCCCGCAATTGTCGATCGACGGGCCCGAGGCAGCGCTCGACGAAGCGCGAGTTGATGCGGTGAAGCGCGCCCGCGCCCGTGCCGAACTCTACGCTCAGGCCGCCGGCCTGCGCGTCGATCGTATCGTGTCGATCGGGGAGCAGGGCGAGAACCGCGGCGATCAACCCCGTCCGCCAGTGCTGTACGCCCGTGCTGTTAAGGCGGACGCAGCCACGGAGATGCTGCCCGGCGAAACCGAAGTCAGCGCGACCGTGGTTGTGCGCTTTCTGCTGAAATAAAAATGAAAACGGCCGCTCGGTCACCCGAGCGGCCGTTATTCCACGTCGTGGCGGTGGTGCGTGTTAGCGCACGCTGCCGCGACGGACCAGGTTGACGATCGCGAGCAGGATCACCGCACCAAGCAGCGACACCAAGAACGACGTCAGCGTCAGCGGCGCACTGTTGATCGAACCGCCCGAAACGACCAGGCCGCCGATGAACGCCCCAACGATGCCAACGACGATGTTGAGAAAGATGCCCTGCTGGGCGTCAGTGCGCATAATGATGCTGGCCAGCCAGCCAATCACGCCGCCGACGATCAACCAGAGAATGATACCCATAAACTTACTCCCCTGCGGTTAAACGGCCCGACCGGCCGGGCGCTGGGGAAAAGACTCTTGACAGCCGAAGTTTGTTCCGCCCGCGTAACCCGCTACCTCAGAACTTCTGCTGGCGCTCGTACAACGACTTGTAATGCTGGATGCGCGTGACCCGCAGTCCGGGCATGCCGGAGCGGTCGATCGCACGCTGCCAGCCGGCGAACTCCTCGACGGTGAGCCCATAGCGGGCGCACACCTCGTCCACCGTCAACAGCCCGCCATTCACGGCAGCGACCACTTCGGCCTTGCGCCTCACCACCCATCGCGTGGTGCTTGGGGGCGGCAGAGATTCGAGCGTCAACGGCTCGCCAAGCGGGCCGATGACCCGCGCCGGACGAATTTTCTGGTTCTCGATCATCATTCAACCTCGGCTAGGGGCGGGCGCCCCCTTTCCATCTGACAAATCCTGAGCGGGCGGTACGCCTGCCTCTGCCTTTACGGCCCATCGGTAAACAGGGTGTTCAATCGTCCTTCCATTGCATCATCGCTTGCGCCACCGGTCCGTTGAATGCCCCATCCACCGGCGCGAACAGCGGTGAATCGAGCCGCACGCGCGCCGAGCGGGCGTAAATTGTGGCGGTTGGCGACGCCGCCTGCCGCGCCGTCATTTCCACCAGCAGCACCGCCAGGTCACTCGGCAGTTCCACCACCGGTGTGCGCCGGTCGAACAGGGCAAAACTCAAGTCCACGCGCCGCCTGGTTCCTCATTCATGCGTCCGGAAGCGTCCTTGTACGCGGCATGAAGTGAAGGGTCGGTAAAGCCGCGATGGCGCAGTTGCGTTCGCGATCACCGTCATTTGTGCTATTGGCGGGTGCGTGACCGATTTCGCTGATTTCCAGCTGGCCGGCGGCCCCGCCGGCCGCCGCATTGTCGTCGCCATGTCCGGCGGCGTCGATTCGTCCGTCGTTGCAGCGCTTGCCAAGGCGAGCGGCGCCGAGACGATCGGCGTCACCCTGCAATTGTACGATCATGGCGAGGCGACCGCTCGGCCGGGTGCCTGCTGCGCCGGCCGCGACATCCGCGATGCGCGCGCGGTGTGCGACCGGCTGGGTATCGCACATTACGTATTCGATCACGAATCGAGCTTTCGCGCGCAGGTGGTCGACCATTTCGCCGACGAATATCTCGCCGGCCGCACGCCGATCCCCTGCGTCCAGTGCAACATGGGGCCGAAGTTCACCGATCTGTTCGCGCTCGCCCGCGATCTCGGCGCGGATTGCCTGGCAACTGGCCATTACGTGCGTCGCATGATCGGGGCTGACGGTTCGGAACTGCACCGGGCGGTCGATCCGGCGCGCGACCAGAGCTATTTCCTGTTCGCCACCACGCGCGACCAGCTCGATTTCCTGCGCTTCCCGCTCGGCGGCATGCCCAAGGATCGCGTCCGCGCGATCGCCGCCGAGATGGGCCTCGGCGTCGCGGCCAAGCCCGACAGCCAGGACATTTGCTTCGTCCCCGATGGCGATTATGCCGGGCTGGTGAAGAAGCTTCGCCCCGCAGCGAGCGACGGCGGCGAGATCGTCGACCTGTCGGGCCGTGCGCTCGGCCGGCACGAAGGGATCATCCATTACACCGTCGGCCAGCGTCGTGGCCTCGACATCGGCGGCCAGCCCGAGCCGCTCTATGTCGTGCGCCTGGAGCCGGAAGCGCGCCGCGTCGTCGTAGGCCCGCGCGCTGCGCTGGCGGTGAGCGCCGCGCGATTGGCCGACCTCAACGTGCTCGGCCCGCTCGAGGGCCCGCTCACGGCCAAGGTCCGCTCGATGGCCAAGCCGGTGCCGGCGCGGCTCCATGGCGACCAGTTGGTGTTCGACGCGCCCGAATATGGCGTCGCGCCGGGCCAGGCGGCGGTGCTGTACGATGGCGATCGCGTACTCGGCGGCGGCTGGATCGCAGCGACCGAAGGCGCCGCGCTGGCGGCGTGAGTGCGGCCGGGAACGAGTCGCGCCAGAAGCCACAAGCGAACGGTCGTCCCGGGCAGCAACGGGATGGCGAGACGAATTGTGCGAGGACTCGCCGCCTGTTGATCCGTTCGTGCTGAGCCTGTCGAAGGGCGTGTTCCGGACACGTGCTTCGACAGGCTCAGCACGAACGGTTGCAATCGTCATCTACGGTTGAAAAACCTGCGCCCGCCCGCCGCGAACTCAAGGCAGCAGGAACGTCCCCTCGATCACCGTCACGCAATCGCCGGTCAGCATCACCCGATCGCCCGCCAGGCGACATCCCACATGCCCGCCGCGCGCACTCGCCTGATAGGCGGAGAAGCTGTCCCGCCCTAGCACCTCGGCCCAATAGGGCACCATCACCGCATGCGCCGATCCGGTCACCGGATCCTCGGGAATGTCGAAATAATCGGTGAATACCCGGCTTACCACCTCCGCTGTCTCGCCGCGCGCGGCGACGATCAGCACATAGGGGCCCAGCGCCTTCACCGCCCGGCCATCGGGTGCGGCGGCGCGCACCGCCGCCTCGTCATCGACGATCACCAGCGCATAGCCCTTGTCGTGCCAAAGCGTTTCGCGTGCTTCAACGCCAAGCGCCGCGATGATAGCGTCCATCTGCTTGGGGTAAGGCTTCCAGGCCGGCAGCGCCATTTCATAGCCCGCGCCGCGTCGCGCGACCTCCAGCACGCCGGCCTGCCGCGTCGCGAAGCGCACCCGCTCGCGCGTCGTGTCCGACGAGAGCACGAAATGCCCGCTCGCCAGCGTCGCATGGCCACATAGCGCCACCTCGGCCGCCGGCGTGAACCAGCGCAGCTCGAAATCGGCCGCCTCGCTCGCCGGCACGATGAAGGCGGTTTCGGACAGGTTGTTCTCCGACGCGATCGCCTGCAGCGTCGCATCGTCAAGCCAGGCCGATAGCGGCATCACCGCCGCCGGATTGCCGGTGAAGGCAGCGCCGGCGAAGGCGTCGATCTGGGCGAAAGGTATCCTCATATGCGCTTTCCGAACCCCTGGCGCATCAGATGCGCTTCCCGAACTCCCGGCGCATCAAATGCGCTTGCCAAACCAATGCGGCGTCACGTCCGCCTCGACCAGCGGATTGTCGGTATCGACATGACCCTCCGGGTCGAGGTGGATCAGCACCTCCACACGCGGGAACACGTCGCGCAGCCGTTTCTCGACATTCTCGACGATGTCATGCGCCGCCGCCACAGTCAGGTTGCGATCCACCTCCATGTGGAATTGCGCAAAATCATGCGTGCCCGCGCGCCGCGTGCGGAAATCGTGGATGCCGCGGATGCCCGGCTGCCGTGCGGCGACCTCGATAAAGGCGGCGCGCTGCTCGTCGGGCCATTCCTTGTCCATCAGCATGTCGATCGCCTGGCTCGACGCGCCGAACGCGCCCCAGGCGAGCCACAAGGCGATGGCGATGCCGAACACCGGATCGGCGCCCGAAATCCCCAGATATTGATCAAGCACCAGCGCGCCGATCACTGCCATGTTGAGCAGCACGTCGGACTGATAATGGACATTGTCCGCCATGATCGCGACCGATCCGGTGCGCCGGATGATGCTGCGCTGATACGCGAGCAACGCCATCGTCGCCCCGATCGCCAGCACCGACACGCCGATGCCGAGCGAGGCATCCTCGTTCACCTGCGGATTGTTGAACCGCTCCACCGCCTGCCATGCGATGCCGATCGCTGATACGGTGATCAGCGACACCTGGAACAGCGCCGCCAGCGCCTCCGCCTTGCCATGGCCGAAGCGATGGTCGTGATCGGCCGGCTCGGCGGCGAGCTTGACGCCGTAGAGCGTCACAAGGCTGGCGAGCAGATCGAGCGCGGTGTCGGCCAAGCTGCCCAGCATCGCCACCGATCCGGTGTGCCAGGCCGCATAGCCCTTCAGCGCGAGCAGGAAGAGCGCGGTCGCGACGCTCGCCAGCGCCGCGCGGAGCGCGAACGGAACGATGCGCCGGCGTTCCTCACGCGTCATGGGTACAGCAGCCCTTCGTTCCAGCCGTCGCCTTCGCGGGTGAACAGCCGCCGCTCATGTAGGCGATGCGCGCGATCCTGCCAGAATTCGATCCGATCCGGCACCACGCGATAGCCGCCCCAATGCGGCGGGCGCGGCACCTCGCTCCCTTCGTAACGGAACTGCATCGCATCGAACCGCCCCTCGAAGATCGATCGCGCGGGCAGCGGCCGCGACTGTTCCGACGCCCAGGCACCCAGCTGCGAGTCGCGCCCGCGCGAGGCGAAATAGGCGTCGCTCTCGGCATCGGTGACGAGGCTGACCGCACCCTCGATCCGGATCTGCCGCCGCAGCGACTTCCAGTGAAACAGCAACGCCGCCTGCATGTTCGCCTTGAGGTCGCCCGCCTTGCGGCTCTCGCGGTTGGTGTAGAAGACGAAGCCGTCCGGCCCATGCCCCTTCAGCAGCACCATCCGCGACGACGGCCGGCCGTCCGCATCCGCCGTCGCCAGCGCCATGGCATTGGGATCGTTCGGCTCGCTCGCCTGCGCCTCGGCATACCAGGCGTCGAAGAGGGTGAAGGGATCGGTGCTCATCGGCGCGCCTTAGCACCGGAATAGCCGCGGAACGACTCCCGCCCCCGCGAATTGAATCGGCCTCGCAACGACGAAGGCGTATGATCATGGCGGCACGGGCATATTGGCAGGGACAGATCCGCCTCGCGCTCGTCTCGATTCCCGTCGAGATCTATTCCGCGGTGAAGTCCGGCGCGAGCGTCAGCTTCCGCCAGATTCACGAGCCCACGGGCAAGCCGATCAAATATGAAAAGGTCGCGGAGGGCGTCGGCCCGGTCGATCCCGACGACATCATGAAGGGCTATCAGATCGACAAGGGCGAATATGTCCTGCTCGATCAGGACGAGATCGATGCGGTGAAGCTCGAATCGAAGAAGACGCTGGAGCTCACCCAGTTCGTCGACGCGAGCGACATCGACGTGCTCTATTATGAAAAGCCCTATTTCGTCGTGCCCGCCGACGATCTCGCCGAAGAGGCCTTTATCGTCCTGCGCGAGGCGCTGAAGCGGACCAAAAAGGTCGGGCTCGGCCAACTCGCGATGCGCGGGCGCGAATATGTCGTCAGCTTGAAGCCGTGCGGGCGCGGGATGGTGCTGGAAACCCTGCGCTACGCCGACGAGGTCAACCGCGCGCAGGGCTATTTCCGCGACATTCCCGACGACAAGCCGGATAGCGAATTGCTCGAACTCGCCGAAGCGCTGATCGAGAAGAAGAGCAGCGCCTTCGACCCGCAGGAATTCCACGATCGCTATGTCGATGCGCTGAAGGACCTGATCGAGCGCAAGCGCAAGCAGAAGGGCAACCGCAAGATCATCGACGACAAGGACGAAGGCGGCGGGCGATCTGCCTCCAACGTCGTCGATCTGATGGCGGCGCTGAAGAAGTCGATGGAGAAATCGGGCGGCACGGCGCCGGCTAAGGCGCCCGCCAAGAAGCCGGCTGCGAAGAAGACCACTGCCACCGCGGCGAAGAAGCCGGCGGCCAGCAAACCCGCGGCGCGCAAACGTGCCTGACGCTGCCCCCAAGGTCATCCCCGCGAAGGCAGGGATTCATAAACGCCAATGTCGCGGCCCTTGCGAAGACCTGCGCGTCTGGATTCCCGCCTCCGCGGGAATGACGAAGATCAGTTGGGCGAGCGTCGCGGAATGAGCACCGACCCCCTCGCCCTCTACAATGCCAAGCGCGATTTCGCGAAAACCGCCGAGCCCGCCGGTACGCTCGCGCCGGGCAACGGCAACAGCTTCATGGTCCAAAAGCACGACGCGACCCGCCTCCACTGGGACTTTCGTCTCGAACTCGACGGCGTGCTGAAAAGCTGGGCGGTCACCCGCGGACCCAGCCTTGACCCCCAGGAAAAGCGCCTAGCCGTCCGCACGGAGGATCACCCGCTCAGCTACGCCACGTTCGAAGGCACAATCCCCAAGGGCGAATATGGCGGCGGCACGGTGATGCTGTGGGATCGCGGCACCTGGTCGCCGATCAAGGGCAAGTCGGCGAAGGATCTGGAGAAAGGCCACCTTCACTTCGTCCTCGACGGCGAGCGGATGAAGGGCGAATGGCTGCTCATCCGCCTGAAGCCACGCGGCAAGGAAAAGCGCGAGAACTGGCTCCTGCGCAAGATTGACGATGCCCACGCCGGCGGCACCGACACGCTCACCGAAACCGCCCTAACCAGCATCGAAACCGGCCGAACGATGCAGGAGATCGAGGAGGGCAAGAAGGCCAAGCCAAGCGCCAAACGCGCGCCCACCCAAGCCACAACCAACACGCAAACCGCGGAAGCAAAGCTCCAGCCGACGCCCAAGCCCGCCACTTCCAAACGCACACGCAAGTCGGCCAAGCCACCCGCCTTCACCGAACCCCAGCTTTGCACACTGGTCGACGCCGTCCCCAGCGGCACGGCCTGGATGCATGAGGTGAAATACGACGGTTACCGCGCCCTGATCGCGATCGGCGGCGGCACCGCCAAGGTCTACACCCGCTCCGGCCTCGACTGGACCGACAAGTTCCAGGCCATCGCGGACACGGCCGCCGCGCTCCCCGTCGACACCGCGCTCATCGATGGCGAGATCGTGGCTTTCAAGAACGGCCACCCGGACTTTTCGACGCTGAAGGACGCCATCTCCACCGCCGGCGACATGACTTTCTTCGCCTTCGACGTGCTGGAGCTGGACGGCGAAGACCTCCGCCCGCTCCCGAACGTCCAGCGCAAGGAGCGCCTCCGCCCGCTCATCCCCGGTTCCGAGCGCGTCCAGTTCAGCGAACACGTCCTCGGCTCGGGCGAACAGCTCTTCGAGAAAATGTGCCAGCAGGGCCTCGAAGGCATCGTCTCCAAACAGGCCGACGCCCCCTATCGCGGTGCGCGCACCAAGGCGTGGCTCAAGGTCAAATGCACCCGCCGCCAGGAATTCGTGATCGTCGGCTGGACCAAGTCGGACAAATCGCGCGGCTTCCGCTCGCTCCTCCTCGGCGTCCATGAGGACGGCAAATTGCGCTACGCCGGCAAGGTCGGCACCGGTTTTTCCAACGACCTGATGATCGAGCTCAGCGCCAAGCTTGCGAAGCTCGAACGCAAGACACCAACGGTAGAGATCCCCAAGAACCTCGGCCGCGCCGCCGTCCGCGGCGCACGTTGGGTCACCCCCAAGCTCGTCGCCGAAATCGCCTTCACCGAGGCCACCCCAGACAAGCTCCTGCGCCATCCAAGCTTCCTCGGCCTGCGCGGCGACAAGGCTGCCCAGGACGTGGTGGTCGAAGCGCCACAGCCCGTCCCCCAAGCCCCCGCGACTACGGTAAAGGTCAGCAGTCGCGACCGCCTGATCTTCCCCGAATCAACCGTCACCAAAGGCGACCTCGCCGATTATTACGCCACCGTCGCCGGCATCATGCTCCCGTGGAGCGGGCGCCGCCCGATCAGCCTCGTCCGCTGCCCGCAAGGTCGCGGCAAGAAATGCTTCTTCCAAAAGCATGACGCCGGCTCGTTCGGCGATCACGTCCATCAGGTGCCGATCGTCGAAAAAGACGGCTCGACCGAAAACTACCTCTGGGTCGATGCCGCAGACGGCCTCGTCG
Source organism: Sphingomonas jeddahensis (assembly GCF_001981525.1). Classification (GTDB taxonomy): domain Bacteria; phylum Pseudomonadota; class Alphaproteobacteria; order Sphingomonadales; family Sphingomonadaceae; genus Sphingomonas; species Sphingomonas jeddahensis. The sequence goes on along the minus strand of NZ_MPSB01000006.1, from coordinate 109,477 downwards.
CTTGCGTCCAGATGGGCACGATCGAATTCCACGGCTGGGGCTCGACCGTCGACCATCTCGAACAGCCCGACCGCCTCGTCTTCGATCTCGATCCCGACGAGGGCCTCGACTTCGGCGATACCAAGAATGCTGCCGAGCACCTCAAGAACCAGCTCGCCGAACTCGGCCTCACCAGCTTCCCGATGCTATCGGGCGGTAAGGGCGTCCATGTCGTCGTACCGCTAACGCCGCAGGCAGAATGGCCCGCGGTGAAGAGCTTCGCCGACCGCTTCGCCCGCGCGCTCGCCCAGGCCGAACCTGACCGCTTTGTCGCCACGATGAGCAAGGCCAAGCGGACGGGGCGGATCTTCATCGACTGGCTACGCAACCAACGCGGGGCCACCGCCATCATGCCCTACGCCGCCCGCGCCCGTGCTGGGGCCCCGGTCGCCGCGCCGGTCTCCTGGACCGAACTGCGCGACATCGACACGGCGGCAAGATGGCACGTGACGGATGCCGCGGAACTGATCGACCGCGCGACCAGCCGCGCACTGGCGGGATGGGGAGTCGCGGACCAGATACTGCCGGATCTCTAGCAAACTCGGCCCGTTCGTGCTGAGCCTGTCGAAGCACGTGTGCTACAGGCGGCATCGTATGAGGCACGCCCTTCGATAGGCTCAGGGCGAACGAAAGATCTTCAACCCTCATCCCGTTCGTCCCGAGCGAAGTCGAGGGACAAGCCGCAAGCGTTACCTTGACTTGGCACGTACCTCGACTTCGCCCGGCACGAGCGGAGGAGGGGTGACCACCTTCCTTCCATCACGTGGAGCCGCCGCCCACACTTAACCGTTGCACCCCTGCCCCACCCCGCTAGGGTCCGCGCCGCCCGAGGGAGCCCGTTTTGGCGACACAGCCCGCCCTGTTCGATTCCGCCACCCACGCCCGTCGCTGGATCGACGACTATAAGGCTCACGCGGCCGCGCGCGGCGACGTGCTGTGCGGCGCCGAGGAAGCGCCTTGGCTGGCGATGTTCGAGGAACTCGCCGCTTTGGTCGGCGACGATCTCGCTCACGCCCGCGAACGCGTGCAACGCCACGCGGCCGACATTGGCACCGGCTTCCGCATCATCGGCGAGGCGGACGAGCGCCCCTGGCCGCTCTCCCCCGTGCCTCTGCTGATCGACGGCGACGAATGGGGCAGCATTGAACGTGGCGTTATTCAGCGCGCGGACTTGTTTGAAACGATCCTGGCGGATCTCTACGGTGAAGCGAAGCTAGTCGCGCGTGGCCTGGTTCCCGCCGCGCTCGTCGCCGGCAGCCCGTTCTTCCTGCGCCAGCTCGTCGGCCTGAACCCGCCGGGTGGCCACCAACTCCACTTCCTCGCCGTCGATCTCGGCCGCGGCCCAACCGGCGAGTGGCGCGTCCTTGCCGATCACCTGCGCTCGCCGACCGGCGCGGGCTATGCGCTGGAAAACCGCCTCGCCGTCAGTCGCACGCTCGGCGGCCTTCAGGCCCGCCTCAATGTTGCCCGCCATGCCCCCTTCTTTGCCGCCTTTCGCGACGGCCTTGCCGCCTCGTGCCGCCGCTCGGACCCGCGCATCGGCCTGCTCACCCCCGGTCGCTACAATCCCAGCTACCCCGAACAGGCGCATCTCGCGCGCTACCTCGGCCTGCTGCTGGTCGAGGGCGCCGACCTCGCCGCGTTGGAGGACAAGGTCTATGTCCGCACCATTGGCGGGCTGAAGCGCATCGACGCGCTCTGGCGCCGGCTCGATCCGCGCTTCCTTGATCCGCTGGCGTTTGACACCCATTCGAAGATCGGCGTTCCCGGCCTGATCGACGCCTACGCCGCCGGCAACGTCCTCTTGGCCAATACGCCGGGCGTCGGCGTGCTCGAATCCACCGCCTGGAACGCCTTCCTGCCGCAGCTCTCCACCCGGTTGACCGGCGCGGACCTTTCCCTTCCCAACATCGCCACCTGGTGGTGCGGCCAGCCGAGCGAGCGCGCCCGGGTCGAGGAGGATCTCGCCAACCTCCTCATCGCCCCCGCGTTTGGCAATGGCACGCTTGGCCTTCCCGCCGACGCTGCGATCGCCGGCAGCGACCTGACCGCCGAGCAGCGCGCCACGCTCCTTGCCGATCTCGCCCGCCGACCGCAGGATTATGTCGGGCAGGAGATCGTCCGCCTTTCCACCATGCCGGTGGTCGCTGGCGACACATTGGTCGCCCGCCCCTTCACCCTGCGCGTCTTCGCCGCCCGCGGTCCTGACGGCCGCTGGACCGTCCTGCCCGGCGGGTTCGCGCGAATCGGCGAGCATCCCGATCCACGCGCCGCGGTGATGGGGGACGGCACTTGGTCCGCCGATGTGGTCGTCCATGGCAGCAAGCCGGTCGATCTCGTCTCGCTGCTCCCGGCTTCCGATTCGCACCAGATCCGCCGCAATCCCGGCACGCTGCCGAGCCGCGTGGCGGACAATTTCTACTGGCTCGGCCGCTATCTGGAACGCGGCGAGGCGTTGCTCGCGGTCATCCGCGTCATGCTCGGCAATTCGATCGACGCCGATGGGGGCGCGGCGCTCGGCTCGGAGACGATCGGCCGCCTCGCCGGTCTGGTCGCCGCCGCCGGCGCTGCGCCCCTCCCGCTCGCGCTCCGCCGGTCAGACCTGACGCAAATGGCGCGCACCGCCATGGAGGCGAGCGATGGCTGGCAATCGGTGGCGGAGATCAACCAGCAGGCGCGACGCATCGGCAACGGCTCGCGCGATCGACTGTCGGCGGACATGGTGCGCCTGCTCGACGCGCCGTTCCCCTCGCACCGCGGCATGCTCGATCGCGCCGGCTCGCTCCAGCGCCGCTACGCCGCGATCGCCGGCCTCTGCGCCGAACATATGAGCCGCACTGCCGCCTGGCGCTTCCACGATCTCGGCCGTCGCATCGAGCGCGCGACCGCGATCGTCCGCGCCACCCGCACCTTCGGCCTCCCCGGCGCCTCGCTCGACGATCTGTCCACCCTCCTCGATCTCGCCGACAGCCAGATCAGCTATCGCCAGCGCTACCTCACCGGCCTCGCCCGCGTGCCGGTGGTCGATCTCGTCGCGCTCGATCCAGGCAACCCGCGCGCGCTCGCCTTTCAGGTCGAGCGGATCTGGGAGCATCTGTGTGCGCTCCCCGTGCTCGACGACGACGGCATGGCGGAGGAGCAGCAGGCCGAAGCGACCGAACTGAAGGCGCTGGTCTCGATCGCCCGAGCCGCCACGCTGGACGACGAGACGCTGGGCGCGATTGAGCGCCGCTTGTCGCGCCTCTCCGACGCGATCGCGCGCCGTTATTTCCTCCAGGGCGCCGAACCCTTGCGCGCTGGCGGGCTGACGCTGGCGTGACCCCGTTTCGTCATGCCAGCGAAGACTGGCATCGCCTGCCACCAGAGCGGGTCCCTGCGGCACGAGACCCCAGCTGGTGCTGGGGTGACGGTTAACCCTCATGATCTACGACATCACTCACGTCACTCGCTTCGATTACGGCACGCACGTTAAGTTCGCGCGCTGCAACCTGCGCCTCGAACCGATCGACTGGCCCGGCCAGCGCCTCGAATCCTACATGTTGCGCGTCTCTCCCGCCGGCCGCACCACGCCGGCGCGCGCTGAGGCCGGCCTTGCCAACGTCACTCGCCTCACCGTCGATGAACCGGTCCGCAAGCTGACGATCGAGAGCATCGCGCGCATGATGGTCGATCGCCGCGTGCCGGTCCCCGAAGCCGGCGACCCGACGCTCGGGGAGATTGCCGCGCTCGCCCGCGCCAGCCGCGATCTCTCCCCCGCCGGCCCTTCCAGCTACCTCTTCCCCTCCCCGCTGATCCCGCTGGACCACGCGATCGCCGCTTATTGCGCCCCCAATCTCGATCCTGCCCGCAACGCACTCGAGGCCGGCATCGAACTCGCCCGCCGCATTCAGCGCGACTTCGAATTCGACGCCGCCGCGACCTTGGTCGATACTCCCCCGCACGAGGCGTTCGCAAAGCGGCGCGGCGTGTGCCAGGATTTCGCGCAGATCATGATCACGGGCTTGCGCGCCGCTGGCCTCCCGGCCGCCTACGCCTCCGGCTATATCCGCACGATTCCGCCCGCCGGCCAGGAGCGCCTCGTCGGTGCTGACGCCACCCACGCCTGGGTGTTGCTATGGTGCGGCCCGGCCAAGGGCTGGGTCGGCCTTGATCCCACCAACGGCATTTGGATGGCGAGTGACCATATCGTCATGGCCATCGGCCGCGACTACGCCGAGATCGCCCCGGTCGATGGCGTTGTGCTCGGCTCCGGCGCACAGGAGATGGCGGTTTCGGTGGACGTCGCCCCGGTTGACGAGGGCTAGGCCTGATTAGCCTCAACACTCCGTCACCCCGGACTTGGTCCGGGGTCCCGCTTTCTCGCCGGTGACAGAAACGAAGCGGGATCTCGGGTAAAGCCTGGGATGACGATGGGGTGAACAACCCACACAATCGCTTGTCCTCGCCGCTTACCCCGCCGATACGGCCCCGCATGACCAGCCACCCCGCACCCTCCGGCATGCACCCCCGCGAATTCGTTGCCTTTGTCGCGGCAGTGATGGCGGTGAACGCGTTCGGCGTCGATCTGATGCTGCCGGCCTTGGCTGACATCGGACACGATCTGGCGATCAGCGCCGCCAACCACCGGCAGTGGATCATCACCGTTTATATGGTCGGCTTCGGCGCCGGCCAGCTCGTCTATGGCCCGCTTGCCGATCGCTACGGCCGCCGCCCCGTGCTGATCGTCACCCTTGCTGGCTTCGTCGCTGCCAGCATTCTCGCGGCCAGCTCCGCAAGCTTCGGCGCTCTGCTCGGCGCACGCCTGCTGCAGGGCCTCATGTCCGCTTCCACCCGCGTGCTGGCGGTCGCCATCGTGCGCGACGGGTCGTCTGGGCGGCAAATGGCCCGGACCATGTCGGTGGCGCAGATGATTTTCTTCTTGGTGCCCATTCTTGCGCCCTCGCTGGGGCAATTGCTGCTCGCTTTCGGCCCCTGGCGGTTCATTTTCTACGTGCTCGGCGCATTTGCCGCCTTTGTGCTCGCCTGGACTTTGATGCGCGTGCCCGAAACACTGCCGCCGTCGCGCCGGGTGCCCATCTCGCTCACCGCCTTGCGCGCAAGCTACCACCTGACGCTCACCAACCGTTATTCGATCGGCTATTCAGTTGCGGCCTCGCTCACCTTTGGCGGGATCATCGCCTTTGTCTCCCTATCGCAGCAGATCTTTGTTGATGAATTCGGCGCCGGCGATCGCTTCACCCTGCTGTTTGCGCTGTGCGCTTGCGCGATGGGCGCTGCCTCCTTCCTCAACAGCCGGTTGGTGGAGCGGCTCGGCACCCGGCTGATCACCCAGACCGCGCTGCTGATCCTGATCGCGCTGTCGATCGCGCATGTCGCCGTGATCGCTGCCGGCTGGGAAACTTTGTGGAGCTATGTCTTCTTTCAGGCGCTCAGCATGACCTGCATCGGCCTATGCGGCGCGAATTTCGGCGCCATGGCGATGGAGCCGGTCGGCCATATCGCCGGCACCGCTTCCTCGGTTCAGGGGTTCATCAGCAGCATCGGGGCGGTGATCGTCGGCTCGGCGATCGGGCAATCCTATGCCGGCACCACCACCCCGCTGGCGATCGGGTATCTGTGCATCGGCCTTGCCGTGCTCGCCATCGTCTGGGTGGTCGAGGGCGGCCAGCTTTTCCGCGCCCGCATGTCGTAGTCGGGGCTCTCCGTTCCTAGATCGCGCGCTCCAGCCTTGAGGGAGCACCAGCATGAAGCAGAGCGGTAACACGATCCTCATCACCGGCGGCGGATCCGGCATCGGCCGCGCACTGGCGCATCGCTTCCACGACGCGGGCAATACAGTGATCGTCGCAGGCCGGCGCCGCGAAGCGCTCGAGGAAACGATCGCCGGGCGTGACAACATGCACGCGATTGAACTCGATGTGGAGAGCGCTGGCGGCGTCGCCGATTTCGCCCGACGCCTCCTGGCCGATCATCCGGCAGTCAACGTCCTCATCAACAACGCCGGCATCATGCGCTTCGAGAAGCTGGATGAGCCCCGCGATCTCGCCGATGCCGAAGCGACCATCGCCACCAACCTTGCCGGCCCGATCCGCCTCATCGATGCTCTGATCGACCATCTCGTTCAGACGGCCGACGCTGCCATCATCAACGTCACGTCGGGCCTCGCCTTCGTCCCCCTCCTGGCGACGCCCACCTACAACGCCACCAAGGCCGCAATCCATTCCTACACCGTCGCCTTGCGCGAGGCGCTGGCCGGCAAGGTCGAGGTGATCGAGCTCGCCCCGCCCGCCGTCCAGACCGGCCTCACCCCCGGCCAGGAAACCCGCCCCGGATACCAGCCGCTTGATGAGTTCGCCGACGAGGTGATGGCGCTCTTCGCCCAGCAGCCGACCCCGCCCGAAATCCTCGTGGAGCGGGTCAAGTTCCTCCGCAACGCCGAAGCCGAAGGCCGCTTCGACGCTACCCTGCGTCAGCTCAACGACTTCGCCACCAAAACCCGCGAAGCCGAAGCACGTTGACCTTCGCGTAACACCGCTGGTCTAAGCGGCGGACATGCAGCTCGTCGCCTGGATCCTTCTCTTGTTGCCGGTGGCGATCTTCGCGGGCTACCCCGCGCTGGTGATCGCCGCCGCGGCAACACGCCCGCCACGTCGGCGCCCACCCGCCATCAGCCAGCAGCCATCGATTACCATCCTGATCGGTGCGCATAACGAGGCAGCGACGATAGGCGAAAAGCTCGCCTCGGTTACTGCCGCACTCACAACATGGCGGGGCAAGGCCGAGGTGATCGTAGCCGACGATGGCTCCGCCGATGCCACCGCCGCCATTGCGGAGGCGCAGGGCGCGCGCGTGATCCGCTGCCCGCGCGGCGGCAAGGCACGCGCACTCAACGCCAGCGTGGCGCACGCCAGCGGCGATATCCTCGTCATGACCGATGCCGATCCGCTGTTCGATCCCGATACGGTTCCTGCGCTCCTCGCCCCCTTCGCCGATCCGACGGTCGGCGCGGTGGCGGGCCGGGTCGAGACGATCGGGAAGCGCGGTCGCTTCGCCGCAGCAGATCGCGGGTTCCGCCGCTACGAATCCGCGTTGCGCGCCGCAGAGGATCGGCTGTTCGGCTGCATTTCGGCCGATGGCGGCCTCTACGCCATTCGCCGTGCGCTGATGCCGTTGGTGCCGCCCGACGTAACCGACGATTTTCACATCAGCACCGCTGCCGTCGCCGCCGGCTATCGCATCGCATACGCCGATGGCGCGCGCGTATGGGAGCATAGCATCGGCGGCGGCCGCCAGCAGTTCCGCCGCCGCGTGCGAATAACCGTGCGCGGCCTCACCGCTCTGTGGCGCCGCCGCGCCTTGATGAACCCGGCACGCACCGCCTGGTATGCTCCCGCGCTTCTCCTCCACAAGGTCGGCCGCAGACTCGCCCCCTTGTGCATCCCGCCGCTCTGGCTGGTCAGCATCCTTCTAGCCGCGCAAGGCTCGCTCTGGTGGGCGCTGGTCGCCGCGGGCATCACCGCCGCGGTCGGGGTCGCGCTCGCCGGTGCGGCCGGACTCAAGCTGCGTGGCCCGCTCAAGCTCGTCCACGGCGCGATGCTTCACCTCGCCGGCCTGTCGTTAGGCACGATCCTGTTCCTCGCCGGCCGCCGCTACGCGCAATGGACGCCGCAAAAACAGCCATGAAGCGCCTCCTTCCCCTGCTTCTTATGGGGGCGGCCAGCCCCGACGGCTTTTCCGAAGATTTTGAACGTCCAGTCCGCTTCGGCGCCGGCCCCTGGGCGCTCGCGCAGCAAGTGAACGGCCGCGTCGAGCGCGCGCCGGCTCCCAAGCGCGGCGGCCATGCCATGCTCGCCATCACCGGCCCTAAGCAAGGCGGCACCATCGCCAAGGCCGATCTCGTCGCACGCCCCGCGATGATGCCCGCCGGCACGCAGCTGACCGTCACCTTCGATATCCGCATGCCGGCGGACAGCCCGCGCAACTCGCTACAGCTCGTCGATATCGAATGCGCCACCTGTGGCGAGCGCGGCAACCCCGGCGCGCGACTATACCTGCGCCACGGCCGCCTGCGCGTTGATCGCTCAAAGATCGGCATCAAGCACGCCTGGACGCGCGACGATGCGCCGGCCCTCGCACCCGACCGTTGGCACCGAGTCACCTGGCAGCTACACCTCGACCCCGGCGATCAGGGGAGCAGCCGCGTGCTGCTCGACGGGGACGAAGTCCTCGCCGCGACAGGCGCCACGCTCGCGCCGCTCCAGCGAATCGGCGCGGATCGTATCCAGATCGGAATCACCGCCAATTCCAACCCGGTTCCGGCACGCGCCTGGTTCGACAATATCGCCGTCGCGATCACGCGCTGAGGCAGCCACCCACCGTTCGTGTCGAGCGAAGCCGAGACACCGGGCGCGGCGCGCGGCACCTCCCCCGACGACGCTCGGGGCGAACGAACATCGCAATTGCCCTCCTACTAATCAGCAGGCGCCGTCGCCCTTCTTGACGGCGTTGATAGTGCGCATGATCAGTTCCAGGTCCTGCTTGGCCGACAGCCCCTTGATATAACGCACGTCCAGCTCCGACCGCTCGTCGAAGTCGATGTTCGCCCGTCCGGAGACCTGCCACAGCCCGGTCAGCCCTGGCCGCACCGCCAGCCGCGGCAGATGCGGCATGCGATAGGTGCTGGCGTCAAACGAGGTCGGCCGCGGCCCCACCAGCGCCATCTCGCCACGCACCACATTCCACAGGTTCGGCAGCTCATCGATGCTGGTCTTGCGCAAAAATCGCCCGAGCCGTGTCACCCGCGGATCGTCCGCAAGCTTGAAGTCGGGTGAGTCAGCCGCATGGACGTTGTGCGCTCGCAGCTTCGCTTTCAGCGCCTCCGCATCCACCACCATGGTGCGAAACTTGAACAACCGAAACCGCTGGCCGAGATAGCCGGTGCGGTTCTGAATAAAGAGCACCGGCCCGCCGTCGTCCAGCTTGATCGCAATCGCCACGATCACCAGCAACGGCGATAGCGCAATCAGCGCCGCCAGCGCCACCGCCCCGTCGAACGCCGGCTTCAGCCGCCGCGCATAGCTGCCGCGCTTCACCTCCAGGTGCAGCGGCACGCCGCGCATGTCGCATTCGAACCGCACGCGCCGCGCCAGATCCTGGCGACGCTCGGGCCGGGTAGCAGCGGGGGGTGCGATATCGGTCATTGCGAAACGTGCTGTCCTAAATGGTCGATCGGGCCGCCCGCTCCTGCCGACTCTTGCGGCGCAAGGAACCCGAAAAGTGGGTTAACGGCCCCAGTCACGCGAAATTGGCGCCAAAACGATCGCGAAGTCTGAAAACAATCTTCCGCGCCACGTGCATCGGCGCGAGCAACAGGTACCAATAATGATTGCCCTGCATCAGCCGCACCGAGGCGCGCAGGTACAATGCCTCCGCTGCAAGCCACCGGAAACCCAGTGCGCGATCGTCCACATGAATGCGCGACAGCACCTCGGCCGATTCATCCGCGCCATTGCGACCTTGGCCGCCAGTGGTTGCACGATACCCCAGCCGCCGTGCGATCTGCCGCCCTTCGGGGTGCAGCTTGTTCTCGGGCCAGCAGAAGATCTGAGGCGCTTCGCCGAAGCGTTCCACGAACGCCGCGCGGCAGGCGGCCAGATCGCGCTCGATCCGCCCGGTCAGCGCCCCTATGTCTTCCTTCGCACCCCCACGCCACGCGCGCTCTGCCAGCGCCAGCCCGGAAGAAGGGATCGCGCTGCCCAGCGGCACCGCCGCCGGACTCGTCATCTGGAACCAGTCATGCTTCGGCCCCGGCGTCGCAGCCCATTGCAGCCACGCATGCTTGCGCCAGTTGGCGGCATTGAGCGTGCCGATCGCCCGATCGGATGTGGGAACCCGGGCGTGATCCACGCCGTGCGGCTCAACTTCGAACCCAGCCTGCCGAAGCTCGGCAAGTTCGGTCCACGACATATAGCCGGCGTCCGAACCGTCACGCCGCATGCCCGCGTAGGGCGAAATGAAGTCGAGCGACGGAAAAAAGGTGGCCGGCATTCCCTCGCGAAGTAGCAGCGGCATGGCGTGGCGATGATTGTCGAGATAGCCGTCGTCGAAATGCAGGATCACCGCGCGATCCGGCACCGCATCTGCCGCCGCGCGCCGCGTCACAAAGTCGCGAGTCGCGATCACCGCCGCGCCCATCCGCCGCAACGTTTCCAGATGCCTCTCGAAAGTGCGTGGATGGACCGCGATTTCGCGTGACCACGGCAGCCAGCCCGGCTCCGGGCTCACCGAATGATAGGTAAGGATCGCCACGCCGGGCGGCGCGATCATCGCGCCATGTCCAGCCACCACCCCTAGCAATACGGCCAGTGCCGCCGCGACCAGACCCAGCGTGCGCGGCAACAGCAGAGCGATCACCACCGCCGCGATCAATCCCGCCGCCACCATCGTCGCCCAGCGCAGCACGCGCGCCTGACGTTCCGCCTTGCGCGTCATGCCGCCGCCTCCCGCCGGCGGTCGCGCCACGCCTTGGCGCGCGCGCGCGCAACATCGCGCCCGTGCAGCAGCGCACCGCGCAGCCCCGGCGCATAAATCGTGGCGCGATACAAGGTGTCGCAATGATCGGCGAAGCGCAGCTTGTATTCGGCGGGGTGCATGCCGTTGCCCATCTTGTCGTACCAATGGATCGCCGGCTGTTCGCAGCAATGCCGGATGTGTTCGGCGGCCAGCAGATAACCGACGGACAGATCCGCATAACGCTCGTCATAGCCGACCTTCAACAGGAACAATCGTCCCTCCCCGATCACGCCGAATTCAAAGGCTGCCAGCGTGTCGCCATGCCACAGCAATGCGACCTTCAGCGCGCTGGCCGCCGCCGCGCGCTGCACCAGCGCAGTATAGAAACGCAGCTCGTCCGCATTGTCCCGGATCGCGGTGCCGCCGCGGCCCTTCCAGCCCGATTGCTCCACGTCCAGTATGCGCTCGAACAGATCGCTTTGCGTCGGATCGCCGCTGCGAAACTCCACCGTCATCCCCAGCGCGTCGAATACCTGCTTGCCGTGCCCGCGCAGCCGCTGGCGTATTCGCTTGCTGCGCGCCGCGAACCAAGTGTCATAGGACTGGCGGCAATCCACCACTGGCGTCAACGCATGCGGCGCGATGCGCACGCGAAAATTCGCGCTCCACCCCCGCGCTGCAGACAGCAATGCGGCATTCTCCGGCAGATAATCGATGCGGATGGAGCCGATCGCGCGCCCGGCGAACAAGCGCGCCGGCAGATCGCGCGGCAGCGCAGTTCCGGGCGGCGCATCATATCGCGCGCTGTGCGGATTGGTGGCGCTGCGCAAGCTTGGGATCTTGAAAAGGCCGATCCGCTCATGCGTTTCGCGCAGCGCGAGTGTTTCGGCGGTGATCACCGGGCCGAACCCGGCGGACCAGCAGGCGAACCAATCAGCGCTGAGATGAAATGGTATCCTCACCGCCGCCCCGACACTTAACTTCTCCGCAATCGACCCTTGTTAAGCGACGACCTACCCCTGGCGTCCGAAGATTTGATGAATGTCGCAGCTTCCAACATCAAGTCCGCTATCAGCCGCCGCGATGACGATTCGCTCGCACCTCGCTCACCGGCTCGACAGCGCCCAAGTGTCGCACGTCGCTGCCTTTCTGCGCGACAGCCCGTTCGGCGCCTATCAGCAATCATTGGCCTGGCCGCTCGTCGCGCCGCGAAACTCGCGCCGCGATTGGCGCTACTTCACCGCGTTTGACGGTGACGAGCTGATCGGCGCCTGTGTCGTGCGTACAACGCGGCTGGCGCTCGGCGCATGGCTGGGCACGGTTCAGCGCGGGCCAGTGGTCCATGATCCCGCGCGGCTGGGGCTGGTGCTAACCGAACTTCGCCGCACGCTGCGCCGGGCTGGATGCTGTTCCTTGACGATCGGCCCGCGCGTGCGCGGCCGCGCCTTGCCCGACATGGCCGAAGCGATGCGCGCCTCGGGCTTTGCGCCGCTGCCCGGGCACGAACAATCCCTGCACCATGTCACCGGCATCGTCTGGCTCGACAAGCCGGAGGAGGAGGTGCTCGCCGGCTTCAAGCAGCGCACCCGGCGCGCGCTGCGCCAGGCGGAAAAGGCGGGGATCACCGTGCGCACGGCGGAAAGCGCCGACGATCTCGCCACTTACCAGCGGCTGCTGGACGCCTTTCACAGGGCCCGTCCGGATTACGATCGCTCGGGCCAGCCGGATGCCACGGGCCAAGCGCAACTGATCGCTGCCTTAGGCGGCGCCATGCTGATCGCCGAGCGCGACGGCGTGCCCATCGGCGCCCATGCCTTTGTCCGCCAGGCCGATGAGGCGATCTGGCTGTCGCTCGCCACCGTCGATCGGGATGGCGCCTCGCCCGGCTATCCGCTGCTATGGGCAGGGATGCGCCAAGCCCGCGCCATGGGGGCGGTCGGCTATGATCTCGCCGGGCTGCCCGATGGTGAGCCCAGCGACCCCGGCGAGGCCGGCCGGCTCCAGTTCAAGGCCGGCTTTGCGCCGCATCGCCGCCAGATGCCGCCGATGCAGATCGCCGCACTCGATCCGCTGCGCCATGCGATGCTGCTTGGCGCGCGCCGCGCCTATCGCACCGTCCGCCGTCTGCGCCGCGCATATGGGTGACGGAAAGCTGCGCCGGCTGCGCCGGCTGCGCCGGCGCCTGGTGCGTGAAGGGCTCGGCGAGACGCTGCGCAAGGCCGCCGGCGATCATCTCTTTCGCAGCAGCGGCAGCGTGGTGATGGAACTGGATCTCATCGCGGCGCGTCTCGGCGCCGTGCGGCCGGGGCCCGGCATCACTTTTACCACGTTGGGCACGGGCGATCCCTTGCCGCCATTGTGCCCTTTCCTTGCCCCCCGCCGCAACGATTTCGCCGCCATGCTGGCCGCGGGCAAGATGGGCCTGTTCGTGCTCCGACAAGGCATTGCGACTGGCTGCGCGTGGATCGCCCTCACCGATCATCACGACGCACGCGTCCGCGAATTCTATCCGGTCGCCCCTGGCGAGGCCTATGGTTACAGCTGGCTGCTCGATCCCGCGGAGCGCGCGCGCGGCACGGCCTTGCTGTTCGTGCGCTGGGCGCTCTGCCTCTTGCAGAATATGGGGATCCGCCGCGTGTTCAGCGTGATCGATCGCAGGAACCGTACCTCCTATCTTATCCATCAGCATTTCGGCTATCGCGAGGCCGGCATGCTCGTCCGCCATTTTCACCTCTTCCGTGTCCGCTGGACGCGCATGTCCCCCTACGCCGGGACGCTCGGTCTCGCCGATCCCCGGCCTTCGCGATCGTACCGCCGCCCGGCATGACCGACGCGTCGGCAGAAGGACGACGGGCGCAGGCCACGTCGGGCAAGGCACTGGCGCGCTCGGCCGGCGTGGTGGTGGGGATTCGTGGCCTCGATTTCGGCCTGTCGTTTCTGGTCTCCGTGCTGCTCGCCAATCGCTTCGGCGCGTCGGGCCAGCTCGACGCATTCTTCCTTGCGCGTCGCACCACGGTCGGTTTCGCCGACACGATCCGAAAACTCGTCGGGCAGATCGTGCTGCCGCCAGTGCTTGCCGCCGTCGATCGTGGCGAGGCGCCATCGCTTCGGCATCTGCCGCGTCGCATGGCCTGGTTCTTTGTCGTCTTCGCTGGCGTGATGCTCGCCGGCATGCTCGTGCCAACTGTCTGGGCGAAGCTGTTCGCGCCGGGCTTCCGGGGTGAGCAGCAGGCGCTGACCGCCACCATGATGCGAATCATGCTGCCGCTGCTGCCGCTTGCGCTTGTCGCCTCCTTGCTCGCCGCCGTTCTCCAGGCCCGCCGCCGCTATCTGCTCAGCGAAGGCACCAACCTCGTCCAACGCGCCTTGCTGGTGTTGGTGCTTGCATTGTTCGTGCCGCCGCTCGGCATAATCGCCGGCGCCTGGACGATGCTGATTGCGGGCGTGGTGGGCTTCTTCATCCTGCTCGCGGGCGCTTGGTCGATCGTCCGCCCCCCGCCCGGCCACGCCCCTGCCGAACCGCCGGCCGACGTGCCGGAAACAAAGGGCGGAGGCCTCGCCGCAGCGGTCGTCATCAACGTCTATTTTCAGGCGACCGCCCTGCTCGATTTCGCCTTCGCCACCACCGGCGGCGACGGCGGGGTCGCCTCGCTCGAATATGGCTCGCGCCTCGTCTCGTTGGTCCCTGGCCTTGTCATGTCCAGCCTCGCCACCGTGCTGACCCCCGAACTGATCCGCGCCGTTCAACAGCCCGATCGAGTCGCTGCGGCGGCGGGCATCCAGCGCTTTCAGCGAATCGGCGTCTTCGCCCAAGCCCCGGTCTCGGTCGGCATGATGCTTGGCGCGCCGCTGATGGTCAGCGCCCTGTTCGGCCACGGCGCCTTCGGCCCGCAAGCGATCGCTTCCGCCGCCGCCTGCACCGCCGGCTATGCGGCCGCGGCGATCTTCCTCGCGCCGATGAGCGCCATTACCACGTCGATCTACGCCGATCCGCACGCCTCTGCGCTGCGCGATCTCGCCATCATCGCCGTGATCGGCACGGTGGTTCGCGTGATCGTGCTGGCGATCGCCGCGCCGATCTGGGGCGCACCGGGCATCGCTTATGGCGCCGCCGTGGCGACCGCGCTCACCTTCGTCGTCGCGCAGATCATCGCCGCTCGCCGCTTCCACCATTTTCACATGCGCGCGCAGCTCGCTGATCTCGCGCAGACCTTCGCCTGCGCCGGTATCGCGGCCGCAGCCGGGTTCGCGCTGCTGTGGCTGGTGCCGAACCCGCACAAATTGTTCGGCGAACTGGCGTTGCTATGCGCACTCGGCGCGCTGATCGTGGTCGTCCACTTCGCCGCCGCCGTGATGCTTCGGGTGCCGGAGATGGCAGCGCTGCGTGACATCGCGATGCAGATCCTGGCCAAGCGCCGATCCCGCCGCAAATGACTGCCCGCCGCATCGCCTTTCTCCTTCCCCACTTCCGCACCGGCGGGGCGGAGCGGGTTATCCTGCACTGGATCGAAGCGCTCGACCGAACCCGTTGGGCGCCCACCCTGCTGCTCGGCCGAGTGGAGGGCGATCTGCTCAACAAGGTACCCGCAGACGTTCCCGTCGCGGCGATCGGCGGCGGCCGTGCGC
The DNA here is from genome assembly GCF_001981525.1 of Sphingomonas jeddahensis. Lineage (GTDB taxonomy): Bacteria > Pseudomonadota > Alphaproteobacteria > Sphingomonadales > Sphingomonadaceae > Sphingomonas > Sphingomonas jeddahensis. The sequence goes on along the minus strand of NZ_MPSB01000006.1, from coordinate 94,300 downwards.
TGAAACGCCCGCTGCGCATCGCCCGCGCGCTCGCCGCGCACCGTATCGACATCGCTTATTCCGCGACCTCGGCGATGAACCTGGCGCTGCTCGCCGCGCCCACCCGCGTGCCGCGGATCACCTCCGAACACACGCCGCCTGACGCCTTCCGCCGCGAATCCAAATGGCCCCTCCTCCGTCGTACCGCGACTCGCCTCCTCACCCGCCGTGCCGTTGCGGTGGCGGTGCCGACCGCCGCAATTGGCGCGGCGGTACGCGGCGCGCCGGTGGTGGTGATCCGCAACCCTGTGTTGCGCGATCCTCCGCCCCCGCTTGCCGCCAAGCCGGACGGCACGCACCTCATCGCCGCCGGCCGCCTGGTTCCTGCAAAAGGCTTCGACACGCTGATCGACGCCGCCGCACTGCTCAAGGCACGCGGCCAGCGCTTCTCCCTCACCATCCACGGCGACGGCCCGCTGCATGCCGACCTCACTCAGCAGATTGCGCGTCACACGCTGTCGAACGAGGTCACGCTCGCCGGCCAAACCGATGCACTCGCGCGCCATTTGACCGCAGCGGACCTTCTCGTCTCCTCCTCCCGCCGCGAAGGATTCGGCAATGTCCTGATCGAGGCGATGGCGGTCGGCACGCCCGTTCTCGCCACCCGTGCCGGTGGCCCCGAAACGTTCATCGAGCACGACGGGAACGGCTTCCTCACGCCCCCCAACGATCCCCCCGCTCTCGCCGACACGATCGCCGCCCTGCTCGCCAACCCCGCCCGCCGCACCGGCGTGCGTTCGGCCGCCCGCGACACGGCCGCCCGCTATACGGTCGCCGCGTCAATAGCGGAGCTCGAGGCGCTGCTGGCGCGCCACGCCCCTTAACCGTAAAGTTACACGCCCTCCCGCATAGCCGCGATCGGCTAACGAGAGTCTCGATGCGTCAGATCCTGTCTACCTCCCTTCTCGCGATCGCGATTGCCGGCTGCGCCGGGCCGGTGCGCTATGCGCCCGCGCCGGAGATCCCGCTGACCACCGGCTCGCTCGATCTTGCGCGCGCGGCGACCCGCATGGTGGAGGCGCGGCTGGATCAGGACGGCGACTTCCACCCTGGTGATCTCGTTCGCCTGTCCTTTCCCTTCACGCCGCAGCTCAACACCGATCAGCGCGTGCAGCTGTCCGGCGCGATCAGCCCGCCGCTGCTGCCGCCGCTGTCGGTGAAGGGCATCAGCGCCGCCGATCTCCAGGCGAAGCTCACCGCCCTGTACCGCCCCAAGCTCGCCCGCCCCGACGTGTCGGTTGCGCTCCTTGAATATAACCGCCCGCCGCCGCCGCCCGAAATCTTCGTCCTCGGCGAGGTGATAAAGCCTGGCAATTTCCCCTATCGCGACGGCACCACCCCATTCGAGGGGCTGGCACGCGCCGGCGGCGGCAACCGCGATGCGGACCTCCAGCGCGTCGTGTTGATGACGCCGATCGGGGACAAGCTCGTCGCGCGTATGCTGGATCTGTCGGCGACACTGCACGGCAGCGCCGCCCCGATCGACTACCTCCCGCCCTATTCGATTCTGATGGTCCCGCCGCGCGGCATCGCCCGCGATGTCGATCGCGCCCGTGCGATCCGGCAGATCATCGGCTTCAACGGCGTCAATGTCGGCTCCGCCGTCACCTTGATCCAGCCCTGATGGTGCTGGGCCTCATCTATCTTCGCGTGATCCTGTCGCGCTGGAAGCTGGTGTTGGCGCTGATCGCGCTGTGCACGCTGACGGCTTGGGCGGTGAGCGTCTTTTATCTCGCCACTAAGCCCAAGTTCGAATCCTCGGCACGGCTGAACATCGTGCCGACCTCCGAAGAGCTCGGCTACGCCACGCGCTTCGTGCGCGGTTCCACGTTTGACGGCGGCAGCGTGCTGCTCGGCACTTATGCCGAATTCGCGCACACGCGCCCGGTCGTAGAGCCGATCGTCGATCGCTACATCGCCGAAGCGGCTGCCGCGCAGGGCCAGACTCCGGCGCAATGGCTCGCCGCCAACACTGGCACGCCAGGCTTCTCCCCCGGCCGCATCCTCGCGATCCTCAATTATGGCGAAGCGCCGGTCGTGCCGCTGCGCGAGGAAATCATCGAGGAGGTGATCAAGGCCACCACGATCGAGACGGTTGAGGGCACCTACCTCCTGCAGTTGACGGTCGAGTGGGAGGATCCCAAATCCGCCGCCTGGTTCGCCAATGCGCTGTCCGATGCGATCATCGCCCGCGCCGAACGCGCCTCGCGCAGCACCGGGCAGGAGATCGCCGGCTCTTTGGAGGCGCGCCTCGCCGCCAAGCGTGCCGAACTCGCCGGCACGTTGCGCCAGAGCCGCGGGCTCAAGTCCTCGATCGGCGTCGTCGATCTCGATCGCCAGAAAACAGCGTTGCTAGAGGCCCGCCTTACGGAACAGGCGCAGCTCACCACCGATCGCGCTGCGCTCGATGCGGCGAAGAGCCAGGTCGCCGCGCTGCGCCGTCAGTCGGGCGGCAAGCTCACCGGCGCGCAGAATACGGTGGAGCAGACGCTCGCCGTCGAGGCGCCGCGCGCCGCCGGCCTTGAACAAAGCGTTGCCATCCGCACGGGACGGATCGGCCAGATCGACCGCCAGATCGCCAGCCTCGGTACGGTGGAGGATCGCGTCAAAACGCTCGACGATCGCGCTGCCTTGCTGCAGCAGGAGGTGAACGCCCTCACTGAACGCGTCAGCTTCAGCCAGACCGAGAACCTCGCGAACGGCCCGCGCATCCAGCTGATCGAACGCGCCAAGCCGCCACTCACCCGATCGAGCCCCAAGATCTTCTTCAACACAGTGCTCGGCTTCATCGCCGGTTGCGCACTCGCCGCCTGCGCGTTGCTTCTGCTCGGCCCGGCGAAGCCGAAGGACGAGGATGAGGCATCGCAGCCCGAGCGTACTGCGCAGGATCGCCCGGTCACCGCCGAACCGCTACCAACCACTAACACCGCATCCACAATGTCGGACCACCCCGGCGAAGGCCGGGGTCCAGTATCGGACGGCCCGCAGCTGGCCCCCGATCTCCGCCAGGATGATGCGGAAGAGAAAATCCCAGAGCCGGCGCCAGCGCGTCCGCAGCCTACCCCTCTTTCACTCGTCACCCCGGGCTTGACCCGGGGTCTCGCTCCTTTCTCGCCGAACGCCGGCGAGGGTAGCGGGGCCTCGGATCAAGCCCGAAGCGACGAAGAAAGCGACGGCCCCCTCACCATCGGCAACACCGCGCTCAAGCCCTGCCCGCGTCCAGAGCCGATCGCCGACTTCCACTTCCCCGGCACGCTGCCCCGCCCGAGAAACGGCCAATCCTACACCGGTAATGAGATCGCCGCGATCAAGCGCCAGTTCGGCACCTGGTTGTTTGAGCAACTCGCCGCCGACGCGCGTGGGCTGTACATCGCTGCCATCGGGCAGGAGCAGGACGCGCGTCAGCTTGCCCAATTGACCCATTCGCTGCTGCTCAAGGCCGGCATTCAGCTTGCCGTGGTCGATGGTCGGCAGGGCGGCGCGCGGGCAACCAAACCGGGCAAGCCCTTCGTATATCTCGGGCGGCTCGATGCCGTCGCGGCGCGCGACGGTCTTGCCGCCATGCCCGATAGCGCGCACCTTCTGCTCGCAACGCGCAGCGGCGATCCGGCGGACTGGCGCCACGAACTCGATTGCTTCCTGCCGCGCCCGGCGCATGTCGTCGCTTTCGACTGACCGCCCGGCACTGACGCCGGCCGCCACCGCAGCGGCGACTCGGATGGTGGCGATGGTACCGCTCGTCGCTTATGCGGTGCTGGCGCAGCTCGACGCCATCGGAAATCGCCTGTCCGGCAATCTGCCGATCGGCACCACAGAACTGACGCTCGCGGCGCTGCTCGGCACGACGATGCTGCTGTTCCTCGTCCCTGCTCCACCGCCCCTCCACGCCAGTCACACCGGCGCACGGCTGATGGCCGCCATGTTCTGCTGGGCGGTGTTCAGCTGGACCTTGTCGGAGCACCGCAGCGAAGGCGCCGATTATCTCAAGACTTTGGCCATCGCGCTCCTACCCGCCTTGTGCCTCTTCGTGATTGTCGACACGCCCGCCAAGATGCGCTGGCTGCTCTGGTCGATGATCGGCGCCGGTGCCGTTTCGGCCGCGATCGTGGTGGTCGAGCAGCGCACCGGCACCCGCATCGTCTCCACCTCCGTCGCGGCGACAACGGCGGGCTTTGAAGGCGTGGCGCGTTCGGCCGGCGGGTCGGACCAGAATCCCACCACCGCCGCGCAGATGCTGCTCGTTTCGGTGCTGCTCGCCGGCGGCTGGCTGTTCGCGGGCAAGCGCCGTGCGCTGGGCAAGGTACCCGCGCGCCCGCTCCTCGCCGGCGTGGTCGCGATCGGCGTGCTGGCGCTGGTATTCACCTCCGCTCGTTCCGCACTGATCGGCCTGATGGCCGGCGCCGGCATCATCGCGCTATCGTACCGACGCGAGCGTTTCTTTCCGCTGCTGGTGGTTTGCGGCGCGGTGGCGATGATCGGCGCCATCCCCTTCCTCCCGCCGACGCTGGTGGATCGCTTCACCGCGATCGGTGATTTCGCGCAGGACCAGACGCTGTATCGCCGGATCACCTATCTGCGGATCGGCGGTGACCTCGCCAGCCAGTCGCCGATCTGGGGCATCGGCCCGGGTAACTTTCCGCTCTATTACGTCACCGATGTCTATCGCTGGATGCCCGGACGCGAACCCTTCCCGCGCGAGTTGCACAACACCTATCTCGACGCCCTGACCGAATATGGCGCTGTCGGCTTTCTGCTGTTCGCCGGCACGCTCGGCTATGCCCTGCTCTCAGCATGGCGCGCGTGCCAGTCACCACGGCCCGAGCTGGCCCGGCTCGGGCTGGCGGCCGGCGTTGCGCTCGTCGGCCTGCTGGTCGCCTGTTTTTTCATGCCGCACAAGAATCTGCGCTATCTCTGGCTGCTCGTCGCTATCGCGATCCAGTGCGGCCGGTTGCGTGCCAATGAGGAGCCGACGTGAAGCTCGCCGTCATCGTTACCGAATTTCCGAAATCCACCGAAACCTTCATCTATCGCGATCTCGTCACCTTTCTTGAGGCCGGCGTGGATGTGCGGCTCTACCATGTCGCGCCTTATCGCCACGGCCAGACGCTCCACGGCTTTGCCGCGCCCCTGAAGGAACGCGCGGTCGATCCCGGCTTCTGGACGCCCGGTGCGCTGCTCCGCGCCGCCCTGCGCAGTCCTGCGCCGGTGCTCGGCGGGATCGCGCGTATGCTCTGGGCCTATCGCCGCCACCCGAAGATCGCGGCCAAGTCGCTCGCCCTCGTGCCCAAGGCGCTCGCCATCGCGGAGGATGCGCGTGCCTGGGGCGCTACCCACGTCCATGCCGAATTTGCTGGCCACCCCGCCACGGCCGCCTGGCTCGGACATCGCGCCGGCGGCCTGCCATATTCGGTCAGCTGCCGCGCGCACGATCTGTTCCGCACCCAGGCGCTGCTCCCGGAGAAGCTTGGCGAGGCCGCTGCGGTCCGCACCGTCAGTGATTTCGGCGCCGCGTTCGTCCGGGGCCGGGTTGCAGGCATGGCGTTACGCGACATCCACGTCATCCACTCCTCGGTCGATGTCGGCCGCATCGCGCCGGTGGATGACCTGCCCTCCACCACACCCTTCCACATCCTCTACGTCGGCGCGCTCGAACCCAAGAAGGGTGTCGGCCATCTGCTTGAAGCACTCAGGATCGCCGGCGGTCGCCTCGGCGATTGGCGCTGCACCCTGATCGGCCACGGCCCTGACGCCGATGCACTTCGCGCCCACGCCGCTCCCTTGGGCGATCGCGTCCATTTCGCCGGCATGCAGCCGTTCGAGACAGTGGCGGAGGCCTATCGCACCGCCAGCGTCTGCGTCGCGCCGAGCGTGATCGGCCCCAACGGTCGGCAGGAAGGCATCCCGAACGTGATGATCGAAGCACTGGCCTATCAGCGGCCTGCGATCACGACCAACATCTCCGGAATCCCGGAGCTGATCCGCGACGGCGACACCGGCCTGTTGGTTCCCCCCGGCGACCCGCAAGCGCTGGCCGACGCGTTGCTCCGCGTGCGGAACGATCCGGAAGGCGCGCTGGCGATGGCGCGCCGCGGGAGAGCGCATGTGGCGAAAGAGTTCGACCTCGCGGCAAACGCCCGCCGCCAAATGGCGCTGTTCTTCCCTGCCTAGGTTTGATCCGTAAGCACCACCCACGCCGTCATCCCCGCGAAGGCGGGGATCCATACGCGCAGAGCACTCGGCTCCATTGCAAGCGTTGGCGTTTATGGATTCCCGCCTTCGCGGGAATGACGAAGAGGTCGATGCAGTGAAGGCGGCGGACCAGCATCGCTCCTTGCTACGCCGGACGATCGTGCTCTTTTCTCGCGGCGCGCCCTCACCACCAACGCCCCGTCATCCTGGCCTTGCGCCGGGATCCAACCCTCCGCGCACGCTGCCGCCCGAGCTTCCAGCCTCAGCGCCCGCGGCACCATGGATCCCGGATCAAGTCCGGGATGACGTGCCTGGTTCCGCAATCCGTTCGGCCACCCCTTCAATAGGCCGCGCGATCCCGCTCCCGGCCAACTACCCGCCGCGCCGCCGCCACTGCGCCCTTGAACGCCCGGTGCCCCGCCACCTTTGCTGCGTCTACCCCCGGCGATGCCCCCGGCACTCCCGGCTGAAGCCCGAGCCCGCGCATCCGCTGGTTCACCCGATGGAGCCGCGCCTCGCCGTCGCTCATCCGCGACCGCCACGTGATGCTGAACGAGATCGACGGCACCGGCCCGTTCTGCACCCAATGCGGCGCCTTGACCGGCACGTACACCGCCTCGCCGGGCCCCATCACGAAATCGCGCGCCTTGGCATCGAAGGCGGGGTCATGCCGCATGTTGCGATGCACGCCGCCGCGATGGAACGCCTCGTGCACCTCTTGCGGCACGATCGACAGGTCGCCCGCCGGATAGGTGCGCATCGTCTTGCTGCCTGCGATCTGGAGCAGGATGTTATGCTCCGGATCCATGTGGAAGGGCGTCACCGAATTGGGCGCGGACAGGAAGATGAACGCCTCGCGCCGCTTGTACGCGCCCGTCGCTGGCGTCACGGCAGGCGCGATCTCGGCAAGGCAGGCGTCGATCAACGCCGCATAGGCCGGATCCACATCGACCTTTTTCAGCACCATCCAGCATCCATTGTCCGCGATCGTGCGCACGATCTCGCCCGGCGACATCGCCGCGCGCTGGATCGCGTCGGGGCGCTGGTCCACCGCGAGGTTGCCGAGGTTTTGCTCGACGTGCGACGCAGGGAGCCGCTCGGCAAGTGCCGCCAGCGCCTCCAGCTGGAAAAGGGCATGGTCGTGCAACTGGTGCCGAACCGGCGCTGCGTCGCCGGGATAAGCGGCGGCGAATTCCCGAAGGCCATCGGGCGCGAAGCAGGTGAAGCCGGTCATGTCTTCGAATCTCCCATGTCGCGGTTAAGCTGAGGTTGCCGCCGCGCACGCCACGCCATCTGCGCGCGGCAGATCAGCCGAGACCAGGGCGTCGCATGCGGCACGATCAGCGACACGATCCGCCGCCGCTCGGGCCAGATCCGGTCGATCATCGGATGTCCGGCCCGCGCGCAACTGTCGACCCGCGCCAGTCCGCGCTTGTCCAGCGCATAGGTGAGATACGCCATTTCGATCAGCACCCCGGGGGAAAAGCTCGCCCATTCCTCGTCATAGGCGATCTTGAGCTGGAAAGCCTCTCCCCCGCGCTCCAGGTTGGCGAGCATCGCGATCACCTGTCCGCCGACGGTCATGCGATGGAAGTCGAGATCGCCCGCGGCATGCGCGCTCTCGATCATGCGGCGAAAACACGCTTCGGTGCCCGCATCAGCCGACGCCGCGACACCCTCGCGCCCCTTCCACCCGGTCTCTTCGAGACGGAACAGATCATCGATCCAAGGCGCGACAGTCGCATCACCGCTTAGCCGCTCGAACCTCAACTCTCCGCGATCCGCCAGCCGAGCGCGCAGCCGCCGATGTTCTTTCAACACCTTACCGCGGATGTGCTGCGCCGCGTGTTGCTCGCTGGTCAGGCCGTGCAGCAGCACCGCCCGCTCATAAGCACGCGTCTCGTAGCACGGCCGCCCGCTCGCTCGCAGCAGAGCGACCAACGCGCGCGTCGCCGGGCTGTGCGGGTCCAGCGCCGACAGCCGTAGCCACCAGCCCGGCAGTCGCCCTGCGCAATCGAGCGCCGCCCGCCAGAACTCCGGCTCCCGCCCGGGAAGTACCAGCGGCTCGCCGAGGGCGCGGAGCCGCTGATCCCAGTTCTCAACGCTGATCGCCACGCCGCGCCGGCGCTGCGCAGCGATCGGCAACAATCCGATCAGCGTATCCGCATCCCACACCAGCAACAGACGCGGGCGCTGCGCCTCCGGCAGCAACATGCCAGCGGCGACTCCATCGGGGGCATAGAAGGGATTGGCCGTTCCAGCTTCCGCCGCGAGCCGACACCATGCGTCGCGCCATGTGGCGGCTGCATCGGCGTCAATGATCTGTGCCCGTATCCCGGCTTGCGCGTGCCTGCCCATGTGCCGCCGTTTATCAGCAACTGCTGACCTAATGGTTCACGATCTGCACTGGCGCACGGCAGACCATGCGGTTCAGTGCGGCACCACGCCCAGTTCCACCCCCGTCTTGTCGTGCATGGCGAAGCGATCGACCAGGTCGGCGCTGGCGCGATTGTAACCGATCACCTGCACCGGCGACCCTTCGCGCCGCAGCCGTGCGACGATCTTGTCTAGCGCGCCGACCCCCGAAATGTCCCAGAAATGCGCCGCCGACACATCGATCGTCACGGCCTGCCCCGCTTCCGGTTGGAACGCGCGCGTGAAGCGATCGACCGAGGCGAAGAAGATCTCCCCCGCGACCCGATACGTCACCCCGTCCGCGCCCGGCGTCCGCTCAACCGTGAACATCCGCTGCACCTTGCCGGCAAAGAAAATGCCAGACAGCAGCACACCAGCGAGCACGCCCTGCGCCAAATCATGCGTTGCAACCACCACGGCAACCGTCACCAGCATCACGATCGAGGACGTCGGCGGATGGCGGCGCAGGTTGGGAATCGAGTTCCAGCTGAAGGTGCCGATCGATACCATGATCATCACCGCGACCAACGCCGGCATCGGGATCCGCCCTACCACCGGGCCGAGCACCGCGAGCAGGAACAGCAGAAACGCGCCCGCCACAAAGGTTGACAGCCGCTTGCGCCCGCCCGAGGTGACGTTGATCACCGATTGGCCGATCATCGCGCACCCACCCATGCCGCCGACCAGCGCGGCGGCGATGTTGGCGCCGCCCTGCCCGATACATTCGCGGCGCTTGTTGCTGTCCGTCTCGGTCATGTCGTCGACGATCTGCGCGGTCAGCAACGATTCGAGCAGGCCCACCGCCGCCATGGTCAGCGAATAGGGCAGGATGATGCGCAGCGTATCCAGCGTCAGCGGCACGTTCGGCAGCGTCAGGCTGGGCAGCCCCTCGGGCAGGCGCCCCATGTCGCCCACCGTGCGCACCGGCAGGCCCAGCGCGATGCTCGCCACGGCCAGCACGATGATCGCCACCAGCGGCGACGGCACGGCTTTGGTCACGCGTGGCACCAGATAGATGATCGCAAGGCCCGCCGCGACCATGGCATAAGTATGCCAGGTCACGCCGCCGAATTGCGGCAATTGCGCCATGAAGATCAGGATCGCCAGCGCGTTGACGAAGCCGGTGATCACCGATCGCGACACGAATTGCATCAACAGATCGAGCCGCAGCAGCCCCGCGGCGATCTGGATCACCGCCATCAGGATCGTCGCCGCGAACAGGTAGTCTACACCATGGTCGCGCACCAGCGGGATCACCACCACGGCGACCGCGGCGGTCGCGGCGGAGATCATCGCGGGCCGCCCGCCGAGCAGCGAGATGACGATCGCGATCGCTACGGAGGCGTACAGGCCGACGCGTGGGTCGACGCCCGCAATGATGGAAAAGCCGATCGCCTCGGGGATCAGCGCAAGGGAAACGACGATGCCGGCGAGCACGTCGCGGCGCGCCTCGGCGGCGCTGGCGAACCATTCGGTCCGGTAACGGGATAATGCGGTCATGGGCCTGTGGAGAACAACGCACACGGACACGGGCGCACCATGGAGGGCGCCGGATCAGGAAACATGTGCGAGTTGCCCGGCGGATCGGCGGCCGGGATAGCCACCCGGGGTTGCACCGGGTCCTTGCGAATGGCGTGCTGCTTAGCCGCAACCGTGCGGCGAGTTCAAGTCGCGATGGCTCAGCCGCCCGATTTGGACAGAACAAACGCCAGCAGGAAACCCGTAACGGCGATCAGCCCCGAATAATCATGCGTCGCCTCGGTCGCCTCGGGGATCATCGTGTCGACCAGCATCGCCAGGATCGCTCCCGCGGCCAGCGCGGTGACGGCGGCGATCGCATCGGGGCTGGCGCCCGCCAGCGCGACATTGCCGATCATCGCCGCCACGCCGGATGCGAGCGCGATCCCGCCCCACACGCCGAACACATAGGCCGCGCTTCGCCCAGCCTTCTTCATTCCCGCCGCGCTCGACAGGCCCTCGGGCACGTTGGACAGGAACACCGCCGCGACGGTCACCGCATTAACCCCGCCGCCGTCGAGCAGGCTGACGCCGATTACGATCGATTCGGGGATCCCGTCGAGCAGCGCGCCGATCGCGATCGCCACGCCCGAACTCGCCTCCGCATGCGGCTGCCGCGCATCGGGATTGGAGCCCGAACGCTTGCGGTGCCGCGCGCCGCGCCGCGACACAATGATGTTCGCCGCGGTGTAGATCACCGCCCCGCCGAGGAATCCGATCGCGGTGGAATCGAACCCGCCCTGTTCGAACGCCTCGTCCATCAGGTCGAACGCGACGGCGGAGATCAGCACGCCCGATCCGATCGCCATGATCGCCGCGATCAGCCGCTGCGGCAGCGAGGCAATCCAGGCGATCGCCGCGCCCAGCACCAGCGCCGATCCGCCCACCGCGCCCCAGAAGCCTGCTCCCCAAACGCCCTGCATCGCCGCTCCTGCCGTTCCAAGGGGGAAACGCCGCTCCGGCAAAAGCTATCCTGCCTGACCCGCACCGCACCGGAATCCACCGAAAAAGGCGGCATGGCGCGACAGGATGCGGTTGATATCGTCGGGCTGCGGCTCGGCCGCATATTCGCCCTTCTCGAACGTGCCGCCGCACAGGATGCCGTCGGCGCGCGGGAACATATAGCCCATCCGTCCGCCAAAGGCGTAGCGCACCTCGGGCTGCGGCAGCAGCACCGCCAATTGCCCGCGGACCGGCACCAGTTCGGCGTCACCGAACAAGGCGGCAGCGCCCAGCCCGGTGCAGTTGAACACCAGCCGCTCGGGCAAGGCGGCGACATCAGCCTGCGTCGCGAGATCGCGCGCCACGATCGTGCCGCCGGCGATCAGCACGTCCTGTTCCAGCTTGCGCAGCAACCGCCCCGTCTCGGCATACATGGTGTCGAAACGGATGACATGGCCGTCGATCGGAAACGGATGCGCGGCGCGATCCAGATAGTGCAGGCCGGGCATGTAGCGCGCCAGCGCCTGCGGCTGTCCCGGCGGCGTCCCGGTCTGCTGGTAGGTCGGCACCCAGCGAATGCCGTAATCGTCGCCGACCATGATCTGGAATCGCCGCCAGCTGTAATCCAGCGCGCGGGCATATTGATCGCGCCATGCCGGGGTCACCGCCTCCTCGGCGAAATGGCTCGCCGGCTCCCACTGCCCGCCCGCGATGTTGGACGTGGTGTGCGGCGGCCGCGCCTTGGCATACAGCGTCACCTGATAGCCCGCCTCCTGGCACAATCGGGCGGTGGTCAGCCCCATGATGCCCGCGCCGAGCACCGCAACCGGCCCGGCATGGCCCGGCAGGCCAAGGTCGATCGCCAGCCGCGACGTGCCCCACGACAGGGTAATGCCGGCGCCGCCATGGCCGTAATTGTGCACGATCTTCTTGTCGTCGAGCCGATCGGCCCGCACCACGAAGCCGGAGGCGCGATACGGCCGCAAGCCCGCGATCGTGCGGATGACCCGTTCCGGCGCGACGTGCACCCGCGGCAGGCAGGCGGGCGCGGCGGCGGCCGCGCGGGGGCGTGACACGGTGCAGGCGGGCAACAGCAGCGGCGCGGCAGCCAGCAACTGCCGACGGGGGAGGATCATTCAGGCATGCCGTCGAAGAAAGGTGCCGCCACCTCCGGACGGATGCGCACCAGCCGCCCGCTGGCGCGGTCGAGCATCGCCCAGGTGGTGACACCTTCGACAAGCACGCGCCCATCCTCTCCGGTGAAGCGGAAATGGCGATCGAAGCGCGCGCCGCGTGGCGGTTCGGGCACCCACGTCTCCCCGCTCGCACGGCCGCCGACGACGAGATTGCCGCGATAATCGATCTCGTGTCGGGTCACGACCCACACGAACGCCTCGCGGTGCTCGGCCGGCGCGACCGCGTCCCAATGCGCCACGGCGAGATCTTGGATCCAGCGCACCCACACGGCATTGTTGACGTGGCCGAGTTCATCGATGTCGTCGGGCGCGGCGGTGAAGCTGGTCGTGAAGGTCATCGCGTGCGCCACCATCGCACGATCTGAAACAGCGCGAAACCGCCGCCCAGCACTGCCACCCCCATCAGCAAGGTATGCCGGCTGGGCCGCAGCCGCCCCGCCATCTCGGTCACCGCCTCGCCGAACCAATAGCCAAGCCCGGTGAACAGCGCCGCCCAGACGAACGCGGCAATGCCGTTGATCGCGAGGAAACGCGATGCCGGAACCTGGCTGGTGCCGATCGCGATCGGGCTGACGGTGCGGAAACCATAGAGAAATCGGAAGGCGAAGATGAAGCCGGTGGGATAGCGTTCGAGCAATTGCAGCGCCTTGGCAAAGGCGCGCTTGCCGATCCAGCGCTGCACCAGCGGGCGGTCGCGATAGCGGCGGCCGGCGGCGAAGAAGAATTGATCGGCTAGGAACGAACCCAGCGCCGCCGCAGCGAGCGCGAGCGGCCAGGCGATCAGCCCCTGGTGCGCGATCAGCCCGCCCGCGATCACCGCGGTTTCGCCCTCCAGCATGGCACCAGCGAATACCGCTGCGACGCCCCAGCGGGCGATGATCGCTTCGATGGTCAACTCAATGCGCCGGCCATGGACGGATCCCCGACCGCCGACCCGTTCGCGCCGTCATCCCGGACTTGATCCGTGATCCATGGTGCCGCGAGCGCTGCGGCTGGATTGGAAAGCGGCAGCGCCCGTTGAGAGTTGGATCCCGGATCAAGTCCGGGACGACGATGTGGGTCGGGCCGACCGCCTGCAAAACCGAGACGCGCCGTCCTCACCCCTCCACGCCCAATTGCCACAGCACGAAGGCATGTTCCTCCGCCGCCTCGCGCAAGCTCTCGAACCGGCCGGACTTGCCGCCATGCCCCGCGCCCATGTTTGTCTTGAGCAGCAGCACATTATCGTCCGTCTTGGTGGCGCGGAGCTTCGCCGCCCATTTCGCCGGCTCCCAATAGGTCACGCGCGGATCGTTGAGCCCGCCAGAGATGAACAAGGGCGGGTAATCCTGCGCTCGAACATTGTCATACGGGCTGTAGCTGCGGATCAGCTGGAAGGCAGCTGGATCGGTGATCGGATTGCCCCATTCGGGCCATTCGCCCGGCGTCAGCGGCAGACTATCGTCCATCATCGTGTTGAGCACATCGACGAACGGCACGTCGGCGATCACCGCGCCCCACAGCTCGGGATCGGAATTGACCACCGCCCCCATCAGCTCGCCGCCCGCCGAACGCCCGGCGATCGCGATCCGCCCCTCGCTGGTCCAGCGCTGCTCGATCAGCCCGCGCGCGACATCGACGAAATCGGTGAAGGTGTTGGTCCGCTTGGCGAGCTTGCCGTCATGATACCATTGCTGCCCGAGATCGTCGCCGCCGCGGATATGCGCGATGGCATAGGCAAAGCCGCGATCGAGGAGGCTCAATCGTCCGGTCGAGAAGCCCGGCGGGATGGCATGGCCGTAGGCGCCATAGGCATAAAGGAACAACGGCCGGCTGCCGTCCTTCGGAAAGTCCGCAGGATAGACGATCGAGACGGGCACCTGCGTGCCGTCGCGCGCGGCGATGTGCAGCCGCTCGGTACGATATCTGTCCCCATCATAGCCGGAAGGGATTTCCTGCACCTTGAGGATCGTCAGTTCGCGCGTGGCGACATCATAATCATAGACGGTGCCGGGCGTGACCATCGATTCATAGCCGATGCGCAGCACCGTCATGTCATATTCGGGATTGTCGCCCAGACCGGCGGCGTAGCTCGCCTCGGGGAAGGCGATCGGCTCCGCCACGGTCGGCGCGTCGTAGCGGTGAATGGCGACCTGATCGAGCCCATCCCTACGCCCTTCCACGACGAAGAAGTCGCGGTAGCATTCGACACCGGTCATGTAGAAATGGCGATCGGGCGCGATCAGCTCGGTCCACTCGCCCGGGGCAGTGATCGGGGCGGTGACGAGCCGCCACATCGGATCCACATCGTTGGTATGGATGAAGAGCGTGTCGCCATGCGTCTCGACATCATATTCGCGGCCCGGCTGACGCGGGGCGACAAGGATCGGCTTCGCAAGCGGATCGGTGGCGGGGAGCAGCCGTACTTCGCTGGTCACGTGATCGCCGGTGCCGATGACGATCCAACGCCGGTCGCTAGTCTCCGCCACGGCGACGCGATAGCCTTCGTCATCCTCATGATAGAGCTCGACGTCCTCGGCGGGATCGGTGCCCAGCCGGTGCAGCCGGGCATTGTCGGTGCGCCATTCCTTGTTGGCGAGGCCATAAAGAAAACCCGTGTCATCGGCGGTCCACACGATGTCGGACAGCATGCCCGGGATCGTGTCGGGCAGCAGGTCACCGGTGGCGAGGTCCTTCACATATATGGTGAAGCGTTCGGAGCCATTGTCGTCGATCGCATAGGCCAGCTTGGTCGCATCGTTGGACACGGCAAACGCGCCCAGCCGGAAATATTCCTTGCCCTCGGCCAGCGCCGGCTCGTCGAGCAGCAATTCGTCTGGCCCGCCGGCGACCGGCTTGCGCCACCATTTGCGATATTGGCCGCCGGTCTCGAACGCGGTCCAGTACAGCCAATCCCCGTCCTTTTGCGGCACCGACGATTCGTCTTCCTTGATGCGCGCCTTCATCTCTTCGTACAGCCGGTCGATCAGCGGCTGGTGCGGCGCCATCACCGCCTCGAAATAGGCGTTCTCGGCCTCGAGATAGGCGAGCACCTCCGGGTCGCTCACATCGGGGTAATTGGCATCCTTCAGCCACGCCCAAGGATCGTCGATCGTCACGCCATGGGCGGAAAAACGATGCGGGCGGGTCGCGGCAACGGGAGGAGAAAGCGTCATTCCCCTTCCTTACCCTGCCTCGGCGCCAAGTCGATGTATCGCCGACGATTGCATCAAATGCATGCGGTATGAATACCTTTGCACTTGCGGCAAATTATGCTGCGATGCACAAGGACCACGCCTTTCAGGCATCCTCTCCTAAAAACTTTCATGGCCGATCCCTTTCGGGGTCGGCCTTTTTTCTTGCGTGTAAACGTTTCCGGGTGCGGCGCTTGCCCCTCCTGTCGCGTTAGGCGACACGGCGCACGACGCTGGTATCAGAGGGATTGTATCGCATGGCTGGTGGCCTGGTTGCGCTGCTCGACGACATTGCCGCTTTGGCCAAGCTGGCCGCGGCCAGCCTCGACGACGTCGCGGGCGCGTCCGCCAAGGCAGGGTCGAAGGCGATCGGCGTCGTGATCGACGATACCGCCGTCACCCCGCGCTATGTCACCGGGCTCAGCCCCGCGCGCGAACTGCCGATCATCTGGAAGATCGCACTCGGCAGCTTGCGCAACAAATTGCTCCTCCTGCTGCCGGCAGCGCTGATCCTGTCGGCCTTCGCGCCCTGGGCGATCACCCCCATCCTGATGGCGGGCGGCGCGTTCCTGTGTTTCGAGGGCGCCGAAAAGGTGATTGAGGCGCTGACCGGCGCCCACCACGGCGAGGAAGCGTGCGAGCTTACCGATCCCAAGCAGCTGGAGGATCGCCAGGTGTCGGGCGCGATCCGCACCGATCTGATCCTGTCGGGCGAGATTATGGCCATCGCGCTCGCCGAACTGGCGGGCCAGAGCATCGTCAACCAGGCGATCGCGCTGGCGCTGGTCGGCGTGGCGATCACCGTCGGCGTCTATGGCGTGGTCGCGCTGATCGTGAAGATGGACGATGTTGGGCTGGCGATGGCCAAGCGGGACAATGCCGGTACGCAAGCGCTCGGCCGCGGGCTGGTGGCGGCGATGCCGGTGGTGCTCAAATGGCTCGGCATCATCGGCACCGCGGCGATGCTGTGGGTCGGAGGCCAGATCATCGTTCACGGGCTGCACGAATTTCACCTGACGCCGATCCCCGTGTGGATCGAGCACGCCGCGGCGAATGCTGCGGCGGCGATGCCCGCGATCGGCGGCATCGTCTCATGGGTGGTCAATGCTGCGCTGTCCGCCGTGCTCGGCATCATCATCGGCGGCGTAATCGCCGGCCTGCTCCACCTCAAGCCCAAGAAGCATTGAGGCTATTTCGTCATGCCGGGCTTGTCCCGGCGTGACGAACCTCGATCAGGCGACACTCCGCGTCAGGCTGAGGAACACGTCCTCCAGATCCGCCTCGCGCGTCGAAACATCGACGATCCCGAATCCAGCCCCCTGCACCGCCGCCAGCACCTCGCCGGCGTTCACCTGGTCCTTGGAATAGGTGATCTCCAGCGTGCGCTCGCCCACCAGCGCGATCTTCTGGAAACACACCTCCTGCGGCAGCGCCTCGATGTCGCGCTCCACCGTCACCGCGACCACTTTCTCCTGTGCGCGGCTCAGCAAGGTGCGCGTCGGCTCGTTCGCCACCACCGTGCCGTGGTTGATGATCGCGATCCGGTCACAAAGCTCCTCGGCTTCCTCCAGATAATGCGTCGTCAGCACCACCGTCACGCCGCCGGCGTTCAGCTCGCGCACATAGGCCCACAATTGCTGGCGAAGCTCGATGTCGACCCCAGCGGTCGGCTCGTCGAGTACCAGCACCGGCGGCTGGTGGACCATCGCCTTGGCCACCATCAGCCGCCGCTTCATGCCCCCCGATAGGGTTCGGGCATAGGCATTGGCCTTGTCCGCCAGATGCACCGCCTGCAGCAGCTCCATCGACCGGCGCTCCTTCTTCGGCACGCCATACAGCCCGGCCTGGATCTCCAGCGTCTCGATCGGCGTGAAGAACGGATCGAATAATATCTCCTGGTTGACGATCCCGATCGACGCCTTGGCGTTGCGCGGGTGCGCACCGATGTCGAATCCCCAGATCGATGCCGTGCCGCTGGTCTTGTTCACCAGACCGGCGAGGATGTTGATCAGCGTCGATTTGCCTGCGCCGTTCGGCCCCAGCAGCCCGAAGATCTGCCCGCGCGGCACGTCGAACGTCACGCCATCGAGCGCGCGCTTGCCGCCCTGATAGGTCTTGCACAAATTGTGGATGGCAATCGCAGCGTCGGTCATGGTTTCGCGAGTTAGGCCGGTGCCGGGACGATTGCTAGCGGGCCTGCGCCTTGCTAACGCACGCGCCATGTTGCCGCCGCCCCAGATCAGCCGTGTCTCGCACCACCGCGTCGCCTGCGACGGCGCGCATGACGGTCTCCCCGCCGCCCTCGGCCACCCGCGCGTATGGCTGGAGATCAGCGAATTGGGCTATGTCGATTGCGGCTATTGCGACCGACGTTTCGTGCTGATCGGCGGCCCGGCGGACGGCGTGGACCAGACGGAACTGCGTGATCACGGAGACGGTGCGGGCCGCTAAGCCGAAGGTCGTGTGTCCGCGCCACCGATCGACCGGCCGCCGGGCGCATCAGCGACCGAGCCGTCCGACGTCACGACTGCCGTGACGCTTGCTTACCCTTTCAACTACGTCATGCCGGGCTAGTCCCGGCATTCAGGGTGCCGCGCATTTCCGGCATGAGAGCTCGCGGACGGCTGGATGCCGGGACAAGCCCGGCATGTCTGGGTGGTTTGCCTTGGCGAACGAACACCCTACATCAATGGCATGACCGCCACCGATCCCCGCTCGTTCCTGTACCGCGACTCGCTCGACCCCGACGCCGCAAAGGCGCTCACCGCTGACGCGCTCGGCCGCGCGGACGACGGCGAGCTCTACCTGCAGTACAAGAAGTCCGAAGCATTCGGCTTTGACGATGGTCGGCTGAAGACGGCGAGCTACGACACGCATTCCGGCTTCGGGCTGCGTGCGGTGTCGGGCGAGACGACGGCCTTTGCGCATGCCAGCGAGCTTTCCGAAGCCGCGATCAAGCGCGCTGCGGAGACGATGCAGCTGATCGACCCGTCGGTTGGCGCAAAGGCGGGCCCGCCGACCCGAACCAACCAGCGGCTCTACACCGACGGCGATCCGCTCGACCTCGTCCCCTTCGCCGACAAGGTGAACCTGTGCCAGACGATCGACGCCGCCGCTCGCGCGCGCGATCCGCGCGTCGCGCAGGTGTCGGTCAGCCTGTCGGGCACGTGGAGCGTGGTGGAGATCGTGCGCCCGGATGGCTTCGTCGCCACCGACGTGCGCCCACTGGTGCGGCTCAACGTCTCAATCGTGGTGGAGCAGAACGGCCGGCGCGAGACGGGCACCTTCGGGATCGGCGGGCGCTATCTTTACGGCTCTCTGTTCGAGCCTGCGACTTGGAACCGGGCGATCGACGAGGCGCTGGCGCAGGCGCTGGTGAACCTCGATTCGGTGGCGGCGCCGGCGGGTGAGTTCACCGTCCTCGTGGGGCCGGGCTGGCCGGGCGTGCTGCTGCACGAGGCGATCGGCCACGGGCTGGAAGGCGACTTCAACCGAAAGGGCACCAGCGCCTTCTCCGGCCGGATCGGCGAGCGGGTCGCGGCGCGCGGCGTGACGGTGGTGGATGACGGCTCGATCCGTGATCGCCGCGGTTCGCTGACGATCGACGACGAGGGAACGCCGACACGCGAGACGATCCTGATCGAGGACGGCTTCCTCAAGGGCTATATGCAGGATCGCCTCAATGCGCGCCTGATGGGCGTCGAACCGACCGGCAACGGCCGCCGCGAGTCGTTCGCCCACGCGCCGATGCCGCGGATGACCAACACCTTCATGAAGGCTGGCAACGACGATCCCGCCGAGCTCCTGTCGCGCGTCAAGAACGGCATCTTCGCCAAATCGTTCGGCGGTGGTCAGGTGGACATCGTCTCGGGCAAGTTCGTCTTCTCCTGCACCGAGGCGTACAAGGTCGAGAATGGCAAGATCGGCGCCCCGATCAAAGGCGCGACGCTTATCGGCGATGGGCCCACCGTGCTCACCAAGGTGCTCGGCGTCGGCAATGACTTCGCGCTAGACGAGGGCGTGGGCGTCTGCGGCAAGGGTGGGCAGAGCGTGCCCGCCGGCGTCGGTCAGCCAACCCTGCTGGTCGGCGGCCTGACGGTGGGTGGCACCGCGGCCTGAAGACTCGATAGGTGCCGGTCAGCGTGTCTAGCGCTCGTTGCACTTCATACTCGTGCTCGACAAGCGACGCTATCGGCGATCCCAATGCACGGCTCGGCACTGCACCACCGAGGTGAGTCGCCATCAAATAAGGCTCGCCAAGGACTTCGAAAATTGGGTGGAGATCTGAAATTATGGCGCCCGCTTCATCTAGCGGGAGCAGCGGGACGGTAAAACGCGACAATAGATGGTTGAGTTGATCGGACTGACAATCAAGCGCGAGCGCGCCGCCTTGCACGCGGTGAACGTGTAGTCTCACCATCACCAGAGCCGATGCTCGGCATATGGCAATCCGTTCCGCTCGGGCCAGCGGCTCCAGTCGTCCACCGCTTCCCGGTTCTCTTCCTTCCAGCGACGTGCCTGCTCCGCACTAGTCGCGGCGCGGATGGCAGCCTCGCTCACTTGCGATAGGTTAACCCCAGCCTCTCGCGCCGCAGCGACGATTCCGGTATCGATCGACAGATTGCCGGCTTCCGCTTACCGGAGGCGATAGGATCATGTTTGATGCGCACAAGCTATGCGCACGGACATTATGCGTGAACGAGGAGCACCCGACATGGCCGAGTTCTTCCCCGCGCTCACTCAGGCGCATCGTGATTTCATCGCCCGCCAGCCGGTGTTCTTCGTCGCCACCGCCGCAGCGGACTCGCGAATCAATCTCAGCCCCAAGGGCATGGATACGTTTCGCGTCATCGGCGATCGCACGGTCGCTTATCTCGACGTGATCGGATCGGGGAACGAAACCAACGCGCATCTGCTCGCCGACGGGCGGATCACGATCATGTTCTGCGCTTTTGATCAGCCGGCCCTGATCTTCCGCATCTATGGCCGCGGGCGGGCGGTGCTGCCGCAGGACGCGGAATGGGCGGCGCTGCACGCGCAATTCACCCCTCTGCCGGGCACGCGGCAGATTTTCGTCGTGGCGATCGATCAAGTGCAGACGTCGTGCGGTTGGGGCGTGCCGCAGATGACACTGGATCATCCGCGCGAGACGCTGAACAAGTACAACGTCAAATATAGCGACGAGGATCGGCTGCAATGGTGGCGGACCAACGATGCGACCAGCATCGATGGCTTGCCGGTCCGTCAGCCGGACGCCCTGCCCAGCTGATCCGCTGACGATCCCCTCCAGCGGGGGCGATTTCGCGCCTGGGTCGTTGAGCGAGCATGAGCCTTGTCGAACTCGGCCGCTATGATCGCAACCTCGCTAACATCCTGGTCGGCCGGCTGGAAAGCGTGGGCATACCGGCGCTCGCATTCGACGCCGGTGCCTCGATCGCCGACGGTAGCTGGCTGCTGATCCCAGTACGGTTGATGGTGGACGAGGAGGACCTCGAACGCGCGCGAGCGATCATCGAATCTGCCTGATTATTGGGCAGCGGCTCGCATCTGCATAAAAACTGATACGCGGTAAGCCCCAATAGAGCTGCGTTACCGTGGCGCAGCCGTTTGGCATGGCGGTTGCGAGGCATGTCCCCGGGATCACGGAAGGGGGCGCGATGAAACTGGTCATAGCCATCATCAAGCCGTTCAAGCTGGACGAGGTGAGGGAAGCGCTCACCACGATCGGCGTGGCGGGGATGACGGTCACCGAGGTGAAGGGGTTCGGGCGGCAGAAGGGCCAGACCGAAATCTATCGCGGGGCCGAATACAGCACCAACATGGTGCCCAAGATCAAGATCGAGGTCGTGTGCGCCGGCAATCTGGCGGACCGGGTGGTGGAGGCGATCCAATCCTCCGCCAACACCGGCGCGATCGGCGATGGCAAGATCTTCGTCCTCGATGTCGGCCAGGCGGTGCGCATCCGCACCGGCGAAACCGATGACACGGCACTCTGAGGGGGTGGTGGAATGAAGCAGTTTTTCAAAGCAGCAGCCGCTGTCGGGATCGGTGCGGCCCCCTTCGCCGCCCTGCCCGCCTGGGCGCAGGACGCCGCCGCCGCGACGCCCGTGCCCAACAAGGGCGACACGGCGTGGATGATGATCTCCACCGTGCTGGTGATGACGATGATCGTGCCGGGACTGGCGTTGTTCTACGGCGGGCTGGTGCGCGCCAAGAACATGCTGTCGGTGCTGACGCAGATCTTGGCGGTCGCCAGCCTCGCGATGATCATCTGGGTGATTTACGGCTACACCATGGCGTTTGGTGACGGCGGCAATGCCTTTATCGCCGGCTTCGGCAAGCTGTTCCTCGCCGGCGTGACGTCCGCTTCGACCGCGGCGACCTTCACCGACGGGGTGGTGATCCCGGAATATGTTTTCATCGCCTTCCAGATGACCTTTGCCGCGATCACGGTGAGCCTGGTGGTCGGCGGCCTCGTCGAGCGGATGAAATTCGCCGGACTGATGGTGTTCGCGCTGATCTGGCTGACGATCGTCTATTTCCCGATCGCGCACATGGTGTGGGCGGGCAACGGCCTGCTCTTCAACTGGAGCCCGGCCGCGCTCGACTTCGCGGGCGGCACGGTGGTTCACATCAACGCCGGCATCTCGGCGCTGGTCGGCGCGGTGATCCTGGGGCCGCGGATCGGCTACAAGAAGGAGATCATGGCGCCGCACTCGCTGGTGATGACGCTGATCGGTACCGGCCTGCTGTGGATCGGCTGGTTCGGGTTCAACGCCGGATCCGCGCTGGAGGCGAATGGTTCGGCCGCGCTGGCGATGATCAACACCTTTGTCGCGACCGCCGCGGGCGTGCTGTTCTGGATGCTGACCGAGCGGATGCTGGGCCACAAGGGATCCCTGCTCGGTGCCTGTTCGGGGGCCATCGCCGGCCTGGTCGCGGTGACGCCGGCTGCGGGCAATTCGGGGCCGTTCGGCGCGATCCTGCTCGGCGCGATCGCCGCGGTGGTCTGCGCTTGGTTCGTGGTCTCGGTGAAGCCGAAGCTCAACCTTGACGATTCGCTCGACGCCTTCGGCATCCACGGGCTGGGCGGGATCGTCGGTTCGATCGGCACCGCCTTCACCATGCTGCCGGGGCTCGGCGGGCCGGGAGCGGCGGATTACGCACTCGGGCCGCAGCTGATGACCCAGGTGATCGCGGTGGTGATCTCGCTCGCCTGGGCGGCGGTCGGTTCCGCCATCGCCTTCTCCATCGCCAAGGTGGTGACGGGGCTGCGCGTCAGCGAAGAGGTGGAGCGCGAAGGGCTCGACCTCGGCGAACACGGCGAGCGCGCCTACAATTATTGATGAATTTGGGGGCCGGTTGCCGCCGGCCCCCTCACGATGTTCCTCCTGCGGACGCACTCAGGCCCGGTACGAAAGTACCGGGCCCTTTTTTCGTTCATGGTGAGATCCTGGAACCCGCTACCTTCCGGCGGGGAACAAGAAGGCGGCCCCCGGCTCAGGGCCGGGGTGACTGGTGGATTCAACCGCGCCGCACGCCGCGCGGGAGGCTCAGGCGCAATTCGCGATTGGCGAAATCGATCTGGACGCGGGTGAAGGATTTCAGGACGTCCATGCCGAGCAGGATCGCCGGCTTGTTCTCCAGCCCGAAGGCGCGGAACGGCGGCACATCGGCAAAGGCGACGGGCATGTCCTGGATCTCGACGTCGCCGATCTTGACCGAGCGCACCGAGCCGTAATCGGCGACCAATTGCCCACCCGTGACGCTGATCAGCGTGATTGGCGAGACCTTGCCGCGCTTCGCCAGTCGCTTGCGTAGCGCCAGATTGCCCACCGTCACCACGCTGCCCGTGTCGAGGATCACGCGGACCCGCTCGCCCGCGACGCGCGCATCGGTGACGACGAGCTGGCCGAACAGACTTTTGGCCTGGATGACGATCTCGTCGGGGGCACGGCGCACCCGCTCGCCACGCTTGCGCGCTGGGGTAACGGTCATGCGCTGCGCATCGAAGTCGATCGCCAGCGCATGGCCCTGGAGCGCGTCGATGCCGAGCATGCCCGAGGCGCCGAGATGCGCGGCGGCAAGTGCGGGCGCCTCGATCCGCTCGCCGCCCAATGTGCTGACCGAGATGGAGGGGATGACGACGGTGCGGACATCCTGCGTGCCCGTCATGCCGGTCAGGCGAACGGTGCGGCCGGTAGGCAGGCCGAGCCGGCCGGCCAGTTCGCGGCTGATGACGGTGCGCTGCGCACCGGTGTCGATGATGAATTCGAAAGGCCCGGCGCCGGCGATCTGTACCGGCACCGTCATCCGCGGCCCCTCGTCGCCGAAGGCAAGCTGATCGGCGAGCGGGGGCGCGGCAGGATTGGTGACGGGCGCTGGCGCCGCTGTGGGTTGCTGCGCATTGTTGGCGAGCAGTGCGAGGAGCGGCAGGGCGAGCCAGCGGCGCATGGCAGAGGGAAGCGCCCGATCCGGACCTTTGTCAATGAGGATGTGGAGGAGGCGCGCTTCCATGGAGCGGATCGTTGGGGGAAACGCCCCTCCGCCAGCCTGCGGCTATTCCCCTCCCCATGCCGGGAATGATAAGCTCAATCCAGCCGCATCGCTTCTCCGGCAAGCGCCTCGGCCTCGATGAGCAGGGCGTCGTCGGCGGAGCCGGTGGTTACGCGTTCGCGGCCGATCAGGACTAGAACGGGCACCGCCAGCGGCGACACGCGCGGCAGATCGATGTGGAGCATCGTGTCGGCGGCGCGATCGAGCAGACCGGCGAGTCGGCCGACGTCGGTCATGCGAGCGCGGGCGTCGGCCCAGGCGGCTTCGAGCAGGATGTGGCTCGGCTCATATTTGCGCAGCACGTCGTAAATGAGGTCGGTGGAGAAGGTGACTTGCTTGCCGGTCTTGCGCTTGCCGGGATGCTGGCGCTCCACCAGCCCCCCGATCACCGCCACTTCGCGGAAGGCGCGCTTCAGCAGATGCGATTGCTGCACCCAGTCAACGAATTCATGCTCCAGGATGTCGGCGGAGAAGAGCGCGGCGGGGTCGGTGACCGGGTCGATCGAGAAGGTGGCGATGGCGTAATCGTTGGCCACGAAGCCGAGCGGCTTGAGCCCAGCTGTCTCCATGCGGCGGGTGATCAGCATGCCGAGCGACTGGTGCGCGTTCCAGCCTTCGAAGCTGTAGGCGACCATGTAGTTGCGGCCTTCCCGCGGGAAGGTTTCGACCAGCAGCTGGTCGGGCCGCGGAAGCGCGGAGCGGCGTTCCTGGATCTCCAGCCATTCGCGCACGTCGTCGGGAAAGCGTTGCCATTCGGTGGGCGTGTTGAGGAAGCCGCGCACGCGATCGGCGAGATTGGTGGAGAGCGGCATGCGGCTGCCGCCATAAGTGGGGATACGCGCGGGGCGGCTAGTGGCGCGCACGATCAGGTCCTCGGTATCGATCTTCTCCACCTCCAGGCTGAGCCCGGCGAAGAAGAAGGTGTCGCCGTGGCTGAGCGTGGAGGCGAAGGCTTCCTCCACCTTGCCCAGCGCGCGGCCGTTGCGGAAGCGGACCTTGAGCATCGTCGCCTCGACAATGATACCGGCGTTGAGGCGGTGCTGCGCGACGAACTTGGGGTGGCTGACGCGCCATAATCCGTCGGCGTCCTGCGTCAGCCGCTTGAAGCGATCATAGGCGCGCAGGGAATAGCCACCGTCGCGGATGAAGCCGAGCACCTTGTCGAACAATTCATCGGTGAGCGCGGAATAAGGGAGCGCCGAGCGGACCTCCGCCAGCATCGCCGCCTGATCGAACGGCGCGGCGCAGGCGCAGGCCATGACATGCTGCGCGAGCACGTCGAGCGCGCCCATGCGGAACAGGTCGGTATCGAGCTCACCCTTCTCCACCGCGTCGAGCGCGGCGCGGGCCTCGAGATATTCGAAGCGGTTGCCCGGGACGATGATCGCTTCGGAGGATTCGTCCAGCCGATGGTTGCTTCGCCCGATCCGCTGCAGCAGGCGCGAGGACCCTTTGGGCGCGCCCATCTGGATCACGCAATCGACGTCGCCCCAGTCGACGCCCAGGTCGAGGCTGGCGGTGGCGACCAGCGCGCGCAGGCGGCCGCCGGCCATCGCCGCCTCCACCTTGCGGCGCGCTTCCTTTTCGAGACTACCGTGGTGGATGCCGATCGGGAGCTGCATCGCATTGGCCTTCCACAGATCCTGGAAGATCAGCTCGGCAAGGCTCCGGGTGTTGCAGAAGACGATGGTGGTCCTGTGAGTCTCGATCTCCGCCATCACCTGCGCCGCGGCGTAGCGGCCGGAATGGCCAGCCCAGGGAACGCGATCCTCGGGCAGCAGGATGGCGATGTCCGGGTCGACGCCGGCCTCGCCTTGAATCAGGCTGACCGTGTCGATATCGCCATCGGGGGCGAGCCAGGCGCGATAGCCGTCGGGATCGGCGACGGTGGCGGACAATGCAACGCGGCGCATCGCAGGCGCGATCGCCTGGAGGCGGGCCATGCACAGCGACAAAAGATCGCCGCGCTTGCCGGTGGCGAAGGCGTGGACCTCGTCGATTACGATCGTCTTGAGGCCAGCGAACATCGTGAAGCTGTCGGGATAGCTGAGCAGCAACGACAGCGATTCCGGGGTGGTGAGCAGGATCTGCGGCGGCTTCACCCGCTGGCGGGCCTTGCGATCGGAGGGCGTGTCGCCGGTGCGGGTCTCGACGCGGATGTCCACGCCCATCTCGTCGAGCGGGGTGACGAGGTTGCGCTGAATGTCGACCGCGAGCGCCTTGAGCGGCGAGACGTAAAGGGTGTGAAGGCCCTCGCCCGGTTGCTCGATCAGCTCGGCCAATGTCGGAAGAAAGCCGGCGAGCGTCTTGCCCGCGCCGGTCGCGGCGACGAGCAGCGCGTGGCGCCCTGCCCTGCCCTCGGCCAGCATGTCGAGCTGGTGGCGGCGCGGCGTCCAGCCCCGCGTGGCGAACCAATCGGCGAGCGGGGGTGGAAGGACGGGGGTCATCTGGTGGCGGATATAGGGTGCCGGATGGGGGAGCAGAATGGGTGGGTCGGGTGGCGTTTCGTCGGGACACCTACGCTTGGGTGACACACACGACTGGCGTCATGCTGAACTTGTTTCAGCATCCACCGTGCCGCAAGCGGCGGCTATGCCCGCGAAGGGGTGGATCCTGAAACGAGTTCAGGATGACGGCTGGACGGGGTGGTACGCCGCCGTCCCTGCCAGATCACGGTCGAAACGCCCGCGCCTTTCACCCCCGCATGGCATCGTCGCGTGATTGTTCCTTGTACAGATCGTGTGTCGCCTGTTCCGTGCGCGCGTCCTGCGCCGGGGTCGTCTTGTTGCGGAACTTCGCAAAAGCGAGCGCGAGGCCCAGGATGATGAACCCGCCGATGACGACAAAGGCCCACATGCTGTCGCCGGTTGCCTGATGTTCCATGCCGAACTCTCCTTGATCGTTGCCGACAGAACGTTGGCGTTGGGCGTTTCGATCCGGTCGTGCGTATGTGCCGCATGGCGAAGCTCGGCGATTGGCTCGAACCCCATCCCCACGGCATCTACGTCCGCCCCGCCGATGCGTGGATCGATCCCTCGATCCCGCAACCACGCGCGCTGGTGACGCATGGCCATGCCGATCATGCGCGCGGCGGGCATGGCGCGGTGTGGGCGACGCCCGAGACGCTGGCGATCATGGACACCCGATATGGCGAGCAGGCCGGGCATCCAGTGGCTTATCGCGAAAGCGTGCGACTGGGCGAGGTGGAGGCGAGCTTCGTGCCCGCGGGCCATGTGCTCGGTTCCGCGCAAATCCTGCTGGAGCATCGCGGCGAGCGAATCGTGGTTTCGGGCGATTACAAACGCCGTGCCGATCCGACCTGCGCGCCATTCGAGCCGATCGCCTGCGACGTATTCATTACCGAAGCGACGTTCGGCCTGCCGGTGTTCCGCCATCCCGAGACCGGCGACGAGATCGACAAGCTGATCGCGCGACTGCATGCCAATCCCGATCGCTGCGTGCTGGTCGGCGCCTATGCGCTGGGCAAGGCGCAGCGGGTGATCGCGGAACTGCGCGCACGCGGGCACGAGGCGCCCATCTACATCCACGGCGCGCTGCAGCGCTTGTGCGACCTGTATGCGGAGCATGGCGTTCGGCTGGGCGAGCTGATCCCGGTGGCGGGCGTCGCCAAGGCAGCGATGGCGGGGCATGTGGTGATGTGTCCGCCATCGGCGCTCAACGATCGCTGGTCACGCCGACTGCCGGATCCAATCACGGCAATGGCGAGCGGCTGGATGCGCGTACGCCAGCGCGCCCGACAGAAGCTGGTCGAGCTGCCGCTGATCATGTCCGACCATGCCGATTGGGACGAGCTGACCGACACAATCGAGGAAATCGCCCCGCGCGAAGTATGGGTCACTCACGGGCGTGAGGATGCCCTGATCCACTGGTGCGAAATGCGCCAGATCAAGGCGCGCGCGCTGGCGCTGATAGGGTTCGAGGACGAGGATGACTAAGAGCGTGCGCCAAACGCTTGCGCCGGGCGATCAAGCAGCCTAGGGCGCGCTTCTTCCCGGTATGCGGAGCGGTGGCCGAGTGGTCGAAGGCGCTCGCCTGGAAAGTGAGTATACGTCAAAAGCGTATCGAGGGTTCGAATCCCTCCCGCTCCGCCACCCAGTCTCAAGTTTCTGAACTTCGCCGACAAGCGGCGCAGAATCCGCGCGGTTCCCTGGGATTGTCGAGCCGGTACGGCACCGCGGAGAGCAAAGACCTATGCCCGGTAGAATGATCTTCACTGATTTTCTCCGGCCGGCACTGGGAAGGTAC
This sequence comes from Sphingomonas jeddahensis, assembly GCF_001981525.1. Lineage (GTDB taxonomy): Bacteria > Pseudomonadota > Alphaproteobacteria > Sphingomonadales > Sphingomonadaceae > Sphingomonas > Sphingomonas jeddahensis. The sequence goes on along the minus strand of NZ_MPSB01000006.1, from coordinate 66,006 downwards.
GGAATGCCATTATGCGGCATCCATGCCTCGATTCGACGCCATCGTTGCTCGGCCCCCAACCTACCGCGCGCTAGCAATGCGGCAGTCCGCCACGAAATGAATTCCCTGCAAAACCGAAAAGCAGCGATTGCGGACCGTTTTGTTGGTTCGAGTACTCCAGAAAGCCACCTCTTTCCGTTGGCTTAGCGCCAAATTCCCTGCAGCGCCTGAGCAGGGAATTTTGTGCGGACATGCACGGACATGTGCAGGGTACGAGCGAAGCGAAGCAGGGACGAAAGCCGCGGTCTCAGCAAAATGTAAAAAAAAGGGCTTGCGTCGAAGAGGGAGAACATATCCCTTAATAGCAGACAACGCGTGACCGATCCCTCCAGTGTCACGGAGCCTAGTTTACTGGTGCGGCGTCTTCATCATCGGCAAGGCACAGAGCGGCCTCAAGTATGTCAGGGGGATCTATGTCCAAAGATAAAAGCACCGGCAAAGACTCGGTCACGAGCAGAGTTCAAATCAAGATGGTGCGCCGTGGGAAGGTCTTGGCTGCAGAGACATCGCTGCTTGGATCCGCGGCCACATCGACAGGCGACCTTTTGCCAGCGCTTCGTATCGTGATGCGCCGTGTTGCGGACCTCAAGCAAGCTAAGCGTCGTGTCCGGAAGCGTTCTGCTTCTCAGGTCGAGAACATTGTTCGCTCGATCAAACAGGTCGGACTTTGCCTCCCTCTCATTATCGACGCCAAAGACCGTATCATCAGCGGCCATCTGGTCGCGGAGGCGGCCAAGTCACTCGGGTTAAGCGAAGTTGCCTGCATCCCACTGGAACATCTCGATGAACGCCAGGCGGACTTCCTCCGGGTTGCGCTAAACCGGTTAGGGGAAACCGGAGAGTGGGACCTTGAGGAACTAAGGCCCGTCCTTATCGACCTCAGGTCTGCCGGATTCGAACTTGCTGATACAGGGTTCAGCATACCCCAGCTCGATGCAATCATGCTCGACGATGCCCCAGTCGCAACCGAGCTATCGCAAAAGACTGAACCGGAGGGTGAGCCGGTGTCGCGGCTCGGCGACATCTGGGTGCTTGGCAAGCACCGTTTGCTCTGCGGCGACGCATTGAATGCAGGCAATTACGAGTTGCTACTGGAAGGTAAGCCGGTGGCAGCGGTGCTAACTGACTGCCCGTGGAACATCCCGATTGAGGGCAATGTCAGTGGCCTTGGCAAGAAGGTGCACAAGGAGTTCAAGATGGCGGCCGGTGAGATGGGCGCTGAGCAGTTCGTCAACTTCACTGACAGCTTCACGGCGCTCGCCGCGGGCCACCTGATGAGCGGGGGTGTGTTCTTCTCCTGCATAGATTGGCGATCAGTTGCGCAGATCGTGGAGTCAGGCCGTCGCGCAGGACTTACCCTTATCAACATTATCACCTGGTATAAGGGCTCGGGTGGAATGGGCGGGCTGGTGTTGTCAAAGCAACGCGGCACGGGCTGATGAACGCGAGTTCCTGCCTGTTCAACCTCTACATCGGAGGTCAAACCAAGGCGCATCCAGGAACGAGCCGGACGAGTTCGCGAGTACTGACAGCCCCCGCTGCATAGCCTGCCCCGTTGGTTTGACAATGCCCTCCTGGATCCTAGGGGTGCCCAGCTTTCGCTGAGAGACGCCTATCAATCGGTGCCAATCCACACCACCCTTGTCTCTCTAACCACTCCAGCACCACCAAATGCCGCCGTAAGGGAGTTCCGCCTCGCCGTGGCCGATATTGTGATATACTCTGCACCTTGACTGTTGACCCCGTGCTCGACGCTCGCTGCAACGCTTCTTGCGTCGACCCCAAACACTGAATCCGCAACGGTCTTCTTGATTATATCGTCGGAAGGGATCGGAAACAGAGTGGCTGACCTGGCAGCCTCGTTTACAGCGTGAGCAACTCCCGCGTTGCTCATGAATTGCCCTCCCAATTCCGTCGCCACCATCGCTGCAAGCAAAAAAATGGGTAAGGTCATCGCGAATTCAGCAGCACCTGCTGCGCGCCTATCCTTATAAACCGCATAGATATCGCTGAAAGTCATTGGACTCTCACCAGTGCTGAACCACCAATATCGATTGTCGAACCAAACAAGTACGCTGGAAACATCGGATAATAGACGTCGCTTACTGTAACTCTTACGTATCTGAAGGGGAGGGCTCCAGAAGGACAGTCAGTGGTGAAATCCTTCTGTTCAACGAAGTTGCATTCCAGCCAATAGTCTACCGTCACATTGGCGCTCGTACTTCCTGCGCTAGCTTCACTGCGCAGGTATTCGTAGCCGCCGTTCACGGCCCCGCGTGACAAAGCAAGTTCGACTGCGCGATTAGCGTTGCGGGTGAGTGAATAACTGCTCGCTCCCGCAAAAGCCAGGTCTGACATACCCAGGATAAACAGAACAAGCACTGGAAGAATGAACGCCAACTCCACCAAAGAGGCGCCTCTATGACAAGCAAAAAGCCGCCTCGCCGTTAGTTGAAGCCGCCGCATCATGATACAAGGCGAACTTTACTAAGCGAAAACCGCTCGTCCTTCGCGGGGCAGTTGTTCGAGACTTGGGAGTTTCCCGTCATGGTGATCCGCCGGGCTACCATCTTGAAGCAGCCCAAGTCTACCCCAGCATTTCCAATGAATAATAGATCCTGCGACGGAAAATACAGGTTTCCCGCAAGTCTAGAAGACGAGTTTCCCGTTATCACATTCGTATATGATTTATTCCCGGGCGCCACGACCCGGCTCTGGTAGAACAATAAGTTGCGATATGGTCCATGCTGCGGCGCTGACAATTCCAGGGTGGCTCCCCCATTCACCGTCAAGGTCGGTGCGACAGAGTTCCATCGAGAAGATACTAGAACAATCGTTATATCACTTCCGGTTACGACAGCATTTGCGCCAATCAACAGGTCTCCCGTGACGTAGTATGTTCCCGGAGACAGAGAAACGTTCCCATGCAAATCCATCCCGGTGTAACAGCCCGGCGTTAGCGGAGTCACTGTTCCTCTGAGGGATTGGGCCATGGGATTGCATGTGGAAGGCGGCTCCGGATCGGGAACGTCGCGCAAAGGATCAGGCTGCGGTGGGCTGTACGGCTTTAGCCGCGTCTTGCCTGCATAACGACCCGTGATTCCGCCGACAGCTGATAGGACTGACGCTGACACGGTGCTTGCGCCGCCCGCCGATATCGAAGAGTTTGCGGCGGAATTGCTCTGAACACCGCAGTCAATATCGAGAGTACTGCTGCCGCCAAACGAAATGGCTGGTGCAGCGGATGGATCAAGAGCAAAGACGCAGCTCTCCTTTCCGCCAAAGAGTGTAGCCGTGGCGTTCGCGCCTATAACGACGGGCGATCTAAGAAAGAAGTCCGAGAACGGGAGACTTGTCTTCTTCGTAATGGTTATACGTACCGCGTTCGAGTCTTCGGAGAACGGACCATCGGAAGGCGAGTTCTCGTATACCATAGTGGCTTGAAGGTATTTGAAAGCCTTGCTTTTCCTGAAATCGTGCCGCGCGGCCTTCTCCCCTTGATAGCGATCCTGCTGTATCGTGAGCGCGCCGGCGATTGCAGCAGAGTCCGCAGACCGCTGCACTTCTCTCTTCCACAGAGTCCATATGACGGTATCGGTGGCCATGCCGGCAGCACCGATGAATAGCGGCATCAGAATCGCCGCGAGTATCGCGATATTGCCGGCCGAGCAGGACGCCAGTCCCCTTGCCGTCGCAAACTCGAGCGCCCAAGCGAAAAGGCGGACTCTAGTCACGTAAGTCCCTAGGCGTAAAACGCTTTTTCTGTAGCGTGTCGAGGGAGTTGATTCCTCGCTTCGACCTAAGATAGTCCGGCATGACTGGCAGAGTGCTTGTTGACTGACTGGGGCGACGAACATCGGACAGATCAATCGCCGCAGAGAACTCTACCCCGGCGAGATTTGCTCTCACCCATCGGACTTCGGCGTCATAAGTCGGTCCGGCAGACAAGTGGACGGTGATGTGCGCCCCGATTGGAGGCACTTCCTCACATTCTAATAGTGCGCCTCCCGACGAAATATTACGCACTCGTGCCGGAATGGTTTTTCCGGAATGTTTGACCTCGGCAGCACGGATAAGCCGCCGGCGCTCGTTGCGGAAACGAAGGAAGCCGTTTGCCGCCGGCGTCGCCCCCTCATTGGCGAGCAAGCGAGCCTCGGTCGCGGCCATTGGCTTGCCGTAGATGTACCCTTGTACATAGTCGCATCCGAGCTGACGTACCAAGGCAAGCTCATCTTGGCTCTCGACGCCCTCCGCAGTACTCTCCATCCCGAGCTCAGATGCTAATGACACTACCGCGCGTATGATCGGTGCATTCTTAGAACCTGGAGCGACAGCCCCGGCCACAAACGACTTGTCGATCTTGATCTTGTCGAAGGCGACGGTCCGAAGGTAGCCAAGGCTTGAATAGCCCGTGCCGAAGTCGTCAAGTGCGATCTTGACACCTAATGACTTCAAGCTGGCTATGTTCGAATAGGTTTGCTCGTTGTTCGCAAGCACCACCCCTTCGGTTATCTCGAGTTCTAGGCGGTTAGCGGGCAGTCCTGTGGATGAAAGTACACCGGCTATCAGCGCGGGGAGAGATGCGGAGCTGCACTGCAGCGGTGAGAGGTTCACAGCCACTCGCAGGTCTTGCGGCCAACTCGCAGCCTCGGCGCACGCGGCGCGAAGCACCCATTCTCCGATCGGTGCTATCAAGCCGATCTCTTCCGCCAGCGGAATAAATACGTCGGGCGAGACGGGCCCTCTATCTGGATGGTTCCAGCGGATCAGCGCTTCGAAACCCGACAGCCGCTGAGTCCCGATGTGCACACTCGGCTGATAAACAACAGAGAACTGGTTCTCAGCGAGCGCAGATCGGAGGTCAAACTCCATGTTTCGCCGCTCCTGGGCGTCAGCAAGCATTTCAGGAGCGAAGAATTTGAATGTTCCGCGTCCCGCCGCCTTCGCCGAGTAGAGCGCTAGATCAGCGTTCCGAACGATCTCATCAGCGTCGGTGACATCATATCCACTGACGGCTAAACCGATCGTCGCGCCGATAGATATCACGTCGCTACCGATGTAATATGGCTTCGAAAGAGAGGTAATAACTCGCTTGCAAAAGGCTCCGAGATCCTCTTCATCGTAGATATTCGGTAGTATAATTTCGAACTCATCACCGCCGATCCGTCCAACGCGCCCAAGATTGCCGACTGTCTCTTTTAGTCGAGAAGCGACCAGCTTCAGTAGAGCGTCCCCTACGGGATGACCTAAGGTGTCATTGACTGCTTTGAAATGGTCGAGGTCAAGGAGTGCGAGCGTGAGATGCTCTTTCCGGCGAGCCGCGCTCCGCAGCGCTTCGATAAGCGATTGCTGCATGACGTCGCGATTTGCCAATCCGGTGAGCGAGTCGTAACGGGCGAGACGGTGGAGGTGAATCTCCGCCTGCCTAGCCGCAGTGAGATCCACTACGAAGCCGGCGTATCCCAGAAAACGGCCGACATGGTCGAACGAAGGTGATCCGGAGATAGACCACCATGTCTCGGCGGGTGTTCGCGCCCTCATGACTATCTCTTCGAAGGGCACTCTCGTAGAGAGATAGAACGCTAGACTGCGGTGACCTGACCCGACCTCAAACGGCTCGTCGGGCGCCAAACAAGATGATAAAGACTGACCTATGAGCTCGTGCGGCTCACGACCAAGAGCATGAGCCGCTTTATCACTTATATATGATATGGTTGAGTCTGCTTGCGTTTGCCAGAACCACCCTTTTCCGCTGGACTCAAACTCACGAACCAGCCGTTCCCACTGCGGACCTTCGTCCTTCAATGGCTCCGAACCTGCCGCTGCCGAAAAAAGGCGAATTCTGCCCATGCAATCTCCTGCCGAGGAGCATGCGCTGTGTCGCTGAATATTCGGTTAAACCGTGCACCGACCATGCTTCGGGGGGGGGGCGATACGAGCTGCTGTAGTCTGCAGAGTGCATTGCGATTTGGCTGACGGGTGTTGTCAAAGCAACGCGACACGGGTGGATGAACGCGAGTTCCTGCCTGTTCAACCTCCACATCGGAGGTCAAACCACGGCGCATCCAGGAACGAGCCGGACGAGTTCGCGAGCACTGACAGCCCCCGCTGCATAGCCTGCCCGGTTGGTTTGACAATGCCACGGCTCGCCACAAGTATACCATCTCGCCGTTGAGCTTCACGTAGATCTCGTCGAGGTGCCACCGCCAATGCCGAAAGCCGCGCATCCGCGACACACGCTGCCGACGTATGTCACCGGCCAACAGCGGGCCAAACCTGTTCCACCAGTGACGTACCGTCTCATGACAGATGTCGATCCCACGCTCGAACAGCAGGTCTTCGACGTTGCGAAGCGATAGCGGAAACCGCACATACATCATCACGACAAGCCGAATGACCTCTGGTGACGAGTTGAACCGGCGGAACGGGCTGGGCGGCTTGGCTCTCGATCGGCGGCTCATCCAAGGCCGCTAGCAGCGCCCGCGCGGCCCTGCCACGTTAGTCTGACAGAGCCCCGCCACGGTGCGGCTGCCACCTTGGTCTGGCAGCTTCCTCAACCGTGTACACCGGGCGGGTAACTGTATCTGCACTCATGAGGCGAGCGCCCTCTGCACCTCTGCCTTCAACGCGGGCAGCACCTCCGCTTCGAACCAGGGATTGTTCTTCGCCCAGAAGCGCGAGCGCCAGGACGGATGGGGCAGCGGGAAATATTCGGGCAGATACTCCCTGAAGCTGCGCACCCGATCGATCATCGTACTTGGGCCCAGCGCGTCTGCCTGCGCATAGGTGCCGACCAGCAGCGTCAGGCGCAACGCCGGCATTGCCGCGATCAGGTCCGCCCGCCACAAGGGCGCGCACTCCCGTCGGGGCGGCGCATCGCCGCCACCGCGCCGGCCGGGGTAGCACAGGCCCATCGGCAAAATGGCCACGCGGCTAGCGTCATAGAATACGGCCGGCGGGACGCCCATCCATTCGCGCAGCCGATCACCGGAGTCGTCGGAGAAGGGGATGCCCGACGCTTGCACGCGGGTTCCCGGCGCCTGGCTCGCGACCAGCAGGCGCGCGGTCGGCGACACCTGGAACACAGGACGTGGCTCCATCGGCAGGGCGGCAGCGCACGCCCGACAAGCGCGAACTTTCGCTGCAAGATCGTCGAGTGTGCTCGTCTCCATCATCGTGAGAACGCTTGCGGGCAGATCGGAGGTTCCTGGCGACTTCGTCTGCGCAGACCTGATCACGATGGAACCAACATTGATGCGGTGAGTCGGAGTTCTGTACTAGGGATGGAGGCCGGCCATGAACGTCACAGCGATGCTTCAAGCAGCGACAATCCTATTGCTGCTGACTGCAGCGGGAGGCGCAGCTATGGCTGTGCGACGGCTTGCGGGCAAGGCAAACCCCCCTGATTGGTTGGCGATGGCGCACGGCTTCCTGGCGGCGTCGGCATTCACGCTCATCGTCTACGCTGCCTTCCAACAAGGCATCCCCCCGAGCGCGAGTGCCGGGATAGCTATCCTCCTGATCGCGGCCGCGGGCGGAGTCGTGATGAACTTGCGGTATCACTTGGCCCACCAGTTGATACCGCAATGGCTGTTGCACGTGCATATTCTGTTGGGCCTGGTCGGAACGGCGCTGATCGCCTGGGCGGCGTGGGGCACGCCCGCGGCTTAGGTCGGCGCGCCCCTTCATCGCGGCTCGGTACGAACCTAGGTCGTCTGTCGTGGTCGCCTCAGCGAGCCGTGGCGCCTGAGCGCTTTCTGGGGCATCGTCAAACCAACGCGGCAAGCTATGCAGCGGGGGCCGTCAGTGCTCGCGAACTCGTCCGGCTCGTTCCTGGATGCGCCTCGGTTTGACCTCCGATGTGGAGGTTGAACGGGCAGGAACTCGCGTTCATCCACCCGTGTCGCGTTGCTTTGACAACACCTCGTCTTGCCTGTGCCGGGCGTGCCTTCGATCAGGTACATGCGCTCTGGTGTCAGGCCCCCATGCAAGATTTCGTCAGACCGGCGATGCCGGTCGACGCCAGAGCGGGCGGTTGGTCGTTCGGCGTCAATGATTATCCTGACTTCGTAGGTGCAACCGGCGGAGGCAAGGTCGCACGACGGCTGCTTTCCGCTCGGTTCTTAGCGTTGTTATGCGTCCGAGGCGACCGCCGAACGCCAAAAATGCGTTAGGTGCGCTCCCGGTTGGGCGCAGCATGGCCTTGGAAGTTCGCCGGAAATGATCGAGGTTCAGCGGCTAACGGCCAAGGCCGCTCCGGCTTATGTGTGAACCGGACTCGAGCGGCTCCGACGCCATTCATTTAAGAGGACAGCTAACGAGCTTCAGCACCCAAGAACGGGCGGATGGCTAAGTCCCAAAGCCGAACCGGTAAGATACAGGCTGAGCAAACGACGGCTTTCGCGTATCGATCTGCCCGACGGGAACGGCAAGATGATTCACAAGCGGTCAGCGCCTTTCGGCTACACAGACCCATTCCCCCCACGCTCAAGGCCATCAGACAGCTTCCCGGAACCGGACGTCCGTTCATCGCCGCGAAGCATCGAGTCTGATCCGCCGCCGAGTTGCTCACGCGCTGGATTGCTATGAGTGTCGACTCGTCATCTCTGGACTCTGCTCCGCCCTGTCTCTCGACGATCTATATCGTCGTTCACCGATTCTCCTCGTAGCGGATTTTGGGTAAACCTGCCCTACCCGAACAACCCCGTTCGCAATGGTTCAAGATAGGCGCGAACCGCTTCCTCTCTGGACCGAGGCTTGGCCCATGTGCTTAGGTCCGAGGCGGCGCTGATCGCGGCCATTACCGTCTGGCTGGCGATCAGCGGATCGACCGGGCGGATCGAGCCATCGGCGATGCCGTCGGCGATCGTCCCCGCCACATGGCGGGTCACTTGGCCTGCCTGAATTAGCATGTCGCCCCGCAGATCAAGCGGCAGCGCTTGATAGGCGCTCATCCGCAGCAAGGGGCTATTGTCGTCGAACTGCAACCCGACGAGGAACGCCGCGGCGGTTGCCAGCCGCTCGCCTTCATCCTTTCCCACCGCATCACCATGCGCCTGTGCCGCCTCAATCGTTGCAAAAGAGCGTTGAAAGCAGGCGAGCACCAGATCGTCCTTGTTGGCGAGGTGATGGTAAAAGCTGCCGGTGCTGACGCCCAACTCGGCGGCGATCCGCTCCACGCTCGCGCCGACATAGCCGTGGCTATTGATGAGCCGGGTCGCCGCGGCAAGGAAGCGGGCCTGCACCGTATCTGCTTCATCATTGCTCCGATCAGCCGGCATCACCGCCCAGGCGCGGCCATCGCGCGACAGCCCGTGTGCCAGCACGTCGAACAGCCGCGCCTCGATGCGGGGAAAGTCGCGCAACTGATATCGATCGATCCAAGCGGGGAGCCATTGCAGGCTGGCGCTGAGATGCGTCGCCGCGATCGCCGAGCGTGATCCGACAGCAGCGCCGCTTGCGGGCACGAAATATCCGCGGATGATCGCGAACGATTCCGCATATAGTGTTTCCAGCGGCTTCCGCGCCGGCGCATCGAGCGCACGAATGTCGGAAAGAACGGCAAGTTCGCCAGCGCCCGGCGCACGCTGACTGCGGTGCAGATCGAATTGAGCGGCGATCAGGTGGCGCACCCGCGCGGGCCCGTCGCACTCCCTCGCCGCCGCCACGACCGCGTCGTGCCACCATTGCAATGTTCGTTCGAAACACGCGGCGGCCAACTGCTCCTTTCGCTTGAAATAATAGGTCACGCTGCTGGTATCGAGCCCCAGCGCCTTGGCCACCGCCGTCAGCGTCATCCCCCGCGCGCCATGGCGATTGATGTGCGCGGAGGCGGTGTCGAGGATCTGCGACCGCCGCTTTGCGAAGCGGACGGTGCGATCGGAGTCGAGATCAGGCCCGGCGTTCACCCGAAGAACGTACCCGATCCTGCGGCTGTTCTTCAACCATAACCCAATTTGGAATCTTGACAGTCGCGTGAGTTTTTCCAAAACTGGTTATGGAGAGAAGGATGATGAGGCGGTACGCGAGGATAGTCACGCCGGCCTTGGGTCGCGCATTGCGGATCGGCGGCGCTTCGGTGCGGCCAGCGACGGGCGGCACGGGCATCCCCTGCCCCTTCTCACAGATATGCCGGCCACCCCCGGCAGTCACAAACCAACGGGCAGCAAGCGTCAGACGCGCGGGCGCAATCGTCCGCGCCAGCCGGCACCACACAACAAGGCTTCAACAAGCGGATGGCAACAAGTTGACGAGTGAGACCTAGCGGACACGGGGCGACACGATCGCACCCGGCCGCCTTTTTTCAGGAGGAGGAAGGCGATGAAGGCAAGGATGCTGGCGGGTGCGGCGCTGATCGCGCTGGTGAGTGGGCGGGCGGGTGCGCAAACCGCGATTGAAGAGGCGGCGGCGCCGACAGCCGGCGCGGCAGCCGCGCCCGGCGGGGGCAACCCCACGGCGCCACAGGCCAATCCCTTCATTGCCGACATCATCGTCACCGCACAACGCCGCGCCGAAGCGATCCAGGACGTGCCGGTCGCGATCAGTGTCTTCGAATCCACCGATCGGGATCGCCGCGGCCTACGCTCGATCCAGGATTTCGCCAATTTCACGCCGGGGCTGACCTTCTCGTCGTCGCTCGACCGCTTGTCGCTGCGTGGCATCGGGCGGCTGACCAACACGATCGGATCGGATCCGGGCGTCGCGATCTACAATGACGGTTTCTACACCTCCTCTAACGCGGAGGCGTCCAAAACACCGATGTTCGTCGATCGCGTGGAGTTCCTGCGCGGACCACAAGGCACGCTTTACGGTCGCAACTCGGTCGGTGGCGCAATCAACGTGATCTCCAAACGCCCGACCAGCGATCTCACCGCCGAATGGCGCTTCTCGGTCGACAATCTGCAGATGGTGTCCGAAGGCTACATCGCCGGGCCGGTTGCCGGCGGGCTGTCGGCACGCCTTTCCGCGCAGCTTGGCCGGGCGATGGACGCGCGGTTCGAAAACATCGCGCGCACGCCGAATTCACGGGACGAAGGCTTTACCAACCGCTTCTTCGTCGAAGCGCAGCTTCAATATGATTTCTCCGACACCACGCAATTATGGCTGAAGTACAGCCATGCCGAATGGAACGACAGCAACCCGGTCGGCAATCAGGTCAGCCCCTATGTCACTGACGACATCGACGGCGCGACCAACAATTCGCTCACACCCGCGGCCGCCTTCGGCTATCCCGTGCTCAACCCGGGTGTTACTGACGCGCGTCGGATCAACAGCAACACGCGCAATCGATCGCTGCTGAGCGACAATCACACCTTTGTCGCGAACTTCACCGCCGATCTGGGCAATGTCGGGCTGAAATACGTCGGCGGATACAGCCAGTACAGTTATCAGGCGCTGTCCGATCTGGATTATACCGCAAACGAGCTGGTCACCACCAGCTTCGGATCGGCGCCGATTGCGGCACTGGCGCCGTTCGGTCTCGCCAATGCTTTTCGCACCTACAGCTACAATCCGACCTATGTTCAGGATTATGGCGAGCAGAAGAAGTATTTTACCAACGAGCTGACGCTTTCCAACGCCACGTCGGGGCGTTTCAACTGGATCGTCGGTGCGTTCCAGTTCTACGAGGAATTCTTCCAGCCCGTCACCTGGTTCGTGGATGGCGCTAATACCGATACGCTGAGCCAGCGGATTGCCGCGCCGATCTGTGTCGCCCCGGTCAGCTTCGCGGTGGTGCCGGACTGCCCCACCAACCCGCGCCGCGCCTTCTACGATGGTTCGGGCGATCTTCGCACGGAGGGTTATGCCGGCTTCGGCCAGGTCGATTATGAGCTGGTGGACGGGCTGAAGGCGACGGCCGGCCTGCGTTATTCGTGGGACAAGAAGCGGGGCGACGAGAGCTATCGCGTGGTCCAGTGGCAGCCGGCCAGCGCGAGCGTCTATTGCACGCTGACGCCGGGTGCCAATGCGACGGTTATCGGGTTTGGCGGGTGCGGCGCGGCTACGGCGGCGCAGGATCTTACTCGCTTCCTGCTCAACCAACCCGGCGTCGGCGCGGCGACGCGTCGGCTGGAGGATAGCTGGGACGGCTTTTCCTGGCGCCTTGGCCTCGATTGGAAGCCGGACGACAATACCCTGGTGTTCGGCAGCTACAGCCGCGGGCTGAAGGCGGGAGGGTTCAACCTCGGCAGCTATGCCGACGCGCCCGTGGTCGACAAGGAGACGGTGGACGCATTCGAACTCGGGCTGAAGAGCCGGCCGCTCGCGCCGCTGATGCTCAACATCACCGGCTTTTTCTACGACTATAAGAACGCCCAGATCCCGATCGTCGTGGTGCGCCCGGGATCGACGCTGACCACAACCAACTTCTTCAACATCGATCGCTCGCGCTCTTGGGGCATTGAGGTGGAAAGTGCGTGGAACGTCACCGATGCGCTGGAGCTGACCGCCAATTATTCGTTCAACGATACCGAAATCAGACGCGCGCCGCGGCTGTTCGACGACGAGGGCGTGCCCGGCAACGTGCTGGAGGACATCACCGGCAACCGGCTGCCCGCCGCATCGCGGCACAAGCTGGCCGTCTCCGCGCTCTACGATATCCCCGTCGCGGCCAACGATCACGTCTTCCTGGCGGCAAGCTACGCCTACCGCTCCGACGCTTATTATTCGGTGTTCCAGAACCCGATCAATCGCGCCCCGGGCTGGGATCAGGTGGATGCGCGGATCACCTATGCGCGGCCCGACGATGGCATGACGCTGATCCTCTATGCCCGCAACCTGTTCGACACGCTGGGATATGACGGCGCCTTCTCGACCAATGCCGGTACCATTTACCGGCAGGTCTTCAGCTACACCCTGCCGCGTCAGATCGGCGTGGAAGCGCAGTTCAAGTTCTGACCGCTCGCCACAAACCCACAAGCGCCGGATGCGACCGGTAGAAGGATTAGGGAGAGGATCATGGCGACCATTGCAGCCGACGTTCCCGGCGTTCCCGCAACCCTCAAGCGAGCCGGCCTGCCGCTCGCGACCAAGCTCGCCCATGGCACCGGTGCGGCGGCCAATGGCTCGCTGATCTATCTGCGGTCGCTGCTGCTGCTGTTTTACAGCCAGGTCGTCGGGCTAGAGGCGTGGATGGTCAGCCTGGCGCTGGCGGTGGTGATCGCCTTCGATGCCATCTGGGATCCGGCGATCGGCCACTTTTCCGATACGCTGCGATCGCGCTGGGGCCGGCGCCACACGTTGATGTTCGCCGCTCCTGTCCCTGCCGCGATCCTGTGCGCGCTGATGTGGAACCCGCCCCTTGGCATGACACCGGGCATGACCTTCGCCTGGCTGCTCGCCACCGCGATCCTGCTGAACCTCAGCTTCAGCTTCTTTGAAGTGCCGGCCAATGCGCTGACGCCGGAACTGGCCCCCGGCTATCACGTGCGCACCAATTTGCTCGCGTGGCGCTGGGTGCTCGGCACCGTTGGGGCGATGATCACGGCGCTGCTCGGCCTCGGCTGGTTCTTGTCCCCCGAGGCGGGCGCGGTCGGCCAGCTGGTGCGATCGGGCTATGGCAAGCTCGGCATTGCCGCCGCGCTGCTGATGCTCGTCGCCATGCTGGTCAACGCCTTCGGCACGCGGCGCTATCGCGGCATGCTGTACGAGCCGCCCGAGCGCAGCGGCGGGCTGCGCGCATCCCTGCGCGATGCGGTGGAGACGCTGCGCAACCGCAACATGGCGGTGGCGGTGATCGCGGGCGCACTGGCTGGCATCGGTTTCGGCATCCGTACCGTGCTGGAGGCCTATATCGCCACGTTCATCTGGGGCCTGCCCGCCTCGGCGCTGCTGCTCACCACCATTGCCGGCTTCGTCGCGACGCCGATCGGCGCCCTGGTCGGCGCCATGCTGTCGCGACGCTTCGGCAAGAAGCCGGCGTGCATGGGGCTGTTCTTCGTCGGTACGATCCTGACCAACATGCCGCTGCTGCTGCGCATGTCAGGCGTGTTCTTCGCCAATGGCGATCCGTTGCTGCTGCCGACGCTGATCGGTTTCGCCTTCACCTCAGCGGTCTTTTACTACGGCGGCTTCGTGCTGGTCAGTTCGATGATCGCCGACATTGTCGAGGATGCGCAGGCAAAGACGGGGCGACGATCGGAAGGGCTGATCACGTCGGCCGATCAGTTCATCCAGAAGATCATCACGGCCATGGGCACCGTGCTGGGCGGCGCGCTGCTGACGGTCATCGCCTTTCCGCGCCAGGCGCTACCCGGCCAGGTGCCGGCGGAGACGCTGGCGTCGCTCGGCTGGACGTTCCTGGTGCTGGTGACGGCGCTCAGCTTCCTGTCCATCGCGGTGTGGAAATTTTACCGCATTGACCGCGTCGGGCACGAGGCCCGGCTGAGCGCGCTCGACGTGCCCGAGGTGCGCGGCGCCGCCTGAATCAGAACAAAACACGTGGAGGGGACAGGATCATGAGGGATTTCGCGGGCAAGCTGGCGGTCGTCACCGGCGGCGGCACCGGAATGGGACGCGAACTGGTGCGCCAGCTCGTCGCGGAGGGCGCTAGCGTCGCGATGTGCGACCTGTTCGCCGATGCGATGGCCGAAACCACCCGCCTGTGCGAGGCGGATGGCGTCACCCAGGGCGCGCGCATCACCAGCCATGTCGTCGACGTCGGCGACGAGGCGCAGGTGATCCGCTTCGCCGCCGAAGTCGCGCGCGATCACGCTACCGACCACATCCACCTGCTGTTCAACAATGCCGGCATCGGCGGCGGCGGCAGCTTCGTGCTGGACGATCGCGCGGAATGGGACCGGGTGTTCCAGATCTGCTGGTTCGGCGTCTATTATTCCTGCCGCGCCTTTTTCCCGATGCTGGAACGCGCGGCGGAGGGGCATATCGTCAACACTTCCAGCGCGAACGGCTTCTGGGCGGCGCTGATGCCGGGCGTGTCGCAGACCGCCTATAGCGCCGCGAAATTCGCGGTGAAGGGCTTCACCGAAGGGCTGGTCACCGACCTGCGCAACTATGCCCCGCACATCAAGGCGTCGATCGTGATGCCCGGCGGCGTCGGCACGCCGATCGGCCTCAACTCGCGCCGCGTGCTGTCGGGCGAAGGCATGACCGAGGTGACGCGCCGCAAGCTGCGCCAGCACCTCAAGGCGATCGGCATGCCCGGCGGCGAAGACATGGACGATGCCGCGTTGGAAGCGGCGCAGCAGATGCTCGCCAGGCGCTTCGAGGAACTGGCGCCGACCAGCGCCGCGCAGGCCGCGACGATCATCCTCGATGGCGTCAAGGCCGACCGCTGGCGCATCATCGTCGGCGATGATGCGACCCGCCTCGACCGCCGTGTCCGCGCCGAGCCGGAACGCGCCTATGATCCCGATTTCGTCGCCTATGCGGCCGATTGACACCCGCCACGCACCCGGAAATCATCCGAAAAAAATATAGAGTTGGAGAGGATCTATGACCGTCAGCAAACGTCAGGAGACGGCGCCCGATATCGACGTGGAAGCATTGCGCGCCCGCTACAAGGCGGAACGCGACAAAAGGCTGCGCACCGACGCCGATCGCCAGTATAATGAATTGTCAGGGGATTTCGCCCGCTACGCCGAGGAAGACCCTTATGTCGAACCCGGCTTCACCCGCGCTCCATTGACCGACCGTGTCGAAGTGGCGGTGATCGGCGGCGGCTTCAGCGGCATGCTCGCCGCCGCCCGTCTCAAGGAGCAAGGCGTCACCGAACTGCGCATCATCGAGGCCGGCGGCGACTTCGGCGGCACCTGGTATTGGAACCGCTACCCCGGAGCGCAATGCGACATCGAAAGCTATTGCTACCTGCCGCTGCTCGAGGAACTCGGCTATGTGCCGAAGGAGAAATATTCCTACGTCACAGAGATTTACGAACACTGCCAGCGGATCGGCAAGCATTACGATCTCTACCCGATCACCCTGTTCCAGACGCGCGTCTCCGAACTCGCGTGGGACGATGCCGATCGCTGCTGGATCATCCGCACCAATCATGGTGACGCGATGCGCGCGCGCTTCGTCGTCTCCGCGCTCGGCACCGCCAGCCGCGCCAAGCTGCCGGGCATCCCGGGCATCGACAGTTTCGAAGGGCACAGCTTCCACACCAGCCGCTGGGATTATGGCTATACCGGCGGCGACACGACCGGCAATCTGTGGAAGCTCGCCGACAAGACCGTCGCGATCATCGGCACCGGTGCGACCGCGATCCAGTGCATCCCGGCGCTTGGCCGCCATGCCAAGCAGCTCTATGTCTTCCAGCGAACGCCCTCATCGGTCGACACGCGCGGCAACAAGCCGACCGACCCGGAATGGGTGAAGTCGCTCCAGCCCGGCTGGCAACGCGCGCGGCGGCATAATTTCGCCGACATCATCGAAGGCCGGCCGTTCGAGCACGATCTGGTGAACGACAATTGGACCGCGATCTTCCGAGAGGTGCAGGGCTTCGTCATCCGCAATGCCAAGACGATGGGGCCCGAGGCGGCGATCGCGCACGCCGAGGTTGCCGACTTCCGCAAGATGAACGCGATCCGTCAGCGCGTCGACGATGTGGTCGAGGATCCCGCCACTGCGGAAAAGCTCAAGCCCTGGTATCGCCAGTTCTGCAAGCGACCGACCTTCAACGACGAATTCCTGCCGACCTTCAACCGCCCGAACGTCGAGCTGGTCGATGTCAGCGAAAGCAAGGGAGTCGAACGGATCACTCCCAAAGGCTTAATCGCCAATGGCCGCGAGTACGAAGTCGATTGCATCATCTACGCCTCTGGGTTCGAGATCACGACCTCGTTCAAGCGCCGCGTCGGCTTCGACATCAAGGGCCGCGGCGGGCTGTTGCTCCACGAACATTGGGCGAACGGGTACAAGACGCTGCACGGCTTCGCGAGCCATGGCTTCCCCAACTGGTTCTACATCGGCGTGTCGCAGAACGGCCTGTCGGTGAACATGACCGCGATGTTCGACGATCAGGCGCAGCATATCGCCTACATCATCGCCGAGGCGCGCAAGCGCGGCGTCACCGAAGTGGAGCCGACGCCCGAAGCGCAGCAGGAATGGGTAAGCACGATCAAGAAGCTGTCAGTGGTCAACCGCGCCTATCTCGAAAGCTGCACGCCCGGCTATTACAACAACGAAGGCGATGTGAGCGGCGGCCAGGCCGGCCAGACTTACGCCCCGGGCATCAACGCCTTCAATGCGCTGCTTGCAGATTGGCGCAGCCAAGGCGAGCTCAGGGGGCTGTCATTGCGGGTATGATGGCGCTTCGGGACGCTGCCGGATTGATGTGGCAGCGTCTGGCGAGCGCTGACCGGCCTCGTTTGAGCTGGCGTTCAAGAGCCAAGCCATCCGGGGGGATGTCACGCTAACGTCCACAACCACTTCAGCCTCGAGCGACACCTTACCGATCGACAGACCTACAAGGAACGCCGCCCTGGCGGAATGGCAGATTCTTGCGAGCTAGTCCCCCCTCGCAGATCCACGCGCATCGTGCAGAGGCCGGTTCGCGTTAACTTGACAGCACCTTCGCTCGCTAGGCGGAGCCGGAAATTGGGGATCAATCCAAACACAGCGGCCAGATGGCGCAAGCGGTGGAGGTGGAGGACTGGAACAACGAGGCGAACGCCTCCATTCCACCACCCTTACTGAAGTCGAGGAGGCGATGGTTGCGGCATCCCGACGACACACGCTGCTATCGCCCAATCGGGAACAACACTGAGAGCGCACCGTTTCTGTCGCGCGGCTCTAGCCAGTCGCCAAAAAAGATGGGTCGCACCCGCGACCCGGCGAGTTTCCCTAGTCTCGTCGGGTCCAATCGTCTGTGTCAGACCCGACGATCAGAGCGGTAGCGGTAGCTGCGCCTTCCATCACCGTCGATGGGCGCTCAAGAACGAGGAGGCAGCCGCCTCACAACAGCTAATCTTCCCGTAAGAAGCTGCGCGGGCAAAGCTATCGAATCGCCTATTGCCCCGGAACATCACTTGATCCAGTTCATGCTGAACCCCGCTGACAAGCTGGCCGCCGCCGCGAAGTCGTCAAGATCCTCGCCGCACTTCCCAGCTTGGGCGGGCGTTCGCGCCCGACGGGGCAGGCCGATCCCTAACTCGCGAGCTCGTGGGTGACGTCTTCAACACGGCCGCTGGTCGTAGCGGGCTGAGGAAGTTGTAAAGGTGCAGCTCCCGGGCTTCTGTGGGAATAAGCGGACCACAAGCTCGGAGTAATTATTTGCCCCAACCAGCACTGCAGCGGGCCCCATAGACGCGGGCGGCGCGTTGTCGGACGGTCACTTTCTTTGCGAGGGCGTTTGTCCGCTTTTCTCCATGCAATCGGGACAGCAGTTCCCCGCAACGACGTCCATCACCGCTTCATCGACTGGGCGCGACAGCGGCTGAGCGGCGCGCGCGAGGCGGCATTGTTTGATCGCATGGCGGCACGCGCGGGCATCACCCACCGCTGGTCGGTACTGCCGGAAGCGCACGATCCGACCGGACCTGACGGCCTCTACGGGACGGACATATGGCCCGGCACCGCCGCGCGGATGGACATTTACGCGCAGGCCGCGCCGGCATTGGCACTCAGCGCCATCGGCGACCTTGCCGAAAAGGTGCCGCTCCGGGGGATCACCCATCTGGTGGTGGCGAGCTGCACCGGTTTCATTGCGCCCGGGATTGATCAGATCATCGCTGCCCGGCTCGGCCTGCCGTCTTCGATCGAGCGGATCCTGATCGGCTTCATGGGTTGCTATGCCGCCGTCTCGGCGCTGCGAACGGCGCGCCACATCATGCGCTCCGAGCCGGCCGCGCGCGTGCTCGTCGTCACCGTTGAACTCTCGACTTTACACCTGCAGGCCACGGGCGATCTGGAGGCGCTGCTTGCCATGCTCCAGTTCGGCGATGGCGCGGCCGCCGCGCTGATCACCGGTGAACCCGGCGGTATCGACCTGGGGCAACCCTTCGTGACGACGCTGTCCGACAGCGCTGACCTGATCCGCTGGACTGTAACCGATCACGGATTTGCCATGCATCTGTCCGGCGAGGTCCCGGGGCGGATCGCGACTGCGCTCGCTGACCCTGTTTTCGCCCTAGAGGCGACTGGTGGAACGTCACCTGCCGCGGTGGATGGGTGGGCGGTGCATGCGGGGGGGCGCTCGATCCTCGATGCCGTCGAGCGGTCGCTCAATCTCCCGCAAGAGGCTCTCTCTGCCTCACGCACGGTGCTGTCCGAAAATGGCAACATGTCGTCGTCCACGCTGATGTTCGTCCTCGCCCGGCTTCTCGACGGCCGCCGCATCGAACAAGGCGTAGCGCTCGCCTTCGGCCCCGGCCTGGCCGCTGAAGGCTTTCGGTTCGCGAGCGCCGCGTGAGCCTCGCCGCGCGACGCAATGCCGTCGAGCTGATGGACGCCGACGATCTCGACCCGGCGGTTTATGCCGCGGTCGTGGCGGATCTCGCCCGCGTGAACGCAGTGACGCTCGCCGCGCGACCGACGCTCGCCTTCTTGAACCGCATCGCGCGCGGCCGATCCCGTCTGCGCATTCTGGACGTCGGGTTCGGGGATGGCGACATGCTGCGCCGCGTCGAGCGCTGGGCCACCCGGCAGCGCCTCCTAGCGGATCTGGTCGGGGTTGATCTCAATCCCCGCAGCGAGGCGGCAGCGCGCCAACACACGCCGGCAGGGTCGCGCATCCGTTGGATCACGGGGGATTATGCCGATCTGGCCGACCAGAAGTGGGACGTGATCATATCCAGCCTCGTCGCGCACCACATGACTCATGACCAGTTGATCGCTTTCTTGCGCTTCATGGAGGCGCATGCGGCAGCAGGATGGTTCGTCAATGACCTGATGCGTCATCCAATCGCTTATCGCGGCTACCCGCTGCTGGCGTGGATCGCGCGGTGGCATCCCATCGTTCGTCACGACGGCGCGGTGTCGATCGCCCGTTCGTTTCGACCGGCGGACTGGGACGCGCTGCTGACGGAGGCCGGGATCGTCGACACACGCGTGTTCCGCGTTTTCCCCTTTCGGTTATGCGTCGAACGCCGGCACTGATCGTCGGCGGAGGCCCCGCCGGAGCCACGCTGGCGCTTCAGCTCGCCCGAGCTGGCATGCCGCACCTGCTCGTCGAACGGACGCGCGAAACCGGCGATGCGCTGTGCGGCGGGTTTATGAGTTGGCACATGCTGGGGATGCTGAAACGTCTCGGCGTTGCTCCCGAGACGCTGAACGCCGAGACCGTGATGCGCGTACGGTTGGTGACCCGTGACGCCGTAGCGGAGGCGCCGCTGCCCTCGCCCGCCCGCGCTGTGTCGCGGCGGCGGCTCGATACCGTGTTGCTGGCCGCCGCCGCGAGCGCCGGCGCGGTGATCGAGCGCGGGCTCGGTGTTCGGGGCGTCGCAGACGGCGTAGCTCGGCTGGATGACGGTGCGTGCGTCCGAGCCGACGCGCTGTTTCTTGCCAGCGGCAAGCACGACACGCGTGGACTGGCTCGCCCGCCGGAAGCACGCGGCGAGGATCCGACGCTCGGGCTGCGGGTCCGCCTCGCCCCGGGCAGAGCGTTGGAGCGCCTGGTCGGCGATGCCATCGAATTGCATCTGATGAAGGGCGGTTATGCCGGGCTGGTCCGGCAGGAGGACGGCAGCGGCAACCTGTGCATGGCGGTGCGTCGGTCTCGCCTTCAGGCGGCCGGAACGCCGGAACGGCTGCTCGACATGCTGGCGGGCGAGCAGCCGGCGCTTGGCGAACGGCTGGCGCTGCGCGCACCGAACAGCTTGGTCGATGCAGTCGCGAACGTGCCTTACGGCTGGCGCGCGACCGCGAGCACGGCGGGCATCTTCCGGCTTGGCGACCAGGCCGGCGTCATTCCCTCGCTGGCCGGCGAGGGAATGGCGATCGCGCTCGCCAGCGCACTGGCCGCGACCGACGCCTACCGAGCCGGCGGACCTGGAGCGGCCGTATCGTTCCAGCAACAGTTCGCCGCACGATTGCAGCGCCCCATCGGAATCGCCGCCGCTGCCTGGCATGCCGGCGAACGGCCGTGGCTTGCTTCACTCGCGATGCGCCTGGCGCATCTGTCCCCCACCCTGTTGCCGCTACTGGCACGCGCCACCCGTGTCTGATGTCGCGCTCTTTCGCGCCGGCGATCAGGCAGCCTGCCATATCGCTGGCCCGCAAAGTGGGTGCTTGACCAGGGGTGCCAATCGGCCGACCGAAGCCCCTCGTAGGTGGCTATCACCTACCCCGGACGATCAATGCCGGTCAGCTCGGATGCCCTTCGCTCTCCGTCTCGTCAGACCCACCCTCTTTGGGCTGAGAGGCGTTCTGGTAGGCAGCGCCTTCGTCGGCGATATTCGCGTCCTGGCTGCGCTGCGCGGTTTCCTTGAAGTCACTTGGCTTCGGTTCGCTAGGCTTGTGATCGGACATGGAGCTCTCCTTCATGTTCGCCCTCAACGCGCCGACGGCCGCTTCGGCTTCACAGTCTTCGTTATGCCAAAGCGGAATGCCACAGCAGGCCAAGGCCCGGCGTGATTCAGCCGATCAGCCGGCTGCCGTTCAGGACCGCCTCGACAAGTGAATCGCCCGCGCTGGCGGGCCTGGTGCGGATAGCTGCCTCCTCTCGCCCGATAGCACGCCATAGCCCGCGGGCAGCCTGGTCGGTCACGGTGCGTTGGATGCCCGCGATGTTGATCCCGGTGGCTGCGCCCAACACCGGCCCGAGAAGCGAGTTGCCGTCGAACTGGCGGAGCGCGCCGCCGACCTCCGGGAACATAGCGTCGATGATCCGATCTCCGATCGATCGCTCGAGGTAGGTTGTGGCCGCGGTGGGGCCGCCGCGCACAATGCCGAGTGCGTCGGAGAAGGTGAGCGAACGAATCGAGTCATAGATCAACGGCGCCGCCCGATCCGCAGCTTCGCCGGCGGCGCGGTTGATCGCCAGAGATAGTTGTCGCCGCACCGGCGCTGATCCCAGCAGCGCGCCAAGCACCGCCGTTGAGCGATCGTTGAGCTCGGCCGGGAAGGTGATGCGAGCTTCCGGATCGTTGAGAAAGCCATTGTCCGCGACCAAACGCGTCAGCGCGCGTTCGCTGGAGATGGCCAGAAGGCGGCGCAATCCTTCGGCCATGCCGCCATCGAGGCCGGTCGTGGCGCACGCCGGAAGGAGCAGCAGCGGCACGGCCAGGCCAGCGCCGAGCAGAAGCGATCTGCGGGTGGGATTGTTCATGCGGTGCGTCTCCTGCCTCAAGGACCCGCTCGTTGATCGCTGCGGTGTAACGGGCGCTGAACGGGCCGGCTGCGCAGCAGGATGCCACGGGATCGCGAAGGGCGGTGCCAGCTTTTTTCCGCTTCTTCATCTCGCAAACAGGGAAGCGGGGCTTGGAACTGGCCACATGCGGTCGGCGGTGCCAAAACGCGCGCTTGCTTCTTCCGGTAGGATCCTTGGATGTGCCAAGCGCAGCTGCCGGAACTCGCCGTGGCAGGGGGGACGATGCTTGCACGCAGACGCATAGAAAATGGCGGCCTGATCGCCTTCCTTGCCCTTATCACGATTGCGTTGATCGCCACCGTGTTCAGCTTCCTGGGTGCGCTGTTATCGGCAGCGCTGGCGGCCATCCTCTTCCAGCCGCTGTTTCAACGCATGTTGGCGCGCTGGCCCGGTCGGCGGAACCTCGCGGCTGCGATCACGCTGCTCATCATCACGGTGGCGGTGGTGATCCCGGCGATGATCATCGCCAGCCTGGTCGTCGATCAGGCCACGGGCGTGTACAATCGCATGCGTTCGGGACAGATCAACTTCGCGCTATATTTCCAGCAGGTTCACGACGCGCTGCCGCAGAGGCTCCAAGGATTGCTCGACGGCGCCGGGTTCAACAGCTTTGAACGGGCGCAGACACGGATCTCGCAAGCGATGAGCAGTTCGGCCACCTCGCTGGCACAGCGTGCCTTCTCCATCGGCGCAAACGCTGCGGCCTTCCTGCTCTCTTTCGGTGTCGCGCTATACGTGACATTCTTCCTGCTTCGAGACGGGGAACGTATCGGCCCAGCCATCGTCGAAGCGCTGCCGCTTCAGCCGGACGTTGCGGAGCGGCTTGCAGACAAGTTCGTCGCGGTCGTCCGCGCGACGATCAAGGGATCGGGCGTGGTTGCGCTGGTGCAAGGCGCTTTGGGCGCGGCCACCTTCGCGATCGTCGGGCTTCCGGCGGCCATCCTGTGGGGCATGCTGATGGCGATTGCCGCGCTGCTGCCGGCGATCGGACCAGCGATCATCTGGGGCCCGGTAGCAATCTATCTGCTGGCGACCGGGGCGATCTGGCAGGCAATGGTAGTTGTGCTTTCCGGTGTTCTCGTGATCGGCCTGGCCGACAATATCCTGCGGCCGATCCTGGTCGGGCGGGACACCGGCATACCGGACTGGCTGGTGCTGGTGACGACGCTTGGCGGGATCGATCTGCTGGGGCTCGGCGGGATCGTGATCGGGCCGCTGGCCGGCGCCCTGTTTATCACCGGCTGGCAGATACTGACCGAGCAACGGCAGGAAGCCCAGGCTTAGGCCCGATACTTCCGGACACATGGAGGCTTGTTGGGCGTTACCCTCCTGCATCGCACGTCGGTGCCAGCAAGGCGTGACGCGAGCAGGAGATGATCATGGGCCCCTCACCTGTGCCAGGCAACCAGCCCGATCCGGACGACATGTTCACCGACCCGGGCGTCGGCGGTCCGGGCGGCCTGCCGGACGAGCATGGTTTGCCCGAGGATGATGCCGAGAAGCTGGGCGACTTTGCCTGATAACAGGAGCGTGAGATGATGAACGATCCCGAACAGAACACGCCAGACCAGGCCGACGAAGCCGAGGAAATGGAAAAAGTTCAGGAGGACGCCGCAGAGGAGCGCGAGAACAACGGCGGCTATCAGTAAGCGTCAGGGGCCGGCATCGCTCTGGCCCGGCCGCGGCGCACCCTCGCCAGCTAGACAGGCGCCGCCGAACCTGTGAACGTCGGCGTATGTGTCGCCCCTTCCTCAACGTCGAAGATACGCCGGACGCGGCGCTGTTCCGCCTGGCCATCACCGATCAGGTCTGCGTCGGCCCGCCAGGCAACGTCTTCATGTTCGGCGGCGTCGGCCTTGCAGCAGCCACGATTGCTGCTGAGCGGGCAACCGGACGCAATGTCGTGTGGTCGAGCGCCCAGTTCATCTCCTACGCGCGGGTCGGCGACACGCTGGACTTCGTGGTCGATGTGCTTTCGGGTGGCCGCAACATCAGTCAGGTGCGGGTGGTCGCGTCCAGCGGCGGCAAGCCGATCCTCGCCGTCAACGCAGCCTTGGGTGATCGCGATAACCTGCCGTCCGGGCAGTGGGTCAAGCCGCCACCCGACATGCCACCCCCAGGCGAATGCTCGCCGCAGCCCTTGTGGCCGGTACAGGACGCGGCGCTGATGAGCCGCCTCGACGTTCGCATGGCGCAGGGCCGCTACGGTGCAGGGCCGCGTAACGGTACGCCGTCTGACGACGGCCGCATGGTTTTGTGGATGCGGCCCAAGGAAGAAGCGCCGATCGACGCCAGCATGCTGGCGCTATTCGCCGACTTCGTGCCGTCCGGGCTAGCTGCGGCGTTTGGGCGCCGAGGCGGCGGAAACAGCCTCGACAACACACTTCGGGTGGCGCGGATCGTGCCGACCCAATGGGTTCTTTGCGATGTGCGGATCAGCGCGGCGGCGCGCGGCTTCGGGCATGGCGCAATCCACATGTTCGCAGAGGACGGAACCATGATGGCTAGCGGCAGCCAGTCAGCAATCCTCCGGTTCATGGATGAAGACAGCTTGGGCTCGTCGTAGCGAAGCTAGCCGCCAAACGACTCAACGACGCCACGCCAGCTTACCTGTCCGGAAAGCCGAGCCCGGACGGCGGCCTGATCTAACAGCCGGTCAGGCCAGTTTGAATCCTTCCTTGTTCATCGCCGCAGTTACATGCTTGTTCTGCTCATCGGACAGCTTTGACCGCAGCCGCGGGAAGAGGTCTTTCTCTTCCTCGCGCATATGGCTTTCGATCATGGCCCGGAATTCCTTCACTTTGGGGAGCCAGGCCGGGTCGTCCTTCGCCATCTCGGTCAGGTCGAAGAAATATTGCTTCACGTACCCGTGCTCGTGATTGAGGTGATCGGCACTCTCCGTCAGGCCGTGATCACGCATCATGGTGTAAATGACGTTCTCTTCCTGGAACGCGTGCTTACCGACGGCGTGCTTCAGCTGCATCAGCAACGTCGAACGCTTGCCGGTGTCGTCCTGATCCGTCTGCTCAATGAGGTCGAAAATCTTGAGCGCGGCGGCATGCTCGGCGGCGAGAGCGACATCCCAATTGCCAGCCATTGCGGTCGGCCCCTGCACCGCCGCCTTGCGGAGCAAATTGGCGGCGAGCCCTATCGCGACGCCCGCTGCGGCCCCGATCGCCAGAGTCGGCCCGAAGCCACCCGAATTGCTCGCATCGTTCAAGGCCACCATTGCTCGTCTCCTGGTTCGGGGGAAGCAACGATACGCCAGCGTCCATGTTCCTGAAGCAATGCCCATAAAGCCGGTGAACAGCACCGCTGATGGTTAGGCCCCCAGCCGGCGGCGCATCTCGTTCTCGCCCACGATCTCGATCGGTCGGCCTGTCGATCGCAGTTCCTCGGCACGCTTGTACGCTGGGCTGGCATGAACGAAGCGGCCGTAGGGCTGGTCGTTGCTTATCACCAGCAAGGTGGTGCTGTTTCCAACCGACGCCACGACGCGCCCGCCTGCTGCTGCCAGCGACGCGGCGAGCGGCCCGTGCCGGGGCGCACCAAGGATCGCGATCCGCTGTCCCTTGAGCGGCCCTTCGGGCGCCGGCTTGGGCGCGGCGACGCTTTGTTTCACCGGCTGCAGCCACCCCGCGAGATCGATCCCGGTGTGATCCATGGCACGCACCACCACCATGCCGGCAGCGCGCGCATCGCTCAGCGCATCATGGTGGCGATGCTTCAGGCCGAGGAACCGCGCGAGCGCGTTCAGCCGATGGCTGGGAAGATCCGGCCAGGCGCGCTTGGCGATGCGCACGCTGTCTAGCCACGTCGCCTCGATCGCATGCCGGTCGTGCACCCGGCAGGCAGCGGCGAGCGCGCCCTTGTCGAAGCTGGAATGCGCAACGGTGATCCGTCCGCCGAGATGCGCGTCAATCGTCGCATGCACATCGGCAAAGGTTGGCTGGTTCATCACATGATCGGCGCAAAGCCCGTGTATCCGTGTGTTGAACGGCGCGAATTCGTCACAGGGATCGACCAGGGTTTCATAGGCGAAGACCTCAACGCCGCCGCGGAAGCCGACGATGCCTACCTGGCAGATGCTGCTGACCCGCGCGCATGCCGTCTCTACATCGATGACGACGAAATCGGGCGCGATCGGTGCAACGATCGACATAACTGAAGCACTCACCCGTGGAACATATCATGCCCGCAGCCGGGATGCACCCTGGGCTTTCGGACCCGCCGGCAGTTGCCTTGTCGAGCACGCCGCGGATAAGCAGCGGGCATGGACGCGCCCTGGACCAAAAGTCGCCGCGATGCGGCGTGATGCGCGCGAACGGCGGGAGGCACTGCTGGAGGCGGCAGCGGCCTGTTTCGAGGCAAACGGCTTCGGCGTGCCGCTGGAGGAAATCGCCGCGCGCGCCGGCGTGGGCCGCGGCACGCTGTATCGCAACTTCAAGGACCGGCTCGACCTTGCCTTTGCCATCTTCGAGCGGCAGATCATGCGATTGGAGGAACGGTTCGATCCGACCCTGCCGATCGCCGAACTGCTGCCGCTAATGGTACGCGAGGCGCTGCCTTCGTGGCACCTGTTCACACGATTGCGGCTCGACATGCATCTGTCGGGCGAGGCGCTGGTCACGTTCACCGCGCTGGGCCGGCGGCTGGAGGTCATGTTCGCGCCGGCGGTGGCGCACGCGATCGCGGCTGGCGAGTTGCGCACCGACGCGACGCCGCGCCACCTGCTGGTTGCGATGCGAATGATGTCCGGCTTTCTCGTCGACAAGCAGGTGACCGATGCGGTGGAGGAGGATCTTGCCGATGCGCTCGACCTGCTACGTCGCGGGCTGACGCCGCGCTAAACCTTGTCAGGGCTGTGGCGGCACCGCCGGCGTCCAGCCCAGCCCCAGCGCCTTGTTCACCGCGACGAAGCTGTTGGTCAGCTGCGCCTTGCCTTGCGCGACGGCGATCGACGCCGACAGCCGTTGGCGCTCCACGTCGAGCTGGTCGATCAGCGTGCTCGTCCCCGCCGCCACGCGCTGGCGGTTGAGCGCCTCGGCACGCGTGGCCGACTCCTCCGCGCTGACCAGGCGCGCGAGCTGGCGTCGGCTGGCGGCGAAGCGCGACAGGCTGGTTTCGGCATCCTGCAAGGCGGCAAGCACCGTCTGGCGATAGTTCGCCTCGGCCTCGTCGCGCTGCGCCTCCGATTGGCGGACGGCGGCGGCGGTGCGACCGAAATCGAGGAACGACCAGCTCAGCATGGGCGCGACCAGGGTCGTGAGATTGCCGGGATCGAGCACGTCGCCGGGCGACGTGCCGCCAAGGCCAAGGATGCCCATGAAGCGCAACGACGGAAAGCGTCGCGCCTCGTTCACGCCAATC
The DNA here is from genome assembly GCF_001981525.1 of Sphingomonas jeddahensis. Lineage (GTDB taxonomy): Bacteria > Pseudomonadota > Alphaproteobacteria > Sphingomonadales > Sphingomonadaceae > Sphingomonas > Sphingomonas jeddahensis. The sequence continues at coordinate 38,330 of NZ_MPSB01000006.1, read as the reverse complement.
GCGGCAGTACCCGCGGCGAGCGCGCGCTCCGCCGCGCGGATATCAGGCCGGCTGGCGATCAGCGCCGCGGGATCGCCGATCGCGACGCTTGCCGGCGGCAACGGCACGGGGACGACCACTGCCAAGGTGGGGTCAAGCGCACCGGGGGTTCGACCGGTGAGGATCGCCAGCACGTCGCGATATTCATCGGCCTGCGCGTCGAGCGGGATGGCCTGCGCACCGGTGCTTTCGAGCTGGTTCTGCAACCGTTCGACCTGCAATGCCGACACGGTGCCGGCCGCATAGCGCTGCCGTGTTAGCGCCAGCGCTTGCCGCTGGAGTTCTGAGGAGCGGGCGTTTAGGCGGATGCGCGCCTGCACGTCGCGATAGCCGACATAAGCCTGCACCACTTGGGCGGACAGGCTGACCTGCGCATCGGCGAGACCGGCGTAGCGCTGCTCGACAGCGGCGCGGGATTGTTCGATGCCGCGCCTTACGCGACCGAACAGATCGGGCTCCCACGAAGCGTTGAGCCCGAGATTGTAGAAATCGAGCCCCATAGACGAGTTGGCGTTCTGCCTGTCTTCTGCTGTGCCCAAGCCTGCGCCGGGAAGCTCGGCATGGAGATAGGTGCCGTTGGCGCTGACGCTGGGCGCCTGGTTGGCGCGTTGCTGGCGTAGCTGCGCTTGCCCTTGGCGGATGCGCGCCTCGGCAGCCGCGATGCTGGGGCTGTTAGCGAGCGCCTCGTCGACCAGAATGGTCAGCGTAGGATCGCCCAGTGCTTCCCACCAGCGCGCGGCGGGCGGGGCTGGCACCGCCGCTTGCCCCGCCCGGACGAAGCCGCCGCGTGCCACCGCCTCGGCGCCGACTGCCGGCGGCCCGTTATAGTTTGGGCCGACGGTGCAGGCCCCGAGCAGGAACAGGCAGAAGAGGGGGGTGAAGCGCATCAGTGCATCGCCGCCGGCGCGGCGTCCTTCGGCAAGGGACGGAGAAACAGAACCAGCGGCAGCACGATCAGCGTGCCTGCGCCCATGATCCAGAAGATGTCGTTGTAGGCCATCACCAGCGCCTGTTGCTGGATTTGCTGCCCGATCAGGCCAAGCGCAGCGGAGGTGCCGCCCACCGTCCCGCCGAGCCCAGCCACATAATCCTGCACCATGACGGAATTGGCGTTCAGCGTTTCCTCGATCCGCCGGCTATGCAGCCACAGGCGGTTTTCCTGAATGATCGCGATGCCAGCCAGCGCGAAGCTGCCGCCGAGGTTACGCACCGCGTTGAACAGGCCGGAGGCGTCGCCAGCGTCGGCGGGCGGCACCGCACGCACCACCGCCTGGCTAAGGAACAACATGCCCAGGATCTGCCCCACCCCGCGCATCAGCTGCGACGCGGTGAAATCACCCCCCGCCGTTTCGGTGGTGAGCCCTGAATCGAGAAATGCCGATCCCGCCATGATTGTAAGGCCGACGGCGACAGCGATGCGAATGTCCACGGTGCGCAGCAGGAACGGCACGATCGCCATCATGAACAGGCTGGGCAGCCCGGACAGCAGCACCACCTTGCCGGCTTGCAGCGCATTATACCCCGCCAGCGCCGCCAGGAATTGCGGGATCACATAGGAGGTGCCGTAGAGCACCATGCCGAGCACCAGCCCCATGAGCGCCACCGATCCGAACTGACGATCGAGCAACAGGCTGAGCTTGATGATCGGCCGCTTGGCCGTGCGCTGGCCGATGAAGAGCAGCACGAAGCCGATGATCGAGGTCAGCGCCATCATCCGGATCAGGCCGGATTCAAACCATTGTTCGCGCTGCCCATCCTCTAGGAACACGGTCAGCCCGCCCAGCCCAAGCGTCAGGCCGGCGATGCCCAACCAGTCCGCCCGCCCGAGTTCGGACGGATCGGCCTTTTCGTGCCGCAGCCCGACGAGCAGCATCGTCACCAGAATCGCGCAGATCGGCACGTTGATGAAGAACGCATAATGCCAGCTGAGATTCTCGGTCAGCCAGCCGCCCAGCAGCGGGCCGACCACGGGGCCCAGGATCGCAGTGACGCCGAACAAGGCGATGCCGATCGGTTGCTGGCTGCGCGGCAGGCGTTGCGCGATGATCGTCTGCGCGGTTGGGATCATCGCCCCGCCGGTGAAGCCTTGCCCGACCCGCCCGATGATCATCATCGACAGCGTCGTGGCGAGCCCGCATACCACCGAGAACAAGGTGAACAGCCCCGCCGCGGTCAGCAGGAAGGTGCGCAGGCCAAGCAAGCGCTGAAGCCACGCCGCCATCGGGATGATGACGATCTCCGCCACCAGATAGGCAGTGGCGACCCATGTCCCCTCCGTGCCGCTGGCGCCGATCTCGCCCTGGATCGTCGGCAAAGCGGAATTGACGATCGAGATGTCCAGCGTCGCCATCAGCGCGCCCAGCGTCCCCGCCGCCACCGCGATCCACGCCGACGCATCGGCGCGTTCGGGCCGCGCGCCTTGATTTGCGGGGGCGGCGGCGCTCGCCATCGTCAGCGCGTCCGTTCCACCAGCCGCTCCTGCTGTTCGCGGATGCGATCAAGCTGGCCCTTGGCGCTGCGCGTATCCACCGTCACCACCACCGACATGCCCGGCACCAGCAGGCGGCGCGCCTCCGGAGTCGCCTCCAGTGCGATCCGCACCGGCACGCGCTGCACGATCTTGGTGAAATTGCCCGTCGCGTTCTGCGGCGGCAGCAACGAGAATTGCGATCCCGTCCCCGGCGACACGCTCGCCACCCGCCCGCGCAGCTCGGTGCCGTCCAGCGCATCGACGGCGATCGTCGCGGGCTGCCCGGGCCGCATCAGCGCAAGCTGCGTTTCCTTGAAATTGGCGGTGACGTAGATTTGGCTGAGCGGCACCACCGACATCAGCCGCGTGCCGGCGCTCGCGAACTGCCCCACCGTTACCGTCCTGTCGCCGATCCGCCCCGCTACCGGCGCGTGCAGGATCGTCGCGCCGACATCGACATTCGCGGCGGCAAGCTGCGCCTCGGCCCCCTGCCGCTGCGCGCGGGCTTGGCCGATCTGCGATTCAAGCGTGCCGATCTGCCGCTGCTGCGCGGCGAGCGCCGCCGCCTGTGCGCGGACGTTGGCGGCGGACTGATCGGCGGTGGCGCGAAGCTGGGCGAGCTGCTGCTTGCTCTCCGCGCCGGATGCGGCGAGCGGGGTGAAGCGCCGCACCTCCGCCGCGTCATAAGCCGCCTTGGCCTGCGCGGCGGCCAGCTGCGCCCGCGCCTGTTCGATCGCGGCCCGTTGCTGGCGGATCTGCGCCCGGCTGCTGTCGGCGCTCGCCTCCGCCTGCGCGATCTGCGCCCGCGCCTGCCCGGCCTGCGCCCGATACGATCGCGGGTCGACGCGCACCAGCGGCTGCCCGGCGCCGACATCCTGATTGTCGCGCACCAGCACTTCGGCGACGTAGCCGCTCACCTTGGGTGCGATGGTGACGAGATCGGCGCGAATATAGGCATCATTCGTCTCCTGCATGAACTTGCCGGTCGCTTGATAGCGCATGAACCAGAAAGCGCCGCCGCCCAGCACCGCCGCCGCCAGCACCAGCAGGATCAGCCTGGCGCGGCCGCTGAGCTTGCGCTTCGGCTTCGTCTCGTCATCCGGCCCGTGCCGATCGTCGCTCATCCGCTTTTCGCCCGTGGCTGCTGGTGAGGAACCCTTAACCGGACGCCATGTCCGGATGCAACGTTGTTCACGATCGCAGGGGCGAGTTGTTCCAGCGCCGCTACGGGACGTGCGACCTTTCGGGCCGCCGCCGCGTTCCCCACCAGACGCCCAAACGCATGCAGGTCCCCGTGGTTCGATCGATACGGCACATCTTCCTTCTTCTCCTGTTCACCACTCTTTCCGTGCCGCCGGCGTTCGCGCAGGAGGCGTCGAACACCGCCGCGCCGGTCGTGCCCGCCGATCCGTTCGGTCGCGAGACGCCACGTTCCGCCGTCACCGGCCTGATCGAAGCGCTGGCCAAGCGTGATTATGATCGCGCCGCCAATTACTTCGACCTGCCGGTGCAGGGGGATCGCCAAGTACTAGGCGGCGCATCCGAACTTGCCCGCCGACTTCAGGTGCTGCTGGACAGCGGCGGGTCGCTGATCCCGTTTCAGGGGCTGGCGAACGACGCGGGCGGGCGGATCGACGACGATCTGCCGCTCGACCGCGAACTGATCGGCGATCTGGGGATCGGAGAGGGCGACGCGCCGATCCTGCTGACCCACGGCGATCTCGATGGCCGCCCGGTCTGGCGCATCTCGCACGACACGATCCGACGGTTGATGGCGGCGCCCGCCACCGTCGTCGCGGCGGCGCCGGCCGGCGAGGCGACGGGCGTCAACGTCGGCGGTGCGCCGGTGGAGGATTGGGCGCTGCTGATCGGCATCGCCGCGCTCAGCTTCGTCGTGCTTCGGCTGCTGGCCACCGGCGTGCTGGCGCTGATGCGGCGGAGCATCATTGATGCCGACGCCAATGGGTTTTACCGCTTCTTCCACGCCGCGCTGCCGCCGCTCAGCCTCTTCATTTCCGTGATCGCCTTCTACGGCTGGGCGGAAAAGCTGGAGGTGGCGATCGTCGCGCGCCAGACCTTGCTGCGCTACGCCGGCGGCGTAGCGGCAGTGGCGCTGGTGTGGTTCGGCCTGCGCCTCGTCGATGCCATCGCCGACGTGGCGATCGCGCGCATGCACCGCCGCTCGCGCCGCCAGGCGGTGTCGGTGGTCAGCCTGCTGCGCCGGGCGGCCAAGATCCTGCTGCTGGTGTTCAGCGTCGTCGCGGTGCTCGACACGTTCGGCATCGACGTGACGACCGGCATCGCGGCACTCGGTATCGGCGGTATCGCACTAGCGCTGGGTGCGCAGAAGACGGTGGAGAATCTGGTCGGCAGCGTCACCGTGATTGCCGATCGCCCGATCCAGGTGGGCGATTTCTGCCGCGTCGGCGATGTCGTCGGCACGGTGGAGGATGTCGGCATCCGCTCCACCCGGATTCGCACCAACGACCGCACCGTCGTCACCATCCCCAATGGCGATTTCTCGTCGCGCCAGATCGAGAATTTCGCCAAGCGCGACCGCTTCCTGTTCGCCCCCGTGATCGGCATCGAATATAACAACAGCGCAGACAAGGTGCGCGAAGCAGTGGCGATCATCGAGGAAGTCCTCGTCGGCCACGACAAGGTGCTGCAGGACGGTCCGCGCGCTCGCTTCACCAACTTTGGCGAGAACTCGCTCGATATCGAAGTCTTCTCCTATATCGACGTCAGCGATTTCGGGGAGAGCACCGTGATCCGCCAGGAATTGCTGCTGTCGATCTACGAACGTCTGAGCGCGGCAGGCATCGGCATCGCCTTCCCTACCCGCACTATATTCCTTGCACCGCCACCCACCCCGCCTATCGCCGCGCCCGCCGGAGACAATGAATGATCGCTCTTTCTAAACGGGCCGGGCCGGACACGATCAAGGCCGCGGACGTCTTCACGACGCTCCCGATCGAACTGAAGCCGGACCCGTCGCGCACGGTGATCCGCCCGTTCGGGTTCGCTTATCCCGAGGGGTTGGACGAGGGGCGGCCGGCGCGCATGAAGCAGGTGGCCGATCGCCTGCTCGCGCTCGACAAGCCGATGCGCGAGCGGATCCGCGGACTGCTCAAGCGGCCGATGGACGAGCGGCACCGCGATGCCGACGCGACGTTCCTGCGCCGTTATGCGGAGGTTGCGCCCGATCTCGGCTTGGCCGAAACGCTCGACGAGACCGACCGGCTGCTGATCGGCGCCTATCTCAGCCAGGAATATGCGTTTGAATCGGCGGCACTTTTCAATCCCAGCATCATCCGCCTGCCCGATGCCGAGCCAGACGATGGCAAGATGCCCTTCCTCCTGTCGCTGCGCGGCATTGGTGAGGGGCATATCTCCTCCGTCACCTTCCGCACCGGTAGTTGGGACGGCGACGCCGGCGTGGTGATCGATCCGGCGAGCAACAACGGCATTCCGCCACGCCTCGGCGGCGAGGTGAACGGGTGGGTGCAACTGCTATGCGACGATAGCGCTGATCCTTCAGAAACCGTGCTTTTTCCGGTACTTCCCAGCCAGCGGTCCGGCATTGAGGATCTGCGCCTCGTCACCTTCACCGACGATGACGGCGCGAAGAGCGTGATCGGCACCTATACGGCGTTCGACGGCAGGATGGCGCGTGCCGAGCTGCTGCGGGGCATCGACATGCGGCAGGTGGAGATGCGGGCGCTTGAGGGGCGCATGGCCGCGTACAAGGGGATGGCGCTGTTCCCCCGCCGGATCGATGGTCAGTTCGTGATGCTAGGGCGGCAGGATAACGAGAATATCTGGCTGCTGCGATCCGACGATTTGCACGTCTGGGAGACCGGCGAGCGGATCATGGGGCCGAAATTTCCGTGGGAGTTCGTACAGATGGGCAATTGCGGATCGCCCATCGAGATCGACGAGGGATGGCTGGTATTTACCCATGGGGTGGGGTTGGTGCGGGGATATTGCGTCGGCGCGGCGCTGCTCGACAAGGCAGATCCGTCCAAGGTGCTGGCGCGCACGCCGTCGCCTTTGCTGTTCCCCAGCGCGGAGCAGCGTGGCGGATATGTGCCCAATGTTACCTATAGTTGCGGGGCGCTGTTGCACGGGCGCCGCATTCTGCTGCCCTATGCGATCGGGGACGAGTATAGCGCGTTCGCCGTCGGCAGCGTGGACAATCTGTTGTCCGTAATGGTGCCGGCGTAGCGATCTGGCGGGCGTATCTGGATAGTTTCCGGCGTCTTTCGGGGTCAATTGGAACTGCGTAGCGGGCCAGTTGAGCCGCGGGGAACGAGCTGCGCTTTCACTTCAACAGGCGCGATGTTCGTTTCGCCGTTCGCATCGGCGATCAGCAGGCCCACCGCGCGGGAGGTCACCTCGGCGATCGGCTGCGACACGGCGGTGAGCGGGGGATGATGGAAGCGGACAACGGGGGTATCGTCGAAGCTGACCACCGATATGTCGCCAGGCACGTCGCGCCCGCGGCGGCGGACCTCGGCAACGGCGGCGAGCGCCATCTGATCGTTGCTGGCGACGATCGCGGTGGCGCCCGCGTCGAGCAGCTGCGCGGCGGCGGCGGTACCCGAGGCGTAGCTGAAATCGCCGGCGGTGAGCAGATCGTCGATGCCGAGGCCGACCGCCTCCATGGCCCAGCGCCAGCCCTCGATACGCCACGCGCTCAGCTCATAATCGTCGGGGCCGGCGATGAAGCCGATACGGCGATGGCCCATGCCGGCCAGATGCATAGTGGCGTCGCGGGACGCCACCTCATCACCCATCGTCAGGCGAAAGCCGCCGCCAGGCTTGAGCGAGCCGATCCGGGCGAAGGCGATGCCGGCGCGTTCCAGCAAGCCGGTGATCAGCGGGTTGTGCGAGTGCGGCGGCGTGAGGATCACGCCGTCGGGCTGAAGCGCGGCGAGTGCGGCGGAGAGTTCCCGCTCGATATGGTCGCTGTGCGTATCGACCAGCTCGAAGATCATGCGATAGCCGTGCTCTGCACAGGTCAGCATGCCGCCGAGCAGCATCTGGTCGATCCAGTCGGAGCCCTCGCGCTTGCGCCAATCGGCAATGGTGCGTTCGCGATCGTTGAGTGCGAGGATCAGATAGGAGCGCGAGCCGCCCATCCGCTGCGCCGCGATCGAGGGGACGTAGCCGAGCTTGGCAATCGAGGCCTGCACCCGCTCCATCATCTCGGGGCGGACATTGGGTTCCTTGTTGATGACTCGGCTGACCGTCTGGAGCGAGACGCCCGCATCCGCCGCGACATGCTTGATGGTGACCGACTGCCTTCGACGCGCCATGTGCCTCAGGCCGCCTGCGAGCGGGCGTTGGCGCACAGCTGCGCGACGTAATCGGCGTGCGGCGGCAGGCCGGCGACGGTGCGCGACACCTGATCGTGCAGCGTGCCGAGCAGCCGCGCCAGTTCCTCATCGGTGAGCTTGTCGGCGAGCGGGTGCCACGTTTTGGGCTCGATCCCCTGCCCCAGCAGCACCTGCATCCAGCTATGCTCAGCGAACAATTCCTCGTTGCGGCGGAAGACGCGCGCGGTGTCGCGAAACAGCTCGATCTTCTGTTTCAGGCTGTCGGGGACCGGCATCGCCGCGCACTGACGCCAGAAGGCGGTGTCGCGGCGATCGGTGACCTTATAGTGCAGGATCAGGAAATCGCGGACCTGCACCATATCGGCGTGCTGCTGATCGTTGAATTCCGCCACGTCCCGCGGGCTGATCGGGCCGGCGGCGGGGAGCATGCGCAGGAAGCGGAGCACGGCGCGCTGGATCAGGTGGATGCTGGTCGATTCGAGCGGCTCCATGAAGCCGCCCGACAGGCCGACTGCGATGCAGTTGCGATGCCATTGGCGGCGCCGCACGCCGGTGGTGAAGCGCAGGTGATTGGGCTCGGTCAGCACCTCGCCCTCGACGTTGGCGAGCAGGCGGTCCAGCGCCTCGTCGCGGCCGAGATAGCGGCTGCACCAGACATAGCCGTTGCCGACGCGGTGCTGGAGCGGGATGCGCCATTGCCAGCCCGCGTCATGGGCGATCGCGCGCGTGTAAGGCACGGCGGGGCCGATGCTGGCGGTTTGCAGCGCAATGGCGGAATCGCACGGCAGCCAATGCGTCCAATCGTCGAAGCCGGCGTGGAGCGCGCCCTCGATCAGCAATGCGCGGAAGCCGGTGCAATCGAGGAACAGATCGCCGTCTACCCGGCGGCCGCCGTCCAACATCAAAGCGGCGATGTCGCCGGTTTCGCCGTCGAGCTCGACCGAAGCGATCTTGCCCTCGACACGCGTCGTGCCGTCGCGTTCGGCCATGGCCCGCAGGAATTTGGCATAAAGCCCGGAATCGAGCTGATAGGCGTAGTTGAGGCGATCGTCGGGCAAATGCGCGAACTTGCCCGCGAGCGCTGCCTGATGCTCGAGTGAATAATCGCCGAACGGCGCGTGATGCCCCCGGGCGCGGCCGGCGAGCCAGTAATGCTGGAAACCGGCGGCCCAGTGATCCTTGCCGGTGAGACCAAAGGCGTGGAGATAGCGATCATCGCCGTCGCGCCAGTCGTCGAAGACGATGCCGAGTTTAAAGGTGGCGTTGGTCGCCGCCATGAACTCCGCCTCGTTGATGCCGAGCAGGCGGTTGAAGCCGACGATCGGGGGAATGGTGCTTTCGCCGACGCCGATCGTACCGATCGCCTCCGATTCCACCAGCGTCACCGTCGCAGCGCGACCGAGCGTGCGGGCGATCGCCGCCGCCGCCATCCAGCCAGCGGTGCCGCCGCCGGCGACCACGATCCGACGCGGCGTCACTTGCTGAGCTGCCGCAGGAGGAAGCCGCGCAGCCGCCCGGCGCTGTCGGCGGTCAGCGGACCGAGCACGCTTTGTGCGCCCTCGGGAATATGCGCGCGCGGCAGTTCGGGATCGCCGAACACATAATAATCGAACATGTCGCGCCAGTAGGCGCGCTCATCGGCGGGAAGTTCGCGGATCGACATAATCGCATGGTTGAGCGCGTCCTGCGGCTGTCCCAGCCAGCGCGGCGTATCGCGCCACCAGTAATTGACCAGCACGTTGAAGGGCGCGAGCCCCTCGACATGGTGCCACCAGAGCGACGGCAGGTAGATGGCGTCGCCCGGCTCCAGTTCTACCATCTGCGCATGCGCCAGCGCCTCTCCGAAGCGGGGATGCTGCTGGAAATCGGGATCGTGGAAATCGACCATGCTGACGGCGCGGCCAGCGGGGGTGTTGTCGATCGGGCCAAGGTAGAGATTGCGGAACTGTTCGCGCGGAAACACCGTGAAGCGGCGGCGGCCGACCGCGCAGCAGGCGAGGTTCTGCGGAAAATCGTTATGTGCGGCAATGCGCGTGCGGGTGCCGATCCAGATGCTTTTCAGCAGATCGCGGTCGCCGAGATCGACGTGGTTCTCGTCGGCCAGACCGGTGAAGAAGCCGTCCATGTCGATCGAGGCGAGATACACCGGTGGGGCATCGGGCTGGTTCTCGATCGAGGCGATATGGCCGAAGATGTCGGGCAATTTGCCGCGGCCGACGCGGAAGTTCATCGCCATGGCATCGTCGTAGAACAAGCGGCCGTTGCTGCCGGCCTCGCCGACCGAGACGGTGAAGGCGACGTCCTTGCGCTTCGCCGCGAGGTAATCGCGCGCGGCCTGCGCCGATTTGAGGCCGGCTTGGACTAGCGGCCAATCAAGCACCAAGCCGCGGACGACGAAGGGCGTGTCGGCGGCGCGGATCGCGGCGTCGAGCGTGGTGGCGTCGGCGATTGTGCGCTCAGGGACCGGGGCCATGGCGGCGAAGATACTCGACATCGGCGAATCTCCCTCCGTCATGCCGGGCCTGTCCCGGCATCCACGGTGCCGCACACTCTCAAGCCACTAGGTTTGCGGAACAGCGGACCCCGGCACGGGGCCGGGGTGACGAAGCTGTTGCGGAGACGGAGCGACTGTAGCCGAGGTCTCGCGAAGATGCCGGTGGCCTCAGCCATGGCCGATCCGCTTGTTCTTTCGCGCGACGAGATCGCGGATGTTGCCGAGCGAGGCGAGCGCCATGAAGATCGGCATGAGATGGCCGTCGCCGTGCAGCTCCCCCAGCGCGACGCCGTCGAGCGTGCGCAGGCGATCCTCGTCGATGACGTGGAAGCCGACGAGGCGATGGGTCGACCCGTCGTTCAGCGTGACTTCGAGCGTCAGCGGTTCGAGCAGATCGTGGCGGCGCAGCGCGGCGAAGAAATCGGCCGATTCCGCAAAGCCCGCGTCGAGCTGCCCAAGCTTTTCGGCGATCGATTCCAGATAGGGGGTCGGCGTGCCTTCGGGTTCGAACAGGCGCATTCCCTCGGCCGCGCCGGCGATGCGGGGGCTGGCGAGATCGAGGTGGACCTGGCGATTGCCGCCGGCATCCGCGCCGCCGATCAGGAACGGCTGAATGTCATGCGCGAGCGGGAGATAATCGGCGTCCCAGCGCGCGCCATCGAGGAACAGGTTCTCGCCGGTTTCGAAGCCGAACATGGCATAAGCGGTGAAAGCGTCGCGGGTCGCATCGAGGCGGAACAGGATCGGATAATGCCGCTGCACGTCGCGGAATTCGCGCGGCATGGCGATCGCCGTCATCACCGCATCGCCAAGATCGGGGCTGCGATCGGTGCGAAGGCGAAGATCGCGGTGCGCGTCGACGGTGAGCAGGACGTGATTGGGGTTCATGCGACAATTCCGTGCGGCCGTTCGGCGCGAAGCGCGTCGAGATAGGCGCGATTGGTGGGCAGGCTGGCAGCGAGCGCCCGCGCGCGCTGGGTGATCTGGCGGATCGAGGTGGCGGCGGCATCGTGCCCGTCGATGCGCACCGGGCCGGGCGGCGGCGGGGCCATGCCCATGCCGTAGAGGACATATTGGTAGCTGGCGGCGGGGAAGATCTCGTTCACGGCAGCGAAATCCTGCGCGCTGGGCGGCTGGTGGCGCCAGATGGCGAGCAGCTCGGCGAGGCGATCGGGGATCGACGCGGGAGCGCGGTTGGCGCGCCAATAGGGCTGATCGCGTTCGCTCAAGACATAATGCAGCTTGAGGAAATCGACGATGCGATCCCAGCGGTAGCGGAACAGATCGTTGTAGCGGCGGGCGTGTGCCGCCATGCTGGCGCGGGTGGCGGGGAAATTGTCGAGCAGCGCGTCGAGCCCGAGCTCGATCGTGACGATCGCCGACGCCTCTAGCGGTTCGAGGAAACCGGCGGAGAGGCCGAGCGCGAGGCAGTTGCGCTCCCAGAAACGCGCGCGGTGGCCGGAGCGGAAAGCGAGGCGGCGCGGGGCGAGCGCTTCGAGATCGGCACCCGGCGCGGTGCGCGCGAGATAGGCGCGCAGCGAGGCGGCGGCCTCGTCATCGCTGAGGAAGGCGGAGGCATAGACACAGCCGACCCCGCGGCGGGTGGGCAGGCCGATGTCCCAGATCCAGCCGGCGTCGTGCGCGGTGGCATTGGTGGTGGCGCCGATCGCGCTGTCGGGCGCGACCGGCACCTGCACCGCGAGCGCGCGATCGTTGAACAATTCGTGGCCGCGATCGATGAAGGGCACGTCGAACGCGCCGCCGATCAGCAAGGCGGCATGGCCGGTGCAGTCGATGAACAGGTCGCCCGCGATTGCGCCGTGATCGCGGCAGCGGACGGCGGCTATGTCGCCATTCTCGCAGCGATCCACGCCCACGACATGGTCGCGGACATGGGCCACGCCGAGGCGGCGGGTGGCGTGGCGCTGGAGCAGCGCGGCGAGCTTCACCGCATCGAGATGATAAGCGTAGTTCAGCGCGCCGGCGTAATCGGGCATGGCGCGCTGGCGCGGGGCGAGATCGAGCGCGCAGGCGCGCGCCTGCGGCGTGACGGCGGCCGCGAAACGGGGTTCGTCGCTTGCGGCCCAGGCGGCGACAAGGCCGCGCGCATCGGCGTCGATCGGCGCGGTGAAGGGATGGAGGTAGCTGTCGTCGGGCGCGCCAGTGCGCCAGCCGTCGAAGCGCGAGCCCTGTTTGAACGAGGCATCGCAGGCCGCGAGGAATTCGGCCTCGGGAATGCCGATGCGTGACAGGGTGCGGCGGATGGTGGGCCAGGTCCCCTCGCCCACGCCGATCGTCGGCACGTCCGGCGATTCGACCAATGTGACGGAAAGCGGCGCGGGCGCGGCGGGATCGGCGCGCGCCGCGATGGTGGCGGCCGCGAGCCAGCCGGCGGTGCCGCCGCCGACGATCACGATGCTGGCGACTTGTCTCTCCACGGTCGCGTCCATGTAATCCGGCTTGTTGTGCCGTTCGTTCACCATAAGGGCCGCCCCTCCATCGCGGAAGGGCGGCCCTCCATGGCTGGCAAGCGTCAGAAGTTGAAGCGGACGCCGGCCGTGTAGCGGGCGAAGCCCGGCTGCGAGAAGGTGACCATCTCGTTCGAGCGACGATGGCCGCGGCGCGACGAACCGGTGAGGTTGATGCCCTCGCCGAATACCGTCAGGCCGGGGATGAGCTCGTAGCTGATGCTCGCGTCGAACTGGCCGTAGGATTCGACATAGGTCGGGTCGAAGCCGTTGTTCGAATTCAGGAACGACGCGCGCCAGTTATACGCACCGCGTGCCTGGAAGCCGAACTTGTCGAAGAACAACACCGCGTTGGCGCTGTCGCTCAGGCCGACCAGCGCGAACTGGCTGACCGAGGGATCAAGCGCGTTGTTGAACTGCGCGTCGCCGTTGACGATCGTGTAGTTCAGGATCGTGCCGAAGCCCGTGTCCCAGAAGCGGTGCTGGAGCGCGAATTCCCAGCCGTTGATGTTGGCGGTCTGATCGCTGTTGAACGGCTGGTTGACCTGGAAGTTGAACAGATCGTCCTCGGGCAGGCCGAAGATGTTGCCGTTCAGATAGGTCACCCCGCCCGCTTCGGTGACGCCCGTCACCTGCGACGATGCCGGGAAGTTGCGCAGGATATAGTCGCGGATGCGAACGGCATCGGTGGTGCCGCCAAGCGCCGCCTGCGCCGCACGATAGCGCGGGCCCGAACCCGGGTTGCGCAGCTCGAACGCCGACTGATTGATCTGCGTCGTCGCGATGAAGTTCTGGACGTCCTTGTTGAAGTAACCGACCGAAATGTAGCTTTCCGGCTGGTAATACCATTCGGCCGACAGATCGATGTTCTTCGACTTGAACGGGATCAGGTTCGGATTGCCGTTGGTGCCGGTGCCGCCGCCGATGCGCGGGTTGGAGGCGAGCTCCAGACCGCCCTGGAGGCTGCCGTAGTCCGCACGAGTGATCGTGTGGCTGTAGGACGCGCGCAGCTTGACGTTGCGGATCGGCTCCATGTCGAAGTCGATCGACGGCAGCCAGTTCTGGTAGCTGCCCTTGGACACCAGGAACGAACGCTCCGGCGCATAGCTCAGCGCGAATTCGTTCGCCGCGGTCCAGCGCGTGCCGGTCGGCACCTGCACCAGCGCGCGCGAGCTGACGGTGGTCTGGTCGTAACGGACGCCGGCGATGATGTGCGCTGGGCCTTCCAGCAGGTCGAACTTGGTGTTGACCTGAAGGTAGGGCGAAATGGTCTTTTCGCGGATGCGACGATCGGTGGTGAAGTCGGCAAGGCAGGTGCCAGCCTGCGACGTGCCGATCTGCGGGTTGCTGCAGATGTTGTACTGGCCACGCAGCAGCTCGGCCATTTGTTCAAAGTTGAAGCCGAGGATCTGCTGCGGCACGGCCGCATTGCCGGCGCCCTGCACCCCCTGGAACTTGTCCGGCAGGCTGATCAGCTTCCAGAAATCGTCGGGCACCGCAGCCGCGCCGAAGCTGGCGCCGCGCGGATCGATGCCGCCCCAGGTCTCGTTCTGGATGAAACCGTATGCGGAGCGCACCTGGTTATCGACATAGGAGAAGCCGAAATCGATGCTGTCGAGGAACGCGCCATCGTGCTCGTACCGGCCCTTGATCTGGAACTGGTTGATCTCGTCACGGAAATAGGCGTTGCGGAACGAATTGCCGGTCGGCGTCGCCAGCGACGCGTTGAGCGGATCGATCCCGGGCTGCATCGAATAAGAGATGATCGGCAGATCATTCTCGAAGTTGATCGTCTGGCGCGCGACGCCGAACACGGCGCTGCCGATGTTGGTGCTGGTGCCGTAGTCGTTGGTCGGCTTCGATTCCGCGGTGGAGTGATGCGCGTCGAACGACACGGTCACGCCGCCGGGTGCCTCCCAGTTGAGGTTGAAGCCGAGCGACTTGTTCTCGGTGACGTTGGCGCTGAGCGCGGCGCTGTACGAAAGGTCCTTACCCGGCGCGAAGGCTTCGCTGTAGAACACCGGGCCGGCGATGGGGCCGTCGGTCCATTCGCTCGACACGTCGCCGAAGTTGAACCAGACGCCGACGCTGTTGTTGCGGACTTCGACCTTGTTGCGCGAATAGGTGAAATCGGCGGTCGCGGTCAGCGTGTCGGTCGGTTTGACCTGGATCACCGCCTGGCCGTTGATGCGTTCACGATCGATGTCGCGAACATTGTACGACGCTTCCTGCGGGATCTCGTAAACGTCATTGCCGGTCGGGCGGTTGGCCTGCTGCGCATTGTTCGGCAGCACGCCCCAGCCGTCGCCCGAACCCAGGAACCCGTCGCGGAAGCCGACGAACGCCTCGTTCGCGCTCGCCTTGCGGCGCTGATAAATGCCGTTGACCATGATGCCGACGCGATCGTCGGCGAAGGTGGTCGAGAAGATGCCCGACACTTCCGGCAGGATCTGGTTCTTGCCGTTCTGCGACGAGTCCAGCACGCCCTTGGCGGCGATGCTGCCGCGCATGCCGGGCTTGTCGAGCGGGCGCGGGGTGCGGATGTTGATCGACGAACCGATGCCGCCCGACGGCACGGACGCGCGGCCGGTTTTGTACACCTCGACTGCCGAAATGCCTTCTGACGCAAGGTTGGCGAAGTCGAACGAGCGCGAGGCCGGTGCGCTGGCGCCGTCGCCCAGCGACGACGTCGGCATCTGACGGCCGTTCAGCGTGACGAGGTTATATTCCGGGCCGAAGCCGCGAACGGTGACGAACGAGCCTTCGCCGTTCGAACGATCGATCGACACGCCGGTGATGCGCTGGAGCGACTCGGCGAGGTTGGTATCCGGGAACTTGCCGATATCCTCGGCCGAGATCGCATCAACGACGCCCTGTGCGTCACGCTTGATGTCGATCGTCGCGCGCAGCGAGGCGCGGATGCCGGTGACGACGATATCGTCCTCGCCCTCGGTCGGGTTCTGCGGGAGCGATTCGGTCTCGGACGGACCGGGATTGCCCACCGTCGCGGCGGCATCCTGCGCCCAGGCCATGCCCGGCGCCGTGGCGAGCGCCACCACCGATGCACCGATCACGAATCGCGAAAGCGAGCGAGCCGCAAAGCTCCCCATCAGAAATCCTCCCCTGTACCCTGTGTACGTCGAACGCCCCCGCAAAATGCGGGTTGAGAACGTTCACTTCTACCCGGTTTGAAAAGCTGTCAAGCGCCTGTCACAATGCTTGTGAACGTTCCCAAAATGTGTTGTGGGGAAGCCACAAGTTGAAGGTCCGGTACGTCGCTCCGCCGTCACCCCGGACTTGATCCGGGGTCCCGCTTCTTCGCGACGATGAAGAAGGCACCGGGACCCCAGGTCAAGCCCGGGGTGACGGCTGGGCGGGCAGTTCGGGATCGATGATCCGGTGTCGCCCGGCGGCACCAGGGAAAAGGGGAAGTTGATGCTCAGGAACAAGCTCGCGCTGCTCGGCGCTACCGCCTTGGCGCTGACTGTCGCGCAGCCGCTCGTCGCGCAGAATGCACCCGCGCAAGACGGCCGCGCGCGCGCCGAATCGATCGTCGCCCGCATGACGCTCGACGAGAAGATCGCGCTGGTCCACGCGCTGTTCCCGCCGATGGCGGCAGGCAAGACCACCAACGAGCTGATCCCTTCCGCCGGGCATATCGACGGCATTGCGCGGCTGGGCGTGCCGCTGGTGCGCGAAAGTGATGCGTCGCTCGGCGTCGCCAATCAGGTGGAGCAGCGCAAGGGCGATGTCGCCACCGCCCTTCCCTCTGCGCTGGCCACCGCATCGACCTTCTCGCCCGAGATCGCCCGCGCTGGTGGCGTGATGATCGGTTCGGAAGCGCGCGCCAAGCGGTTCAACGTCCTGCTCGCCGGCGGCGTGAACCTGACGCGCGATCCGTGGAACGGGCGCAATTTCGAATATATGGGTGAAGATCCGCTCGTGTCGGGCCTGCTCGGCGGCGCGCATATCGCGGGCGTGCAATCGAACAAGATCGTTTCCACGGTGAAGCATTTCGCGCTCAATGCGCAGGAGACGGGACGGATGATCCTCGACGCGCGGATCGACGAGGCGCCGCTGCGCATGAGCGACCTGCTCGCGTTCCAGATCGCGATCGAGCAGGGCAAGCCCGCATCTGTCATGTGCGCCTATAACAAGGTGAATGGCGACTGGGCGTGTGAGAATGATTTCCTGCTCAACAAGGTATTGAAACAGGATTGGGGTTATCGCGGCTGGGTGATGAGCGATTGGGGCGGCGTGCATTCCACCGCCAAGGCGGCGAATGCGGGACTCGACCAGCAGTCCGGCCAGGAGTTGGACCGCGCTATCTATTTCGGCGCACCGCTCAAAGCCGCGGTCGAGAAAGGCGAGGTCTCGGTCAAGCGGCTGGATGACATGGTCGTGCGCTATCTGACCGGGCTGATCGAGAGCGGCGCTTATGATGCGCCCATGCCGGCCAAAGCGCAGACGCCGCCTTACGCGCGCAATGCGGAGGTGGCGCAGCGTGCGGCCGAGGCGGGCATCGTGCTGCTCAAGAACGAGCGCAACGTCCTGCCGATCGCCAAGACGGCGAAGAAGATCGTCGTGATCGGCGGCGCAGCGGATCTCGGCGTCCTCTCGGGCGGCGGATCGAGCCAGGTGCGATCGGTCGGCGGGGCGCCGATCGAGATCGCGCTGTCCGAAAGCGCGCCCTCGTCATTCGTGCGGGTGACCTATCATGCCTCCTCGCCGCTCGCCGCGCTGAAGAAGGCGCTGCCGGGCGCTGAGATCACCTTCCTCGATGGGCGCAATTACAACGCCAATCTCGAAGCCGCCAAGGCGGCCGACCTCGCCATCGTGTTCGCGACGCAATGGACGACTGAGGCGGAGGACGTGCCCAACATCAAGCTGCCCGACAATCAGGACGCACTGATCGCCGCAGTTGCAGGCGCGCAGCCAAATACGGTGGCGGTGCTGGAGACGGGCGGCCCGGTACTGATGCCGTGGATCGACAAGGTGCCGGCGGTGATCGAGGCCTGGTATCCCGGCCAGCGCGGCGGCGAGGCGATCGCGGCGATCCTGACCGGGGCGGTGAACCCGTCGGGCCGCCTGCCAATCACCTTCCCCGCGAATGCGGCTCAGCCACCGCGGCCCAAGCCGGTCGGGCTCGACCTGTTCGATGCGGCGGAACTGGCGGCAGCGGCGAACTCGGCGGCCAATCCGAGCGCGACGCCCAAAAGCTATCCGGTGACGTATCATGAGGGCGCCGACGTCGGCTATCGCTGGTACGAGAAGAAGGGGATGAAGCCCTTGTTCCCGTTCGGCCACGGGCTGAGCTACACCAATTTCGCCTATCGTAACCCGGTGGTGACCGGCGGCGACCAGCTGAGCGTGACGGTGGAGGTGGTCAACACCGGCAAGCGCGCGGGCGCGGACGTGCCGCAGATGTATGTCGCGCGTGACGGCAGTGGCGCGCCGATGCGGCTGGCGGGGTTCCAGCGGGTAGAGCTGAAGCCGGGCGAGTCGCGGCGGGTGACGCTGACCGCGGAGCCGCGCGTGGTGGCGGATTACGACACCAAGCTGCCGGGATGGCGGATCGCTGGCGGCACCTACCGCGTGGCGATCGGGCGCGACGCGACGGATCGCAGCTTGATGCTGACGACGACGCTGAACGAGACGACGATGAAGCCGTAAAGTCTCACTCTCCCCGCTGGCGGGGAGAGGGTCGGGAGAGGGGCAGTCAGAAGCGTTGCGCCCTGACACTGCCCCTCTCCCGACCTCGCCTTCGGCTCGGCCACCCTCTCCCCGCAAGCGGGGAGAGGGAGATTACCTCACGCCGCCGGCATGCGGTGCATCGCACAGAGCTTGTTGCCGTCGGGATCGCGGAGGTAGGCGAGATACAGGTCCCCGAAATCGGCCGAGCGCACGCCCGGTGCATCCTCGATGGCGGTGCCGCCATTCTCGACGCCGGCCTGGTGCCAGGCATTGGCCTGTTCCGGGCCGTCCATCGCAAAGCCGATCGTGCCGCCATTGGCATGCGTCGCCGGCTCGCCGTCGATCGGCTTGGTGACGAGGAACAGCCCGCCATTGTGCATGTAGATCAGACGGCCGCGCTCGTCCTGCATCGCAGGCTTGCCGCCGACCGAGGCGAACAGGGCGTCGTAGAATTTCTTCGAACGGCCGATGTCGTTCGAACCCACCATCATGTGGCTGTACATTGGTCCTCTCCCCTAGGTGCTGCCGGATCGTGCCCCGACGGGGGAGGATTAGCCACAAATGGGGCGATGGGGGAAGCCGGGATTGGGGCCGGACAGCCGCCACAAGTCACCCGTCACCCCGGACTCGATCCGGGGTCCCGCTTTGTTGTCGGCGGGAGGGAAGAAGAAGCGGGACTCCGGCTCAAGGCCGGGGTGACGAAAGGGGGTGACGCGTAGGCTACGCGCCAAGCCGCCCTACACTGCCCCTCTCCCCGCACGCGGGGAGAGGGAGAGGGGCGTGGCTCAATAGACCACGACGCTGCGGATGCTCTCGCCGGCGTGCATCAGGTCGAAGCCCCTGTTGATCTCGTCCAGCGTCAGGCGATGCGTGATCATGGGATCGATCTCGATCTTGCCGTTCATGTACCAGTCGACAATCTTGGGCACGTCGGTGCGGCCCTTGGCGCCGCCGAACGCGGTGCCGCGCCAGTTGCGCCCCGTGACGAGTTGGAACGGGCGCGTCGCGATTTCCTTGCCGGCCTCCGCCACGCCGATGATGATGCTGGTGCCCCAGCCGCGGTGGCAGGCCTCCAGCGCGGTGCGCATCACTTCGGTATTGCCGGTGGCGTCGAAGCTATAGTCGGCGCCGCCGTCGGTGAGTTCGAGCACCTTGGCGACGGTTTCCTCGCGGCTCAGCCCCTTCGAGTTGAGGAAGTGCGTCATGCCGAAGCGGCGGCCCCATTCCTCGCGATCGGGGTTGATGTCGACGCCAATGATCCGCGCGGCGCCGGCGAGCTTGGCGCCCTGGATGACGTTGAGGCCGATGCCGCCCAGCCCGAAGACGACGATATTCTCGCCAACCTGCACCTTGGCAGTGTTGACCACCGCGCCGACGCCCGTCGTCACGCCGCAGCCGATGTAGCAGCTCGTGTCGAACGGCGCGTCGGTGCGGATCTTCGCCACCGCGATCTCGGGCAGGACGGTGAAGTTCGAGAAGGTGGAGCAGCCCATGTAATGGAAGATGGGCTGTCCCTTGTAGCTGAAGCGCGTGGTGCCGTCGGGCATCAGGCCCTTACCCTGGGTGGCGCGTATCGCGGTGCACAGGTTGGTCTTGCCTGACAGGCACGACTTACACTGGCGGCATTCGGGGGTGTACAGCGGGATCACGTGGTCGCCCGGCACGACGCTGGTGACGCCCTGCCCCACTTCGCGCACGATGCCCGCGCCTTCATGACCGAGCACGCTGGGGAACAGGCCCTCGCTGTCGAGGCCGTCAAGCGTATAGGCGTCGGTGTGGCAGATGCCCGTTGCCATGATCTCGACCAGCACTTCGCCGGCCTTCGGCCCTTCGAGGTCGAGCTCGACGATCTCGAGCGGCTTCTTCGCCTCGAATGCGACGGCGGCACGGGTCTTCATGGGGGGAGCTCCTTGATTACAGGCGCGCTTCTAAACTCTGCCTGGGCATTTTCCACCCACCCTCCCGTTCGTCCCGAGCGAAGTCGAGGGACGGTGCCGCGGGAAAAGGTGTCTCGACGATGCTCGGCACGAACGGAGGGGTGAGTTCAGACCAGCGCTGCGCGCACGATCGCGCGGGTACCGCGGTGGGCGGGGTCGTATTCCACCGTGGTCTGGAGGCTTTGCGCCATGGCGCGGATCAGCTTGGTGCCGACGCCCGTGCCGCCGGGTGCGATCTCGCCCGTCATGCCGATGCCGTCATCCTCCACCGCGAGCATGAACACGTCGTCGCCCTCCCGGTGCAAGCCCACGCGCACTTCGCCGCTGCCGGCGGGATAGGCATATTTGCAGGCGTTGCTGACCAATTCGGTGACGATGACGCCTAGCGATACCGCGCGGTCCGTCGGCAGACGAATCGGATCGGCCGCGAGGCGTAGCGCGCGGGGGCGCTCAACGGTGGACCAGGTTTCGGCAAGCTCGTCCACCAGCGTGCCGAGGTACTCACGCATGTCGACCTGCTCGACATCGCCGCCGGTGTAGAGACGCCGGTGAACCTGCGCGATGGCGCTGATCCGCCGCTGCGTATCGTCGAGCGCGTTTCGCGCCGCGGGATCGGCCACCGCGCCGGCCTGAAGCCGCACCATCGCCGAGACGAGCTGGAGCGAGTTGGCGACCCGGTGGTTCACTTCCGCCAGCAACGCTTCGAGCCGGGCATTGGAGACGCGCAGCGATTCCTCGGCCGTCGTCTTTTGCTTTTCCAGCCGGGCGCGAGCGACCACCGCGCGGAACGAGGCGTCGAGCAGGTCGAAGAAATCATCGCCGACCGATTTCACCACATAATCGGACGCACCGGCCCGCAACGCCGCCACCGCCACGCGCTGCTCCTCGGAACCGGTGACGTACACCACGCTGGGTGGATCGGGCAGTTCGCGCAGCCGGGCCAGCGTTTCCAGACCGTCGATGCCCGGCATGTAATGATCAACCGCGACGAGATTGAAACGCTGCTCCGCGGCGATGCGCACGCCGAGCTCGCCTCCATCCGCGGTGGTGACGTCCCACCCACGGCGGGCGAGCGCGCGCGAGGCCAGGCGGCGGATGCCCTCATCATCGTCGATGTAGAGGATGCGGTCCATCAGGCCGCCTGCTCGCGACGCAACATGCCGGCAGAGGAAAGGCCGCGCGGATTCATCATTCCTCGATGTCGGGCACCTGGATCACCGACAGGAACAGGCCGAGTTGGCGGATCGCCTGGGCGAAGCTTTCGTAATTTACCGGCTTGGTAATGTAGACATTGGCGCCCAGGTCGTAGCAGCGCTGGATCTCGCGGCTGTCGTCGGTAGTGGTCAGCACCACAACAGGCGTGCGCTTCACCGGACCATCCGACTGCTTGATCTTGGCAAGGATGTCCGTCCCGCTCATGTCGGGCAGGTTCAAGTCGAGCAGCACCAGCGCCGGGCCGTTGAGCATCGGCCCGTCCGGCGCATTGAACAGATAATCCAGCGCCGACGTGCCATCGAGGAAATGCTTGATGTCGTTGAGGATTCCGGCGCGGCGGATGTTCTTTTCGATCAGCCGGGCATGGCCCTCGTCATCCTCGATCATGACGATGCTGACGGATTGATGTGCGTTCATCTCAGGCCTTTTCCTGCAAGGTCATGGTCGCGGGCAGCGATAGGCGGAAGGTGGCGCCTTCGCCAAGTGCCGAGCGCAAGGTGATGGTGCCGCCAAGGCGATAGGCCAGCGCACGGACGTGCGCGAGGCCGATGCCTTCGCCGGGTTGATCCTGCGTGCCCGAGCGGCGGAACAGGTCGAAAACCCGCTCGTGATCGCGCGGATCGATGCCGCGTCCGTTGTCGGCCACCTCGATCCAGATGCGATCACCAAGCGGGCCGCCGCTGACATCGACCATCACCGCACGCTGCGGATGGCGATATTTTACGGCGTTCTCGATCAGGTTCGACAGGATCTGCTCAACCGCCACCCGGTCGCTGACCACCGGAGGCAGCGCGCCGTTGACGGTGATCGTCGCGCCCGTTTCATCAAGCCGATGCGCCATGGAATCGCGGATGGTGCCGACCAGCCGGTCCAGATCGAGCGGCTCGGGCGCGAGCACGCGGCGCCCCTGCCGTGACAGCGCAAGGATGGCATTGATCAGCCGGTCCATCTTCTGCGTCGAGGTGCGGAT
The DNA here is from genome assembly GCF_001981525.1 of Sphingomonas jeddahensis. Lineage (GTDB taxonomy): Bacteria > Pseudomonadota > Alphaproteobacteria > Sphingomonadales > Sphingomonadaceae > Sphingomonas > Sphingomonas jeddahensis. The sequence continues at coordinate 15,701 of NZ_MPSB01000006.1, read as the reverse complement.
AAAACCGATCGATTCGGGCAGATCCTCGCGTGCCGCCAGCCGCGCTTCTTCGGTGAGCGCATCGGGCGCCTGCTCCTCCACCCGGTCGACCAGTTCGCGCAATGCGGTTGCCGCCGTTTCTAGCTCGGCCGTGAAGCCCATCACGTTGACTAGCGGCGAGCGCAGGTCGTGGCTGACGATATAAGCAAAGCGCTGGATCTCGTCATTGGCGCGACTGAGGTCCGCCGTGCGATCGACGACGATTGCTTCCAGGCTTTCATTCAGCTGTTGCAATTGCTCGCGCGACTGCGTGAGATCGGTGGTGTAGCGCACCACCACCAGCAAGGCAGCGATCGCGACGGCGAGCAGCAGCAGCCCGGCGATCGCCAGTACGGTGTAGAACAGGTTGATGCTGCGGGCCTGCTGCGCGTCGCGGGCTTCGAGCAGCTTGCGCTCCTCGCGCGCCATGGAATCGAACACCGCGCGGATCTCACGCAGCCGCTCGGCGCTCTGTTCCTGACGGAACTCGGTGATGGCAGTATCGAAGTCGCCTGCCAGGACCAGCTCAACCGTTCGCGAACGGAGCGCCAGAAGCGTGCGCAGCTCGCGTTCGAGGATGCGGATGTTCGCCTGCTGCCCCGGATTGTCATAGGTCAGCTGTCGCAGCCGCTTGGCGGATCGCGGAAGCGCATTTGCCGCCTCGCGATGCGCTTTGAGGAACTCTGACGTGTTCGGCGAAAGGAGAAAGCCGCGCCGGGTCGTTTCGCCCTGTTCGATCAACCGGCGGGTGTCGGCGATTGCCAGCTCGACCTCATAGGTGTGCGACACGGCGGCGCTGTGCCGCGTGAATTCGGCCGTCACCCAAGCGGCCGCGATCCCGGCCGCGATCAGCGCAACGAAGCCGATCGCCATGAACGCGATCAGCACGCGCCCGATGCGGCCCTCGCCTACCAGAAATTTCTGCCCGTGTTCCGCCGCCATCGCGGGCGGGCTTAGGGCCGACGCGCCGCAAATGCCAGAGGTGCTGCCGCAATCGCGATTACAGCAGCAGTTCCTGCGGGGTCATCCGCCCGACCAGCCCGCCGCCGCGGCGCCGCGCCATCTCCGTCTCGGCGGTGAAGCGCACGTCGGGATCGCGATCGGTGAGGAATTTGACCAGGCTCTCCTCCTCGATCTCGTTCCACGGCTTGCCGCGATCGGCGCCGAAGCGCACGCGCGGCAGCAATGCCGGGATGCTCGACCATTCGATCAGCTGCGCAACGCTGGCTTCGTTGAGCTGATCGCGCAGGTGGTGCGCGGTGACATAGGCATCCGGGAAGGCGCGGTGCGCAGGGAGCCCGCGCTCGTGATCGAGCCCGTGGGGTTTGCGCCAATAGCGCAGCACCTGGTTCGAAAAGCTGGGGCTGTCCGGCCACAGCCGAAGCGCGCATTTCCAGGTGCAGATCCATTGCGCGCCATGCGTCATCGCGGGGGTGCAGAATTGCTGCTCGAAATCCGCGCGATGCGCGGCCAGCGCGATGCGGCGGGGATAAGGGTCGAGCACATTGCGCGCGATCTCATGCCACCAGGGCGCGTCTTCCACGTCCTCGTCGCGGATGTGGTGGATCGCCTGGGTGACCGGCGGCATCGAGCGGCCGGGATTGACGAGGCGATTGCCGCCCTCCCCGTACAGCTCCCAGCGGCCGTCCTTGCCAAGCGCGACATCCTGCCAGCCGATCTCGCACACGCCATGGGTGGGCGGTGCGTTGCCGGTGGTTTCGAGATCGACGACACGGATGATGCTGGGTTGCTGACGCATTTTGTCCATGTGGGGGCTGAAATGCCCCCTGTCATCTGCTGGCGGGTAACTCAGCCCGTTCGGGCTGAGCTTGTCGAAGCACTCAGGGCGAACGGGAGAAAGAGCTACGCCCGCGTCACGCCGCTCAGCGCCAGTTGTGCGTCGATCGCGGCGACCAGCCGGTCCAGCGCTGCCTTGCCCTTCGCCTCCGCCCGTGCGGTGAGCATTGCCTGCGTGTTGGAGGCGCGCAGGAGCCACCAGCCATCGGGCGTGGTCACCCGCGCGCCATCGGTGCGATCGACGCTCGCGCCGTCCGCCGTGAGCCGCGCCAGCACTTCCTCCACCACCGCCTCGCGCCGCGCATCGTCCACGGCAAAGCGCAGTTCGGGCGTCGCCACGACATCGGGCATCGCGTCGCGCAGCTCGGCAAGCGAGCGCCCGCTTGCGCCAATCGCGCGGATCAATTGCACCGCAGCGTAGAGCGCGTCGTCATGCCCGCCCAGTTCGCCGAAGAAGATGTGGCCGCTCATCTCGCCGGCGAGCGGCGCGCCGACCTCGTGCATCATCGTCTTGATATTGCTGTGCCCGCTTTTCCACATCACCGGCTTGCCGCCGAGCTCGGCGATGCGATCGAACAACGTGGCGCTGGCCTTCACATCAGCGACGATTGCCGCACCGGGCGCTCTGCGGAGCACCGATTCGGCGAGGATCGACAGCAATTGGTCGCCGGCGATCACCCGGCCCTGGCCGTCGACCGCGCCGATTCGATCGCCGTCGCCGTCGAAAGCCACTCCGAAATCGAGCTTCTTCGCCGCGACAAGCGACTGGAGATCGGCGAGATTGGCGGCCTCGGTCGGATCGGGATGATGGTTGGGGAAATCGCCGTCTACGTCGGTGAACAGCAAATGATGCTCGCCCGGCAGGGCGCGGGTGAGCCGCTCGATCGCGGGGCCGGCGGCGCCATTGCCCGCATCCCAGCCGATGCGAAGGGCGGGCAGCGTGTCGGCGGGCACCAGATGCGCGACATAATCGGCGAGCACGTCGATCTCGACTACGCGCCCCGCGCCGCTTTCCACGTCGCCCTGCTCCGCCAGTGCCGCCAGTGCCACGATGTCCGCGCCGAAAAACGGGCGATGGCCAAGCACCATCTTGAAGCCATTGTCGTCAGGGGGGTTATGGCTGCCGGTTACCTGTATCCCAGCGTCGACCTGCTGATGACGCTCGGCATGATAGAGCATGGGTGACGGACCGATCCCGATCCGCACGACATCCACGCCCGCGGCGGCGAGCCCCTCGACCAGCGCGTCCTCCAGCATTGGCGAGGATCGGCGACCGTCGCGGCCGACCGCGACGCGCGTACCGCCCCCGCGCCGCACAACCGTGCCAAAGGCGCGGCCGATCGCGCCGGCGTCATCCGGGCCGAGATTGCGGTCGGTTGTGCCGCGAATGTCATATTCGCGCAGGATCGATGGGTTCAGGCGGTACCGCATCGGGCCTGTCTAAGGCTGCTGCCGGCGGCTTGCCATAGCCAGGTCCGCGGGTGGTGACCCCAAATGGATCGCCGCACCGATGGTCTTGCTATCATCCGAGTAAGAAGCGGGGCCCCGGATCAAGCCCGGGGCGACAAGGGGAAGCGAGAGCTAGGCTGGGACGCAATCCGGCGTCAGCGACCGGTCTGCTTCTGCGCCCCGGGATCGACAGAGGGCGCGCCGCTCGACGGGCTTGCGGTGTTGGCGATATCACCGGTCTGGCCGCGCACGTCCTTTTCAACCGCATCGATGGCGTTGACCGCGTCCGGCGCAGCGCCGCCGCTGCCGCCGCCCTGCACCACGTTGCCGCCGTCCGTCGCCGGCGCCTCGCCCGCGGCGGGTGCGGCCGGCAGCGGCAGGTTGGAACCCTGCTGATTCAGGTAAACGATGATGTTGGCGCGATCCTGCGGGTTGGACAGGCCGGCAAAGGTCATCTTGGTGCCGGGCGCGAACTTGCGCGGGCTGGTCAGCCACGCGTTCATCTTTTCGAAGTCCCAGTTGCCACCGACCTTCTTCAGCGCGTCGGTATAATCGTAGCCTGGATGGCCGGCGAGCGGCTTGCCCATCGTTGCATACAGGTTCGGGCCGATGCCGTGAGCGCCGCCCTGGTTGATGGTGTGGCAGGCGGCGCACTTCTTGAACACGTCCCCGCCCTTGGCAGCGTCCGCGCTCGCCAGCAGCGTAGCGATCGGCACTTCGGCCGCGCCACCAGCGCCGCCGGCCTCTTCCGCCGCCTCAATCGGATAGCCTTCCTTCTCGACATGGCCCGATTGGAAGATCATGCCGCCGACGATCGACAGGCCCAGTGCGGCGCCGCAGGCAGCCAATACCCAGCCTGCAATCGTGTTGTTGCGATCGTCCATGTCGTGAAGTCACCCCTCCAAAGTAGGACGTCCATAGAAAAGCACTCACCGGACGGCAAGCACGCTTGAGAGCCTCGATAACGTCGCCTACGCGACTTAGCTGCAATGAAAAACTACGCCACCCCCGCCCGACCGATCGTTGCCCGCATGATGGCCGAGGCCGCCGAGGCGCCCGAGCGGGCTGTCGCCTTCCAAGGTGCACCCGGGGCAAACAGCCATGTCGCGGTGAGCGAAGCCTTTCCTGACGCCTTGCCGCTGCCATGCTTTTCATTCGAGGATGCGATCGATGCGGTGAAGCAGGGCGTGGCCGATCGCGCGTTGATTCCGATCGAAAATTCGCTGCACGGCCGCGTTGCCGACATCCATTTCCTGCTGCCCGAATCGGGGCTGGTGATTACGGCTGAGCACTTTCTGCCGATCCGTCACGCACTGATGGGCACCGGCACGCGGGACGAGGTGCGCGAGGCGATGAGCCATCCGCAGGCGCTGGGCCAGTGTCGCCACTGGCTGAAGGCGCACGGCATCCAGCCGGTCGGTTATCCCGATACGGCCGGCGCGGCGGCGGAAGCGGCCGAGCGCGGCGATCCGGCGATCGCGGCGCTGGCCCCCCCGGCGGCGGCGGATATCTATGGCCTGAACCTGCTCGCCACCGACATCGCCGACGCGGACCATAATATGACCCGCTTCGTCGCGCTGGCGCGGGGTGGGCAGCCGCCGGTGGGCGACGGGCCGTGGATCACCACCTTCATCTTCGAAGTGAAGAACATTCCGGCTGCGCTCTACAAGGCGCTGGGCGGCTTCGCGACCAATGGCGTCAACATGACCAAGCTGGAAAGCTACCAGCGCGGCGGCACCTTTGCGGCGACCGATTTCTATGCCGATATCGAAGGCAAGCCGGGAGACGAGACTGTCGACCGCGCGCTGGAGGAGCTGGGGTTCCACACCAAGTGGGTACGGCTGCTCGGCACCTATCGCCGCGCGCGCAAGCGGGGTTGAGCCAATCCTCCCCATGTGAAGCATGGGGAGGGGGACCGCCGCCGGAGGCGGTGGTGGAGGGGAACGCCAAGCAGCGCACCGCTTGCGGCTTTCCCCTCCACCAGCTTCGCTGGTGCCCCTCCCCATCTGCGATGGGGAGGATGGCTTGCGTCCCGCCGCCGCTGCCGTATCACTCGCAACAACAATCGACGGGGGACATGATGCGGAAGACCTTACTGGCCGGCGCGGCGCTGGCCTTGGCCACGGGCGCCACGGCGCAACAGGCACCCACCCCGCCGCGTGCGGCCAAGAAGCCGTTCCAGGTCACCTCGCCCAACGGTAACCGCAGCGACGATTATTACTGGCTGCGCGACGACACCCGCAAGAATCCGGAAATGCTCGCCTATCTCAAGGCCGAGAATGATTATGCGGACAGTCAGCTCAACGCGCTCAAGCCGCTGCAGGACAAGCTCTACGCCGAGACGGTGAGCCACATCAAACAGGACGACAGCTCCGTCCCCTACTCCAAGAACGGCTATTGGTATCAGACCCGGTTCGACACGGGCGCCGACTATCCGGTGATCGAGCGGCGCAAGGGCGATCGCAACGCCCCTGCGCAAGTGATGTTCGACCAGCCGGCGATGGCCAAGGGACATTCGTTCTTCTCGCTGTCCGACTGGACGGTCAGCCCCGACAACCGCCTGGTCGCTTATGCCGAGGACAATGTCGGCCGGCGCCAATATACGCTGAAGATCAAGGATCTCACCACCGGCCAGCTGCTGCCGGACACGATCACTAACGCCGAGCCCAACGTGCTGTGGGCCGACGACAACCGCACGATCCTGTACGTCGCCAAGGATCCCACCACATTGCGCGGCTACAAGGTGATGGCGCACGTGCTGGGCACGCCCGTGTCGCAAGACAAGATGCTCTACGAGGAGAAAGACGACACCTTCCAGATGGGCATCGCGCGGACCAGCGACGATCGCTTCATCTGCGTCTTCGTCCAGTCCACGGTGAGCGACGAGCAGCGCTGCGCCCCGGCGACGACGCCGGCGACGCTGCAGGTGCTTGCCCCGCGCAAGCGCGACCTGCGCTACCAGGCGGATCACATGGACGGACGCTGGATCGCGCGCACCAACCTGCGCGCCAAGAACTATACGCTGATGACCGTCGCCGATGCCGATCTGGCAAAGGGCACCCCGGCGTGGCGCGACCTGACGCCGGCGAGCGAGACGGTGTTCATCGAAGGGTTCAAGCCGTTCAAGGGCTTTGTCGCGATCGATCAGCGCGAGGGCGGCAATCGCATGATCCGCCTGCTCGACGCGGCCGGGAAGTCGCTGCCCGTCAAGGCGGACGAGCCGGCGTATCGCATGGCGCTGGACGTCAACGAGGAGCCGGCGACCGATTGGGTGCGCTACACCTATGGCTCGCTCGTCACGCCGACGACCACTTATGAGGTGAATGCGAAGACCGCCGAGCGCCGCGTGCTGAAGGTGGCGCCGGTGCCGGGTTACGACCCCGCCAATTACGTCACCGAACGCGTCTGGGCGACGGCACGCGACGGCGTAGAGGTGCCGGTCAGCCTGGTCTATCGCAAGGGCACCAAGCGCGACGGCACCGCGCCGCTGTTCCAATATGCCTATGGCAGCTACGGCAATTCGATGGACCCGGCGGTTGATCCGGGCCGCATCGGCCTGCTGGATCGCGGCGTGGTCTATGCCCTCGCGCACATCCGCGGCGGGCAGGAAATGGGCCGGCAATGGTATGATGACGGCCATTTGCTCAACAAGAAGAACAGCTTCACCGACTTCATCGACGTGACGCGCTATCTGGTGACGCAGAAATATGCGGCGAAGGACCGCGTGGCGGCGATGGGCGGCTCGGCCGGCGGCCTGCTGATGGGCGCGGTCGCGAACATGGCCCCGCAAGATTACAAGGTGATCGTCGCGCAGGTGCCGTTCGTCGACGTGGTCACGACGATGCTCGACGCGTCCATCCCGCTGACGACGTTTGAATATGACGAATGGGGCAATCCGGCGCAGAAGCAATATTACGATTATATGCTGAGCTATTCGCCCTATGATCAGGTCGCGGCGAAGAACTATCCGGCGCTCTATGTCGGCACCGGCCTGTGGGACAGTCAGGTGCAATATTATGAGCCGGCCAAGTGGGTCGCCAAGTTGCGCGAGATGAAGACCGACAAGAACCCGCTGCTGTTCCGCACCAACATGGAGGCTGGGCACGGCGGCAAGTCGGGACGGTTCGAGCGTTACCGCCAGAATGCCGAATGGGGCGCGTTCGTGCTGCAGCAGTTGGCGGTGGAGTGATTTGATCTCCCTCTCCCCGCAAGCGGGGAGAGGGTGGCCGAGCCGTAGGCGAGGTCGGGAGAGGGGGCAGTGACCGGCGTTGCGCACTAACACTGCCCCTCTCCCCAACCCTCTCCCCACAAGCGGGGAGAGGGAGACTTCAGCGCCCCTTACTCCCCCGCCCAAACCTCCAGCAGCGTATGCGCGATGGCATAGGGCGGCGGGGCCACGAAGGGGCCATCACCAGCCAGCGCAGCCTTCACCTCATCGCGGGTGAACCATTGCGCATCCTCAAGCTCGTTTTCATCAATGGTGATCGCATCGCCCGCCGCCATCCCGACGCAGGCGATCATCAGCTGCGACGGGAACGGCCAGGGCTGGCTGGAGACATAGCGCACGTCGGACACGCGCACGCCCGCCTCTTCCTCGATCTCACGCGCCACCGCTTCCTCGATCGACTCGCCCGGCTCAAGAAAACCGGCCAGCGCGGAATAGCGCCCGGCGGGCCACGACGGCTGTCGCCCGAGCAGTGCCCGCCCCTCATGCTCCGCGATCATGATCACCACCGGGTCGACGCGCGGGAAATGCTCCGTGTTGCACGATCCGCATTTGCGCCCCCAGCCGGCGCGGAACAGCGCGGTCGGCGAACCGCAGTTCGCGCAAAAGCCATGCCGCGCGTGCCAGTCGATCACGCTGCGCGCCGCGGCGAAGGTCGCGGCTTCGCCAGGGCGCAACTGGTCGAGCACGCCGAACAGATTGGGCGAGCGGAACGGCGGCGGCGCCTTTTCGCCCGGCACGAAAGCGGCGAAACGCGGCTTGCCGTCCTCCAGCCCGAGCAGCACGAATTCCGCCTCGTCGGGCGCCTCGGTCAGCATCGTCCAGCCGAGCCGGCCGTCCTCCGTCACTTCGGGCTCGAAATTGTGCAGCTTGAGCAGCCGGGCCTGCCAATTGCCCATCGCTGCGGCGAGCGCATCGGCATCGTGACGCAGGCGATCGGCGCGGTCCAGCGTGCCGCCGGTGAAGCCGGGAACCAGGCTCATTGGCCGTGCAGCCGCATGGCATCGCGCGCAAGCGCGGTGGGCACGGCCTGGCGCAGGCCCCATTTTTCCGCCGGCATGAAATTGACCATCACCGTTCCCCGCGTTCCTTTCACCGGATCGACCCAGGCGATCGTCCCAGCCGCGCCGCCCCAGCCGAACGTGCCCTTCGATGGCCCGCCCGGCACGTCTTCGAGATAGACCGATCCGCCGGCGCCAAAGCCCATCTTCGCCGACATCGCGCCGCCGGTCGACGCATCGTTGCGTTGGAAGGTGACACCGGCGGGCATCAGGTTCGACATGGCGAGCATGGCCGTTTCCCGCTTCATCACCTGCCGCCCGTTCAGCGTGCCGCGATTGGCCAGCATGTGGAGAAAGCGGTCGTAATCACGCGCGGAGGAGACCAGCCCCGCGCCGCCATAGGGAAAGCTCGGCGACTGAAGATAGACGGAGGTCGCCGCCGGATCGATCGGCGTGCGATTGTCACCGACGAAGATGTAATTGGTCGCCAGCCGCCCCGCCTCGCTCGCCGGCACGCGCCAGTAGGTCGATTTCATGCCGAGCGGATCGAACAACCGCGTCTGGACGAAGCGTTCGAACGGCATGCCGCTGACCTTCTCGATCACCGCGCCGAGCACGTCGAGGCTCATGGAATAATGCCATTTCGTCCCCGGCTCCGCGACCAGCGGCACCGCCGCGGCGCGGGTGGCGAATTCGGCAAGAGTGGTCGGGCGGGCGGCGCGCGCCTTGGCCTCGACCTGCGCATTGGCCTGGAACGGCAGCAGACCGCGCCGCTCATACTCCTTCAGCAACGGCCCCTTGGAGCTGATGCTGTAGCCCAGACCCGCGGTGTGGGTGAGCAGATGGCGGATCAGGATCGGGTTCTTCGCCGGCCCTGCGTCGAGCGACGTGTCGGGTCTGGTCAGCACGCGCATTTGCGCGAAGGCGGGGATGTATTTGCTCAGCGGATCGTCGAGCCCGAGCTTGCCATCCTCCACCAGCAGCATCGCGGCGATGCCGGTGATCGGCTTGGTCATCGAATAGATGCGCCACAGACTGTCGGGGCCGGCGGTTGCGGCGGCGGCATCATCGGCGATCCGGCCGGCGGAAACGAACTGCGTGGGGAAGTCGCCGACGCCGAATGCGCCGACGATGCCCGGCATCTTGTTTGTCGAAACATAGCTGTCGAACAGCGCCTGCGTTTCGGTGAGCAGCGGATTGCCGCGAGCCGGCGCCTTTGCCGCGGCCTGAGGTTGCGGCGCGGGTTGCGCCTCCCGGGCCGAGCCAGCGCTGACCAGCGCCATCGCCGCCGCCGTTGTTCCGGCAAGCCACCTCACCCGCATCGCGTCCTCCCTATCGCCTCTGCTGCCTTGGCGAACACCGTGGGCAGCCCCGCCGATGCGAGATCGTCCACCGGCCACCATTCGCCGTCAGCGTGCGCTGAATGCGCGCCCCAACGCGCGACGGCAAGCGCGAGTTCGAGGGTGAAGTGCGTGAAACCTTGGGTGACAGCGTGGTTCAGCAACGCCCAGTCGGCGGCAGCGGGCGGATCGGCGAGGCCGGGTTGTGTTTCAATCCACGGCCCGGTTGGAAGCGCCCGCATGCCGCCCAGCAAGCCCTTGGCGGGACGGCGGATGAGGAGAACTTCGCGCTTGCCCCCTTCCGTTCGCACTGAGCTTGTCGAAGGGCTGCCTTTCCCCTCGGAAGAAGAAGGCAGGGCTTCGACAGGCTCAGGCCGAACGGAAGAAGAAGGGCTGGATTCGGCTCCAACCCCGCCCCCCGTTCGTCCTGAGCTTGTCGAAGGACGTGTCGCAAGCGTCGCGCCTCGGGCACGCACTTCGACAGGCTCAGTGCGAACGGCGGTTGGGGTGTCGCTCACCTCCCGTTCCAGCCAGAAGATCGTGCCGAACCGAACTGGCCGCACCTTCTTCGCCGGCTTGACCGGAAACGCCTCTTCGTCCCTCGCCGCATGCGCCGCACACTCCCCCGCCAGCGGGCACAGCAAGCATTTCGGCCGCTTGGGCGAGCAGATCGCAGAGCCAAGATCCATCATCGCCTGCGCGAAATCGCCCGCTCGCGTGTCTGGCGTCACCGCATCCGCTGATGCCCGCACCGCCGGCTTGCCCGCCGCGCGGAACAGCCGCGAGACCACGCGCTCGACATTGGCGTCCACCACCACTGCACGCCGGCCGAAGGCGATCGCCGCCACCGCGGCGGCGGTATAGTCGCCAAGGCCGGGCAGCGCGCGCAACGCCGCTTCTGTATCCGGCAAGCGCCCGCCGTGGTCCGCCGCGATCGCCTGCGCAGCCCGAACCAGATTGCGCGCGCGGGCATAATAGCCCAGCCCCGCCCAGGCGGCCATCACCTCGGCCTCGTCCGCCGCGGCGAGGCTCGCCACCGTTGGCCAGCGTGCCACCCACGCCTCAAAGCGTGGGCGCACCGTTGCCACCGTGGTCTGCTGCAGCATCACCTCGGACAGCCATACACGATACGGGTCCGCGGCTTCGCCCGGCAGCGCCCGCCACGGCAGCGTACGTCGGTGCTTGTCGTACCAGTCGAGCAGCATGTCGGCGATCAAGCGCTTGGCGTCCACGCCCCGGCTATGGCATGGGGCGCCAGATGAGCAAGCGGCCCCGCGCCACGCCCCAGCAAGAACCTCAGCGGTCGAATCGATCGCGCCAGGTATCCGAGCTGCTGCCCAGCGTCGGCGGCGCGGCGTTCCGGCGCTTCGGCTTTGTGCAATCGTCGATCGTGACGCGTTGGCCGGAGATCGTCGGCGAGCGGCTGGCGAGTGCCAGCGCGCCCGAATCGATCAAGTTTCCGGTCGGCAAGAAGCAGGACGGGACGCTGACGCTGGTGGCGCGCGGCGCGCATGCGGTGATGATCCAGCATGTGATTCCCGAGATCACCGAGCGGGTGAACCTGTTCTTCGGCTATCCCGCCGTCGCCAAGGTGACGATCCGGCAAGGCGACGTTGCCCCCCGCCCCAAGCCGCGCCCCGCGCCCGAGCCGCGCGCGGTGCCGACCGAGCTGGGCCACAGCCTCAAGACCATCGAAGACCCTGAACTCAAGGCCGTGCTGGAGGCGCTCGCCGCCGGTATCGGCGCCAGCAGCGGATTGCCTGTCGTCAGATGAAAAAACTTGCCCTGTTCGCCGTGTTTGCCGTCGCGGCGCCACTCACCGCCGCCCCGCAGAAGCCGTGGCCATCGGTCGCCACGCTGTCGCCACAAGGCAGCTATGTCATCGGCAACCCGAAGGCGAAGGTGAAGCTGATCGAGTACGTCAGCTACACTTGCCCGCATTGCGGCCACTTTGCCCGCGATTCAAACGCGGTGCTCAAGGGCAAGATGATCGCCTCCGGCTCGACCAGCGTTGAGATCCGCAGCTCCATTCACGACCGCTACGACATTGTCGCGGCGACGCTGGCCCGCTGCTCGGGCCCGGCGCTGTTTCCCAAAATGCACGATCTGCTGTTCGCACGGCAGGAGGAATGGCTGAACAAGGCCGTCGCCTTCGACAAGGCCAGCGGTGAAAGCCCGGCCGGCAACACGCAAGGCGAGAAGATGCGCACGCTTGCCAACGGCGCCGGCCTCACCGCCGTCGCCAAGGCCGCGGGCATGAGCGACGCCGCGATCACCGCCTGCTTCGCCAATGAAACGAACATGGCCAAGACGCTGGCTGTCGCGCAGGCAATGCAGGGCAAGATCAAGGGCACGCCCAGCTTCGAGCTCAACGGCAAGCTGATCGAGAACACCGACTGGGCCAAGCTCGAACCGATGCTGCGCGCTGCCGGCGCCAAGTAAGTTTCCACGGAGTAAGCACATGAACCTGCGTTTCGCCGCTTCCACTCTCGCGCTTGCGATGCTCGCCGCTTGCGGTGACAGCGGCAGCACCAACACCGCCGCGCCCAACTCGGTCGCGGCCGTCGCCGCGCCGGCCGGCCAGGACTGGACGCAGACGGTGAGCAAGACGGCCGATGGCGGATTTGTGATGGGCAATCCCAATGCGCCGCTGAAGCTGGTCGAATATGGCTCGCGCACCTGCCCGACCTGCGGCCATTTCGGCCGCACCGCGACCCGCCCGCTCGAAGACACGTACATCAAGAGCGGCAAGGTCTCGTATGAATTCCGTGACTTCCTGGTTCACGCGCCCGACCTGGGCGTTGCGGTGCTGGGCCAGTGCGCGGGTGAGGCACCGTTCTTCCCCATCCTTGAACAGACCTTCGCCGATCAGAACCAGTTCCTCGAGAAGCTCGAAAGCGTGCCGCAGGACTTCCAGCAGCGCTTGCAGGGCATGAGCCCGGCGCAGCAGGCCACCGCCTGGGTCGAGCACCTCGGCTACCTCGATTTCGTGAAGCAGCGCGGCCTTACCGAGCAGCAGGCGCGCCAATGCCTGACCGACGGGCAGCGGATCGAGGCTCTCGCCAAGGTCACCGAAGTGGCGATGCGCGACAAGGAAGTAACCGGCACCCCGACCTTCATCCTCAACGGCGAGAAGCTGGATGCGGCGAGCTGGGAGCAGGTGGAACAGGCGCTGAAGGCGGCCGGGGCGTAGGGCGGCGCAAGCGGCGTTCCGCCGTCACTCAACACACCTCCCTTTAACCGTTCGTGCCGGGGTTGTCGGAGCACGTGCCTTGCGCGGTGCGTCGCGTGGCACGCACTTCGATAAGCTCAGTGCGAACGGATGATGGTGACGCGGGCCGACGACTTACCGCCGCGCTACAGCCGCCCACGCCGCCACCTCATCCGCGCACCGTTCCACGATCGTCAGCTCCCCCGCGACACCGGCGGCCAGCTCCACCGTCACCCTGCCGCGCCACTCGACCGTGGCGTTGCCGCTCAGCGTCACCATGCCGCCCGCGCTCGCCGATGCGCGCACCAGCCCGCCGCGATTGCGCACCGTCACCGTTCGGTCGAACGGCAAGCGTCCGGTCAGCCCCGCCACAAAGGTCGCCGCGCCCATGGCGCTGCCGCAGGCGTTGGTGAGGCCGACGCCACGTTCAAAGGTGCGCACGTAGAGTTCGTCGGATCCCCGCACTTCAACGAAGGACACATTGGCGCGGTTCGGCAGCCAATCTGGCGCGCCCTCGCAGATCGTGCCGATACGCACCAGTTCGGCCTCGTCCACCGAATCGACAAAAGCGATCAGATGCGGGTTGGGCATCGAGACCGCGGTGAAGTGCAATCCCGGCGACAGTCGCGTGATCGGAGCATCCACGATGCGCGCGCCCTCCCCCATCAGCGGCCATTCGCGCACGTCGAGCCCCGCCGGGCCCGCCGTCTCGCGCACGGTGAACACGCCCGCCGCGAGATCGGCGTCGCGAGCGACCTCGGCATGGCTGGTCTTGAGCCGCACGGTTGCCCGATCCAGCCCGAGCGTCTCCAGCCCTGCGCGCGCCACGCAGCGCAGGCCGTTGAGGCAGGTTTCCGGCTCCGACCCGTCGGCGTTGAAGATGCGCATGCCGAACGCGGCCTGGCCGTCGCCCGCCGTCAGCAACAGGATGCCGTCACCGCCGACCGCACCATTGCGATTCGCGAGCGCACGCGCGACCTGCGCCCATTCGCGATCCTCCAGCAATAGCTCCCGCGCGTCGATCAGCGCGAAGTCGTTTCCGGAGCCGTGGCATTTGGTGATGGGAAGGCGCATGTCGGCCATATGATGTGCCCTCCGGTCCGTGTCGAGTTGCCCTTTCCGAGATCGCGGGCCGTGAAAGTTTACGGAGCTTGCGCATATCGCTGAACAGAAACGCGTATGAAATTTTTAGTCGCGGCACCGCGATCCGCTACTCCCCCCGCTCGCACTGAGCTTGTCGAAGTGCGTGCCTCACGCGGTGCGGTCCTTGGCACGTCTCCTTCGGTGAAGCTCAGGACAGGCTTCGACAGGCTCAGGACGAACGGAGTGGATTGGCGCCACCGCCTCACCCCAGCCCGTAATGATCCGCCAGCCGGTCCAGCGCCATCGTCAGCACGAGGCGGCCGGAGCGGGCGGGCCAGCCGAGCGCCTTTTCGGCGACCGGCAGCCCCTCGCCGGCGCAGATCACGCGCCACAGCACGTCGCTGAGGCCGCGGCCGACGCCGGCGATCGCGGCGTCGAAGCGGCGCTTGGCGGCGATCTGCGCGCTTGTGGGATCAAGCCCGCGCCCGCTCGCGCCATCGACCCGCGCGCTCCAGCGCATCGTCACCGAGGGCGCAAGCGCAGCGCGCTCGTAATCGGCGCGCAGCCGCTCGCCCGCCTCGATCTGCCGCGCGCTCACCAGCCCGCGCGTGGCCAACCACGCCAGCGGCGATTCGGCGACATTCACCGTCACGCTTCGGCCGCCGCGCCGCTTGCCGCCAAGCATTCCGGCCGCGATCCGCCCCTCGCCGTCGATCGCCCGCTCCACCAGTTCGCGCATCATGTTCTCCATACGTTCCCGATGAAGGCCATGGCACGCGGCGGCGGCTGTAGGACAGCGGCGCGGTTTAGGGACCCGGTCGCGCGTGGTGCAGCCTGAGCCACGAGCCGAGCGCCCACCAGGCGAGCGCCCACAAAGCCCCCGCGCTCCACCCGGCAAGTACGTCGCTGGGCCAGTGGACGCCGAGATACACGCGGCTCGCGCCGATCGTGCCGACCAGCGCCAGCGTCGCGACGAACAGGAACCAGCGCGCCGCCTGCCGCGGCACGATCTGCATCACGGTGAGCGCCATCGTCAAATAGATGATCGCGCTGTTCGAGGCATGGCCACTGGGGAAGCTGGCCGACGACACCTCGACAAGGTGATCGACCAGCGCCGGCCGCTCGCGCCCGACGAGCCGTTTGCCGACCTGCACGGCGATCGACCCGCTGACCGTGCCGCCGAAGACAAGCGCGGCGGTGAGGAGGTGGCGCGAGGCGAGCAGGAAGCCGATCGCCAGCACCACCACGACCGTCAGCACCGTCTCCCCGCCGAGCGCGGTGACATCCACCATCGCCTGTTTGAGCCCGCGCGGGCCGATCGGCGTGGCAAGATCGCCGGGGGTGCGCAAGGCAAGCATGATCGCGCGGTCGAAGGCGAATTGCGTGCCGCGCGCGATGGTGGTGCCGAGCAGGGTGATGACGAGCACCGCGCCGGCGAGGGCGGCGAGCGCGATGAAGGCATAAGGCGGGTGGGAGACGCCGGCGGGGGCGGTCTGGTCCGGCGTGGCGGGCGTGTCGGCGAGCGTTTCGAGCGGAGAGACGGGCTGCATGGGGCGGGGTGTAGCAGGGGTGCGCGG
>NZ_MPSB01000005.1 GCF_001981525.1 Sphingomonas jeddahensis | reverse complement strand
GCCCCGCATAGCCAGCCCCCCCACCCGCTTGCTCCGATGCCCGGAGAATAACCGGACGGGCGCGAGATGGTGGCGCTAGCGTATCGGAAACGGACCTAAATCAACGGCGAGGGCAAGCATCATCCCCGGATCGCCAGTGCGATGAACACCAGCCCGGCGGCGATCGCGACCAGTTGCACGGTACGCCAGTCGAAAAAGCCCACCGCATCCGGGTCGCGCCGCCGCGCGCGTCGATGATCGCCCCACCCCGCGCCGACCGCCGCCGCTGCGCAAGATGCCGCTGCCCCCAGCAGCACCGCTTGCGTCGCCATTCACTTGCCTCCACACCATCAGGAACGACCCTGTCCCGGAGAGAGATAATGCGCGCCTTCGCCATTGCGACTGCCCTGCTCACTAGCGCAGCCACGCCCGTGTTCGCGCAAGGCGCGCCGCAGCCCGCCGGCAAGACCTCCGCTGCGATCGAGTCCGCGGTTCGCGACCCGCAGCGCAGCGAGGCCAACCGCCAGCGTGACCAATATCGCCACCCTGCCGAGACGCTCGCCTTCTTTGGCGTCAAACCCACCGACACTTTGGTGGAGTTCAGCCCCGGGGGCGGCTGGTACACCGAGATCCTGGCGCCGCTGGTGAAGAGCAAGGGCCGCTATGTTGCGCTGGTCAACGCGCGCGGGGTGGAGGGCACGCAGAAGATGCTCGCCAGCAAACAAGCGTGGTTCGGTCCCGCCACCGTGGCGACCATCGACGGCGCGACGGGCACCAGCACGGTGCCTGCCGGCAGCGCCGACGTCGTGCTCACTTTTCGCAATGTCCACAATCTGTTGATGAACGACGATCCGGAGGTCGCCGCCCGAGCCTTCAAGGCATTCCACACCATGCTGAAGCCGGGCGGGACGCTGGGCGTTGTCGACCACCGGCTGCCTGAGACGATGGATACCGCGCTGGAGAAGAAGAGCGGCTACATCAAACGCTCCACCGTGGTGCGGCTGGCACAGGCCGCCGGCTTCCGCCTCGCCGGCGAAAGCCCGGTGAATGCCAATGCCAAGGACACGCACGATCATCCCGATGGCGTCTGGACGCTGCCGCCGACCTTCGCGCTGAAGGACGTGGATCGCGCGAAATATGCCGCCATCGGTGAAAGCGATCGATTCACGCTGAAGTTCGTCAAGGCGAGGTAAGCCGCAGCGCGCCGTAGCATCGGCTGGAACATAGGCGCGCGACCAGTTGGGACAATGCTTCGCGCCGCGCGTTAGGGTCGAAACTCAGTCAGATCGGAAGGACAGTCATCCTATGCGCTTAGCCCTTGCCGCCACCCTGCTGCTCGCCGCCGCCCCGGCCCTGGCGCAGAACCCGGCTCATGACCCGACCTGCTCCAACGTTCGTGTCGCGCTTCCGCCCGAGCTTTCCGGCTGGTCCGAGCAAGCGCCGGTGGCGGCGGGGATCACGGCAGGCGGTGGCGCCAGCGTGGTGCCCGGCCAGGCCGTGCTTGTGTCGCTGCACCCGGCTAATCTGCTCACGCTGCGCCCCGCGCCTCAGGCGGTGACGGCGAATGGCGGAACGCTGACGCTGACGATCGATGCGCCGGGCACCTATCGCGTTGCGCTGGGCGGCAAAGCATGGGTCGATCTGGTCCGCGACGGCAAGGCGCTGAGTGCGGCGGCGCATGGCCATGGACCCAAATGCACGGGGGTGCGCAAGATGGTGGACTTCGCACTCACCGCCGGCTCCTACACGATACAATTATCCGGCAGCGAGGCGAGCAGCCTCGCGCTCATGGTCGCGAGGCTCGGCTGATGCGGATGCTCCTTGCCACCGCCGCCCTGATCGTCTCGACGCCGCTCGTGGCGCAGGAAGTACCGACGCCGACGCCCGCCCCGGCCCCGACCCCGGCACCTGATCCCGCCACTACGACGCGGGTCACCATCAACACCGCAGCCGGACCGATCGTGCTGGCGATCGAAACGCAGAAGGCGCCGGTCACCTCGGCCAACTTCCTCAAATATGTCGATGGCAAGCGGCTCGACGGCACGGTCTTTTACCGCACGGTGAAGGTGCAGGCCGAACCGCGCTACGGCTTCATCCAGTTCGGCACGCAGAACGATCCCAAGCGCACCCTGCCGGCGATCGCGCATGAGCCGACCAGTAAGACCGGGCTCAGCCATGTCGATGGCGCGATCTCGATGGCGATGGCGGAACCGGGCAGCGCACGCGGCGATTTCTTCATCATCGTCGGCAACACACCAGCGATGGACGCCACGCCCACCACCCCCGGCTATGCCGTATTCGGCCGCGTGGTGGAGGGCATGGATGTCGTCCACCGCATCATGGACATGCCGACCTCACCCACCAAGGGAGAAGGAATCATGAAGGGCCAGATGCTCGAACCAACGCTGCCGGTGAAATCGGCGCGACGCACCCCCGCCGCCGCTGTCACGAGCGCGCCGCAATGAGAGCGATGACGCTCGCAAAGCCCGGTGGCCTTGACAAGCTGACGCTCGCTGAGCGGCCCGATCCGGGGCAGCCGGGCCGCGGCGAGATCCGTGTCGCGCTTCACGCCAGCTCGCTCAACTTCCACGATTATCTCGTCTGCTCAGGCAAGTCGCCGACCGAAGACGGCCGTATTCCCATGGCCGATGGCGCGGGTGTGGTCGAGGCGGTCGGAGACGGCGTCGAAGATTTCGTCGTGGGCGATCATATCGTCGCCGGCTTCTTCCCCGATTGGCAGGGCGGCCCGCCACAGGTCGGCGATTTCCGCCGCGTGCCCGGCGACGGGATCGACGGCTTCGCCTGCGACGCGGTCGTCCTGCCCGCCACCGCCTTCACCAAGGCGCCAGCCGGCTGGAGCCACAAGGAATCGGCCACGATCACCACCGCCGGCCTCACCGCCTGGCGCGCGCTGGTGGTGGATGGTGGTCTGAAGGCCGGCGACACGGTGCTGGTGCTCGGCACCGGCGGCGTCTCGATCTACGCGCTCCAGATCGCGCATGCGATGGGGGCGGAGGTGATCGTGACATCCTCCTCCGACGAGAAGCTGGCGCGCGCCCGGGAACTCGGCGCGACCCACACGATCAACTATCGCGAGCAGCCGAAATGGGGCCGCACAGTGCGCGATCTCACCGGCGGGCGCGGTGTCGACATCGTGGTCGAGGTCGGCGGACCCGGCACGCTGGCGCAGTCGTTCGAGGCGGTGCGGATCGGCGGTCATATCGCGCTGATCGGTGTACTCACCGGCGTCAGCGGCGAGGTGCCGACGGCGCTGCTGATGGCGAAGCAGGCAAAACTTCAGGGTCTGATCGTGGGTAGCCGGCTGGAACAGCAGGAGTTCGTGCGCGCGCTCGACGCCACCGGCATCCGCCCAGTGATTGACCGCACCTTCGCGTTGGAGGAGTTGGCGAACGCCTTCCGCCACCAGGAATCGGGCAGTCACTTCGGCAAGATCGCGGTCGCCTGGTAAGCGCGCCTCCCACCACACCGTCATTCCCGCGCAGGCGTGAATCCATAACCGCTAAGCGTCCGGCTCCATTGCGAACGGCAGCGTCTATGGATTCCCGCCTCCGCGGGGATGACGAACATGGTTGTCGCCACACTCCATTTCCCCTCTCCCTCAAACCGTTCTACGCTGCGGCTCCTGAAAGGACCGCTCATGAACGCTCCCCTCAACCGCCACGATTGGCACGCCGCCGGCACCGCCCAACTCGCCGACACGATCGCGCTGCGCCGCGCCATCCACGCCGAGCCGGAGATCGGCCTCCACTGCCCACGCACCACCGAAAAGCTGAAGGCAGCGCTCACTGGCCTGCCGCTCGAGATCCACGACAGTAGCTCCACGACCGGCTTCGTCGCGATCCTCCGCGGCGGGCAGAGCCGGACGGGCGACAACAGCCGCACCGTGCTGCTGCGCGGCGACATGGATGCGCTGCCGCTCACCGAGGAAACGGGGCTGGGCTTCGCCTCGACGATCCCCGGCGCGATGCATGCCTGCGGCCATGACGCGCATTCGGCGATGGTCGCCGGCGCCGCCCGCGCCTTGTGTGCGCGCAGAGACGAGATTCCCGGCACGATCGTCTTCATGTTCCAGCCCGGTGAGGAGGGCCATCACGGCGCGCGCTGGATGATCCAGGATGGCCTGCTCGACATCGCCCGCCCGGATGCGGCGTTCGCGCTGCACATCTCGCCCAACGCACCCGCCGGCGTGTTCGTCGGCCGCGAAGGACCGCTGCTCGCCTCCACCGACACGCTGATCGCCACGATCCGCGGCAAGGGCGGTCACGCCGCCATGCCGCACGATTGCATCGATCCAATCCCCGTCGCCTGCGAGATCGTCACCGCGCTGCAGAGCTTCGTCGCCCGCCGCATCCCCGTCGCCGACCCCGCGGTGCTGACGATCACGCAGATCCACGCCGGCAGTAGCCACAACATCATCCCCGACGAGGTGAAGCTGATGGGCACGCTGCGCACCCTGTCGGACGGCACGCGTGAAAAGGCCCGTGCCGCCTTTCACCAGATCGCCCGCGACATCGCCGCCGCACATGGCTGCTCCGCCGACACGCAGATCGAGGAAGGCTATCCTGTCACCTATTGCGATCCGCGCGCGACCGCGATGATGCGCGACCTCGCCGGCACGATCTCGGGCGAAAAGGGCTGGTCCCCGATGCCGGCGCCGATGATGGGCGGCGAGGACTTCTCCTACGTGCTGCGCGAGATCCCCGGCGCTATGGCCTTTGTCGGCGTCGCGGCGGACGGCAGCGATCCGCGCACCAACCCGCCGCTGCACAACGTGAAGATGACGATCGAGGAAAGTGTCATGGCCAAAGGCATCGCCATGCATTGCGCACTCGCCGAACGCTTCCTGCAACGCGGTTTCGACTAGCTATTCTCCCCTCCCGCTTGCGGGAGGGGTCGGGCGAGGGGCTGTCCTCTGCCGGCACGACGTGCTCGCGGACACGCCCTCCCCTAACCCCTCCCGCAAGCGGGAGGGAAACGATCGTCACTCCACCGTGACGGACTTCGCCAGGTTGCGCGGCTGGTCGACGTCGGTCCCCTTCGCCACCGCCACGTGATAGGCGAGCAGCTGCACCGGCACCGCATAGACGAGCGGCGCGATCAGCGGATGCACCTTGGGCATCTCGATCGTCGCGATCGTATTCTCGCCCGCCTGCGCGATCCCCTCCGCGTCGGAGATCAGCACGACCTGGGCGCCGCGCGCTTGCGCTTCCTGCATGTTGCTGACCGTCTTGTCGAACAGCGGCCCCGACGGCGCGATGACGATCAGCGGCACCTGCTCATCGATCAGCGCGATCGGCCCGTGCTTCATCTCGCCCGACGCATAACCTTCGGCGTGGATGTAGCTGATTTCCTTCAGCTTCAGCGCACCTTCCAGGGCCAGCGGGAACTCCGGGCCACGCCCGAGGTACAGCACGTCACGCGCCGCCGCGATCTTCGGCGCCATCGCCTCGATCTCCGCATCGTGCGCCAGCGCCATGCTCATCGCCTCGGGCACGTGCTGGAGGTGCTCCACCACGTCCGCCTCGTCGGCGAGCCGCCCCTTGGCGCGCGCGAGATTGGTCGCCAGCGCCGCCATCACCGCCAGCTGACAGGTGAACGCCTTGGTCGACGCGACGCCGATCTCCGGCCCGGCATGCGTCGGCAGCAGCAGATCGACCTCGCGTGCCATCGAGCTGGTGGGCACGTTGATGATGCCACCGGTCGTCACCCCGGCCGCCTTCATGTGGCGCAGCGCGGCGAGCGTGTCCGCCGTCTCGCCCGATTGCGAGATCACGAGGCCAAGCGTGTTGGGCAGCAGGACGGGGTCACGATAGCGATACTCGCTCGCCACATCGACCTCGACCGGAATGCGCGCGAGCTGCTCGATCCAATATTTGCCGATCATTCCGACATAGCTCGCGGTGCCGCAGGCGACGACCACCACGCGCTCGACGCTCGACAGGTCGAACTCGATATCGGGCAGCGCCACCTGCGCCTCGAGCGGGCGGAGGTACGAACGCAGCGTCTGCGCCACCACCACCGGCTGCTCGTAGATCTCCTTCTGCATGAAGTGGCGATGGTTGCCCTTGTCCATCAACTGGCCCGAGGCGCCCGAATTGACGATCGGCCGCGTCACGCGCTGGTTGTCGCGATCATAGATCTCGACCTCGTCGCGCGTGATCGCGACCCAATCGCCCTCTTCCAGATAGGCGATGCGCTGCGTCAGCGGTGCCAGCGCCAGCGCGTCCGAGCCAAGGAAGTTCTCGCCGTCGCCATAGCCAACCGTCAGCGGCGCACCGAGCCGGGCGCCCAGCAGCAGGTCGGGATGCGTCCGCACCATTACGCCCAGCGCGAACGCACCATGGAGGCGCGGCAGCACCGCCGCCAGCGCCGCGCGCGGCTCCGCCCCACGCTCGATCTCGCGCGCGATCAGATGCGCCACCACTTCGGTGTCCGTCTGGCTCTTGAACTCGCGACCTTCGGCGAGAAGCTCGTCGCGCAACGGCTTGAAATTCTCGATGATTCCGTTGTGAACGAGCACCACGTCGCCGACGATGTGCGGGTGCGCATTGTCGACCGTCGGCGCGCCATGCGTTGCCCAGCGCGTGTGCGCGATGCCGCTGTCGCCGGGCAGCGGCTCCTCGGCGAGCCGCTGCGCCAGGTTCTTCAGCTTGCCCGGCGCACGCCGACGATCGAAGTCGCCGCCATGCACGGTGCAGATGCCGGCAGAGTCATAGCCGCGATACTCCAGCCGCTTGAGCCCGTCGAGCAAGCGATCCGCGACCGGCTCCTGGCCGAGGATACCAACGATTCCGCACATTTACTTGGCTTCCTTCTTAGCGCGCATCACGTTCCTGAACTTGGCCGCCCAACCAGGCTTGGCCGTTTGCGGCGGTCGGACGAGCGCCAGCGCATCGCCCTCCACGTCCGCGGTAATCGTCGAACCGGCCGCGACGATCGCGCCCTCGCCGATCGTCACCGGCGCCACCAGCGCCGAGTTGGAGCCGATAAACGCGCCCGCGCCGATCACCGTCTTGTACTTGAAGAATCCGTCATAATTGCAGGTGATCGTGCCAGCGCCGATGTTCGCGCCCGCGCCGACCTCCGCATCGCCGAGATAGGTCAGGTGATTGGCCTTGGCGCCCTCGCCCAGCACCGCCTTCTTCATCTCGACGAAATTGCCGACGCGCGATCCCTTTTCCATCACCGCGCCGGGCCGCAGCCGCGCATAGGGGCCGACCGAGGCTCCCTCGCCCACGCTCGCCCCTTCGAGATGGCTGAACGCATGAATGATCGCCTTGTCGGCCACGTCCACGCCAGGACCGAACACCACGTTCGGCTCGACCAGCACATCGCGGCCCAGCTTCGTGTCATGGCTGAACCACACCGTCTCGGGCGCCACCAGGCTGGCCCCATCGTCCATCGCCCGGCGACGGCGTGCCTGCTGCCACGCCTGTTCCACCGCGGCGAGCTCGGCGCGGCTGTTCACCCCGGCGACCTCGTCGGCGGCGGTCTCGATCACCGCCGAGCCGCGACCGCTTTGCCCGCCAAGCATGACGAGGTCGGTCAGATAATATTCGCCCGCCGCATTGGCGTTGCCGAGTCGCGACAGCAAGGCGAACAGATCCTCGCCGCGCACGGCCATCAGCCCGGAATTGCACAGGGTTACGGCGCGTTCTTCGGGCGACGCATCCTTGAACTCGACGATCCTGTCCACGCGCCCGTCCGCGTCCGCAATCACCCGGCCGTAAGCGGCCGGATCGGCGGGGCGGAAACCGAGCACCACCACCGCCGGCGCATCGTCCCCATGCAGTCGATCGATCATCCGCCGCATCGTCGCTTCGGTCACAAGCGGCACGTCACCATAGAGGATCAGCACGTCGCCCTCAAAGCCGGCCAGGGCCGCCTCCGCCTGTTGCACCGCATGGCCGGTGCCCAGCTGCTCCGCCTGATGCGCCACGCTCACGCCCAGCGGCGCCACCGCCTTCTCCACCTGCTCGCGCCCGGCGCCTACCACCACCACCGTCTTGGCGGGCGCCAGTTCGGCCGCGCTCGCCAACAGATGCAGCAGCATCGGCCGCCCCGCAATCGGGTGCAGCACCTTGTGCGTATCGGATTTCATGCGCGTGCCCTTGCCGGCGGCAAGGACGATCACGGCGAGAGGACGGCTCGTCATGGCGCGCCTGTGCCATCACATGCTTGCCAATTCCAGAGCGAGCGGCCACCGCGCGCGGCGATGCAGCACTTCCCCTTCGATATTGTCGGATTCGATCTCGACGGCACGCTTCTCGACACCAGCGGCGATCTCGCCGCGGCCGTCAATCACGCGCTGGCGCAGGACGGGCGCGCGCCGCTCTCCGTCGCGGCGATCAAGCCGATGATCGGCGGCGGCGCGCGCCACATGCTCGCGCAGGGCCTCGCGGCGACCGGCGGCAGCGACGATGCGTTGCTCGATCGGCTGCACCGCATCCTGCTCGATCATTATGCCGCCAACCTCTACGTCCACTCCGTCCCCTTCCCCGGCGCGATCGCCGCGCTCGATGCGATCAAGGCACGCGGCGCGAAGGTCGCGGTGGTCACCAACAAGCTGGAGGGCTTCGCGCTGGAGGTGCTACGCGGCGCCGGGCTGCTCGATCGCCTGTCCTGCGTGATCGGCGGCGATACGCTTGGCCCCGGCAAGGCGAAGCCGTCGCCCGCGCCGATCGAGGAGATGATCCGCCGCTCCGGCGGGGGGCGCGCCGCATTCGTTGGCGATTCGATCTATGACGTGGCCGCCGCGCATGCCGCGGGCGTGCCGGCGATCGCCTGCCGCTTCGGCTTTCTCATGCAGCCGGTCGAGGAACTCGGCGCCGAGGCGATCATCGACCATTTCGACGAGCTCGTGCCCGCCCTGGAGCGACTCGCGTGAGCGCGATGACCTGGAGCTGGCGGCTGCTGCTCCTGCTCGCCGCCGGCTTCGCCGTGACGATGGCCGTGCTGCCGCACCCGCCCAAGGTGCCGATCGACGGCGACAAATATCAGCACATGCTGGCGTTCGGCACGCTGACCATCCTGGCGGTGCTGGCGTTCCCGCGCACCCCGCTGCTGCGGATTGGCGAGCGGCTGTCGTTCCTCGGCGCGATGATTGAAGTGGTGCAGTCGATCCCCGCGCTGCATCGCGATTGCGACATCATGGATTGGGTCGCGGATACGGCGGTGATCGTCGCCGTGCTGCTGGTGGTGGCGATCAGCCGGCGGATGCGCCCTTCCGCCATTTGATCCACAAATGCCGCGCCAGCATCGCCGGCGGCATCCGCATCCAGTGTGAGCGGATGTAGAAGCCGAGCCGGGTGAGCTTGCGCGACTCGCGCGCCCATCCATCCCGCGCCAGCAAGCAGCGCAGGAACAGCCGGTCGCTCAGGCGGAGTCGCTGCGAGTCCTGCGGCACCGGTGTGCCAAACAGCGCATGAGCGAGCCGCATCGCACGTGCGACCACCGCAACGGCACCATGATCGGCCGAGCGGGTCGCTAGCGATGGCCAATATCCGCCATCCGCTTCGGCGTACTCACGCAGCAGCCGATCAATGTCCCACAGGTTGCGCAGGCCGCCGCTGAGGTCGCCGTCCGCGAACAAGTGGATCGCTGCATGCACCACCACATCTGTCGGCGACAGCATCGCGAGGCCGCCACCGATCGGCACCGCATCCGCCACCAGCTTCCCTGCCTCGGGCCTCAGCCGCGCGGTAAGCGGCAAGATTGTATGGTGGACGTCGATCATCCGGTCGCGCTCGGGATGGATCAGCGGCGGCAGCTCATGCATCCAGCGCCGGTAATAAGCATCGTCATACGGATCGGGCTTCACCCACATCCAGCCATGCGCCAGCAGCGCCGTCTCGGCCGCATCGAGCCGATCGCGCGGCACCAGGATGTCGAGATCGCCGATTGATCGCCCCTGACCCGCCGCCAGCCCCGCCGCGACAAAGGCCGTGCCCTTGAGCAGGATCAGCGGCTCCACAATGCCGGCAAGCGCTCGGCGCGCCATCTCCGCCTCCCACAACGCCTGCCGCCGCCCCTCCAGCGCCGTCGCCTGGGCATCGTGCAACAACGCCGCAACCCGCGCCGGCAGCGGCAAGCCATCGAGCCGCACCGCCAGTGTGCCGATCAACTGCTCCGCCTGCGCAACTGCCAGCACCGCTGCCCAAGCCCCAGGCGTCAGCGCCTCGGCCGCCGACGGATCGGCAAGCACCGCCGCCAATGTCCGCGCCGGCGTCACCACAACGCCTCGATCAGCTCGGCCGCGCTATCCGTATCGGGATAGTCGATCGCCGCCCGCGTCACATCCGTCACCAGCCGGGTGAGCGCCGTGAAGCCCCGCTCGCCCAGTCCGACATAATTGGTCGACGCCTGTGTCAGCCGGACGAACGCCTCCCCCGCCCCGACCGGCCGTTGCTCCGCCGGCAAGCCATAGCGCGGGAACAGCAGCAGCACCGGCTCCGCCGGCGTCTCCGCGCCCGCCAGCGCCGCCGCGCCCGGAACGAGATGCCGGATCGCCCCCTTGGGCGTGTCCCGCATCAGCGGCCCCCAAAGCGCATCCGGCAACGCTGCTCGCGCCACATCGATCGCCGCATTCTTCAGGCTCACCGGCCGCGGAAACGGGTGCACCAGCCCGGTCGCCGGTTCGACCAGCACGAACTCGTCGGCCATCAGCCGCCAGCCGCGCGCCTGCAACAGCGCGGCGAGCGTCGACTTCCCCGCCCCCGACTCCCCGGTCATGATGACCGCGCGCCCGTCGCGCTCCACCGCCGCCGCATGGAGCAACAGAAAGCGCCGTTGCCCCAGCGCCATTTGCAGGTTCATCCCCATCTCCGCCGCCAGCAGGCCTTGGGCGAGCGGCAACGGCGCGGCGTCGGGGATCACGAAATCGCCGCGGATATGCACCGACGGCCGGACGAAGCGCCGCCACGGCCGCGCCGCCTCCAGCCGCACGGTGAAGTCGGGCACGCCATCATGCGCGGGATAGTCGCGATACAGCGTGCGAAGCTGCTCGACCGGCGCGCGCCACGCCGATCCGATGCGGAAGGCGACCGGCCCCACGCGAACGCCGAACACATGCCTCATCCGCGCTCGACCAATCCGGCGGCGACCAGCTCATCAAGCGTCGCGATCAGCGCCGAACGATCGCCCTCGACCTGCTCGAACGCCGCTTCGATCGCATCCGCCGTCAGCCACTGCGCCGCGAGCACATCAAGCAGATCGGGGATCTCCGGGCCGACCAGATGGGTGATCCCCGACGCGCGGTGGAACACTGCCACGATCTCGTCGAGCGGCGCGATGACAAGCGCGTCGGCCGGCGGCGCGCGATAGCGCGTCGCGCTCACGCCCTAGCGCCGTGGCATTTGCAGCGAGGCGAAGCAGGTGAAGCCGGTCGTCCCGCTGCGCAGATTCTGCACATATTTCAGATAGGCGCGGCTGCGCTCGTAATCGACGCCGGGCAAATTGCCCCCGCTCGCCAGCGCACGCCGCACGTCCTCGCCCTTCAGCGGACGCCCCGGCGGTGCGAAAGCGCCCTTGGTGCCTGCCGGCATCACCTTGCCCGCCTTGTCGATATAGCCGCCCGCGCGGCCGGCGTCCGGCACCGGGATCTCGCACGTCAGCACCGAGCCATAAGCCTGCGCCATCGCCGGCCGGATCGACACCACCGCGACCGCCCCCGTCGCGCCGAGACGCAGGGCGCGCCGGCGCCCAGGCTGGGTCGGCTGATCGTGATCGGCTTCGTCGCTCATCGGGCGCTTCTCCACCAACCCGCCCTTCCATATCCCTAACGGTCGCACAAGCGCCTGCCGCGTCGCGTGCCGAAGCGGGACGGTAACCACGATCGCACCGCCGTGCCGGTGCGTGCTGGACAATCGTCGCCTCTGCACCCTACCCTTCCCGATCACGGCCAAGCGCCATCGGGAGACACATGGGCGAGATCATCTCTCCGCGCGGCTGGACGGCGATGGGCATCGTCATCATCACCGCCGCGATCATTGGCGCGATCGGCGCCGGGCTCGATGCAGTGGCGCTGAGCATCCTGGGCGGCGCGGCGGCCGTGCTCGCCACCACCGCCGGGCGTCAGCCGCGGCCCGAGCCTGCGCCGCCACCGCCCGCGCCGGCCCCTTCGGCGCCCCTAGATGTCGTTCTCGATGCGCTCGGGGAGCCGGTCCTAATCCTCTCCGGCCCGCGCATTGCCAACGCCAACAAGGCCGCACGCGCCTTGCTCGGCGCGCATATCGTCGGCGAGGACGCACGCACCGCGATCCGCCATCCTGCCGCCGCGGCGCTGCTTGTGGGGGTCGGCGATGCCGCGCCTGCGTCGCTCGCGGGCCTCGGTAGGCCCGACCAGCGCTGGGAAATGCAGCTTGCGCCGATCGGCGACGGTCGCCGCCTCGTCCACCTCGCCGACCGCAGCGGGAGCCACGCCGCCGAGCGCATGCGCGTCGATTTCGTCGCCAACGCCAGCCACGAGCTGCGCACACCGCTTGCCTCGATCCTCGGCTATGTCGAAACCTTGTCCGATGCGGCGGGTGAGGACCCTGCGATCCGCGCGCGCTTCCTCAAGATCGTGTTCGACGAGGCACGACGGATGGAACGCCTCGTCGAGGATCTCATGAGCCTGTCGCGGATCGAGGCGGAGAAATTCCGCACGCCCGCCGAATCGATCGATCTCGCCGCGCTGGTCGACAAGACCTATGCCGAGCTCGCCGACATGCACGACGGGCGCGGGCGCGACATCATCCTGGAGCATGAACCGACCCCGATCCCGGTCCTCGGCGATCGCGCGCAATTGTCGCAGTTGCTCCACAACCTCATCGGCAACGCGATGAAATATGGCCGGCCCGGCACACCGATCCGCGTCTCGCTGACCAGCGAGGAAGATGTCGTCCGCCTCGTCGTGGCCGATCAGGGCGAAGGCATCGCGCCCGAGCACCTGCCTCGCCTCACCGAGCGCTTCTACCGAGTCGATCCGGGCCGCAGCCGCTCGATCGGCGGCACCGGCCTCGGCCTCGCCATCGTCAAACATATCGTCGAGCGGCATCGCGGCCGTTTCGACATTGCCAGCCGGCTCGGCGAGGGCACCCGCGTCACGGTGACGCTGCGCTCTCCCGCAACTGCGAACGCTGTCATCAAGCAGTAACGCGCGTGTCACACAGGGCCCTCGTCGCACCGGGGCCGACGATTGACGGGATGCTGATGATTCGCGCCGCTCTGCCGCTCGCGCTGCTTGCGCTCACCACTGCTTGCCAGGATCAGGCGAGCGGCGGTGCCGGGGCCCGGGCACAGATCACGACGGTCGGCTCATCGACCGTCTATCCCTTCACCACTATCGTCGCCGAACAGTTCCTTGCCAACAATCCCGACGCCCGCCCGCCGGTGATCGAATCGACCGGCACCGGCGCCGGCATGCGGCTGTTCTGCGCCGGCATCGGCGCCGCGCACCCCGACATCGTCAATGCCTCGCGCCGGATGAAGCGCAGCGAGTTCGACGATTGCGTGAAGCATGGCGCGACCGAGATCCTGGAGGTGCAGGTCGGCATCGACGGCGTCGCCTTCGCCGAGGCGAAGAACGGCCCCAACATGGCACTCACCCCCGCCGATCTCTATAGCGCGCTCGCTGCCACGCCCGGGGGCAAGAAGAACAAGGCGCGCACCTGGCGCGACGTCAATCCGGCGCTGCCCAACACCCCGATCCAGGTCTATGGTCCGCCGTCCACCAGCGGCACGCGCGACGCGCTCGCCGAGCTGATCCTGGCGCGCGGCTGTGAGGATAGCGATCCTTCGGCCAAGGCGCTCAAGGCCAGCGACGAGGATGCGTTCAAGGCCCGCTGCCAGCGCGTGCGCGAGGACGGCGCCTATATCGACGCGGGCGAGAACGACAATCTGATCGTCCAGAAGCTCACCGCCAACCCCAATGCGATCGGCGTGTTCGGCTATTCCTATCTGGAGGAGAATGCCGGTGCGGTCGATGGCGTGCCGATCGCCGATGTCGCGCCGAGCACGGCGACGATCGTCGACGGCAGCTATCCGGGCGCGCGGCCGCTCTATATCTACGTCAAGAAATCGCATCTCGATGCTGTGCCGGGGCTGCGGCTGTTCATTCGACAATATGCCAAATTGTGGGGCGCCGGCGGGCCGCTGGCGCGGCGTGGCCTGATCCCCGCTCCCGCCGACGTTCAGGCGCGGTCCGCGCAGGTCGTCCAGTCCGAAACGCCGCTCGATGGAAATCTTCTCAAGTGAGCCTCGGGGCACTTTTCTTCGTCGTCGCCGCGCTCGGGCTGATCGCCTGGTTCGTCGCGCGCGCCCGCGCGGTCGCGTTTCGCACCGGACGGCGTGAGCGGTTCAGCGCCCTTCCCGGCCACCACGGCGCTTTCGTTGCGCTGTGGACGATGCTGCCACCGCTGATCTTTCTGGCGATCTGGTGGTTCACCTCGCCCGCACTCGTCACGGATGCGGTGATCGGCACCGCCGCCGCCGCCAACCTGCCGCCTCCCGGGTTCGAGCGCGCCGCCATCCTGTCCGAAGCACGCAATCTGTCGCGCGGCGAGGCGTTCGGCGCCTTCCACGATCTCTCCGAACTGCTCGCTCCCGCCTATGCCGCGGCGCAGAGCCGCTACGACTGGATCGCGACCGCACTGGCCGCGCTGCTCGCCTTTGCCGGCTTCGCCTTCGCCTATGCCCGCGTCCGGCCGACCTTCGCCGCGCGCAGCCAGGTTGAGCGGATCGTCATGGTCCTGCTGCTGCTCGCGTCGCTGATCGCGATCCTGACCACCGTCGGCATCGTCGCCAGCCTCGTGTTCGAAAGCGCGCGCTTCTTCTCGATCGTGCCCGTCACCGATTTCCTGTTCGGAACGCATTGGTCGCCGCAGGTGATCGATCCGCGCGATCCGGGCGCCAGCCTGGGCGCGGTGCCTTTGTTCTGGGGCACGTTCTTCATCGGCGCGGTGATCGCCATGGCAGTCGCCATCCCGTTCGGGCTGATGAGCGCCATCTACCTCACCCAATATGCCCGCCCCTCCACCCGCCGCTGGATGAAGCCGGTGCTGGAGGTGCTCGCCGGCGTTCCGACGGTGGTGTACGGCTATTTCGCGGCGCTTACCGTGGCGCCGGCGGTGCGCGACTTCGCGGTCTCGATCGGGGTCAGCTGGGCCAGCAGCGAAAGCGCGCTCGCCGCCGGCCTCGTCATGGGCGTGATGATCATCCCCTTCGTTTCCTCGATGGCGGACGATTCGCTCGCCGCCGTCCCGAACTCGATGCGCGACGGCAGCCTGGCGATGGGCGCCACTCCGTCCGAGACGATCCGCAAGGTGCTCGTCCCCGCGGCGCTGCCCGGCATCGTCGGCGGCGTGCTGCTCGCCGTCAGCCGCGCGATCGGCGAGACGATGATCGTCGTGATGGCCGCCTCGGGCGTCGCGCAGCTCACGCTCAACCCCTTTGCCAGCACCACCACCGTCACCAAGCAGATCGTCGACCTGCTGACCGGCGAGGCCGAGTTCGACAGCGCCAAGACGCTCGCCGCCTTCGCGCTCGGCCTGACGCTCTTCGTCGTGACGCTGCTGCTCAACATCTTCGCGCTGATTGTCGTGAAAAGGTATCGCGAGGCTTATGACTGACCGCGCGCCCACCGATTGGCGCACCGACGCGATGCGCCGCCGGATCGTCCGCCGCTACGGTGCGGAGCGCCGCTTCCGCATGTTCGGGCTCGGCGCGATCATCCTTTCCGCCGGCTTCCTGGCCTTTCTGATCGTCACCATGGTGATGCAGGGGGCGGCCGGGTTCACCGAAACGCGCGTGTCGCTGCCGATCGACTTCGCCGCGGCCGAGCTCACCGTGACGCCCGAGCAGTTGCGCGGGGATCGGGGCAACCTGGCGCTGGCCGGCGCCGGACTCGAAGGGGTGGTGGACGGCGCGGCGGGCGCTGCCTTCGCGCAACAGGGCGGGGCGGAGCTGCTGTCGGACGGCGCGTGGCTGCGCGTTCGTGACACGCTGAAGGCGAACCCCGGCATGCTGCGCGGTCGCACCGCGATCGACGTGCCGGTCGCCACCGACATCGACGTTGCTTATAAGGGCGATGGCACGCCGGAGGCGGAACAGGTCGTCGCGGCGCTCGGCGACCGGCTGTCGCGCGGCCTCAACCGGGATTTCTTCGGGAATGCCGACGCCACCGATCCGACGCGCGTCGGCATCTGGGGCGCGCTCAAGGGATCGCTGCTGACGATGTTCGTCACCTTGATCCTGGCCTTCCCGATCGGGGTGCTCTCGGCGCTCTACCTCGAGGAATATGCGCCCAAGAACCGCTGGACCGACCTGATCGAAGTATCGATCAACAATCTCGCCGCGGTGCCCTCGATCATCTTCGGGCTTCTCGGCTTGGCGGTGTTCCTCGGCACCTTCGGTCTGCCGCGCTCTGCCCCGATCGTCGGCGGCCTGACGCTCGCGCTGATGACCATGCCCGTGATCGTCATCGCCGGCCGCAACGCGATCAAGGCCGTGCCACCCTCGATTCGCGACGCCGCGCTCGGCATCGGCGCCAGCCCGGTGCAGGTCGTATTTCACCACGTCCTGCCGCTCGCGTTGCCCGGTATCCTCACCGGCACGATCATCGGCATGGCCCGCGCGCTCGGCGAAACCGCGCCGCTGCTGATGATCGGCATGCGAGCCTTTATCGCCGCACCGCCGGAGGGTCTGACCGATCCGGCCACCGTGCTGCCGGTGCAGATCTTCCTCTGGTCGGACGAGGTCGCGCGCGGCTTCGTCGAGAAGACGTCGGCGGCGATCATCGTCCTGCTCGTCTTCCTACTCGCCATGAACGGCGTCGCCATTTACCTCCGCAACCGATTCGAGACCCGCTGGTGACCCAGAAGATCACAGCCCATGACGTCAACGTCTTCTATGGCGAGAAACAGGCCATCCGGCAGGTGTCGATCGACATCGATCAGGAGGATGTGACTGCCTTCATCGGCCCATCGGGCTGCGGCAAATCGACCTTCCTGCGCACGCTCAACCGGATGAACGACACGGTCGCTTCGGCGCGGGTCGAGGGCGACATCCGGCTCGACGGCGAGGACATTTATTCCAAGGACATGGACGTCGTGCAGCTGCGCGCCCGTGTCGGCATGGTGTTCCAGAAGCCGAACCCCTTCCCCAAGTCGATCTACGAGAATGTCGCCTACGGCCCGCGCATCCACGGTCTGGCGAGCGGCAAGAGCGAGATGGACGCGATTGTCGAACAATCGCTCACCCGCGCCGGCCTGTGGGCCGAGGTGAAGGATCGCCTGTCCGACAGCGGCACCGCCCTGTCGGGCGGCCAGCAGCAGCGGCTGTGCATCGCCCGCGCCATCGCGGTTGATCCCGAAGTGATCCTGATGGACGAGCCGTGCAGCGCGCTCGATCCGATCGCCACCGCGCGGATCGAGGAGCTGATCCACGACCTGCGCGGCCGCTATGCGATCGTGATCGTCACGCACAACATGCAGCAGGCCGCCCGCGTCAGTCAGAAGACCGCGTTCTTCCACCTCGGAGAGCTGGTCGAATATGGCGACACCAATGACATCTTCACAAACCCGCGCGAGCCGCGCACGACTGACTATATAACGGGTCGGTACGGCTGAGGGGACAGGATATGGCGGAACATACCGTCAAGGCATTCGACGAAGATATCGGTCGCCTGCGCGGGCTCATCAGCCAGATGGGCGGGCTTGCGGAAGAGGCGATCGACGGCGCGATGCGCTCGCTGCAACGCGGCGACCTGGATCTCGCGCAGGAGGTCCGCGCCGCGGACAAGCAGATCGACGCGATCGAATCGGAGGTCGAGCGGCTGGTGGTGCGGATCATCGCGCTGCGTGCCCCGATGGCGAACGATCTGCGCGAGGTGGTCGCCGCGCTGAAGATCGCCGCGGTGGTCGAGCGGATCGGCGATTATGCCAAGAACATCGCCAAGCGCGTGCCCCTGATCGAAGGCGAGCACCGCATCGAGCCGATCTCGATCATCCAGGCGATGGCGCGAATGGCCGCCGAAATGGTCCATGACGTGCTCGACGCCTTCGCCGCGCGCGATGCCAAGGCCGCGATCGAGATCTGCGAGCGCGACAATGCGCTGGACGATTTTTACGACGCGATCTTCCGCACGCTTGTCACGCACATGGTCGAGAATCCCAAGACGATCAGCGAGGTCGCGCACCTCTTGTTCGTCGCCAAGAATCTTGAACGCATCGGCGATCACGCGACCAATGTCGCGGAGATGGTCTATTTCGCCGCCACCGGTACGCAGATGGCGGAACGCGAAAAGGGGGAATGATGGCACGGGCTCGGATGCTTCTGGTCGAGGACGATGCGTCGCTCGCCGAACTGCTCGTCTGGCACTTCAAGCGTGAGGATTTCGACGTCGTCCACACCATCGATGGCGAGGAAGCCTTGCTGCTCGCCAAGGAAAAGGTGCCCGACATCGTCCTGCTCGACTGGATGGTCGAGGGCCTGTCCGGTATCGAAGTCTGCCGCCGCCTCCGCCGCAGCGCCGAGACCGCGAACGTCCCGATCATCATGCTCACCGCGCGCGGCGAGGAGGAGGATCGCATCCGCGGCCTCGAAACCGGCGCGGACGATTATGTCACCAAGCCCTTCTCCCCACGCGAACTGGTCGCGCGCGTCTCGGCGGTGCTCCGCCGCGTCCGCCCCGCGCTCGCCGGCGAGGCTTTGAGCTATGCCGATCTCGAGATGGACACGGTGGGCCACAAGGTTCGCCGCAGCGGCGAGGTAATTCCGCTTGGCCCCACCGAATTCCGGCTGCTCAAGCATTTCCTCGAACATCCCGGCCACGTCTTCTCGCGCGAACGCTTGCTCGACAGCGTCTGGGGCCACGACAGCGACATCGAAAGCCGCACCGTGGACGTCCACATCCGCCGCCTGCGCAAGGCGATCAACGAAGGCGGCCGCCCCGACATCATTCGCACCGTCCGCTCCGCCGGCTACGCCCTCGACGCGGGGCATTGAGAGCGACGTCACACCTATAAACGTCATTCCCGCGCAGACGGGAATCCATACACGCGAAGGTGGCGGCTTCTTCGCTGCCCGCGGCGTCTATGGATCCCCGCCTCCGCGGGGGTGACGAACCCCGCCAGTACACCGCCCGCCGCACGTCGAATCGCCTGCGAAACGAAGGATACATCCGCCCACCGACGCGTTGGGTGGGCTGCGTTATTCACGCACACGAGCGTATCCTTACAGGAGAGTTCCGCATGAAATCCATTCTTCTGGCCGCGGCCGCTATCGTTGCCGCCCCCGCCGTCGCCCAGGACATGCCGGCGACCACGGCCGACCAGACCGCGCCGACAACCACCGCCGATCCGGCGATGCAGGCACCGCCAGCTCCAACCGGTGACACCACCATGTCGACCGGCAGCACCACCACGACGCCAAGCACCGGCGGCACCATGTCTTCGCCAGCACCGTCGGGTGATCCGTCGGCGGCCGATCCGGCCGGCGGCTACCAGCCCAGCAGCCCGCCGATGCAGGGCACGCCGCAGCCGGGCGCGACCGTCCGTTTCCAGGCGGCAGCCGATCCGAACACCGCCTTCCCGCCCCCGCCGCCGATGGACAAATATCCGGTGTGCAAAAAGGGTCAGTACGACAATTGCATTCAGCGCGGCGGCAAGTGATCGCATGAACGCGAACGACTGACAGATCGGGCGGTTGCGCCCGTTCGAATGTCCAGTATGGAAAGGCGCTCTTATTCAAGCCAGGGGAGCGCCTTTTCCATGTCCATCCGTTTCGACGACAAGGTAGCGATCGTCACCGGCGCCGGCGGTGGCCTGGGCCGTGAATATGCGCTGGAACTGGCGCGCCGTGGCGCCAAGGTGGTGGTCAACGATCTTGGTGGCGACCGCACCGGGGCGGGCGCTTCCGATGCCGCGCACAAGGTGGTCGAGGAGATCAAGGCGGCCGGGGGCGAGGCGATCGCCAATGGCGCCAGCGTCACCGAGTATGACCAGATGGTCGAAATGGTCGCCAAGGCAAAGGAAGCTTGGGGCGGCGTCCACGTCCTGATCAACAACGCCGGCGTGCTGCGCGACAAGTCCTTCACCAAGATGGACCCCGCCGACTTCGCCTTTGTGGTGCAGGTCCACCTGCTCGGTTCCGCCAACGCCACCAAGGCGGTGTGGGACACGATGCGTGAGCAGAATTACGGCCGCATCCTGATGACCGCGTCGTCGACCGGCCTCTACGGCAATTTCGGCCAGACCAACTACGGCGCCGCAAAGCTCGGCCTCGCCGGCTTCACCAAGTCGCTGTACCTCGAAGGCGCCAAGAACAACATCAAGGTCAACACGCTTGCGCCCGTAGCCGGCACGCGCATGACCGAGGATTTGTTCCCGGAGCAGCTGTTCCAGGCCTTCTCGCCCGACAAGGTCGTGCCCGCCGCGCTGTACCTCGTCAGCGAGGATGCGCCCACCAACCAGATCGTCGGCGCAGGCGCCGGTGTCTTCCAGGCCGCTTACGTCACGCTCACCCCGGGCGTGGCGCTGTCCGGTGACGAGCTCTCGCCCGAAGGCATCGCCAAGCACTGGGCAGAGATCACCGACCGCACCGGCGAGATCGTCCCCGATTCCGGCGCCGGCCAGTCGATGATGATCGGAAAGAAGCTCCAGGGCGGCTGACGCTTCTCACTCGTCATGCCGGGCTCGTCCCGGCATGACGAAGCGCCGTTACGGGGCGAGAGCGGTCTGGCGGATCCGCGCCGTGCTTACTCCTCGACCAGCTTCATCAATCGTCGCTCAACGGGCGCCAGCACCGGCCCAAGCTCATGCCCGCGCTTCACCACCTGCCCGGCTTCACCGATCAGCGCCCACATGCCCTGACGGTTGCGCAGCGCCGGCCGCTTCTCGATCCGGAATTCGGGACGCTCCGCCGAGCGGCGGAACGCCGCGAACACCGCCGCGTCGCGGCCCAGATCCATGGCATAATCGCGCCAATGACCGGCGGCGACCATTCGGCCGTACAGATCGAGAATACGGTTAAGCTCGATCCGCTCGAACCCGACCTGCCCCACCTTCCCCGGCAGCGGAAATGGCGTGACGATCCCCATCAGGCGCGATTACGCCCGCGATCCTGATCCTGTTCCTCCAGCAGCGAATCGAGACGCTTCTTCATCACCTCCAATTCACAGCGCAGCAGCTCCACCTTCTGCGTCGCGGGATCGAACATCTCGCTGCACGGTGTGCCATAGGCCATGAATTTACGTTCGGGCGCCTGCCCGCCCTCCACCATCGTCGGGCGTGCGGGAATGCCGACCATCACTGCCCCCTCTGGCACGTCCTTGGTCACCACCGCGTTAGCGCCGACGCGTGCGCGCTTTCCCACGATGATCGGCCCCAGCACCTGCGCGCCAGATCCGATGATCGCGCCGTCGCTGATCGTCGGATGGCGCTTGCCGGCAACGCCATTGTCGGGGCTGGTCCCGCCCAGCGTAACGCACTGATAGATCGTGACGTCGTCCCCGATCTCCGCCGTTTCGCCAATCACAACGAAACCATGGTCGATGAAGAAATTGCGCCCGATCTTGGCGCCGGGATGGATGTCGATCGCCGTGGTCGCGCGCGAAAAGTGGTTCACCATTCGGGCCAGCAGGAACAAGCGCGACCGGTACAGCCGATGGGCCACACGGTGCCAGCCAAGCGCCCAAACGCCCGGGTAGGTCAGGATTTCCAATCGCGAATGCGGCGCCGGATCGCGCGCGCGTATCGAATCGAGATAGGCGCCAAGTCCGGCCATCACGCTTCCCCTCTAGAGAATCCGCGATCTAGGATGTCGGCTCCTGAAATTCCAGCGTTGCGCAACCGTCGCTATCGCCGCCCGAATACACATCTATCTTGTAGGCTTTCTGCACCTGCGCCATCAGCCGTGCCAGGCTTCCGCACGGAGATATGGCTTGGATCTGTCGTTGCTTTCGTTTGAAACGCTCCTGCCATTCATCTTGGTCGGGTTCGGCGCGCAGATTGTCGATGGCGCGCTGGGCATGGCGTTCGGCGTTATCTGCAACACCTTGCTGGTCGCCGTCATGGGGCTATCGCCCGCGCGCGCGTCGGCCAACGTTCACATCGTCGAAACCTTCACAACCGCAGTATCGGGCATCAGCCACGTGCTGCACGGGAATGTCGACAAGCGGTTGTTCTTCCGCCTGCTGGTGCCTGGCATCATCGGCGGAGTCAGTGGCGCCTATCTGCTCACCAATGTCGATGGCGAAACGGTGAAGCCGTTCGTTCTCGGCTATCTGATTGCCGTGGGCGTCTATCTGCTGATCCGTGGCCTGCTGTTTCCCCCGACCAATCAAAAGCCGAAGGTCGTGGAGCCACTCGGGCTGATCGGTGGCTTCCTTGATGCGGCCGGCGGCGGCGGCTGGGGGCCGATCGTCACCTCAAACCTGCTTGTCCAGGGCGTGGAGCCGCGCCGCGTCGTCGGCACGGTGAATTCCGTCGAATTCTTCCTAACAACCATTGTTTCCCTGACGTTTATCGCCAATCTCGGGCTGAAGGACTTCGCCACCGCTACGGTCGGGCTGCTGATCGGCGGCGTGCTCGCCGCGCCGTTCGGCGCGGTCATGGCCAAGCGGATCCCGACCAAGGTCATGCTGATTCTGGTCGGCATCGTGCTTACCGCGACCAGCACCTATGGCTTCATCAGCGCGGTGCTATAGGCATCGCCTCATTGCATTTTCGCGCCTAGAAGCTGGCTGTTGATCGAACAGGACGATTAATGGCCAGCACTTACCTGCCGACGCTCAAGCAGCTGCAATATCTCATCGCGCTCAAGGACCAGGGCCATTTCGGCCGGGCCGCCGACAGCGTTTATGTAACGCAATCCACCCTGTCTGCCGGCATTCGCGAGCTGGAAACGCTGATTGGCGTGACGCTGGTCGAGCGCACGCGCCGCGTCGTCCGCTTCACGCCACTTGGCGACCAGATCGTCGCAAAGGCCCGCCGCGTGGTGCGCGAGGCTGAGGAACTTGGCGACATGGCGCGTGCCGCTGGGCAGCCGCTGTCCGGTGAAATGCGCATGAGCGTCATTCCCACCATTGCCCCCTTCCTGCTCCCACGGGTGCTCCCCAGGCTGCGCGCCGACTATCCCGATCTCAAGCTGTTCCTGCGCGAGGAGCCGAGCGGCGCCGCCTGCGAATCGTTGCAGAACGGGCGCGCGGATTGCGTGCTGCTCGCGCTCCCCTATGCTTGCGGCGAGGTGACAGCGGAGCCGCTGTTCGACGACCGCCTGTTTCTCGCCTTTCCCGAAGGCGAGCTGCCCGAGGGCGTCCAGCCGATCTCGCCCAAGGACATCGACGAAACGCGCCTGTTGCTGCTCGAAGACGGCCATTGCCTCAAGGATCACGCGCTCGCGGCCTGCAACCGTCCCGAACTTAGGGCGGAGGCGACCATGATGGGCACGTCGCTTCACACCATTGTTCAGATGGTCGACAATGGCCTGGGCGTCACCATGCTGCCCGAGATCGCACTCAACGCCGGCATTCTGGAACACACCGGCATCGCCGCCCGCCCGCTCGGCGGCGACAACCCCAATCGCACCATCGCCCTTGCCTGGCGCCGCGCCTCCCCCCGCGAACGCGACTTCAAGCTGCTCGCCGAAATCCTCGCCACGGTGAGGTAATCACCAAGGCCGGCCGTGCCGAGCGCGAAAAGCATCACAACAAAACCCCTCGCGCCCTGCGCCGCTTTCTTGCTACGCGTTCCAAAAAACAACGCCATAGGAGAGCGCGCATGACCCACAGCCGGACCACCGCCGCATGACTGCCGGCGCTCGCCTCAGCGAGGTCGCCGAACGCCACCGCTTCGATGAAGCCAAA
This sequence comes from Sphingomonas jeddahensis, assembly GCF_001981525.1. Classification (GTDB taxonomy): domain Bacteria; phylum Pseudomonadota; class Alphaproteobacteria; order Sphingomonadales; family Sphingomonadaceae; genus Sphingomonas; species Sphingomonas jeddahensis. The sequence goes on along the minus strand of NZ_MPSB01000005.1, from coordinate 206,705 downwards.
CTCGCCATGTGGCTCGATCGCCATGTCGACGGCTTCGGCAACGGCATGCAGGTCCGCCAGTTCGTCGGCGGCGCCTCAAACCCGACCTTCATGCTTTCCACCGACGCCGGCGATTACGTCCTGCGCAAAAAGCCGCCCGGCCAGTTGCTCGCCAGTGCGCATCAGGTCGACCGCGAATACCGCGTCATGGCGGCGCTTCGCGACACCGATGTCCCGGTCCCCGTCATGCGCGCACTATGCGACGATCCCGAAATCATCGGCACGTCCTTCTATGTCATGGACTATCTCGAAGGCCGCATCTTCCGCGATGCCACCCTCCCTGGGCTCACGCCGTCCGAGCGCAGCGCGATCTACGATCAGTTGAACGCCACCCTCGCTGCGCTTCACTCGGTGAATTACCGGGCCGTGGGGCTGGAGGATTACGGCCGCCCCACCGGCTATTTCGAGCGTCAGGTTGCCCGCTGGACCAAGCAATATCGCGGTGCCGAAACGCAGCCGATCCCGGCCATGGAGGCACTGATCGCCGAACTCCCCGCGCGTATTCCGGCCGGCGAGGAAACGTCGATCGCGCACGGCGATTACCGCCTCGAAAACGTGATGTTCCATCCCACCGAGCCGCGCCTCATCGCCGTCCTCGACTGGGAACTATCGACCATCGGCCATCCGCTCGCCGACCTCGGCTACAACGGTTTCATGTGGCATTCGACCTCGCCCAGTTGGGGCACGCTCGACGGCGTCGATTTCGCCACCAGCGGCATCCCTAGCGAAGAGGAATATGTCGCCGCTTACTGCCGCCGTACCGGTCGCGGCGAGATCGCCGACTGGAGCTTTTACCTGGCCTTCGCTGTCTTCCGCTTGGCCTCGATCAGCCAAGGGGTGTACGCCCGTGCGCTCGCCGGCGTAACGCCCAATGCGGGTGAAGCGATCAACGGCACGCCGATGCTCGCCGAACAGGCGCTGGCGCTGCTCCATCGTGACAAGGTTACGGGGTGAGCGACGCGGTCACCCCCTTTACCCTCGCCATCCCCCAGGCCGATCTCGACGACCTCAAGGCACGCCTAGCCCGCACGCGCTGGCCCGAGCCGGCGGTGGGGGCCGCATGGGAGCAAGGCGTGCCGCTTACCGCCGCGCGCGCCTTGATCGACCACTGGCAGCACCATTACGACTGGCGCCGCTGCGAGGCCGCGCTCAACGCAGTCGGCCAGTTCACCACCGAGATCGACGGGTTGGAGATCCACTTTCTCCACCGCCGCTCCCCCGAGCCGAACGCGCTGCCGCTAGTCATCACCCACGGCTGGCCCGGCTCCGTCATCGAGTTCCTCAAGGTGATCGGCCCGCTCACCGATCCCGTCGCGCACGGCGGCCGAGCCGAAGACGCCTTTCACGTCGTCTGCCCCTCGCTTCCCGGCTACGGCCTATCCGAACGCCCGTCGGATCACTGGGGCGTGCCGCGCATCGCCAAAGCGTGGATCACCCTGATGAAGCGGCTCGGCTACGATCGGTTCGGCGCGCAGGGCGGCGACTGGGGCTCCGCCGTCACCACTGCGATCGGCGCCAGCGGCGATCCCGCTGTCGCCGGCATCCACCTCAACATGCTGTCGGTGCGCCCGACGCCCGAGGACATCGCCAACGCCACGCCAGCGGAGAAGGCCGCACTCGCAGACTTGAGGCGCCACGTCGATCAAGGCACCGGCTATTCCAAGCAGCAGTCCACCCGACCGCAGACGCTCGGCTACGGCCTCACCGACTCGCCGGTCGGCCAGGCAATGTGGATCTACGAGAAGTTTCGCGAATGGACCGATTGCACCGGCACGCCCGAGAACGCGCTCACCCGCGACGAGATGCTTGACGACATCACGCTCTACTGGCTCACCGCCACGGCAACGTCGTCGGCACGATTGTACTTCGAAAGCTTTGGCGCGTTCGGCAAGGATAAGGTGACGGTGCCCACCGGGGTGAGTATCTTCCCCAGGGAAATCATCCGCCCCTCGCGCCGCTGGGCCGAGCGTCAATATACCAACATCATCCACTGGAACGAGCTCGATCGCGGCGGCCATTTCGCCGCGCTGGAGCAGCCGGAGCTATTCGTGGAAGAGGTCCGGGCGACGTTCCGCGGCATCCGCTAACCCTATCCGTCGTGCCGGCCTCGTGCCGGCATCCAGCCCTCCGCACTTCCGATATCGTGGAAAACGCGGCGCCGTGGATGCCGGAACAAGCCTGTCCTGATCTTCGCCGAAGGGCCCGGCAGACGGGGACGCGCTTACCCCAGCGCCTTCTTCAACAACTCATTCACCACGCCGGGATTCGCCTTGCCGCCCATGGCCTTCATCGTCTGGCCGACGAAGAAGCCGAACAGCGCCACCTTGCCACCCCGATATTGCTCCAGCTGTGCCGGATTTTTCGCCAGAACCTCCGCGATTACCGCCTCGATTGCGCCGGTATCGCTGGTTTGCTTCAGCCCGCGTTCCTCGACGATCTTGCCCGGCGCGTCGCCCGTCTCCAGCATCACCTCGAACACCTGCTTGGCAAGGCTGCCCGAGAGCGTCCCGTCGGCCACCAGCGCCAGCAGCTCCGCCGCCTGCCCCGGCGTCACCGGCGAGTCCGTGATATCCTTGCCAACGCGATTCAGCGCGCCGAACAGTTCACCCGTCACCCAGTTCGACGCCGCCACCGGCGCCGCACCTGCCTCCAGCAGCGCATCGAACCACCGCGCCGTCTCGACCTCCGCCGTCAGCACCCCGGCATTGTACGGCGTTACCCCCGCCGCCTCGTAGCGCTTGCGCTTGGCATCGGGCAGCTCCGGCAGCGACGCACGGCATTCCTCGAGAAACGCATCGTCCAACTCAAGCGGCAGTAGATCCGGATCAGGGAAGTAGCGGTAATCATGCGCATCTTCCTTCGAGCGCATCGATCGCGTGGTGCCCGTATCGGCGTTGAACAGCCGCGTTTCCTGCACGATCGTCCCGCCGCTTTCGAGCAATTCGACCTGCCGGTTCGCCTCATGCTCGATCGCCGCCATCACGAAGCGCACCGAATTGACGTTCTTGGTCTCCGTCCGCGTACCAAGCTCGTCACCCGGCTTGCGCACGCTGACGTTGACGTCAGCGCGCATCGAGCCTTCTTCCATGTTCCCGTCGCAGCTGCCGACATAGCGCAGGATCGCCCGCAACTTTCGGAGGTAAGCCCCTGCTTCCGAAGGCGAACGCATGTCGGGACGGCTGACGATCTCCATCAGCGCCACGCCCGACCGGTTGAGATCGACATAAGAGCGCGTCGGATGCTGGTCGTGCATCAGCTTGCCGGCATCCTGCTCGACATGGATGCGCTCGACCCCGATCGTCTTGACCGCCTCGCCATCTTCGATCTCGATCGAGCCTTCGCCGACAAGCGGATGATAAAGCTGCGAAATCTGGTAGCCCTGCGGCAGATCGGCGTAGAAGTAATTCTTCCGGTCGAACCGCGACCAGCGATTGATCTCGGCGTCGATCGCCATGCCGGTGCGCACCGCCTGGCGGATGCACTCGCGGTTCGGTACCGGCAGCATACCGGGCATCGCCGCGTCGATCAGGCTCACCTGCGAATTCGGCTCTGCCCCGAACGCCGTGGCGGCTCCCGAGAACAGCTTCGCGTTCGACGTCACCTGCGCATGGACTTCAAGGCCGATCACGACCTCCCAATCTCCAGTGGCGCCCTTGATGCGATACGGTGCGGTTGCGTCAGCCATTGGCCTTAATCCCGAATACGATCTTCATTACCACCACGCCTGCGGCCGCGCGACGAACCCGGCGCGCTCCTCGATCGCCAGTGCGGCGTTGAGCACGCCCTGCTCGTCCAGCGCCTTGCCGATCACCTGCAGCCCCAGCGGCAGGCCCGCGCGATCCAGCCCGCCCGGCACGCTCATCGCCGGTAGGCCCGCCAGACTCGACGGCACGGTGAACACGTCGTTGAGGTACATCGCCAGCGGATCGGCGCTCTTCTCGCCGAGCGCAAACGCCGCCGACGGCGCGGTCGGCGTCAGCAGCACGTCGCACTTGTCCCAGGCGTGTTCGAAGTCGCGCGCGATCAGCGTGCGCACCTTCGAAGCCTGAGTGAAGTACGCATCGTAAAACCCTGCGGACAAGACATAAGTGCCGATCAGGATACGCCGCTTCACTTCCTCGCCGAAGCCAGCCGCGCGCGTCGCGGCATACATCGCCTGGAGGTTCGCACCGTCCGGCAGATTGCGCTGGCCGTAGCGAACGCCATCATAGCGCGCGAGGTTGGACGAGGCTTCCGCCGGCGCAATGATGTAGTACGCCGGCAGCGCATATTTCGTGTGCGGCAGCGACACTTCGACAATCTCGGCGCCCGCATCCTTCACCCACGCGATGCCCTGCTGCCACAGCGCCTCGATCTCCTCGGGCATGTTGTCGACGCGATACTCGCGCGGAATGCCGACGCGCTTCCCCGCTAGGCTCGCGTTCAGCCCCTGCTCCCACCGCGGCACTGGCAGATCGAGCGAGGTCGCGTCCTTGGCGTCGAACCCGCTCATCGCCTCCAGCATGATCGCGCAATCGCGCACGTCACGCGCCATCGGACCGGCCTGATCGAGCGACGAGGCGAAGGCGATCGTGCCCCAGCGCGAGCAGCGACCATAGGTCGGCTTGATCCCGGAGATTCCGGTGAACGCCGCCGGCTGGCGGATCGAGCCGCCCGTGTCGGTGCCGGTCGCGCCCGGGCACAGCCGCGCCGCGACCGCTGCGGACGACCCGCCCGACGACCCGCCCGGCGCCAGCGCCGCATTGCCCCCATCGTTGCGCCGCCACGGCGAAATCACATTGCCGAACGCGCTGGTTTCGTTGGACGAGCCCATTGCGAACTGGTCCATGTTGAGCTTGCCGAGCATGCCCGCACCCGCATCCCACAAGTTCTGCGAGACGGTGGACTCATACTGCGGCGTGAATCCCTCCAGAATGTGGCTCGCCGCGGTCGACGCCACGCCCTTGGTGCAGAACAGGTCCTTCATGCCGATCGGCACGCCGGCGAGCGGCTTCAGCGTCTCGCCCGCGGCCCGGGCCGCATCGGCGGCATCGGCGGCCGCCAGCGCGTGATCGGGCGTCTCGACAAGGAAGGCGTTGAGCGGCTTCGCGCCAGCAACAGCCGCGTTGAACGCAGTCGCTACCTCGCGCGCGGAGAAGGTGCCCTCGCGCACGCCGTCGCGGATCTCGCGAATGCCAAGGTCGGTGAGATCAGTCATGGTCACAACTCGAAAGAGTAAGTCAGAACAGTCGCTGGGAGCGGGCTCACTCGATTACCTTGGGAACGGTGAAGAAGCCATGCTCGGCCTGCGGCGCATTCGCCAGCACCGCGTCGCGTATCCCGCCGCCGGTCAGCGGATCGGCGTTCACCACGTCGTCGCGCAACCGCAGCGTATTGGGGATCACCGCGGTCATCGGCGCGACGCCGCTGGTATCCACCTCACCCAGTTGCTCGATCCAATCGAGGATGTTGTTGAGTTCGGGCACGAGCCGCTCGGCATGGGCATCGTCAATCGCGATGCGCGCCAGGCTGGCGACCTTCTTCACGGTGGCGGTATCTACAGACATGTTGCGCCGCTACCATTGCCGCGGGCGCGAAGGCAACAGCAGCCCGCGCGCCCGGTCAGGCCGTCACGCGATCGCGCACCACCTCCGGCAGGATCGCGTCAAGCAGCAACATGCCCTCCTCGGTCACGCGTAGGCGGCCCCCCTCACGCCGGATCAGATCGGGCAGTCGCGCGATCGCCCGCTCATCGACGATCTCTGCGACGTCGGCGCCCGCCAGCCGTGCGATCCGCGCCAGATCGACGCCCTGGCGCAGCCGCAACCCCATCAGCAATGCCTCCGATGCCTGGGTGGCGGGATCGAGCGGTTCCTCGCTCTGAATGCCGTGGCCGTTCCGCGCGACGGCACCCATCCAATTCTCCGGTTTCTTGTGCCGCACGGTTGCCAAGCCCCCTCGGCGTCCATGCGAGCCCGGGCCGACGCCGGCATAGGTCTGGTATCGCCAGTAAGCGAGGTTGTGGCGGCTCTCCGCGCCGGGCCGCGCATGGTTGCTGATCTCATACGCTGGCAGCCCCGCCGCTGCGGTGATCGCGCGAGTCGCCTCGAACAGGTCCGCCGCCGTGTCGCCATCGGGGATCGTCAGCCGCCCGGCCGCCGCCTCGGTGGCAAAGCGCGTCCCGGGCTCGATCGTCAGTTGATAGAGCGAAAGATGCTCTGTCCCAAACGCAATCGCGCGCCGCAACTCCGCCTCCCACGCCGCGAGTGGCTGTGCCGGCCGTGCATAGATGAGGTCGAAGCTGACTCGCGGGAATACGGATTGCGCGATTTCCAGCGCCGCCAGCCCTTCTTTCACGTCATGCGCTCGGCCGAGAAAATGCAGCGCTTCGTCCTCCAGCGCCTGTAGGCCGAGCGACACGCGGTTCACCCCCGCCGCCGCCAGATCGGCAAAGCACGCGGCCTCGACCGAGGACGGATTGGCCTCCAGCGTGATCTCGATCCCCGGCGTGAAGCCCCAATGCTGTTCCGCCGCCGCCAGCAACGCCGCCACCGTCTCGGGCGGCATCAGCGAAGGCGTACCGCCGCCGAAGAAAATCGAGGTGAGCCGCCGATCCGGCAAAACCGCCGCCTCATGCGCGAGATCCGCAAGCAACGCCGCGCGCCACGCCGCCTGGTCGACGCCCGCCCGAACATGGCTGTTGAAGTCGCAATACGGGCATTTCGAGACGCAGAAGGGCCAGTGGATATAGAGGGCGAGAGGATTGTCTGGAGGCATCACGGTGCCGATATGGCCGCGATGCCGCTCCAACGCCACCTCGCCGCACTCGCCCTTCTGCTCGCCGGTTGCGCGCAAGCACCCGAGCGGGTGGTCGAACGGGATCTCGCCGAAGCGCCGCCGCCGCGCGACCCGGCGCAGCTACGCAGGGTGATGATGGGTGGGCACGATCGCGCGCGTGCCGAAGCAGGCGTGCCCCCGCTGACATGGGACTCTCGCCTCGCCGCGTCGGCCCGCACCTATGCCGAAGAGATGGCGCGCACTGGACGCTTTGCGCACGCCGATCAGCCGCATGGCCCGATGCGCGAGGGCGAGAACCTGTGGACCGGCACGCGCGGCGCGTATCGCTATGACGAGATGATCGGGCATTGGATCGCGGAAAGGCGCGATTTCGTGAATGGCGTGACGCCCGCGTTCAGCCGCACCGGCAAGTGGCAGGACGTGTCCCACTATACCCAGATCGTGTGGCGGAACACGACGCGGGTTGGCTGCGCGATGACCTCGAACAAGCGCGACGACTTTCTGGTTTGCCGATACAGCCCGTCGGGCAATGTGGTGGGCGAGCGGACGCTTTAAGTCTGCAACGCTCCACCCAACCCGTTCGCACTGAGCTTGTCGAAGTGCGTGTGACGTAGCGCACCGCATGGGGCACGCACTTGGACAGGCTCCGTGCGAGCGGTTTGAAGCAGAGCCCTTCCGCCTCAGAACACCGCTGCCACGAGCTGCCGGAACGCATCCGCACGGTGGCTGATCGCGTGCTTTTCGTCCTGGTCCATCTCACCGAACGTCTGATCGCGCCCCTCGGGCAGGAACATCGGATCGTAGCCGAAGCCTTTGTCCCCCCGCGGCGGCCACACCAAAGTGCCATCGACGCGTCCTTCGAACCATTCGACATGCCCATCGGGCCAGGCCAGCGCCAGCGCGCAGACGAAATGCGCGTCGCGCGAGGCCCCGTCGATCGCGTCGACCTTGTCTTGCACCAGCCGCATCGCCGCGCCGAAATCCTTGCGTTCGCCTGCCCAGCGAGCGGAGAAGATCCCGGGATCGCCGCCCAGCGCCTCGACGCACATGCCGCTGTCGTCGGCGAGCGCCGGCAACCCAGACAGGTCAGCGGCCACGCGTGCCTTCAGCTCCGCGTTCATCACGAACGTCGTGCCGGTCTCCTCCGGTTCGGGCAGGTCGAGTTCAGCGGCGGACACGACGTCCAGCCCGTGGCCCTCCAGCAGCGCCGCGATCTCGCGCACCTTGCCCGGATTGTGGCTGGCGATCACGAGCTTGCCCGGTCGGAGCTTGCGGATGGCCTGCGGCTCGCCGCCCTCGCCGCTCATTGACTAACGGCTCTTGCTTGCGCGGCGAAGATGTCGGCGCAGCCGATCCGCGCGAGACGGAGCAAGCGGAGCAACGCTTCCTCGTCATAGGTGGCATGCTCGGCGGTGGCCTGCGCCTCGGCGATGTTGCCATTTTCGAGCAGGACGAAGTTGCCGTCGGCATCGGCGTTCGAATCCTCGTCATAATCGAGGTCGAGCACCGGCTGGCCCTGGTAGATGCCGCAGCTAATCGCCGCGACCTTCTGCGCGATCGGATCCTTCTCGATCTTGCCCGCCGCCATCAGCCCGTTGACCGCAAGGCGCAGCGCGACCCAAGCACCCGAGATCGAGGCGGTGCGCGTGCCGCCATCGGCCTGGATCACGTCGCAATCGAGCACGATCTGGCGCTCGCCCAGTGCTTGCATATCTGTCACCGCGCGCAAGGAACGGCCGATAAGTCGCTGGATTTCCTGCGTACGCCCCGACTGCTTGCCCTTGGCCGCCTCGCGATTGCCGCGGGTGTGCGTGGCGCGCGGGAGCATGCCGTATTCGGCCGTCACCCAGCCCTGCCCCTTGCCGCGCAGGAACGGCGGCACCCGCTCCTCGATGCTGGCAGTGACCAGCACCTTGGTGTCACCGAATCCGATCAGCACCGATCCTTCGGCGTGACGGGTGAAGTTCGGCTCGATGGTGATGGCGCGCATCTGGTCTGGCGCACGGCCGCTGGGACGCATGTGTTCTGGCTCCAATAACCCGTTCGGGCTGAGCTTGTCGAAGCCCTGTCCTTTCTCCACGAAGGTGAGGACAGCCCGTCGACAAGCTCAGGGCGAACGGCAGTGATTTGTAGCGGCCGTAGCTTTTCCCCCTACCCCGCGCCAGCCCGTTGAGTGACGCGGGCAACCACCCTAGATTTCCCCCGTGACCGCCTCCCCTCCGATCGCCGAACTGTCGGACCGGGCCCGCGATATCTTTCGCCGGGTCGTCGACGGCTATATTCACAACGGACAGCCGGTCGGTTCCAAGACGCTTGCGCTCGCCGGCCTCAATCTCTCCCCAGCCTCCATCCGTAGCGTGCTCGCGCAGCTCGAGGACGTCGGTCTGCTCGCGGCCCCGCATACGTCGGCTGGGCGGATGCCCACCGAATTGGGCCTGCGCCTGTTCGTCGACGGCATGATGCAGGCGCTCGAACCCTCCGCCGAGGAACGCGCGACGATCGAGTCGCGCGCCGGACTTGGCGGCCCGGTGGAAGAAGCGATCGCCGCCACTACCGCGGCGCTTTCGGGCCTGTCCGCCTGCGCCGGGCTCGTCATGGTGCCCAAACACGAACAGGTGCTGCGCTCCATCGGCTTCGTCCCCCTGTCGCATGGCCAGGCACTGGCGGTCTTGGTCAGCGAAGATGGCGCGGTTGAAAATCGCGTGGTCGATCTGCCCCCCGGTGTCGGCCCTGCCGCGTTGATCGAGGCGGGCAATTACATGTCCGCTACCCTCTCCGGCCTCACCCTCGCCGCCGCGCGCGCCCGGATCGAGCACGAGCTGGCGCAGGGTCGCGCGGCGCTCGACAGCGCGGCCCGCGCGCTGATCGAACGCGGCATCGCGGTGTGGAGCGAGGACGGCGAGCGCCGCCCGGTGCTGATCGTGCGCGGCCAGGCGCGGTTGCTGGATGACGCGGCCACCGCGGATCTCGACCGGGTCCGTGATCTGCTCGACGATCTCGACGGCAAGCAGGAAATCGCCGCCCTGCTCGATTCGGCCCGCGCTGGCGACGCCACCCGCATTTTCATCGGCGCGGAGAACAAATTGTTCGCGCTGTCCGGCTCCTCTGTGATCGCCAAGCCCTTTCGCGGCAGCGACGGCCGGGTGGTCGGCGTCGTTGGCGTGATCGGCCCCACGCGGTTGAACTACGCGCGTGTCGTGCCCATGGTGGATTTCACGGCCGCAACGCTCGCCCGTCTTATGGGTTGAGCGGCTATCTTGAAGACAGGGAAACGATGACTGACACCGAGACGAATACCCCGGCTGAGGACCTGCGCGAGGAAACCGCCGCGGACGCTCCCGAGGTCGCGGAACATGATCGCGTGGCCGAGCTGGAAAGTCAGCTCGCCGAGGCCAAGCAGCAGACGCTGTATGCCCAGGCCGAGATCCAGAACGTCCGCCGTCGCGCCGAAAAGGACGCTGCCGACGCCCGCGCCTATGCCGCCACCAATTTCGCGCGGGACGTGCTGAGCGTGAACGACAATCTCGAACGCGCATTGGCGGCGATTCCTGCGGAGCTGCGCGAGGATGACAAGTTCAAGGGCCTCGTCACTGGCCTCGAGGCGACCGGGCGCGAGCTGACCAACGTCTTCCAGCGCCACGGCCTGACCAAGATCGAAGCGATGGGTCAGCCGCTCGATCCCAACCGCCACCAGGCGATGCTGGAAGTACCGTCTGACGCGGAAGCGGGCACGATCGTTCAGGAAATGCAATCCGGCTGGATGATCAAGGATCGCCTGCTGCGCCCGGCGCTGGTCGGCGTGGCGAAGAAGCCGGCGTAACTTACCCCGGCTTCGCGGAAGGGCTTTACGGCCCCTCCTCGTTCGTGCCGAGCGAAGTCGAGGCGTGAGCTACGAACGCATCGCTCGTGGCATGTCCCTCGACGTTGCTCGGGACGAACGGGAGGGTCGCTCCCTATTCCATTCGCTCCGAGCCGGTCGAAGCGCACGCCCGCCAGTGCTCCGCTAAGGCGCCACCACCCCATCCACCAGGTTCGCCGTCAGCAACGACCCCCGCGCCCGGCACCCGGCCCTCACCTGCGCCAGCCATGCCGCGTCTCGCGCCGCCGCCGCCCGCGTCAGCGCCACTGCCGCACCCGCATCCACCACCGCGAACCGCAGTGCCGCGGCCGCCGGCAGCTGCGCCACTCGATCGATATCCGGTTCCACCACCGCCCCGATCCGCGGATAGCCGCCCGTGGTCTGGTGATCCGCGGTCAACAGGCTGACCCGTCCATCGCCATCCACCTGCAAAGCCCCGCGCACCGCCGGCTCGCTTGGCATGTCGACACGTAGAGGCGTCAACGCCGGTCCATCCAGCACCATTCCCATGCGATCGAAGCGAGCGCTCGCAGCAAACGGCTCTCCCGTCAGCCGTGCCAGCACCTCGTCAGCGAAGAATCGTTGCTGCGGCCCAAGCACCACCCGCGCCACTGCAACCGGCTCGGCTTCCGGCGGCGGCGCGATCGATACCGAAGCACGGTCCCGCGCATCGGCAATCGACACCGCCGCACCCGCCTCCAGCCTCCCCGCGCCCAATCCGGCGATCAGATGCGTAGATCGGCTCCCCAGCCACGCCGCGCCGTCCATCTCCCCGGCAAAGGCAAGATAGCCCCAATTCCCGCCGCTCTCGCGCACCCGGCAGCGCGCGCCCGGTTGAAGCGTCACCACGCACCAGCCACCGACCTCCACGCCGTTCACAGAGGCGACCGCCGCGCCGGTGATCGCCATCGCCACCGGCCCGCCCTCGCACGTGAAGCTCAGCCCGCCGAGCGACACCTCGATCCCCACCTCCTTGCCGCCTGTTGCCGCCAGCGCGGCCGCAAAGGCGCGCCGATCCACCGGCCCCGACGGCGGCACGCCAAAGCGCCGCCAGCCCGGCCGCCCCGCATCCTGTACGCTGGTCAGCGGTCCCGCCGTCTCGATTCGCAGCCGCGCCACGCTCATACCAGCGCCTCTGCACGCACGCGGGTGAAGCGCACTTGATCCCCCGGCTCGAACAGGAAGGGCCGCCCCGCCCCAGCATCCAGAACGCGCAGCGGCGTGCGGCCGATCACCCACCAGCCCGTTGGCATCGGCAAGGTGGTGATCAGGCATTGCGGCCCCGCCACCATCACGCTGCCCACTGGATACCCACGCACCGCCACCGCCTTGCGCGGCAAGTGTAGCGCCTCCGGCACACCGCCGAGATAGGCGTATCCCGGCGCGAAACCGTACATGAACACGCGATACTCGCCCGCCAAATGCGCGGCGATCACCGCCTCCCCTGACATGCCCAGCCACTCGGCCACCGCCGCCAAGTCGGGCGCTGCGTCTCCCTCATAGCAGACGGGCACCTCATGCGTGTGCGCGCCCGTGAAATCGCCGCCCGGCGCGATCAGGCGAGCGGCATGCGCCTCCACCGCAACATGATCGGTCACCAACGGGTCGAAGACGAACAGCAGGCTGGTATAGGCCGGCACCGTTTCCACCAGCCCCACGGGCGGCGCGGCGGCCACCGCGCGGTCCAGCGCAACGACCCGGGCAAACAGCGCCTCGTCGATCACATCGCCAAAGTCCGCGAGCAGCGCCCCGGCGCCAACCGCGCGAAAAACGGGCGCAGTCATGCCCGCTCAACGAAGGGCGCGATCGTCAGCCGCTGCTCGATCAGCGTCGCACGCACCCGGGTCGCCATGGCCACGGCGGCCGGATTGTCGCCATGCACGCAGATCGAATCCGCTGCGAGCCGCACCCCGCCCCCATCCACGGTCGGCATCACGCCGCTGTCGAAAAACACCACCAACCGCGCCGCAGCTTCCTCCGCATCATGGATCAGCGCGCCCGGCTGGCTGCGCGGCATCAATTGCCCGGCCGGCGTATAGCCGCGGTCGGCATAGATTTCGCTGAACACCCGCAGCCCCGCATCGCGTGCCGCCCGCTCCAGCTCGGTCCCGGAAATCGCCAGCACCGCCAACTCGCGATCCACCGCCCACACCGACCGCGCGATCGCATCCGCCACATCGCGCTCGGCCGCTGCGACATTGGCCAGGGCCCCATGTGGCTTTACATGGCGCACCGGATGGCCGGCCAGCGCCGCGACCGCGAGCAGCGCGCCGACCTGCGCCGCCACGAACCGCTCGATCTCCGCCGCCGAAGCCGGCAGCCGCCGCCGCCCGAAGCCGAGCAGATCGGGATAACTCGGATGCGCGCCCACGCTGACGCCCCGCTCACGCGCCAGCGTCAGCGTGCGGAACATCGTCTCGGGATCACTGGCATGCCCGCCACACGCCACATTGGCGCTGCTGACAAGCGCAAACACTGCCGCATCGTCACCCATCGCCCACGGGCCATAGCCTTCGCCCAGATCGGCGTTCAGATCGATCGATCGCATGGGTGCGCTATACCGGGCGATCGGAAGTTGTCGAAGTCCGCCCCTTCAACACGCTATTGCCATTCGGGCTGAGCTTGTCGAAGCCTTGCGCTTCTTCGCAAGGGAGTACAGCCCCTCGACAAGCTCAGGGCGACCGGAGATGGTGCCGCCGGAAGGCACGGGCTTTGGCAACTGCAGGCGAACGGGGGTGGGTGGCTACAACGATTGCCCATCATCGATATCGATCACCGAACCCGTCACCATCGCGCTCGCATCCGACGCGAAATACAAAAGCTGCGGGTCGAGCACGTCGATCGGCATGAACCGCCGCCGGTGCCAGCCGGCAACCTGCTTCGCGCCGCCCTCGCTCTGAAACCAGTCGCCGGCGATCTCGGTCTGGATATAGCCCGGCTGGATCACGTTGACGTTGATCCCCATGCGCACCCATTCGCGCGCCAGGTTACGCCCGAGATGCGCCACCGCCGCCTTGGACGCGGCATAAGCGCTGTCGCCATGGCCGGTGACATGCGCGGTGATCGAGCCGACCAGCACGACCCGCCCGCGTCCGCTGTCGCGCGATCCCGCCGCGATCATCCGCCGCGCGCCCTCGCGCGCGGTCAGCAGCACGCCGGTGAAATTGGTATCGATCGTCTGGCGCAGCTTGTCAGGCTCGACATCAACCGTGCGCCCGCCATTGGCGACCCCGGCATTGGCGATCACCGTATCGATCGGCCCGAACTTCGCCTCAGCCGCATTATAAGCCGCTGCAATCGAGCCCTCGTCCGTCACATCGATGGCCACGGGCAGCGCCTTGTCGCCCAGCCGCGCCGCAAGCGCCTCGACCCGATCGACGCGCCGCGCGCCGATCACGACCCGCGCCCCGGCTGCAACAAAGATTTCCGCGAAATGCGCACCCAGGCCAGAGGAGGCGCCTGTGATGAGCGCCGTGCGCCCGTTGAGATCGAACCCCATCCTATCCTCCCCTGACGCCCTTCGTGGCGCCAGGTCGGCGAAGCGGGCGATGTGCTGGTGACCCCTACGGGACTCGAACCCGTGTTTCAGCCGTGAAAGGGCCGCGTCCTAACCACTAGACGAAGGGGCCAGCGGGGGGTGCAGCTAGAGGGGGTAAGCGCCCCTGTCAATCGCTGAAGATCATCTTCCGTTCGTGCCGAGCAAAGTCGAGGCATTGGCTGCCTGAACCGTGTCCCTCGACCTCGCTCGGGACGAACGGCTCACGAACGCCACAGAGATCAATCTGCCCAGGCCGCATCGTCGATGTGAAGTTCGGCGGCGGGCCGCTGCGCCCAATCGTCGATCTTGGCGCGCCCCGCGAGCCACAACTTGCGATGGGAGGCCGCGCCGAGCAGTGCCACGCCCAGCGGCGTATCCGCGGCGCGAAACGCCATCGCCTTCAGGCTGCGTCCGTCATCCCCCGCCACGATCGCGCGGACATGGCCGTTGCCGACCACATCCACGCGCACCGGCCGCACCGGCCCGATCGCGACGCGCGGCGAGGGCCAGCCGACGCCATAAGGCCCGCCGCTCTCCATCGCGGTAACCAGATCAGGCGTGACGCCGCCTGCCGCATGGACCGAATCGACCAGCAACGCCCGGTCCGCCACGGCGGCGGCGACCCGCGAGGCGAGCAGCTCCTCCAGGAAATCGGCGAAGGTCGGTACCTTGTCCGCTTCGATCGTCAGCCCGGCCGCCATCGCATGGCCACCGCCGGCGACAAGCAGCCCTGCCTCCTTCGCCGCCAGCACTGCCTGCCCCAGATCGACGCCGGTGATCGACCGGCCCGATCCCTTGCCGACGCCATGCTCGTCCACCGCAATGACGATCGCCGGCTGGCCGAGCTTTTCCTTCAGCCGCCCGGCGACGATCCCGATCACGCCGGGGTGCCAGCCGCGTCCGGCCACCACCGTCACGCTGCGCCCGGCGGCGTACATGGTTTCCGCCTCGGCCTGCACCGCCGCCTCGATCGCGCGTCGTTCCTCGTTGAGCTGGTCGAGCTCCGCGGCGATCGCGCGCGCCTCCGCCGGATCGCGCGTGGTGAGCAGCCGCACGCCAAGATCCGCCCGCCCGACGCGCCCACCGGCATTGATCCGCGGCCCCAGCGCAAAGCCAAGGTCGGTCGCCGTCGGCGCGCGCGTCAGCCGCGAGGCTTCGATCAGCGCGGCAAGCCCGATGTTGCGCCGCCCCGCCATCACCTTGAGGCCCTGCGCAACGAACGCCCGGTTGAGCCCGCGCAGCTGCGCCACGTCGGCCACCGTCCCGAGCGCGACGAGATCGAGCAGGTCGAGCAGCCGCGGTTCCTGGCGCAGCGCGAAATATCCGCGTCGCCGCAGCACCCGCAGCAGCGCCGCCCCGAGCAGAAACGCAACGCCGACTGCCGCCAGATGGCCATGCGCCGCGCCTTCGACCTCATCGAGCCGATTGGGATTCACCACCGCATGCGCCAGCGGCAGTTCGCTCGCGCATTGGTGATGGTCCACCACGATCACGTCGACCGGGGCAGCCCGCGCGGCGGCAAGCGCGTCGAACGCCTGCGCCCCGCAATCCACGGTCACGATCAACGACGCGCCCTCATGCGCCAGCCGGGTCATCGCTGCCGCTGTCGGGCCGTAGCCCTCGGTCACCCGGTCGGGAATATACACCCGCGCCTCAACCCCAAGCTGCCGCAGCAGCAGGATCATCACCGCGGCCGACGTCGCGCCATCCACGTCATAATCGCCAAACACCGCAATCTGCTCGGCGCCCTGCACCGCATCGGCGAGCCGTTCGGCGGCAGCATCCATGTCGCGGAAGATCGACGGATCGGGCATGAAGGCGCGGATCGAGGGCGTGCGATGATCGTCCAGCGCCTCGCGTGGACAGCCACGGGCGAGCAGCAATTGCGTGACCAGATCGTCAAGCGACAGATTGTCCGAAGCAGTCGCGCGCCAGCGCCACGGCTGACCCAGGATCGATCGTTCGACCCCCAATACATGCATCATGATGTCAGGCGATCGGTGTCCAGGGGGCCTCGCGAAACCATTTGGTAATGATATATTTCACGCCCTCCGATACCGCCGTGCCCTCGTGCAGCGTTGCGGTATTGGGGCTGCCGTCAAGGTTCATGTTGTTCCACGCCAGCAGCGTACCACGCTTGGGCTTCACCCGCACGCCGGCCTGCGGAAACCAGGTCGCGCCGCCCTCCTCCACATCGTTGAGGAAGATCATCGCCGTCCACACGCGCTGCCCACCGCTGGCCTTCATCGCCGGCCAATAGCTTTCGCCTTCGTGGAAATAATCGTGATGCGCCTTGAAATACTGGCCGGGGGCGTAGCGCTGACCCTGCATCGTCTCGCCCCAGGCTGGATCAAGCCCGAGTAGATGCGCCAGCCCTTCGTCGATCGGCCGGATCTCGTCCGAGCGGCGATCCATGTCGCAGCTCTCGGAAGTGCGGAACGAGCTGTTGCCGCTGTCCGACAGCAAGGTGGACGGTCGTCGGTTGGCATCGATCATCGCCACCAGCCGCTTGCAGGTCGGCACGTCGAGATAATTCGGCAGCTTCCATGCTGCGGCGTACGCGCTGGGCAGCTTTATCGAACGCGGATCGGCTTCGAGAAGCGCGGCGACGGAGGCGCCGATCTGCGCGCGATGAGCGGAAGGATGCCCGGGGACGCTAGTGATCGCCATGCCGCCTATTTGCGCGCGCGGGTGCGAATGACAAGGCACCCTATCCGTTCGTCCCGAGCGAAGTCGAGGGACATGCCTCACACGCCCCGCTCGGGGCCGTTCCTCGACTTCGCTCGGGACGAACGGATGAGGCATAGCGAGATCATGAAAGGGGGTGGGGAGCTTCTGTTGCCCGGTGCTCCCCGTACCGCTGGAATCCCCTTCTGTTGCCCGGTGGGGTCCAACCGCGCTATTTTGGTGTAACCTTAGGCCGTTAAGCCGTCAGGTTACGCCGCAATCGCGAGTGCTTCGTTATCGTTGGCACTTGTGTATGGGCCGTCACGGTGGTCCCATTCCGAGCAAAGACCAGCGCCTTTCAACACACGTCGATCCTGGTTCGGCCCCGTCAGTGCGGCTGCTGAAAGCAGCGGCAATGGTGGAGCCGCCGGGTACTGCCCCCGGGTCCGCTGTGCCTATTTTTCGCCGGCTTTTATCGCCATAGCCGTGGGGCAAGCCCCGCGAGCCCCACCGATATAGGGCGGCCGTCACAAAGTTGAAAGGGGCGCCTTTCGGCGGCCATAATGCGGGTGCATATAACAGGATATCATGCTTACCCAGCGTTCCCGTTACGCCCTGCGCTCGATGATCTTTCTCGCGACCATGCCGGCCGGCGGCCCGCCCGTTCCCATGAACCGCATCGCGACGGAGGCGAATGTCCCGCGCAAGTTCCTTGAACTGATCCTTGCCGATCTGCGCGATGCCGGCCTGCTGCACAGCCACCGCGGCAAGATGGGCGGCTACATGCTCTCGCGTCCATCGCACCTCATTTCGCTCGGCGAGATCATCCGCGTGATCGAGGGTCCGCTGGCGCTAGTCCCCTGCGTCAGCCGCACCGCCTATCGCCCGTGCAAGGATTGCAAAAGTGAGGCGGACTGCGCGATCCGCAAGTCGATGGCCCGCGTCCGCGACGAAACCGCCCGCATCCTCGACGGCACCAGCCTCGCCGACACCACGGCCATGGAGATGGCGGCCGCCTAACCCACCCGCCGTCACACCGCCAGTTGCGCACGCGCGCCCACTCGGGCAGGCCGCGCAGCCATGGCGCGCAAGTTCCTCTACGTCATCGCCTTCCTCATCGCGCTCGCGATCGCCGGGGCCGTGGTTTACCGCATCTGGGGCAATGACCTCATCCGCTGGACCTTCGTGCCCGGCCGACCCTTTGAACCGAAGGGAAAGGCAGCCGCGCAGGCCTATGACGATCCCGGGATGTGGCTTGCCCGCCCCGACCTGCCCGGCAACCCCGCGCTATGGACCCCAGCTGGCTACCAGCCACGCACCACGCCCGGCGGCCCGGCCGTCTTCTTCATCCACCCTACGTCATACCTCAGCGGCGACCATTGGAACGCCCCGCTGGATGACAAGGAAGCGAACGACCGCGCCGCGCTGTTCCTCCGCGGCCAGGCGAGTGTGTTCAACGAGGCGGGCGAGATCTGGGCACCGCGCTATCGCCAGGCAACCTTCGGCTCCTTCCTCACCGACGCAGCGGACGCAGGCCGCGCGCTCAACCTCGCTTACGGCGACGTCCAGACCGCCTTTGCCGCCTTCCTAAAGCAGATCGGCCCCACCCGCCCGATCATCCTCGCCGGCCACAGCCAGGGCGCGCTTCACCTGACCCATCTGCTCAAGGACAAGGTCGCCGGCACCCCGCTCGCCCGCCGTGTTGTCGCCGCCTATGTCGTCGGCTGGCCGGTCAGCCGCGAACACGATCTCGCCGCGATGGGCCTCCCCGAATGCACCCGCCCCGACCAGCGCGGCTGCATCTTGTCCTGGGCAAGCTTCGCCGAACCTGCCGACCCGTCGCTGGTGATCGACACTTACGACCGTTCCACCGGCTTTGACGGAAAACCACGCCGCGGCAGCCAGCTCATCTGCACCAACCCGCTCACCGGCACGCCCGGGGCGACCGCCCCGGCCAGCGCCAACACCGGCACGCTCTTCCCCGCCGAAGACCTCGCCACCGCCACGATCGAGGCCGGCCGAGTTCCCGCGCGCTGCGGGGAGCGTGGCCTGCTGCTGATCGGCGAAGGGCCGGATGTCGGCCCCTATGTGCTTCCCGGCAACAACTACCACGTCTATGACTACAGCCTGTTCTGGGCCAACGTCCGTGCCGACGTCGCCCGCCGGGTGGCGGCACAATGATCACCCTCGCCGCCGCCGAGTTCCGCGAGGCGCTGCCGAACGGCGGCCGCCTGATCGGCCTCGATCTCGGCACGAAGACGCTCGGCACCGCTTTGTGCGACGCCGGCTGGACCTTCGCCAGTCCGGCGCCGCTCATCAAGCGCCGTAAGTTCACCCAGGATAAGGCCGCACTGGCCGATCTGATCGCCGCGCAGCAGGTCGCCGGCATCATCCTCGGCCTGCCGCTCAACCTCGACGGTAGCGAAAGCCCGCGCTCGCAGTCGACCCGCGCCTTCGCCCGCAACGTCACGGACCTTGGCCCGATCCTCCTATGGGACGAACGCTGGTCCACCGTCGCGGTGGAGCGTGTGATGATCGAACAGGACATGAGCCGCGCGAAGCGCGCGGAGCGGATCGATTCGCTGGCCGCGGCGCACATTCTGCAAGCGGCGATCGACGCGTTGACACAGGGGTAGCGCGTTCCTCGTCACCCCGGACTTGATCCGGGGTCCCGCTTCTTCCTTCTTCAGGGCGGCGAGAAGGCAGCGGGACCCCGGCTCAAGGCCGGGGTGACGGGTGGTATGATCCCGGCTCAAGCCTGTCCTGAGCTTCGCAGTAGGAGCGCAGACAGAGGGCGCACCTTGCCCTCCCCACCCGCCGGGACTATCCCGCCCCCCCGATGCCATCACCATCGGACCACCGCCCCGCGTCGCAGATCCCCGGCGGCGCCGTTTTCCCGCACCGCCACTTGACCGGGATCGAGGGTCTCCAGCCGCACGAGATCACCTTTCTCCTCGACGAGGCGGAAGGCTGGATCGCCGCCAACCGCGGCCGTGCCACACCCGACAAGCGGCTCGCCGGGCTCACCCAGATCAACGCCTTCTTCGAGAACAGCACCCGCACGCTCTTGAGCTTCGAGATCGCCGGCAAGCGCCTGGGCGCAGACGTGGTCAACATGCACGCCGCACAATCCAGCGTGAAGAAGGGCGAGACGCTGATCGACACCGCCATGACGCTCAACGCCATGCGCGCCGACGTGATCGTGATCCGTCACATGTCTTCAGGTGCAGTGCGGCTGATCGCCGACAAGGTCGATTGCCCCGTGCTTAACGCCGGTGACGGGCGCCACGAACACCCGACCCAGGCCCTGCTGGACGCGCTGACGATCCGCCGCCGCCGCGGCACGATCCACAACCAGCGCGTGGTGATCTGCGGCGACCTGCTGCACAGCCGAGTCGCCCGCTCGAACATCCTGGCACTCACCGCGCTAGCCGCCGAGGTCCGCGTCTGCGCGCCCTCCACATTGATGCCTCCCGCGATCGAGCGGATGGGCGTCACCCCATTCACTGATTTCGACAACGCGCTGGACGGCGCCGACGTGGTGATGATGCTCCGCCTTCAGACAGAGCGGATGACCGGCGGCTACGTCCCTTCCAGCCGCGAATATCACCTGCGCTACGGCCTCACGCTCGATCGCCTCGCCCGTGCCAAGCCCGACGCGCTCGTGATGCATCCCGGCCCAATGAATCGCGGTGTGGAGATCGATTCCAACGTGGCCGACCATGATCGCTCCGCCATTACCGAACAGGTCGAGATGGGGGTCGCCGTCCGAATGGCGTGCCTGGACGTGCTGACGCGAAGAGCGCGCGGCGTGGAGGGCTGGGCATGAGCAACGCGCTTCACTTCCGCGACGCCCGCATCGTCTGTCCCGTGGGGGGCGAGCGCCGCGGCGACCTGTTCGTCGCCGATGGCCGCATCACCGACGCCGCAGACGATGCCACCGTGATCGATTGCGCCGGCAAGCTCCTGCTGCCGGCGATTGTTGACCTCGGCGTTGCTGCCATCGACCGCGCCGCGTTCCGCGCTGGCGGGATCGTCCGCGTCGGGCTGATGCCCGATCAGTCACCCGTCCTGGACGAGCCCGGCATCGTTCAGCGCTCGTTGCTGATCGGCCGCCCCGATCTGTGGATCCACCCGATCGCCGCCGCCACCCGCGGCCTTCTCGGCACCGATCTCGCCGAAATGGCGATCTGCGCCTCGGCCGGCGCACGCGCGGTCGGGACGGGCAGACGCTGGATCGCCGACACCGGTGTGATGGCGCGCGTCCTCGCCTACGCCCGCGATCTCGGGTTGGTGGTGGTGAGCCATGCCGAGGACTCCGGCCTCGTAGGCGACGCCGTCGCCACCGAGGGCGAGACGGCCACCCGCCTCGGCCTCCCCGCCGCCGCCGCGCTTGCCGAGCCGCTGGCGATCGCGCGCGACCTGATGCTGGCCGAGTCGGCCGACGCGCGCCTCCACATCCGTCAGGTCACCACGAGAGCCGGTTTCGACTTGATTCGCGTCGCCAAGCGCCGCGGCGTGCGCGTCACCTGCGGCATCACCCCCGCCCATCTGCTGCTGTCCGACAATGCGATGAGCGACTTCCGCACCTTCGCGCATCTTTCGCCGCCGCTGCGTTCGGAGGATGATCGCCAGGCCGCGCTGGCCGCGCTGGCCGACGGCACGATCGACGTGCTCTGTTCCGGCCACGACCCGCGCGGGCCGGAGGAAAAGCGGTTGCCCTTCGCCGACGCCAGCGCCGGCGCCGCCGGCGCCGCCACGTTGCTCCCGCTAGCGCTCGGCCTGGTCCGCGACGAACGCGTCTCGCTGGAGCGCCTGGTCGCGCTGCTCTCGCGCAACCCCGCCGCCCTGCTCGACATCGACACCGGCGCTCTTAGCCTCGGCAGCGAGGCTGACGTGATGCTGGTCGATCCCGACGCTCCCTGGCAGATCAGCGCTGACACGCTTCCCGGCATGGCCGGGAACACGCCCTTCGACGGCCTACCCGTTCAAGGCCGCGTGCTCCGCCTGTTCAAGGGCGGCCGCGAGATCGGCGCGGCCGCCTAGGCCGGCTCACCGTCCCGCCAGTTGCACCCGCGACGGCTTCACCCACGCTGCCGGCTGGTCGCCGGCACCGGTGCGCACGAAGCACGCCCCGCCCTTGGCGCGATAGCCGCGGCACATCGCATTGGCATCGCTGCGCGAAAAACCGCCAACCGACAGGCGATAGAAGGATTTGAAGGCCATTCCCGTCGGCACCTGCTCGGCAAAGGCAGGAAAGCGCTGCTGCGCCCGGCCCCAAGCATCCTTCGCCACCGCCGCCGAATCATAAGCGCCCAGCTGAACGTACCAGTTGCCCTTGCTGGCAACCGGCGGCGTAACGGCCGCGACCCGCGGGGCCGGCACCCGCGCAGCAACCGCGACCGGCGAGCTGCCAGCAGGCAACGCTTGTACCACTTCCTGTCGCGCAGCGAACACCACCTTGGGCGCGCCCGCTGCCGCCGGCGCTGCCTCGGCAACTGCCACCGGCGCCGCTTCAACCGCGGTCGGGGCCGGAGTTTCCACCTCAGCCGCCGCCATCTGCGCCACCGGCACCGCTGCGTTGAGCGCCAGCGCCACCGGCTGCCCCGGATCCTTCACCGGCGTTACGCCGAGCAGTGCGGAAACCTGGTCCGCCGCGCCCACCGGCTTGGCGAACGCCGCCCATTGCACCATCCGCGCGTCGGCATCGTCGGGCGTCATGTCCACGCCAGCCACCTGGCGCGCCTCTGCCCAGCGCCCCGCGAGCGCCAGCGCCAGCGCGAGGTTCTGGCGCGTCTTGGCATCCGCGCCGCTCGCCCGCGCCGCCGCCGTCAGCACCTCGACGCCGCCGGCCGGGTCTCCGGCCAAAGCAATGGCAAGCCCGCGGTCGCCCGCTGGCACGGTCGCTTCATGCTCGGCCAGCATTGCACGCGCCTCGTCCCACTGCCCCTGGGCGATCATCGCTAGCGCCATGTTGAGCGCCGCCTTGCCGTTATCCGGCGCCAGCTGGAGCACATCGCGATACGCATCATGGGCGGAGGTAAAGCGTCCAGCCTTGAGATAGCTCGCGCCCAGCAGCGCGCGATAATCGACGTTCTGCGGCATTGCCGCCACCGCCGCCTCGGCAAAGCCGATCGCCTTCAGCGCATCGCCTTTGGCCAGCGCCTCGCCGGCGCGCTCGGCGCTGCCGGCCGCGCTCTTCGCCAGCTTGGCATCGCTGCGGCTGCTCGCGGTTGAGATGCCGCCTTGGCCGCAGCCGACCATGGTTCCGCCGAGCATCAGCGCCGAAAGGCTGAGGCCGGCCATTGCACGGATGTTCATGACTTTGTCCCCGAAAGATCTTGTGTGACGGATGGAGGCAGTTGCGCCGCGAGCGCCTCCACCTCGGGAAAAGTGGCCGGAAAGACGTCGGTGCGCTCGTTCCACCAGTCGGACCGCGAACCTTGCGGGTCGATGTCCATGAGCACGACGGCCGACGGGCCCACACGGTGCGCCTGAACGGCGAGGTGCTCGGACAGCGTCGTCTTGCCCGACCCGCTTTTCTGCGATGCGATCGCAAGTATGCGCATTTGCCCCGATGAACTCCCGCCTGCTCATGCCGTCTTCGGGTAGCGAGGCTAAAGTTTGGTAAATTCTCCCCCACTTTCGGTGGAAATAGGTTAGCGATGCGGTAACCTAGCGCGTCCAGGTCGCCCCGGAGCGGCACGGATCCTGGCGGGGGATGATTGGGGTTGGCTCGAATGAAAAATGCGTATTTTGCGTGGCCGGTCATTGCAGCGTTCCTAGCGGCACCGGCAGCTGCGAATGTGAAGCAGGGCGTCGATGCGTGGAGCCGCGGCGACTATAAGGCCGCCGTTGAGATCTGGCGCCCGCTTGCCACGGCCGGCGACGCCGACGCGCAGTTCAATCTGGGTCAGGCGTATAAGCTTGGCCGCGGGGTGCCCACCGATCTGCCGGTCGCGATCGAATGGTTCCGCAAGGCCTCCGTTCAGGGCCACGCGCAGGCGATCGACAATTACGCGCTGGCGCTGTTCCAGGACGGCAAGAAGGCCGAGGCGCTGCCGTGGCTCGAAAAATCGGTCGCCCGCGGCGAAAAGCGCACGCAACTGGTGCTCGGCACCATGTTGTTCAACGCCGATGGCGTCCCGCGTGATTGGGTGCGCGCCTATGCATTGGTCACGCGCTCGTCGCAGCAGGGCCTGCCCCAGGCCTCGCAGACGCTCGCGCAGATGGATCGATATATTCCGGAGGCGCAGCGCCGGGACGGGCTGGAACTCGCACGCAAATACGAAGCGGACGCTCGCGCTCGCTTGGTTGCGACGCCGCTGGTCGCCCCCGCCGGCGCTGCGACCCCGACGCCGCGCCCTGCGGTCGCCGCGCCCGCCAAGACAGCGGCGCCCAAGCCTGCCCCCGCGCGCGCTGCCGCCGCGCCGGCGTCTCCGCCGCGCGCATCTGGCGGCGCATGGCGGATCCAGCTCGGCGCCTTCCGCGATGAAAGCAACGCGCGGGGCTTGTGGAGCAAGGTCGGCGCGCGAACCGGCGGCAGCCCCAGCTACGTCAAAGCCGGCACTGTAACCCGCCTTCAGGCAACCGGCTTCGCCTCGCGCGCCGCCGCACAGGCGGCCTGCGCCAAGTCCGGCGTCAGCTGTGTGGTGGTCGCCCCTTAGTGCACCCGAGCGCGGCGGATCAGAAGATCCCGCCGCCCAGCATCAGGCGAAGCGTGAAGATCACGATCAGCACGATGTTGAGGTTACGCCCGCCGTTCGAAGACGACAGAGCCCCAACCGCGGCACCAACGATCCCAACCGGAATCACGAACCAGTTCAGCCAGCCCAGCAGCGGCAAGAAGGCAACGAGACCCGCAGCGAGGGTGACAAGGCCAATCAAGATCGAGACGATGTTGAGCATGACCGGCACATGGGAATAGCGGCGGTGTGTTGCAAGACCAAGACACACAAAGCCACGCTTCCTTAACATGGGCCGGCTAGCTCCAAAGATCGGAGACAGGCGAGCCTGGACGTTCTTGTTCTCGTCATCCCGGGCCTGACCCGGGCTCCCGCTGCCTTCGCGCGCGAGACGGATAAGCGGGACCCCAGCTCAGGGCCGGGGGACGAAGTGGCAAGGCAACGCTCAGGCAATTACAGGGGGATCGTAGATGGGGTGGGTCAACCGAGTCGTGCCGGCGTTTGCACTTGTCGCAACCGCCTGTGGCCAGACGCCGGACGAAAAGACGGCGGTGTCGGATCTCGACAACAGCATCATCCAGGAAAACGGCGCCTCCAGCGCCAGCGATCCGGTGCTGCAAAGCGCGCTCAAGGACCAGATCATGGTCGATCCGCGCCTCGTACAGCAGGCCAATGCTGACACCGTCCGCCCGCCCGTTCAGCCCGAATCGGGCGCAGTCCCGCCGGACGGCATTGCGGACGCGGCGCACAAGCCCGTTGAAGGAGAAGTACGCTCCGCCCCGCCGCCCACCGGCACGTGCAAGCAATGCGCCGCCGCCCGCCGGGCGCTGACGCTCGGGGCACTCGCCGCCAGTCAGGGTGCCTCGGCACAATGCGCCGCTAACGTCACTTACTCCGCCGCTTGGGCGAACCGCCTGCCCCAAGGCGCGCCGCTCTATCCCGACGCGCAGGTCGCCGAAGCCGCCGGCGCCGACCGCGAAGGCTGCGCCCTGCGCGTCGTCAGCTTCGCCAGCGCCGCGCCGATGCAGCGCCTGCTCGACTGGTATTACACCCGCACCTCCGACGCCGGCTATCGCGCGGAACACCAGGCAGAAGGGGACGAGCACATCCTCGCCGGCACCAAGAACGGCGCCGCCTTCATGCTGATCCTGAAGCCGCGCAAGGGCGGCGGCACAACCGCCGACCTGATGGTCGACGGCGGCGATTGAGACTCGCCAAGCCCCTGCCGGCTCATGAGGGCCGGCGCTATCTGCTTGAAGCCGACACCTGCCAAAAAGCTACCGTGATGCCGGGACACGCCTGGCATGACGAGGCTTGCTGCTCTCACGGCACAACGCTGATGGCATCAGGTGAATCAAGCCGCCGGGCGAGATACACTTCGTCATCCCGAACTTGATCCGGGATCCAAGGCGCCGCGGACACCACGGCTAGAGGCACAAGCGACAACGCCCGCCGAACGTTGAATCCCGGATCAAGTCCGGGACGACGTCACGGCCAGAACAACCGCGCGCCACGCCGACCCAATCAAGCACCGCCCGCCCCTCTTCACCCGCACCCCACCATTTCCCCAACCACCATTTGCGCCTAAGGCCGGCAAATGAATGCATTGTTCCTGGTGATGACGGGCGGCGCGATCGGCGCCGGGCTGCGCCATCTCGTGGGCCGCGCGGCTTTGGCCACGCTTGGCCCCGCCTTCCCGTTCGGCACGCTGATCGTCAATATCGCCGGCGGCCTCGCCATGGGCGTGCTGGCCGGCACGGTGGCGCGGCTCGCCAATGGCGATTGGTGGCGGCTGCTGCTGGGCGTCGGCGTGCTCGGCGGCTTCACCACCTTTTCCGCTTTCTCGCTAGACGCGGTGCTGATGCTGGAACGCGGCGCCTGGATGCAGATGCTCGTCTATGTGATGGTTTCGGTCATCGGCTCGGTCGCCGCGCTCGCCGCCGGTTTCCAACTCACGCGGGTGATGGCATGACCGATACCGCTCGCCAGTTCACCGTCGGCTATGATGACGACGGCATTCGCGTCGATCGCTGGTGCAAGCGGCACTTGCCCGACGTCAGCTTTACCACCGTCGCAAAATGGGCGCGCACTGGACAGTTGCGGCTGGACGGCGCGCGAGTCGGGCCCGGTGATCGCATCAGCGCCGGCCAGGTGCTCCGCCTGCCCCCGCCTGAGCCGGAACGCGTCAATACAGGTGCGAGGCCGAAGCGCGAACGCCCCCCGCTCAGCGAAGATGAAATCGCCTTTGCGCGTGAAATGGTGATCCACCGCGATGCCGCCGCCTTCGTCCTCAACAAGCCGCCGGGTCTCGCAACGCAGGGCGGCACCAAGACGACCGCGCACGTCGATGGCCTGCTCGACGCGCTTCAGTTCGAATCGGAAGGCCGGCCCAAGCTGGTCCACCGGCTCGACAAGGATACGTCGGGCGCGCTGCTCGTGGCGCGTTCGGCACGCGCCGCGGCCTTCTTCGCCAAATCCTTCTCCAGCCGTACCGCCAAGAAGGTCTATTGGGCGCTGGTCGTCGGTGTGCCGTCGATCGATGACGGCACGGTCGACCTGCCGATCGCCAAGCAGCCCGGCACCGGCGGCGAGAAGATGCATGTCGATGAGGAGAACGGCCAGCCCGCGCGCAGCCGCTACCGCGTGATCGAGCGCGCCGGCAACCGCGCGTGCTGGGTCGAGCTCCAGCCGTTCACCGGCCGCACGCACCAGTTGCGCGTCCACATGGCCGCGATCGGGCACCCGATCGTTGGTGATGGCAAGTACGGCGGCCCCGCCGCCTTTCTTACTGGCGGAATCAGCCGCAAGATGCACCTCCACGCCCGGCGCATCCGCGTGGATCATCCCGACGGCGGCGAGATCGACGTCACCGCCTCCCTGCCCACGCACTTTGCGGAAAGCCTCAAGGGTCTCGGGTTCGAGGAAATGTCCGGCGAAATGATGCCAATGGACACCCGGCCCGAACCGACCCGCGAGGATCGCAAGGCCAAGGCGCGCGCGCACGCCAAACAGGTCCGCAAGGCCCGTCGCGGCGAACGGCGCGGGCGTGGGGATCGAACTGGCTGATTATTGCCGGGGATCGCCGATCATCGCCGAAATCCGCCCGATCTATCCGCGATCGGGCGGGAGTCTTCGCCGAAAAATGCGCCTAAAATTCTCTTAAACGGTAAGCGCCAGCAGCGGCATGCCGACCGACGAACCCGCCGCATGCGCAAACAGGACCAGCGAGGCGCCCGCGGTGATCCCGCAGAGGACATAGCCGACATAATCCAGCACTGGCGGGTTCGGGCGGCGCAATTTCGCATTCCGCGACGCGCCCGAGAAGATGAAGCTCACCAACAAACCATAAACAAAAACTGCCGCGCCAACCATCGCCGTTCCCGCTTCCAGATCTCGTAAGGCTGAGGCCTGCCCCCCCGGGCCCGCTCTCGCTATGTCCTGCTGATAAACCATAAAGATGATCTGTAACCAAGAGGTTGCCGGCCATTTGGGCGCGCCATGCCACCGGCTGGTCGCGACTGGCGCCACACGCACGCATCGTTCATAGACGTGCTATGGCAACCGACCCTGCTCGCCCGCGCTGGCTCGCACTGGTGCTTATCCGACTGGTGACGGCGATGGCGGCGGTGATCGGCGTCCTTCTGCTGGCGCAAGGTCAGGAGACCGGGCGCAAGCTGCTCGGCGGCGCCGTCGTGCTCGTCTCGCTCTGGACCATGGCGGTGCTGCCGCGCGCCCTTGCTCATCGATGGAAAAGCCCAACAGAATGAAGCGCTTCTGGAAAGAAGTTTCGGTGGATGGAGAAGGCGCAATCCGCCTCGATGATCGTCCTGTGCGCACCCCCGGCCGCGCACCGCTCGCTCTCCCTGCGACCGCCTTGGCGGAAGCCGTTGCGGCGGAATGGCGCGCAGTGGGCGAAACGCTCGATCCACGCGCCATGCCGCTCACCGGGCTCGCCAATGCCGCGATCGACCGAGTCGTGCCTGATCCGACCGCCTTTGCTGCTGGCATGGCCGCTTATGCGGAAAGCGACCTTTTCTACTATCGCGCGGATTCTCCGGCCGAACTGATCGAGCGCGAAAAGGCCGCGTGGGACCCGCTGCTCGATTGGGCACGCGATCGCTACGACGTTCACTTCGTGACGGTCAGCGGATTGATGCATCAACCGCAGCCTCCGGCAACGGTGGCGCGCCTCGGCACCGCGCTCGCAAACCGTCCGCCGTTCGCCCTTGTGGCGCTTCAGCCGATCGTCACCATCTCTGGCTCGCTGGTCGGCGCGCTCGCGTTGGCGGAGGGCGCGATCGACGCCGACGCCCTATGGACCGCGGCGACAATCGACGAGACCTGGCAGGCGGAACAATGGGGCGAAGATCCGATCGCCGCGGAGGCAAGCGCCGCGAAACGCCGCGACTTCGACGCGGCAGTGCGCTTTCTACACTTACTCCGCTGAACCGCCCGCTTTCAGCAGACTGCGGATGAACCCGATGATCCCGGTCTGCCGTGAACGCTTCAGGCGCTCGGCAGCCAGGATCATCCGCACGCACTCGAAGCAATGTTCGAGATCGTCGTTGACCAGGACGTAATCATAGCCATCCCAATGGCTTACCTCGTTTGCTGCGCGCGCCATGCGAGCATCGATCACACCCTGACTGTCCGTCGCACGCTTCTCCAGCCGGTCCCGCAGGATCGCCATCGATGGCGGCAGGATGAACACGCGCACCACATCACCCCCGGCGAGCTGATGAAGCTGTTGCGCGCCCTGCCAGTCGATGTCGAACAGGATGTCCTTCCCCTCGCTAAGCGTATGGAAGACATCGGCCTTGGGCGTGCCGTAACGATTGTCGAAGACGTGCGCCCATTCGAGGAATTCGTGATTGTTCGCCATTTCGCGAAAGCGATCCAGCGAAACGAAGTGATAATCCTTGCCATCCACCTCGCCCGGTCGCGGCGCGCGGGTGGTGTAGGAAACCGACATAGACAGCTCGGGCTCCGCGGCGAGCAGCTTCTTCGCGATCGTCGATTTTCCGGCGCCTGAGGGCGAGGACAGGACGAACAGCACGCCGCGCCGGCGAAAGCCGTGCGGATCGGTCGGGGTGGAAGCGGGCATGCGCGCTAGTGCCGCGCGGAGGGCGCGAGCGTCAAGATTGGTTTGTCCAACTCTGCGTCATTCCCGCGTAGGCGGGATCCATATGCGCCGACGTTCCGGCTCTATCGCAAGCTTTCGCGTCTATGAATCCCCGCCTACGCGAGGATGACGAAAATGAACTGGGAGTCCGAGCGTGCGATCACCGCACCCCGCGCCCGGCCATGCCTTTCGATGCGCGGCGGCGATCGTACATCTTCTTGGCGACATAGCCGCCGCCAAGCAGCAGACCCAGTGGCCCCGTGCGCGTCACCGCGCGCGCCGCCAGCATTCCGATCGCTGCCCCCTTCAGCCCGCCACGGCCGTCGCGCTGATCGATTTCCTTGCCCACAAGAGCGCCGATGATGGACCGAAGCATGTAAAATCCTTTCGTTACGGCCCAACAACCACGCCGCCGTCGATCAGGTTCCCAGCATCGCTTCCGGCCGCACCACGCGGTCGAATGTCTCGCCATCCACCAGCCCGAGCGCCAGCCCCGCCTCGCGCAGCGTCAGGTCATGTTCGTGCGCATGCTTGGCGATCTTGGCGGCATTGTCATAGCCGATCTCGGGCGCCAGCGCCGTGACCAGCATCAGCGACCGGCCGACCAGGTCTGCGATCTGTCGCTCGTTCGCCTGCATCCCCTCCACGCAGCGCTCGGCGAAGCTCGT
This sequence comes from Sphingomonas jeddahensis, assembly GCF_001981525.1. GTDB lineage: Bacteria > Pseudomonadota > Alphaproteobacteria > Sphingomonadales > Sphingomonadaceae > Sphingomonas > Sphingomonas jeddahensis. Next base: position 176,350 of record NZ_MPSB01000005.1, on the reverse strand, counting down.
CATGCCGGTCGCCAGCAAGTGGATCGACCGCAGCACGTTGGCGCCGATCAATGGCATGAAGACGTTGAGCTCGAAATGCCCCTGCATACCGCCGATCGTCACCGCCTGATGGTTGCCGATCACCTGCGCGGCCACCATCGTGAGCGATTCGCACTGTGTCGGATTGACCTTGCCCGGCATGATCGAACTGCCCGGCTCGTTGGCCGGCAGCGACAATTCGCCAAGGCCCGACCGCGGTCCCGATCCCAGAAAACGGATATCGTTGGCGATCTTGTTCAGCGCCACTGCCAGCGTGTTGAGCGCGCCGGAAAAGAACACCAGCCCGTCCTTTGCAGCAAGCTGCTCGAATTTGTTGGACGCACTCTCGAACTCCCAACCGGCGATGTCGCTGATCGCCGCAGTCATGTCCTCGGCCCAACCCTCCGGCGCATTGAGCCCCGTGCCGACCGCGGTACCGCCGATCGCCAGCTTGCGGATGTTGTCGTTCAGCGCGCCCTCGATCCGCGCGCGGCAGCTGACGAGCTGCGCGGTATAACCGGAGAACTCCTGCCCCAACGTCAGCGGCGTCGCGTCCTGCGTGTGGGTGCGCCCGATCTTGACGATATGGTCCCAGGCCTGCGCCTTCGCAGCGAGCGCCGCCGTCAGCGCATCGAGCGCCGGCAGCAGCAGGTCGCGAGTCGCGATTGCCGTGGCGACGTGCAGCGCGGTCGGGAAGCTGTCGTTGGACGATTGGCTCATGTTGACGTGATCGTTGGGATGCACCGGCGACTTGCCGCCGCGCGTGCCGGCGAGCTGCTCGTTGGCATAGCCAGCGATCACCTCGTTCACGTTCATGTTGGTCTGGGTGCCGGAGCCTGTCTGCCAGATCACCAGCGGGAACTGCCCGTCCAGCCTGCCCAACGTGATCTGCTCCGCAGCGTCCTCGATCCCGGCGACGATCTTGGGGTCGAGCCCGTGCTTGGCGTTCACCCGCGCCGCGGCCTGCTTCACGATCGCCTGCGCATGAACGATGCCGATCGGCATGCGCTCGGTCGCGCCGAACGGAAAGTTCTCGATCGAACGCTGCGTCTGCGCGCCCCAATAAGCGTCAACCGGCACCTCGATGGCGCCGATCGAGTCGGTTTCCGTCCGTGTCGTCATGGCTGTTCATCCCGCGGAAGTTTGCGGGTTCAAGCGATGGAAGATCGGTTCGGTTGCACGCGAGCCGGGGCGAACCGGCCCGCGAGGTTCGGCTATTTCTTCCGCTTGAAATCCACGCTGACCACGTTGGAGCCATCCTCGGCGCCAGCGGGAGAGCCGTCATTCTCCGCCGGATCGTGCGGCTCGGGCCCCTCGTCCGGCCCCTCAGTCGCCTGAAAGCGCAACTCGAAGTTGACCGCCGGATCGTGGAAGCCGGTGATCGCCGAATAGGGAATCACCAGCTTGGACGGCACCTGGTTGAAGCTGAGGCCGACCGAGAATCGCTCGGCATCCACCGTCAGATCCCAGAAGCGGTTCTGCAGCACGATCGTCATTTCATCAGGAAAGCGCTCGATCAGCCGCTGCGGAATATCGACCCCCGCCGCATGCGTCTTGAAGGTGATGTAGAAATGATGCTCGCCCGGCAGCCCGCCGCCGGTCGCCACCGACCCAAGGACGCGACCAACAACGGCGCGCAGGGCCTCCTGCACGATCTCGTCGTACGGAATCAGGCTATCGGGTGCTTGGTCGTCCATTTGTTACATGGGTAGCGGCCCCAAACGCTTGGTCAAGATTGCATGGCGTCGCGGCTCCGCTATGTGCTCGCGCCATGCGCACCGCCACGATCCGCCGCGACACCAGCGAAACCAAGATTGCGGTCACCGTCAATCTCGACGGCACCGGCAGCTACCGCGTGTCGACCGGCGTCGGTTTCTTCGATCACATGCTGGAGCAACTGTCGCGCCACTCGCTGATCGATCTCGACGTGGAAACCGTCGGCGATCTCCACATCGATCAGCATCACACCGTGGAGGATACCGGCATCGCGATCGGCGAGGCGGTGGCCCAGGCGCTCGGCGACAAGCGTGGCATCCGCCGCTACGGCGACGCGCTCTCCCCGATGGACGAGACGCTGACGCGCGTCGCGCTCGACATTTCGGGCCGGCCGTGGCTCGTATGGAAGACCGAGTTCAGCCAGAAGCGGCTCGGCGAGATGGACACTGAGATGTTCAAACACTGGTTTCACAGCTTTGCGCAAGCCGCTGGAATCACGCTGCATGTCGAAACGCTGCACGGCGAGAACAATCATCATATCGCCGAAAGCGCCTTCAAGGGTCTCGCCCGCGCGCTGCGCCAGGCAATCGAGATCGATCCGCGCAAGGCCGACGCGATTCCCTCCACGAAAGGCGTACTGTGACTCCCTTCCCGCCTGGTGGAGGCGACGCGGGCGGGTCCGTCAAAGCCACAGCGCCCGTCGACACGCCCACCCCTAACCCTTCCCGCAAGCGGGAAGGGAAATAGATGCTTGCCCTCGTCGACATCCAATCAGGCAACCTCCACTCGGTCGAAAACGCCCTGCGCGCCGCCGGCGCAACCGACGTCACCATCACCGCCGATCCCGATGCGATCGCCCGCGCCGATCGTATCGTCCTCCCCGGCGTCGGCGCGTTCGGGGCCTGCGCGGCGAACCTGCGCGCGGTGGACGGGCTCGAATCGGCGCTGCGCCGGCGTGTGCTCAATGAAGGCACGCCGTTCCTCGGCGTCTGCGTCGGCATGCAATTGCTTGCCGAACGTAGCGAAGAACTCGGCGAGCACCGCGGCCTCGGCTGGTTCGCAGGCAGCGTGCGCCGGCTCGATCCGGCAGGCAGTGATGCCAAGGTCCCGCACATGGGCTGGAACGACGTAACGCCGCTCGGCGATCACTCGCTCATCCCTGCCGGCGAAGCCTATTTCCTTCACAGCTACGCCTATGACGGCGAAGGCGTGATCGCCCGCACCGACCACGCTGGCCCGGTCACCGCCGCGATCGGCCGTGACAATATCGTGGGCGTCCAGTTTCACCCCGAGAAGAGCCAGCGCTACGGCCTCGCTCTGCTCGCCAATTTCCTGAAGTGGCGTCCATGAGCCTTATCGTCTTCCCCGCCATTGATCTGAAGGCCGGCCAAGTCGTCCGCCTCGCCGAGGGCGACATGGACCGCGCCACCATCTACGGCGACGATCCCGCCGCGCAGGCGTTGATCTTCGCTGAAGCAGGCGCCGGCCATCTTCACGTGGTCGATCTCGACGGCGCTTTTGCCGGCGAAAGCCGCAACGGCGAGGCGGTGCGTGCGATCGTCGAGCGCTTCCCAGGCCACGTCCAGCTCGGCGGCGGCATCCGGACGCCCGCGAGCGTGGAAGCTTGGTTCGACGCCGGCGTGGCGCGAGTCGTGATCGGCACGGCGGCGCTGGAGAAGCCGCAGTTCGTCCGCGACATGGCGGCGGCGTTCCCGGGCGGCATCGTCGTCGCGGTGGACGCGCGCGACGGCATGGTGGCGACCAAGGGCTGGGCCGATGTCTCTACCACCAGCGCAGTCGACCTCGCCCGCCGCTTCGAGGACGCCGGCGTCGCCGCCCTGCTGTTCACCGACGTCGGCCGGGATGGGTTGCTGAAAGGGTGCAACGTCGAGGCCACCGTTGATCTCGCACGCGCCGTGTCGATCCCGGTGATCGCCAGCGGCGGCGTGAAGGGTATCAGCGACATCCACGTCCTTGCGCTGCACACCCGCGACGGGGTCGAGGGCGTGATCACCGGCCGGGCGCTGTACGATGGGCGACTCGATCTTGCGGCCGCTTTGAACGTGGCGGCGGCGGCGTGATGGTTCACGCGAAGGTGCGAAGGCGCCAAGATTTGTGGTTCTCACAAAGAGCGCAGAGAACACAGAGAGAGCACGCGCGCGGCAGCGCGCAGGCATTGTCTTTCCGGCTCCAACGCTTTGCTGCCCGAGAGCGCAGCATCTCAGCGGGCTCAGCGCTCTCTGTGAGAACCCGTTCTTCTCTTCGCGCCTTCGCGCCTTTGCGTGAACGACATCTTCAGCACACAGCCCCTCCCCTAACCCCTCCCGCAAGCGGGTGGGGAATATGACCGTCCGCGCACGCGTCATCCCCTGCCTCGACGTGGCGAACGGCCGCGTGGTGAAGGGCGTCAACTTCGTCGACCTGATCGACGCCGGCGATCCGGTTGAACAAGCTCGCGCCTATGACGCGGCCGGTGCCGATGAGCTCTGCTTCCTCGACATCACCGCCAGCCACGAGGGGCGCGACACGATCCTCGACGTCGTCAGGCGCACGGCGGCGGTTTGTTTCATGCCGCTCACCGTCGGCGGCGGTGTGCGGACGGCAGATGATGCGCGTGCGCTGCTGCTTGCCGGGGCCGACAAGGTGGCGGTGAATTCCGCCGCTGTCGCGCGGCCCGAGGTGGTGGCCGACATTGCCGAGCGCTTCGGCAGCCAGTGCTGTGTCGCCAGCGTCGATGCGCGGCGCGTCGGGGAAGGCTGGGAGGTCTTCACCCACGGCGGTCGCCGCGCGACGGGCATTGACGCGATAGCGCACGCCCTCCGCCTCGCCGATCTCGGCGCGGGCGAAATCCTGCTCACCTCGATGGATCGCGACGGCACGCGCGATGGCTATGACCTCGATCTGGTCCGCGCAGTCGCTGATCGAACGAGCGTGCCGGTGGTGGCATCGGGCGGGGTGGGCAACCTCGACCATCTCGTGCGCGGGGTGACGGACGGGCATGCCTCGGCGGTGCTGGCGGCCTCGATCTTCCACTTCGGCGAGGCGACGATTGCCGATGCGCATGCGGCGCTGGCGAGAGCCGGCGTGCCCGTGCGGACACATTGACGGTTCGCTAAGCTCGCCTGGACTAAACGACCGTTCGCCCTGAGCTGTCGAAGGGCTGTACTTTCTTTTTGAGGAAGGCAGGGCTTCGACAAGCTCAGCCCGAACGGTCTATGTTGTTGCTGTCATCCCTCATGATCACGCCCGCGCTCGCGTCCAGCGCCGCCGTCTCCACCCCTCGCACCGGCCCCGAGCTGTCCGACGTCGCATTGTTCGTCGTCGCCGCAGTTGCCGTGTGGCTTACCCGCCGTGCGCTGCGTAATCGCAACCGCAAAGGTTGACCTCGCCCCGCGCGCGCGGCACCTCGCGTCGCCTATGGCCGACGACATTCTCGACCGTCTCGAAGCGACGATCCGTTCCCGCAAGGACAGCCCTGCCGTCCGCTCCTACACCGCCAGCCTGTTCTTTCAGGGCCGCCACAAGATCGCGCAAAAACTCGGCGAGGAAGCGGTGGAGACGGTGATTGCCGCGTGTTCGGGCGAGGACAAGGACATCGTACCCGAGGCGGCCGACCTGATCTTCCACCTGCTCATCCTGCTCGCCGACGCCGGGCTGTCGCTGAACGACATTCGCGAAGAGCTCGCCCGCCGCGAAGGCCAGTCGGGCCATGACGAAAAGGCCGGCCGTCCCCTCTCCTTCCGCCCGGAGTGAGTTTCATGCCCGTCGATGCCACCCTGCCCTATGACGATCAGAACATCTTCGCGCGCATCCTGCGTGGCGAGATCCCTTCGAAGAAGGTCTATGAGGACGATCACGCGCTGGCGTTCCACGACATCGCGCCCTGGTCGCCGACGCATATCCTGGTGATCCCCAAAGGGCCGTACGTCAGCTGGGACGATTTCTCGATGCGCGCCAGCGATGCCGAGATCGCCGGCTTCGTCCGCGCGGTGGGCCTGGTGGCGCGCGAGGCGGGGCTTGTTGAACCGGGTTATCGCCTGCTCGCCAATGCTGGTCCGCACAGCCATCAGGAAGTGCCGCACCTGCACGTTCACATCCTCGCTGGCCGGCCCCTTGGCCCGATGCTGGTGCAGAACGATGGCCGTGGATAGTCAAGGACGTAACTAAAATGTCGCACCCGCGCGACGGAACGCCCTCAAAGGCTTTGCGCGCCGCCGATCTCCCGCTAGGTTCCAACCTTTCGTGACATCAGCGGTCGGATAAGGCCGCGCACCCCGGGGGATGGGCCGCACATGATCTTTGGCCGAGTTAAGCCGCTCGACGCCATTCTGGCGACTGCCGAGAAGAAGTCGTTGCATCGCACCTTGGGCTGGTTCCAGCTCACCTTGTTTGGCATCGGCTGCGTCATCGGCACCGGCATCTTCGTGCTGACCTCCGCCGGCGCGCAAAAGGCCGGACCCGGCCTGATGCTCGCCTTTGCGATTGCCGGCGCGATCTGCATCGTCGCCGCCTTCTGCTACGCCGAAATCGCCGCGATGATTCCGGTCGCCGGATCCGCTTATACCTACACCTATTCGACAATGGGCGAGGTGCTGGCCTGGACGGTCGGCTGGGCGCTGATCCTCGAATATGCCGTCGCCGCCAGTGCGGTGTCGGTCGGCTGGTCGGGCTATTTCACGGGCACGATCCTCAATGAATTCCTGGGGATACACTTGCCCGCGTGGCTGTCCGGCGCGCCCTTGGCGCTGGGGGGCGTGGAAGGTGGGTTCATCAACCTGCCCGCGGTCTTGATCTCGCTGCTCATCACCTGGCTGCTGATGGTCGGCACCACGGAAAGCGCGCGGGTCAATGCGGTGCTGGTCGCGATCAAGGTGACCGCGCTTACCGCCTTTGTCCTGCTGACGCTGCCGTCAGACCAATTCTCCACCGACAAGTTCAATCCCTTCCTGCCGGCCGGCGTGTTTGGCGGCTTCGGCTCGGGTTTGGGGGCGGTGGGCGCCGCTGCGACGATCTTCTTCGCCTATGTCGGCTTCGATGCGGTCTCGACTGCGGCGGAGGAAACCAAGAATCCGCAGCGCAACGTGCCGATCGGTTTGGTCGGTTCGCTGCTGTTCTGCACCATCTTCTACATTCTCGTCGCGGCTGGCGCGATCGGCACTGTTGGCGGCCAGCCGATCCTGGGGCCGAACGGCGTTCCCTTCCCGGCCGGGTCGGAGGAACTGGCGCGCCAGTGCGCCACCTTCGCTGCAAATGATCTGCCGCTCGTCTGCTCGAACGAGGCGCTCGCCCATGTGCTGCGCCAGATCGGCTGGTCGGGCGTCGGCAACATGCTTGGCATTGCCGCTTTCCTGGCGCTGCCGTCGGTGATCCTGATCCTGATGTTCGGCCAGACGCGCATCTTTTTCGTGATGAGCCGCGATGGCCTGTTGCCGGAGAAGCTCTCCGCCGTGCACCCGAAGTGGAAGACGCCCTATATCGTTACGGCGCTGACCGGCGCTGCGGTAGCGTTCGCGGCAGCGTTCCTGCCGGTCGGAAAGCTGGCCGACATCGCCAATGCGGGCACGCTTTATGCCTTCATGATGGTGGCGTTTGCGGTGATGATCCTGCGCCGCACTGCACCGGATCGTCGGCGCGACTTCCGCACGCCGGCGCTATGGCTGATGGGGCCGCTCACGATCGCGGGATGCATCTTCCTGTTCTTCAACCTGCCGCTGGACGCGATGCTGGTGCTGCCGATCTGGGGCGCGGTCGGCCTTTTGATCTATTATGGCTACAGCTACCGCGCGTCGCACCTCGGCCGCGGCATCATCGAGGTGCATGAGGATGAGGCGGTGCACGGCGTCGAACCCAAGGTACCTGGAACGCACTGATCACCTGTCCGGTCCTCCCGTTCGCCTTCGACAATATCGGGGCGAACGGGCTAGAGGGCAGCTATGACCTCGATCCCGCGCACCGAAGCCGAAGCCGCCGCCGAACTCGAGACGCTTGCGGCGCAGATCGCGCATCACAACCGGCTTTATCACACCAGCGACGCTCCCGAGATCTCGGACGCCGAGTACGACACGCTCGCTCGGCGCAACAACGAAATCGAGGCTGCCTTCCCGCACCTCATCCGCGCCGACTCGCCCTCGCGGCAGGTTGGCGCTGCGCCAGCAGGGCACCTCGCCAAGGTGGCGCACGCCAAGGCCATGACCAGCCTCGACAACGCCTTTTCCGATGAAGAAGTCGAGGAGTTCGTCGCCCGCGTCCGCCGCTTCCTTCGCCTCGCCGACGATTCGCCCGTCGTGCTTACCGCTGAGCCCAAGATCGACGGCCTGTCCTGCTCGCTCCGCTACGAAAAGCGCCGCCTCGTGCAAGCGCTCACCCGCGGTGACGGCACGACGGGCGAGGACGTGACCGCCAACGCCCGCACCATCACCGACATTCCCCAGACGCTTCCGGCCGAAGCGCCCGACGTGTTCGAGGTTCGCGGCGAGGTCTATATGGCCAAGGCGGATTTCACCGCACTCAACCAGCGGTTGGCCGACGAAGCAGCGGAGACAGGCAAGGAAGCGCGCCAGTTCGCCAATCCGCGAAACGCGGCGGCGGGATCGCTGCGCCAAAAGGACGCAAGCGTCACCGCCAGCCGCCCGCTGCGCTTCCTGGCGCATGGCTGGGGCGAAACGAGTGCGATCCCGGGCGATACGCAGGTCGACGTCATCGAGGCGATCCGCGCCTGGAGCTTCCCGGTCGCAGAGGGCTTCACCCGCGTCGCCACCGCCGCAGACGCGCTCACCCATTACCGCGGCATCGAAGCACAGCGCGCCGATCTGCCCTACGACATCGACGGCGTCGTCTATAAGGTCGACCGGCTCGACTGGCAGGAGCGGCTCGGCTTCGTCGCCCGCGCCCCGCGCTGGGCGATCGCGCATAAATTCCCGGCTGAGCGCGCGCAAACGACGCTTAACGACATCGACATCCAGGTCGGGCGCACCGGCAAGCTCACTCCTGTTGCCAAGCTGGAGCCGGTCACCGTCGGCGGTGTGGTCGTGCGTAACGCCACGCTGCACAATGCCGACGAGATCGCACGGCTCGGCGTGCGGCCCGGCGACCGCGTGGTGCTCCAGCGCGCCGGCGACGTGATCCCGCAGATCGTCGACAACCTCACCCGCGGCGAACCACGTGGCGAGTGGCACTTCCCCACCCACTGCCCGGAATGCGGATCGGAAGCGGTGCGCGAGCCCGGAGAGGTCGATTGGCGGTGTTCGGGCGGACTCGTCTGCCCGGCGCAGGCGATTGAGCGCCTGCGCCACTTCGCCTCGCGCCACGCGCTCGACATCGAAGGGCTGGGCATCACCAACATCGAGAATTTTTACGCCGACAAGCTGATCGCTCGTCCGGCCGACATCTTCCGCCTCACGCCCGAGCAACTGCTCGCCCGCGAACGCTGGGCCGAAGTGTCGGCCCGCAACCTCATCGCCGCGATCGACGCCAAGCGCCAGCCGCCGCTGGACCGCTTCCTGTTCGCGCTCGGCATCCGCCACATCGGCGAGGTCACCGCGCGCGATCTCGCGCGGCGTTGGACAAGCTGGGCGGCGTTCCGAGCCATGGTGCAGGCCGGGATCGAGACCCGCGACTCGATGCTCCAGGCGATCGGCGAGAGCGACGACAAGCACCTCGCGCGCACCGCCAAGGAACTCGCCGCGATCGTCGATACCAAGCAGGTCGGCCCCGAAGTAGCGTTGGCGTTGATCGACTTCTTTGCGGAGGAGCGCAACGACGCGGCGGTGGCCGACCTGTTGACGGAGATCACGCCCGCGGACGTGATTCACGAAACCCGCGCATCCGAAGTGTCGGGCAAGACCGTCGTTTTCACCGGCGCACTGGAAACAATGAGTCGCGACGAAGCGAAGGCCCAGGCCGAATCACTCGGGGCCAAGGTATCGGGCTCGGTGTCGGCCAAGACCGATCTCGTCGTCGCCGGGCCGGGTGCCGGCTCGAAGGCGAGAAAGGCCGCGGAACTTGGAATTCGAGTTGTCGATGAGGCGGGCTGGCGGGGGATCGTGCACGCCGCCGGCTGATGGACATAGCTGTCGCCTTTTTGCAACGCAGCGAAGCGGAATTGGGTTCCGCGTGAAATCCCCTCCCGATTGTCATCGAAGCGAAATATTACAAGCCCATCGGCGCGCCGGAAGGGTCGTGCAAACGACCCTGGACCGGATCAGAAGCACGTACCGGACGCAACAGAGCGAACGCGCTCGCAAGGGGAATACAGATGCGACATAACCTGTTCTTGGGTGCGGCCGTGGTCGCGCTCATCGCGCCGGCTGGTGCGATGGCTCAGGAGACGACCTCCACCATCCGCGGCAGCGTCAGCGCAGCGGGGGCGCCGGTTGCGGGCGCCACGGTGACGGTGATCGACACCGGCACGAACCGTCGCACCACCACCACCACTGATGCGAACGGCGCCTATAGCGTCGGCAATCTGCGTCCGGGCGGCCCCTACAGCATCGAAGTGGCAAGCGCCTCGGGCGGCTCGACCGTGACCGACGTGTTCACGGTCGTCGGTCAGCCTTACGACCTCCCGATCGACCTCGCCAGCAGCGAAGCCGGCGACGACATCGTCGTCACCGCATCTGCGCTGTCGCGCGGCGGCGTCACGTCGGACGGCCCACAGACCGTCCTGACCCAGCGCGAGATCGGCCGGGTCGCCTCGATCAATCGCGACATTCGTGACCTCGCCCGCCGCGATCCGTTCGCGCGCTTCGAAGAAACTGCCGGTGGTGGCCGCTCGATCTCGTTCGCCGGCATCAACCCGCGCTACAACCGGTTCTCGATCGACGGCGTTGTCGTGTCCGACAACTTCGGTCTCAACCCGGACGCGAACCCCACCCGTCGTGGCCCGGTGCCGCTCGACTCGATTGGTCAGTTCAGCACCTCGGTCGCACCGTATGACGTGCGCCAGGGCAACTTCCTGGGCGGCGCGATCGACGCGATCCTGACCACCGGCACCAACGAGTTCCACGGCAACGCCTTCTACAGCCAGAACACGGACGGCCTGACCGGCGAGCGCATCGGTCGCGGCATCGACACCAATCTCGACTTCAAGAGCGAGACCTATGGTGCGACGCTTTCGGGCCCGCTCATCAAGGACAAATTGTTCTTCATGATCTCGGGTGAGAAGAACACCGAAGGCAACCCGCTGTCGCCTACGCCCGGCCAGGTTCCGGGTCTGACGCAGGGCTTGATCGACACCGTCGCCGGTGTCGCCAACTCGGTCTATGGTTTCGACGCCGGCACGCCGCTGCTGACCTCGACCGAAAAGGACGAGAAGATCGTCGGCAAGATCACCTGGAACATCAACGACGACCATCGCTTGTCGCTGAGCTACATCAACGCGTACGACGAAGCGAACTTCCTTCAGAACTCGAGCACCAGCAACTCGCAGCCCTCCTACGGCTTGTCCTCGAACGCCTACAAGGCAACCGAGCTGCTGCGCGCCGGCATCGCGCAGTTGAATTCCCAGTGGACAGAAGCTTTTTCGACCGAGGCTCGCTTCCTCTACAAGAGCTACGAGCGGGGCGCGCTTTCGCTGAACGGCAATGAATTTGCGCAGTTCGGCGTTTGCACCGACGCGACCTCGGGCGGCGCGGCCAACCAGTGCACCAACGGTGCAGCACGCCTCTTCTTCGGTCCGGACAGCTCGCGCCAGTCGAACGAATTCTACACCGACACCTACTCGGGTTCCGTGCTCGCCCGCCTGAACATGAACGGTCATGATCTCAGGGCGTTCGCGCAGTATGATGAGATCCGTGTCTTCAACCTGTTCCTGCAGAACACGACCGGCAATTACTATTTCGACTCGCTGGCGGACTTCCAGTCACGTCGCGCCAATTCGGTGACCTTCCAGCGTCCTGCATCGGGTGACGTCAACGACGCGGCAGCGGACTTCAAGTATCGTCAGTACACGTTTGGCATTCAGGACGATTGGCAGATTACCGATCGCCTCAACGCCTCGTTCGGCATGCGCTACGACTTGTTCGACGCCGCGAACGACATCCCGTTCAACGCCGGCTTCCAGCAGCGCTACGGCTTCCCGAATACCAAGAACTTCAAGGGTATTGGCCTCTTCCAGCCCCGCATCGGCGTAAACTGGGAACCAATCGACGACGTGAAGCTGCGTGGCGGTTTCGGCATCTTTGGCGGCGGTACGCCTGACGTGTACCTGTCGAACAGCTACTCGAACGCAGGTGCCGGCGTTGGCGGCGTCGGGATCAACTCGGTCAACATCCAGCGGACGGCTACCGGCTTCACCGTGAACGGCGGGTTCCTCGATCCGGCGGTCGGCGCAGCCATTCTGAACAACGTGTCCGGCAGCAGCATCCCGACGCAGCTTCAGGGGCTGATCCCGAACACCGGTGCCAACCCGCTCGCCAACATCAATGCGCTCGATCGCGATTTCCGCATCCCGTCGGTTTACAAGGCAACTCTGTCGGCCGACTGGACGCCGCGTGACTTCCTGGGTGGCGGCTGGCGCTTCGGTGCGGACTATTACTTCAGCCGCACAAAGGACTCGATCCAGTTCGTCGATTATCGTTCCACCCAGATTGGCACCCTGCCAGACGGCCGCCCGCGCTTTGGTCCGCTGCCATCGGTGGGCACCAACACCAATACCGACATCGTTCTGCGCAACGGGGATCGCGGTCGCAGCCACGTCGGTGTGGTTCGGGTCGATAAGACGTTTGACTTCGGCCTGATGCTGAACTTCGCCTACTCGTTGCAAGACGTGAAGGACGAGACCCCGGCGACGTCGTCGACGGCGGGTTCGAACTACGCGAACGGGGCGTTCTTCGGCGATCGGGCCGCTTATGGCACCGCTAACGATCAGGTCGCCTGGGCGTTCAAATATGGCGTCGGCTTCGACCGCGCCCTCTTCGGTGATGCTCGCACTATCGTCCAGCTGTTCGGCGAAACCCAGGCGGGTCGTCCGTATAGCTACACGATGGAAGATTTCGGCAGCACGCAGCGCAGCGCCGTCTTCGGCCTGACGGGCCGTGACGACCGTCATCTCCTCTACGTGCCGCAGGCCGGCGGCGACGCGCTCGTCAGCTATGACTCGCAGGCAACGCAGGATGCGGTCGAATCTTTGATCAACGACTCGGTGCTGAAGAAGTACCGCGGGAAGATCGCGCCGCGTAACGTTGCTCGTGCCCGGGCCTACACTCGGATCGACTTGCATCTGGAGCAGGAAATTCCGACGTTCCTCGGCAATTCGAAGCTGTCGGTCTTCGCGGACATCCAGAACGTGCCTAACCTGCTCAACAAGAATTGGGGCGGGTTCCGGCAGGCCGTGTTCCCCTACATCGAGGACGTGGTTCGCGTTCAGTGCCTGAGCGCCGCGGTGCCGACCGGGACGGCGCCCGGAACGGGCCAGATCAACACCTCGACGAACCAGCCGTGCGCACAATACCGCTATTCGGGCGCAGTCCGTCCGAACGATGCGGCTCCGGAAATCCGTCCGTCACTGTACTTCATCCGCCTGGGTGCGCGCTTCAAGTTCTGATCCGCGCATAACAGGCTGAATCTCCAGGGCCGCCGCTTGCACCCGCAAGCGGCGGCCCTTCCTTTTGCGCCGCGGCGAACAGGCGTGTAGAGGGCGTTGGATGGCGTCGACGCTCCCCGCTCCTGCTCCTTCGGCCTCGCCGATCCGGCCGAGCAATTTAACGGTTCGGCCGTTCTTCGAAGACAAGTCGCGGGCCTTCTGGATCCTTCAGGCGGCCGGCTGGTCAGGCTATCTGATCCTGCGCACGGTCTCGTCGATCTCGAACGGCTTTACGCTGAAAGGCGTCATCACCAACATTGTCGAGACGATCGTCGGCTATTGCATCACGCTGCTGCTTTCCGTGCTCTACGGCTATTATCGGGGGTTGCCGCGCATCACCGCGATCATCCTGACCGTGATGACGCTTGGCGCGGCAACCTTCCTCTATGCGTTGCTTGACACCTTTTCGTTCAGCTTCATTGCATTGCCGACACCCGGCGTCGACGTGACGCTGTTGATCGGGGCGCTGTTCCTCAACTTCACGGTGCTCGCCGGCTGGTCCGCGCTCTATTTCGGGATCAATTTCTATCTGATCGTCGAGGAACAGATCGATCAGCTCCAGCATCTGGAGACCCAGGCGTCCTCGGCGCAGCTCGCCATGCTGCGTTACCAGCTCAACCCGCATTTCCTGTTTAACACGCTGAACTCGATCTCGACCCTGGTGCTGCTCAAGCAGACCGAACGGGCCAACGCGATGCTCAGCCGGCTGTCGAGCTTTCTGCGCTACACGCTTGCCAATGAGCCGACCGCGCATGTGCCGCTGTCGCAGGAAGTGGAGACGCTGAAGCTTTATCTCGAGATCGAGAAAATGCGCTTCGAGGATCGCCTGCGCCCCAAGTTCGAGATCGATCCCGCGGCGGAGCGCGCGCGCCTGCCGTCGCTGCTGCTCCAGCCGCTGGTCGAGAATGCGATCAAATATGCCGTCACGCCCAAGGAGGAAGGAGCGGAAATCTGCGTCACTGCGCGGCTGGTCGGTGATCGGGTGCGGATCGGCGTATCGGATACGGGCCCGGGCTTGCAGCCGACAAAGAACAAGCCGAGCCTTTCAACCGGCGTCGGCATTGCCAATATCAGGGAGAGACTGGTCCAATCATTCGGGACGGATCACCGTTTTGAAATCCGCGCCATGCCAGCAGGGGGCTTCGGCGTGGAGATCGAGATACCGTTTCACTTGGGGTAAAAAGGGAAATTTCGGGGGCGTGAAGTTTGATCACCGCTCGGCCGATCGTCACGGCCAGGCGGCATCGCATCGGAGAACGACGTTACCATGACCATCCGCACCATTCTCGTCGACGACGAGCCGCTCGCGATCCAGGGCCTCGAGCTCCGGCTGGAGCCGCACGACGACGTCGAGATCATCGCCAAGTGCCAGAACGGGCGCGAAGCGATTAGCGCGATCAAGACCCACAAGCCCGATCTCGTCTTCCTTGACATCCAGATGCCCGGCTTCGACGGCTTTTCCGTCGTCCAGGGGCTGATGGAGGTGGAGCCGCCGCTGTTCGTGTTCGTCACCGCTTATTCGGACCATGCGTTGCGCGCGTTCGAGGCGCAGGCGGTGGATTATCTAATGAAGCCGGTGGAGGAAGCGCGGCTCGCCGACACGCTGGATCGCGTGCGCCTGCGGCTCGCCGAGAAATCGAGCGTCGGCGAAGCGGAGAAGCTGAAGGAGGCGCTGGCAGAGCACGCGCCCGAAGCGGCGGCCGAGATCGTAGATGGTGGCGACGGGCACACATCAAGCCGATTCGAGAAGCTGATCAACGTCAAGGATCGCGGGCAAATCTTCCGCGTCGATGTCGATACGATCGAGATCGTCGAGGCAGCGGGCGATTACATGTGCATCAAGACGGCGGACAACACGCTGATCCTGCGCGAGACGATGAAGGATCTGGAAAAGCGGCTCGATCCGCGACGGTTCCAGCGGGTGCACCGCTCGACGATCGTCAACCTCGATCAGGTGCGGCAGGTGAAGCCGCATACCAATGGCGAATGTTTCCTGGTGCTCGATTCAGGCGCGCAGGTGAAGGTGAGCCGCAGCTATCGCGACGTGGTGGCGCGCTTCGTTCATTGATGAGGTGAGGCCGGACGACGTTGGTCGCCCGACCCTCCCCCGATTAGCGCGTCTTGACCGCGAAGCTGACACCGATGATGCGCGGTTCGTTGTACACCGCGGCGTTGTAGTTCTCGATCACGCCCTTCAGGTTCTTCTCGCCGGACAGGTTGCGGCCGAAGGCGGCGATTTCGTAGCGGTTGCCGGGATCGGTATAACCGACCTTCAGACCGGTTTCGAAATTGCCGTCCGAGTAGAACTCACGCGTCTTGTACAGCACGAAGTTCGTGTAGCCCTGGACGTTGAAATCACCCGAGACGAACAGATTTCCCTCGTTCCACAGGGGGATGTCGTAACGGACCGCGGCGTTGAGCTGCCACTTGGGCGCGTTGGGCAGCGGGTTGCCGTCGATCTGCGCCAGCACTGCGGGCGATCCGAAGATCGTGCGGGTGATCGTCGGATCCTCGACGGTGCAAGTGACGCGACCGTTGAGGGCGCAAACCGGCGCATAGACGCGATCGTCCTTGATCTCGGTCTTCAGCACGTTGCCGCCCAGCGAGAAGCTGATGTTGCGGATCGGGCGCCATTCCAGCTCCGCCTCGACGCCCCAGGCGGTCGCCTTGTCGGCGTTGAACAGCACGCCATTGCCGTCGGCATCGTTGCCGTTGAGCTGGATGTCATCGACGTTCCAGTGGAACGCGGTGGCGTTGAGGCGCAGATTCGAGAACGGCTCGCTCTTGAAGCCAAGCTCGTACGACATGATCGTCTCGGAATCGGCCGTCGTGAAGGCCGAGCCGAACACCGCCGAGCGCCCCTGGATGGTCGGGCCGCGGAAACCGCGCGCGACACGAGCGAAGACGTTCACGTCATCCGCCACCTCATACAGTGCCGACAGATCCCAGCTCGGCTCCTTGCCGACCAGGCGCACGTTGCGCGGCGCGGTGGCGGGGAAGTTCACCGTCGCGCCGGTCATCGCCGCGCGCACCAGGTTGGTGCGCTTGCGATCCTCGGTGTAGCGCGCGCCGCCGCTCAGCGTCAGGCGATCAAAGGTGTAGCTCGCCTGACCGAACACCGCCCAGGAGGTGTTGACGTTGCGCAGGCGGACCCAATTGTCGGGATTGTTGGTGTTCGGGTTCGACGCCACGAACGGCGCCGTCAGGAAGAAGCGGCGCTGGTAGAAATCGGTCGTATCGCGGCTATCGAAATAGAAGCCGCCGACCTGCCACTTGAAGGCGCTGTCGCCGCTGCTGGCGAGGCGCACTTCCTGTGTCCACTGATCGAGATCGCGCACGTTGCCCTGGCTCTGGCCGTAGCCGTTGGGCACGCCATTGACGGGGAAGTTCACCGCCGCGCCGCCGTCGGTGTCACCGCGGCTGAAGCCTGAGGTGGTCTCATAGCCTGTGATCGAGGTCAGCGTGATGCCGCCGAAATCCCACGCGATATTCGCCGATCCGCCGTAAGTTTCATACGCCTGACGGTTGTCGAAAGCCTCGTCCTGCGAGGTCCGGTCGCGGCGGCTCTTGGGCTTGTTGTTCCCCATCGGCAGTGCGTTGCGATAGAAGATCGTCGAGGTACCGTCATAATCGCGATAATGGCCCGACAGGTTGATCGAGAGATCCTCGATCGGCGTGAACAGCAGTTGGAGACGCGCGTCCTTCTCCTCGAAGCCGCCCAGCGCATCCTTGCCGCCGCGGGTGCCGTCAAAGCCGGTGCCGGTGAAATTGTTGTCGATCCAGTCGTCGCGGCGCTGGTACAGGCCGGACACGCGGAACGCGACCTTGTCCTGCACGATCGGGCCACCGACGCCGACGTCAGCGGTGACGGTGTTGTAGCTGCCGTAGGAGAAGTTGCCGCGTGCCTGGAAATCCATCGACGGGCGGATCGTGTCGAACTTGATGATGCCGGCGGTCGTGTTGCGGCCGAACAGCGAGCCCTGCGGACCGCGCAGTACCTCGACCTGCGCCACGTCAAACACCGGGTTCGACTTCAGCACGACATGTTCGAGGACGATATCGTCCTGGATGATCGACACCGGCTGCGACGCGCCGAGATAGAAGTCGATATTGCCGAGGCCGCGGATGTAGAACCGCGGGAAGATGCGGCCGGTGGTCGTCTCGGCATACAGGCCGGGAACGCGGCCGGCGAGCGCGACGATGTCCTCGCCGCCCGACTGGAACTGACGCAGCGCATCGCCGCGCAGCGCGCTGACCGACACCGGCACGTTCTGCAGGTTCTCCTCGCGACGCTCCGCGGTGACGACGATCTCGTCGAGGCCGCTATCGGTCGCCGTGGCGAGTGACGCAGCCTGATTGGCCTGCGACGGATCAGCCGTCTGAGCGGTGGCAACGGCCGGCAGCGCCAGCATTGCGGTGGCGGACAGAAGCAGCGCGCGGCGCGCGGTGGCGAAGGTCACGATATTCCCCTTGTAGTTCGTTCTGCGGTCGGGATGCGCACGCCGCCGTGTGCCTCGCGCGAGGCCTGGCAAGTCGTCGGTCGGTCCCTTGAGCTGCGGCTAGGCCGCGATTGAGACCGGTTTGTGACGGAATGTGGCCAGACGAGCGATCGCGCCACAGCTGTTACACAGATGCCACAGGGGTGAAGGGGAGCCACCTTCAGGTGGGAAGAAGAAGCGGGACTCCGGATCTAGTCCGGGATGACGGATAGCAGGAGGCACGTGTCGAAGCGCATCGTTCGCGCGGGCTGAGCGTGATGCTCGACCTGACGGTCTTTCAGCCGTAAGGCACGCGCATGCTGACGATCAACGGTATCACGGTGCGCCTTGGCGGGCGCGCAATCCTCGACGGCGCCTCCGCGTCTTTGCCGCCGGGCAGCCGCGTCGGGCTGATCGGGCGCAACGGCGCGGGCAAGTCGACGATGGTCAAGGTGATCGCCGGGCAGATCGACCCGGACGGCGGTTCGATCGACAAGCCGCGCGGCGCGCGTATCGGCTATATCGCGCAGGAGGCACCCGCAGGCGAGGCCACACCTTTCGACACGGTGCTGGCCGCGGACGTGGAACGCGCCACGCTGATGGAGCAGAGCGAGACGGAGCAGGACCCGGAGAAGTTGGGCGACATCTATGAGCGGCTGATCGCGATCGACGCCTATACCGCCCCGGCGCGCGCGGCGCAGATCCTTCTGGGGCTCGGCTTCGACGAGGACGCGCAGAACCAGCCGCTCGACAGCTTTTCCGGCGGATGGAAGATGCGCGTCGCGCTGGCCGCCCTGCTCTTCTCGCAGCCCGACCTGCTGCTGCTCGACGAGCCGTCGAACCACCTCGATCTCGAAGCGGTGATGTGGCTGGAGGATTTCCTGCGCTCGTACAAGGCGACGATCGTGGTGGTCAGCCATGAGCGTGACTTCCTGAACAACGTCGTCGATCACATCCTGCATCTGCAGGCGGGCAAAATGACGCTCTACACCGGCGGCTATGATTCATTCGAGCGCCAGCGTGCGGAGCGGATGGCGCAGATCGCGGCGGCCAAGGCGAACCAGGACGTGCAGCGGGCCAAGCTGCAGGATTATGTCGCGCGCAACTCGGCGCGAGCCTCCACCGCGAAGCAGGCGCAGAGCCGCGCGAAGATGCTGGCCAAGATGCAGCCGATCGCGGAGCTGGCGAACGATCCGACGCTGTCGTTCGGCTTTCCCGATCCCGAGCCCTTGCGCCCGCCGCTCGTTACACTGGATCATGCCAGCGTCGGCTATGGCGAAACGCCGATCCTGCGCCGGCTCAATTTGCGGATGGATCCGGACGATCGCATCGCACTGCTGGGACGCAACGGCAACGGCAAGACCACCTTTGCCCGCCTGATCGCGGCGCAGCTCGCGCCGATGGACGGCACGATGGCGGCGACCAACCGGATGAAGGTTGGCTATTTCACCCAATATCAGGTGGAAGAGCTCGACTCGGATGACACGCCCCTCGCCCATATGACGCGCGTGATGAAGGGTGCCTCCCCCGCCGCCGTGCGAGCGCAGCTTGGGCGGTTCGGCTTCTCGGGCGATCGCGCGACGGGCAAAGTGGGCAAGATGTCGGGCGGCGAGAAGGCGCGGCTCGCGCTGGCGCTAATCACGCGCGAGGCGCCGCATCTGCTGATCCTCGACGAGCCGACCAACCACTTGGACGTCGATGCGCGCGAAGCGCTGGTGCAGGCGCTGAACGAATATAAGGGCGCGGTGCTGATCGTGAGCCATGACCGGCACATGGTGGAAATGACCGCCGACCGGCTGGTGCTGGTCGATGGCGGCACCGCGCGCGAGTTCGACGGCAGCCTGGACGATTATGTCGCTTTCATCCTCGCCAAGGAGCCCAAGACCGAAGGCAAGACGCGCAGCAAGGAAGACAAGAAGGCGGCGGCCGAGAAGCGCGAAAGCGACAAGGCGTGGCGCAAGACCGCCAAGGATGCCGAGGCGGAGATCGCCCGGCTCGGCGCCGAGCGCGGGGCAATCGATCTGGCGATGTCCGACCCGTCGCATGCCGACAAGGCGCTGGCGGGGCTAACGACGGGCGAGCTGATGAAGCGGCGGGCGGCAGTGGTCGAGAAGATCGGGGAAGTAGAGGCGCGCTGGTTGGAGGCGACCGAGGCGCTGGAGGCAGCGTGACGCCGGTTATATCGGTGGAGGTCTTTGCATAATCTCTCGTCACCCCGGACTTGATCCGGGGTCCCGCTTCATCTTTTGGCACTGGGGCTAGGCAGCAGGACCCCGGGTCAAGCCCGGGGTGACGAACACGGCGGGCTACAGGGCGGTAACGCACTCACCGCTTTACTGGGTGACTGTTAGGGCGAGCCCGACTTCACCAGCGTTACCTGCACCACGTCGATGCCGCCGCCGCGGAAACCGCCTTCACAATACATCAGGTAATAACGCCACAACTGGATGAAGCGCTGGTCGAACCGCTGCGGCAGGCGACCGTCGGCCACGGCCGCGTCTAACTGCTCGCGCCAGAGCCGCAGCGTTTCGGCATAGTCGAGGCCGAAAGCGTGGCGTTCCTGCCAAGCAAGGCCGTTTTCTTGCGCCAGCGCTCGGAACTGCGCCTCGTGGATCAGCATGCCGCCAGGAAAGACGTGCGCCTGGATGAAATCGACGTTGCCGGCATAGGATGGCCAGATGTCGTCGGCGATCTTGATGAACTGGATCGCGGCCCGCCCACCAGGCTTGAGCGCGCGGGCGATGGCGGCGAGATAATCGCGCCAATACCGCTCGCCGACCGCCTCGACCATCTCGATCGAGGCGATCCCGTCATACTGGCCGGTCACGTCGCGATAATCGGTGATCGACGCCGCCACCGGCAGGCCGGCGGTGCGTGTTGCAACGTGGCGCTGCTGTTCCTGGGCGAGGGTGATCGCACGCACGCCGATGCCGCGCCGCCCCGCCGCCTCCGCAAGCGAGCCCCACCCGCAGCCGATTTCGAGCAGGCTGCCGCCGGGCGGCACCGCGACGCGATCAAGGATCGCGGCGAGCTTGCGGTGCTGCGCGGCCTCCAGCGTGTCCCCGGGTGCGAACAGCGCGCTGGAATAGGTCAGCGTCGGATCGAGCCAGCTTTTATAGAAATCATTGCCCAGATCGTAATGCGCGGCGATGTTGCGGCGCGCGTTGCGTCGATCATTGTGGCGCAACGCATGGAGCAGCCTCGCCGCGAGCCGCACGCCGCGCTTCGCGCGGGCGAGGTTGCCGAGCGTTGCGCGGTTGCGCATGAAAAGATCGAACAAGGGAACGGGATCGGGACTGGTCCAGTCGCCGTCCGCCCATGCCTCATACCAGCCGATCGAGCCGCCGGTGACGAGCCGACGGAGGGCACGCCAGCGGACGATCGTGACGATCGGCACTGGCCCATCGCGCCGCCCACCGAGCAGGCGGCGCGTGCCATCGGGCAGCGTCGCCTCGATCGCTCCCTCCGCCAGACCGGCGTCGATCCGATCGAGCAGGCGGTGGAACACCGGCGCCAGGCGGCGTGCCCAGAAGGGTTGGGATCGCGGGTGTTCGACCATGGCGTGCATCGCGCGCGCTCATGCACCGGTGCGCGGACTTGCGAAAGAGGGTGCGGCGTCTTGCCGGCGTGTCAGGTAGGCACGCCCGAGCCGCAGGATTACGTCGACGTGCCGACGCGCGATCGCCAGCACGTCATCACCATAGCCGCCACCCACCGTGCTCGCGAGAGGCAGGCCACGGGCAAGCGCGTGCTTCGCAACCAGCAGATCGCGCTGGGCGAGGCCATTATCGGTGAGCGAAAGGCGACCAAGCCGGTCACCGGCGTACGGGTCGACGCCGCCCTGGTAGAGGATCAGATCGGGCGCGAACTGGTCAATCAACGCCGGCAGCGTCGCGCCGAGCGCGGCGAGATAAGCACTGTCGTCCGTGCCGTCGGCGAGCGGCACGTCGAGCGTGGACCGAGCCTTGCGCGCGGGGAAGTTCTTTTCGGCGTGCATCGAATAGGTGGCGATATCGGGGTGACCGGCAGTGAGCGCCGCCGTGCCGTCCCCTTGGTGAACGTCGACATCGACGATCAGCACGCGCTTACCCTCCGCCGCCAATTGGACGGCGGCGATCGCGAGATCGTTGAACACGCAATAGCCCGCACCGGTGGCCGCAAGCGCATGGTGGCTGCCGCCAGCGGTGTTGGCAGCGAAGCCATGCCGCAGCGCTAGTTGTGCAGCGAGATACGTGCCGGCCGGCACCAGTTGCGCACGGCGAGCCACGGTGGCGGTGACGGGAAAGCCGATCCGCCGCTCCTTTTCACGGGGCACGCGTGCTTCCAGCACTTCCGCAACATAGTCCGGATCGTGCGCGGCCTCGACCCACGGGCGGGGTGCAGGCGCCGGCTCATGCCAGGCGATCGCTTCGCCCTCGGCGCGCAGCAGATCGCGGATCGCCCCGTTCTTGCCCCATCGATAGGTGGAGCGGGCAGGCGCCTCGGTGACGTAATTGGGGTGATGGACGACGGCAATCATCTACGCCAAGATAGTAGCAAAAGCGAACGATAGGAGAGATGGGATGACCGATACGCTGATCCGCGACGCTGAGACCAATGCCCCTGCCCCCGCAAGCGGCCCCTATGTGCGGCCCGATGTGCGCGGCTTTCTCGATTATCTCAACTCCGTCGACGGCCCCAAGACGCATGAAGGCACGCCGGACGCCGCGCGCGCGATGTATTATGCGATGAAAGACGTCGCCGATCCGCCAGTCGGCGCGCTGGCGACGATCAAGGACCTGACGATTCCGGGCCCTGCCGGCAACATCCCGGCGCGGCTGTTCGACGCGCGCGAGACGCGGGAACCGGGCCCGGTGGTGGTGTTCTTCCACGGCGGCGGCTTTGTGATCGGCAATATCGACACGCATGCGAGCTTCACGGCCGAGATGGCGCGGCAGCTCGATCTGCCGGTGGTTTCGGTGGACTATCGCCTTGCGCCCGAAGCGAAATGGCCAGCGGCGCCGCAAGATTGCGAAGCGGCCGCACGCTGGGTCGCGTCGAGCCCAGCCGAGCTGGGGCGGATTGCCACCAGCCTAGTGCTGTCAGGGGACAGCGCGGGGGGCACGCTGACCATCACCACCACCATGGGGCTGCGCGACCAGGCGGCGGATGTGCCCGTGATCGTGCAGGCGCCGATGTATCCGGCGGCCGACATGAACAAGGAATATCCCTCGTTCAACGACTTCGCCGATGGCTATCTGCTGACGCGCGAGACGATGATCTGGTTCGCCGAGCATTATCAGGCGGATTTCACGCACTTCCAAGGTTCGCCGATGGTCGGCGAGTTGGTCGGGCTCCCGCCAGCGGTGGTGATTACCGCGAGCCTCGATCCGATCCGCGATCAGGGTCGTGCTTATGCCGCCGCGCTGGTGCTGGCCGGGGTGCCGGTGACGTATCGCGAGGCGGTGGGGAACATCCATGGGTTCATCACGCTGCGTCAGGCGATCCCGTCGAGTGCCGGCGACGTGGCGGGTTATCTCGCCGCGGTGAAGGATGCGATTGTCGAGGCGGAGGGGCAGCGGGTGATGAGGCAGGCGGCGGGATAAGCCAAGGCGGCCTTGACTTACGCGTCGCCCAGCCCTGTGCTGGGGTCCAGGGTTCCGCTTACCACGCGGCGTCGGATGCGCGGAAGACTGGATGCCGGGACAAGCCCGGCATGATTATTGGGGGTTACTGATCGCCTTCTCTCGTCGCTGTCTTTCCGGCCTCGCGCCGGGCTCCAACCGTCCGCACGCGCTGTTGCC
This sequence comes from Sphingomonas jeddahensis, assembly GCF_001981525.1. GTDB lineage: Bacteria > Pseudomonadota > Alphaproteobacteria > Sphingomonadales > Sphingomonadaceae > Sphingomonas > Sphingomonas jeddahensis. Next base: position 152,774 of record NZ_MPSB01000005.1, on the reverse strand, counting down.
CGATCATCCAGCGACAACGCTCGCCGAACCTTCGATCCAGGCGCAAGGCCAGCATGACGAAAGAGGAAGTGGCAACCTTCCATCCCGAACAATAAAGGGGCGAGCCTCGCGGCCCGCCCCATCCTTTGATCGATAAACAAGCGGATCAATAGCGATAGTGATCCGGCTTGAACGGGCCATCGACCGAGACGCCGATGTAGCCGGCCTGCTTCGGCGTCAGCTTCGACAGCTGCACGCCGAGCTTCTCCAGGTGCAGCGCCGCAACCTTTTCGTCGAGGTGCTTGGGCAGAACGTACACTTCGTTCTTGTAGTTCTCGCCCTTGGTCCACAGCTCGATCTGCGCCAGCGTCTGGTTGGTGAACGACGCGCTCATCACGAACGACGGGTGGCCCGTCGCGCAGCCCAGGTTTACCAGCCGGCCCTTGGCGAGGATGATGATCTGCTTGCCGTCCGGGAACTTGACCAGGTCGGTGCCCGGCTTCACTTCGGTCCAGTCGTAATTGTCGAGCGCCGCGATCTGGATCTCGCTGTCGAAGTGGCCGATGTTGCACACGATCGACATGGGCTTCATCGCCTTCATGTGATCGGCGGTGATCACATCGGCGTTGCCGGTCGCGGTGACGAAGATGTCGGCGCGCTTCACCGCCTCGTCCATCGTCACGACCTCGAAGCCTTCCATCGCCGCCTGCAGCGCGCAGATCGGATCGATCTCGGTGACGAGCACGCGCGCGCCGCCGTTGCGCAGCGACTGCGCCGAACCCTTGCCGACGTCACCGAAGCCGGCGACGCAGGCGACCTTGCCGGCGAGCATCACGTCGGTGGCGCGGCGGATCGCGTCGACGAGCGATTCCTTGCAGCCGTAAAGGTTGTCGAACTTCGATTTGGTGACCGAGTCATTGACGTTGATCGCCGGGAACGGCAGCTCGCCCTTCTTGGCGATCTCGTACAGGCGGTGGACGCCGGTGGTGGTCTCTTCCGAAACGCCCTTCAGGTTCTTCACCGTCTCGGTCAGATAGCCCGGCTTCTTGGCAATGAACGCCTTGAGCGCACGCTGGAACTCGACCTCTTCGGCATTCTCCGGCTCGCCGAACGACTGGCCAGCCTCAAGCTTGGCGCCCCAGAGTGCGAACATCGTCGCGTCGCCGCCGTCGTCGAGGATGATGTTCGCGGTCTGGCCGTTGCCGTCATCCCAGTCGAAAATGCTGCCGACATAGTCCCAGTAATCGGCCAAGCTCTCGCCCTTCACCGCAAACACCGGGATGCCGGCGGCGGCGATCGCGGCGGCGGCATGGTCCTGCGTCGAGAAGATGTTGCACGTCGCCCAGCGAACGTCGGCGCCCAGCGCGGTCAGCGTCTCGATCAGCACCGCGGTCTGGATCGTCATGTGCAGCGAGCCGGTGATGCGCGCGCCCTTGAGCGGCTGCGACGCGCCATATTCCTCGCGCAGCGCCATCAGGCCGGGCATCTCGGTTTCGGCGATGTTGATCTCGGCGCGGCCGAAATCGGCGAGGCCGATGTCCTTGATGACATAATCAGTGGTGGGGCGATCGAGAGCGGTGGCCACAAGGGGTCTCCAGGAACTGTGACGCCGGCCAAGGCACGGATCACCGGCCGGCATGGGCGGGCACATAGCGGCGGGTGGTGGTGAATACAAATATAAAGATATCTTTATATGAGGCTGCCAGGGTTTGCTCTGGCGTTTGGCGGACGCCCGCCCCGGCTGTCGTCGAGCGCTCGACCGTGGCTGCGGCGCCGCGAATGTTGAGGAAGTTGAGGCCGTGGCGCGTTTTTCTCCAACAAGTGTCAACATTCGCGGGTGGGACGTGGCCGGGCATGGGGGAGAGTTTAGCCGTGGAGGGGTGTGTAGGACAGTAAACGCGAGGCGCGTGCGGATGGGTGGAGGTGGCTGGCGCAGTGTTCGTCTTGGTCTGCCGATATGCTGATCTTGTTTCAGCATTCACCGTGCTGGAGGTGACGGCCGCTCGGGCGGGCGGGTGGACCCTGAAACGAGTTCAGGATGACGCCGGATATGGGAAGGCGCCGTTTGGCGTGCTTGAACGATCGCGAAGAGCAGACATGCTGTTCTTCGCGCATGCCAGATGGGCGTTAGCGGACCTTCCGCTTTCGGGAGCCGCCGAGCCGATCGCGAACGGCTGTTTGGATGAAAGGCGCCATTTGTGCTCACGTTGAACGAGTGACGCGGAATCCTACTTGGAGCGGTTGGACTTCGATGAAGTCACCTTCGGCGGTGTGCCCCGCACAACGCTTGGCACCGTCGCACACAGTACTGATCCGACGTTCCGTTGCGCGACGAAACCCACTTTCGCAGACCCGCGGCATCTCAACTAGCACGATGTAGATGCTGTCAAAGCCCGGTGAACGGTCGGGCGCGTCAGCGTTTATGTTCCGAACAGTCGCACCTTGGCAGAGCGGCAGACCGGTGACTTCGTTGAAGTAGCCGATCGTCTCTGGCCGGGTTCCACACGACAGCAGCAACGGGCCAATCAAGAGCAAAGGGGGGAGGCGCATCAACATTCTTTTTATGGTGGCGCGGAATGCCCGCAAGTGGGCGTTAGCTGCCTTACTTCCTGAAGCCTAATCAACGAGCGTGAACGGCCGGAAGTTGGTGCTTATGAGACGCGGCTCTGGAGCGTGAAATAGCGAGGATAGCGTGCTTTCAGCGCGGCGAGCGTGATGATGAAGGGCGCCAATCCTACCAAGGACGCCAGTTCGGAGCCCATCTGCGCGCCGAGATATCCCACAGCAGCGTACTGGCAGGACTTGCCTATACCCACACCGAACGTGATGAAGAAGGCTGAATAACTCAGACGGCGCAACGTCATCCTTTCACGGCGACTGTCGCGCCAGCGTACGGGCAAGGCGAGGCCGCCGACCCCGCGCCGCCTTCGCCTCAGTGATAGGTTGCTGTCTTCGGCACGTCGGTGGCGAGGACGAAGCGCGCGACCGTCGATCGTGACCGGCTATGGGTCGGGTTCCGGCTCCCGATCGGCGACTCTGCAAGAAACGCCTTCCTCCCGCCTCGCCTGTCGGCGCTCGACGCGGAAGCGCCCACCTTAGCCGCCGTCATGCTGAACTTGTTTCAGCATCCACCGCGCCACAGGCGATGGCCGCGCCGGTGGATGGGTGGCCCCTGAGACGAGTTCAGGGTGACGGCGGGTTTGGGAGCGCGGTTTGGGGCGCGGGGTCGACGTGGTTCGGCATCCTTGGGCTAGTTACCCGTCATATCTCAGATGGATCAGCGGATAGGGTCTGCCTTGATCGTCGGTCGGAGATCGTCCGGTGCGATGAAATCCCATCCGCTCGTAAAAGCCGACCGCCTGACCATTCTGTTCGTTGACGTCCGTCGTCAGCGTGGGGTGCAGCGCCAGCGCGTGGCGGACAAGTGCCGCGCCCACGCCCGTGCCACGACAGACGGGATCGACGAACAGCGCCTCCATATGGCCGGCTTCGATCAGCATGAAGGCGAGCGGGCGATCCGCTTCGTCGACCGCCAGCCAGGATGACGCGTCCGGCAGGAAGCCGCGCACCAGTTCCTCGATGGCGACCCGATCCTCGGGCGAGAGGAAGTCGTGCGTCGCATCGACGGCATCGCGCCAGATCTGCACGATGCGCGCGCCATCGTCCGGGCGGGATCGGCGGATCCCGTGCAGGACGGGACGTGGTGCTGCGCTGGGCGCAGCCATGTCAGGCATGACCGCTCTCGTTGCCCAGCAGCTTGGGATCAATCCCCGCAACGGTGAAGCCGCGGGTCCAGCGTTCGGCAGTGTCGGTGTCGAACAACATGCCTTCGTCATCGGCGACGTTGAGCCAGCCGTGGCGCGTCATCTCGCCGTCAAGCTGACCCGCCGCCCAGCCGGCATAGCCCAGCGCGATCAGCCAGCGTGTGGGGCCCCTCCCCTCCGCGATCGCGCGCAGGGCGTCAAGCGTTCCCGACAGCGACCATTTGCCGGCGACGTCGATCGTGTCCTGCCCGCTCCAGTCACGCGAGTGGAGCACGAAGCCGCGGCGCGTTTCCACCGGACCGCCGAAGTGGATCGGCACATTGGGCGTCTCGCCCGGATCGATCTTCACCTGCTCCAGCACGTCATGAAAGCCGAGCCCGGCAACCTGCGCGCCGATGCCGATGCCGATCGCGCCTTTCTCATCATGCGCGCACACCGCGATCACCGCCTGGTCGAAGCGCGGATCGCCGATGCCGGGCATGGCGAGGAGGAACTGGCCAGTCAGAAAGGTCGCTGTTTCCATGCGCTAGCTCTATGCTGCGTCGGACCGGATCGTCACGCTTGAAAACGGCCGCCGCGCTTGCGAGGTAACGCCCGCCGCACCAACCGTGGCGCAGGAGACACAGAAATGACGATCAGCGTCGGCGACAAGCTGCCCAAGACGACCCTCGTCAAGGCCACCGAGAACGGACCCGAAGCGGTCGATTCGGCGGAATATTTCGCAGGCCGCCGCGTCGCGCTGTTCGCGGTGCCCGGCGCGTTCACGCCGACCTGTTCGGCCAAGCACCTGCCAGGCTTCGTGGAAAAGGGCGCTGACCTGAAGGCTAAGGGGATCGACGAGATCGCCTGCACCTCCGTCAACGATGCATTTGTGCTCGGCGCGTGGTCCAAGTCGGCCAATGGCGGCGATGTTACCATGCTGGCGGATGGCAATGGCGATTTCGCCGAGGCGCTGGGGCTGACGATGGACGGTTCCAAGTTCGGCATGGGCAAGCGCAGCCAGCGTTATTCGATGATCGTCAATGATGGCGTCGTGGAGCAGCTGAACGTCGAGGCCCCGGGCGAGTTCAAGGTGAGCTCGGCCGATCACTTGCTCGGAAACCTCTGAAGCAAAAGGGCGTTGGTCGCGGAGTAATCAAGGAGTTCACCATGACCACCGCCACACAGACCAACAATGCTTCCAAGAGCAACTCCAGCCTGGCCGACCGCGCGCGCAATGCCGCGAGCGGAGCGCAGGCACGGGTGAGCTCGGCGACGTCGGCGACCATGGATGCAGCCAAAAGCCGGCCTTATGCAGCGGCCGGCATCGTTGCCGGCGTTGCCGCGGCCGTTGGTGGTGCTGCTTACGCGGCAACCCGAATGGGCAGCAGCAACTCCAACAGCGGTTCTGCAAAGGACAAAACCAAGCATTGAGGACAAGCGCCGCCCCGGTTCCGATCGGGGCGGCGACTTGCCAGAGTCACCATCGCGGCGTAACCATCCGCGATGACTGCTCACGACATCGTTGCCGAGCTTGATCGGCTTTATACCGGCGCGGTGGCGCGCCTTCAGGCGGCGCTCAACCTATACCTGACCGAAGGGACGCCGCCTTCCGCCGAGACGCGGCGCGATGGGTCGTTCGCATATCCTGAAATACGCCTGCGCTTTGGTGGCGGGGAGAGCCGTCCGGCGCCGTTGCGATCCTTTGGGCGGCTGGTCACGGCTGGCGAGTATCGCATCTCTGTTACCAAACCGGCGCTGTTCGCTGATTATCTTGTGGAGCAGTTGACGCTGCTGATCGAGGATTATGATGTCACGGTCGAGGCAGTGCCTGGCGCGACCGAGATCCCCTTCCCTTATGTGCTTGATGCGGGCCATGCGCTAAGCTTGGACGAGGTGTCGGCGGCAGAGCTGGCGCGGCATTTCCCGGCAACCGAGCTGGCTCACATCGGCGACGAGATCGCCGACGGGCTATGGGCGTCGATCGACGGGACGCGGCCGCTGGCGCTGTTCGACGGGTTGCGCACCGATTTCAGCCTGGCGCGGCTTCGCCATTACACCGGCACGTCGCCGGAGCACGTTCAGCGCTATGTGCTGTTCACCAACTATCACCGGTACGTCGACGAGTTCGTGCGCTGGGGGGCAGCGCAGGTGGGCAGCGGTGACAGCCGCTTCACCGCGCTGGCGGGGCCGGGCGGCGTCTTGTTTCAGCCCGGCGACGATCCCGCGATCCTGGACGATACGGCGTGGCGGCGGTTGCAGATGCCGGCGTACCACCTCGTCGCGCCCGATCGTTCCGGCATTACCTTGGTCAACATCGGTGTCGGGCCGTCAAATGCCAAGACGATCACCGACCATCTCGCGGTGACTCGGCCCGACGCGTGGATGATGATCGGGCATTGCGGCGGGCTCCGGCCGTCCCAGCGGATCGGCGATTATGTGCTCGCGCACGCTTATCTGCGCGACGATCATGTGCTGGACGACATGCTGCCGCCGGAGATTCCGGTGCCAGCAATTGCCGAGGTGCAGCAGGCGCTGGCTCGGGCGGCGGAGACTGTATCGGGACAATCCGGTGAGGAGTTGAAGCGGCGGCTGCGCACGGGCACGATCGTCACCACCGACGATCGCAACTGGGAATTGCGCTACAGCCGGTCGGCGCTGCGCTTTTCTCTATCCCGCGCGGTGGGGATCGACATGGAATCCGCGACGATCGCCGCGCAGGGCTTTCGCTTCCGCGTACCGTATGGGACGTTGCTGTGCGTGTCGGACAAGCCGCTGCATGGCGAGCTGAAGCTGCCCGGCCAGGCCAACCGCTTCTACGAGCGGGCAATTTCCGAACATATGCGGATCGGCATCGAGACGTGTGAGGAATTGCGCCGCGAAGGACAGAAGCTGCACAGCCGCAAGCTGCGCGCGTTCAACGAGCCCCCCTTCCGCTGAGGCATGTTGCGCTGAGGAAACGATTCGTCGGCTCGCTGCGTTACGCTTCCCATTCACTGGTGAAAGGGGAGCAGATCATGGCCGACAACGAGGATACGCCGACGCCCGCCGCTGCGCCGAAGCCGCCGGCACGCCGCGCGCCGCGCAAGAGCTCGACCGCTAAGTCGGCCAGCAGCACGCCCGCCGACAAGCCGGCGAGCAAGCCGCGCCGCAAGCCGGCGGCATCAGCGAGCGAAGCCGCCGCGGCGACGCCAGCGAAGAAGCCGGCCGCCCCCCCCAAGCCGCGCTCGACTAAGCGCGCTACCCCAGCCCCGAAGCGGCCGGCCAAGCCGAAGAGCGCTGCGGCTGCGGAGGCGGAGAAGGCGCCGGTCTGGAAGAACAAAGCAGCGATCGCTGGCGGGCTGGCGGCGGTCGGCGCTGCGGCGACGGCGGCGCTGCTGTCGCTGCGCGGCTCAACGCCGAAGAAGGACGCGGCCAAGGCTGACGATTCGACGACAAAGGACGAAGGGTCCGCCAAGCCGACCGACACCGGGGCCAAGGCGCATATGCCCGATGGCACGGACGCATCGAAATCATTCGAGGCGGGCATCGCCGACGAGAATATAATCCCGGAAGAAAAGTAGGAGCGGCGCGACCAGATCGGTCGCGCCGCCACTGACCCACCCCGATTTCGTCATCCCCGCGGAGGCGGGGATCCATATACGCAGCCTTACCGAATGGGTCGCAGCATCGGCGTCTATGGATTCCCGCCTTCGCGGGAATGACGATCGGCTATGTGACGCAGCCGCTCACCAGCCGCTCACCAGCCGCTGGGCTTGCCCTTGTTCTGCTGGTCAAGCCACGTCTTGAGCGGTGCGAAATAGGCGACCATCGACTTGCCCGACATGTCGCGCGTGCCGGTGAACGCCTGAAGCGCGTCTGGCCAGGGCTTCGATTGACCCATCTTCAGCATCGCATCGAGCTTCGCGCCGACCGCCTTGTCGCCGAAGAACGAGCAGCGGTGGAGCGGCCCCTTCCAGCGGGCCTGCTTGCACGCCGCCTCATAGAACTGGAACTGGAGGATGCGCGCCAGGAAGTAGCGGGTGTAGGGCACGCCCGCGGCAACGTGATATTTGGCGCCGGCGTCGAACTTGGTCTCGTCACGCGTCACCGGGGGCACGATGCCCTGATATTGAAGGCGAAGCTTGTCCCAGCCCGCCTGCATCTGGCCTGCGGGGATCTCGCCCGAGAACAGCTGCCAGCGATATTTGTCCACCATCAGGCCGAACGGCAGGAATGCGACCTTGTCCATCGCCTGGCGAAGCAGCAGGCCGATGTCCTTGTCCGCCGCCGGCACCTTCGCCTGATCGAGCAGGTTGATCTTCACCAGATAATCCGGCGTGATCGACAGCGCGACAAAATCGCCGATCGCCTCGTGGAAACCGTCATTGGCGCCGTTCTTGTAGAGGAACGGCTGCTGGTTGTACGCGCGCTGATAGTAATTGTGGCCGAGTTCGTGGTGGATGGTGATGAAATCATCCGCATTCACCTTGGTGCACATCTTGATACGCAGATCATCGATATTGTCGACGTTCCAAGCGCTCGCGTGGCAGATCACCTCGCGATCCTGCGGCTTCACAATCTGCGAGCGCTTCCAGAAGCTCTCCGGCAGCGGCGCGAACCCCAGCGAGGAATAGAAGCCCTCACCCGCCTTCACCATCTTTATGGGATCGTATTGCTTGGCCTTGAGCAGATCGCCGATGTCATAGCCGAGGTCGCCCGCGCCCGCCGGCGCGACGACGTCGTAGATGTTGCCCCATTCCTGCGCCCACATGTTGCCGAGCAGGTCGGCGCGGATCGGGCCGGTCTTCGCCTGGACGGCATCGCCGTACTTTTCGTTGAGCTTCCAGCGGACATAGGTGTGCAGCGCCTGGTAAAGCGGCTCCACCTCGCCCCAGAGCTTGTCGGTCAACGCGGCGAATTCGTCGGGCTTCATGTCATAGCCCGAGCGCCACAGTGCGCCGGCATCCTTGAAGCCGAGCCCAACCGCCCCTTCGTTGGTCAGCTTGGTTGCGGCGACATAATCGTTGCGCATCGGCGCGCCGACATTGTCGTGCCAGCTGACCCACATTTCCTTGAGCTTGGCGGGATCACGCTCCTCCCCCATCGCTGCCTCGATGTCCGATCCGTTGATCGGCTGGCCGTTCAGCGTGCCGCGGCCCTTGCCGTAGCTGGAACCCATGCGCGTGAAGAGCGTCGACAGCTCCTCCGCCGCACCGGCGCGAGTCGGGGCCGGCAAGGTGATGCCGCCGACCAGCAGGTCGAGCTTGCGACGGGTGTCGGCCGAGAGGCCGGGCAGCGCGCGGTAGCGGGCGGCCTCGGTCGCAAGCTTCACCTGCATTTCGGTGAACCGCCCGCCCGACCGGGCGGCGAGCGCATCGGTATCGTCGGTGATGTAGGTGGCGTTCACCCAAGCGATCTGCGCACCCTCGATGCTTTCCTCGGCGAGCTGCTTTTCGGCGGCGGCGACAAAGGCGTCGGCCTGCGCGACGGTGGGCGCAGGCGCGGACTGCTGGGCGGAGGCGGGATGCGCGGCGAGTGCCGCCGCCAGGGCGGCGAGCGAAGTGACGTGGCGGAGCATGAGCTTCCCTTTTTGGCGTCTTGTTATGAAGTTACAGTGGAACTCGGGACCAACCCGGTCAAGCCACGAGGAAATCGGCGATGGCTTGGCCAAGTTCCGGCTTGGTGACGCAGCTCATGTGGTTGCCGGGAATGTCGACCAGCGTGGCGTTCGGCAGGGTTGCCGCGAGTTCGGCTGCCGACCCATTGTCATCGTCATCCACGCCGTTCACGACCAAGGTCGGCTGGGTGAAACCGGCAACCACATCGCGGGGCGTTGAGACAAAGGTGTCGATCACGCCGAGCAACGCCACCGGATCTCCGCCGGTCGTCTTCAGGAACGCTTCGGCCATCCACGCGGGGCTGCCGCGTTCGTGCTTGCCGAGGTTGGTGAGGATGTTGCGGAAATGGTTAGCACGACGCTCGGCTCCGGTGAGGCCTTCGAGACCCATTCCGGAGAAGATCACCCGCTTGGGCGTGGCACCGGTCGCGAGCATCCGCGAGGTGGTTCGCGCCCCGAGCGAGTAGCCGCCGAGATCGTAGTCGGTGAGGCCGAGGTGCGCGATCAGCGCGTGACCGTCCTTCGTCAGCGCATCGGGCGGGTAAGCGGCGGGATCGTGCGGCTTGTCGCTCTCACCATGCGCGCGCAGGTCCGGCATGATGACGCGATAACCCTTGGCAGCGATCGCGTCCGCGTGGCCGTAGCGGATCCAGTTGGTGTTCGCGTCCGAAAAATAGCCGTGGATCAGGACGACCGGACGCCCTTCTCCCGTTTCCGGCCTGATCTCGTGCCAGGCCAGCCTCGTGCCGTCGAAGCTGGTGAAATGATGCGTTTCAGTCGGGAGTTTTGCCACAAGCTTCCATCCAGCGTTTGGTCACGCTCTCATTCTCCTCGCTGCGCATGCGTGGCAAGTCGCGCGTGTCGATCCAAGCCTCGTGCATGCTCTCGACGGCATAATGCTGCGTGGGTCTGAAGCGGCACGGATCGTCGAAGCTGCCGATGGTGATGTCAATATTCCCGCCATCTTCGATGAACCCGAAGCCGAGCGGCGTGCCGCATGCCGAGCAGAACGGCCGGTGCGCGATCGGTGAGGAGCGGTGCCAGTCCGGCCCGCTCTCCCAAGTCAGCTTGTCGACCGGCACATTCTTGTACGCGATGGATACCCCGCCGGTTGCGCGCTGGCACATGCGACAATGGCACAGATAGGCGTCGTCGTCGGTGATCTCGGCGGTGTAGCGCACCCGGCCACATTGGCATCCGCCCGTCATGCTTGTCATCCGCCCGGCTCCTTCCCGCAGGTTCAACGCGCCACCGGGCCCTCCGCTGCATGCACGATTGTTCAACATGCATGCGGCAGCGCTTCCTTTATATAAGCGTGCTCATTATGTGGCGGCATATGACAGACACGTTCGGATTCCTGCTGAGCGACACCGCCCGCCTGCTGCGCAAGCGCTTCGACGAGCGCGCGCGGCAGCATGGCGCGACTCGCGCGCAGTGGAAGGCGCTTCTCGGCATCAGCCGGCATGAGGGTATCAACCAGGGCGGACTCGCCGACCTCCTTGAGGTGGAGCCGATCACGCTCTGCCGACTGGTCGATCGGATGGAGGAAGCCGGACTGGTCGAGCGACGGCGCGATCCCAGGGACCGGCGCGCCTGGCAATTATACCTCACCGACAAGGCGCATCCCGTGCTCGAAGAGCTTCACGCCACTGCGGCGGAGCTGATGGAGCAGGCCTTGCGGGGTATTCCGGAAGCCCAGACCAAGATGGTGACCGATCTGCTGAACCGGATCCGCGACAATCTCGATCCCGCTTTACCGAAGGAGGCCGCCCATGGCTGACGCTGATCCCAGGCGCGAGCTTGCCGCGGAGGAAGCGATCGCCATCGAGGCACCGGTCAAGCGGCGGCGCTGGCTGCGCCCGTTGCTGATGTTCGGCGTACCGCTGCTGATCGCGGCGGCGGCGGCTTATGTCTATTTGACCTCGGGCCGCTACGTCTCCACCGACAATGCCTATGTCCAGCAGGACGTGGTATCGGTGAGCCCGGACGTGTCTGGGCGCATCGTGGCGGTGAACGTGCGCGAGAACCAGCGCGTGAAGGCGGGCGACGTGCTGTTCCGCATCGATCCTGAACCATATCGCATCGCGCTGGCGCAGGCCGACGCCGATCTCGCCAGCGCACGCGTCTCGGTGGCGACGCTGGCGACCGACACCGGCAGCGCGGCCGCTGATATCGAAAGCGCGCGTGCCGAACTGACACTCGCGCAAGCCACGTACCGGCGGCAGGAAGAATTGATGCGCCGCGGCTTCACCACCAAGGCCAGCCTCGACGCAGCGACTCAGGAAGTGGCGGCGGCAAGGGCCAAGATCGCGGCCGGCGAGGCCGCGGCGGCACGCGCGCGCCAGCAGGTCGGCTCGGGCGGCGGCTCGGGACGACCGGCCGCGATCCAGGTGGCGCTCGCCAAACGCGCGCAGGCGGCCATGAACCTCGAACGCACCGTCGTTCGTGCGCGTGCCGACGGCATCGTCAGCCAGACCAACCGGCTTCAGGTCGGCAACATCACGCCATCGGGCGTGCCCGCGCTCAGCCTCGTCGTCAGCGACAATGTGTGGGTGGAGGCGAACTTCAAGGAGACCGACCTCAATCACATGCGCGTGGGCCAGAAGGCGGAAATGGAATTCGACGCCTATCCCGGGGTGACCGTTCACGGGCACGTTCAGTCGATCGGCGCGGGGACGGGCAGCGAATTTTCGGTGCTGCCGGCACAGAATGCCAACGGGAATTGGGTGAAGGTGACGCAGCGCGTGCCGGTGCGGATCGCGATAGACGGCACTCCGCCGCGCGCGATGATCGCGGGGCTTTCCACCGATGTGACGATCGACACGGGGGTGAGGTGACGATTTATCTTCCCCGGCACAGGCAGGGGGACCAGCCGCAGGCTGGTGGAGGGGGGTCGCCGCTAGCGAACCGCCTGCCGCACGCCCCCTCCATCCCGATGCGACGCATCGCGGTCGCCCTCCCCGTTCCGGGGAGGATATGATGAGCGCTTCCGGCAAACCGCTGCTGGAAACCAACAACCGCGGGCTGCTGACGATCGGCATCATGGGTGCGATGATCATGCAGATCCTCGACACCACGATCGCCAACGTCGCGCTGCCGCACATGATGACCAGCCTGGGGGCAACGGTGGATACCGTAACCTGGGTGCTGACCAGCTATATCGTCGCCACCGCAATCGCGCTGCCGGCGACCGGCTGGCTGTCCGACCGGCTCGGCAGCCGCAACCTGTTCCTGATCGCCACCGGCGGCTTCATCATCGCCTCCATGCTCTGCGGCATCGCGACGAGTCTGGAGGAGATGGTGATCTTTCGCGTCTTCCAGGGCATCTTCGCGGCGTTCATCAATCCGCTGTCGCAGACGTCGATGCTCGACATCAACCCGCCCGAGCGCGCCGCCAAGGCGATGAGCGTGTGGGGCATGGGGGTGATGGTCGGCCCGATCATGGGCCCGGTGCTCGGCGGCTGGCTGACCGAGAGCTACAATTGGCGCTGGGTGTTCTACGTCAACGTGCCGGTCGGCATCGCGACCTTCGCGATCCTGTGGTTTCTGCTGCCGAGCCGGCCCAAGGCGCGGCGATCGTTCGATTATGCCGGCTTCGTCTATCTCGGCGTGGCGGTGGCGGCGTTCCAGCTGATGCTGGACCGTGGGCAGAGCGAGGATTGGTTCGACAGCTGGGAAGTGATCGTCGAGGGGCTGGCGGCGCTCGCCTTCACCTGGCTGGCGATCTTCCACTTCGCGACCGCGAGGAAGCCGCTGTTCGACCGCGCGCTGTTCCACAACCGCAACCTCGTCACCGGCCTCCTGTTCATGCTGGTGGTCGGCATCTCGACCATGGCGCCGATGGCGCTGCTGCCGCCGATGCTCCAAAATTTGTTCGGCTATCCCGTGATCGACACCGGCATGATGATGGCGCCGCGCGGCGTGGGCGTGCTGCTGACCATGTGGCTGGCCGGGCAGCTGATGGGCAAGGTTGATACGCGCATCGTCATTATGGTCGGGTTGGTGATCTTCGGCATCTCGCTTCGGCAGATGGCCGGCTATTCGCTGGAGCAGGATTACTGGCCGGTGGTGACGGCCGGATTCGTGCAAGGGCTCGGCATGGGGTTGGTGTTCATGCCCTTGAACGCCCTGGCCTTTGCGACGCTCGACGGGCGATATCGGACGGATGGCGCGAGTTTGCTCAACCTTTTCCGTTCGATCGGGCAATCGGCGGGCATCTCGATGGTGACGGTGCTGCTGGCGCGCAACACGCAGACCAGCCACGCCGATCTCGCGCAGCACGTTACCGGCAATGTGCTGGCGGGGTTCGACCTCAACCAGCTGCGCGGGCTCGGCACGTTGTCTGACGCGGCGATGGTGATGCTGGATGGCATGGTCAACAAGCAGGCGGCGATGATCGCCTATCTCGACGATTTCTGGCTGATGAGCTGGATCAGCTTCGCCGCCGTGCCGCTGGTGCTGCTGTTGCAGAAGCCCAAAGGCAAGATCGAAGTGGTGCACAGCGAATAGCGACAGGCGCGAAACCTTTCCTTTCCGCGCCGGCGCTTGATCGGCCTGCCCCGGCACGCCACATGCAGCCTATGCTGATCGAGACCGAACCGACGCCGAATCCGGCCACGCTCAAGTTCCTGCCCGGCCGCATCGTCATGGATGCCGGCACGCGCGATTTCGCGACACCGGAGGAAGCGGAAGCGTCGCCGCTGGCGACGACTTTGTTCGACCTGGGCGACGTGACCGGCGTGTTCTTCGGCCGGGACTTCATTTCGGTGACGATCGCGCCCGGTGCGGAATGGCGCGACGTCAAGCCGGACGTGCTGGCGATTCTGATGGATCATTTCACCGCGCAGATGCCGCTGTTCCGCGGCGGATCGGCTGGCTTCTCAGTGCCGCCCGAGGAAGAGAGCTTCGCCGACGATCCAGCCGACGCCGAGATCGTCGCGCAGATCAAGGACCTGATCGACACGCGCGTGCGCCCGGCAGTGGCGAATGACGGTGGCGACATCGTCTATCGTGGCTTCGACAAGGGCAAGGTGTTCTTGCGGATGCAGGGTGCCTGCTCAGGCTGTCCCTCTTCGACCGCGACGCTGAAGAACGGGATCGAGCAGTTGCTGCGCTATTATGTGCCGGAAGTGACCGAGGTTCGCGCGATCTGACGATCGCTTCTTCGTTCCGTGCGGCTCGCGGTCGATGGTCGCGACCGAGCCGGCAGCGAGCAATGCCAACAAGGATGAGATTATGACCGCGGCTCTCGACGATGCTGCCCTCGATCAGCTGTTCCGTACCGGGCGAACGTATAATGGTTTCACCGACGAACCAGTGACCGAAGATCAGCTGCGCGCGCTATGGGACCTGGTGAAGATGGGGCCGACCAGCGCGAACCAGCTTCCCGCGCGGCTGGTGTGGTGCGTCAGCGATGAAGCGAAAGAAAAGCTCGCCGCTTGTGCGAGCGACAGCAATGCCGACAAGATCCGCAAAGCGCCGGTGACGGTTATTATCGGCATGGACGTGAACTTCCACGAGCATCTGCCCGAGCTGTTCCCGCATACCGACGCCAAAAGCTGGTTCGACGGCAATGCCGAGCTTCGCGAAGCCTCGGCGTTCCGCAATTCGTCCTTGCAGGGCGGCTATTTCATCCTCGCCGCACGCGCGCTTGGGCTCGATACAGGCCCGATGAGCGGCTTCGACGCTGGCGCGGTGGACAAGGCGTTCTTTGCCGATCAGCCCGGCGTGCGCACGAACTTCATCTCGACGCTGGGACATGGCGATCCGGCGACCATCTTCGAGCGCAGCCCCCGCCCCGCCTTTGAGAAGTTCAACCGCATCGCTTGAACCACAAGCACGCGTCGCTGCTTTTAGGGGTTGAGCGGCAACGCGCGGGTGGCAAAGGGACGTGATGCCGCGCACCCTTGTTATCGATACCGCCACCGCCGCTTGCTCCGTTGCCTTGCTTGATGGCGATCGGGTTATCGCTGCGCGTCATGACGTGGTCGGGCGCGGGCATGCCGAGAAACTGGTGCCAATGATCGCGGACCTGCCCGATGGCGGACGCGCCGACGATATCCTCGTCGACGTGGGCCCGGGCAGCTTTACCGGCATTCGCGTCGGCATCGCGGCGGCACGAGGATTGGCGATGGGCTGGGGCGTGCCAGTGCGGGGTTATTCCTCGCTGGCGCTGATCGCGGCGGCTGCGTTCGAGGCGGGCAAATCGTCGCCGCTTGCCGTGTTGATCGAAGGCGGGCACGGTGAGGTGTTCATGCAAGGATTCACCGCCTTTCCTGTTGAACCGAGCGACGGGCTTGTCTCGTTGCGGCCCGATGCGGCGCTTGCCGCGCTTGATGGGCGCACCCCGGTCGGCAGCGGCGTTCGTTGGCTGACCGCGATCGAGCCAGCGCTAACCGCTGACAGCCTGCTTCCTGACGCGTCCAAGGCGCATCTGCTGCCGGCCGAGCTGACCAACCTTGCGCCGCGGCCGCTCTATGGCCGAGCGCCCGACGCGAAGCTGCCGGCATGAGCACGCGGCTGCACATGGTTGAACTAATTGCCGGAAGCGCTGCGGACATCGCTGCCGTCGAACAGGTGATGGGCGAAGCGTTCGACCCGCAGTTCGGCGAGGCGTGGACGCGTGGCCAGTGCCTGGGGATCCTTGGCATGCCGGGCGTCTGGTTGACGCTGGCGCGCGTCGACGGCGCGGTGGTCGGCTTTTCGCTTGCCCGCGCGATCGTCGATGAAGCGGAACTGCTTCTGCTCGCCACCTCGCGCCAGCACCAGCGGCAGGGGATCGGGGCGGCGTTGCTGCGCGGCATGCTGGCGGATGCGCGCGGACGCGGCGTGGTTCGTGTCCACCTCGAGGTTCGCGCGGGCAATGGCGCCATCGAGCTGTATCGG
This sequence comes from Sphingomonas jeddahensis, assembly GCF_001981525.1. Taxonomy (GTDB): domain Bacteria; phylum Pseudomonadota; class Alphaproteobacteria; order Sphingomonadales; family Sphingomonadaceae; genus Sphingomonas; species Sphingomonas jeddahensis. The sequence continues at coordinate 136,568 of NZ_MPSB01000005.1, read as the reverse complement.
GCACATGGGTTCGAGAAGCTCGGCGAGCGCCGAAGCTATTATCGCGGGCGCTCCGGCGAGGTGTTCGACGCGCACAGCTATGGTGCCGTGCTGGCCTGATCCAGTTGCGAGTCGATAACGCTTCCAGCCGTGTGTCGGCGCGACTACATGGGTGCCATGCCACGTAAGATCGATCTTGAAGCCCTGTGTCATGAAAAGGGCCTGCGCATCACCGAACAGCGCCGTGTGATCGCGCGCGTCCTTTCGGAAGCCGACGACCATCCTGATGTCGAAAAGGTGTACGAGCGCGCGTCGGCAATCGATCCTGGCATCTCGATTGCGACCGTCTATCGGACGGTTCGCTTGTTCGAAGAGGCCGGCATCCTTGATCGGCATGATTTCGGTGACGGCCGCGCCCGCTACGAACCTTCGCCCGAGGCGCATCATGATCATCTGATCGACGTCGAGAGCGGCAAGGTGATCGAATTCGTCGATCCGGAACTGGAACTGCTACAGAAGCAGATCGCCGAACGGCTCGGCTTCCGATTGGTGGATCACCGGATGGAGCTTTACGGGGTGAGCCTCAACCGCAAGGACTGAAGGCCCTTACCCCCGACCCGGACAGACGGGGCCGGCCGGTATGGCCAGCCCCTTTGAGTCACGAAGCCCGGAACACACCGCAGGCAATACGGCCGCCGCTGTTGCCCGACGGATCCGTCTTGAGGTCATCCGGGCCCGCGTGAACCACGAAGGCGGCGCCGTCAGCGTCAAGCAAAGCAGCCATGGTTGCGCCCGGCACAGTGGCAGCAACGGTGCCGCGCCCGCTCGAATCGATGATCAGATTGGGAATGTCGCCATGATGCGGGCCCTGCGGATTCATCGTGCCATGCTTCATACCCGTCGGGTTCCAGTGCCCGCCGGCAGTCTCGAAGCCGGGCGCGTCACAGCGGCCGGTGGTATGGACATGGACGCCGTGCGTGCCGGCGGGCAGATCCTTGGCATCGACGGTGAAACGCAGTCCGCCGGACACTTCGGTCGCGGTGGCACGCCCGGCTTCGGCCCCATTGGCGGTCTGGAGCATGGCGACTGCGCTTGCGCCGCCGGCGACCGGCGCGCCCGTTTCCAACTTGCCTTCATTACACCCGGCCAACGCCAAGGCGCACGCACCCAGGCCAGCGACTACCGTAAACCGAATCATGTCATTCTCCCGTTTCGATATCGAAACGGCAGTGTCGGTTGAGGGTTCCGCGTCAACTCAATTGCCGCCTCAACCTCGACCGCGCCCAATCAGCGCGACGAGACGGCGGCACTGCCGATGCTGCTGCGCGATACCGATCATGAGCAGGACGTTTAGCACGGTGATCTCGACTAGGAAGAACCAGATCGGGCTGCCAGCGATCATGCTCAAGCCAAGGATGATCGTGCGCGGGTTGGCGCCCAATGCCGCGGGGAACCTCAGGAACGATGGCGCCACCTCACGGGTCAATCGCGCGAGCCGCTGCCGTTCGAGCGGATCGACCTCCGCACTTGCAGCCAGCGCGTTCACGGTGGCGGTGGCACCGGTCAACACGTGAGACATGCCCAGATAAACCCGGCCGAGGAATCCGCCCACGCCGGTCGGCACTGCCCGATTGTGCTGGAGCCACGGCACCCCATAGGCCCACCATTGATAGCTGCGGCGCGAACTCTCCGCGAACACCGACTGGGCGATCCGCGACGCGCCGGCGCCAACCGCAAGCAGCCACGCGAAACCGCCTAGTGTGTCATCCAGGACGCTGCCCAGCAGCAGGTAGAGGATGATGTGCCCACCATAGTCGCACAGCCCGTCTATCAATTCGCCGTTGGTGCTCGCCCGGCCGGTCATCCGCGCCAGATCGCCATCCGCGCCATCCACGACATGCCAGAACAGATGAAGCGCGAACCCGGCGGCGACTGACGCCGGGGTGCCGATGCGCGCGTAAAGCACACCCGTCGCGATCACCATCAGCGCGCCGAACACCGAGACCATGTTCGGCGTCACCGGCGATGGCACAAGCAGGCTAGCCAGCCGCCGCGCGGCCGGATGATAGATCGTCCGGTTCAGAAATCCCTGCAGTTCGCGCGGCTTTCCGGTCGCCGGCGGTTGCAGTTCCATGGTTGCCACTTTTCGCTTCCCCTTGCGTTACCCTCTATCACCGGCACGGGTCGCTTGACAGGCGTCGCGTATCTGTCACGACGCTGCCATTCTTTTGTCACCGTCGGGAACCTCCCGGCGTATCGAGGTTCTACAAGAAATGGCGACGATCAAGGTTGCAGTTATCGGCGTTGGCAACTGCGCATCCAGCCTGGTTCAGGGCAAGTATCATTATGCGTCCGCCAACACCGCGCATGGCCTGATCCACCAGGAAATCGGCGGCTATCGCGTGTCGGACCTGGATTTCGTCGCGGCGTTTGACGTGGATTCGCGCAAGGTCGGGCTCGATCTCGGTAAGGCGATCTTCGCCAAGCCTAATTGCACCAAGGTGTTCCATGCCGACGTACCGGAAACGGGCACGATCGTGAAGATGGGGGCCAAGCTCGACGGCGTCGCCGACCATATGCTGACGGCTGCAAACGACCGCGGGTTCGAGGTGAACGACACGCGCGATGCGGAAAAGGCGGAGATCGTTCAGGCGCTGAAAGATTCGGGCGCCGAAATCCTGGTAAACTTCCTGCCGGTCGGCAGCCAGGAGGCGACCGAATTCTACATGGAATGCGCGCTTGAAGCGCGTGTCGGCGTGGTCAACTGCATGCCGGTGTTCATCGCCAGCCGCCCGGAGTGGGAAAAGAAGTTCGCCGACGCCGGCCTGCCGATCATCGGCGACGACGTAAAGGCGCAGGTCGGCGCGACGATCGTTCACCGCGTTCTGTCCAACCTGTTCAAGCAGCGCGGCGTGACGATCGACCACACTTATCAGTTGAACACCGGCGGCAACACTGACTTCATGAACATGCTCGACCGCAACCGGCTGTCGAGCAAGAAGGAATCGAAGACCGAGGCGGTGCAGGCGGTGCTCAGCGAGCGGCTGGCCGACGAGAACATCCACGTCGGCCCGTCCGACTACATTCCATGGCTGCACGATAACAAACTGTGCTTCCTGCGGCTGGAGGGCAATTTGTTCGGCGACGTGCCGATGAACCTCGAGCTTCGCCTGTCGGTGGAGGACAGCCCCAACTCGGCAGCGGTGGTTGTCGATGCGATCCGCTGCGTGAAGGTCGGCATGGAGCGCGGCATGTCCGGTGCGCTGACCGGCCCGTCGGCGTTCTTCTGCAAGCACCCGCCGGAGCAGTTCACCGATGACGTCGCGGCACAGATGACCGACGACTTCATCCACGCCGATGCCCGGTTAGCTGCCGAATAAGTGAGGGCGCTCATCGTCGCAGCCGGCTTCGGTAGCCGGCTGCGGGCCGTCTCTCCTTCCAAGCCACTGACGTCCGTAGCGGGCACGCCGATGATCGCGCGCGTCGTCGATGCTGCGCGCGCTGGTGGCGCGACGAGCTTCGTCGTCGTGACCGGGCACGAGGGTGATCGGCTGGCGGCGTTCCTCCACGACCTCGATCCCTCGATCATCTGCGTGCCGACGCCTGATTGGACGTTGCCCAACGGCCATTCGGTGCTGAGCGGCGCGGATGTGATGGGGCCAGAGCGCCACCTGCTGATGATGGCGGATCATCTCTTCGAGCCGCCGATCGTTGCGGCGACTATCGCCGCGCCTTCTGCGCCGCTGACGCTCGCCATCGATCGCCGCCTCGACAATCCACTCGTCGACCTGGATGACGTGACGCGCGTGCGAACCGCCGGCGACCGGATCGTTGGCATCGGCAAGCATCTTGCCGTTTATGACGCCTTCGACTGCGGCGTCTTCGCGGTGGATGGGCGCTTCCATGATGCGTTGCGCGCTGTAGTGGCCAGCGGCGGCACGGGCTCCATCTCCGCCGGTGTCGAGGCATTGGCAGTGGATGGCGACGCTCGCGTCGTTGATGTCGGCGACACTTGGTGGCTCGACGTCGATGATCCCCGTGCATTGGCGCAGGCCGAGGCGCATTGGCCGCGCGCCGGCCTCGCCTGAAAACAGATCGCAACAGAAACAAGCACGGCGGTCGCCGGTTCTTCTGCGCATGGCAGGAGAATCAACAATGACGCCGGCGCAGATCTACCGCGACCTCAAAGCCGATCACGACAAGCAGCGTGAAATGCTGAAGCAGCTGGGCGATCTGCGCGGCGATACCAAAAAGCGCCAAAAGCTGTTCGAGGAGTTCCGACTGGAACTGCAAAGCCATGCCGCGGCGGAGGAAGAGTCGCTCTATGCCGTGATGCTCGGCAATCCGGAGCTCCGCGATGATGCGCGGCATTCAGTGTCCGAGCATAAGGAAGTCGACGATCTGCTCGGCGAGCTGATGGACCTCGACTTCGGCTCGGACGAATGGGAATCCAAGTTCTTCCATATGCGCCACCGCTACGAGCACCATATCGATGAGGAAGAGGAAGAGATGTTCCCTGCCGCTGACGAGGAGCTCGACGACGGGATCGAGGCGAAGATGGCGGCGACGTATGAGGAGCGGAAGCCCAAGGAGTTGGAGCTGGCGCGCGACAATCCACCGGGCGGCGACGAGCGCGAGTGATCCGCTGAGGCATGCGGCTCGTCACGCTTTCCGCCCCCGATGATTTCGATGCCTGGCGGGACGCCGCCCGGGGGTTGATCGCGGACAGCGTGCCGCCCGAGGACGTGGTGTGGCAGGTCGGCGGCGAAACAGACGATCTGTTCGCCGCCACGGCCACGCCGCGGCATGATCCGGTCGGGCCGGCGTTCAAAGTTCCGCGTGCGTTCCTCGACCTCGCGCGCAGCGCCATTCTGAATCGCGATCCCGAGCGGTTCGCCCTGCTCTATACCTTACTGGCGCGACTGCGGCGCGAGCCGAAGCTGGTCGAGGATCAAGCCGATCCGCTGGTGCGTCGGCTGGAAACGCTGGCGAAGCATGTTCGGCGCGACATTCACAAGATGCGGGCCTTCCTCCGCTTTCGCGAAGTCACCAATGATAGCGGCAGCCGCTACGTCGCTTGGTTCGAGCCTGAGCATCACATCCTGCGCGCCAATGCGGCTTTCTTTGTCAATCGCTTCGCCAGCATGCGCTGGTCGATCCTGACGCCGGAGGTGTCGTTGCACTGGGACGGCGCCGGCCTGAGCGAAGGGCCGGGTGCCACCAAGGCCGATGCGCCTGATGGCGACCCGATCGAGGAAGTTTGGAAAACCTATTACGCGTCCATCTTCAACCCGGCGCGCGTCAAGGTCGGCGCGATGCTCAAGGAGATGCCGCGCAAATACTGGAAAAACATGCCGGAAACGGCGTTGGTGCCGGAATTGCTGGCCAACGCGCAGGCACGGGAGAGCGGCATGATCGCAAAGGCCAGAACGGCGCCGGGCGGCAACAGCGAGGTCGCCTGGGAAGCGCTGCGCGAGGAGGCGATGGGGTGCACCCGCTGCCACCTCTACAAGAATGCGACCCAGACGGTGTTCGGCGAGGGGCCGGTCTCCGCCAGCATCATGTTCGTCGGCGAGCAGCCGGGCGACCAGGAGGATTTGGCCGGGCACCCGTTCGTCGGTCCTGCCGGTCAGGTGTTCGATCGCGCACTGGGCGAAGCCGGGATCGATCGCGCCACCACCTATGTCACCAATGCCGTGAAGCATTTCAAGTTCGAGCCGCGCGGCAAGCGGCGAATCCATGCCAAGCCTGACGCTGGCGAGATCGAAGCATGTCGCTGGTGGATCGAGCAGGAGCAGATGCTGGTGCGGCCGAAGGTGACGGTGGCGCTGGGCGCGACCGCTGCACGATCGCTGTTCGGCAAGGTGATGACGATCAGCCGCGAGCGGGGCCGCGCTCAGGCGCTGCCGGGTGACGGCGGCGAGGCGTGGATCACCGTACATCCCAGCTACCTGCTACGCCTGCCCGACGAAGCGGCCCGCACGACCGAATTCGCGCGCTTCGTAGAGGACCTGAAGTTGGCCAAGGCGGCGGCGGCGTAAACTCCCCTCGCGCTTGCGGAGGGGTAGAGGGTGGGCGTGTCATCAGGCGCGGCGTCCGTGGGCAGCTACCCTGGCCTCTCCCGCTTGCGGAAGGGGAAGAAGCCCGATTGACCGTCCCCTTTCCTTCCCGCACAGGCCCAAGCCATGTTCGAGAAGATCATCGCGGCGCTGTTCATCTTCACGGTCGGCGTCATCCGGGCCGGCGGCTATTGGGGGATTGTCCTGTTGATGGCGATCGAGAGCGCCTGCATCCCGCTGCCGTCGGAGATCATCATGCCGTTCGCCGGCTATCTGGTCTCGACGGGGGAGATGAACATCTATCTCGCTGCGACGGCGGGTGCCTTCGGATGCAACGTCGGATCAGTGGTGGCTTATGAGGTGGGCAAGCGTGGCGGCCGTCCGTTGGCTGAGAAATGGGGAAAGTACGTCCTTGTCGGTCCGGGCGAACTCGATCTGGCGGACCGGTTCTTCAACCGCTGGGGCGCGGCGGCGATCCTGATCGGGCGCATGCTGCCGGTGATCCGCACCTTTATCGCTTTCCCCGCCGGCGTCGCTCGGATGAAGCTGATTCCGTTCCACGTCTATACGTTCATCGGCTCCTGGCCGTTCTGCTATCTGCTCGCCTGGGTTGGCGCGAAGCTTGGTAGCGCGTGGCACGACGACCCCCGCCTCAAGGCGGCATTCCATCAGGCGCACATCGTGATCGGCGTGCTGATGGTAGCGGCAGGTGCCTTCTACCTGTGGCACAAGTTCCACGGGCTGAAGAAGAAGCACTGAGGGCACTGTTGCCGTCCCCCCGGCCTTGTGCCGGGGGCCCAAGGTTCCCGCGAACTCAATAGCTTGAGGCGCGCGGGATCCTGGATGCCGGGACAAGCCCGGCATGACGGAATGTCAGCGCAACCCCAGCAGCTTGTGCGTCTGGAGCGACAGCCGCCACTTCGGGCGCTCCATCACCAACGCCATCGCTGCCGCCTGGTTCGCGGCCGCATTCGGATCATCGAGCGGCTGGAGCAGGAAGTGCTGGAAGTCCCACGCCTCCATGGCGGCGATATCGCTGCCCGGCTGCGGCCACACCAGCTTCAACTCGTCACCGGCGCGCTGCACTGTCTCACTGCCCGCCTTGGGGCTGATGCACACCCAGTCGATGCCGGGGTGAACCGGCAGTGTGCCGTTGCTCTCGATGGCGATAACGAAGCCCGCCGCGTGTAGAGCCTCGACGAGCGGATCATCGATCTGGAGCATCGGCTCGCCGCCGGTCAGCACGACGAAGCGATGTGCCTCGCCCCGGTCCCACATCGCCACCACCGCCGCCGCCAACGCCGCAGCATCGCCGAACTTGCCGCCGCCTAACCCGTCGACGCCGACGAAATCGGTGTCGCAGAACCGGCAGATCGCGTTCGCGCGGTCCTGCTCGCGTCCGGACCACAGATTGCACCCGGCGAAGCGCACGAATACCGCGCGCCGCCCCGCCTGAACGCCCTCGCCCTGGAGCGTCAGGAACATCTCCTTGACTGCGTAGCTCATGTCAGGGCGCCGGCGGGGTCACTGCGTAGGCCGTCGGATCGACCACGCGAGCATCGTCGAAGCCCTTGTGCCGCAGCCGGCAGCTGTCACACAGCCCGCAGTGCAGGCCGCCGGGCGCCGGATCGTAGCACGACCAACTGAGACCAAGATCGAGCCCCAACCGCGTGCCCTCGCGCACGATATCGGCCTTGGTCATATGCTGAAGCGGGGCATGGATGCGGAAGGGATGTCCCTCTACGCCCGCCTTGGTCGCCAGTTCTGCCAGACGCTCGAAGCCGGCGATGAACTCCGGCCGGCAATCGGGGTACCCGGAATAGTCGAGCGCATTGACGCCGATGTAGAGCGCGCGCGAGCCGGTCGCCTCGGCCCAGGCGAGCGCAAGGCTCAGGAACACCGTGTTGCGCGCCGGCACATAGGTGACGGGGATGTCGCTTCCGACGCCATCCTTCGGCACATCGATGTCGGCGGTCAGCGCCGAGCCGCCGAAGGCCGACAAGTCGATTGGCAGCACGACATGGCGCACCGCCCCAAGCGTCTTGGCAATCCGCCGCGCCGCCGCCAGTTCCACCTGGTGACGTTGATTGTAATCGATCGAGAGGGCGTAAATCGTATGGCCGGCCTCGCGCGCGAGGGCAGCCGAGATCATCGAGTCGAGGCCGCCAGACACGAGAACGACGGCGGAGGATTGATCGTTGGACATGATCGCGCGGCGGCTAGGCGCATCGGCGCCTTGATGCAAGAAAAAGGCCGCCCGAATGATCGAGCGGCCGAGGGCGCCTCATAAGAGACGTATAAACTAGGGAGAGGAGTGCTCGGCTAGAAGCACATGCGCTGCCCCTAACGGATAAGACGTTAATTTATCGCTAACTTAGGAACGGTTTACGTCCGGACGCACATTCGCCGTCGCTCACGACCGCTCAGGCGGCGAGTTCGTCGGCGCGAATCGGAAAGATCGTGGAGCAGAAGGCACAGTCCACGCCGATCACGCCGTTATCGTCCGCCATCGCCAACCGCTCCTCCAGCGGGAACTTGGCGAGCACCGAGCGGATATGCTCGACCGTGCAGCGACAGCCTTTTGAAAAAGCCGTGCTGGCGAGCACGCGAACTTCGTCCTCTTCGTTGAACAAGCGCCAGACGAGCGTCTCGAGCGGCAGCTCCGGATCGGCGAGTTCGTCCGTTCCCATGGTCGAACCGAGGGCGGCAACATGCTCCCATTCCGGATGGTCGAGCTTGGTATGCAGGCGCTCGCGCCCCTCCTCCCCCTCCGGCAAATGCTGAAGCAACAGCCCGCCGGCGACGCAGCGGCCGTCCGCCTTGGCGAAACCGACGCGGACCTGCGTAGGGATCTGCTCCGACTGTGCGAAATAGCTCTGCACCGCATCGGCCAGCCGATCGCCGTCGAGCGGCACGATGCCTTGATAGCGCTCGCCCGTGGTGGAAAGATCGAACGTGATGGCGAGATAGGCCTCGCCGAACAGCGCGAACAACGTCGGGTCGCTCGGCGCTTCGGCAAGACGGTCAGGGTCGAACTGGACATAGCCGCGGATCTCTCCGCCGCGGTAATCGCAGACCAGCAGGCGAACGACACCCCGCTCGCTCTGCGTCTGAAGCGTCAGCTGTCCGTTCACGTCCTTCAGCGTCGCACCGACCAAAGCAGTGACGGTCAGCGCCTCGGCAAGCAGCGCCTCGATCGCAGGTGGGTAAGCATGGGCAGCGAGGATCTCGTCGAGCACCGGGCCTAGGCGAACCATCCGCCCGCGCGCATTCTGCGCAGGAATGGTGAAGCCGATGGCACGGTCGAAGTCGTTGGTCTTGATGTCTTGCATGGTCACCGTTCGGGCTGAGCTTGTTGAAGCCCTGTTCTTTCTTCCGCAGGAAGGAAGTGCAGCGCTTCGCCAAGCTCAGCGCGAACGGGCATTCTGTGGAGCCGAGATGGGGACGGGCTTCGAAACGATCAACCGATCTGCCCCAGGCACCAGCGAAGGATCGACTTTTGCGCGTGCAGTCGGTTCTCCGCCTCCGCCCAGATCAGCGATTGCGGGCCGTCGATCACCTCCGGCGTCACTTCCTCGCCGCGGTGTGCGGGAAGACAGTGCAGGAACTTGGCGTCGGACTTTGCCGCCGCCATCAGCGCCGCATCGACCTGGAACGGCATCATCGCGGCCAGCTTCGTCTCGGCATGTGCCTGGCCCATTGAGATCCATGTGTCGGTGACGACCACGTCGGCGCCCTCCACCGCCTCGCACGCATTTCCGACGCACTTGGCCCTGCCCTGCCCGAGCGCCAGATCCGCCTCGCTCGGCTGGAAACCCTGCGGGCAAGCGGCGACCACGTCGAACTGCATCAGGCCGGCGGCCTCGATGATCGAAGCCAGCACGTTGTTGCCGTCGCCCAGCCAAGCGACCTTGAGGCCCGGAAGCGACTTGCCTTGTTCGATGATCGTCAGCAGATCGGCCATGATCTGGCACGGATGCGACGCATCGGTCAGGCCGTTGATGACCGGCACCGACGCATGCGCGGCCATTTCCTCGACCTTGGCATGCTCATCGGTGCGGATCATGATCGCATCGACATAGCCAGACAGCACACGCGCGGTATCGGACACCGTTTCGCCGCGGCCGAGCTGCATCTGCCCTGCCTCCATGACGATCGACTGACCGCCGAGTTGCCGCACCGCCATGTCGAACGACACGCGGGTGCGAGTGGAGTTCTTCTCGAAGATCATTGCCAGCACATGGCCGGCGAGCGGCGCGTCACGATCGATGCGCCCCTTGGTCCATCCGGTGCGGGCGTTCTTGCGATCGAGCGCATCGGCGAGGATCGCGGCGATGCCGTCTGGACCGGCATCCGACAAGTTCAGGAAATGACGCATTCATAGTCCTTTCCGAGCGAAGGTGGAGGATCGGTTCGTGGACGGGCTTTGTCGCCATCGACTTGCCGTGTCGCGAAACCCCTCAACCAGCTTCGCTGGTCCCCCTCCCCGTCCTGCGATGGGGAGGACCAAGTTTGCTCAGTCGTCGCTTGCCGGCACATAGACGCGGGCCGCTTCGCTCAGCTTCTCGAGGCACTCGGCGATGTGACTCTCGTCGATCACCAGCGGCGGGAGAATGCGCACGACATTCTCGCCCGCCGAGACCAGCAGCAGGCCGTGGTTGTCGCGCGCAAACTCGACGAAGCGACGGCTGTCGCTCTTGAGCTTGAGGCCGAGCATCAGCCCATGTCCGCGGACGCTGTCGAACAGGTGATCGTGATTGGGGATCATCTGCTCCAGGCTGGAGCGCAGCCGCTCGCCCATGCGGGTGACGTTGTCGAGGAAGCCCTCCTCCAGGAGGACGTCGAGCACCGCCTCACCAGCGGCCATCGCCAGCGGGTTGCCGCCATAGGTGGAGCCGTGCGTGCCGATCACCATGCCCTTGGCCGCTTCCTCGGTCGCAAGGCACGCGCCGAGCGGGAAACCGCCGCCGATGCCCTTGGCCACCGCCATGATGTCGGGCGTGATGCCGTAAAGCTCGTGCGCGAAGAGCTTGCCGGTGCGGCCATAGCCCGCCTGCACTTCGTCCAGCACCAGCAGCAGGCCATGCTCGTCGCATGCTTTGCGCAGGCCCTGGAGGAACTCCGGCGGGGCGGCACGGATGCCGCCCTCGCCCTGGATCGGCTCGACCAGGAAGCCGGCGGTATGCTCGTCGATTAGCGCCAGCGCGCCTTCGAGATCGTTGAACTCGGCGTACCTGAACCCCGGCAGCAGCGGCTCGAACCCGTCGCGCATCTTGGCCTGGTTGGTGGCCGAGATCGTGCCGATCGTGCGGCCGTGAAACGCCATCGAGAAGGTGATGAGGTCGTGCCGCTCGGGATTGCCGTTGGCGAAATGGTAGCGGCGCGCCGTCTTGATCGCGCATTCTACCGCTTCGGCGCCCGAGTTGGTGAAGAACACGGTGTCGGCGAAGGTATTGTCGACCAGCCGCTGCGCGAAGTGCTCGCCCTGCGGGCTCCCGTACAGATTGCTGACGTGCATCAGCGTCGCCGCCTGATCGGCGATGGCCTTCACGAGCTTGGGGTGACCGTGGCCGAGCGCATTCACCGCGATGCCGCTGGCGAAGTCGAGGTAGCGCGATCCGTCCTCGCTGATCAGATGGCACCCCTCGCCTCGCACCGGCCGCACCCCGCAGCGGGGATAGACGGGCATGAGGGGCGTGATCGTCACAGGACGTCTCCTTGAAATAGCAAGGGCGGCCCGGATCGGACCGCCCGCGACCTTGATACCGGCCTGCCAAGGCGAGCGTCAACGCTCTTCCCATACAGGCGCCCGATCGGCTACCACTGTGTTAGTTCATCAACACGGCTGAAGGAGCTTCACGCATGGCTGCTGGTCCCTGGTCCCACGTTGCCCGCCCGGGCCTGTCCGACGACATCGATTTCGAGATCAAGGGACAGGAGCTCCAGTTTGTCGAGATCGAGCTCGATCCTGGCGAAAGCGCCGTCGCCGAGGCCGGCGCCTTCGTGTGGAAGGATGCCTCGATCGACATGACCACCGTGTTCGGCGACGGTTCCGGCGGTGCGGATGGCGGGTTCATGGGCAAACTGCTCGGCGCGGGCAAGCGCCTGGTGACGGGCGAAAGCTTGTTCACCACTGTTTTCACCCATCGCGGATCGGGCAAGGCGCGTGTCGCCTTTGCCAGCCCCACGCCCGGCTCGATCCTGCCGATCCGGCTCGCCGATGTCGGCGGCACGCTGATCTGCCAGAAGGACAGCTTTCTTGCCGCTGCCAAGGGCGTGTCGATCGGCGTCGCGTTCCAGCGCCGGATGATGACCGGCCTGTTCGGCGGCGAAGGCTTTATCATGCAGAAGCTGGAGGGGGACGGCTGGGTGTTCGTGCAAATGGGCGGCACGCTGGTGGAGCGCGAGCTTCGGCCGGGAGAGCAGCTCCACGTCGATACGGGCTGTCTTGCGGCGTTCACGCCATCAATCGACTTCGACCTTGAGATGGTGCGCGGCGTCAAGAGCATGTTCTTCGGCGGCGAGGGCGTGTTCTTCGCCCGGCTGACCGGACCGGGCAAGGTGTGGATACAGTCGCTGCCGTTCGCCCGTTTGGCCGGCCGGATGATGGCCGCCGCCAGCGGTGGCGGCGGAAACCGCGGTGAGGGCTCGGTACTCGGCGGTTTGGGCGACCTGATCGGGGGAAATGACTAGGGGCGATGTGACCGAGGTCGTGATGCCGGGCTCGTCCCGGCATCAGCCATCTGCGAACTCCAACGACGAGGGGAGTGCGGCGGCTCGCTGGATGCCGGCACATGCCCGGCAAGACGAGGGTCATGAGGACGCGTGGTGCGCCCTACCCCGCTGCCGCGTCGATCACCGCGGCGGTCATGCGCGATAGGCACACCAGCTTGCCGGCATCATCCTCGACGCGGATCGTCCACACCTGCGTGGTCCGGCCAAGCTGTTCCGCCTTGGCGGTTGCATGAACATAGCCGTCGCGTGCGGCGCGAACGTGGTTGGCGTTGATGTCGAGCCCGACCGTCACCTTGCCCTCGGGCACGGCCATCGCACCCCCGACCGAAGCTACCGTTTCGGCGAGCACCACCGACGCGCCCCCGTGCAGCCGCCCGAACGGCTGGTGCACCTTCGGGCCCACCGGCATGCGCGCGCGCAGCCAATCGTCACCCACTTCGGTGAACTCGATCTCGAGCAGCCCCGGCAACACGCCGTCGCCGAGCGCGGTGAGCTGCGCAAGATCGATCGGCCGGGTCCAGATCGCCGCCATCAGTAGGACCGCCCGATCAGCACGCGCTCGACCGCCGGCGCGCCGGTGAAGATGCATGCCGCGCCCGGATGCCCGGTCTGGCCCATCGGCGCATTGCGGATGGTGAGCTTCAGCGCCTTCAGTCGCTCCACCACCTTGTCGAGTTCGGCACCGGTCGGGCGCGACCAGGCAACGTCGAACCAGCCCGGCTTGGCGGCGCTATCGGCGAACATCGCCTCGATCGTTGCCCAGTCGTCGACTGGCGCGATGTTGCTCTTCAACCGCGCATCGGCGTCGGCGAACAGCTGCGCCTGAACGTCCGCGATCATGTCCGCGACGTCGCCCACGAACGCATCGCGGCCAAGGATCGCGCTGTCGAGCTTGCCATCCTCGCGATACAGTCGATCGCGGCGCACAACCGAGACGTTGCCGCCGGCCATGTCGCGTGGGCCCACCTCGACAATGATCGGCGCACCCTTCTTCACCCAGCCCCAGCGCTTGGTTGCCGCCTTCGCGGGCTTGAGATCAAGCAGCGCGCGCACCGGCTCGCCCAGCGCGCTCTGCTTCGCCAGGTCGGCCTGCAACGCCTTGCAATAATCGATGAGCTCCGCGTCCTCGGGCTTGTCGCGCAGCATCGGCACGATCACCACCTGCCACGGCGCGATGCGCGGCGGCACGCGCAGCCCGTCGTCGTCGCCATGCACCATGATCACGCCGCCGATCATGCGGGTCGAGACGCCCCAGCTCGTCGTGTTGGCGAATTCCAGTTCCCCGTTGGCATTCTGGAAACGGATATTCTGGGCATGCGCGAAATTGGTGCCGAGGAAGTGGCTGGTGCCCGCCTGGAGCGCTTTGCCGTCCTGCATCATCGCTTCGATCGAATAGGTCGCGACGGCGCCGGGAAAGCGCTCATTCTCCGGCTTCTCGCCCGCGATCACCGGCAGCGCGAGACAATCTTCGGCCAGCTCGCGATAGACCTCGAGCATCTTGAGCGTTTCCTCGCGCGCCTCCTCCGCGTTGGCGTGCGCGGTATGCCCCTCCTGCCACAGGAACTCGGCGGTGCGCAGGAACATGCGCGTGCGCATTTCCCAGCGCACGACATTGGCCCATTGGTTGATCAGCACCGGCAGATCGCGCCACGATTGCACCCAGCGCGCAAAGGCGGTGCCGATCACCGTCTCGCTGGTCGGCCGGATGACCAGCGGCTCCTCCAGCTTGGCTTCGGGATCGGGCACCAGCCCGCCCTCGCCGTCGGCGACGAGCCGATGGTGCGTGACGACCGCCATCTCCTTGGCAAAGCCCTCGACGTGCTCGGCTTCCTTCTCGAAATAGGAAAGCGGGATGAACAACGGGAAGTAGCAATTCTCGTGCCCGGTCGCCTTGATGCGATCGTCGAGCAAGCGCTGGATCCGCTCCCAGATGCCATAGCCCCATGGCCGGATGACCATGCAGCCGCGCACGCCCGATTCCTCGGCGAGGTCGGCTTCGGTGATGACGGCCTGGTACCAGGCGGCAAAATCCGCCTCGCGGGTGACGGGGAGCGCATGCTTGATCATGCGCGTGCGGATAGCGGGGCGATGGGCCGGATGCCAAGCACGACATGCGAGACTATCCGTAGAGTTGCGAGCTACCAGGGAGCGGTACCGAAACGACGCCGTCGATCAGCTCGGCTCGGAAGAAGCGCAAACGTCCTCGGTCCTCATAGTCTGCCTCATACACCATCCAGCCCAGGTCGCGCGTCGAGGGGATCGGGGTTCCGCCCTCACCGGCTTCATCGAACAGAATGGCCTCCGCTGGATGGCAATCGCTCCCCAGATACACCGTTGCGCCGGCTCTCAGGCGACGCTTGAACATCCCACGGTGCCGTGCGGCCTCATCGAGGGGGCCAGCGCGGGAGGTCATGTCGAAGCGCGCCTCGATAACATAGGCGACGTCCCGTAGAACAACCGCCCGGCCGCCAGTAGCGGCGCTCTCCTTCTCGGCGAAAGCAATAGGTTTGAGCACGGCGATCGATGTAACAACCCAGCGTATTGCCGGACGCCAGTGAATGCGATCGAGAATTCCGCGCGCCGATGCCGGGGTGAGCACGTCGTAGGAGATCTGATCACGGCGAAACTCCGGTCGTGGAAAGCAAGCGCTCTCGCCTCTCACAACCACCTTTACCGACGTCTCAGCACCCATTTGTTCCTTATACGTTCTCGCGCGAGTCGCGGAAAGTCGCTCATGGATCCAAACCGGAGCAAACGTTCGTTGCGCTGTTCGGCTCAGGTGATCGACACTCGCTGACAGCCGCAAGGCTTCGATCAGGAGAGCCAATATGACTGCTACGAGCGTCACTATTACCATTGTCGCTGAAGAGCGGTCAGCCTTTACGGTTGTTTTGCGCCGACTCGGAGCAATCCCCGACAATCGTCAGGTCGGCTCAGCGAACCGCACGTAAGCCCGCGCTCGGCAAAGAAAGATCGTGCTGCTGCCGATAAGACGGTTTCCCCAGCGGCACGGCTCCCATATGCGCGGGCTCATGCCGGGCAGCTCCGAGTCCCTGTCGCACGCCATCGGCCTGCGCCTCACATCAGTCGCGCTATTCGCCACCATGAATGTCGGGATCAAGCTCGTCGAGGCGCGCGGCGCCTCGCTCGGCGAGATCCTGTTCTGGCGGCAGTTCGGGGCGGCGTTGCTGGTCGGCAGCATCGTTGGTGGGGGGCCGGGCTTCGGCTCGCTCCGGACCAGGCGGTTCGGCGCCCATATCGTGCGCTGCGTGGTTGGCCTCACTGCCATGTCGCTTACCTTCTGGACCCTGCTGCTGCTGCCGCTTGCCGAAGCGACGACGCTCGGCTTCTCCATGCCGATCTTCGCTACGGTGCTCGGCGCGCTGGTGCTGCACGAGGCGACCGGGTGGCGGCGCTGGGCCGCGGTGCTGACGGGGTTCGTGGGCGTCATCATCGTCACCCAACCCGGCAGCGGGCATATCCCGCCGTTGGGCATCGCGACCGGGCTTGGCGCGGCCTTTTGCACCGCGTGCATCTCCATCCTGCTGCGCACGATCGGTAAGACGGAGGCGGGACTGACGACGGTGTTCTGGTTCTCGGTGCTGTCGATGGTGCCGCTCGCGCCTTTCTACATGATGGTCGCGCAGCCGCATCCGCCGCTCGTCTGGGCGCTGCTGCTCGGCATCGGGCTACTCGGCGGCGCGGCGCAGATCGCAATGACGCGATCGCTACAACTCGGCGACGTCAGCCTTGTCGTGCCGATGGATTATACCGCGTTGCTTTGGGCAACCCTGTTTGGCTGGCTCGTTTTTGCCACGCTGCCGGTGGCGAGCACGTGGGTCGGCGCGCCGGTGATCGTCGCCTCCGGTCTCTATATCGTGTGGCGGGAGCATGTTCGGCGGCGGCATGGAACCGAGCGAGCTATAACGTAGGGTTGAAGGCGGCAGCTGGTTCGGCCACCAAAGGGGTCATGCGCCTCTTTGCTCCGCTGGCCCTTGTCGCCACTGCCGCCGCCCCTGCCCCGGCCGATACCGCCTTTGACGCAATCTGGCGGGCGGAATGGGCCTGGCGTCAACAGGAGGGAATCGCCGACAATCCACCGGGCACGGTGGACGACCACCTTCCGGACGTGTCCGCCGAGGCGCATGCACGGCGGCTCGCTTATTGGAAGGGGACGCTGGCGAAGCTTGACGCGATCGATACCAAGCGGCTGTCGCCGGACGCGCTGACCGACTGGCAAGTCTATCGTGCGCAGATCGCGGCGCAGGTGGACGAGGAGCGGTTCCGCGAGTGGGAAAAGCCGCTGAATGGCGACAGCGCCTTCTGGTCCGACCTGCATTATGCCGCGCAGCGCACCATCGCCGGTGGCGAGTCGGACTATCGCCGCTACTTGACGTGGCTGGGTGACGTGCCCCGATACCTGGCACAGAACACGGACAATATGCGCGCTGGGCTGAAGCGCGGCTTCACCCCTCCGGCGGTGATCATGACCGGCCGCGACAAGGCGGTGGAGACGATCGCTACAGCGAGCGATCCGACAAAGGTGATCTACTACGAGCCGTTCGCCAAACTGCCCGCGTCGATCCCCGCCAATCGACGCGCCGCCCTGCAGGCGCAAGCGCGCACGATCATCGCCGAGCAGATCATCCCAGCGCACAAGACGCTGCTCGCTTTTCTGCGCACCCAGTACTGGCCCAAGCTCACCGACAATCTCGCCGCCGAGCGTTACCAGAACGGTCCGGCCTATTACCGCAGCCGGATCCGTGCCTTCACCACCCTGGACTTGACGCCGGACGCAATCCACGCACTCGGCCTCGCCGAGATCGCCAAGATCCGCGCCGAGATGGAGAAGGTGAAGAACGACGCGAAGTTCGACGGCGACCTGCCGGCGTTCCTCCACTTCCTTCGCACGGACCCGCAATTCTACCCGAAGACCGCCGACGAGCTGATGAAAGAGGCAGCATGGCACGCCAAGCGCTTCGACGCGATGGCGGGCAAGTGGTTCGGGCGGCTGCCGCGCCAGCGCTTCGCAATCATCGAGGTGCCGCCGGATATCGCGCCCTTCTACACGGCCGGGCGTGGCGGGCCGGGGACGTATCTGGTCAACACCTACGACCTGCCTTCGCGACCGCTATTTCAGCTGCCGGCGCTGACGCTGCATGAAAGCGCGCCGGGCCATGCATTCCAGATGCCGCTGTCGATCGAGAACAAGACACTGAAGCCGTTCCGCCGCAACAGCTATATCTCGGCGTTCGGCGAAGGCTGGGCGCTCTATACCGAGCGGCTTGGCGACGAGATGGACTTCTATCGTACGCCATATGAGCGGTTCGGCATGCTGTCCTATCAGGCGTGGCGGGCGGCGCGGCTGGTGATCGACACCGGCATTCACGCCAAGGGATGGAGCCGCGAGCAGGCGCTACAATATTTCCGCGAAAACACCGCGCTCAGCGAGCATGAGATCACCACCGAAGTCGATCGCTACATTGGCTGGCCCGGGCAAGCGCTGAGCTACTACATCGGCCAGCTTGCCATCCAGAGGGCGCGGGCAAAGGCGGAAAAGGCGCTGGGCGAGAAGTTCGACATCCGCCACTTCCATGACACCGTGCTCAGCCTCGGAAGCGTGCCGCTGCCGGTGCTGGAGAGCCGCATCGATCGCTTCATCGCGGACGGTGGCCCTTCGCCGTATCCGGACGGGGTCGACACATGAGACCGCGCGCCGAGTGGCATCGATCAGGTTGTGACGATTGGCCTTCCGCGCTTGGCAGGGATGATCGCGGTTGATGGTGTGAATGAGACCGCTCGCAGGCATGGCGCCGGAGCAGGAACCGTCATCAAGCAACGATCATCGCGAGACCAGCCAGCGCGACCACCAGCGCGCCGGCGAATGTTGCCAGCCACGCGCGCAGCGGGTGCCCGGCCTTGGCGCGGCGCACCACGCCGACCGCGCCGACCAGTGCGCCTAACGCCGTTGAAATCGGGACGACCCCGCCGAGCATCGTGATGCCGGGCTTCGGATCGCCGTTGAACGCTGGCAGCTTCAGCACCGTGAACCAAAGATACACAAAGGCGAGCGCGAGCAGCAGTTCGAGCGTGGCGCCGCCGACAAGGCCGGTGAGCCCCGCCAGCGCCACGCGCCCGCGCATTATTCCGCCGCCTCGCTGGCCACCACCGGCTCGCGCCACACGAGCTTGGGCTTACGTGCCGCGAGCGTCTCGTCGAGCCGGCTGCGCGGGGCGAAATGCGGTGCGGTCTTGAGTGTGGCGTCACCTGCCTTTGCGCGCTCCGCGACCGAACGCAGCGCACCGATGAACTGGTCCAGAGCCGCCCTGGACTCAGTTTCCGTGGGCTCCACCAGCATCGCGCCGTGGACCACGAGCGGAAAGTACATCGTCATCGGGTGGAAACCCTCGTCGATCAGCGCCTTGGCGACGTCGATCGTCGTGAAGCCTTCGGGGAAGCCCTCGTCGGAGAAGATCGCCTCGTGCATGCACGGGCCGCTCTTCGCGAAAGGTGCGTCGAGCACATCCTCAAGCGAGCGCAGCACGTAGTTGGCGTTGAGCACCGCATCCTCGGCGACCTGACGCAGGCCATCGGCGCCATGGGAGAGAATGTACGTGAGGGCTCGCGTAAACATGCCCATCTGGCCGTGGAAGGCAGTCATGCGGCCGAAGCTGTCGGCGTGGTGCTCGCCGGCGGTTTCCTCCTCGACCAGATGGAAGCCGCTGTCTGAACGCTCAACGAACGGAAGCGGGGCGAAGGGTGTCAGCCGCTCCGAGAACACGACCGGACCCGAACCGGGGCCGCCGCCACCGTGCGGGGTGGAGAAGGTCTTGTGCAGATTGATGTGCATCGCGTCGATGCCGAGATCGCCCGGCCGCACGCGACCAACGATGGCGTTGAAGTTCGCGCCGTCACAATAGACGTAACCGCCGGCGGCGTGGACCGCCTCCGAAATCGCCTTCAGATCGCGTTCGAACAGACCGCAGGTGTTGGGATTGGTGATCATCACTCCCGCAACATCGGGGCCGAGGCGCGCGACCAATGCCTCGGTATCGACGCGCCCGTCCGGCGTTGCGGGAATGTCCTCTACCGCAAAACCGGCAAAGGCTGCGGTGGCGGGGTTGGTGCCGTGCGCGCTTTCGGGAACCAGCACGACCTTGCGGTGCCCCTCGCCGCGCTTCTCGAGCGCGGCCTTGATCGCGAGGATTCCACATAGCTCGCCATGTGCACCCGCCTTGGGGCTCATCGCAACCGAGTGCATGCCGGTGAGCGTCACCAGCCATTCGGCAAGCTGGTGGATCACGCCGAGCGCGCCCTGCACCGTGTCGACAGGCTGAAGCGGGTGGACGTCGGCGAATCCCGGCAGACGCGCCATCTTTTCGTTCAGGCGCGGGTTGTGCTTCATGGTGCACGAGCCGAGCGGGAAGAGGCCGAGGTCGATAGCGTAATTCTGCCGGCTGAGGCGGGTGTAGTGGCGCACCGTCTCGGGCTCGCTGAGGCCGGGCAGGCCGATCGGCTTTGCGCGGAACAGGTCACCCAACTTGTTCCCCGGCGAAGGCCGAGGTCCAGTTGCGACGTCCCCCGACTGGGCCCCGGTCTTCGCCGGGGAAGCAGAAAAGTCGACGCCGGTGGTGTCTGTGGAGCCGATCTCGAAGATCAGCGCTTCCTCCAGCATCAGCGCCTTGTTGCCGGTGAAGGTGGCGGGGGCGTTGCTGCCGCTTTCCGGGGTGGTCGGGCGCCAGCCGCTCTGGTTCAGTGCCATGGGGTCAAAGACCTTTCCACGCCGCCGCGGGCGACGATTGCAAAAAACGAATGTTGAGAAAGTTGAGACGATCGCGCGTTTTTCTCCAACGCCGCGGATGGGCGTTGGGGACGGCGGTGATCGGAGTCGGCAAGCGCGGGGTCATGGTGGGAGGAAACCATGACTTTTCCAACATTTGAAGGGCTTGCCTGACGGACGTCACCCCGGGCTTGTTCCGGGGCCCACCGTGCCGCGCACCCAACAGACGTTGGGATGTAGGACGGGTGGATGCCGGGACGAGCCCGGCATGACGGAGTGGTTGAGGTCACGCCAGCGCTTCTTCAAGGGCGGTGGCCAGCGCCTCGACGTCCTCAGGCGTGCTTGTTTCGGTTACCGCGACCACCAGGCCGTTCTCCAGCGCTGCCTCGCCCGGGTAGAGGCGGCCGAGCGACACGCCGGCGAGGATCTGCTTGTCGGCGAGCGCGCGGACGATCGGGCGCGCCTCGCGGCCGAGGTCGAGCGTGAATTCGTTGAAGAATGTGTCGTTCACGAGACCGACGCCCGGTACCTTCGCGAGCCGCTCCGCCGCCGCCACCGCGCCGGCGTGATTGGCAGCGGCGAGCGCGCGCAGGCCGGCCTCGCCGAGCAAAGTCATGTGGATCGAGAAGGCCAGTGCACACAGGCCGGAGTTGGTGCAGATGTTCGAAGTCGCCTTTTCGCGGCGGATGTGCTGCTCGCGGGTCGACAGCGTCAGCACGAAACCGCGGCGACCGTCGGCGTCCACCGTCTCGCCGCAGAGGCGGCCCGGCATCTGGCGGACGTATTTATCCTTGCAGCCGAACAGGCCGACATACGGCCCGCCAAACTGGAGGCCGACGCCGATCGACTGGCCCTCGCCGACGACGATGTCGGCGTCCATCTCGCCCGGCGATTTGATCGCGCCGAGCGCCACCGGCTCGGTGACGACGGCGATCAGCAGCGCCTTGTTGGCGTGGCAGGCGTCGGCGAGCGGCGTCAGGTCGGCGATCCGGCCGAGGATGTCGGGATATTGCACGACGACGCAGGAGGTATCGGCGTCGATCTTGCCGATCAGCGTGTCGAGATCGGTTTCGGCGGTGAGGGCGGGCAGCGACACGTCGAGCGCGTCGCCGGTGTACTTTGCCATGGTCTTCGCGACCGAGACGTAATGCGGGTGGAGGCCGCCCGACAGGATCGCCTTGCCCCGCTTGGTGATGCGACGCGCCATGCCGATCGCTTCCCAGCAGGCCGTCGAGCCGTCGTACATCGACGCATTCGCCACATCCGTCCCGAGCAGACGCGCGACCTGCGTCTGGAATTCGAACAGCATCTGCAGCGTGCCCTGCGCGATCTCGGGCTGGTAAGGCGTATAGGCGGTGAGGAACTCGCCGCGCTGGATCAGGTGATCGACGCTGGCGGGGACATGGTGGCGATAGGCGCCGCAGCCGAGGAAGAACGGCGCCTCGCCAGCGGAGAGGTTCTGGCGCGCGAGCCTGGTCATGTGGCGTTCGACGGCGAGCTCGCTGGCGTGGCCGGGGAGGTCCGCGATCGGACCGGAGAGGCGCGCGGCTTCGGGGACGTCTACGAAGAGGTCGTCGATCGAGCCGGCGCCGATGACGGCGAGCATCTCGCGGCGGTCATGGTCGGTGAGCGGTAGGTAGCGCATTCGGTACACTCCTCCCCTCCCGCGTGCGGGAGGGGTCGGGGGAGGGCCTGCCATCATCGTTGCGCTAGGAGGCGGGTGACAGGCCCTCCCCTAGCCCCTCCCGCCCCGCGGGAGGGGGACTTAGAGCTTTGCGACGAAGGCTTCGTAGGCGGTTTCGTCCATCAGGCTGTCGAGTTCGCTCGGATCTGACAGCGTGAGCTTGAAGAACCAGCCCTCGCCTTCGGGATCGCTGTTGACCAGCGCCGGCTCGTCGGCGAGCGCGGCATTGCCCTCGATCACCGCGCCGGACACCGGCGAATAGACGTCGCTCGCCGCCTTGACGCTTTCCACCACGGCGGCTTCGTCGCCCTTGGACAGACCCTTGCCCTGCTCGGGCACGTCGACGAACACGATGTCGCCGAGCTGCCCCTGCGCATAATCGGAAATGCCGACGGTGCCGGTCTGGCCGTCGATCCGGATCCACTCATGATCCTCGGTAAAATAACGGCTCATCTTTACTTCGCTCCTCGGAAGTAGCGGTGGGGGACGAAAGGCATGGCGGTGACGGTCGCCGCATGGGTTTTGCCGCGCTGTGACAGCTGGATGCGGGTGCCGGGCGTGGCCATCGCGAGCGGAACGTATGCCATCGCGATCGGTGCCCCGACGCTCGGCGCGAAGCCGCCAGAAGTGACGCGGCCGATTTCGGCGCCGCTCGCGTCGATGACCGTGGCTCCCTCGCGGACGGGCTGGCGGCCCTCGACCAGCAGGCCGACGCGCTTGGTGGCGGGGCCGGACTCACGCTCGGCGAGGATGCGCGCGGCGGCGGGGAAATCGGCGGCTTCGCGGCGACGCTTGAACAGCGCGAAGCCGAGATCGGCGGCGACCGGCGTCGTTTCGGGCGAAAGATCGTGGCCGTAGAGCGGGAGGCCAGCCTCAAGGCGGAGCGAATCGCGCGCGCCAAGGCCAATCGGTTTCACCTCTGGCTGTGCGGTGAGCGCATCGGCGAACGCCTCGGCGGCCTCTGCCGGGACGGAGATTTCGAAGCCGTCCTCGCCGGTGTAGCCCGAGCGGCTGATCCACAGATCGTGGCCCTGCCAATCGAAGCTGCCTGCCTGCATGAAGACCATCGTCTCGACGCCGGGGATCAGGCGGGACAGTGCGTCGACCGCCTTTGGACCCTGCAACGCGAGCAGCGCGTGATCTTCCATGAGGTTGAGCGTGATCTCGTCGGGCAGATGCTCGATCATATGACCGATGTCGTCATATTTGGTCGCGCCGTTGACGACCATATAGACTTGCTCGCCGTCTTCCTCGCTCGCCGCCTGGCGAGTGAGCATCAGATCGTCGAGGATGCCGCCATTCTCGTCGAGCAGCAGCGAATAACGTGCGCGATTGAAGGCGAGGCCGGCGATGTCGGCGGGCATCAGCGCCTCGAGCGCGGGGACGACGCCCTCGCCGCGGAAGGTAATCTGGCCCATGTGACTGACGTCGAACAGGCCGGCGCTTTCACGCGTCCAGAGATGCTCGGCCATGATGCCCTCGTACTGGACGGGCATCCAATAGCCGGCGAACTCGACCATCCGGCCACCGCGGGCGCGGTGCCAACCATCGAGCGGCAGGGCCAAGGTTTCTATGATGACGTCTTCGTCGTGGTCGCTCATGGCGCATTCCGTCTGCAAGGGCGATCGTACCCGCTCTGGCGAGAGATACGAACCGAACCCCCTCTGTCACGGAACCTGAGAGCTTTCCTCCTGCTTGCGCGGAGTTACCCCTTCGGTGGGCCATGCCGAAGCAAGGCCGCTTTCCAGAGCGTCGAATCGGGCAAGCGCGGTCCCTGATGCCTGAGAGATTCCGGGGTGGTTGCTCCTTCGGCGGCGACGTGATGGCCTGAAAGACCTGTCGCACTCTCCCGCGCGCCCACGCCGGTTGCCCGGCATCGACCTGGCGCGCTGTGGCGGGGTGTGCGGGGCGAGTCAATCTGGCAATCGATAGGGGCCTTTGTCGCTCGTCATCATTCCAGACGTGCGCTTCTTTGGATGGCTCCCACCTAACGTCACCCGGCCTGGTGCCGGGATCCAGGGCTCCGCGAACTCAGCGGCGCCGGACGCGCGGACGGCTGGATGCCGGCACGAGGCCGGCATGACGGGGGTAGCGCGGCGGCAGCGCCGCGTCGCGTGTTAACGCTGCGCGTTGTAGCGCAGCTGGTCGTTGGTGAGCTGGAAACCGACCAAAGATTCGAAGCTCGCCGCCAACACCGCCTGCCGCACTTCCGGCGCGGCGAGTGGATCGAGCGCGGCATCCTGATCACCCGCCTTGCGCTTGCGCGTCAGCCGGTCGCGGACGTCCTGCGGCAGGGTTGCGGCGGCGCGGTTGACGTTGGCCGACGCCTGCGCGCTGGTGCTCGCCAGCGCCTGACCGGTATCAAAGTGCAGCGCAACCTGACCGATGCGCTTCGCCACCACCTGCGTACCGCCGCGCACCACTGTGATAAAATAGGGCAAGGTCACGTCGCGCGGGCCGTCTGTGCGCGTGCGGCGCGCGCGCACGTCGAACGTCACGTTGCTGACCACTTCGGCACCGGTTTCATCGCAGGTGCCGCGCACGTTGGTGAGCACCGCCGTCACGTCGATCGCGCTGGCATCGGTGCTGGTCGCCGGATCGAACAGGGTGATGTCGCCCGTGCCCGCAGGCACGCCGACGATCGGGCAAGCGGTGCGCACCGCCGTGATGCCGACACCCCCGTCAAGCGAGAGCTCACCGGTCTTGGCGCACCCGCCGACGAGCAGAGCAAGAGCGACGGGAGCGGCAATGAGGCGGAATGACACGGGCTAAGACACCTTGATACGATACCGACGCGCTCATAACCGCCTTCCGTGCGGGCAGGCAATCGCGTAAGCGGCGGGCCATGACAGACAAGCCCGTGCTCGAACTGCTGATCGCCGCGCCGCGCGGCTTCTGCGCCGGGGTCGACCGTGCGATCCGCATCGTCGAGCTGGCGATCGAGAAGCATGGCGCGCCCGTCTATGTCCGTCACGAAATCGTTCACAACAAGTTCGTCGTGGACAGCCTCAAGGCCAAGGGCGCGGTGTTCGTGGAGGAACTGAACGAGGTGCCCGACGGCGCGCCGGTGGTGTTCTCCGCGCATGGCGTGCCCAAGTCGGTACCCGCGAACGCCCAGGCGCGCGGGCTGGACTATCTGGACGCCACCTGCCCGCTCGTTTCCAAGGTGCACCGCCAGGCGGAGCGGCTGGTAGCAGCGGGGCGGCATATCGTGTTCATCGGGCACCAGGGGCATCCCGAGGTGATCGGCACCTTCGGCCAGGTTCCCGAGGGATCGATGACGCTGGTTGAGGATGTGGAGGATGCGGAGGCGTTCGCGCCGGCCGATCCGGACAATCTCGCCTTTCTGACTCAGACCACCTTGTCGGTGGACGACACGGCGGAAGTGGTGCGCACGCTACAGCGCCGCTTCCCCAACATGCAGCCGCCGCGCGGCGAGGACATCTGCTACGCCACGTCGAACCGCCAGGCGGCGGTGAAGGCGATCGCAAGCGCCTGCGACGCGGTGCTGGTGATCGGGGCACCCAATTCGTCGAACTCGGTACGGCTGGTGGAAGTGGCGGAGCGCGAGGGCGTTCGCGCAGCGCTGATCCAGCGCGCGAGCGATCTCGACTGGGCGTTCCTTGAGGGCGTGGGAACGCTGGGGGTGAGCGCCGGGGCGTCGGCGCCGGAATTGCTGGTGCGCGAACTGGTCGATCTGCTCTCGACGCGGTACGAGGTGACCGAGCGCGAGGAAGAGACGACGCGCGAGACCATTGCGTTCAAGCTGCCGCGCGCGCTGGAAGCGGCGGCCTGACCTTCCGTTCGGGCTGAGCTTGTCGAAGCCCTGCCCTTCCTCTTGAAAAAGTACAGCCCTTCGACAAGCGCAGGGCGAGCGGGGTATGTGGTGGCCGTTTACACGCATGTTTCTGCCGAAGCGCTTTCGGCCTTTCTCGCGCGTTATGACGTCGGCGAGTTGGTCTCCGCCAAGGGCATCGCCGAGGGGGTGGAGAATTCCAACTACCTCGTTGATACAACGCGGGGCCGTTTTATCCTGACCCTGTACGAGAAGCGAGTGGCGGCAGATGACTTGCCGTTCTTCATGGCGTTGCTCGATCATTTGGACGCCAAGGGGCTGCCGGTGCCGCCGGCGATCAAGGATCGCGACGGGCGTGAGATCCAGGAACTGGCGGGTCGGCCCGCTTGCCTGATCAAGTTCCTGTCGGGCGTGTCGCTATCGCATCCCACGCCGGCGCAGGCGCTTGCGGCGGGCGAGGCGATGGGGGCGATGCACCGCGCGGTTGCGGATTTCGCGCCGACACGCGCCAATTCGATGGGCGTCGAGACGTGGCGGCCGCTCTTCGAGCGCTGTGGGCGCAGCCTCGATGACATCGCGCCGGGGTTGTATGATGATCTCGGCAAGGCGCTGGAAAGCGTGCTGGCGCGCTGGCCCGGCGATGCGCTGGATCGTGGCGCGATCCATGCCGATCTGTTTCCGGACAATGTGCTGATGCTCGGCGATCAAGTGGCGGGGCTGATCGACTTCTACTTCGCGTGTACCGACATCCGTGTTTATGACTTGGCCGTGATGCACAGCGCCTGGTCGTTCGACGCGCAGGGGCGCGGCTTTGATGCGGGCGTCGGTGACGGGCTGATCGCCGGCTATGAACGGCACTTCCCGCTGTCGGCGTTCGAGCGCGCGCAGTTCAACACGCTGGCGAGCGGTGCGTGCATCCGCTTCGCGCTGTCCCGGGCCTGGGATTGGCTGAACACGCCGCCGGACGCCCTGGTCGTGCGCAAGGATCCGCTCGCCTATGTCCGCCGCCTCAAACATTATGATCCGGAATTGGTAAAGCGTTCTGCATGAGTGAAATGACGAAGGTCGAGGCGTTCACCGATGGCGCGTGCAAGGGCAATCCTGGCCCTGGCGGCTGGGGCGCGGTGCTGCGCATGGGTGAGCATGAAAAGGAATTGTCAGGGGGCGAGCCGCTGACCACCAACAACCGCATGGAACTGACGGCCGCGATCGAGGCGCTGCGCGCGTTCACGCGGCCATGCCACGTCACGCTCTACACCGACAGCCGCTATGTCATGGACGGGCTGACCAAGTGGATTCACGGCTGGCGCAAGAACGGGTGGAAGACAGCGGACAAGAAGCCGGTGAAGAATGCCGAGCTTTGGCAGGCGCTTCTCGACGCAAGCGAGCGCCACCGGGTGGAATGGCAATGGGTAAAGGGCCATGCCGGGCACCCGGAGAATGAGCGTGCGGATCGGCTGGCCAGCGATGCTGCAATGGCGGCGGGGCGGCGGTAGTGATAGATAGAGCATAAGTTGTCCCGCCGAGGCGTCCCACAAGCCCCGGACTACGAGAACACGACGCCCAGATCACTAGAACTTGCGGGTTTTCCGTTGAAATCGAGACAACTTCGCTTGTCATAGAACACCATAAGTTGTCCGCGGGGCTCGTCTTAGCCCTGCGAACTGGCGCGGGGCCTCATCAGAGCCGCTGACGCGTCACGGCAATCGTCGCCGCGGGAATCGTGGCTTCGAACAGCACACGATCGACCGAGACCGCGCCGACGACGCTCGTCGACGCTCGCCCACGCACATCCACAAACCATGCAACGGAGGAATTCCATGGATTCCGACGAACCGAACCTGCGGCTCGTCGCGCCCCATCGGCGCGAGGAGGTTTCCCGACGCATCCGCGTGCTCCGCGGCTACCTCAAGGCACCTGGGCTGGCGGCCGCCAAGGCAGCATCCGCCGAGCTCGGTCTGTCGCTCAGCTCTTTCTACAATCTGGCGAGGGCCTGGTCGTCCATGCAGCAGCCAGAGATGCTGCAAGGCGCAGGTAAGCCGCGCCACCGCAGGGACGAGCTGTCCGACGAGCAGCGCGACATCTTCGAGGAGGTCTCGAAAACCACGACCGAGACGGTGCTGCAGCGCGTGATCGACCAGGCCTCCGAATTGGGAGCGGCGCGCGGCGTCGAGATGCCGAGCTGGAACACGTCCCGCACCCATCTGCGCAAACTGCTTGGGGCGCGCCTTCCCGACACGTCCTTCGCAGCCGGCGCCACGTTCGCCATCGATCACGTGGCGCTCGACCTGCCTGTCAAAGATGGTGACCGCGTCACAATGCCCGTGGCATCCTTGGTGCTGCGCATGGACGACGCATCGGTCGTAGGCGTCGACCTGGACCTCGACAGCCCATCCGCCATGGCAGCCCGCACCGCCGTCGCGATCGCCAGGTCGACGATGGTGGCCGATATCACACCCGAGGCCATGCTGGCCGCCGAAGTCTTTCCCGGCGACGAGTGGCAGCGACTGGCCGACGATCTGCGCGACATGCCGCTGAAGTTGCGGCTCTTCGATCGAGAGCGGCTGGGACGAAAGGGGCCGGCGATGACGATGCTCGCCGAGCGCATCGCAGGCATCAGGATCAAGCCGCGACTCGCCGGTCGCGCCCGAGACCAGCGCCCAGCGACGCTGCCGGCCGGAGCGACGCCACTCTCGCTCAATGAGGCTAAGGCCCTCGTCCTGGAGCGCTGGATCACGCACTGACCAGCAGAACACAGGCGACTGGCTGGTCACGGCTGTAGCGGGATACGAACGGACATGCGGGCCGCGAGGATGTCGGCACAGCGCCCGGCCTGAGCCGCCGCCGCGGCGATGCGATCGCATCCGTCTCGCCATGACGGCACTGCAGACAGAACGGTCCGCACCGCAGTGATGTGATCCAACCCTTCGGTCTGCAGACTCAGTTGTCCGGCCAGGGCCGGATCCACCTTGGAGACGGCATCAATAAGGGCGACGCGGCGCTCAAGATTATGGTCACGCACGGCCTCCCCCATTAGTGCGGCTGCGTCGATAATGCGGAGCGTGCGGGCGCCCGAACCGTGGATGGGCGGTTCGCCCCGCGAATACGCGCGGGGATGTAGGCTGACGCGTCCGACCCTGTGGCCGAGAAGCCCAACGAGACCACGTCCAAAGCGACGCTCGCCGTCTGACAGTGCATCCACGACGCCGCCAGGCACCGCCGAGAACGCCACAGCTCCGAATGCCGCGAGTACATCGGGTAGAATGACCTTCAAGCGGCCGAAGGCGCGTTCGGATTTCCCGACGTTGCCAAAGCCCTCCTCGAAGCCGCGCCACGTCTCCAACAGCATGGCCTCCGAGCGCACGATCGGCCCAGCAGCCCATCCTACGATAACCCGGCTGGCGGTTTCGACACCTAGGCAGACGGCCAGCATACCGCCTCCGTCCTCGGGAAGAATGCGCATGGCGGTGCCGCTGAAGTCCACAAGGGCTTCCCTTCCGAGTGTCGTGGCCAGCTCCTCGTATCCGGCGGAGAGGCGCGCCGAAGCCTCCCGCAGTAGCCTCGTCGCCGTCTGCCTCGACATCGGCGCGGACGCCTCCGCAACCAGTCGGTCGGCGAGATGCGGGGCAGTCACCACGCCGCCTTCCGCCTTCAGCAGTTCCAAGGCCATGCCCGCCTCTTCCTGCCTGCCATGGCCCACCTTGCGCGGGGCACGTCCCATGAAGGGGACGACCGACCGAAGCGAACGGCTGCGTTTCCATCGCTGGCGCAGACGGAAGAAGGCGATCCGGTCCATGCCCAGTCTCGCTGCGGCATTCGACAATGACCGGCCTCGCTCCTCGTCCAAGACGCCATCGAGACGCTGGGAGGCAACGAGCCGACGATCAGGGGACATCGATCGCGCTATCGCCAACTCCTCGATCGGAGGCCCACCGGGCCAGGCCTCGTGCATCAGCGTTTCGAGCCAATCATCCGGATCGTCTTGGGACATCGCCATGTTGCATTCTTAGATGAGTATGTTGACCGAAACCAGCACCGCACCTAGATCGGCCATGTTGCACTCTTAAAAGAGTATGTCTCATGGGCCTCAAGTTTGATGCGGAAGGATGGCCTGACGGGCTGAACATCTCGCTCACACCGCTCCGCCGGGTGATCAGGCGCTCCTCCGTCATCTGCAATGGCTGGAGTCGCACTCAAAAGCACCCTCTCGGATACCTGCCCGGCGAGTCGCAGAACGAGCTACTGGTCTCGATGCTGGCAGAGATGGATCCCGGCATCACCGCCATCACGGCGCAGCCTACCAAAATCACCACCTCCACGCGCTCGGGCATCCTGTTCTCCCACGTGCCTGACTACGCCATGGTGCTGGATGGCGTCGGCGTACTGGTGGAGGCCAAGCCCGACGACAAGGCGGCTCGTCCCGACACCATCGAACGTCTGCGTTGCGCGGCCAAGTTGGCAAATGACTGTGGCTACGACTACCGATTGGCGCTCGGCGGCGAGATGCTCGCGGACCGTCGGCTGCCTGGCATCGAGACGATCTGGCGCCAGTTCCGCCCCGACATTCCCGAAACGCTGCGCCTGCGGCCGGCAGCATCCTGCGCAAGGGAAGGATGGTGATTCGTGACCTGCTCACCGAAGTCAGGCGCACTGGCG
Source organism: Sphingomonas jeddahensis (assembly GCF_001981525.1). Lineage (GTDB taxonomy): Bacteria > Pseudomonadota > Alphaproteobacteria > Sphingomonadales > Sphingomonadaceae > Sphingomonas > Sphingomonas jeddahensis. The sequence goes on along the minus strand of NZ_MPSB01000005.1, from coordinate 105,879 downwards.
GCATGGACGGGACGACCTTCGAGCAGGTCTTGTCGCTGATCGCGTCCGGTCATGTCTTCTTCGATCACGACGCGCCGGTGGACGAGGGTGCGATGGTGCGCTTCCCAGACCGCCGCGCCCTGCCCGACACGTTGCTGCCTAGCAGGCGGCCGCACGATCCAATCGGGTCCGAGGTGACGCCATGAGCTATGCGAACATCGTAGTCGGCGCCTCCATCAAATACATCAATTAGCACTGGGACTTTCAACGGCGCCAGGAAGCACGCACGGAGTGGCGGTCCGACACGACCTACGAGGTCGTCAACTTCACTGATTTCGAGCTGCAGAAGCGGATCCGTCTTGGCGAAGTCGTCCTTGACGACGGGGATGGCGTCGTGCCCGCCGACGGCAAGCCCTCGGCGATCCATGGGGTGACGAAGGCCAGTCCGGAGGACCTCGAGGAGGGTCGACGGGCCCTCATCTACGTCAAAGCCATCCACGAATGCGGTCTCTACGGCACTAGGAACCGGGCTGGCGAGTGGAAGTCCTGCATTGCGGACACCTGGAAGCGCCACGGTCAGAACTGGACTAGGCTGCGCGGTCGCCGAATGGGCAACCCCGTGCCGGCCCCTTCGCTGAAGACCGTACAGCGGCTGGTGGTGAAGGGCGGGACCAACCCGACGCTTGAGAAGCTAACGCCTCGTCACCGGGCGAAGGGCAATCGTGACCGCCGCTACGACGAGGACTTCCTCGAGTTCATCATCGCCAAGGTCGACGAGCAGTATCTTCAGCGGCCGGCGATCAACATCTACGACTTCAAGGCTTGGCTAGCGGTCGAGACGAAGAAGGAGAACGTCAAGCGGGCGGCCATCGGCTTGTCGGCGTTCCCCGAGGCCGGGGTCACCGCCATCGAGAACTGCGTCGCGGAGTTCGACCAGGAAGAGGTAGTCAGGCGCCGCTATGGTGAGCAGTCTGCCTTCATCACCTACGGCTCGGCCGAAGCGCAGAAGGCACCTCAGGCGCCACTCGACCGGGCAGAGTTCGACGCCACCGTGACCGACCTGTTCGTAGTTGACGACGAGACGATGCTGCCGCTGGGACGCGCGACGTTCGTGGGTGGCAAGGACCGCTGCACCGGCATGCCGCTCAGCTGGACGACCACCTTCGAGAAACCGAGCATCCTGGCGCTCAGCCAGAGTCTCCGCAATGCCGTCCTGAGCAAGGATTACGTCGAGGAGCTGAACGAGACCGCCGGCTGGACCATCCGCCACAAATGCGAGACGTTCGGCGTGCCAAAGACGCTGGTGCTCGACCGCGGACTCGAGAATCTCGCCGAAAGCATCGCCATGATGGCGACCAAGCTCGGCATCAACCGCATCCTGATCATGGCCCGAAAGAAGCCGTGGCTGAAGGGCGCGATCGAGCGGATGATCCGAACCATGTCGGAGTCCGTCCTCCACATCGCTCCGGGAACGACCTTTCACAACGCGCTGATGAAGATGGGCTACGATCCGAAGAGGGACACGGTCGTCACCGTGTCGGCCCTCGACCACGCGCTGCACAAGTTCTTCATCGACATCTATCCGAGGGGCGGAGAGCGAACTCATAACAACAAGCGCCGCATCGACGTTTGGCGGGACCTGACACGCAAGTTCCCCGTGCGGAGCGTCGGCGATGTCCAGCGCGTCAACCACCTGTTCGGACGGACCGAAACCGCCGTCCCCGGTCGGCATGGCATCAACTACGAGAACATGCAGTTCTTCTCCAAGCGCCTCCTCGCCGAGCGCAAGTCTGCCAAGTTCCAGAAGGCGCTGGATCGTCAGGGGGGCGTGATCCAGTTCCACGTCGACCCGGCGAATCTCGGCGTCATCCACGTGGTCCTGCCCCACCTAGACGAGACCATCCGCGTGCCCGTCGCGCCCAAGTGGCAGGACTACGCCAACGGCCTGTCGCTGTGGCATCACAGGCGCATCCGCGAGTTCGCCCGCGAGAGCAGCAGGAGTGCCAACGAGGCGGACTCGCTGACGGAGTGCAAGGCCGAGCTCATCGCCATGATGCGCGAGCAGATGCAGGGCCGCCGTGGCACCGTCAGGGCGGCACAGACCGTCGCGCGCATGGAGGGCGTCAACCGCATCGCGCGTGCGGGAAGCGACGCCTCCACGGCAGTGCCCGGCTCCGATGCGCACACGCGTCAGGAGGAGGCGAAGGTCGCCGAGAAGGCGAAGAAGGCCGTCGCCAAGGCTGCGGCCAAGCCCGCTCCACGGCAGAACCGTAGGAGACGCGGCGATCCGCGCGGGAAAACCAGCATCAATCTTACGGCCACCAAGACGGTCGACACCAGCGCGCCGGGCGTCCTCGACACCGACGGGGCGGCACCGACCAGGAAGAAGGGCTACAGGGCATGAGCGACGATATCCCGTGGTCGCAGATGCCACAGGACATTCGCCTGCAGCATCTGGGCAAGCTCTTCGTCGAACGCGACATCGAGACGCAGATCGCCTCGATGCTCGACCGGATGCGGCAGTCCCGACGGATCTACGACGAGCCGCGCAACGCCGTGATCACCGGCGAAACGGGCGTGGGCAAGTCCAAGATCTTCGCCCGCTATCTCGCGGCCAACCCCACCAGGCGTGACGACGACGGCAACATCGTCCGGCCGGTTATCCTGGTGGACATCCGCCACAGCTCGTCACCTCGCGCCGTCGCGCAGTCCATCCTCAAGGGCCTCGGCATCACCAAGGGATTGCAGGCGGCGAACGTGACCGATCTCGCCCGCCAGGCGAAGTACAACCTCGTGAGACAGCGCGTGGAGCTCGTGATGCTCGACGAATTCCACAACACGCTGACTGACGCCGGAAACATCCGGGAGGAGACCCGGTCCAACCGCATCGCCGAATGGGTGAAGGATCTCTGCAAGACGAAGGACCGCACACCGGAATGGCCCGACGGCACGCAGGACGAGAACATCCCTTTCGCCATGATCGGCACCCGCAAGGTGCTGAATATCGTCAACGCCAATCAGAACCCGGAACTGGCCAGCCTCACACCGTTCAACATTAGCATCCCGCGCTACCGGTTCGAGGGACAGGAAGGCATCAAGGAGTTCGAAGCCTTCCTCCAGAAGCTGGACAACGAATTGCCCTTCGACGACTTCAGCGGCCTCGCGAAGGGCGGCCTGGCCGAGAAGATCCACATCGCCACCTACGGTCTGTTGCGCCAGATCCACCACCTGATCACCTACGCCGCCGAACTCGCCATCGTGGAGGGGGACGCCGGCATCCGCGAGCACCACCTGCACCGCTCGATCGAGGACCAGCGCAACCTGCTGCAGTCCAACCTGCTCGTGGACGAGGACGAGAAGGGTCGCGTCGTCGTAAACCCCTTCCCTGCACCCATCCTGTCCTCCGCCAAGGGTCCTGCGCGGAAGAAGAGCGGCTGGAAGGCCGAGTGACCGTGGCACGTGAAAGCGGCATGCTGCCGCTCGTCGTCCGACCGATGGAGGAGGAGAGCGTCGTCGGACTGATCGGCCGCCAGGCCGACGCCCTCTGTGCATCGTTCGCCGCAATGCTCAAGCACCTCGGTGTCCGGGCGAGCTTCATGCTCTCTGACGAGCAGTGGACGCGATTGGCGGGAGCACTGGGCCTCAACGAGGCCACCCTGTCCGGCATGCGCCGCCACGAGGTCCGGCTCGGCAGGGAAAGCGGCGCCATCCGCATGCTCGGACAGACCCTGCGCTATCACCTGGTCGTCCACGGAGCGCTGCGCGTCTGTCCCGCCTGCCTGGCGGAGGGTCGACCGATGCTCGAGCGCTGGGACATCGCCCACGCACCGGTGTGCCTCAGGCATTCCAAGCAGCTGGTCGACACCTGCCGATGCGGGAAGCCGCTCTCACCCCGCTATAGGGGCAGCAGGATCTCGACCAGCTGCCTCTGCGGCTCACCCTTCGCGACACTTGATGCCAGTCCGGCTAGGCCAGGCCTGATCTCGATGGAAGGATCGTCGACAAGGCGATCTCCGGATGCGACCACGACGAACTCGATCCGGTGCTTCGTCGGCTGCCGCTGTCCGACATCCTCAGCATCGCGCACGTCGTGGGCGTGGCCGACACCACGCCGGCATCGGAAGATCGGCATGTCGAGCCGAGGGGGGCGGTCTACGGCTCGGTGCGCGTCGCCGCCGACCACGCGGACGTTGCCAGCATGGCGGACCTCATTGAGGCAGCGGCACCGTACCTCATGTCGTGGAGCGATGCCTATCCGCGTCTGCTGTCCAATGTCGCCTGTCGCAACGAGGCGGCCGGCACCAACGACGCCGACAGCGTGTTCGCCACCGCCATCGGTCGCACGCTGCGCCGTCCTCCCCGCGGCATCGACGGCATCCCACTCGCCTGCATGACGGAGGCGGTGGAGCTGTTCTGCCAGGAGAGGCACGGCGTGAAACCGCGCAAAGCCTCGCATCGACGGGACAGCCCGGTCGGGCGCAAGATCGCGCCGCATCTGACGCGCCGCAAGCTCGCCGCCGCCATCGGAGTGGCGCCGCAGGCCCCGTTGCTCGCGCGCATCTTCGACGGCGTGATTCGACTGTTTGATGACAAGGACTACGCCAATCGCCACGAGGCAGAGCGTCTTGCAGATCTCGTTGAGCAGGAGGTGCTGCGTCGCTGGAACAACACCCACGAGACGATCTCGCTTGATCGAGCCGCGCGATCCCTGAACCATCCGACATCGACGCACCGACCGACGGACTGGATGATCGAGGAACTGCTGGTGCCAGTCGACGTGGAAGAACTCGGCATCGACGACGTGCTGGTCGCTCGGCGCGGAGGACGCAACTTCCTCAAGTCTGATGTCGACGCTCTCATCGATCGCATCGCCTCCCGAGTCGAGTTGGTGGACAGCGATACGGAGATGTTCGGGTTCGAGATCTTCGCGCGATGCCGAAAGTTCCACGGCGGCGGTTGGCCGCGCTTGGATTTCATCAGGGCGTTCCTCGATGGACGCATCCGTGCACGATCGACCATCGAGCGGCCGAAGCTCGCGGAGATGTGGTTCCACCTCGACGACGTCCGCAACCTAGCGCTGGAGCACCGCGTCAAAGCGGTTCTCGAGAAGGACGTGTTCGCTATCGCGCACCGCTGCCGCACATTCGTCACCGCCATCTGGGATAGAAATCCCGATCATTTCACCGACTACCACCTGCGCCATCTCCGGCGCACCGAAGCCGTGCGGTTCGTCGACGTCCGGAACACGACCGAAGGACGCGACCGGCCGTTATATCACTTCTCGCTCGTCGACCTCCTGGAGCGTGCGGCACTGCTTCAGGGCCCGTCGCTCTCGCCGCTGGTAGACAAGGTTCTGCGAGACCACCGCAACGCGAAAAAGCCGTGCGATCGCGTGGTCGTTGGCCCGACGGAGCAGGAGGCTAACACATACATCTCAGCCATCGCCGCTCAGATGAAGAATACCCTCGCAGGCGATGGGATGCGACTGCCATCACCGAACCCCCACGTGCCTACCCTGCCGGGCTGGCGCCGAACGGGCGACCGGGCACGCGCTTCGCGTGCCCCCACCTGCAAGGCGCCAAGCGCTGCCGGCGTTGCCCTGCCTCGGGACAAGTTATGCGATTGAACCATCATGGCGCTGGACAACTTATGAGGAGGTGCCGAACATCTTCTCCAATCGATGGGTCGTCCACATCACGAGAGAGGAAAAGGCAGTGGCGGGACAACTTATGCCCGATCCATCAGGTAGATCCTCTTTTTCCTTCCCGCGGCGCGGGGAGGATGGGGTTAGGTGAACCGCGTTGGTGCGTAGCGTTCGATGTCAAGATCCAGGTTCGGATCTTCACCCAGCAGCAGGGCCGCGCCGATCCGGGCGGCGGCAGGAGCGGTCTGGATGCCGAAGCCGCCTTGCCCGGCGAACCAGAAGAAGCCGGGCGTGTGTGCGGCAAATCCGTAGATCGGCAAACGATCCGGGGCAAAGCTGCGCAGGCCGGCCCATTTCCGTTCAACTTGCGTGACTCGCCAATCGACCGCCTGCTCGAATCGGTCGATCGCCACGGCCACGTCGAGCTCCTCCGGCTGGGCATCGGTCGGATCGGACGGAGCCTCGTCATGCGGGCTCAGCCACAGCCGCCCGCCCGCCTCCGGTTTGAAATAGAAGTCTCCGCCGACGTGAACAACGTGCGGCACGCCCGCAGCCGGCGCGGGGTCGGTTTTCAGCTGCACCATGGTGCGGCGGTACGGCTGGACGCCGAGCGGCGATGCGCCGGCAATGCGGGCGACGCCATCCGCCCAGGCGCCAGCCGCATCGACCAGCACTGCGGCTTCATAGCCACCGCCCGTGGTCCCGATCTGCCAGCGGCCATCCACACGCTGCGCCGACGTGAGTGCTGCACGCAGGACGAGTTGCGCCCCGCCCTTTCGCGCACGCGCCAGCGCATCGGCGTGAAGCGCCGCGACATCGATATAGGAGCAGGTCGGCTCCATGATGCCGATCGTCCAGCCCGGCCGCAGCCCGGGAACGTAATCGTGCGGATCGACCGCGTGCAGCGCCACGCCGCTGCCTGCAAAACCATCCAGCAACGCCGCCGCCTGCGCCTTGTCACTCGCCCGACCGATATGCAGCGAGCCGAGCGGATCGAGGAAACCGCCGGCGCGCAGCGCGTCGCCCGACGCAGTCGTGAGCGGCTGGATGCCCGGGCCGCCGTAAGTCTCGGACCAGAACGCCGCCGACCGGCCGGTCGCGTGATAGCCGGCTACATCCTCCGCTTCGATCAGCAGCACGCGCGCACGATCGCCGATTTCGGCAGCGAGCGTCGCGCCGGCGATGCCAGCGCCGACAATGGCGATGTCCCAAATCATCGGGCGTTTGTGGCGAGAAAGGTGTCGATCGCGGCCAGCGCACGGTCGCGTACCGGATCGACCTCGCGCAATATCTCATGCGCCGATTCATGCCCGAAGCGCAGCAATTCGGCGTTCGGAAGCCGCCCGGCGACCTCGACCGCGGCCCTCGGATCGACCAGGCCATCGGCATCGGCGACCAGCATCAGGATTGGGATCCCCAGCGTCGCCAGCCGCGGATCTTCGCGTTGCGCACGAGTCGAGGCAAAGGCTTCGACCAGCCATGACCAGCTCGGCGGGCCGAGCCTGATCTCCGGCGTCTGCTCGTACCAATAATGCTCGTCCGAATAGCGTTCGGGATGGTTGGTCAGCAGTTTTTGGCGTGACGTGAGGCTCGCCGGGCGCTCGTTCGCCTTCCACGCGGGGCGCGCCGGATCACCTAGCGCCCGCATCAGCCGTGCGAGCCGCTCGGCCAAACGCGACCCGATCGGTCCCTTCAGGCCGAGCATCGGTGCGATCAGAACAGCCGCGTCGGGCTTCACGACACCTTCCAGCATCGCGCGCAAGGCCAAATGGCCGCCCATCGAATGCCCCATCAGCACGCGCGGCCCCGCCACATCCCATTGCTGCCAGAAAGCGGCGAGGTCAGCGATCAGCGGCGCGAAACTATCGGCATGGCCGACATGGGGATCGGCGGAAAGTCGGCCCGATCCGCCCTGCCCGCGCCAGTCGAATGCGGTGACGGACCAGCCGGCATCATGCCAATGCGCGAACGATTCGAAATACTTCTCGAACACATCCGCCCGCCCGGTCTGAAACAGGATGCCGCCACGGCTCCCCGCTTTGGCGGCGCGCCAGTCGAAACGGCGAAGCTGCCAGCCATCGCGTGCCCGCCAATGGGCGATCGTCGCGTCGGCGGGGATCGCACGGCGGGTCGGGGCATGCGTATTCATCGCGAGATCGCGTGGTTACGGTTTCGCAAGCCATTCCGTCTAGTGCTTGCCCGGCATGGGGTGGGATTTTCTTTCCTGGGGGCTGCCGGCGGTGCTGGGGCTGCTGCTCGTTTCGGCGGGCATTGAGGATGCGCGCGTGCGCGAGATCGCCAATTGGAAGAATGCGGTGATCGCGCTGCTCGCCCCATTGTGGTGGGTGTCGATCGGCCTGGCGCCGTGGCCGGACATGGCATTGCAGCTTGGTATCGCCCTGCTGGTGCTGGTGCTGTTCGCGGTTGCTTTCCACTTCGGTCAGATGGGCGGCGGTGACGTGAAGCTGATCGCCGCGATCGCATTGTGGCTGCCGATCACGCCGTTGCTTCGATTGCTGGTCGTCATGTCGCTAGTTGGCGGGGCACTGACGATAGTGATGCTAATTGATCACAGGTTCCGGAAAGCTGGCGGCACGCCGGAAATCCCATACGGCGTTGCCATCGCAATAGCCGGTTTGATGGGGCTGCGCGAACCGCTTCTTAACCACTTCACGTAATTATACCGCATCTTGGGCAACATTGGCCAGCGCCGAGGCGAAAGGCACGTTATTTCATGGATAGTCGCAAGGTCATATTGCTGGTGGGGGCGCTCATCGTCGCGGCGATCACTGCCTTCATGGCACGCACGCTGATCATGGGCACCAGCACGCCGACGGCGATGGCCGTGCCGGGCGAGGCTCCGGTACCGACGGGACCGAAGGTGTTGGTCGCCACGCGAGCGCTTCCCATTGGCACGATCATCGATCCCGGATCGATCAAGTTCCAGCCGTGGCCGGCCGAGCTGGTCGAAGGGGCCTACTTCCAGGAAGGCGCCGAATTCGACATGAAGAACGTGCTCGGCACGGTGGTGCGCAACGCCATCACCGCGGGGCAGCCGGTGACGCAGGGCGCGCTGGTGAAGCCGGGCGATCGCGGTTTCCTCGCCGCTGCGCTCGGGCCGGGCATGCGCGCCGTGACCGTGCCGGTGTCGACCCAGTCTTCGGTCGCGGGCTTCGTCTTTCCGGGCGACCGCATCGACCTGCTGCTGACGCAGACCGTCGAGGGCGGCGGCGATGGCCCGCCGCTGAAGGCCGCCGAGACGATCATGCGCAACCTGCGCGTGCTCGCCACGGACCAGAGCACCAAGCAGGAAAAGGATGAGGCCGGCAACACCGTCGTGCGCACCTTCTCCACCGTGACGATCGAGGCGACGCCCAAGATCGCCGAGGAGATCGCGGTGGCGCAGACGCTTGGCTCGATCTCGCTGTCGCTGCGCTCGATCGCGGACAACGCCGCCGAGCTGGAGCAGGCGATTGCCTCGGGCGCGGTGAAGGTGCCGGACGGCAGCGATCCGAAGGCCGAGCGCGCGATGATGCTGCAACTCGCCAGCGCGCCGCAGACCGGCAACTCCACCTATGCCGTCGGTGCCGACGTGTCGCGCTTCCAGCGCCGCACGGTTCCGGGGAAGAGCGAGCAGCCGTCGATGGTGATGGCCGGGCCGCCGGGTCCGGGGGCCGCGCCCGCCACTGCCTATCCGGGGGCTCCGGTGCGTGTCTCCGGACCGGTGGTGCGGATCGCGCGAGGAAACAACGTGACCGAAGTGCCGGTCGGGGGGAAGAACTGAGATGCGCCTTCGTTCAACAACGATCGGCCGGCCGCTTGCCGTGGCGCTTGCCGCCGCCGCAATGACGATCACGCCCGCCGCCGCCCCAGCGCAGAATGCGGCGGTGCGCAGCGAGGGCGGCACGCTTCAGGTCGCGACCAATCGCGGGCAGCTGATCACGCTGTCGCGGCCGATGAGCGACCTGTTCGTGGCCAATCCGGAAATCGCCGACGTCCAGGTCCGCTCGCCGACGCAGCTGTATGTGTTCGGCAAGAAGGCCGGCGAGACGACTGTCTCGGCGACCGCGAAGAGCGGGGCGGTGGTCTATGCCACCACCGTTCGGGTCGGGAACAACTTCGATTCGCTCGGCCAGATGCTGGCGCTGGCGATGCCGGAGGCTAACGTCACCGCGACGACGCTGAACGGCATCGTGCTGCTGACCGGCACCGTTGCCAGCCCGGATGACGGCGCGGAGGCCGAGCGACTGGTGCAGGCTTTCGTCGGGGAAGGCACGACGGTGGTCAGTCGCCTGCGCACCGCGACGCCGCTGCAGGTAAACCTGCAGGTGCGCTTCGCCGAGGTGACGCGCAGCTTCGCCAAGAACATTGGCGCGAATCTAACAACGATTGACGGAACGGGCGGATTTAAGTTCGGCGTCGGTAGCGGTCGTCCGGTCGGGACCATCACTACTGATCCACGACTCCCACTTGGGGTCGGTGGCACCGTGCAAGGCTATACGATCGACCCCACATCGATCACCTATCTGCCTAACGGTCAGATCGATCCAACTTCGATTAGAATGGTACAGCGCGCAGGAACGACGATCACGCCGGGTTCAGACCGTACGACGCTCGGCTTTCTCACCAAACTGCTCGGGTTAAACCTTGCTGGCGCGCTCGACCTGGGTGAGCGGATTGGCCAGGTGACGAGCCTTGCCAACCCGAACCTCACCGCGTTGTCGGGCGAGACCGGTACCTTCCTCGCCGGCGGCGAAATCCCGATCCCCATCGCGCAAGGGCTTGGCGGCGTAGGCGTCGAGTATAAGCAATATGGCGTCAGCCTGGCCTATACCCCGACGGTGCTGGCGGATGGCCGCATCTCGCTTCGGGTGCGCCCCGAAGTGTCGCAGCTCGATTATTCGAACGCGGTGACGGTGAGCGGTGCGCAGGTCCCGGGTCTGACGACGCGGCGGACCGAGACGACCGTGGAGCTCGGTTCCGGACAGAGCTTCATGATCGCCGGCCTGCTGCAGAACAACCATAACAATTCGATCGAAAAGACGCCGGGGGTCGGCGATGTTCCGATCTTGGGCGCGCTGTTCCGCTCCAACGGCTTTCAGCGCGGCGAAACCGAGCTGGTGATCGTGATCACGCCGTATCTGGTGCAGCCGGTGAACGGCAACGACATCAAGCTGCCCACCGATGGCTACAAGTCGCCCACCGATGTGGAGCGCATCCTGATGGGCCAGCTGTCGTCGGGCACCACCGGCGGCGACCGGCCCAAGCCCTCGCTCGAAGCAGGCCCGCCCGCCGCGCCCGCGATCGGCGCGACGACGCCGATCATGCCGGCAATCCCCGTGCCGCTGCCCGGCAAGGAGGATGACGGCAAGGACGCCAAGGCGAGCCGCAAGGGGAAGAAGGGCAAGAACGCTGCGCCCGTCCCCGGCTTTTCGATCAACTGATGGCAACGGTGAGGAACAGCACCATGCGCACGCACACTTTCCTTCTCGGCCTTGCCCCGGCCCTGCTGATCGGCGGGTGCGGTGGCACGCAGAACCGCGGGCTCGAGTCGGTCCACCAGCCGGTCGTCGCTCGCGCCGATTACGCCTTTGACGTCGGCAGCGGCCCGGACGGGCTTGCACCGGGCGAGGCACAGCGGCTTGGCGCCTGGATGGGCTCGCTGCGGGTCGGCTATGGCGATCGCATCGCGGTCGACGATCCATCGCGCGATGCCGCGACCCGCGCGGATATCGCCAATGCGGCAGCAAGATTCGGCCTGCTGGTGTCTGACGAGGCGCCAGTCACCCCTGCCCCAATTGCGCCGGGCACCGCGCGCGTGGTGATCAGCCGGGCGCGCGCTTATGTGCCGGGCTGCCCCGATCACAGCCGCATGTATCAGCCCGATTACGACGCGCACACGTCGTCAAACCAGGGTTGCGCGGTGAATTCCAACCTCGCCGCGATGGTCGCGAACCCGACCGATCTGGTGCGCGGCGAAGGAGCACGCGGCTTCTCCGATCCGGCGGTCGCGACCAAGGCGATCGACCGCTTCCGCAAGGCCGAGCCGACCGGCGGCGGTGGCACCACGGTGCGCGCGGAGAGCGCAGGCGGTGGCGGCGGCGGTGGCGGCAGCTCGGGCGGGGGGCGCTGACATGAACGCACCCTGGAAACCAGCGGGCGCAGCCAACCGCGAACCGTTCGTGGCTTATGTCTGCGACGAGAATACGGCGGAGGCGCTTCGCCCGATCGTCAGCGAAATGGGCTGGTCGGCGGAAAAAGTGAATCGCGGCGGGCTGCGCAATGCCGTGCAGTCACTCTCCGTCACCGCGTCGCCACACGTTTTGTTCGTCGACCTCGCCGAATCGGGCGATCCGCTCAACGACATCAACTCGCTCGCCGAAGTGTGCGAACCCGGCACGATCGTGATCGCCGCCGGGCAGGTCAACGACGTGCGCTTGTATCGCGATCTCGTCGCCAGCGGCATTCAGGATTATCTGCTCAAGCCGCTCAGCCCCGATGTGGTGCGCGATACCTTTGCGCATGCGCAGGCGCTGCTCAGCACGCCCAAGGTGATCGAAGCGGTTGCCGAGCATCCGCATTGCTCGGTGGCGGTGATCGGCACGCGGGGCGGCGCCGGCGCATCGACCATTGCCACCTCGCTCGCCTGGCTGATGAGCGACAAGGAGCGGCGCTCGACGGCGCTGCTCGATCTCGATGTCCATTTCGGCACGGGTGCGCTTGCGCTCGATCTGGAGCCCGGGCGCGGCCTCACCGACGCGATCGAGAATCCAAGCCGCATCGACGGGCTGTTCATCGAACGGGCCATGGTGCGAGCCTCCGACAAACTGGCGGTGCTGTCGGCCGAAGCGCCGATCAACTCGCCGGTCGTGACGGACGGCGGCGCCTTCCACCAGTTGCAGGAGGAGATGCGCGCCGCATTTGAAGCGACGGTGGTCGACATGCCGCGCGGCATGCTGGTCACCCATCCGCACCTCGTTCACGACATGCAGACGGTGGTGATCGTCACCGAACTGACGCTGGCGGCGGCGCGCGACAGCATCCGCTTGCTGTCTTGGCTGAGATCGCATGCGCCCGAAGCGCAGGTGCTGGTGCTCGCCAACAAGGTGCATCCCGGCCAGCAGCTGGAGATCTCCCGCAAGGACTTCGAGACATCAATCGAACGCAAGATCGATTACCTCGTCCCGTTCGATCAGAAACTGGCGGCACAGGCCGCAAAGCTCGGCAAGCCGCTGTACGAAGTGGGCAAGACATCGAAGACGGTCGCCCCGATCGCCGAACTCGTCACGCGCCTGTGCTTCATCAGCAGCGACGCTGATCCGATCAAGGGCAAGGCGCGTCGCGGCCTGACCGGCACGTCGCTGATGGGGAAGTTTGCGGATTTGAAAGGGTTGATGCCCAAGAAGCCGGGCAAGCGCTGATCCGTCACCTGGCGGACGGCTGAAGTGGGAGAACGGAGCGCGACATGCCCCTGTTACCGGTGATCACCCTGGCGATCGGCGCGCTTATCACGCTGGGCCTCCTGTACGTCGCGCTGTCCGGCCCGTCGCCGCAGCGCGCCGGCAATCGGCGGCTGGCAGCGATGCGCGAGCGCCACGCGGTGTCGCCGACCGCAGTGGTGGAGGCGCAGATGCGCCGGATCACCGGGCGTAGCGCTACCAAGGCGGATGCCGCCGCCATGCGCTTCCTGCCGCGCCCCGAGGAGTTGCAGAAGCGGCTTAACATGACGGGGAAGAACTGGACCGTCGGTAAATACGGCGGCGCCACGATTGCGGTGTTCCTCGGCACCATGCTGTTGATGTGGATGATCGGCCTGCCGCTGCTGCTCGCCTTTTTTCTGGGCCTGGCGCTTGGCGCCGGCCTGCCGCACTTCATCGTCGGCTTCTTCATCAAGCGGCGCGTCGCGGCCTTTAACGCGAAGTTCCCGGACGCGATCGAACTGCTGGTGCGGGGCCTGCGCTCGGGCCTTCCGATCACCGAGACGATGGCAGTGGTCGGCAGCGAAGTGGCCGGCCCGGTCGGCGAGGAATTCCGGTCGGTGGCTGACAAGATGAAGATCGGCCGATCGATGGACATAGCGTTGCAGGAAACCGCAGACCGGCTGGGGACCGCGGAATTTCAGTTCTTCGTCATCACCATCTCGATCCAGCGCGAAACCGGCGGCAACCTCGCCGAAACGCTGCAAAACCTCGCCAGCGTCCTGCGCCAGCGCGGCCAGATGAAGCTGAAGATCAAGGCGATGTCATCCGAATCAAAGGCTTCGGCGATGATCATCGGCGCGCTGCCGTTCATCGTCTTCATCCTGATCTGGTTCGTGAACGGCGCGTACATGCAGAACTTCTTCGTTGATCCGCGCCTGATCGTCGCTGGCGGCGGCGGGCTCATCTGGATGGGCATCGGCGCATTCATCATGGCCAAGATGGTCAATTTCGAGATCTGATGATGGAACCGACACAAGGCCCGACGTTGCTTGGCGTGGATGTATTGTGGGTCGCCACGATCCTGTCGGCGATCGCCGCGGGCGCGGTTTTCGTCGCCATCTATGCCGCGCTCAGCGTGCGCGATCCGATGGCCAAACGCGTCAAGGCGCTCAATGATCGGCGCGAGCAGCTGAAGGCCGGCATCACTGCCTCCACCAGCAAGCGACGCGCCAAGCTGGTGCAGAAGAACGAGCATGCGGATCGGATCCGCACGCTGCTCGAATCGCTCAAGGTTCTGCAGGACAGCCAGGTTAAGGAGGCGCAGACAAAGCTGCTTCAGGCCGGTATCCGAAAGAAGGAATGGGCGGTCGGCGTGATCTTCGGCCGGCTGATCCTGCCGCTCGTGATCGGCGGTTTCATGGTGTTCGTGGTCTATGGCACCAACACGTTCGCCGAATGGTCCGCGCTGAAGCGCTACGGCCTGGTCGCGGGCACGTTCATCCTGAGCTACAAAGCGCCCGACATCTATCTCAAGAACAAGATCACCAAGCGGTCGGATGCAATCCGCAAGGGCCTGCCCGATGCGCTCGACTTGCTGGTGATCTGCGCCGAGGCCGGCTTGACGGTGGACGCTGCCTTTCACCGTGTCGCGAAGGAATTGGGCAAGGCTTATCCCGAGCTTGGCGACGAATTCGCGCTCACCGCGATCGAGCTTGGATTCCTCACCGATCGGCGCTCCGCATTCGAGAATTTCGCCAACCGAGTTGCGCTGGACGAAGTGAAGGGCATCGTCACGACAATGGTGCAGACCGAGAAGTACGGCACGCCGCTGGCAAGCGCGCTGCGTGTGCTGTCCGCCGAATTCCGCAACGAGCGCATGATGCGCGCGGAAGAGAAAGCCGCGCGATTGCCGGCGATCATGACCATTCCGCTGATCATGTTCATCCTGCCCGTGCTGTTCATCGTCATCCTCGGGCCCGCCGCCTGCTCGATCAGCGACGCGTTCCTCAACGGCAACATCTGAAAGCCCTATCTGCGGCCGGGGAACGCCGTCTGGAGAGCATCGTTAGGCATCCGTAACAGGAGGAACGCCGATGCTCTTCACGACGCCGACGCAATGGCTGGCGCTGGCCGTGGCGCTGATCGCCGGCTGGCTGTTCGGGTTGGCGAGCCATCCCGGTGGCCGCAAGTGGAAGCAGCGCTACGCCGACGAACGCGATGTGCATGGCCGCAACCGCAAGGACTATGACGCGCGGCTCGCGGAGCGGGACGCGCGAATCAAAGAACTGGAGCGCGAGAATGCGCGGCTGGCGAAGGCCGCTCCGGTGGCGGCGCCTGTGACGACGCACGCGCCGGTGGCGGCTCATGCGCCGATCGCCCAGACGGCGGCACGCCCCGCGGGTACGATGCGGGCGCGTTGGTTCGACTGGCAGAACCGCGTTGGCACCAACGGGTGAGGCTGACCGGTCAGACCGGTTGAAGCGTAGGCCTCAAGAGGCCGGGGCGCAGCCTGTGAAGATGATCAGCGGCAGACCTATGCGGGGGTGTACAGCCCTACCGAACCAGCGTCATGCTGAACTTGTTTCAGCATCCACCGTGCAGCAGAACACGGCGCGTCCGCTGACGGGTGGACCCTGAACAAGTTCAGGGTGAGGCCTTCATCGGAGGCCGCGTCTTCTTCTGCCCTGAGCGAAGGCGGCGCCTGGAGCAGCTCGAAACATTCAGCCGCGACATAACGCGAGCATCTCTCACGCCGACTCCCCCTCCCCGTCCGCGACGGAGAGGGGAGCGCCACCGCTTACTTCGCCTTCAGCGCCGCCTGGGCGGCGGCAAGCCGAGCGATCGGCACGCGGTACGGCGACGCCGATACGTAATCCAAGCCTACGCTTTCGCAAAAGGCGATCGACGCCGGATCGCCGCCATGTTCGCCGCAGATGCCGAGCTTGATACCCGATCGAGTCGCCCGCCCGCGCTCGGCGGCGAGGCTGATGAGTTCGCCGACACCGTCAACGTCGATGCTGACGAACGGATCCTTGGCGTAGATCCCCTGCTCCACGTACGAACCTAGGAAGCGGCCCGCGTCGTCGCGGCTGACGCCAAGCGTGGTCTGCGTCAGATCGTTGGTGCCGAACGAGAAGAACTCGCCCGCCTCGGCGATCTCGCCTGCACGCAGCGCGGCGCGCGGCAGCTCGATCATCGTGCCGACGAGATACTCGACCGTCTTGCCGCGCTCCTCGAACACCGACTTGGCGGTGCGATCGACCACGGCCTTCATCAGCTCCAGCTCGCGCTTGGTGGCAACCAGCGGGATCATGATCTCGGGGATCGGCGCCTCGCCGCTCTTCTCCGCCACGTCGAGCGCGGCCTCGAAGATCGCGCGCGCCTGCATCTCGTAGATTTCGGGATAGGTGACGCCGAGGCGGCAGCCGCGATGCCCGAGCATCGGGTTGAACTCATGGAGCTCACCCGCGCGGCGCTTCAGCGTGTCGACGTCGACACCGGCGGCGGTGGCGACTTCGGCGAACTCGGCTTCCTCGTGCGGCAGGAACTCGTGCAGCGGCGGATCGAGCAGCCGCACCGTCACTGGCAGGCCAGCCATGACCTCGAAGATCGCCTGGAAGTCGCTGCGCTGTTCCGGCAGCAGTTTCTCCAGCGCCGCGCGACGCCCCTTCTCGTCCTCCGCGAGGATCATCTGGCGCACTGCGGTGATGCGGTCGGCCTCGAAGAACATATGCTCGGTGCGGCACAGGCCGACACCTTCGGCGCCGAAATCGCGCGCCGTCTGGCAGTCGAGCGGCGTCTCGGCATTGGCGCGCACCTTGAGGCGGCGAACCTCGTCGGCCCATTCCATCAGCGTGCCGAAATCACCGGCCAGCTCTGGCTGGATCGTCGCGACCTCACCGGCCATCACCTCGCCGGTGGTGCCGTCGATGGTGAGCAGGTCACCCTCGCGCACCTCGCGGCCGGAGATGCGCGCGATCTTCGCCTTGTTGTCGATCGAGAGCGCACCGGCGCCCGACACGCATGGCCGACCCATGCCGCGCGCTACCACTGCCGCGTGGCTGGTCATGCCGCCGCGTGCCGTGAGAATGCCCTTTGCCGCGTGCATGCCGTGGATGTCCTCCGGCGACGTCTCGGTGCGCACCAAGATTACCGACTTGCCATCCGCCGCCATCTTCTCTGCGGTGTCGGCGTCGAACACCGCCGCGCCCGATGCGGCGCCGGGGGAAGCGGGCAGCCCCTTGGTCAGCACGTCGCGCTTGGCGTTCGGATCGAGCGTCGGGTGGAGCAACTGGTCCAGCGCTTGCGGATCGACGCGCGCGATCGCCTCGTCGCGGGTAATCAGCCCTTCCGCGGCCATGTCGACCGCGATCTTGAGCGCCGCCTTCGCCGTGCGCTTGCCCGAGCGCGTCTGGAGCATCCAGAGCTTGCCCTGTTGCACCGTGAACTCGATGTCCTGCATGTCGCGGTAATGCCGCTCCAGCCGGTCGAACACGGCGGCGAGCTCGGCATAGGCCTCTGGCATGGCCTCTTCCATGCTGAGCGGCTTGGCGCCCGCCTCTTCGCGCGCCGTCTTGGTGAGATATTGCGGCGTGCGGATGCCGGCGACGACGTCCTCGCCCTGCGCATTGATCAGGAACTCGCCATAATAGGCATTGTGCCCGGCCGAGGGATCGCGCGTGAAGGCGACGCCGGTCGCGGACGTATCGCCCATGTTGCCGAACACCATCGCCTGGATGTTGACGGCCGTGCCCCAGCCGCCCGGAATGTCGTTCAGCCGGCGATAGACCTTGGCACGATCCGACTGCCACGATCCGAACACCGCGCCGACCGCGCCCCACAACTGATCGTGCACATCCTGCGGAAACGGAGCGCCCTGCTGTTCCTGGACCAGCTTTTTGAACTCGGCGACGAGCGCCTTCCAGTCATCGGCCGACAGCTCGGTATCGAGCGTGAAGCCATTATCTTCCTTAGCAACCTCAAGCGCTTCCTCGAACGCGCCGTGATCGAGCCCGAGCACCACGTCCGAATACATCTGGATGAAGCGGCGATAGCTGTCCCAGGCGAAGCGCTCGTCATTCGACGTTTTGGCGAGCCCTTCGACCGTCTCGTCATTGAGGCCTAGATTGAGGACGGTATCCATCATCCCCGGCATCGACACGCGCGCGCCCGAGCGGACCGAAACGAGCAGGGGGTCGGACGCATCGCCGAACTTCTTGCCGGTGATCGCTTCGATATGCGCAAGGCCATCGGCCACTTCCTGGCGCAGGCTGTCCGGAAACGCCTCGCCTTCTTCATAATAGCGCGTGCACATCGCGGTGCTGATGGTGAAGCCCGGCGGCACCGGCAGGCCAATCGACGCCATCTCGGCAAGGTTCGCGCCCTTGCCGCCCAGGAGGTTCTTGTCCCCGCTACCGCCATCGGAGACGCCGCCGCCGAAGCGATAGACGTAGCGTTCATCCGTCTGGGGTTTCACCGCCGTCGCCATCATCTCGTCTCCTGTATTCGTTTTGCGCTGCAACACACGGGCAAACGCCCGATTGCAAGAACAAAGCTGCCCCTGACTGAATGTAACCGTTTACCCGTGCCTTATCCCTCGATCCGCGAGAAATCGGCCACCCCGTGAACCGCATCACGCACCCGGGCGAGCAGAGCGAGACGGGCCGCGCGCTTGGCGGGATCGGCATCGTTGACCGTAACCTGGTCGAAGAACGAATCAATCGGCGCACGAAGCGTGGCGAGCGCTGCCATTGCGGCTTCGAAGTCCTCGCGCGCGATGGCGTCCTTCGCTGCGGGTTCCGCCGTGTCGAGCGCCTGAGTGAGGGCGGCTTCGGCTGTGTCGGGCGCGGCGTTGCTCGCTGCGCCCTCGGGCACCCCGCCCTCCTTCTTGAGGATGTTCGCGGCGCGCTTGTAGCCGGCGAGCAGGTTCGCACCGTCTTCGGTGTCGACGAATGCCTGGAGCGCCTTCACTCGGGCGAGCAGGCGAACGAGATCGTCCTCCCCGCCGAGCGCGAACACCGCGTCGATCAGGTCGTGGCGGACGCCGGCCTCCCGCTGCTGGACCTTGAGGCGGTCGGCGAAGAAATCGAGCACGTCGGCATTTACCGCGCGAGCGAGCGGAAAGCGAAGCCCGTTGTCGAGTACGAGCGCGACTATGCCCAGGGCCGAGCGACGTAGGGCGAACGGATCCTTAGACCCGCTGGGCTTGAGATCCGCGCCAAAGAACTGGCCGATGCTATCCAGCTTGTCCGCCAGCGATACCGCCACCGTCACCGGAGCGGTGGGCACGTCATCGCCCTGCCCGACCGGCTTGTAGTGATCGCGGATCGCAGCGGCCACGGCCGGGTGCTCTCCCTGGCGCTCGGCATAATAGCCGCCCATTACGCCCTGCAATTCGGGGAACTCGCCGACCATGCCGGTGACGAGATCGGCCTTGGCGAGCCGCGCCGCGCGCTCGGCATGCTCGGGGTCCGCGCCTGGTACGATGCCTTCGTCCACCAGCCAGCGCGCGAGCTTGGCGACGCGCTCTACCTTATCGGCGACGGTGCCGAGCTTTTCGTGGAAGACGATCTTTTCGAGCTTCTTCGCCTGCTCATCGAGCGGCACCTTGAGGTCCGTCTCGTAGAAGAAGCGGGCATCGGAGAGGCGAGCGGCCAACACCTTGCGGTTGCCCTCGACGATCTTCGCGCCATCATCCGCCGCATCGATATTGGCGGTGCAGATGAAGGCGTTGGCGAGCTTTCCGTCCGCGTCGCGGCACACGAAATACTTCTGGTTCACGCGCGCGGTGAGCTGGATCACCTCCGGCGGCACGTCGAGAAACGCCGCGTCGAAGCGGCCGAGCAGCGGCACCGGCCATTCGGTAAGGCCGGCATTCTCCGCCACCAGCCCTTCGTCCTCGACCAGCCTCAGACCGGCCTTGTTGGCCGCCATCTTCGCACCGATCGCAATGGTGGTACGGCGCTCGTCCTGGTCGACGATGACGTGACAAGCGCGCAGCTTCTCGACGTAATCCGTCGCGGAGCCGATGGTGATCACGCCGGGGTGATGGAAGCGATGGCCGACTGTGGCGGCGCCGCTCTCCACACCGGCGATGGTGCAGGGCACGACCTCTTCGCCGAACAGCGCGACAATGCCTTGCAGCGGGCGCACCCAGCGCGGGCTCTCCGTGGAAAGCGACGGAGCACCCCAGCGCATCGACTTGGGCCAAGGGAAGCCGCGCACGATCGCCGGGATCGCCTCGACGAGCACATCGGCGGTCGCACGGCCCGGCTTGTCGATCACCGCGAACCACACGCCATCACGATCGACCAGCTGCTCCTGCGAGAGGCCGGTCTTGCGGAGAAAGCCCTCCAGCGCCTGCGGCGGCGCGGAGGTGCGCGGGCCCTTGAGTTCCTCGCTCACCGCCTGCGTGGCATCGGGCAGGTTGCGCGCGATCAGCGCCAGGCGGCGCGGCGTGGCATAGGTGAGGAGTGCGCCGGCGGCGAGGCCAGCCTTGGCGAGTTCCGCCGCGAACAGGCGGGCGAGATCCTCGCGCGCCTTGTCCTGCATGCGGGCGGGGATTTCTTCCGAGCGGAGCTCAAGGAGGAAGTCGGTCATGCGTGGCGGCCTTGGATTTGTTCACGCGAAGGCGCGAAGACGCGAAGAGAAAGGAAGGTTTGCTCGCGCGGCGGCGCGGAGGGCGCAGAGGTGCTGCGCTGGTTGCCAGGGAGTGCGGCAGCAATCACTGACTTGTTGCTGCCGCGAAACAGGGCCGCAAGCGTCACGCCCCCGCGTCCTCTGCGCCTCTGCGCGAAACCAGTCTTCGCGCCTTCGCGGCTTCGCGTGAACAAACTCACGCCGCCCACCCGTTCTTCTCCATGTACGATGCGCAAGCGCCTTTCGCCAAATCGCGCACGCGGCCGATATACGCCTGCCGCTCCGCCACCGAGATCACACCGCGCGCGTTGAGCAGGTTGAAGATGTGGCTCGCCTCGATCGCCTGTTCATAGGCTGGGATCGGCAGCTTCGCGTCCAAGCAGCGCGCACATTCCGCCTCCGCCTTGCGGAACAAGTCGAACAGCGCATCGGTCTCCGCGACCTCGAAGTTCCACGTCGACATCTGCCGCTCGTTTTCGAGGAACACGTCGCCGTAGCTCACGCCGGCGTCGTTGAACCGCAGGTCGTACACATTGTCGACATCCTGGATGTACATCGCCAGCCGTTCGAGCCCGTAGGTCAGCTCGCCCGCGACGGGCTTGCAGTCAAAGCCGCCCATCTGCTGGAAATAGGTGAACTGGGTCACCTCCATCCCGTCGCACCAGACCTCCCAGCCGAGCCCCCAGGCGCCCAGCGTCGGGCTTTCCCAATCGTCCTCGACGAAGCGGATGTCGTGGCGCGTGAAATCGATGCCGATCGCCGCCAGGCTGCCGAGATACAGCTCCTGCAAGTCCGGCGGGCTCGGCTTCATGATCACCTGATATTGGTAATAATGCTGCAGCCGATTGGGGTTCTCGCCATAGCGGCCGTCGGTCGGGCGACGGCTCGGCTGGACAAAGGCGGCGTTCCACGCATCGGGGCCGAGCGCGCGCAGCGTCGTCGCGGGGTGAAAGGTGCCAGCGCCCATGCGCATGTCATAGGGCTGGAGGATGGCGCATCCGCGCGCGCTCCAATAGGAATGGAGGCGCAGGATCATGTCCTGAAAGCTCAGCGGCGCTTCTGTTGAGGTGGCGTTCATCGCCCGCCGGGCAATGGCGGATGGCTCGCCAACAGGCAAGGGCCGCGCTAGGTTGGCCCTGCTCCGCTCAGGAAGGTCTTCCACACCCGTGTTCCGCCCGTTTGCCCCCCTGTTCGCCTCGCTAGGCCTAGCCTTCGCCCTTCCCGCCTGCGCGCAGCCCGCGCCCGCGGTGCAGCCGCAGGATGCCGATCCGGCGCTTTGGGTGGTGCGGGACAAGGACACAACGATCTATCTGTTCGGCACAATTCATGTGCTGAAGCCGGGCCTCAGCTGGTTCGACGAAGCGGTGAAAAAGGCGTTCGATCGCTCGGGCACGTTGGTGCTGGAGATGGTGGAACCCGATCAGGAAACTCAGCAAAGGGTGGTCGTCTCCAAGGCGTTCGATCCCGCCGGACCAACACTGCTCGAAAAGCTGCCAGCGGAGAAGCGACCTGCGTTTGAAAAGGCGCTGGAGGACAACAAGCTATCGCGCGCCTCGTTCGAGCGGATGCAGCCGTGGTTCGCCGCGATCAGCCTGTCGGTACTGCCGGTGCAGAAGCTGGGTTACCAAGCCCTGAACGGGCCTGAAGGCATCCTGACCGCCGCTGCCGAGGCACAGAAGAAGCAGGTGATGGGGCTGGAAACCTTTGAAGGGCAGATGTCGATCTTCGACTCGCTCTCGCAAAGGGCGCAGGTCCAGCTGCTGACATCCACGGTCGAGGAACTGCCCAAGGCCGGCGAGACGATGGAACGGATGGTTTCGGATTGGTCCAGAGGCAATCCGGAAGGGCTCGCCGCAACGATGAATGAGAGCCTGAAGGAATCGCCGGAAGTCGCCAAGGCATTGCTGGTCGATCGCAATGCGAAATGGGCGGCGTGGATCGCCGAGCGGATGCGCACGCCGGGCCGGGTGTTCATCGCGGTGGGCGCGGGGCATCTCGCCGGGCCGGACAGCGTGCAGGCGCAATTGGGCAAGTACAAGCTGAAGGCGGTGCGAGTTAAGTACTGAGCCGCCGACATCCTCCCCGGCGCGGGGAGGATCGCTTGCCTTTCTGCCCCTCCCCCGCTATGCGCGCCCGCTTCCGTTCCATGGTCATCCCTGGAGGCGTGGCGCGGATAAACACACACCTGTTTCGGAGAATATCGATGAGCGACCAGCTGACGCTCGCAGCCGAGACGCGTGACCGGGTTGGCAAGGGAGCCTCCCGGGCGCTGCGTCGTGACGGCCGCGTCCCCGCCGTGATCTACGGCCAGAACAAGGAACCGACCTCGATCCACCTCGAGGAGAAGGCGCTCGTCAAGGCGCTCGGCACCGGCCACTTCATGAACACCGTGGTGATGGTGAACGGTGAGCGCACCCTGCCCAAGGACGTGCACTTCCACCCCGTCACCGATCGTCCGGTTCACGTCGACTTCCTGCGCATTAGCGCGCACGCGACCGTCACCGTCGCAGTGCCGGTGGTGTTCATCGACGAAGAAGAGGCCCCCGGCCTGAAGAAGGGCGGCGTGTTGAACGTGGTTCGTCACGAGCTGGAGCTGGTATGCGACGCGGCTGAAATCCCGTCGGAAGTCACCATCTCGCTCAAGGGCCTGGACGTCGGCGATTCGCTTCACATCTCCGCCGTCACGCTGCCGCAAGGTACGCAGTCGGCGATCGATGACCGCGATTACACCATCGCGACGGTGGTCGCGCCCTCGGCGCTGAAGTCGAGCGAAGGTGCTGCCGAGGACGCGGGCGAAGCCGCGGGCACGGCCAGCGAGTAATCGTTCAGCTTGTTGCGTACGGATGCGGGCGGGAGGCGGCGACGTCCCCCGCCCGTTTTCGTTTAAACGCTGCCCTAGGCGCCACGAAGTCATCGAACGCGATCAGGAGAATCAACGTGCAACTCTGGGTCGGCCTCGGCAATCCGGGCGCGCAATATGCGATGCACCGCCACAATGTCGGCTTCATGGCGCTTGACGCAATCGCGGCGGTTCACGGCTTCGGTGCGCCGGCCAAGAAGTTCCAAGGCTGGGTGCAGGAAGGCCGGCTGGGCACCCAAAAGGTGCTGCTCCTGAAGCCCGCAACCTTCATGAACGAAAGCGGCCGCAGTGTCGCCGAGGCGCTGCGCTTCTACAAGCTCGGCGCGGATGCCCTGACCGTCTTCCACGACGAACTCGACCTTGCCGCCATGAAGGTGAAGGTGCGCCAGGGCGGTGGGCTTGCGGGGCATAACGGCCTGCGCTCGATCGACCAGCATCTCGGGCCCGATTTCCGCCGAGTCCGCATCGGCATCGGCCACCCCGGACACAAGGACCGGGTCACCGGCCACGTGCTGGGCAATTACGCCAAGAACGAAATCGAACCGCTTAGTGATTTGCTCGGCGCGCTGGCCGCGGAGGCGGCGACGCTTGCCGCAGGCGACGACGTCCGCTTCATGAACGACGTGGCCCTGCGGCTGCAGAGCTGACCGCCGCCCTATTCCTCCGTTCGCAGCAGCACCGCTTCGCCGATCAGCAGGAACAGCAGGAACGGCGCCCAGGCGGCGAGGATCGGAGGATAGGCGCCGAGATTGCCCATCGCGAGCGCGAAATTGTCCGCAACGAAATAGGCAAAGCCCAGCGCCATGCCGATCACCGCGCGGACGAACAGCTTGCCCGAGCGCGCGATGCCGAAAGCCGCAACGGCACCGAGCAGCGGCATCAGCACCGACGACAGCGGCCCAGAGAGCTTATGCCACAGCGCGCCTTCCAGCGCCTTGGTCGGGCGGCCGGCGGCGGCGAGATCGTCGATCGCCTCGTTCAGGGCGCGGAACGACAGGCCATCGGCATTCACTGTCGACAAGGTGAACTGATCGGGCGCCACGCCGCGCGCGATGATGATCGTGCCGGGCTTCGTGACTTGTCCGCTCGCCACGTCGAAGCGGCGCGCCGGCCCGATCGCCCAGCCATCGCCGCTGCGCCGCCCGTTGGGAGCCGTGATGATCGCGCGCAGGCTGCCGCCGTCGCGCTCGTACAGCGTGATGCCGCCGAGCTGCGCGGCGGCACCGCGCCCGCGGATCTGATCGACCTGGATCAGATCGTCACCGGTGCGCACCCAGACGTTTGCGCGATCGCCGCGATCGATCGGCAGCGGCCCGTAGTTCACCTTCTGCCACTGCGCCAAGGTGGCAGTGGAGCGCGAAACGACCCGGTCGTTGAAGGCGAAGCTAAGCACGGCCACGCCGACGCTGGCGATGATCAACGGCGCCAGCACCTGATGCGCGGACATGCCCGATGCCTTCAGCGCGACGATCTCGCTGTTCTGGTTCATCGTGATCAGCGTCAAGATGGTACCCAGCAGCACAGAGAACGGCAGGAAGCGTGCGATGATCTGCGGCACGCGCAGCGACATGTAGTGCCACACTTGCGCATCCGTATTGCCCGGCACCGCCAGGATCTTGCCGGATTCGCCGAGGAGATCGAGCGCCTGAAGGACGAGCACCAGCCCGGCGAGAATGCCGAACGTGCGCACCAGGAACATCCGGCCCATGTAAAGTGCGACAGTACGCGACGGGAAGAACGATGTCATGCGCGCGCCTCCCGCGCGCTGCGGCCGGGCAAGCGCCGGGTGATAGCCTTCAGCGCCTTGCCCGCGCCCCGTTCCAGCGCGCCGATCGGCTGTCCGCCGGGGACATAGGCGAGCATGTAGTACATCCAGATGATCAGCGCCGCGAATATCGCGAACGGCCCCCACAGGGCAATGAAGGGATCGACCCGGCCGAGCTCACCGATCGACGCGGCATATTGGTTGACCTTGTGATAGGCGACGACGAAAACAATCGACAGGAACACGCCTAGTGCGGAGGTCGAGCGTTTCGGCGGTACCCCGAGCGCGACCGCTAGCAGCGGCAGCAAGAACATCATCGCGACTTCGGCGAGCCGGAAATACAATTCGGATTGGCTGGCCTGGCGCAGCTCGGCATTGTTGCTGGTCGCGCCAATGCGGGCGAGTTCGGGGATGGTATATTCAAGGTTGCGACCGCCGCGCGCACGGAACTGCTCAAAGCGCGGCAGATCGATCGGCAGATCGTGGACGCTGAAGGTCAGCACGCGCGGCGTCGGGAAATTCGCGCGATTGTGGATCAGCGTGCCATTGGTGAGGCGAAAGATGATCGTGTTGGGATCGTCGGTGGCGAAGAACTGGCCACGCTGCGCGGTGACGCCGATCCAATCCCCCGCCGGTGTCTGCGCGCGGACGAAGATGCCCGACAGCTCACGCCCCTTGTCGCGGCTACGCTCGATCCGCAGCGTCATGCGATCGCCCAGATGCGTGAACTCACCGACCTTGATCGAAGCGCCAAGCGCGCCGGTGCGCAGCTCGAAGCGCAAGCCCTCGTAAGCATAACGCGCGCGCGGCTGAATGAAGCCGACGATCGCGAGATTGATGAGCGCGAGTCCGATCGCATACATGTACGGCACGCGCAGCAGCCGGCCGTAGCTCATCCCGACGCCGCGCATTACGTCCAGCTCGGACGAGGTGGCGAGGCGGCGGAAGGCGAGCAGGATACCGAGCATCAGCCCGATCGGAATGCCGAGCCCGAGATACTCCGGCAGCAGATTGGCGAGCAGCTGCCACACCACGCTCACCGGCCCGCCCTCGGTAGCGACGAAGTCGAACAGCCGCAGCATGCGATCGAGCACCAGCAGCATCGCGGAGATCACGAGCGTCGAGAACAGCGGCAGCGCGATCAGCCGGGCCATGTAGCGGTCGATCGATTTCATGAGGCGCGGCTGAATATCTCGGTCTGGCGGACGGAGGGCCGGTATAGGCCAGCGGGTGGGGAGTGCCAGCGTTTTTCGGCTCACTCCGCCGCGATGCTGTGGGTCGCATCTGGCCGGCTGCGCCCCAAAGCCTCGGCGATGGCGCGTTCTAGTCCGACGAGGGTGAAGGGCTTGCGCAGCACATGATGGCCGCCAAACATCGCCACGTCATGCGTTTCGCCCGCAAAGCCGGTGACGAACAGCACGGCAACGTTCGCATGACGATAGTCGAGCGCGGCGATCATCTCGGGCCCGGTCTGCCCGGGCATCAGCACGTCGCTCAGGATGAGGTCGATCGGTGCCTGACGATCGAGCAGCGACGGTGCGTCCAGCGGATCGGAGCAGGAGATGGGCCGGTGGCCGAGCTCCTCCAATGCGCCCACGGTGGCCGCGAGCACACGCGGATCGTCCTCCACCACCAGCACGCGCAGGGACTGCAGATCCTGCGGCGTTGCGATCAGGGCCTCATCCTCGGCGGGCTGCTGCAACATCACGGTTTCGAGAGGAAGCATCAGCCGAACGACCGTACCGCGGCCAGGGGTGCTGTCGATCGCGACCTCGCCATCCAATTGGCGCACCAACGAGAAGACTTGGCTGAGCCCAAGACCGGTCCCCTTGCCCACCGGCTTCGTGGTGAAAAACGGCTCAAACACCCGCTCCGCAACCTCGGGCGCCATGCCGCAGCCACTGTCCTGCACCGCGATGACGACATGATCGCGACCGTTGGCGTGCCCGGACTTCGCGGTGATCGTCAGCGTTCCTCGCCCGTCCATGGCGTCGCGTGCGTTGACGGCGAGGTTGAGGATGGCGTTCTCCAGCTGCACGCGATCAACCCGGACGCAGGCGCCGTCGGCTGCGGCGACGATCTCGATCCGAATGCCATCGCCCAGTGTTCGGTCGAGCAGGTCGCGCATGCCGGACAGCAACGCGCCGACCTCAATCAACTCCGGATCGATCGCCCCTTCGCGCGCGAAGGCCAGCAGCCGCCTGGTCAGCTCCGCCGCGCGCGTGGCACCCTCCCTGGCGCTCTCGACATGACGACCGACGTCACCCCCGCCGTTCGCCAGTCCGCGCTGTGCCAGTTCCAGTCCGCCGATCACAACCGCCAGCATGTTGTTAAAGTCGTGCGCAATGCCCCCGGTCAGCTGGCCGATCGCGTCCATCTTCTGGGCTTGGCGCAGGCGCGCCTCCTGGCTGCGCAGCTCCTCCGTCGCCTCAGCCACCGCCAGCGCAAGTTCACCGGCACGCGCGCGCTGCGCATCCGCCTCGGCTTGCGCCCGCGCGCGACCGGTTAGCGCACGGACGGTGAGCCAGCCGAGCGCAATGGCACCGATCAGCAGCAGGACACCAAATGCCGACAGCACGAATGCCGCACGGGTCGAGCGGTCCACCAGCGCCATGGCTGCATTCGTGCGGCGAACCAGCAGGCTGCGCTCCCCGGCAATGATCGAGTCAAGCGCCTGATTGATATCGTCGAGCGCCCTGGACTCGCGGGCCTGGTAGAAACGCGCGAGCGCTTGGGCGTTCTTGCCGTAATTGGTCGATAGCGCGATCAGCGACAACTGCTCGCCGCGCGCCCGATAAGCCACGCGCAGCTTGTCGATCAGCACGTGCTGTTCTTCATTGTCGCGCGTCAGCTTCGACAGCCGACTGATCTGGTCGCCCGCGCGCCGCCAATCTTCGTAATAAAGCTGCCCCAACTGCTGGTCACCGGAGATGACGTAACGGCCCAGCGACGCCTCCGACCGCGCAATCGTGCCCGACAACCTGCCGGCCAGAACCATGACGTCATAGCTGTGCGACTGAAGCGAGACGGCGCGATTACGCTGCTTGTTCGCCTCACCCAGCGTCAGGATCAGCGCGACGAGAACGCCCACGCCGAGCACGCCCATCACGACAAGCGTGATAGTGCGCCAGGCCGAAGCCAGACCTCCACGGGCCCCCGCACCTTCGTCCGCGATCACGGTCGACAGGCCTAGCAGAAGCGGCGACTCGGCGGAAGCAGCCGGTTGGGCGTGCTCAGACGATCACGCCCGTAGCGCGGCCTGCGGCTTCGAACATGCCGATCACGCGCGCCATCTGCTCGCTGGTATGTTCGGCGCAGACGGAGCAGCGCAGCAGGAACATCCCCGCTGGCGTCGCCGGCGGACGCGCGACGTTGACGTAGAGCCCCGCTTCCAGCAGCCCATGCCACATGCGCACAGCCTGCTCCTGATCGTCGAGCAGCACAGCAACGATGGCGGATTCGGGCGCGTCGGTGGGCAGGCGGAAGCCGAGCTGCTTGAGGCCGGCGTGAAGCTGGCGCGTGTTGGCCCACAGCCGCTCACGCTTGTCGGCGGCGTGCATCAGCTTGCGGATCGACGTGGCGGCGGAAGCGACCACCGCCGGCGGCAGGCTTGCCGTGAAGATGTACGGGCGGCAGACGAAGCGCAGGATCTCGAAGCTGGGATGGTTGGAGACGCAGAAGCCCCCCACCGTGCCGACCGACTTGGAAAAGGTGCCGATCACGAAATCGACCTGATCCTCGAGCCCCTGATCCTCGTACACGCCGCGGCCATGTTCGCCGAAGAAGCCCATCGAGTGCGCTTCGTCGACCAGCACCATCGCGCCATGCTTCTTGGCGACGGCGACCATCTCCTTGAGCGGCGCGATGTCGCCGAGCATCGAATAGACGCCCTCGAGCACGACGAGCTTGCCCGGCTCCTTGGGCAGACGGCCCAGCCGCTTGTCGAGATCCTCGACCGAATTGTGGCGAAAGCGGACCACCTCGGCATTGCCCATCGCGCAGCCGTCATAGATGGACGCATGGCTGTCGGCATCGAGAATGATATATTCGCCCTTCGCCGCGATCGCCGAGATCACGCCGAGGTTCGCCTGGTAACCCGTTGAGAAGACGATCGCGCCCGACATGCCGTAGAAGTCGCGAAGCGCGGCTTCGACTTCCATGTGATCGTGGAACGTGCCGTTCAGCGCGCGGCTGCCGTTCGTGCCGGTGCCGAACTTGTCGAAGGCGTTCTTGCCGGCGGCGATCACGTCCGGATCGAACGTCATTCCCATGTAATTGTAGGTGCCGAGCAGGATCGTCTCGCGGCCCTTGATGATCGCGACGGTGGGGCTCTTCACCTCCTCCATGACGATGCCAAAGGGATCGCGCAGGCCGGAGGCGAGCAGCGCCTCACGCTCGGCAATCAATGGTGCGAATTTATCGAACAGGTCGCGCTCCGACGGAACGGTCGGGAGGTCGGCGGGCAAAGCTTCCGCCTGGAGGCCGGTTTCGGTCATAGATTCCTGTCCCAAACCGTTCGTGTCCGGCAACGTCGAGACGCCACGCGCAACATAGGCGGCACGTTCCTCGACATCGCTCGGGACGAACGGGTGCTTAGTTCTTCAGCTTCGCCACGGCGTCGGCGAGTTGGCCGACCGTTTCGATTTCGGCCTGCATGTTCATCGTGATGATGATGTCAAATTCGTCCTCGATCGCGGCGACGAAATCCATCACCGTCAGCGAATCCCATTCCAGATCGCCCTGGAAGGTCGTCGCCTCGGTGACCGTCACGCCCTTCTTGTTGAAAGGCTCGATCTGGGCCGTGATGGTGTCGAAGATGCTGTCGCGGTCGCTCATCGGGGTTCCTTAACGTCCGCGGGCGCAGGTGCCAATCGAATGCGGCCGAAGCGTGGTCATCCCGCGATACCGTACGACCGGGCGGTTCCGGCAAGCCCATCGGCCAGCGGGATGGTCGGCGTCCACAAGGCTGCAGGCGGACGGTATTCGGCGCGCGCAGTCCAATCGGGATGCGTCAAATAGCCCACCCGATCGGCCGTCAGCTTGGCCCCTGTTCCTCGAACGGCGCCGTCCAGCCTGGCGCCAAGCCGAAGCAGCGAGGCCGGCAGATGCAAGGGCACGACGCGCCGGCCGACTGCTCGGCCGATCGCGGCGGAAAGAGCCGCGTGGGTAAGCACTTCCCCGTCATCGACCTCGAACATCGCACGCTGCTCCGGTGCTTCGGCGAGCAGGACGAGCAGTCGCGCGAGATCGTCGACGTGGATCAGCGACACCTTCCCCGGCGGCGGCAGCAGCGCCAGGCCGTAGCGCGCCAGCCTGAACAGATCCCGCATCTCCGTGTCGCCGGGGCCATAGACCCCGCTCGGCCGAACGATCGCCCAGTCCGCACCGCTCGCCACAACCAGCTCCTCAGCCTCTCGCTTCGACCAGCCGTAGTTCGACAGATCCGGCTCTCGCGCCGACAGTGAGGAGACATGGACAAAGCGCCGCGATCCGCTCGCCGCGATCATCTGACGCGTGCCGTCGATATTACCGGTGATGAAGCCGGCACGGTCGGGCGCGTTGACCACCCCCGCGATATGGATCACCGCAACGGCCCCGCTCACCAACTCGGTCAGACTTGCAGCATCGTCCAGAGCGCCGTTCACCCAGGTAACGCCGGCGCGTGGCGGCTGCGGCCGGCGGGTCAGCGCGCGTACGTAATGCCCGGCGGCCAACGCGCGCTCGATCGTCGCACGCCCGACGAAGCCTGTACCGCCGGTGAGCGCGAGGATCACAGCAGCGCCATGTGATTGCGATGAACCAGCGCCGATCGCGGAGCATAGCCGAGCAACACCTCATGCTCCTCGCTGCGCCGGCCGAGCAGGCGCTGCATCTCGGCGGCGTCATATTCCGCCAGACCGCGCGCGATCGGCCCGGCCGGCCCGTGAATCGCAACCACGTCGCCGCGACCAAATGCCCCCTCGATCATTGTCGCGCCCGCGGCGAGCAGGCTGCGGCCGTCGGCAAGCGCCTGTGCCGCGCCCGCGTCGATCTCGATCCTCCCCTTCACCGTTAGCCGGCCGGCGAGCCAGGCCTTGCGCGCCCGGGCGCGCCGTTCGGGAAGAAACATGGTGTGGCGCGCATCGATGGAAAGCGGTCGCTCGACCCGCCCGGACGCGATGGCGAGCGCGACGCCCGCCCCCGTCGCGATCCGCGCCGCTTCGATCTTGGAAACCATGCCGCCGGATCCCATGCCCGAAGCCGAGCCATCATCCGCCATGTCGGCGATCCGCCCATCGATCCGGTCGACCTGCGCGATATGCACCGCGCCCGGCTGCGCAGGATTGCGGTCGTACAGCCCATCAATATCCGACAAGAGGATCACCCCCTGCGCGCCCGCAGCCTGTGCAACGCGCGCGGCGAGCCGATCATTGTCGCCAAAACGGATTTCGGCGGTAGCCACGCTGTCATTCTCGTTGATTACCGGCACCGTGCCGAGTTGAAGCAGGCGCCCGAGCGTGGCAGCCGCGTTGAGATAGCGCCGGCGATCTTCGAGATCGTCAAGCGTGACGAGCATCTGCGCTGCCGTCAGTTCTTCGGCGGCGAGCACCTCCGCCCAGGTCTGGCTGAGCAGGATCTGCCCGGTCGCGGCGGCGGCTTGCGCATCCTCCAGGCTGGCACGCCCGCCACGCGGCAGGCCGAGCCGCCGCGCGCCCAACGCGATCGCCCCGGACGAAACGATCGCAACCTGCTGACCCGCGCGCGTCCGGTCAGCCACGTCCGCCGCAATGCCGGCGAGCCAATCGCGACGTACGGCGCCTGACGGATCGACAAGCAACGCCGATCCGATCTTGATTACGAGGCGAGCACAGGAGGCGGGCGCGAACAGCATCGCGAACCGCGATAAGCCGGCAACGGCGGATGGGAAAGGGCGCTTGGAGCCCTTCCCCGCCCCCGCTTAGCGCGGCAACATGGTGCTGCGGGCGATCTTGGCGACTAGACCCGGCATGCCGGCATAGTTCGCCTTGTAATACGGTGAACCCTTGTCGAGCACCGCGCTGAGACGACGGTGCGCTTCGCCAAGCGCATGGTACGGCAGGCCCGGCAGCAGATGGTGCAGCGCATGGTAGCGCAGCCCGACCGGCGCCCACAAAGCCGGCAGCGTCGACGGCGGCGGAACGTTGACCGAGTCGAGATATTGCGCCGTCACCGTCATGGCCTCGCCGTCATTCTCCCACAGATGGGCGACCAGTGTGCGCAGCTGGTTGATCACCGCGACGCCCGAAGCGACCGCCATGGCGATGCCGAAGGCACGCAGTGGGATTGTGCCAGTGGCGACCAGCGCAATCAGCGCCATCGCCCAAAGCGCGCAGGCCGCCTCTATCCGGTTCCATTGGCTGGCAAACGCCCCCTCCGGCATGCGGCGGCGGAACCCCGGATTGATCGCCAGCGCCGAATAGCGCTCGACGACGATCCGGCGCAGGCCCGGTACGATCATCGACAGCGGAGAAAGCACGCCATAGCGGAAGATCAGCGCAACCGGCGCCAAGGCGGCAACCAGCACGAACACCGGCAGTGACCAGGGCTTCATCAGCGCGAGCGGCAGATACTCGGGGTCCTCCGACGTGCCGTACCGCGTCTTGGCATGGTGAAGGTTGTGGACGCCTTCGTACATGAACGACGGCACCAACATAGGCACGCCAATGAAGATATTATAGCCCAACCGGAAGTGCGGCAGCGACGCATGCTTCACATGGGTGAGCTCGTGAATGAAGCTCATGCCACGGTACAACGCGAACATCGCAACGACACCGGCAACCAGCGTCAGCCACAAGGGGCCGGCTGCAATCGCCACACCAAGCGCAACATAACCGAGCAGCGCCGAACCGATGAAGTCGGCCCAGTACACCGCGGGGCGCGGCGCATTGAGATCCCGCGTCAACTCAGCGGCAGCCTTGAGCATCGCGCGATCGTCAGCGATCGGCGCGCGTGCGGCCTGCACAGCCGGTGTGCGGTCGAGAGTCATGGTCGTCATGGGCATGTCCATTGCCCCAAGATAGTGGCGAGACGGTGGCTGGAACAGGCGTGATCCCGGCGGAAAGGCCGCTCGCCATGATCGCCTGCGGCGATTACAGGACGGGGCATGACAGGCTCCCTCACCATCCGCCCGGTCGTGACCAAGCGTGACCGGCGCACCTTTGTCGATGTTCCCTTTCGGCTCTATCGCGACGATCCGAACTGGGTGCCGCCGTTGAAGGGCGAGGCGCTGGGGCTACTCACGCCAGAGAAAAACGGCTGGTACAGCCATGCCAAGGTGCAGCTGTTCCTGGCGGAACGTAACGGCGCCACGGTTGGCCGCATCTCGGCGCACATCGATACGCTGGCCCTTGAGATGCCCGCGGCGCAAGGGTTCGGCCCCGGCACCGGCCAGTGGGGGCTGATGGAGGCCGAGGACGAAGGCGTGTTCCGCGCCCTAATCGAACGTGCCGAGCAATGGCTGCGCGAGCAGGGCATGACTCGCGTGCTCGGCCCCATCTCCCAATCCGTGTGGGAGGAGCCAGGGCTGCTAATCGAGGGCTTCGATCATCCACCCACGGTGATGATGGGCCATGCCAAGCCTGCTTATCGCGGCTGGATCGAGGCGGCGGGCTACGCGCCAGCCAAACAGCTGATGACTTACGAACTGGACATCACGCAGGACTTCCCCCCGATCGTTCAGCGCATCATCAAATCGGGCGAGAAGAACCCGCGCATCAACGTGCGCGAGGTCGATAAGTCGCGTTTCGATGAAGAGGCAGCAATCATCCTTCGCATCCTCAACGATGCCTGGAGCGACAACTGGGGTTTCGTTCCCCTCACCCCGCCCGAAATCCGGGACGTCGGCGTCAAGCTGAAGCCGATCGTGTTCAACGACCTGATCCGGATCGCGGAGGTGGACGGCAAGCCCGTCGCCTTCATGATCACTTTGCCCGATCTGAACGAGCCACTGGCGAACTTGGGCGGTTCGCTGTGGCCGTTCGGCTGGGCCAAGCTCCTCCTGTGGCTGCGCCGCCCCAAGGTGCGGACGATGCGCGTGCCGCTGATGGGGGTGATCAAGGATCTGCAATCATCACGCATGGCGAGCCAGCTGGCCTTCATGATGATCGAATACATCCGCCGCGCCTCAGTGGAACGCTATGGCGCCTCGCGCGGCGAGATCGGATGGATCCTCGACGACAACCAGGGGATGCGGTCGATCGCCGAGACGATCGAGAGCCGCGTCAACAAGGTTTATCAGGTGTACGAGAAGGCGCTGTAGAGCGGTTGGCGAACTTCGCGCCGGCTTCGCGGCAGGCGCTTGGCGCCACCGCGAGGCCGGTACGATCATCCTCTCCTGCCGTGTCCTTGAGCGCCATTGCGCCCCCGAGCTCCGGCACTCAGCGCGTGGCCAGCGGATCGACGCCCTGTGCGACCCATTCGGCGCGCGTCTGGCAATGACGGCGCGGAAGGCGCGAGCCGGTTACGTCGCCGATCACGCACACCCGCCGCATGTCGGTGCTCGGCTTCACGTCCCTGCCCAGCGATTGTTCGGCGGGAGCGATGGGCGCAGGCGCCGGGGCGGGGGCAGGTTCGGGCGCAGCAGTGCCGAGGGCGAGCGCGGCGGCGAAAGCGTAGATCGTCATGGCGGGTTCCTTTCAGGTCCGGCAGCGCCCGATCGCGCCGCCGCCTGACACTTTGCATCTGCCGTGCCAAACTGTTGAGGAACGTGTTTTCAATGACTTGGCAAATCAACCCGCGCAGCAAGCACTGATCATAGGCGCTTTTCGCCAAGTGGCGGCGGATCTTGCCGACGCTTCATTGTACGGGTTCGGACACGCACTTGGCCGCTGTTCACCAGCGAACGCGCGATATCGGTAGCTTGTCTAGCAAAAGCGGCGCCGGACGCTACGGGCGCAGGCGCACCCAAGTGGGCGCGTGATCGCTCGCCTTCTCTCGGCCGCGATACTCTTTGTCGACACCAGCCTCGATCAAGCGATCCGCGACCGCGGGCGAGAGCAGGAGGTGATCGATCCGGAAGCCCGCGTCGCGCTGCCAGGCACCCGCCTGATAATCCCAGAAAGTCCACACGCCGCCACCGGGATGGCGGACGCGCAGCGCATCGGTCCACCCCTGCGCCACCAAGGCACGGTAACCTGCGCGGCTTTCCGGCTGCATCAGCGCATCGTCCTTCATCGCGCGGACGGAGAAGGTGTCATCGTCATTGGCAATCACGTTATAGTCACCCGCGAGCACCGCCGGCGTCTCTGAGACCAGAAGGGCACGGGCACGCTGCGACAAGCGCTCGATCCAGCGCAATTTATAGTCGAATTTTGGCCCGGGCTGCGGATTGCCATTCGGCAGGTAGATGGAAGCAACAGCCAGACCGTTCACATCGCATTCGAGATACCGGCTGTGCTCATCCTCCGGTTCGCCCTCCAGCCCGCGCTGCCGCTCGACCGGATCGACACCGCGCGCCAACACGGCCACGCCGTTGAAGCCCTTTTGCCCGTGCCACACCGCACCATAGCCGGCATCGCGCACATCCTGGATCGGAAAGGTTTCGTCGCTGGACTTGAGTTCCTGCAGGCAGACGACATCCGGCTGCTGCTCGGAGAGATATTCCAGCAAGCGCGGCAAGCGCGCCTTGATGCCATTGACGTTGTAGGTGACGATCTTCACGTCAACGGCATTACACCGAGAAGCTGGTGCCGCAACCGCAACCCGACGCAGCGACCGGATTGTCGACCTTGAACGCCGCACCGCCAAGCGATTCGACGTAATCGACCGAAGCGCCGCGAACGAGATCGATGCTCACGTCATCAACCACCAGCCTAACGCCATCCGTTTCCACGACGATGTCGCCCGCGTCCGGTGCGTCCGCAAACCCGAACTTATACTGAAACCCCGAACAGCCCCCCCCCTCAACCGAGAGGCGGAGGATCGCAGACTTATTCTGCTTGGCCGCAATGGCGGCAACCCGAGCCGCAGCGGCGGGTGTCAGGGCGATGTCGGTGGCGAGCGTAGCCATGACGAAGAGATAAGGCCCCCTGCCCCCGCCCGCAACCGGACTGATCCTTGGAACACCAATAAGCGGACGATCAATGGTCGTGAGCGTCCTGCGCCGCCGGGCCGGTTGTCGACACCGGGATCTGACCGACCGAACGATCCTGTACGGCCAGCAGATAATCCGCAGTGGTCAGGAACGGCACCGGATTCACCGCACGCCCGTCGATACGCACTTCATAATGAAGGTGCGAGCCGGTCGATCGGCCGGTCGACCCCATCAGGCCGATGATCTGGCCACGGCGAACCCGTGCATTGTCGCCGACAATGATCTTCGACAGATGGGCGTAGCGGGTCGCGATACCCTTTCCGTGATTTACCTCGACCATGTTGCCATAACCGCCCTGTCGGGCAGCATGGTTCACGATGCCATCGGCGGTTGCATAGATCGGCGTGCCGACCGGCCCGGGAATGTCGACGCCGGCGTGCATCGCAGCGGTGCCGCGGAAGGGATCGCTGCGCACCCCGAAGTTGCTGGTGAAGCGAAGATGCGCCACCGGCTGAACCGACGGGATCGAGATCACACCCTGTTCCAGCGTGTCGAGCTTCTTCCAGGTCATGAACAGCGAACGGAACTGGGCGTCGGCGTTCAGATCCGCGGTTGCTTCCGCACTCGCCGCCGGGATCAGCGGTCCACCCATTGCCTCAAGCTTGCGGCCCTTCACGAGACGCTCGGGCCGTAACCCGCGCTCACGAATTTCGCTGGTGGCGAGCGAATAACGGTCGTTGAGCTGGTTCAACGCCACTTCTGCCAGCATCGCCTGCCGACGCTCGACCTTGCCGAACGGCGCCAGCGCGAATGCCGCCAGCCGATCACCGTTCGGATCGATCTTGAGCGTGGCGAGCGCCAGCTTCTTTTCGTCACCAACGCCGGTCAGCGCAGCAGCGAGCAGCGCCTGGCGCTGCTCCAGCCGGGTGGCATGCTGTTCCGCGCTCTTGCGAACAGCGGCGACCCGAGTCTGCATGCTTTCGAGCTTGCGCTCCATGCCGGCGATGCGCTGCTCGGCCTGCGGCGCGGCAGTGAGGCCTGCCGCCGATGCGGCCTGCCCGGTCGCGGTTGCGGCGCCGTAACCGGCAAAGGCCACCACCACGGCCGCAGCGCTGGCCGCCACGCCTTGTGACAGGCCGTTCAGGCGCAGACGGCGAACCGAGCGCCCGTCATGAAAGATCACGTTACGCGGCGAAAAGAGAAGGCGGGCGCCAGCAGCGATGCGGTTAGCCGACGCGAAAGAAATGTTGGTCATCGAACCCCGAGCGAGATCGTTGAAACGATAGACGCCGAGGCGACCCGACGCGCTTTGATTCTTCAAAACTGGTCTGGATTGCGGCCCCCCGCACCCGGACATCCGCAACTGGCCTGTTCTTCGTGGGTTAGGCAATAGCGCCGTAGTAATCCCGCGTCAGGCCGGCAGAGTCACGCGCCGAGTCGTTGAACGGACCCTTCACGATCCCGCGAAATTGCGTTCCGATCAGCGCCTGCCAATGCGTGGCGGGGGTCAGGCCGCCGTCTTCGCAGGCGATCTCGAACCATTTGGTGCCAAAGCGAACGTGTCGGATTTCATCGGAATAGATGCGGTGCAGGATGCGCGCGCTGGTGTGATCACCGGCCCCATGGAACCGCTCCACCGTCATCGGTGTCACGTCGAGTCCGCGCGCTTCCAGCGCCATCGGAACCACCGCGAGCCGCGCCAGCGCATCCCCCGCCGTGGCACTTGCCGCCTCCCAAAGCCCGTCATGGGCCGGCAGCGCACCGTAGAAGCTGCCAAGCGAACGAAGGCGACGATCGAGAATGGCGAAATGCATCGCTTCGTCCGCCCCGACCGAAATCCAGTCATCCACGAACGCGCGCGGAAACTGCGCGCCGAAGCGCGCCGCCATGTCGAAGGCGAGGTCAATCGCCACGAACTCGATGTGCGCCAGCGCGTGCAGCAGCGCGAGGCGCCCGCGTTCCGAGCCGCCCTTGCCGCGCTTGGGCATGCGGTTCGGCGGCAACAGCTCGGGTCGGTCCGGCCGCGCTGGCTCCTCGGGCATTTCCACATTGAACCGGTGATCGAGCTTGCCTTTTCGCCACGCACGTGCGGCGTGGCGAGCGGCCCTCACCTTCTCGAGCGGCTCGGCAGTTTCGAGGACAATGCGCGCCGCCTCGGCAATGCTGGTCACAGCTGGCGGGCCGCTTCCAGCACCGCCGCGGCATGGCCGGCGACCTTTACCTTGCGCCATTCGCGCGCGACCTTTCTGGCACCGTCGAAAAGGAAGGTGGCGCGCTCGATCCCCATATAGGTGCGGCCGTACATCGACTTCTCGACCCAGGTGCCGAACGCCTCGCAAGCCGCCCCATCCTCGTCGCTCGCGAGCGGAACCGCGAGCTCGTATTTGGCGATGAACTTCTCGTGCTTCTTGGGCGCATCCTTCGAGATCCCGAGCACATGGACGCCGGCGGCCGCGAAATCAGCCGCAAGCGCGGAAAAGTCCTGCGCCTCCCGCGTGCAGCCAGCGGTGTCGTCCTTGGGATAAAAATACACAACAAGCGGCAGCGGCTGATCGCGCAGACGCAGCGCAGTGCCATCGGTTGCCGTCACCGTTACGTCAGGCAGCGTTTCCATGCGTCACTCCTTTCCACGCGGCCGTAACTTCCTCCCGCGCGCTGTCCAGCGCGGCCAGCACGGCGGCCCAGTCCGGCAACTGCAGCGCACGGGCGATCAGCGTCCGGGTGGCGGCGGCCTCCGGTTCGGCCGCATCGGGCGCGACCAATCGCAGCGTCACGATGAGCCGGGTGAGAAGGTCATGCGCCGCGGCCAGGCGGGGGGGCAGATCAAGCTCCGCAATGGCGCGACCAAGGTTGGGATCGAAGCCGGTGCGCCTCATGAGCTGCATGACGTGAACCGCAAATTCCAAGTCGACCAGACCGCCCGGCAGCAGCTTCGCATCGAGCGGCCCCATCGGCGGCTTGTGCGCCGCCATTTCTGCCCGCATCGTCAAGGCGTCGGCGGAAATATCGCGCTCGGGTCGATCCCCGTGTAGGACGCTTGCGATGATGTCGCTCAAGGCGCGGCGCGCTTCCGCAGACCCGAACACCGGGCGAGCGCGGGTCAGCGCCATATGCTCCCACGTCCAGGCGCTTTCGCGCTGATAGCGGGCGAACGATTCGAAATTGACGACCAGCGGGCCTTGCGCCCCCGATGGGCGCAGCCGCGTGTCGATCGGGTAAAGCGGGCCGGCAGCTGTAGGGACCGACAAAGCGGCGCTCACCCGCTGTGCCAGGCGATTATAGTAAAGCGTCGCGCCCAGCGACTTGGGGCCATCGGACTCCGCCGCAAAATCGCCGGTGAAGAGATAAACGAGGTCGAGATCCGAGGCATGGGTCAACGCCCCGCCACCCAGCCGGCCAAGTGCGAGGATCACGAACTCGCTGTCCGGCACACGCCCATGCGCACGGGCGAACTCGGCGACCGTTGCGCCGGCGAGCACCTCAATCGCCGCCTCCGCCACGCGTGAATAGCCCGCGGCCACGGCAAGCGGATCCGACACGCCGGCGATGATCTGCGCGCCCAATGCAAAGCGATGTTCGCCCACCAGCCGTCGGGCGTGATCGAGCCGCGCTTGAAAGTCATCGCTACGATCACCGACCTGCATGCCGCGGGCGAGCGTTGCCACGTCCGGCATCGCCTCGAACGCCGAGGCGTCGATCAGGCCGTCGAGCAGATCGGGCCGGCGGGCGAGTTCGTCGGCAAGCGTCGGCGCGTGGCTGAGCAATTGCACCAGAAGCGCGGCAAGCGCAGGGCGCGCTTCGAGCAGGCGGAAGATGTTGACCGCACTCGGCAGCCGTTCGAACAAGCGGTCAAGGCGGTTCAGCGCAGCTTCGGGCACCGGCGCCTCTGCCAGTGCGGTGACGAGGCCCGGCAACACCGCCTCCAGCGCCGATTGGGCAGCCGCGCTGCGCAGCGCGGGATAGCGCGCCCCGCGCCACGTGGCGATCCGTGCGGCGGCCGATGGCGGGTCGGCGAACCTCGCCTCGGCTAGCCGACCGACCAGCACCTCGGTATCGCTCGACAGGGCCGTCGTGGGCGGCGGCGCCAATCGGCCGAAGATGTCCGCGACGCGCGTGACATGCGGTTCCAGGTAGGCGAGCAACGCCGCGCCATCGCTGCGCCCATCGAGACGGGCGACCTGATCCAGCGCGTCGCCGAACGGTAGTGCATGGGTCTGGCGATCGTCGATCATCTGCACGCGATGCTCGATCGTGCGCAAAGCGACATAGGCTTCGGACAACGCCGCCGCGTCCCGCGGATCGACTCGACCGGCCTTGGCCAAAGCGGCCAGTGCCGCGCGCGTATCACCCGCGCGCAGATCGGGATCACGCCCGCCGTGGATCAACTGATGGATCTGTGCAAAGAATTCGATCTCGCGGATGCCGCCCCGTCCGCGCTTCAGGTCATAGCCCGGCCCAAAGGTCTGCCCCTGCGAATGATGATCGCGGATGCGGCGCGTGATTTCGAGGATCTCGCCGAGCGCACCAAAATCCAGGCTGCGCCTCCAGATGAACGGCCGGATCGTATCGAGAAACTGTTCGCCTAGTGCGATATCGCCGGCCGCAGGCCGCGCGCGAATAAAGGCGGCGCGCTCCCAAGGCAGTGCTTGCGATTCATAGTAAGCGATCGCCGCTTCAATCGGCAATGCGATGGGGGTGGCCTCGGGGCTCGGCCGAAGCCGTAGATCAACGCGCAAGACATAGCCGTCCGTGTCGCGCGCCTGGAGCAACTCGATCACCCGCCGGCCAATCCGCACCGCTGCATCGACGGGCTCCTCATTGCGGCGTCTCGGCAGCACTGCTGGATCGAAAAGGAAGATGGGATCGATATCCGACGAATAATTGAGCTCCCGGCTACCCTGTTTGCCGAGCGCAATCGCCACGAACCCGCCCGGCGAGGCATCGGGCGTCCGTTCCGTGATCGCTGTCCGGATGGCGAGATCAAGCGCGCCGTCGGCAAAGTCGGTCAGCCTGTTGGTTACCGCCGTTAGGTCGAACACACCCGCCAGATCACCGATTGCGACACGCAATGCGAACCGCCGACGCGCCAGGCGAAGCGCTTTCCCGGCCGGCAGATCGGGATCGAGCACCGGCACCTCCGCCAGTGCCGCAGCGTGCATCGCGCTGTCGCGCTGAAGCAGGTTCGCCAGAAAAGGCGAGCAATCTTGTGCCCTTACCACCGCGTTGGCGATGGCGGCTCCTCTACAGTTTTCGCTTGACAAGCAACTCCCCGCAAAAACAGC
The DNA here is from genome assembly GCF_001981525.1 of Sphingomonas jeddahensis. Taxonomy (GTDB): domain Bacteria; phylum Pseudomonadota; class Alphaproteobacteria; order Sphingomonadales; family Sphingomonadaceae; genus Sphingomonas; species Sphingomonas jeddahensis. Next base: position 64,240 of record NZ_MPSB01000005.1, on the reverse strand, counting down.
CGTGAAACCTTACGGCCTCTTCGCCCGTTCTAGCGCTTATGATGGGACATGAACATCGTCGGCAAGAGCGCAGCAGCGGCGGGTATTTCGTACGCCGTCCTAGGACCACCGATGCGATCGGGGAATCGTTGCGTCACGCTTATGCGGACGCGCGCAACCTTCCCGATGATCTCAGCCGCGCTTTAAGGGCGCTGGAGGGACTGCCTTCACGTCATTGATCGGCAGATCGGATGAAGGACGGCTCAGCGATCCCGGCTGAGTTCGTCCACCTCGTCCATGATCTCGTCGAGCGTCGGCTTCACGTTGGGAATGGCATGATCGGTTCGCGACGTCATGTCGCTGCCGCTCATCAGCGTTTCGAGCGCCACGCGACCGCGTGCAACCCGGCTCTTGATCGTCCCCACGGCGACGCCGCAGATCTCAGCCGCTTCTTCATAAGCGAAGCCGCCCGCACCGACGAGGATCAAGGCCTCGCGCTGGGGCTGCGGCAAATGCAGCAAGGCGCGCTGCATGTCGGCAAGCTCGACATGCTTGTCCTGGCTCGCCGGCGCCGCTAGCAAGCGATCGGCGACCAGATCGTCCCACTCGCCCTTGAAACGCGCGCGACGCATCTGCGACAGATATAGATTGCGCAGGATGATAAAGGTCCAGGCACGCATGTTGGTGCCGGCCTGAAACCGCTTGCGCGCAGCCCAGGCCTTCAACAGCGTCTCCTGCACCAGATCATCGGCAAGGTCGCGGTTGCCGGACAGCGAGCGTCCAAACGCGCGAAGGTGCGGGATGACCTGCGCCAACTGCTTCTTGAACTCGGGGTCGGACAGCGAGACGTGCTCGACCGCAGCCCCGTCGGCCGCGGTGTTATCACGCGGTTCAGCTTCGGTCATATCGTGTCGATCGGTCCCCGCACCGGAAGAATCCGGCATCCTCTCCGCAAGATAGGCATCGCCGGTCTGGTTTGCCAGCCGCTGTGTCAGCATGGTGGCGCCGTTACTGCCGCGCGAACAGCAGAACGGCGAATATCACCACGATGAGCACCAAGGACGCGCCAAGGATGTAGCGCGTCATGTGCGGCGTCGATCCGGCGCGCGCCTCATTGGTGTTCACTTCGATCCTACGGTTCTCGTCAGCCATGATCCGTTAAACGATCGAATTCCGTTTTGGCTCCGTATCGTTTTACGAAATTGGCGCAGTGGACTGATCAAAGAACAGCGCCTGGCTGATCGCCGCCTTCACGGTCGAGCGCTGGAACGGCTTGGTGATCAGGAAGGTCGGCTCCGGCCGCTCCCCGGTCAGCAGGCGCTCCGGAAAGGCGGTGATGAAGATCACCGGCACCTGGAATTCGGACAGGATGTCCTTCACCGCATCGATACCCGACGAATCATCGGCGAGCTGAATGTCGGCAAGCACCAACCCCGGGCGATCCTCGCGTGCCAGTGCCACCGCCTCGTCGCGGGTCACTGCCACACCGGTGACGTCATGGCCCAGATCGCGGACGATGGTCTCGATATCCATCGCAATGATCGGCTCGTCCTCGATGATCAGCACGCGCGCGCGGGTCTGGTTCTCGATCTCTGACAGCGCGTCGGAAACCAGCGTTTCCACCTCGCTCGCCGGGACGTCGATCAGATAGGCCGTGTCCTCAACCGTGAAGCCTTCCATGGCGGTGAGCAGCAGCGCCTGGCGCGACAGGGGCGTCATGCGCGCCAGGCGTGCACGGGCGATTGCTTCCTGATCGTCCACCTCACCCGGGTCTGCCTGTTGATCGTCGTTGGTCGAACTCCAGATCACCTGAAACGTGCGGTAAAGCCCCAGCCGCGGATCCACGTCGCGCGGAAACTCCTCCGGCGCGGCGACGATCGCCTCCAGCGTGGCGCGTACATATTTGTCGCCGTGCGACTGGCTGCCGGTGAGCGCCCGCCCGTATCGACGCAGAAAGGGAAGATGCGGGGCGAGCTGTTGTCCAAGCGACATGAGGCGGAACGACTCCCAATAGATGAAGGCATGGCTTTGACCGCCAACCCTTGATTGATCAACTTCACCGACGACCCCCCGCGGGCGTCACGCGCCCGACGACGCATTTCGTCGTCGGGCATGGAACCATCGAATGGCTTTTTGGTTTCAACGCTCGCCAGCCTTGATCAACAGGCTGGCGCCACGGCCTGTATCCGGCCAAGGAAATTATGGGCATCACACGGAACAGGTGTTTCGGGGGGTAAGCGTTGGTTTCGGACAAGGAAGCGCCAGAGAAGCCGATCAGGAAGAGGGGCGGCACCGCCGTTCAATCCAAGGATCGAGACATGGGTGCGGCGCTGCGGTCGATCTATCAGAAAACGATCGACGAGACCGTGCCGGATGAGTTCATTTCCCTTCTGGGTAAGCTAGACTAGACACAGGCATGGCAACGACGGCGGACGATTCGCGCGTTGGCGCGACCGCGCCGACGTTCATGATGCGCTGGCCCACCGGGGCGAAGCTGCTGGTCATCCTGTCGATCGCGCTGCTGCCGCTCGCGATCATTGCGGTGTTCGCGACGCTGCGAATCACCCAGATCGCCGATACTGAGGCACGCGCGGGCCTGCGCGTCGCATCGGCGGAAAGCGGCCGCGCCATCGCGATCGAGTTGATCGGCGACATGACGGCATTGCGTGCTGCGGTCGATGCGCTGGAATCCGATCCGCATGACGCGCCAAGCTGTGCGCGTGTTCAGGGCGTGTTTGCGCAACAAGCGTTCAACGGCGCTCGCTTTGCCGTGTTCGGCGCGCGCGGACGGCTGCTGTGCGGCAGCAGCTTTCCCGGCGCCCAGAAGGTCGCCAGCCTTGCACGAGACTCAGCCGTCGCTGCCACCATCGACCCAGATGAGGGGCTTTTGCTCGGCGCGGCGAGCGCCTCGCAGCGTGTAACGGCCGCGGCCTTCTTTCCCACCGAATTCTTGGCTGAACTCAGCCGGCCGAGCAGCTTCACGCCCTCCTATGCGGCGACCTTGTCGCAGGGCGATGATCAACTCGTTCTTCAGCCGATGCCGCGGGAAGCGGCGTTCGAGCGGCGCGAAGGGAACGTCACCGATCTGGGGATTGGGGGATTGAAGCTGGCGATGGAGGTACGCACTGCGCCGATCACCTCGCCGCTGGTGATCGCTTTGCTCTTGCCGCTGGTGATGTGGGCCGCGGCAGCCGGCATTGCCTGGTTCGTGGTCGATCGCCTGCTCATTCGCCCGCTTCGCCGGCTGCGCGCCAATGTCGCCGCGTTCACACCCGGCGAGGAACCCGACCCAACCTCGATCCGCATGCTGCCCGCCCAGGAACTGCGCGAGCTTGGCGAAACGTTCCGGGCGCTGACCCGAACAGTGGCGATCCACGAAGCCGGACTCGCGGAGGGGCTTGTCCGCCAGACCAAGCTCACGCGTGAAGTACACCATCGGGTCAAAAACAACCTTCAGGTGATCTCCTCGCTGATCAACTTCCACGCGCGCGGTGCCAAGTCACCCGAAGCTGCGCAGGCTTATGCCTCAATCCAGCGGCGGGTGGACGCGCTCGCGGTGGTTCACCGGAACCATTTCGCCGAAATGGAAGAAAATCGCGGGCTGGGCTTGCGGTCGATGCTCGGGGAACTGGCGTCGAACATCCGAGCTACCGCGGCCGAGGGGACGCAATTAGGGATCCAGCTCGACATCGATCTCTATCTCGTGTCGCAGGACGTCGCGGTCGCCGTCGCCTTTCTCGTCACCGAGCTGATCGAGTTGGCCGTCACATGCGATCCGGCGGCTCAGCTGCGCGTCTCCGTCAAGGAAGCGAGCACAACAGACCGCGCTACGCTGCGCGTATCGTCACGGGCGCTGATCGAAGGCGTCGAACTTCGCGAGGGGTTGGCGACCCGATTCGGCCGCGTGATCGAGGGGCTGTCGCGCCAGTTGCGCGCCCCCCTCCACCATGATCCGCTGACCGGCGCTTACGAGATCACCATCGCGGTGCTCGGCCGCGACTAACCTTTGCGAGATCGTTTCGGGTCCGTCCAACTTTCTTCATAAATTCGTCGGGACTCGGGGAACTGCCCGTAAAGGACGACGTTTTACACTTCGGATAGCGACCTTATGCCCCCCCGCTCTCGCTATCCACGACATAGGCCCGGAAGCGTCAACCCTCCCCCCCCCCGGTGACGCTTCCGGGCCTTATTTCTTCAGGGGCAACTCACTCCGCATCCGAAACGAGGAACGAAGTTGCTGATCGCGCATTTGCGATCGTGTCAGTTCCAATGCGTAGAGGAGTGTCACATGAAGAAGCTGATCGGAATGGCCGTGGTCGCCGGTGCGCTGCTGGTGTCGGCGTGCAACACGGTCGAGGGGGTCGGTCGCGATGTCTCCTCAGCGGGCAGCACCGTTGCTGAAACGGCAAACGACGCCAAGTAACGCCCAACACGGTGTCACGGAAACGGCGGGTGCGGCATCAAGCCGCGCCCGCCGTTTTGATTTGCAGCGATACCGTTGCGCGGCAGCCCGGTCGTAGACTTTACAGCGACATGTGCGCGGCCCGCACTTCGACAAGCTTGGTAGAAGTGGCTCCGCTTCAGTCGCAAAGGCGCTCCCCGCCTGAGAATTGTTGACGCCGCGCTTGTCGAAGCACGCGTTTCCAACATCACTCCCGTAAGAAGCCGAGTGGCGGCCGAAACTCGCCCTTCCTACTCGCCCGCAATCGTCTCAACCGCGTTGTCCAGCTCACGCGCCCGGCGGCGCTCGGTGAACCAGATGCCGATCAGCGCCAGTTCGTAGAGAATGCACAAGGGGATGGCGAGCAGCAGTTGCGAGCCCACGTCCGGCGGCGTCAGCACCGCAGCAATGGCGAATGCCCCGACAATGGCATAGCGGCGCGCGGAAACGAGCTGCTTGCGCGTCACGATGCCGGCACGCTCCAGCAGCATCAACAGCACCGGCAACAGGAAGGCGATCCCGAAGCCGAACAGGAATTGCATGATGAACGACAGGTAATTGCCGATCGAGGGCAATGCGTCCTGGCTCACCCCGCCCACATCGCCCTGGAAGCTCAGCAGGAAGTGCAGCGCCATCGGCACGGCGATGTAATAAGCCATCGCCGCTCCGCCGAGGAACAGCACCGGGGTCGCGAGGATGAACGGCAGCAAGGCCCGCTTCTCATTGCGGTACAAGCCCGGCGCGACGAATTGCCACAGCTGATTGGCGATTACCGGAAAGGAGATCATCATCGCGGCAAAGAACGCGACCTTCACTTGGACAAAGAAGGCCTCGAAGATTTCCGTGTAGATCAGCCGCTTCTGCCCGGCCGAGAGCAGCGGCTGGACCAGGAAGGAGAAGATCGCCTCCGCGAAATAGTAACAAACGCCGAACGCCACCACGACGGCGACGATGCAATACAGCAACCTGCGGCGTAACTCGATCAGATGATCGAGCAACGGCGCGCGAGATTCGTCAAGTTCGTCGGCGGTATTCACGACGGCGCCTTGTTTTGAAGCGCCGGACCCTGGTCACCGGCCTCACTGCCGGCCGCAGCCGGCACCACCGTCGGCTGTTCAACCATCACAGGGCCGTTATCCTCGTCGGGCGGCGGCGGTGCAGGCAAGGGCTCGGCAGGCGTGAGCACCGGATGCTCTCGCATGATCCGCTCATTCTCCGCCTTCCACTTCTTTTCCATCTCGGCGAGTTCGGCCTCGCGCACCATCTCGTCAAAGCCCGAGCGGAACTGCCGCGCCACGCCGCGCGCCTTGCCGACCCAATAGCCCAGGACGCGCAGCGCCTTGGGCAGATCCTTCGGCCCGATCACAAGCAGCGCCACGATCGCGACGACGCCCATTTCGGCGAAATTGAAATCGAGCATATGCGAGTCCGGTGCGAACGATCGTCAGATCAGCGCGCCACCTTGTCGTCATGAACAACCGTGGTCTCGGCTGCCGGACGCGCCGCCTGCTGCGCCTCGATGCGCTGCGAAGGCTTGGCGGGAACATCCTCGTCCTCGTCGGCCATGCCCTTCTTGAAGCTCTTCACACCCTTGGCGACGTCACCCATCATGCTCGAAAAGCGGCCGCCGCCGAGCAGCAGGATCGCGACGATTGCGAGAATAAGAATATGCGGGAGGCTGAAGCTACCCATTGGGATTCTCCTGAAGTCCCGACCATCTAGTCTGGATCGTCAGCCTTTTCCACCGCCAGTTGTTCAAGCGCGAGATCAACGGGATCAAGCAGGCCGGCGGCCCTGAGGTCGTCGATGCCGGGCAGGTCGCGGCGCGATTGCAGCCCGAAATGCACCAGGAAATCCGGCGTGGTGACGAAAGTGAGCGGCCGGCCGGGCACTTCGCGGCGGCCGGCAGGGCGCACCCAACCCGCTTCCATCAGCACGTCGAGCGTGCCTTTTGAAATCTGCACGCCGCGGATCGCCTCGATCTCGGCGCGCGTGACCGGCTCGTGATAGGCGATGATCGCCAGCGTCTCGATCCCGGCGCGCGTCAGGCGGCGGCTATCCTCACGATCACGGCGAAGGAAATGCGCCATGTCACCGGCGGTCTGGAAGTGCCAGCGATCGCCGCGCTGGACCAGATTGATCCCGCGCCCGGCATAATCGTGTTCAAGCCGGTCGAGCGCAGCGCGCAGGTCACCAGCACCGACATGCGCGCGGATCGCGTCGAGCGTCAGCGGTGCCTCCGCGGCGAACAGAACGGCCTCCACCGCGCGCGCGTAATCATCAGGCGGATTCATGCCGGGGCGCGCAGGTAGAGCGGCGCAAACGGGGACTGCTGGCGCAGCTCCACCCTGCCCTGCCGCGCCAGCTCAAGCGCGGCAAGAAAGCTCGACGCCAGGGCCGAGCGGCGGAATGCACCGTCCGCCCCCTCAGGCAAAAACGTGTGGATCCTGGTCCAGTCGATCGCCGTGCCGAGCAGCGCCGAGATCCGGGCGATCGCCGCTTCCAATGTCATCACCTCACGATCATGAACCACGTGCATCACCGGCCGGTTACGCGCGCTGATCTGGCCGTAAGCCGCGATGAGGTCGTAGATCTCTGCCGACCAGCGCGCCTTGCGGGTGGTGCGAAGCCCTTCCGGCGAATCGCGCACGAAAACGTCACGGCCGAGCCGATCGCGCGCCATCAGCCGCGCACCCGCCTCACGCATCGCCGCCAGCCGCTCGAGCCGCAGCTGAAGGCGTAGTGCGAGTTCCTCGGGATCAGGCTCCACGTCCGGACCGCGCGGCAGCAGCAGCGCCGATTTGAGGTACGCCAGCCACGCCGCCATCACGAGGTAATCGGCGGCAAGCTCTAGCTGGAGCGTCCGCATTCGCTCGACATAGGCGAGATATTGCTCAACCAGCGCAAGGATCGAGATCTGTCGCAGATCGACCTTTTGCGAGCGCGCGAGGCTGAGCAACAGGTCGAGCGGCCCCTCCCACCCGTCGAGATCAAGCGTCAGCTGCTCGCCCGTCACGCCGCCCCGTCAGCCCTCTAGCGCGAGCAAGGCGTCGCGCTTGGCGATCAGCGCCGCAAAGTCGCCTTCCGCCGGTCCTGCGCTAGCCATGGCCCGGTCGAGCCGCTCGCGCGCACGCGGCGCGATCTCTGGAAGACGATCGGCGATGGCGACCATCTCGTCCATTCGCGCCCAGCAATCCAGCACCACGTCGCATCCCGCCGCGACTGCGTCCGCAGCCTTGTCCGCCGGCGTGCCCGACAGCGCCTTCATGTCGATGTCATCGGTCATCAGCAGCCCGTCGAAGCCGATCCGACGGCGGATCACCTCCTCGATCACAATTGGCGACATGGTCGCGGGGCGCTCACGATCCCACGCCTCGAACACGATATGGCTGGTCATGCCCATCGGCGCGTGGGCAAGCGCGCGGAACGGGGCGAGATCGTCCTCAAGCTCGGAGTCGCTGGCGGTCACCGTCGGCAGCAGATGATGCGAATCGACCAGGGCCCGCCCGTGGCCGGGCATGTGTTTGACGACGCCGACCACACCGCCTGTTGCCAAACCCTCCAGCGTCGCGCGTCCCATGGCAGCGACGCGCATCGGCTCGCTGCCAAAGGCGCGGATCGCGATCGCCTCGGTTGTCTCGGGGCGGATCACATCAAGGATCGGGTGGCAATCGACAGTGATGCCCACCTCGTTCAGCATGAGGCCGAGCGCCACGGCATTGGCCCGCGCCGCCTCGATCGCCGACATCGGCGCAATCTCGTAAAGACGATTGAAGTCGGGGCCCGCCGGAAAAGCCGGCCATTCCGGCGGCCCGAGCCGGGCGACACGTCCACCCTCCTGATCGACCAGGATCGCAAGGTCGCCGCGGCCTTCAAGGTCGCGCAATTCGTCGGTCAGCGCGCGGAGTTGCTGACGATCCACGCAGTTGCGCTTGAACAGAATGTAGCCAGCCGGCCGCGCCTCGGCGAAGAACGCACGCTCGTCGACTGTGAGGCTCGGGCCGGACAGGCCGAAGATCACGGGTTTCATGATGGCGTGTTAGCGGGTTTGGCGGGTGGTTTCATCCGGGAAGGTGGGGTTGGGCTACAACCTCACCCAACCCGCGCTGTGATCCCGGACTTGGTCCGGGATCCAACGATTCGTTGGCGCTGCCGCCAGTCAATAGAGCGAAGTGCTTGCGGAGCTATGGATCCCGGATCAAGTCCGGGATGACGAGCGCGTGGGGCTAGGTGGCGTCAGACGCCGCCTAACTCAGCTCGTCACGAAACACTTTTCGCCCGCCACCGTCAGCCGCCCGCACAGATCGCCCGCCGCGTCGGCGCTGCCGGCGTTCACCTTCAGCCGATACACCGTCCGCCCGTTCACCTCTGCGGACTGCACCGTCTTGCCCAGCGTCGCGACATAGCCGAAGCGCTTGGCGATGGCGCTCCAGGCCGCGTTCGCGCCGCTTTCGCTCGGAAACGCGCCAAGCTGCACCAGTGAACCGCCCGTGCCGGCACCCGGCACGGCCTTCTTCGGCACCGCCATCGGCGCCTTGGCAACGAGGCGCCCGCCCGATCCCGGCACTTCCGCCGAGGTGCGTGCGCTGCCGCTCGTCGGCCCTGCCGGCGCGGCGTCAGCACGACGCCCGCTGATCGGCGCCTCTGGCACTGCCTTCAGGTCGATCGCCGCGGTCGAGCTGGCGCCGGCGCTGGCGGCGATCGCCGAATCGCCTTCGCCTTCCACCTTCAGCCCGCCGGGATCGTCAGGCTTGATCTTGTAATCGCCTTCCTGCGCCGCGATCAGTTCGCCCTCGCCATCAGACGTGCGCTGCTGGAAGCTGAAGATCGCGAAGACCAGGCCGGCAAGCACCGCCAACCCGACGAGCACGAGCAGCAGCACGCGCAGCACGCCGGGGCCCTCGGGCTCGTCCGGCTCGACCGTTTCGAGCCAGGGAAGCCGGTCTTCGTCCCTGAGTTCGATTTCGTCGCTCGCCATGCCTTACATCTCCGAGACCGCCTCCACGCCCATGATGGAGAGTCCATTGCGGATAATTTGCCCGACGCCTTCCGCCAAGAAAAGACGCGCGGCGGTGAGGCCATGATCGTCCTGCAGCAGAAAACGCCGGTCGGGCCGATCGTTGCCGACATTCCATAGCGCGTGAAAAGCTGCCGCCAAGTCATAGAGATAAAAGGCGATCCGGTGCGGCTCGCGCGCTGCGGCGGCGGTCTCCACCACGCGCGGGAATTGTGCGGCGAGCTGCACCAGGGCGAGCTCCTCCGTATCAAGCCGGGACAGATCGGGCGCTCCCGTCTCAACACCCGCTTCCGCGGCGCGGCGCCGCAGCGAGGCAACGCGCGCATGCGCATATTGCACGTAGAAGACCGGATTGTCCTTCGAAGCCTCCACCACCTTGGCGAAGTCAAAATCCATCTGCGCGTCCGAGCGGCGGGTAAGCATGGTGAAGCGCACCACGTCCTTGCCGACCTCGCGCACCACATCGGCGAGCGTGACGAAGTTGCCGGCACGCTTGGACATCTTCACCGGCTCGCCGCCGCGCAGCAGGCGCACCATCTGGACGAGCTTCACGTCAAAGCGCGTCTTGCCTTCAGTCAGCGCGGCGACGGCGGCCTGGATGCGCTTCACCGTGCCGGCGTGGTCGGCGCCCCAGATGTCGATCAGTTCGTCGGCCGACTGCGCCTTCTGGAAGTGATAGGCGAGGTCGGCACCGAAATAGGTCCAGCTGCCGTTCGACTTCTTGATCGGGCGATCCTGATCGTCGCCGAACTTGCTGGAGCGGAACAGCGGCAGCTCGACCGGCTCCCAATCCTCGGGCGTCTCGCCCTTGGGCGCTTCGAGCGTGCCGTCATAGACGAGGTCGCGCGCGCGCAGCCACGCCTCGGCCGCCTCGGGCTTGCCCGCCGCCTGAAGCTCCGCCTCGGAGGCGAACAGGTCATGGTGGATGCCGAGCAGCCCGAGATCGTCCTTGATCAGCACCAGCATCGCCGCGACCGCGCGGGTCCGGAAGGTCGCCAGCCACTCGCTCTCCGGCGCGTCAACGTATCGGTTGCTGAATTCTGCAGCGAGCATGGCGCCAACCGGCACCAGATAGTCGCCGGGATACAGCCCTTCCGGGATCGCGCCGACATCCTCACCCAGCGCCTCGCGGTAGCGCAGGTGGACCGAGCGGGCGAGCACGTCGACCTGCCCGCCGGCGTCGTTGACATAATATTCGCGGATCACCTTGTTGCCGGCGAACTCAAGTAGGGCGGCAAGCGCGTCGCCCACCACTGCACCGCGGCAATGCCCCATGTGCATCGGTCCGGTCGGGTTGGCCGAGACATATTCGATGTTGACCGTTATCCCCTGCCCCCGCGCGGAACGGCCGTAATCCGCGCCACCGGCGCTGATCGCCGCCAGCTCGCCGCGCCAGCTGTCGTCGGTCAGCCGCAGGTTGATGAACCCTGGCCCGGCGACGTCCACCGCCGACACTTCGTCCAGCTGCTGCAGCTCGGCAGCGATCTTCTCGGCCAGCGCGCGCGGATTGGTCTTCGCGGCCTTGGCGAGCACCATTGCGGCATTGGTCGCCAAGTCGCCGTGCGACGTGTCGCGAGGGGGCTCCACCGTCACGGCGCGGCGATCGATGCCGGGCGTCAGCACCCCGGCGGTTTCGAGCGCATCGAGCGCCGCGTCCACATGCGCGGCAAAGCGGGAATAGAGCGTCATGACAACCAATCGTGTTCGTGAAGCCGCGCGCGATAGACGAATGCGCCGCGCGCGACAAATCGCCGTCTCCCGCTCCACGATTGCACGGCTTGCAATCGTGTTGCACGTTTTTGCGCTCGTTATGACGCGGCGCAGCATTTAATTGTGCATCTGCGAACAGATTAGGTTTTCAACCGAGGATTTCTCCGATGCGCACGCTGATCACCACCGCCGCCCTCCTCGCCTTCGTGGCGCCGCTCGCTGCACAGGCCGAAGGTGAGAAGACCTTCGAGCACGACAAGCAGACCTACGTGTACAAGACCAGCGAAGGCCGTGACGGCGCAACCGTGATCACCGGCCGCCGCGTCGGTGGCGACCGTTTCCGCCTGGTGCTGGACGGTGAGCGCGTTCGCGGCAACGTCGGCGGCACGCCGGTCGCTTTCCGCGCGCCGCAGGACGGTTCGGTCTCGGTGCTGACCGCCAACTGAGTTTCAGACGGGGTTCCCTCCCACTGAAAAGCGCAAGGCCGCTCGCATCGCCAGATGCGGGCGGCTTTTGTTTGTCAGGCCGGCTCACTGCGGCGATGAGCGAAGGTCGGCAAGCGCTGCGCCGAGATCGCCATCATGCTTTGCCAGCAACGCATTCGCCTGCGCCAGCGTCGCCCCTCGTGCGATCAGCGCTGCCTGGCGAATCTCGCCATTCGCAACGTCGAGCGCGGCTGCGCCGTTGCCCGCCACACCCGCGATCTCCTCCACCATTGCCTCAGCGCGAGCGCGCAGCTTCTGGTTGGAGACGCGCATGTTGACCATGCGCCCGCGATGCACCAACCCGCGCCGCAGCATGATGGTGGTGGACAGCAGGTTGAGCACCGCCTTCTGCGCGGTGCCCGCCTTCATCCGGGTCGACCCGGCGACAAGTTCGCTCCCCGTATCCGCGAGCAGCCCGTGCTCGGCCAAAGACAGCAGCGGCGCGCCGGGATTGTTCGCCACCCCGATCGTCAGCGCCCCCGCCGCGCGAGCCGCTTCAATCACCGCCAGCGTGTAAGGAGTCCGGCCACTCGCCGCCACACCGATCACCACGTCGCCCTGCGTGATTTCCGCAGCGGCGATAGACGCGCGGGCGGCATCGGGATCGTCCTCCGCCCCTTCCACGCTCTCGATCAGGGCGCCGTTGCCGCCTGCCATCAGGAACAGCAGGCGCTCGCGCGGCCAGTTATAGGTCGGGAATAGCTCCACCCCATCCTGCACCGCCACCCGGCCGGATGTCCCCGCCCCAGCATAGACCAGCCGCCCGGCCGTACCGAGCCGCCGCGCGGCCATGTCAGCGGCGGCGGCAATTGCGCCGACTTGGCTCTTGATCGCGGCGACCGCGGCAAGCTGTCCTTCCAGCATCGCCTCCACCGCTGCCGTTGATGGCCACCGATCGATATCGACGAAGCGCGGATCGACGGTTTCGGTGCTCATGGCCTCGGCTCCGTCAGTCGGCTGCCGGTGGCACGAAGCCGGCGAGGAACAAGGCGCCGTCCAGCGCATCGCCAAGCGACTCGCTCAGCTGCGCCACGGTGCGCGCGCGCAGCCACGGCCTGAGATGCGGCGCAAGCCCGCCGAGCAGCGCACAGGCCGGTGCGCCTCGCTCGAATATCGTCTCGATGAACCGCTCGACATGCCCCGCGGCATCCTCGACGATCGATCGCGCAATCGGATCATCGGCCTGCGCATATTGGATCACGATCGGCGCCAGCGCGGCATAATCGCCGGGCGCGGCGCGGTCCATCCAGGCAATCGCCTGCGGAATGGCGTGGCCGAACCGCGCCGCGATGGCGAGCGCCAGCGGCGTGCGTGTCGTCCGCCCGTCGAGCGCGCGCAGCGCGTGCCGCATGGCCGAAAGCCCCAGCGCGGCGCCGCTCCCCTCGTCCGAGATGGGGAAGCCATAACCGCCGATCGCAAAGTCCGTCCCGCCGACGCGCAGTTGGGCGATGCTGCCAGTGCCAAGGATCAGCGTCGCTCCGTCGCCGCCGCGATGCGCGCCGAGGTTGGCGATCGCGGCGTCAGTGGCGAAGTTCGCGGATGCGAGGCCAAGGTCCAGCCCGCGCAGCGCCTCTGCGCTGCCCGGCCGCGATAGGCCCGCGATTCCCATGCCCGCCACGATCTGTCCGCGCGCGTCCGGCGCAAGTCCGGCTTCCTCCAGCGCCTTACCGATCACATCGTCCAGCACCGAGCGCAGCCTGTCCATGCCAATGCGCGTATTGGCGGGCCCGGCATGGCCGGTGCCGATCACCAGCCCGGTGTCATCCACCAGCCGGGCGCGGCAATGGCTGCCGCCCGCGTCCACGCCGAGATACCAGGTCATCGTGCTGCCCAGTCTGGCTGCCTTCGCGCGACCATGCCCATATCCTTTCGCCGCGGCAGTATAACCCATAGTGATGACGAACGCGCATCATCGTTCCTCGGGATTGACGGCGCGCCAGCGGCGTTGAACCATCGCCGCCATGACCGATCACGCCGCGCCGGCGGCAATTGCCGAGCCACCCGCCTCCCCGAGCCGCGTCGATCGTCGCGGCATGGCGCTTTACGGCCTGCTCGGCTTCGCGGCCGGTCTGCCCTTCTATATGTTCTCCACCGTGCTCGCGCTTCGGCTCCAGGCCCATGGCGTGGCGCTGGCGGTGATCGGCTTTTTTGCCTGGGTGCAGCTGCTGCCGACGTTGAAGTTCGTCTGGGCACCGCTGCTCGATCGTTATGCCGTGCCGGGGTTCGCGCGCTTCTACGGCAAGCGGCGCGGGTGGATGATGCTGGCGCAGCTTGGCATCTTCGCCTCCATGGTCGCAATGGCGCTTACCGCCGAGGATGCGAGCCTGCCCGTCACCGCATTGTTCGCCGTCCTGCTCGCCTTCTGGACGACCACGCTGGAGGTCGCCGCCGACGCGTGGCGTATCGAGCTTTACCCGACGCAGGACGAACAAGGGCCGATCGTCGCCGCCAATCTGTGGGGCTATCGCAGCGCGATGGTCGCGGCGGGCAGCGGCGCGCTGCTGCTGGCCGATTGGAGCGGCTGGAGCATCGCCTATCTCGCGATCGCGGCGGCGGCGTTCCTCCCTTTCCCCATCCTTGCCGCGATGCGCGGGCATGAGGATCGCGATGCGCAGCGCCTGCCCGCGCTCGCTACCGGCACCGTCGCCAGCGTGTTCATTCTCCTCGTCGGCGCCGCCGCGACGGCCGCGATCGGCTGGCTCGTCCTGACGCTCGCCGCGGGCGCCGGGATCGATGCCGGTGCCAATGTCACCCCCTGGGTGCTCGGCATCTGCATGCTGCCGTTCCTCGCCATGGCGGCCGCCTTGCCGCGCATCCGCCGCGCCCCCGCCGACGCGCCGATCCGCCGATCCGCCGCGATCGGGCCTTATGTCGACTTCTTCTGGCGCTACGGCTTCGCGGCGCTGGTGCTGATGGCGTTCGTCTCGCTGTACCGGATGGGCGACGTGCTCGCGCTCAACCTGTCCAAGCCGATGATCAAGGATCTCGGCTATTCGCTGTCGCAGATCGGCCGCGCCGACAGTGTCGTCGCGCTGGTGGCGAGCATGGTAGGGGTCGGTCTTGCCGGCTGGCTGGTCACGCGCTGGGCGATGACATGGGCGCTGGCGCTCGGCGCGCTGGTCGCCGCAATCGGCAATTTCGGCTTCGTCTGGCTTGCCGGCCAACCGGTGGACGAGGGGCTGCTTTACGTCGCCACCGGCGCCGATCAGTTCGGCAATGGCTTCGCGGGCGCGGTGTTCGTCGTCTATCTCTCGCTGCTGGTGAACCCGCGCTATCCCGGCGCGCAATATGCCTTTCTCACCGGGTTCGCCTTTCTGCTGCCGCGCCTGTTGTCGGGCGCGGGCGGGACGATCGTCCGCGCGATCGGCTACGACGATTTCTTCCTTCTCTCGGGCGTGCTGAGCCTGGTGGCGATCGTCTTCCTCCCCGCGCTCGCCCGCATTCGTCCCCGAACGGAGGAACTCGAATGATCGATCATATCGTCGAGCGTGCCTTCGCCCCGGCCGCGGCCGCTGTCGCCACCGGCTGCATCCCCGCCGCGGCTCTGGGCATCATCACCGCGGCAGGCGCGCGCGCCATACGCCTCACCGGCCTCGCGCAGAAAGTACCGGTCGAGGAGCCGCTCACCCGCAACCACTGGTTCGATCTCGCGTCGGTCAGCAAGGTGATCGCCACCACCAGCTTCATCCTGCGCCTCGCCGACGAGGGCCGGCTCGATCTCGATCGCCCGCTCACCGACGCCATCCCGGACCTGCGGCAGTACGATGTCGCGAACGCCCCCGAGCGTCGCCTCACCTTCCGCGACTGCCTGGTCCACCGCACCTTCCTCCCCGCGGTGGAGCCGATCTACACCTATGGCGACGACCCCGCCCGTCTGCGCGCCTTCGTCCTTCAGCGCGAATGGCGCCACGGCCCATCCGTCTATTCGGACATCAACTTCATCCTCCTCGGCATCGCGATCGAGCGCCTGACCGGCGCGGGCCTCGATGCACAGTCGCTCGGCGAGGGGCTGAGCTGGGGCCCGCCCCCGGGCCCTGCCGTCGCCACCGAACACTGCCAATGGCGCGGCCGCGTGCTGAAGGGCGAGGTCCATGACGAGAATTGCTCCGCCATGGGTGGCCGCACGGGCCACGCCGGCCTGTTCGGCACGATCGACGGCGTGCTCGATTTCGCCCGCGGCCTGCTCGACGGCACCGGCGCCTCGCCTGCAATGCTCGATGCGATCCGCACGCCGGTGGAGGGCCACCGCACCGCCGGCTGGGAAATCCGCTATCCCGACTGGTCGGGCGGGCAGGCTTGTTCGCCCGGCACGATCGGCCACACCGGCTTCACCGGCACCGGCCTGTGGGTCGATTTCGAGCGCGGCCTCGCCTGGACATTGCTCACCAACCGCGTTCACCCGACCCGCCATTTCGACAGCGGCATCTTCACGCTGCGGCCGGAGACTGGGGACGCGGTGATCGCCGCATTCGACGCCAGCTGAACCGGCACCGGAACGTTTTCCCCCGCCAGCCTTTTGCCCGTGAAGCATCAGGAGGCGGCATGAACAGGGTCACGCAACTCGAAACGTTCGCGCGGATCGGCTATCTCGCGCGCGGCATCGTGTACATCATGCTCGGCTATCTCACGCTCGCGACCGGGCGGTCGGAGGGCACCTCCACCGTTCTCGACGATCTGCGCGGCCTGCCCGGCGGCGACGTGATCCTCGGCGTCACCGCGCTCGGCCTGTTCGGCTATGCGGTGTTCAAGCTCTACAGCGCCGCGCTCGATCTCGAAAGCGACGGCACCGATGCCAAGGGCGCTGGCAAGCGTATCGGCCATGCCGCCAGCGGCATCGTCCATCTTGTGCTTTGCTATCTTGCGGTGCGGATCATCATGGGTGACGGCAGCGGCGGCGGTAGCGGCGGCCCGGGCGAGACGGCGCGTTCGCTGCCCGGCGGCGCGGTGCTGCTCGTCATCGTCGGCATCGGCCTCGCGCTCGCCGCGATCGAACAAGCGATCCAGGCCGCCACCGCGAAGTTCATGGCGCTGCTCGCCGCCGGCACCCCGCCCTTCGCTGAAGCGGTCGGCCGGATCGGCTATGCTGCGCGTGCAGTGGTGTTCGCGATCCTCGCCTGGCAGGTGCTGCGCGCCGGCCTTGGCGACAATCAGGGCGAATTGAGCTTCGAAGCCGCGCTCGGCACGCTGCGCGACACTGGGTGGGGCTTCACCGCCGTCGCTGCGGGCCTGCTGGTCTTCGGCATCTTCAGCCTCATCATGGCTCGTTACCGCACGATCCGGAACGAGGACATGCTCCAGCGCGCCAAGGCCGGTGCGATGCGGCTGCGTTGAGCACGACCGGCCTCTCGTCCGCTTGCCACAGTCCAATCCGTTCGTGCTGAGCCTGTCGAAGCACGTGACCAAACCGCCCAGCGATGGAGCACGCCCTTCGACAAACTCGGGGCGAACGGAGGAGAGCGTGGCTAGTTCGCCGCCGCGACCGCCACCAGCGCCGCATCGATCGCCGCTGTCGCGCTGACGTCTCCGGGCATATCGTTGGCATAAGCCGCGAAGGTGAACGTCCGCCCGCTCGCCGCGGTGAAATATCCCGCCAGCGCATTGGCCGCATTGAGGCTCCCCGTCTTGGCAAACAGCCGACCCTGCAGCGCCGTGCCCTTGAAGCGGTTGCGCAACGTCCCGTCCGTGCCCGCCACCGGGAAGGTTTCCCGCCACGCCGTACCCCAGGGCTGTCCCGCACCCCAGCGCAGCAGCCTCACCGTCCCGCGCGGCGTCACGCGATTGTAGTTCGACATCCCTGATCCGTCGGCAAAATCATAATGCCACCGCGCCAGCCCCGCGCGATCGAGCACGCCCGCGACTGCCGCCTGCCCGTCCGCCACCGACCCGCTGCCCTCAACAAGCCCGACGCGCCGCAGAAGCAGCTCGGTATGCAGATTCTGGCTCACCTTGTTGGTATGCACCAGATCCTCAGCCAGCGCCGGCGGGGTCAGCCGCGCGAGCATCGGCACCGCCGGCGGGCGCGCGGCCGGCGCCGCCCCCCGCGCTTCCGGATCATCGCCCGGCATCAGCGCGCGGTGCCGTACGCCGACCTCGCCCGTCACCCGAACCCCCGCCGCGCGCAGCATCTCTGCCAGCCGCCACGCCGCGCGGTGCGCCGGATCGTCGATCCCGACCCGCAGTTCATAAGGCGCCGCATCCGCCGGGATCGTGCCGGTGAGCCGCAACACCTCGCTCCCCGGCGTGCGCGCATAGCCGATCGAGCGCTTGCCCCCAGCCGGGACCGTCACCACGCGATTGTCCACCCGGAAGTACCCGTCGCCCGCCACCGCAGGCGCCTCACCGACTCCGCCGGGCCGCACCGTCAGCGCCACCTCATTGTCGTCGATCGTCAGCGCCGAGATCGCCGTCCCGTATTTGCCGACCATGTTGTTCCAGCTCATGCCCGCCGGCCAGCGCTCGTCGGGAAACAGGGTGTCATCGCCGATCACGTCGCCCACCACGCGGGTCTCGCGCGCCACCGCCGCGGCCAGTTCAGCGAGGCAATCGCTGGCACAATCCGCCGCGCTCGACAGCCTTGCGTCACCCCCGCCGACCAGCACCACGTTGCGCCCTTCCAGCCGCACGCCTGCCCCGCCGGCGGCATCCGGCGCTGCCGTCTCAAGCAGCGCAAACGCTGCGGCCGTCGTATAGAGCTTGGTGTTCGACGCCGGGACGAATCGCTCGTCGGGGCGGATCGCCACCACCTCGCGGCCGGCATCGTCCACCACCACCAGCCCGATACGCGTCCCCTCCGCCGCGCGCGCGACCGCTTCGGCAACGGGCGCAGGCACCGCCGGTACATCGGCGGCGGCGGCAAGCAACGGCAGCAGGACCATTATCATTCCGCTTCGATCTCCTCGCGCAACACGGTCAGGAATTCGCTCGCCAGCGCCGAGGGCGGCCGGTCAAGCAGATGGATCGCATGCAGGTCGAACGCCAGTGAGGGCTTCAGCGGCCGCATGGCCAGCCCCGGTGCCAGCCACGCCTCGGCGGTGAAACTGTCCACCACGGCAATCCCCACACCGGCGCGCACCAAGGCCGCACCGATATAGAAGGTCCGCGCCGCCGCCACTTCGTCGAGCTCGATGCCGAGCCGGTCGAGCTCCTCCGACAAGAGCGTCCCCATCGGGCCGCTCCCGGCGAGCGAGATGAACGGCCGCCCCGCCAGGTCCGCCAGCTCCAGCCGCGCCGGCGCATCGGGCATCTCCGCCTCACGATATAGCGCCACCAGCTCGCCCTCGCCCAGCCAGGTCGAGCTCAGCGCCGCGCCGCGCGGCGGCTCGCTGGCGATGGCGATGTCCGCCTCGCGCTCATACAGCTTGCGCAGCAGATCGTCGTGGTGAACGGTCTGAAGATCGAAGTGCACGCCCGGACGCTTCTGCAGAAAGCGCGACACCGCCGCCGGCAGCACCCCCAGCGCCAGGCTCGGCAGCGCCGAGATACGCAGCTGCCCGCCTGAGCCCGAGCGCATGTTGCGCCCCGCCTCACGCAGCGCGCGCACCCGCTCCTGGATTTCGGCGACGTCGGCGAACAGGTTGTGCGCATCTTCGGTCGGGACCAGCCGCCCGCCAATGCGCTGGAACAGGTCGAAGCCGAGCAGCGTCTCGGCATGGCGCAACGTCTTCGACACCGATGGCTGCGACACGTTGAGCGCCCGCGCCGCGGCGGAGACAGAGCCGTTGACGTATACGGCGTGGAAGATCTCGATATGGCGCAGGTTCACGCGGCTGGTCCTAGCGCTTCCACCCAAGCCTCGTCACCCCGGCCTTGAGCCGAGGTCCCGCTGCCTGGCCCCGCCGCCGGAAGACGAAGCGGTAACCCGGATCAAGTCCGGGGTGACGGTAAGCAGGCATCATTCCACCGCGCGCCCACGAAATCGCGCCACATCCAGCGCCCCCTCCCCGCGCGCCACCAGCGTCGCCACCGTCAAATTCGCCGACGCCGACGGCACCGTGCGCGTCATGTCCAGCAACCGGTCGAACGGCAGCACCAGCCCGACCACCAGCGCGGTCTGCTCTGGCCCGACCCCCACCGCCGACAGCATCGCCGCCAGCATGAACAGCGACGCCGACGGCACCGGCGCCGTCCCGAATGCCGCCAGCGCGCCGGTAGCGAGCATCACCACCAGCATCTGCGCATCAGGCACGATCCCCAGCGCCTGCAACGCAAACTGCCCAAGCAGCCCCACGTACATCGCCGTCCCATCCTTGCCGATCGCCGCCCCCAGCGGCAGCACGGTCGAGGCGACCGGCCGCGCGACGCCCAGATTGTCCTGCGCCACCCGCAACGCCACCGGCAACGTCGCCGACGAAGAAGCGGTGGAGAAAGCGATCGCCAGCGCATCCACGATCCCGCGGAAGAACCGCATCACCGGCAGCCGTGCGACGAACCCGATCAGCCCGGCATGCACCAGCATCTGCGCCAGCGACGCTCCGATCACGCAGAGCGCCAGCCAGCCGACATGGACGAACACCGCCGCGCCATTCGCCGCCACCGCATTGGCGATCAGCGCGAACACGCCGAATGGCGTCACCTCCATCACCAGCCGCACGATATGCAGCAGCACCGCCGCCAGCCCCTGAAGCAGTGCGACCACAGGCTTGCCCGCTTCCCCCGCCAGCACGCTGCCGATCCCCAGCAGCAATGCGACAAAGATGATCGCCAGCATGTCACCCTTGCCCAGCGCCTCGACGATATTGGCCGGCACGATCGACAAGAGCTGATCCGCCGGGGACACGGCGGGCCCCAGCACATGCGGGGCCACCCCGGCGAGCGCGATGCCCGCCCCCGGCCGTACCAGCAATCCCACCACCATTCCGATGGACACCGCGATCAGCGTGGTCAGCGCGAACAGCCCGATCGTCCGCCCGCCGATCGGCCCCAGCCGCCGCGGATCGCCAAGCCCGGCGATCCCCGCGGCAATGGTGATCAACACTACCGGCACGACCAGCATCTTGATCAGCCGCACGAACAGGTCGCCGACGATCTTCACCGCGGGCGCCGCCTCCGGTGCGACAAGGCCGAGCAACGCGCCGAGCACCAGCCCGGCCACCACCCGCTTCCACAAGGCAATCGCAAACCACCCGCGCAGGATGGTCACGCCAGCGTTCCCCAAAACCCCGGCGCCGGCGGATGCATCCAGCCGCCCTCGTCACGCACGCCGCCAGCGCGATCTTCGGCCAGCCACAGCGGCCCGTCGAGATCGACGAACGACGCGCGCTCCGCCACCAGCATCGCCGGCGCGATCCCCAGCGACGAACTCACCATGCACCCCACCATCAGCCCAAACCCCATCCCCACGGCTGCATCCGCGAGCGCCAGGGCTTCGGTCAGCCCGCCGGTCTTGTCGAGCTTGATGTTGACGTAATCATATCGGCCGCGCAGCCGCGGCAGGTCCGCGCGCGTGTGCAACGCCTCGTCCGCGCAGATCGGGACGCGGCTAGCCAGCCCCTCCAGCCCCGCATCGTCTTCCGCCGGCACCGGCTGTTCGAGAAGGTCGACGCGGTAGGAAAGGAGCATGTCCTGCCACCGCGCCACGTCCTCGACCCGCCAGCTCTCATTGGCATCGACGATCATCCGCGGCCCCGGCGCGGCGGCGCGCACGGCGGCAAGCTGCGCGTCGCCTTCCTCACGGTTCACCTTCACCTTGAGCAGCGGCACGGCCGCATGGCGCGCTGCCACCGCCGCCATTGCGTCCGGCGTGTCGATGCCGATCGTGATCGCCGAGGCGAGCCGCTCGGGCACCGCGCGCATCGCCAGCGCCGCCACGCTGGTGTGAGCGATCCGCGCCTCCAGGTCCCACAATGCACAGTCGAGCGCATTGCGCGCCGCCCCCGCGGGCATCACAGCGGCAAGCTCCGCGCGGGATGCGCCGCCCTCGATCAGCGCACGCATCGCTTCGATCGCGGCGAGGGAGCCTTCCACCGTCTCGCCATAGCGCGGGTACGGCACGCCCTCACCGCGCCCGACGTGATCGCCCTGCCGCACCGTGACGGTGACGACATCGGCGATCGTCTTCACCCCCCGCGAGATGCGGAAGGGCGTGCTTAGCGGGAAGCCGTCATGGCGGGCGTCGAGGCTGCGGCGCATTCACCCTCCAGAAGGTTGTCGATGATGGGGTCGGCGCCGAAGCGGAACGGATCGGTGCACGGCAGGCCATGTTCCGCCGCGGTTACCTCGAGCAGCCGGCGCGCCTCATCCTCGCCAAGCTTGGCGGTGTTGAGCGCGATGCCGACGAAGCGCACCTCGGGGCTGGTCAGCCGCGCGACCCGCAGATTCGCCTCGATACACTCCGCCAGGCCCACCAGCGGATAATGCGGCAGGCCGCGCATGTGCGGGCGCGCGGGATCGTGGCACATCACCAGCGCCTTTGCCTGCGCGCCGTGCAGCAGCCCGGTGGAGACACCCGCGAATGCCGGGTGGAACAGCGATCCCTGCCCCTCGATCAGATCCCAGCCGTCATCGTCGCGCGCCGGCGTCAGCGCCTCGATCGCCCCCGCGATGAAGTCGGCCACCACTGCGTCGAGCGGCACGCCCTCCCCGGCGATCAGGATGCCGGTCTGCCCGGTGGCGCGGAAATCGGCCGCGACGCCGCGCGCCCGCAAGGCATCACGGAGTCCCAGCGTCGCGTACATCTTGCCGACCGAGCAATCGGTACCGACCGTCAGCAGCCGGTTGCCCGCGCGCTTCTTGCCATTGCCCACCGGTAGCCCCGGCGCGGGATCGCGCACATCGAACAATTGCACGCCGGCCGCCTTCGCGGCCTCCACCAGCCGCGGCTCGTCCTTCAGCCGTTGGTGCAGCCCGCAAGCGAGGTTCATGCCGCTCGCGATCGCCGCCAGCGCATCGTCCAGCATCCACTCGGGAAAGCGCCCGCCGGCATTGGCGATGCCAAGCACCAAAGTCTTCGCGCCAGCCGCGGCACCCGCAGCGGCATCCATCCGCGGCAGGTCGAAGCTGAACGCGCAATCGTCGTGCCGCCACTCGCCGACGCAATCCTCGCGCCGAAAGGTGGCGAGCCCGCGTGAGGTCTTGAGGCCGAACTCGTCGTCCGAATGACCGAGGTACAGCAAATAAGGGGCCGGTATCGTCATGATCACCATCGATAAGGGGGAGCCGCGCCGCGCCGCCAATCGTGCTCGCGCCGCTGCCTATAACGCCCGTCTATTGGCACCCAGCTGGCTTAGGCCGCAGCAAGGCGCGCCCCGCGGCCACGCCCGTTGTCGCTCCGTCCTTCAGCGCCAGGTTGCCGTTGACGAACAACGCGGTGACGCCCACGCTAGGCTCGCGCGGGCGAATATAGTCGGCGTGGGGCGCATAACCTTCGGGATCGAACACCACGACATCGGCGAAGGCCCCCGCCTTGAGATATCCGCGATCCTTGATCCGGTACATGTCCGCGGTCCGGCCGGTCGAGCGGCGGATGAACTCGCCCATCGTGATCACTGGCCGCTTGCGGACATAATCCTGATAAAGCTTCGGAAATGTCGCATATTGCCGCGGATGGCCGTTCGATCCGTCGGATGACGTGACGACCCACGGCTGCTTCATGATCAGGTCGACGTCGCCTCCCGCCATGTTGAAGCTGGCGACCGCCGCCCCGGCCGGATCGGTCCCTGCCTTGTTGGGCACGCGCAGGATGCGGATCGCCGCGTCGATCGGATCGAGCTTCCATGTCGCCGCCATCTGCGTCAGCGTCCTGCCGGTCCAAGGCTGCCCTTGCGCAATCAGCAGCAGCGATTCCGCCCCGCCGCGTCGCCGTAAATTCTCGCGCATCTCGCCCCGGATCTTCGCCATGGCCGCGGGATCGTCAAACCGCGCGATCATCGCCTTATAGCCGCCGTCCACAGCCCAGCCCGGCACCAGCGAAGCATCGACGCTCGAACCCGAGGCAAGCCACGGATATTGATCCGCCGTCACGTCCACACCCGACGCCCGAGCGTCCGCAATCGTTCGGATCAGGTCCGGCGCCTTGCCGTGCAGGTCCACGCCCAGCGCTTTCAGGTGCGCAAAGTGCACGGGAGCGCCCGCTTTTCGGCCGATCTCGATCGCCTCCTTGGTCGATGCAATCAGCCCGATGCTGTAGTTGGATTCGTCGCGCTGGTGGCTGTCGTACATGCCCCCGCGCTTCCCCGCCTCGGCAGCAACGGCGGCAACCTCATCGGTCTTGGCGAAGCTCTGCGGCGGATAGAACAGTCCCGCGGAAAGCCCGTAAGCCCCCTCGCACATCCCCTTGGCAACAAGGCGTTTTTCCTCCCCCAGCTCGGCCGCAGTTGGCGCTCTATCCGCCTTCCCCAGCACCCGCTGCCGCACCGCGCCGAAGCCGACGAACGGCACCACATTGGTCCCGATCCCACTCGCCTCCAGCTTGCGCGCGTCCGCGCCCACGTCGGGCGTGCCATAGCCGTCCACCCCGATAACGATGGTCGACACCCCCTGCGCCAGCCAAGGCAGGTTGAGTCGCACCCCGGCATCGTCCGACCGGATGTAGCTGTCAGGATGCGTATGCGCGTCGATGAACCCCGGCGCGACGATCTTGCCCTTGGCATCAACCACTTGCCGCGCCATGGTCCCGCGGGTCGGCCCGACATAGACGATCCGGTCGCCTGCGATCTCCACGTCGCCAACCACCGCCGATGCATCGGCGCCGGAGTAGATCGTTCCGCCGCGGATGATGACATCAGCCGCTGGCGGGCTGGCCGCACCGACCGCTAGCAGCGCAAGGACTGAAAACCGCCTCATCGCCGCAATCCTTTTGGCGTCAGCGTGACGCGCGACAGCGCCGCCGCATCCACGGCGGCCCGGCTGAATGTCATCGGCAACATGTCACCGTTGATCCACGGCGCATATTGGTCGCGGTAATGTGGGGAGCTCGGCTCGTTCGACTGCCCCGGCAAGTTGAGCATCACCGATCGATCCCAATCCCCAACATCGATCACCTGAAGGTAGCTCGCGCCGCCGCCGGTTCGCCAGCTCGGTCCATTGCCCAGCCAGCGCGCGTTGACGGTATAGCTGTCGCCACCCGAGCCTTCGCCCTCGATCGGCGGAAAAGCGGCGGCGATCGCCGGGATGCTCGATAGCGGATGCGCGATCCTCACCTGGTGCAGCGTGCCCCAGCGCCACGCCGCCGGATCGGGGCCCATCAGCCGCTGCGCTTCCGACCAGCCGCTGGCGAGCGCCGCGTCCACCATCGCCGGTCGGCTCGCCGCGCGCCGCAGCAGTTCGGAGGGCGCGATCTCATCGACCAGATCGCGCGCCTGCTCGGGCACGATCGCCTCCAGCATCCGCTTGCCGAGATCGCGCCACACGATCTCGTACAAGGCGGCCGCCCCGCTGCCGGCATCGAGCCGCGCGTTCCAGCCGCCCAGCATCCGCGCCGCCGCCGTCGCACCCGCCGACGGCTGCTTGGGCAACAGCGCCAGGAATTGCTTCGCCGGCGTCGACAGAACATCGTGCTGCAAGGCCACGCTGTCCGCGACGGTGTGCTTGGGCTGAGACGCCAGCACTTCTGCCACCCGCTCGTAGCGATAGGGATCACGGAAGGAGAAGGCCGGGATGCGATCGCGCGGCCAGCCCTCGGGCAGGTTGTTCTGGTTGGCGGAGGCGAACCAGCCCTTCTTGGGATTATACTCGCTCGGCAGCGCGCGGAAATCGCGATAGCCGTTCCAGTCGTACCGCCCGTCGCCCGGCACCGGCATCAGCCCGTCGCCCTTCTTCCGCTGCGGCACGAAGCCGATCACCTGCCAACCGTGATTGCCGTCGACGTCGGCGTAGTGGAAGTTGGTTGGCGAGGGGTGCAGCTTGAACGCTTCCTTCAGCCCGTTCCAGTCGCGCGCCAGGTTGATCGCGACCATCGAGAAGGATCCGAACCCGCCCGGCTGCATCCCGATCGAGCCGAGCACCGTCGCCCGCCGCTTGGCCGGATCGTGCGAAATCACCGGCCCCTGCACGGCATAGCGCAGCACCGCGCGGTGCGGCGCCCCATCCTTGACCGGGATCGACACCTCGTGCCGTTCGAACCGCTTCCATCCGCCGCCATGGCGATAGCGCTCGGGATCCGCCGGATCGAGTTCCAGTACGAACAAATCCTGCTGATCAATGTGGAAGTTCGTGCGGCCGAAGGCGAAGCGGTCGGTATGCCCCTGCATGATCCCGGCCAGGCCGGGCGCGCCGCCGCCGATCACGTCGAGCCCCGGCGCGGTCAGGTGCGCCACGTGCCGTGGGCCGAAGCCGCCGATCCCCAGGTGCGGATCGTTGGCCAGGATCGGCCGTCCCGTCGCGGTGCGGCTGCCCGCCACGGTCCAGGCGTTGGAGCCGGCCTGGGTGCGATCGAGCCGTTCGTCGGGTTCAAGCGTCGGCGTCCCCGGCCCGAACGGCAACCGTCCGATGTTCAACACACCAAGATCCGCCACCGATACCGCAGCGGCATCCAGCCCCTCTGGCACCGCAAGCCTCCAGGCCGGTCGCAACGGTGCCACCACCGCATCGAGCTCCAACAGCCCCAGCCCGGCCAACCGCGCCCGCCGAATCTCATCATCGACATTGCCGATGCCGCCGCCGCGCGCGAGCACCAGTTCGCGCACGTCCCAACGTAGCGGCATCACGCCCAGGATGCGGTATTCGAGCGGCAGCAACGACGGGTCACGCTCCACTTCGGCGATCCGCGCATTGATCCCGGCAACATAGGCCTCGACACACGCGCGCACCTCGCGCGGCACCCGCGCCAGCTCCGCCTCCAGATCACCACGATAGTGGAACAGCCGCGCCGTGGCGTCATGCTTCGCGAAGTCGGCGCCGAACACCTCCGCCATCCGGCCGAGTTCGCGACGGTGCGCAAGATCGATCTGGAACAGCCGGTCGCGAGCCACGACATAGCCCTGTCCGAAGAACGCATCTGCCTTCGTCTGCGCGCGGATGTGCGGCACGCCCCAGCGATCGTCGATGATTTCGATCGACGCGGATAAACCAGACACGCTGGCCATACGCGGGGCGGGTGCGGACTGACCGTCGCATGCGACCGAGAACAGCGATGTCGCCGCCGAGCCGAGGAGGAACAGGCGCCGGTTGAGCATCGCTTTCCTTTCGTGATCAAGCGGCACGAAGCTAACGCGGCGATCACTGCCGCGTCCATGGCAAGCAGGGCCCGCTGTATAGAATGCGGTTATGCCGCCGCGCGCTGGCCGCCCCATATGCGCGGTCTATGGATCAACAAACAAAGGTACGTCGATCGGCCCTTGACGCCTTAGCCGAGGTGCCGGAACCTCCACCACTGACAGCGATCTGCGACAACAGCATGACGCCTGCAGGTAGGTTCAGAAATTCCAGGTTTCGGGGGACGGCACATGCGTAGGGTTTTCTTGTCTCGGGCGATGATCGGCGGAACAGGTCTCGCCGCGCTCGCGGCCGGGCTGGCGGCACCCGCGATGGCTCAAACGCAGCCGTCCAGCACGGCAACGGCGCAGATCGGTGATCCGGCGCCCGGCACCGGTAACGAAACCGATGGTGCAGACGTGATCGTCACCGGCACCCGCATCGTGCGCGACGGCTTCCAGGCGCCGACGCCAATCACCGTGCTGACGCAGGAGGAAATCCAGAATTCCTCGCCGTCGAACAACATCGCGGACTTTGTTAACCAGATGCCCGCACTCGCCGGCTCGACGCGCCCGGGCAACTCACGCCTCAACCTGTCGAGCGGACAGGCCGGGATCAACGCGCTGAACCTGCGCAACCTGGGTGAAACGCGCACGCTGGTGCTGCTCGACGGCCGTCGCTCGGTCGCCTCCACCGTTACCGGCCTGGTTGACGTCAACACCATCCCGCAGGCGCTGGTGAAGAGCGTCGAGGTGGTCACCGGCGGCGCCTCGTCCGCCTATGGCTCCGACGCTGTCGCCGGTGTGGTCAACTTCGTGCTCGATAAAAAGTACACCGGGCTCAAGGTCGCGATCGACAGCGGCATCACCGACAAGGGCGACGGCGCCAATTACTCGTTCAGCGTTACGGGCGGTCTCGAATGGGGCAGCGAGGGCCGCGGCCACCTGTTGCTCAATGCCGAACTGGCGCATCGTGACGGCATTTTCCGGGTCGACCGCGACTGGAATGCGACCGGCTATGTCCGCATCCAGAATCCGAACTGGTCGGCGAACAGCACCGAGCCGCAGTATCTGATCCGGCGCCAGGTTGGTGCTGCAAACTCCACGCCGGGGGGCCTTATCACTGCGTCGGCCGGCACAAGGACGAACCAGCTGCGCGGCACCTATTTCGGATACCTCGGCGCGGTGAACCAATATCAGTACGGCCAGCTCACCTTCCCTTCGCCGACCGGCTCCGCAGCGCCCACGCTGACGCAGGGCGGCGACTGGCGGATCAACGATTCCGGCCGTCGCATCGGCCTGGATCCCGAGGACGATCGCCGCGGCGTCTTTGCGCGCGCCAGCTACGAGATCGCCGACGACATCGAAGTGTTCGCCGAAGGATCGTACAACTGGCAGGAAGTGCTCTTCAACGCCGGACCGAACCTCGCAACTGGTATCGGGTTCAACGCGAACGGATGCACCACCGTGCCGGTGCCCGTTAGCTGCAACGCCTTCCTCTACAACACGTTAGGCCCCGCCGCGCTCACCGGCGTTACCGGCGTCACCGTTGCGACGACGGCAGCAGACCTGCCGTTCCGTGCCGCCAACAACAAACGCGAGGTGCAGCGCTACGCGATCGGTGCAGAGGGCAGCGCCGAAGTGTTCGGCAAGGACGCCACCTGGAATATCTACGGCCAATATGGCCGCGCGGACCTGCGCGAGCAGTTGCGCGACATCATGAACATCACCCGCATGAACAATGCCACCGCTGCGGCCTTTGCCCCGGCTGGCAGCGGCTACGCGGCGGGGTCGATCCAGTGCCTCATCAACGTTGATGCCAGTCCGAACAACAATGATCCCAATTGCGTGCCGCTCAACCGTCTTGGCGTAGGCGTCGCCAACTCGGCGGCGATCAACTATGTCCTCGGTGATCCGTATCGCGACGAGGTAGTCGAACAATATAACGCCGGGCTCAACGTGTCGGTGACGCCGTTCCGTACCTGGGCGGGCGACGTCAGCGTTGCCGTCGGCGCAGAATATCGCGAGGAGAAAATTCGCGGCTTCGTGCCCGGCGAGTTCCAGCCGACGCCAACGACCAATGCGGCCGGCCTGCCAACCACGTCCAATGCCTGGTCGGTCGGCAATTACTTGCCCACCAACGGCAGCTACAATGTAAAGGAAGCCTATCTCGAGACGGTCGTCCCGCTCGGCTTCGGGCTGGAATTCAACGGCGCGGTTCGCGCGACGGATTATTCCACGGCGGGCTATGTCACCACGTGGAAGGCCGGCGCCACCTGGCAGCCGATCGACGACATCCGTTTCCGCGTGACTCGATCGCGCGACGTTCGCGCGCCGAACCTCAACGAACTGTATCAGGGTGGCTCGGCGAATAGTGATTCGGTCCGCAATCCCGCCTATACCGCGAACGGGGCCAACGGCCCCGCCACCTTCGGCTATTCGGGCTTTGTCACTGGCAACCCCAACCTCAGGGTGGAAAAATCAGACTCGTGGAACGCGGGCGTCGTACTGACTCCCCGCTTCGTGCCGGGCTTCGCGCTCTCGGTCGATTATTTCAACATCGACATCGAGGACGGGATCACGACGTTCAGTGCCCAGAACATCATGGATCTCTGCTTCCTGAACAACACGCAATTCTGCAACGCGATCTCGGACGATCCGAACCGCTCGGTGCCCGGCCAGCCGTACAAGCTGATCAGCAGCAAGCCGTTCAACGCGGCGGGGCAGAAGGTGAGCGGTGTGGACATCGACGCTTCCTACCGACTGCCGCTGGACCGTTTCTTCACGGACGCCTCCGGCGATTTCACCCTGCGCGGCGTTGCAACCCGCTACATCGAGAACGTGCTCGACAATGGCGTACCGCAAGCGGTGATCGCGGACTCGGTCGGCGTCAATGGCGGCCAGTACAGCACGCCGAAGTGGATCTACCGCTTCAGCGCCACGTACGACACGCCCGATTTTGCGATCACCGCCACCGGTCGCGGCATCAGTTCGGGCAAGTACGTCGCGACAGGTGTGGAATGCACCAGCGGTTGCCCGATCTCGACCGTCAACGCGCCGACCTATGACAACAATCGGGTCTCCGGCCTGTTCTATGCCGATCTCAACCTCACCCAGAAGGTCTCGTTCGGCGACGCGGACGCGCAGTTCTTCGTCAACGTAACGAACCTGTTCGATCGCTGGCCGCTGCTGCTGCCGGAGACCGGACTCGCCGCGAACAGCACCTATTCGGATCTGCTCGGCCGGCAGTTCCGCATTGGGCTTCGCATGCAGACGCGCTGAACCCGAACGTCCGCTGCCTTACTCCTCGTCGTCCCGAATTTGATCCGGGGTCCTGCTGTCTGTCCACCGTGGAGAAGGCAGCGGACCCCGGCTCAAGTCGGGGTGATGTTCATTTCCGGAGCGCCTCGCACCGCCCCACCAGCGCCGCCGCGCGCTCCTCCGTCATCGCCTCGAACGGCACCGCGCCCCACCCCGCCACCGCCTCCACGTCGAAGTCCCACCATCGCGATTGCGCCACCAGCGCCGCCACCGCCGGCGAGAACCGCATCCGCAACACCTTGGCCGGCACCCCGCCGACGATCGCAAAGGCTGGAACGTCGCGCGTCACCACCGCCCCCGCCGCAATCACCGCCCCATCGCCGATCGATTGGCAACCGCTGACGATTGTCACTCGATCGCCGATCCATACGTCGTTGCCGATCACCAGCGGATTGTCCTCGTCAAGCGCGATCGTATCGCGTTCGACCAGCCCCAGTCTGGCGTTGTAGAAGAACGGGTGCTGCGTCATTCGCTCGATCGGATGATCGCGCCGCCGCACGATCAATCCTTGGCCCACCGAGCACCAGCGTCCGACCCGCGTGCCAGGCGGCAACGCACCACGGCGCAGGATCGGGCCATAGGAATAGTCGCCGATCGTGACGCCGTGGCGCAATCGCAGCAACTCGCGCAATTGGCGCGAGCGCATGTCCCCGCCATCCCACCGACGCATCAAGCGCAGGAACCACTTGTGCGACCAGCCCCCGGGGTAGAGTCGCCGCAATACCTCCGCGCGCAGCGTTGCGAACACCGCCTCCCCCTTTTCGCTCATCAACCAGATGCTGACAGCCGTATCGTGCCGCCGCCCCGACGCCGCTCAAGGTTGATCCATTCCTGTGCCAACTCATGCCGATCCGGGGACATGACGGGGTAGAAAGGAGCAAACAACGGCTGGGGGCCATGCCGATCGTGTCGATCCCTTCCCTATCGTTTCTGGTAGCCGGGCTTGCCGCCGTGTTCTTCGGCGCGGGCTCCGCCGTGTCCCCACCTCCACTGGGGGCTGCGCGAGACATCTCAGTGGGCTCGACGCCGCAACTCATCGCTGCCCTGAAGCAGGCGCGCGGCGGGCAGCGCATCCTGCTCGCGCCCGGCATCTATCCGCCCTTCAGCGTGCGCGGCATCGCCCCCGCGGGGCGAGTGGAAATCGTCTCGCGCGATCCTAAACGCCGGGCGGTGATGACGGGCATGAACATGCGCGGCGGCGGAAATCTCGTATTCCGCAACCTCGTGTTCCAATCGGCGGGAACCGCGGTGCAGGAGGACTTCCTGTTCCAGGGCGTGCGCAACTTGGCATTCGTCGGGCTGATCGCCTCCGGCCGGCCGGGCAGGATCGGGTTGCAGACGGATAAGATTCTGCTGCTGCGCGAATGCACCGATGTTTCAGTGACGCGGTCCGACTTCACCAACGCGTTGATCGCCCTTTCGCTGCTCGACAGCCAAGGCGTGACCGTTACGTCCAATCATTTCCACGACTTGCGGATGGACGGCATCCGCGGTGGCGGCAATTCTTCGGTGCTGATCGCTTATAATTACATCACCGGCTTCAGCCCCCAGGGCGCCGATCATCCGGACGCGATCCAGTTCTGGACCAGCCGGCAAAAGAACGCCGCTCACGACATCACCATTCTGGGCAATGTCATCCTGCGCGGGCGAGGCAAAGCGATGCAGGGCATCTTCATCCGCGACGAGAATGGCTCGCTGCCGTATCGCAACGTGCGCATCGAGGATAATTTGGTCGCCGGCACGATGTTCAACGGCATCGCGGTGCTTTCGGAGTCGGAATCGCTGACGCTGAAGGGGAATGTCGTCTCCGCCTTTCCCGATCAGAAGAGCTGGATTCGCGTGGGCAGCAAGGCGGTGCTGGAGGGCAATAGCGCGCCAATCTATCTCGTCGGCAAGCAACGGGTACGCGCCTTGCCGAACAACCAAATCATGCCGGCGCGCGACGACGGGGGCGCCGCCGCTTTGAAACGCTGGGCGCGCGGGCGGGCGCTCGATCGCTACGCCCCCAGCCTGCGTCGCCATGTCGAGGGCGTTTGACATGGCCGGCGCTGCCGCAACGCTGCGGTCGAAGGCGGACGGGCCTGCTGTCTCGTCGGCGAAGTCGCTAGACGAGCCGCGCGTGCTGCTCATCAAGGCCAAGGGCGGCCTGGGCAATCGCATGCTTTCCGCCGTCACTGGTGTGATCCTGGCGCAGCTTGGCAATCGCACGCCCGTCATCGACTGGCGCGACGGAATGTACGTGCCGGAGGGGGTCAATCTTTATCCGCGGTTGTTTGCTGATCCCATCGGGCTGGATGCCGGATGCTTCGACCGGCATGAAGCGGTAACGCCGGCGATCTGGGCCGGGCGGCTGAATGAACAGCCTGTCAACATCATCGCACGGCATTTCCCGAAGCAGCATTCCAGCCCCTTCGTCTATCGACGCCTGTCGGTCCCGCTCTCCGGCTCGGATCCCGCGGCACCGGTGGGCGTTTTCTGGTCCTACCTGCCCAAATTGGCGCGGCTGCGCGGGCGGATGCGGGCAGATCGGCAGTTCGCAGGGCGCGATCTGGACTCGATTACGCGCGACACGCTGGACGAGTTTTTTACCCCGAACGATCGCATCCGCCGAGCGGTGGACGCACTGTTCGTCGGACGGCGACGGCCGGTGATCGGCGTCCATATCCGCTTCACCGATCGCAAGGTGCCGCTGCCGCGGATCGCGCGCGCGCTTGGCCGGCTGCGCGCGCGCCTGCCGGATAGCGATATCTTCCTGGCAACCGACAGTGCAACGGCGCAGGACCACATCACCAGCCGCTTCGATCGCGTGTTCACGATCGACAAGCATCTCGTCGCCGATGGGCAGGCGCTCCACTATGCCGGCACCACCATGGCCGATCCGCTACGAGAGGCGGAAAACGCGATGATCGACATGGTCGCGCTGGCGCGATGCGACTGGTTGATCCATTCGCGCCATTCCACCTTTTCGGTCGCCGCCAGCCTGATCGGCGGCATTCCCGCGAGGCGGCAGATCGACGTCGAGCGCTTCAACGCCAAGGTGGTCGTGAAGCGCTGGTTCCAGGCCTATGCCTGAGCGCGATCACCGCGCGATGCGCGGTCTCGTCCGTGGTGACTGACCGCATTGCCCTTGCCGGTGCCGGGCGGGGCGCGGTCGCCTCGCGGAGCGGCCGCTCCGTGCGACAGGCTCCGGTAGAGGCGCTGGCGGCGCTTCCCAAGGCTTCCGTAGCGCGCACGCCGGCGGCGGTAAAAGCAGCGATCGCAGCCTTTGTCGCGTCCCTGTTCCTGCCAACGATCTATACGCTCGGTTCGATCAACCTCTCGCCGACGTTGCTGTTGCTGATCCTAGGTTTTCCGCCGCTGCTCGGCATGTGGGCGGCCGGACGCGCCGGGCCGCGGATGGCGATCGATATGCTCGTCCTCGCCTTCGCCTTCTGGGCTGCGGGCACGCGCCTCACCCTGCTCGACTTCAATGAGGCGCTTGAGCCCGGCGGCGTGGTGCTGCTGCAAAGCGCCGGCGGCTATCTCGCCGGGCGGGTGCTGGTGCGCGATGCGGCCACGACCCGGCTTGCGTTCGGAGCGGCGATCGCCGGGATCGCGCTGATGATCCCGTTCCTGTTGTGGGAGTCGGTGACTGGCACCAAACCGCTGCTCGAGCTCGCCGGGCTGTTCGGCAAAACGCTGGCGCCAACGCAGATGGACCCGCGCTGGGGCTTTCGCCGCGCGCAGGGCATGTTCGAGCACCCCATCCTGCTCGGCATCTTCTGCGCGACTTTGGTGTCGGCAACGTTGTTCATGTTTCCCGGTGGGCGGATGCGGGCGATGCGCTGGCTCGGCGCGCCGCTCGTCGTGTTGGCGGCGATGACATCGTTCTCAACCGGCGCCTTGCTCAGCATGAACACGCAATTCGGACTGATCGCCTGGAATGCTGCGCTGCGCCGGGTGGCGAGCCGCTGGACGATCCTGATCTGGCTGGTGGTGGCGCTCTACGTCACGGCGGATCTGCTTTCCAATCGCACCCCGTTCCACCTGTTCGTGGACTATGCGACGTTCAATTCGCAAAGTTCTTACAACCGCATCCTGATCTGGCAATTCGGATCGGCTGCGGTGATGGAAAGCCCGCTGCTCGGCCACGGCACCGACGATTGGGAGCGGCCATCGTATATGAGCTCGAGCATGGACAATTTCTGGCTGGTGATCGCCTATCGTTATGGCTTGATCGGGTTCGGGCTGCTCGCGGCGGCCTTCGTGCTGACGATCATCCGGATCGGGCGGCATCATGGCGCGGATGCGGACATCAACGCGATGCGCCGCGGCGCAATCTTCGCGCTGGTCGCGACGATGATCGCGATCGTCAGCGTGCACCTTTGGAATAACAGCTACATTTGGCTGATGTTCATGCTGGGCGCGGTTGCCTGGATGACGGTGCCCGATCGCATGGCGCCGCCCGGCGGGGACAGCACCCACCCTTCCGAGGTCGCGCCGGAGAACAAAGGGCCGCGCCACGTCCGTCTGCGCCGGCTCGGCTTCTGATCGCTGCGGCATGACAGCAGGAGGCGGCGACGCATGGCGATGATCCGATCGGGCATGAGCGTCCTGATGGCCAATTGCGTCGACGTCGGCGCGGTGCTGGTGCGCAACGTCATTCTGGCGCGACTGCTGCCTGTGGAGCAATTCGGCCTGGCAGCGACGTTCGCGATCCTGATGACGATGATCGAGACGTTCCAGAACGTCGGCCTGAACCGGCTGGTGGTGCAAAACGCACGAGCGGACGACCCGCACTTCATCGCCGGGCTGCACGGGGCGCAAATCGCCGTCAGCCTGGGCGCAGCACTTCTGCTCGCGGCGCTGGCCTGTCCTTTCGCGAGCCTGATGAACACGCCTGCGCTTGCTCCCGCCTATCTGCTGATGGCGGCGATCCCGATCGTCAATGCGTTCAACAATCTGGAGACATTTCGCGTGCAGCGCGACGGGCACTTCGGGCCACAGGTCGTGCGGTCTTTGCTGTCGCAGCCGATCGGCGTCATCGCGATCCTGCCGGGCTTTTGGTGCTTCGGCGATCACCGCGCGGCGCTGGTCGCGATCGTCGCGCAGCAAGCAGCGGCAGCGGTGCTGACACATGTCGGGGCGGGCAGGCCGTATCACATTGCTTTCGACCGCGTGGTTTGGAGCCGAGTCATCCAATTCGGTTGGCCGCTGGTCGCCAACGGCCTGCTGATGTTCCTGATCTTCAACGCCGATCGGATGGTGGTGCTCAATCAATTCGGTCCGGCTGCGCTTGGCTGGTTCAGCGCGGCCGTCATGCTGACGTTGATGCCAGCCAACCTGGTCGCCAAGTCGCTCCAGACCGTCACCCTGCCCGCTCTTGCCCGCGCCCATGACGATCCGCGCGCTTTTCAAAGGATCTACCAGGCTGCCGTCAGTGCCGCGGCGTTGATCGGCGCCGCTATGGCAATGGGCATGCTGATGCTGGGGCCCCTCGTCCTTGCCGCCTTGTTCGGGGCAAAATTCGTTCCGGCGAGCGCCTTCCTTACCGCTTTGGCGTGCATGAACGCCCTTCGCCTGTTTCGCGCTGTTCCGGCGATCGCTGCCATGGCACGCGGCGACACGCGCAACCCGTTACACGCCAACATTGTCCGTGTGCTCGGTGTGCCGGCGGCGCTGGCCGCCGCTCTGGTCACCGATGCGATCGCGCCGATGATCCTCGCCGGCATCCTTGCGGAACTCGCCAGCGCCGCTCTGGCCGGCGCGCTGGCTCGTACACAGGCCAGTGGCAGCGGCGGTTACGAGCGTCGGATTCTCGGCCTGCTCACGCTCTGCCTCGCCAGCACTACGGCGGTCAGCTGGTATGGCGGCTATCTTTGGATTGTCCTGATCGTGTCGGCCGCCTTGCTTGTCCGGAAGGCTGCGGCCGTCCTCGATCCCCAGCGCGTAGCGGCGCGCTTTCCGCTCCGCTTAATTCATCGCCGATCCCGCCGCGCCTGATCGGCCCACAGATATAACCACGTCGGACCAGTCCACTTGCCGGTGCGCGCGACTGCGACCCATCACCCCTCCACGACGATCGGAAAGGCCGGATTATGCGTTGGATATCTTCCTTGTTCGCTCGGGCGGAGGAGGGGGTTGAGCAACCCGACCTAAATGCCGAGCCGTCGGGCATCGGTGAGTGGCAAGAGCCGACCCGCCGCGGTAACCCACTGCCGCGCTTCCGCGGCACTGCCGCCGATCAGTTGAGCGCTCATAGCCGGCTTCACGATCGCGAGCGGCTGCAATTGCGCAAGGCGTTCACTCCTGCCCGCCCGGTGATGGATCCGGCGATGTTCGCCGGCCGCGCCGACCTGTTGCAAACCATAATCCGCGCGATCGAGGATCAATATCTCCATGTCGTGCTGTTCGGCCCACGCGGCATCGGCAAGACGTCGACGCTCCACGTGCTGTGCGGGATCGCGCGGGAATCGCGCTATATCGTCCGCTATGTTTCCTGCGGGGAGCGGACCCGGTTCGACACCTTGTTCCGCGCCGTGCTGGCCGACATCCCGCTGCTGTTCCATCAAAAGTATGATCCAACCGCGACCGAGATCGAGGAAGGCCTGTCATTCGCCGACCTGCTCGACGATCAGCCGCTGAGCGTCGATCGGGCGAGCGACATTCTCGGCAAGGTGGCTGGCACGCGGCTGCTGATCGTGCTCGATGAGTTCGACCGCGCAAGCGACGCGGACTTTCGCCGATCGGTGGCCGAGCTGATCAAGAACCTGTCCGATCGCGGCAGCCCGGTGCAATTGGTGATCGCCGGGGTGGCGCAGAATCTAACCGAGCTGATCGAGCACGTGCCCTCTATCCGGCGCAACATCCTCGGCCTGCTGCTGCCCAACATGAGGCAGGATGAGATTGCGGAGCTGATCGGCAACGGCCAGCAGGCAAGCGGGATGACCTTTACCCCGAAGGCGCTACGGTTGGTCAGCCTGGCTGCGCTTGGCCTGCCTTATCTCGCCAGCCTGGTGGCGCAGCATGCGGGATTGGCGGCGCTGGACCGGGGCTCCACCACCATCGATCATTCGGATGTCGAGCGCGGAATGGGCCAGGTGCTCGATCACCTCAATCTGCGCATTCCGCCCGACATGCGATACCGCATGGAAAGCGCTATCGCCGGGGGGCATGAGCGCGTTCTCGGCCAGCTCGCACAAGTGGCGCTGGCCAACAGCTTCCGGCTTCCCCTGACGGAGATCGCGCGAGAGTTGGACGATGCGCCGGGCAGTTCCAGCGTACTGCGGGAACTTGAAGTGCGCTATCGTCTGGTCGCCCCGCTACCGGCAGACGCAGCGGGCGCTTATGGATTTATGGACGATGGCGTGCCGCTGTTCCTTTGGGTTCGGCTGATGCACGGACATGTTCGGGATGATGTAGGCGCAGCCTGAACGCCCCGACCGTTGAGCCTCGTGGCCTAGCGCTCGACCTCGGAGGCTCCAGCCAGCCAGAGCTTCAATAGCTCCATTGCAATTGCGTTCGGATCAGGTCGCCCTCGGCGCGGCCAAGCCGGCGCTCATCAGCTTCGCGGCGCTCCATCCGAGCATAAGCGAGCGTGAGTTCCAGCGCGTCCATGAACGGCCATTCCACACCAAGCTCCAGTTCGTCGGTTTCCAGTCGGGGAGCGTTGACCGCTCCCTTCCACCCGCCGCGATATCGTTGCCAGCGACCATAGGGCCGCAGCCGCCCAAGCGGGGTCTCGCCGGGATCATAGGTCAGCTGCACATACCCACCGCTCAGCGGTGCCTGCGCGATACGCTGGGCCACGGGGTCGAACTGAGGCCCCTGCCCCCAGACCCATTCGGCCTGAATGCCGAACGGCTGCGGATAAAGGATGGCATGCATGCCGAACCGCTCCTCACGATAACCGGTCCCGCTCACGCCGCCGCTGCGTAGCTCGGGCCGGAACCGATTGAGCATCGCCGATCCGCCGAGCTCCAGCACCTGGCCGCGAAACGCGCTGCCCAGGCCATCGAGCTCGAATGGCCAGGTGGCCATCGCCACCTTCATCAGGCCGCTGTTGCGTTCGACCCGGTTGATCCCTTGGCCGTTATAAAGCGCCAGGCCGAACGCGCCGTAATTGCCAAACAGCTTCTGACCACTGTCGGCAAGCCGATCCCAGACGCGCTGAACCTCCGGCGGCGTATAATAAGCGACCAGGCCAAGGTCGCGCTCGCCCGGCACGGCGCTGTTAATCGCATCGGACCGGTCGAGCGGGATCCGGTTCGACGAGGATTGCAGGTTCTCCCAACCGAGCGGCACCTTGGACTGGCCGAACCGGAGCCGGAAGCTCCGCTCCTTGTCGAGGAACAGATCGACATAAGCGTCGCGAAGCTGGCCGAAGCCCTGACGCGGCTCGCCGCTTGACTGATTGTTTACGGCGCTGGCGAAGTCGTGCTGAAGATAAAGCTCGATATTGTCGGTGACAGCGCCCTCGAGCACGAGGCGAACGCGGCGCAGCGAAAATCCCCCATTGTCGTTGACGGATGAATCATGAACCGATCGCAGGCGGGAGATGCCGGCCCCGGCGGTCGCATCGCCGTCCACCAAGGCATTGTAGCGTAGCTGCGTGTAGCCGCGGAGCTTGAGCCGTTCGAACCAGGGCTTAGGCGCCGGTGATTCGACATCGGCGGACGCGAGCGTGGCAGTAGGGGTGGGCTGGTCCGCGGGCGCGGCGGTGGTTTGAGCCACTGATGTCTCCGGCGGTGCGGGAGCCGTTGATGCCGTGCCGGCCGTCTCTGAAGCGGGTTGCGCGGCAAGCTGTCGTTCCTGCATCAAGGCCTTCACCTGCGCCTTCAGCTCGTCAATCTGGCGCTGGAGCTCGACCACGCTCTGCGCCTGGGCAGGCATGGCAAGCGATCCGAACATCGCAGCCACCATCACATTCAGGCGCTTCGCCGTCATAGCCGATCCCCTAGCCTTGCTGGGCTGCGCGAGTATGACAGTTTGGCGAAGCTTTGAAGAAAGAATGGTGTCAGAATTTCATCACGACAGCGAACAGGGGCTTAGCCACCCGCGCACTCGATCGGGTGACTGGCAGCCCGACCTTCGCACAGGCGATCCTTTGACTGGTCAGAAATCCGCAAGGAAGCTGCCAATCAGGCGTACGCGATCGCTCGACAGTTCGTCGATTGCAGTGCGCACACCTGACAGCAGCGTCACGTCACGGCGCGCGATGACGAGGCCGTAGCGCACGCTCATCGCAATATGGCGCGCATCGGTGCCGTCGCACAGCGCCGGCGTATCGACGATCGTGAACTCATAGGATCGCATGCAATCGTCGATGATCTGCTTGAACCATCGATTGGCGATCAGATCATGCGCCTTGGCGGGCGCGCCGCCGGCATAAAGGATCGACAGATTGGGGCGCACCTGACGCCGAACCTCGTCGATTCGGCGATCGGGGCCGGCGGCGAGCATCTGGGCGAGCCCGCCGGCCGGCGATGAAGGTCGGATGAAATCAAGCACGGCCGGGCGGTGCAAATTGGCATCGACCAACAAGGTGTTGATGCCGGCCTGCGCAAACGCCACCGCTAGGTTGACGGCAACGGTAGTGCATCCCGTCTCGCGATGCGGGGCGCACAAGGCGAGTCCGCGGCGCCCGTCTCGCACATGGCCGGCCATCAAGTGCGTCTGGAGCGAACGGTAGCTTGCCGCGGCGGCGTCCGCCGGGTCCGACAGGCAAGCGATCCGGCGCGAATAGACATAGTCGAACGCATCGCCGCGGCTGTCTGTTTCAGCCCTGGTCGCTACTGCCGCGCCGGGGAGGGCAGCTCCACAAGCAGGCGTGGAGCTTACGAGCCGGCTCGTTTCATCCGGTGGATTGAGGGTCGCCGACGCTTCCTCCACGATCGCCAAGTCCGCTTGTGGCCTCGCGTGCCCCGGCATGTTCTCCTGCTCGGGGACGCTCGCGATGTTAGCTCCGGCTGTCCGGGCATCCGAAGCCTCCACGGCGGCCGCGGGGAGACGCTCTTTCTCCACCGTTCCACTCATAGTGTCGCACCTCGCGCGGGGAGAAAGGGAAGCCAGCTGCGCGCCGCTCGCCGCGTACCCGCAACCGGTTCGAGCATGCCGATCAGCGGCAAGCCCTCGATCTGCAAATCCTCGGCGCCACGCACCCGGCGTGCGAGGATCTCCACCAGGACAGCGGCGATCGCGCCAACCACCGCGCCGCCGATCAGCCCGCCGAGCATCAGCAGCCAGCGTGATGGCGTAACCGGATCGAGCGGCGTGGCAGCGGCGCCCAGCTTGCCGAAGCCAGCGTCGGTCGATTGCGCCTGCAGTTCGAACTCGGCCGCACGCTGCATGGTTTTCGCGACCTGCTCGCGCAGCACGGTGATGTCGCCCGCCAATCGCCGGGCCTCGTCCACCAAGCCGCGCTGTGCCAGCACCTTGCGGGTCTGCACGCTGAACTCCGCGGCCTGCCCTCCGGCCGGCGCCGACGCGCGGGCGGCGGCGCGCGCGCTCGTCAGTTCGCGCCCCACCGCGGCGGCCAGCGCGGCGCGTTGCCGTTGCAGCGCGATGATCTCCGGGTGGTTCACCCCCATCGTCTGGCGAGCGGCGGCAAGCTGGGCATCGACCTGCGCCAGCTGTCCCGCCGAGGGCGCGGAAACGGGCGCGGCCGTCACCGCGGCGGGAGCGGCCGCGCTGCTCGCCAGCGCTTGCAGCTTGGACGACTCAGCATCCATGTTGTCGTCCTGAAGGACGATATTGTTGGCGCGCTCAAAGGCCGCCTTGCGCTGTTCGGCCTCGATCAGGCGCGTCTTCAGCACCGCGGCCTGGCGGCCGAACCATTCGGCATTCCGCGCGGCGTCGCGCCGCTTGCTATCGAGCGCTTCGGCGAGAAAAGCCTCGCGCACGGCGTCCGCGCCGCGGCGAGCGGTTTCCGGTACGGTGGCGCCATACACGATCTCAAGGATCGGGCTGTTGCGGATCAGCGTGGCATGCGTGTTGCGGGAGACGTCCGCCGCCAGCCATTCGCGAAAGCCGAGGCGGCTGCCGGCGCCTCGCGCTGCTTCGTATTTGGCGCGCAGGGCCGGTGATTGCGCCCAGCCGAACTGATCCGCCACGCGGCGCGTGACCCGCGGATCGCGGATCAGCTCCACCTGGGCGGCCAGAAAGGTTTCCAGTGTGCGCGCGGGCAGCGCCTGCCCCGTGACGGGGTCAGCCTTGAGCAGATCGACCACCACGCGCGAACGCGCCTCGTAACGCTTCGGGATCTGCTTGGAGGCAATCGCACCGGCGATCGCACCGATCAGCGCCAGCAGCGCAATCAACCAGGCGCGTACCTTGAGCATGCGGTAAATCTGCTTCGGACCCACCCGACCCTCCAGCTCAGAAGAAGCGTTCGCCGATGACAAGCACGTCATCGGGCCGAATCACATCGTCGAGACTGGCCTTGGCCTCCGTCCCCCCCCGCACCAGCTTCACCCTTTTGGCAGAGCCCAGTGCGGTCAACCCGCCGCCCCGCGCCAGCGCCATGCGCACCGTCATCTCTCCGCCGATCGGATAGCTGCCGGGCGCGTTGACCTGACCGTAGATGTAAAAGGCCGCTGCTGGTGCGACGAACACCTTGTCGCCCGATCCGACCTCCGGATCCTGCGCTGGCCCGGCAGTGGCGATGGTGCGCAATGATGCGGCGTGCGACGTGCCATCGGGGCGCGTCAGGGTGATCGAATCCGCCGCCTGGTTGCTG
The DNA here is from genome assembly GCF_001981525.1 of Sphingomonas jeddahensis. Lineage (GTDB taxonomy): Bacteria > Pseudomonadota > Alphaproteobacteria > Sphingomonadales > Sphingomonadaceae > Sphingomonas > Sphingomonas jeddahensis. The sequence continues at coordinate 22,443 of NZ_MPSB01000005.1, read as the reverse complement.
GCCCCGCCAGCCCGCGCAACGATCTCGGACAGGCGATAAGCGCGATCAATCGGCACCACACCGGGCTGGTTCACTTGCCCGAGCACCGTGACATAGCGGCTGGCGTAGCTTGCCACCGCAACGCTGACAGCCGGGTTTTCGAGATAACCGCCGCGGATCAGGCGGGATCGCAGGTCGTCGCGCAGATCAAGCACGGTGCGCCCGGCTGCCGGGACCGTGCCGACAAACGGCAGTTGCACGGTTCCGTCCTCCTGAATCTGCACTCGGGCGGTGAAGTCCGTCCGCCCGATCACGGCTGTCTCGATAACATCGCCATTACCAAGGGCGTAAGCTGCGCGCTGATCCGCCGGCGTCCCCTGGTCTTGGGGGATTGCAGGGGTCGGCGCGGTCTGGGCGAGCACCGACCCGCTCCCGACCAGCATCAAGGCCGCGATCGTCGCAGCCATCGGGTTCACAAGCGTGCGCATCCCAGCTTTGCCCCCTTCGCCACGACCGACCGGGATCTGCATATTCGCAAAGCGCAGAGTCAAACACGCGCTTCACCCGACCTGGTCATGGCCTGCTTCAGTTACGAGGACAGTCGTAACCTGACTTGTGCACACCTCAACCGCTTCGTTCCGTAGATTCGTCCATTTCGGACTAACTGTTTTCTAACCCCGATCATCCCGATGCTCTTGCCAGAATCAGGGCTATACTGACACAGATCATGCCACGAGTTCTTGTTTACCAGTTTGCGTAGTGCCTGCTTAACTTCCGCCAGCCATCAGCGCGCCGGAACAGAAGAGCACCAGAACCAGTCCCAGGGCGCTCAAGACGGGAACATCAAAAAAATGGCAATTATCAATGTGTCCACCGCGGCGGAGCTGATGGCGGCTGCCTTCCGCGCACGCGCAGGGGACACCATCGCGCTCGCCCCGGGCAGCTACGACAAGATCACATTGCGCGACATCACGTTCGAAGGCGGGGTGACGATTGCCTCCGCGGACCCCGGTCGCCCGGCGGAACTCACCGGATTGAAGGCCATAGCGGTTGAGAATATCACCTTCCGGGGGGTCGTTCTCGCCGACAAGGACGCCCGCACGCCTTATGACTTTGAGGTCAAGAATGCTGCAAACGTCACCTTCGACCAGATAACGGTCCGCGGGCAGGATGGTGACGGCGGCTATGCTTCCAACAGCTTCATGATCCGCTCCAGCCGCGATGTGGCGATCACCAATTCGGAGATCACGCACATGCGCTACGGCATCAACATGCTCGACAGCGTCGGCGTCACGGTGAAGGGCAATTACTTCCATGACATGCGCGCGGACGGCTTTCATGGCGGCGGGCTGTCAGACGTGCTGATCGCCGACAATTATTTCACCAACTTCAATCCGGCAAAAGGCGATCATCCCGACGCCATCCAGTTCTGGACCAGCAACCAGACGAGGAGCGCCGAGAACATCACCGTCACCGGCAATGTCATCCATCGCGGCGAAGGCGCAGCGATCCAGGGCATCTTCATGGGCGATGAAACCGATCGCTTGCCGTACAAGAATGTCACCATCGCGGACAATCTGGTCGTCGGGGGAATGTACAACGGCATTCATGTGGAGCGCGCGCATGGGTTGTCCGTCACCAACAACACCGTGGCCGGCTATCTCGATCAGCCGTCGTGGATCCGCATTGCGGCCCCGGGAAAAATCGAGGGCAACATTGCGCAGCTCTACATGATCAACGGCAAGACCGTTGCGGCGCCCAACGGCAATGCCACCACTCCGGCGATCTACGACCAGGGGCGCGCCTTTGTCGAAGATTGGCTGGCCGCCAATCCGGAATGGGTGAAGTTCGCCAAGCAATCACCGGTATTGTCCGATGCGGTCAACGATCTGATCGCACTTGCCGATCAGGCGCCGCCGCCGGTTCCGGTGACGACGATCACCGGGCACGACGGCGCCGATCGGCTGACCGCCGCCGCGATCGGCGACAGCATCCTGCTGGCCGGCCGCGGCAATGATCAGCTGACCGGCGGCAAGGGCCAGACGCGGATGGAGGGCGGCGCCGGCGACGACATCTATTTCGTCAATTCGGCGCATGACACTGTGATCGAACAGCGTGGGCAAGGCACGGACATCGTCTATGCCAGTATCGACTATACCCTGCCCGACCATGTCGAGACACTGCGTCTTGCCGGCAGCGACCTCACCGCAACGGGCAACGCGCTCAACAACCGGATGGTCGGCACTGCGGGGCGCGATCGGATCAGCGGCGGCGCCGGTGACGATTCCATCCAGGGAATGGATGGTAACGACACGCTGTACGGCGACGACGGGAATGACAATCTGAACGGAGGCGCGGGCGACGACCTGTTGTTCGGTGGTAGCGGCAAGGACGTGCTGATTGGCGCGGCAGGCCGCGACGAAATCTGGGGCGACGCTGGCAATGACACGATCGAGGGAGGTGCCGGCAACGATCGCATGGCGGGCGGTGACGGATCCGACCTGTTCCTGTTCCGCGGCGAGAGCATCGGCGACCGCGATGTCATCACCGATTTCTCGATGGCAGAGCGCGACAAGATCGGGCTGTCGCTGATCGACGCCGATGCGAACACCGCGCGTAATGATGCCTTTCGGTTCATCGGGACCGCGGCGTTCTCCGGCCACGCGGGGGAGCTCCGGGCCATTCATGGTGCAGATGGCATGCTCGTCAGCGCGGACGTCACGGGCGATGGCGTGGCGGATATCACCATCACTTTGACGGGGCTCGATTATCTGAACGCCGGCGCTTTCATCCTGTAACGTCGGCGCAAAAAAGGCGGTGCGCCGGTTCGCCGGGCACTGCCGCGCCCGGGCGTGATTCGCGCAACTTGTTCAGCAATCCGGCCGATCGTTACGCCTACGACCAATGGTTCACGAGAGCGGGGCAACCAAAGATTAACCGTGTTCCACAACTTCGCGGATAGCGTCCCGCTCTAGCTTTCCCCCTCGTGATGAAGCGCTTACCCCTCGCAATCGTCGCAGCGTTCGCCTGTGTTCTCGGCTCGCCCGCCGGGGCGCGAACGCTGCTCGACTATGTCGGCCAGTGCGTCCCGTTCGCGCGCGAGGCTTCCGGCATCCAGATCTATGGCGATGCCTGGACCTGGTGGGATCAGGCGGACGGCCGCTACTCGCGCGGCGAGCGCCCGCGAGTGGGCTCGGTCATCGCCTTTGCCAAACAGTCGCGCCTGCCGCTTGGCCATGTCGCGGTGGTGAGCCGGATCGTCGAGGATCGCGTACTGATGCTCACCCACGCCAATTGGTCGCGCCTTGATGGCCAACGCGGCCATGCCGAACAGGATGTCACCGTGTTCGACGTCAGCAAGGCGAACGACTGGAGCGAGGTAAAGGTCTGGTATCGTGATTCGAACGGCTTGGGCGGTACGATCTACAAGGTACACGGCTTCATCTACGCCCCCGGGCGCCCGCACGAAAACCTGACATCACGCAGCCCGGATTACGTCGGCGCGCTGATCGACGCTTATGTCCCGGGCGCTGGCAGCGTGCGCTAAGCACCCGCCAGGGGGACGAACGATGCCGCCCTCGCCCGCCGTCACTCTCCTCGATGCCGTCACCCTGAACTCGTTTCAGGGTCCACCCATCCACCCGCCAAGCCGTTGCCAATGGCACGGTGGATGGTGAAACAAGTTCAGCATGACGGCGGAAAGAATAACGCCAAACACGCGCAGATTACGCCGCCTATTACCGCATCCCACAGGACACAGTCATAGCCGCCGGTATCGAAAGTACCAGACCTCATGCCCCTGCCGACGGGCCTTGCGCTCGTAGCGCGTCTCGGGCCAGTCGGCGGGCCGCTCCAGGAAGTCCGCTGGCCGCTGCGCCAGCCACGCGAAGTCGGCGCGCTGGTTCATGATCATCATCGACCAATGGCAATAGGTCGGGTCGTCAGTGCCAAGCCGGAACTCGGCGCCCGGCTTCAGCTTGGTGGCGATCAGATCGAGCGGGCCGTGGTTCATCATCCGCCGCTTGGCATGGCGCGCCTTGCGCCAGGGATCGGGGTGAAGCAGGTACACCGTGTCGAGCGACTGATCCGGCAACCGCTCGACCACCTCCAGGGCGTCACCCATGTGGAGCCGCACATTGCCGAGCGCGCCATCGCGGATGTGGCCCAGCGCACCCACCACGCCGTTAAGGAACGGCTCGCAGCCGATAAAGCCGGTGTCCGGCATGGCGCTCGCTTGCCCGGCGAGATGCTCGCCAGCACCAAAGCCGATCTCCAGCCGAAGCGGGCGATCCTCGCCAAACAGCCGCATGGCATCAAGCGGGCCGTCCGCGGGCACGGCGACCTCTGGCAGCAATTCCTCGACAAGTGCCGCCTGCCCCTTGCGCAGCTTGTGGCCCTGGGCACGGCCATAAAGCCGGCGGATGGTAGCGGGATCGTTCATCCGGCGGCCCGATAGCGCCCCAGCGCGCGGGAGCAAAGCCGCCGCAGCATCGTTCAGCGCGAGCCATGGGAAAGAAAAAAGACAAGGCCAAGCGCGCCGCCAAGAAGGAGCATGCGTTGGTTGGCGACATCGCCCGTAGCGCCCGGCACAAGCCGGTCGCTCTCCTTGGCAAGGCCAGCGAGGTCGCGGATCAGCCGCCCTTGGTGGCGCTGTCGCTCGCTACCGTCGCAGTCGGCGTCGTACTTCGCCGCCGCGATATCGCGCGTACCGGCGCGCGCATGCTGCTGGCGCATGCGCTCGCGACCGCTGGCAAGACGGTGCTGAAGCGTGCGGTCGATCGCTCCCGGCCCGCACGGGCGCTCGCCGACGGCAAGCATGAGGCAAGCGCCGGGCGCGGCACGTCCGACACCGATTTCAATTCCTTTCCGTCCGGCCATACGGCAGGCGCGGTCAGCGTGGCTGAAGCGGTGGCGCATACCGCACCATTGCTTGCGATCCCGGCTCGCGGCAGCGCCGCAGCGGTGGCGGCGATCCAACTGCCCCGCGGTGCCCACTACCCCACCGATGTGGCAATGGGCGCAGCAATCGGCTGGCTGGCGGAGCGCGCCGCTGGCATGTTGGTGAATGCCGGCGAGCGGGCGATCGACCGGCGGCTGGCGAAGCGCGCCGACCCGGATGGACTGGCAGAGGCGCAAGCGCACCCCAGCTAGCGCCTGCTTTCCCGCCGGCTGCCCCCCTCACCCCGTTCGTATTGAGCTTGTCGACGTACGTGCCAAGACCATGCCCTTTGGGCTCGGAGCGAGCGGCGTGAATTGAACGAGAATAACGAAACCACTTGGCTTGCTGAGAGGGGCGCGCAATTCGCGCCGAACTCCGTCGTCTCCCGGACTTGATCCGGCATCCAAGGTCCCGCAAGCGCCACAGCTCAAAAGGTAGCAGCCGGTAGCCGCCTCCCCGCCGTCACCTCGGCCTTGTGCCGGGGTCCAGGCTTCCGCAAACTCAGCAACCGGCGATACGCGGCACCGGGGATGCCGGCACAAGGCCGGCATGACGAGGTGGATGGGGCGCGGATCACGCCACCCAAATCAATCAGGCCAGCGCGGCCTTCAGATCGTCCACCAGATCCAGCTTTTCCCACGGGAAGTAGTCGCCGTCCGCCGCGCGCCCGAAGTGCCCGTAAGCGGCGGAGCGCTCATAGATCGGCTTGTTCAGCCCCAGATGCGTGCGGATGCCACGCGGAGTCATGCCGCCCAGCTTCTCGATCCCGGCGATCGCCGCCTCGATCTTGTCGTCGCCCACCGTACCGGTGCCATGCGTATCGACATACAGCGACAGCGGCTTGGCGACGCCGATCGCATAAGCGAGCTGGATCGTGCACTTCTTCGCAAGGCCCGCGGCGACGATGTTCTTCGCCAGATAGCGGGTGATATAGGCTGCCGAGCGATCGACCTTGGTCGGGTCCTTGCCGCTGAATGCGCCGCCACCGTGCGGGGCCGCGCCGCCATAGGTGTCGACGATGATCTTGCGCCCCGTCAGGCCGGCGTCGCCGTCCGGCCCGCCGATCTCAAAGCTGCCGGTGGGGTTGATGTGATAGACGGTATCGGCGGACAGAAGCTCCGCCGGCAACACGTCGGCCACCACCTTCTTCACATAAGCGTGAAGCTCGGCTTCCTGCTCGCCCTGGTCATAGCCCTTGGCATGCTGCGTCGACACGACGATTGCGGTGCAGGCAACCGGCTTGCCGTTCTCGAAGCGCAGCGTCACCTGGCTCTTCGCGTCCGGCTCCAGGAACGGCGCGGTGCCGGCGTGGCGATCCTCGGCCATGCGCTGCAGAATGCGGTGGCTGTAATAAAGCGTCGCCGGCATCAGGTCCGGCGTGTCGTCGCAGGCGAAGCCGAACATGATGCCCTGGTCGCCGGCGCCTTCGTCCTTGTTGCCGCTGGCGTCCACGCCCTGCGCGATCTGCACCGACTGGCCGTGCAGGTTGTTCTCGAAACGGAAGGTCTGCCAGTGGAAGCCCTCCTGCTCGTAACCGATGCGCTTCACCGTGTTGCGCACGGTCGCTTCGATCTCTTCCTCGGCGCCCGACGCCCAGGCGCCGTTCTCGTATACGCCCTTGCAGCGGATCTCACCGGCAAGCACGACCAGCTGCGTGGTGGTCAGCGTCTCACATGCGATGCGCGCTTCCGGATCCTTCGACAGGAACAGATCGACGATTGCATCCGAAATCTGGTCCGCGACCTTGTCCGGATGACCTTCGGAGACCGACTCGCTGGTGAAAAGATAGGATTGGCGCATAATCACTCCGCCCGATTTCTGGTGAGATAAGGATATAAAGATAGCTTTATATGCCCCTATCGTCCGCGGCGGCGGAAGGCAATGGCCGCAGCGGCCAGCAGAACCGCGACGATCGCGGCCATCCAGTTCCCCACGCGCGAAAACAACGTCGGCGGCTTGGCGGCGGGCAGCGGCACCTCGATCGCACCGGCGGTCTCATGCGGCACGGTGGCGATCAGGCGGCCATCGGCGCCGATCACCGCCGAAATGCCGTTGGGGGTAGCGCGGATCACCGGCAGCCCCTCCTCGATCGCCCGCATCCGCGCCTGCGCCAGATGCTGCGGCGGGCCCCAGGCGCCGAACCACGCATCGTTGGACGGGTTGAACAAGACGCGGGGTCGCTTCGCGGGATCGATCACCTGGCCGGAGAAGATGATCTCGTAGCAAAGCTGGATACCGATATCGCCCATCCCGGGCACCTCGAGCGCCAATGGCCCAGGCCCTTCGGCGAAATCCATCGATCCCGGCACCAACCGATCGAGGCCCAGCGGCTTCAGCAGCCACGGCACCGGTAGATATTCGCCATAAGGCACCAAATGCGCCTTATCGTAGCGGCCCCGGATCTTCGCACGCGGATCCACCGCGAAAACCGAATTGGTCGCGGTCACCGCATTGCCGTTCTTGTCGAATTGCAGCGCCGTGCCGCCGGTCAGCAGCATGTCGCGCGGTCCCAGCAAGCGCGCCATCCGCCACCGGATCCAGAACGGATCGGCGGTGTAAGCATAGTCCGGATAGCCGTCCTCGAAGAAATCGCGCACGACACCCTCGGGCCACACGATCAGCCGCGGCGCCGCTCCTGGCTTACCCGACAGTTCGGACAGCTTGGCGAGCATCATCTCGCCATCGCTCTCCCCGCGCGCGTCCTGCGGCACGTTGGGCTGGACGACCCGTATGCGGGGCGCGTCGGTACGCACCGGCGTCTGGTCCGCGCGATAACTGAACCATTGCGCGCCGATCAGGCCCGCCAACACCAACGCCACGCCCCCGACCGCCACCGGCACGCCCCGCACCAGCAGCAACAGGCCCGCCAACAGCACGGTGAGGCCCGACAAGGCATAGGTTCCCACCCATGCCGCGATGCCCGCCACGGGCTGTACCGGCACCCAGATCACGCTCAGCGAATCCCAGGCGTAGCCTGTGAACATCACGCTGCGCAGCCACTCCGTAACGATCCACGCCGCTGCGAAGGCGAGCACATAACTCAGGTCCGCCTTGTTGCCCCGTACTCGCCACGCGGCACCCGCCGCGATCGCCGGATAGACTGCCAGATACAATGCCAGCGCGACCGGCGCCGCATAGCCGAGCACCGGCGGCATCTTGTCTTGAAAATCAAAAGCGTGCTGGAACCAATTGTTGTTGATCGTGAAGTGCCCGACACCGAACACCCACCCGCGCCACAGCGCCGCCTTCAGCGTCGGCGCGCGATGCACCAGCCGCATCCAGGCCGCGAAGCAGCCGACCGTCAGCCACCACAGCTGAAGCGGCGCAAATCCGCACGCTGCAATGGCGCCGAGAAGCAGCGCGCTTAAAAGCGGCCGACGGCCGAAAACCGATTGGAACGACACCTTCAACCTCATCGTCACCCCGGCCATGTCCCGGGGTCCAGCGGCCCGCAAAGGCAGACCGGGCCGCTCTTGCGGCACGCTGGATGCCGGGACAAGCCTGGCATGACGGAAATGGTGACGTCGCATGCCGGACGGTGTATCAGCCATCCATGACACTTCGCCCCTTCCATCTCGCCTTTCCCGTGCACGATCTTGCCTCGGCCCGCGCCTTCTACGGCGAGGTGCTCGGCTGCCGCGAAGGGCGCTCCAGCGATCGCTGGATCGACTTCGATCTCGCCGGCCACCAGATCGTCGCACACCTCGACGAGAACGCTCGCCCTGCCGGTACCAGCAACCCGGTGGACGGCCATGACGTGCCTGTCCCGCATTTCGGCGTGGTGCTGACCATGCCCGATTGGGAGGCACTGGCAGCACGGGTCGAGGCGGCCGGCGTCACCTTCGGCATTGCCCCACACATCCGCTTCAAGGGTCAGCCGGGCGAGCAGGCCACGATGTTTTTTCGAGATCCGTCCGGCAACGCCCTGGAGTTCAAGGCGTTCGCCGACGACGCGCAACTGTTCGCCACGGAGTTCACGGCATGACCGCCCCGATCGAAGTCGACATCCCGCACAAGCTGGGAACGGCGCAAGCCAAGGAGCGGATCGGCGGCAGCTTCGGCAAGCTGGCCGATTTCGTACCCGGCGGCGCGGTGACGGAGCACCGCTGGCAGGGCGACACGCTGCACTTCACGGTGGAGGGCCTGGGTCAGCGCGTCGCGGTCCACCTCGATGTCCACGACACCAACGTCCACGCCACGTTCGAGCTGCCGGCCTTTCTCGCGATGTTCTCCGACAAGATCCGCGACAAGCTGCAGCGCGAGGCACCGAAGCTGCTGGAGTGAGTTAGCCTCTTCTTCCCGTTCGTACTGAGCCTGTCGAAGTACGTGCCAAGCAGGACAAGCGCCTGTGGCACGCCCTTCGACAGGCTCAGGGCGAACGGGGGAAGGAACCGTCAAACTGCTGCGGCAGCGGGCAGTCCATATATCCTCTCCGGTCAGGGGGAGGACCCACATAGCGTTAGAACAACAAGGTCAGCGCGTAGAAAGCCGCGCCTACCGCAGCCGAGCAGGGAATGGTGATGATCCACGCGATCACCACACTACTCGCGGTACCCCAGCGGACCGCGGAGGTTCGCCGCGCCACGCCCGCGCCGATGATCGATCCGGTAATCGTATGCGTGGTCGATACCGGAATGCCCATCGCCGAGGCGGTGAACAGCACGATCGAACCGCCGGTCGAGGCCGCAAACCCCTGGTGCTGCGACAGCTTGGTGATCCGCGAGCCCATCGTCTCGATGATCTTCCACCCGCCCGACAGCGTGCCGAGGCCGATCGCGATATAGCAACTGATCGCCACCCAATGCGGCACCTCGAACTCGCCCGACAGATAGCCGGTCGAATAGAGCAGCACGGTGATGATCCCCATCGTCTTCTGTGCATCGTTCAGGCCATGGCTGAGCGAATAGGCCGCAGACGAGACGAGGTGCATCGTGCGGAAACTCTTCTCCGCCTGCCGCGCCGTCGACTTGCGCAGCGCCCAGCTGCTCGCCAGCATCACCAGCAACGACAGGATCATGCCCAAGGTAGGCGACACGACGATCGCCACCATCGTCTTGGTCAGCCCGCCGACCTGGATGCTGTTGATGCTGGCATGGGCGACGCCGGCGCCGACCAACCCGCCGACGAGCGCGTGGCTCGACGAGGAGGGGATACCCTTCTGCCAGGTGACGACGTTCCAGAACATCGCCCCGCCCAGCGCGCCGAAGATCACCGCGGGCGTGACAACCTCTTGATCGATCAGGCCCTTGCCGATCGTTTCCGCCACCGCGTGTAAGCTGGGGAAGGCAAGTGTCACGAAATACGCGGCAAAGTTGAAGAAGGCGGCGAACGCCACCGCCTGCACCGGCGACAGCAGCCGGGTCGCCACCACCGTGGCGATCGAATTGGCCGCATCGTGCAGCCCGTTGAGAAAATCGAACGCCAGCGCGACGATGATCAGGCCGACGAGCAGCGGAAAGGCGAGCTCATGCATGGCGGTCCGTATCGCTCAGGAGTGATCGATGACGATGCCGTCGATCTCGTTCGCCACGTCCTCGAACGCGTCGGAGATCTTTTCGAGATGCTTGTAGATCTCGCGGTCGACGACGAAGCGCATTGGATCACCGCCTTCATGATGATGCTTCTCGAACAGCCGCTTCAGCCCTTGCTCGTGCAAGCCGTCGACCTCGCCTTCCAAGCGAACGAGCCGTTCGGTCAGCGCGTGGAGCCGCGCCCCGTTCCGCGCCACGTCGCGCAGCAGCGGCATTGCCTCGGCAGAAACCCGCGCGGCATCCAGCATCAGCTTGGACATTTCGTGCATGTCGGGCGCGAAACTGCGAATTTCATAGAGGCTCACCGCAGTCACGGCCGCGTCCATCGCATCGATGGCATCGTCCATGCGATTGATCAGGTCGGTGATCGCGCTGCGATCGAACGGCGTCAGGAAGGTAACCCGCACCGTTTGCAGCACGGTGCGGGTGATATCGTCCGCCTGATGCTCCAAGTCCTTCATTTCGGCAATCAGTGCGTCGGGATTGGCCGCGCCAGCGAAGAGCCGGTTCACCGTCTCCGCTGCGCGCAGCGTCACGGCGGCATGCGCCTCGAACAGCTCAAAGAAATTGCCGCGCTTCGGGAGGAGGCGCTGGAACCAGGCGAACATCATGCAATCCTTATGATTAAACCGTTATCGCCCGAAACTTGCCGGAGCGGGCGACACGACGGCGGAGGTACCGCCGCGGATTTCCTGAACTTCCAGCGCGCGCTCGGCAACGCCATCGCGGCCGAAGCGGAACGCGCCGTCGATGCCGGCATAGCCCTCGCCCGAACGCAGCCGCGCTTCGGGGAATGGCGCCCCGGCCCGCCAATCGCGTGCGATACGTGCGGTCAGCAGCACGGCATCATAGCCAAGGCTGGAAAGGCGGTACGGCGCCGCGCCGAAGCGCGCGCGATACTTGGCGGCATATTGCCGGTACAAGGTGTTGGAAACACTGGCATACCATGCGCCATTCAGCGCCGGACGCGCGGCAATGCCGTTGTCGGTGTTCCACAATTCGGTGCCGATGATACGAGTGTTCGGGCTGGCGCGGCGCAGCAGCGGCACCGCGGTGGCAGCGGTGGCGCCCGAATCGGCAATCAGCACGCCATCGAACGGCGCATCCTTTGTCATCCGTGTCACGGCGGCGCCGATGCCGCCGGGGGTGCGATCATAGGTCTGAAGCGCCACGACCCGCCCACCGGCAGATTCCACCGCCCGCAGGAAGCTGGTGGAGGCCCGCGTACCGTACAGCGCATTAGGGACGAGGCCGCCGAAATTGGTGACACCGCGGCTGCGCGCGTAAGCGACGACGCGCTCGATCGATTGCGACGGGGTGTAACCCATCAGGTAAACGCCATTGCCCGCAACGCTGGTGTCGTTGGAGAAGGCAAGCACCGGCACGCCCGCGCGCCGCGCGATCGGCGTAACCGCGCGCACGTCTTCGGACAGAAGCGGGCCGAGAATCAGCTGTGCGCCATCCGCCACCGCGCGCTGTGCCGCGGCGGCGGCGCCAAGCGCGGTGTCATAATTGGTGATACGCACTTGTTCGTTGCGCGTATCGAGCAATGCGAGCTGAGTCGCATTGGCAAGGCTCTTGCCGACGCCAGCGTTGGATCCCGACAAAGGCACCAGCAACGCGACGCGATTGCGCGCGGCGTCGCGCGGAATGCCCGCCTGAACGCCGGTGTCTGGCCGCTGCACCGGCGGTGGTGCCTGGGTTGGGCGCGGCGGCGCTGGACCGCGCGGCACAACGGTGGAGCAAGCGGAAACGAGCAGCGCCGCGACGGCGACAAAACCCCGGGCGACGGATCTACGCGCGATCTCATTCGCCCGTTGCGGTACGGTTGCGGCCTCTGCCATGACACCCCTCGTGGAAAAGCTAAGCCCCGGCCTGTACATCGTCGCCACCCCGATCGGCAATCTCGGGGACTTGTCTCCACGTGCCGCCGACATCCTGTCGCGCGCCGACCTAGTCGCGGCAGAAGACACTCGTGTTACAGCCGTGTTGCTGCGTCATATCGGGACAAAGCGGCCGATGACGCCTTATCACGATCACAACGCCGATCACGTCCGCCCCCAGTTGATCGCGCGAATGGCGACGGAGGCAGTAGCCCTGGTGTCCGATGCGGGGACGCCGCTGATCTCTGACCCCGGCTATAAACTGGTGCGCGACGCCCGCGCGGCGGGGCACGCCGTGGTGACGATCCCGGGCCCCTGCGCTGCCGTGGCCGCGCTGACGCTTGCCGGCCTGCCGACCGATCGTTTCCTGTTCGCGGGCTTTCTGCCGTCCAAGGCAAAGGCGCGTGCTGAGACGATTGCGGAACTGGGCGCGATCCGCGCCACGCTCATCCTCTACGAAAGCGGCCCGCGTCTGGGGGCGACGTTGGCAGCACTTGCGGACCAACTCGGCGATCGCGAAGCGGCAGTGACTCGCGAAATCACCAAGAAGTTCGAGGAAGCGGTTACCGGCACACTGCCGGTCCTCGCCGCCCGCTATGCGGATGCACCGCCCAGGGGCGAGATCGTGATCGTCGTCGCTCCCCCGGGCGACGCGCCGCCGGCGAGCGAGGAAGACGGTGACGCTGCGCTGGCCGAGGCGCTGACCCGCCTGCCCGCCGCCAAGGCGGCCGGGGAAGTGGCGAAGCGGCTCGGCCTCGACCGAAAGGCGCTCTATGCGCGCGCGTTGGAGATGAAGCAGAACTGAGCGGCGGCCCCTCTCGCCCGTTCCGGCACTGCCGTCTTCCCGGCTCTGAGCCAGGATGACGACGACCTAGATTACTCCATTCCCGGATACATCTGGAATTCCGGAAGATCGCCTATCCCCTTTGCCCAGTTCAGCCGGTCCTTGACCATGATCTGTGCGCCGGGCGGCTGGCTTTCGGGATCATCGAGCGTGCCGGACTGTATGTCGATGATGCCGGGCAGGAACTCAGGGTTGCGGTAGAACAACCCCGTCCCGCAGGCACCGCAAAACTCACGCGTGCCATGTGCGGACGAGTGATAGGCGTTCGTGTCACCGGACACCGTGACCCGATCGGCCTGCCACGCGATCCAGCCGACCATCGGCGCGCCAGACCAGCGACGGCAATCCTCGCAATGGCATACCGCATGATGTTCGGGCGCCCCCTCCGCCGACCAGCTGACCGAACCGCAGTGACACTTGCCCGTGATGCTCATCGACTCTCTCCCGCCAATTGCCCGCGCAGGGCGTTTCGCCTTTGTTCTCATGGATTGCGCCGGTACGCAAGCGGCCCTACCTGACCTAGCGTGACCGATACCCAGCTTGCCGAGCCCCCGTATCTCAAGGGCCTGAACGAACCGCAGCGCGATGCGGTGTTAACGACCGATGGCCCCGTTCTCGTCCTCGCCGGCGCGGGCACGGGCAAGACGGCGGCGCTGACCGCGCGGCTCGCGCACCTGCTCTACACGCGCCGCGCCTATCCCAGCGAGATCCTGTCGGTCACCTTCACCAACAAGGCGGCGCGCGAGATGCGCGAGCGCGTCGGCCGTCTGGTCGGCGATGCGGTGGAAGGCATGCCGTGGCTCGGCACCTTTCACGCGATCGGCGCCAAGATGCTGCGTCGTCACGCCGAGCTGGTCGGGCTGCAGAACAATTTCACCATCCTCGACACCGACGACCAGCTACGCTTGCTCAAGCAGCTGATCGTCGCGGCGGACATCGATGAAAAGCGCTTTCCCGCGCGCAGCCTCGCCGGGTTGATCGACGAATGGAAGAACAAGGGCCTAACCCCGCGCGAGATCGATGCCGGCGAGAGCGAGCGCTTCGCCAACGGGCGCGGCGGCGAGTTGTACGAACAGTACCAGGCGCGCCTCAAGGCGGTGAACGCCTGCGACTTCGGCGACTTGCTGCTCCACGTCCTCACCATCCTGAAGAGCAATCGGGAGGTGCTGGAGCAATATCAGCAGCGCTTCCGCTACATCATGGTGGACGAATATCAGGACACCAATTCGGTCCAATACCTCTGGCTGCGGCTGCTGGCGCAGGAGCGGCGGAACATCTGCTGCGTGGGTGACGACGACCAGTCGATCTATTCCTGGCGCGGCGCGCAGGTCGAGAATATTCTCAAGTTCGAGAAGGATTTCCCCGGCGCGAAGGTGATCCGGCTGGAACAGAATTACCGCTCCACGCCGCACATTCTCGGCGCGGCGGGCGGGGTGATCGGCAACAATTCGGGCCGGCTCGGCAAGACATTGTGGACCGAACTCGACGTCGGCGAGAAGGTCCGCGTGATCGGCGTGTGGGACGGGCCGGAGGAAGCACGCCGCGTCGGTGACGAGATCGAAAGCTGCCAGCGGGCGGGCAAGAGCCTCGACGATTGCGCTATTCTCGTCCGCGCGCAGCACCAGACGCGCGAGTTCGAAGACCGCTTCATCGCGATCGGCATGCCATACCGGATCGTGGGCGGCTTCCGCTTCTACGAGCGACAGGAAATCCGCGACGCCCTGGCGTATTTGCGCATCGTCAACCAGCCGGCCGACGACCTCGCCTTTGAGCGGATCGTCAACACGCCCAAGCGCGGGCTGGGCGACAAGGCCATCGCCAAGCTGCACATGCTCGCGCGCGCCGAAGGCTTGCCGCTGAGCCTCGCCGCCGCGCGCATCCTCGACACCGACGAGCTGACCCCGCAAGCGCGCCGCGCGCTGGGCAATTTCGTCGGCGACATCGCCCGCTGGCGCGACATGGCGCGCGACCTCGCCCATCCCGAACTCGCGCGGCAGATCCTCGATGAATCAGGCTACACCGGCATGTGGCAGGCGGAGAAGTCGACCGAGGCCGCCGGCCGCCTGGAGAACCTTTCCGAACTCGTCCGCGCGATGGAGGAATATGAGAACCTCGGCGCGTTCCTCGAACACGTCAGCCTCGTCATGGACAACGAGGGCACGCGCGAGGACCCCAAGGTGACAATCATGACGATCCACGCCGCCAAGGGGCTGGAGTTCGACACCGTGTTCCTCGCCGGCTGGGAGGAAGGCATCTTCCCCTCGCAACGTGCGCTTGACGAGGGCGGCACCCGCAGCCTGGAGGAGGAACGCCGTCTCGCTTACGTCGCGATCACGCGCGCGCGGCGCAAAGCGGTGATCCTCCACGCCGCCAACCGCCGCATCTATGGCCAATGGACCTCGTCCATCCCCTCGCGCTTCGTCGCCGAACTGCCGGCCGATCACGTCGACAGCGAAACCACCATGTCCGGCGGCGAGAGCCTGTGGCGGGCCAATTGGTCCGAACGCGCCGATCCGTTTGCCGATGTCGGCCGCGGCACCGGCCGCGGGCCGGGCTGGCAGCGCGCCGCGGGCACGTTGGACGCCAAGCCCGGCGGCGGGTGGCAGAGCCGCACCTTTAATCGCGAGCCGACCCGCGTGGTGGAAAGCCGCGCACCCGCGGTCAGCCTCGGCAACAAAGGCCGCACCGACCTGTCGCTCGGCCAGCGCGTGTTCCACCAGAAGTTCGGCTACGGGACGATTGAGGAGATCGAAGGCAACAAGCTGGAGATCGAATTCGAAAAGGCCGGCCGCAAGCGCGTGATGGACAGCTTCGTCACCTTGCCGTGATGTTGCCGTAGATCACCGCGCGTCAGTTGTTCTCCCTCTCGCCCATTTGGGTAGAGGGACAGGAGAGTGCCGATCACAAGCGTCTCGCACGCAAGCAAAAAAAGAGGCGGCCATTTGGCCGCCTCTATCGATTCCTGCGATCACTCAGCCGGATGGATGCACATCGTGCGAGCCTCCCACCCGACCGAGGATACGTCACGCAGCGCCGGCGCCGCTCTTCTTCTTCTCGGCATAGACGCGGATCGGCTCCTTGCGGCCGTCGACCACGTCCTTGTCGATCATCACCTCGTCGACCGAATCCATGCCCGGCAGGTCGAACATCGTGTCGAGCAGGATGCCCTCGAGGATCGAGCGAAGGCCGCGCGCGCCGGTCTTGCGATCGATCGCCTTCTTCGCGACCGTCACCAGCGCGTCGTCGGTGAAGCCCAGCTTCACCTCCTCCATGTCGAACAGCTTCTGGTATTGCTTGACCAGCGCGTTCTTGGGCTCGCTCAGGATCTTCACCAGCGCCGGGATGTCAAGATCCTCGAGCGTCGCGATCACCGGCAGGCGGCCGACGAACTCGGGGATCAGGCCGAACTTGAGCAGATCCTCCGGCTCGGTCGAACGCAGCACCTCACCGGTGCGGCGCTCCTCCGGCGACGCGACATAAGCGCCGAAGCCGATCGACTTGCCCTGCAGGCGGTCGCCGATGATCTTCTCGAGGCCGCTGAATGCACCACCGCAGATGAACAGGATGTTGGTCGTGTCGACCTGCAGGAACTCCTGCTGCGGGTGCTTGCGCCCGCCCTGCGGCGGAACGGAAGCAGTGGTGCCTTCCATCAGCTTGAGCAGCGCCTGCTGCACGCCCTCGCCCGACACGTCGCGCGTGATCGACGGGTTCTCGGCCTTGCGGCTGATCTTGTCGATTTCGTCGATGTACACGATGCCCCGCTGCGCCCGCTCGACGTTATAGTCGGACGCCTGGAGCAGCTTGAGGATGATGTTCTCGACATCCTCGCCGACATAGCCGGCCTCGGTCAGCGTCGTCGCATCCGCCATGGTGAACGGCACGTCAAGAATGCGCGCCAACGTCTGCGCCAGCAGCGTCTTGCCGCAGCCGGTCGGCCCGACGAGGAGGATGTTCGACTTGGCGAGCTCGACGTCCGCGCCCTTGGCGCCGTGGTTAAGCCGCTTGTAGTGGTTGTGCACCGCGACCGAGAGCACGCGCTTGGCCTGCTTCTGACCAATGACGTAATCGTCGAGGACGTCGCAGATCTCCTGCGGAGTCGGCACGCCGCCGTCCTTCTTGGACACGAGCGCCGACTTGGTCTCCTCGCGGATGATGTCATTGCACAGCTCGACACACTCGTCGCAGATGAACACGGTCGGGCCGGCGATGAGCTTGCGGACCTCGTGCTGCGACTTGCCGCAGAAGGAGCAGTAAAGCGTGCTCTTCGAGTCACCGCCGCTTAGCTTGGTCATTCAATCACATCCTTTGCGCAGCGGGGCATGGTAACCCCGCCGCTCTCGATCCGGCAATGCCGGAAAAAGGCTAACGGAAATCAGGCCGCCGCCGCATCTTCGGCCGGTGCCGGCCGCTTGTCGAACACCTCGTCGATCAGGCCGAATTCCTTGGCCTCATCGCTGCTGAGGAACTTGTCGCGATCCATCGCCTTCTCGATCACCTCGATCGGCTGGCCGGTGTACTTGGCGTACAGCTCGTTCATGCGATGCCGGATACGCAGAATTTCCTTGGCCTGGATCTCGATGTCGCTGGCCATGCCCTGCGCGCCACCGGACGGCTGGTGAATCATGATGCGCGCATTGGTCAGCGCCACGCGCATCCCAGGCTCGCCCGCCGAGAGGAGGAAGCTGCCCATCGAGGCGGCCTGGCCGATGCACACCGTGCCGACGCGCGGGCGGATGTAGTGCATCGTGTCATGGATCGCCATGCCCGCCGTGACGACACCGCCCGGCGAGTTGATGTACATGAAGATGTCCTTTTTCGGGTTCTCCGATTCCAGGAACAGCAGCTGCGCGGTGATCAGGCTGGCCATGCCATCCTCGACCCCGCCGGTGACGAAGATGATCCGTTCGCGCAGCAGGCGGCTGAAGATGTCGAACGAACGCTCACCGCGGTTCGACTGTTCAATGACGATCGGAACCAGCCCGGCCTGCGTCTGCTGCATGCCGACACCGGCACGCGCCAGGGCCCCTGCGAAGTCGCCGGTCTCGAACGGATTGTGCATGAAAAACTCTCTCTTATGCCCTGTAGGGCACCTATGTCGCGCGCGGACGGCGGGACTTCAAGTCCCGCCGGTTCAGTCCCGAACGCCGAATGTGTAGGTCAGCGACAGGCCGCCCGACCATTGATCGCGCGCTCCATAGCGGCGCACCACAGGCGAGTCGGCGGCGTCATCAACCAGCCGGTCATACTTTCCATAGGCATAGACACCCCAGCGCGGCGTGAATTGCATGAGATAACCGGCATTCGCCCCCACCGCCTGAACGCCACCGGAAGGACGGAAGGCGGGCAGCCCGGACGTCGCCACCGACTCGACCGGCACCCCGAAATAGGCACGCTGATACTTGCCGTTGGAATAGGTGACGCGCGGCCCGATCGAGAACAGCCATTCGTCGCGGTCGCGGGCGACATAATCCAGCGCGGCCATGCCAATCAGGCCCTTGTGGCCGCCAATGCCCTGTCGCAGCTCGACCCGCGCCCGGACGGGGGCAGCGAACTGATATTGCGCGAACCCCCCCGCCTCTACGGTGAAGCCCACGCTGGGCACGCCGCGCACATCACGGGTGCGGCGCGCCCCTTCAAAGCCGATTGCCGGACCAAAGGAGAAGCCGCTGGCGTTGAGGAGCGGCAAACCCGCGCTCTCATCCGCCGCCTCGAACCGAAACGGTTCATTACCGCGCGCGCGGCTGAAATCGAGGAACGGCCGTACGACGACACCTTTCGCCCCCGGATAGCGCGGCACGAATTGCGGCCCAGCCGCGACTCGCGTGCGCCGTGGTTCGTCCTGCGCGGCAGCCCCCGTCGCCCAAGCCGAACCAAGGACAAGAAAGGCCGCAGTCCGGCCGGAGAGCGAAGTCGCCATATGTCTCAGCCTAGGTCAGTTGGTCAGGTGTGGCCAGCGCGATCAGCAAGCCACCGGTGCATGGTGCGCCAGATACGCCAACCGGCGCACCTCGCGCCGGCCGCGCACAACGGTATCGAGGATCAGCCCGGCGAAACCTGACAAAGCTGCCAGGATAGTCAGCCCGGTCACTAGGATGGCAGTGGGAAAGCGCGGCACCAGCCCGGTCTCGGCGTAGGTGACCGCCAGCGGGATCGCGAGCACGATCGCCAGCGCCAGCAGCGCCGCGCCGATCGCGCCGAAGAACCACAAGGGCCGTTCAATGCGATACAGCGTCACAATCGTACCGAGGATCCGCCAGCCGTCGCGATAAGTGCTCAGTTTCGACACCGATCCTTCGGGCCGCGCGAAATAGGGCGTTTCCACCTCGCCGACCGGCATCTTGAGTTCGAGTGCATGGACCGAAATCTCCGTCTCGATCTCGAAGCCGACTGAGAGCACCGGAAAGCTCTTCACGAACCGGCGCGAGAACACCCGATAACCGCTGAGAATATCGGTGAAACTGCGCCCGAACAATTGCGCCAGCATGCCGGTGAGCATGGCATTGCCCAACCGATGCCCGCGCCGATATGCCGCCGCCGCCTCCCCGACCCGGCAGCCGACCACCATGTCGAGCTGCTCGTCGAGCATGCGCTGCACCAGCGCGGGGGCCGATGCCGCGTCATAGGTCGCGTCGCCATCGGCCATGACATAGACGTCGGCATCCACGTCGGCGAACATCCGGCGCACCACCGCGCCCTTGCCCTGGATCCGCTCGGTACGCACGATGGCGCCGGCCGCGCGCGCCACCTCGACCGTGCCGTCACCCGAATTATTGTCGTAAACGTAAATGGTCGCACCGGGCAGCGCGGCGCGGAACCCGGCCACGGTCTGCGCAATCGCCGCCTCCTCATTGTAGCACGGCAGCAGGACGGCGATCACTGGTTCGTTGGTCACTGGTTTCCACACATCCGTTCGGGCCGAGCCTGTCGAAGCTCTGCCCCAGCCTTGGAAGAAAGTGCAGCCCTCCGACAAGCTCAGGGCGAACAGGTGTGAGGTAACTCGCCAGTCCTTAAGATCAGGAACTGCCCACCCAGAAACACGTCACCCCGGGCTTGGTCCGGGTCCCGCTTCTCCCTCGGCGGTGCGAAGGCAGCGGGACCCCGGC
The DNA here is from genome assembly GCF_001981525.1 of Sphingomonas jeddahensis. Lineage (GTDB taxonomy): Bacteria > Pseudomonadota > Alphaproteobacteria > Sphingomonadales > Sphingomonadaceae > Sphingomonas > Sphingomonas jeddahensis. The sequence continues at coordinate 2,164 of NZ_MPSB01000005.1, read as the reverse complement.
GCAAGGCCGGGGTGACGGATCATGTAAGCTGGCCGCCACTATCCCGTTCGGGCTGAGCCTCTCGAAGCCCTGTCCTTCCTCTCGAAGAAAGGGTGGCCCTTCGGCAAGCTCAGGGCGAACGGGATTGCGATGATCCGGAGTCGAAATCAGCCCTCGGTCTTGGGCGCTGCCTTCTTGGCCGATGCCTTCTTGGCCGGCTTGGCCTCCGCCTCGCCTTCGACGGCAGCCTCGTCGGCCCCAGCGGCCTTCTTCTTCGCCGCCGGCTTCTTCGCCGGAGCTTCAGCTTCCTCGCCGCCCTCGGCCGGAGCCTCAGCCGCCTTCTTCTTGGCGGCCGGCTTCTTCGCCGGCTTCACCTCAGCGTCGCCCTCTTCAGCGGCCGTTTCGTCAGCCGGCGAGTCGTCGGCTTTCTTCGTGGCCACCTTCTTCTGCTTGGGCTTGTGGTTGTCGTGATCGTGGTGGTGCGTGCCGGTCGCGAAACCGTCCTCGCTCTCGATCGCGGCTTCCAGTTCCTCGCGGGTGGTCTCGCGCTCGGTCACTTCGGCCTTGTCGAACAGGAAGTCGACAACCTTGTCCTCGTACAGCGGCGCGCGCAGCTGGGCAGCCGCCATCGGCTCCTGCTGGATGTACTGGATGAAGCGCTGCTGGTCCTCGCCGCGATACTGCTGCGCGGCCTGCGCGATCAGGCGGTTCATCTCCTGCTGCGTCACTTCGACGCCGTTCGCCTGGCCGATCTCGCTCAGCAGCAGGCCGAGGCGGACGCGGCGCTCGGCGATCTTGCGGTAATCGTCGCGCTCCTTCTCCATTTCCTCCATGGCGGCGGCTGGATCGGGCTCGTGGGTCGCTTCATGCTCCAGCTGCTGCCAGATCTGCGCGAACTCCGCCTCCACCATCGACGGCGGCACTTCGAAATCGTGGCCGGCGGCGAGCTGGTCGAGCAGCTTGCGCTTCATGTGCGTGCGGGTGAGATTGTTGAGCTCGCTCTCGACCTGGCCGCGAACCAGGCCGCGCAGCTGCTCGAGGCTCTCGAGACCAAGGTTCTTGGCCAGGTCCTCGTCGATCTTGGCTTCGCCAGCCGTCTTCACCGACTTGACGGTGAGGTCGAAGGTCGCGTCCTGCCCGGCCAGTTCCTTGGCCTGATATTCCTCCGGGAAGGTGACCTTGATCTGACGCTCGTCACCGGCCTTCACGCCGACAGTCTGCTCCTCGAAGCCTGGGATCAGGCGACCGGCGCCCAGCTCGACGGCCATGTCGGTGCCGGTGCCGCCCTCGAAGGCGACGCCGTCCATCGTCTTGCCGACGAAATCGACGGTGACCATGTCGCCCATCTTGGCTTGGTAGCCTTCCTCGGTGTCGTCCCACTTCTTGGTCTGATCGGCGAACTTCTGCAGCTGCTCGTCAATCACCTCGTCGGCGGCGGGCACGACCAGCTTCTCGAGCTTGAGCGAGTCGATCGCCGGCGCCGGCACCTGGGGCAGCACTTCCAGTTCGACCTTCAGCTCGGCGTCCTTGCCGGGCTCATAGCCGTCGGTCAGCGCCACGGAGGGCTGGATCGCGGGGCGCAACTGCTGCTCGGCGATCAGCGCCTGGATGCCTTCCTGGATCGAGGTGTTGAGCGCGTCCTGCATCAGCGCCGGGCCGTGCATCTTGCGCACGATGTTGGCGGGCACCTTGCCGGGGCGGAAGCCGGGCATGCGCACCTGCGGGGCAACCCGCTTCAGCTCCGCATCGACGCGGCTCTCGATCTCGGCCGCCGGGATGGTCAGCGTGTAGGCGCGCTTCAGGCCCTCGTTCAACGTCTCGACAGTCTGCATCTTCGTGCCTTCAAAGAATTTTGTGGATGGTGCCTATCCGCGGGCACGCCGCGGATAAACTGGTGCGGGCGAAGGGACTCGAACCCCCACATCTTGCGATACTGGAACCTAAATCCAGCGCGTCTACCAGTTCCGCCACGCCCGCATTAAGGCACCGTCGGTCGCGGGCCTCTATACCGCGCGCGAACGATCGGCAAGCGGCGCGAGCAACCCGCGGCAACGATCGCGCGTTGATCGGGCGAAGAGGACCTAAGACCATGGCCACCACGCCCCCGCCCGAAACGCCCGTTCAGCCGACCCAGCCGGCCCAGCCCACAGCGCCCCCGCCCGAGGTGACGCCCCCTGCGCCCGAC
>NZ_MPSB01000004.1 GCF_001981525.1 Sphingomonas jeddahensis | reverse complement strand
TCCCCCCCCAACGCCTTCGGCGCCACCTCCCCCTGGCGGGAAGGATTCATCGGGGCGGCTTGTCTCACTCTCAGATTGCATGCCCCTCGGCATCGCGCAGCACTTCGCGCCGGCCCACGTGATCCGGCCGCCCGACGATGCCGTCCTTCTCCATCCGCTCGATCAGTCGTGCGGCCGAATTGTAGCCGATCCGCAACTGCCGCTGCAGCCACGAGGTCGATGCCTTCTGGCTTTCGCACACCAATTGAATCGCAGCGCGATACTGCTGGTCCTCGGCTGAGTCCTCGCCGCTCGGCGCGCCTTCGATCTCGAAGCTCTGCTCGGGCTCTTCGGTGACGGAGGAGATGTAATCCGGCACCCCCTGCGAGCGCCAATGGTCCGTCACCCGCTGCACTTCCTCGTCGCTGACGAACGGACCGTGGACGCGCACGATGCCCTTGCCGCCAGGCATGTAGAGCATGTCGCCCTTCCCCAGCAGCTGCTCGGCGCCCTGCTCGCCCAGGATGGTGCGCGAATCGATCTTGGAGGTGACGTGGAAGCTGATGCGGGTCGGCAGGTTGGCCTTGATGACGCCGGTGATGACGTCGACCGACGGGCGCTGCGTGGCCATGATCAGGTGAATGCCAGCGGCGCGTGCCTTTTGCGCAAGCCGCTGAATCAGGAATTCGACTTCCTTGCCAGCTGTCATCATCAGATCGGCCAGCTCGTCGACGATTACGACGATCTGCGGCAGCACCTGATAATCGAGCTGCTCCTCCTCATAGACGGGACGGCCATTCTCGTCCCAGCCCGACTGGACCTTGCGACCGAGCGGCGTGCCCTTGGCCTTGGCCGCGCGAACCTTGTCGTTGAAGCCGCCCAGGCTGCGTACGCCGAGCGAGGACATCTGGCGATAGCGATCCTCCATCTGCTCGACCGCCCATTTCAGCGCACGCACCGCCTTGGCCGGATCGGTGACGACCGGGGAGAGGAGATGCGGAATGTCGTCATACATCGACAGTTCGAGCATCTTGGGATCGATCATGATCATGCGGCACTGATCGGGGGTGAGCCGATAGAGCAGCGACAGGATCATGCCGTTGAGGCCGACCGACTTGCCCGATCCGGTGGTACCCGCCACCAGCAGGTGCGGCATCGGCGCGAGATCGGCGATCACCGCGTCGCCGGCGATGTTCTTGCCCAGAATGACGGGCAGCGAGGCATTCTGGTCCTCGAACGCCTGGCTGCCGATCAGCTCGTGCAGCGACACCGTCTCGCGCTTCGCATTGGGCAGTTCGATGCCGATCACGGTGCGGCCGGGGATGGTCGCGACGCGCGCGGAGATCGCGCTCATGTTGCGCGCGATGTCGTCGGCGAGGCTGATGACTCGGGTCGCCTTGATGCCGGGTGCGGGCTCCAGTTCGTACATCGTCACGACCGGGCCGGGGCGAACCTCGACGATTGCGCCCTTGACGTTGAAATCGTCGAGCACGGTTTCGAGCAGGCGCGCATTGCGCTCCAGCGCGGTCTTGTCGATCGCCGCGTTCTGCGAGGGCGGCGATGGCGTCAGCATATCGAGCGTCGGCAGCTCGTAATCGTCGCGCAGGGCCAGCTTGGTCTGGCGGGGTTCCTTGGTCGTCGTGCCGGTGGCGGGCGGCGCGGCGCGATCGTTGATGACGGGCGCGGGGCGTGTGTCGGGCAGCGCGGTTGCGCGCGGTTCGATCCCCTTGCGCGGCGGGTCGGCGGGTTCCTCCTCACCCTCCCACGCATCGTCCGCTCCCGGCAACGCCAGGCGCGGGCGGCGGCGTGGCAGCCAGCCGCGTGGCAGATCGACCTCCAGGCTGCGGCCCCAGACGATCGCGCCGGCAAGGCCGGTGACGATGCCGAGCGCAATGATGCTCCACCAGGTCACTTGCGGATTGTTGGCGAACGCCAGCGTCCAGCGCGCAGCCGCGACGCCGCCCAGCCCGACCGCACCGCCCCAGCCGAACGGCAGCGCCAACACCGCATCGTCGGAGACACAGGCGAGTGCCACCGCCATCAGCGCGACGCCAAGCACCGCCTGGCGCAGCATCCGCTTCCAAGCGCCCGCCGGCTGATCGCGCCACAGCCGCAAGGCGACGATCGGGGCGATCGGCAGCAACAGCGCCACGGCCGGGCCGAACAACGTGAGCGCCAGATCCGCAAACCATGCGCCGGGCACCCCCATCAGGTTGCCGGTGGCGGCGCCCGAGGCGGTGTTGAGCGCGCTGTCACCCGGTCGATAGCTCGCCAGTGCGAGCGCCATCAGCGCGGTGGCCACGAACAATGTGATGGCGGTTGCCAGCGCGCCACTGCGCACCGCCCCTGCCTTCACCGTCTCGCGCCACAAGGACGGTTGCGCCCTGCTCGCCATGCTTCAACGCCCCCGATACTGTCCTGAAATGAGCCGGCGGATATTCTGCCCCGGCGAGTCCGGCGTCAAGCAGGCGGGCGCGCTGCGGTGCCGTTCGCCGACCAGTGTGTCGGTTAAGGCACGCCTTGCCCGCCTGCCGGGCGATCGGCGTCATTTTTCCACAGTCCCGGCGTCGCGAGCTCCAGCACATGGCCGTCGGGATCGTTGAAATACAGGCTCCGTCCGCCGGCGGGCCAGGTGACTTCGTGAGTCACCGCTACATCGTGCGCGGCGAAGTGCGCGCGCCACCTGTCGCAATCGTCGGCACCGATGGCAAAGGCCATGTGCAGCGGGCCATCGCCGTCATGGCCGGGGATCGTGCCACCGGGTACCGCGACATCATCGATCGAGAGACCCCGCGCGAACACCAGCAGCACGCCGCCATGGCCCGCGTCGAATGCGGTCAGCCGCTCGCTTTCGATCATCGGCACAAGGCCGAGCACATCGCGAAAGAAGCGCACCGACCGCGCCATGTCATCGACATAGAGCGCGGTTTCGAGCAGCCCCGCGATGCGCGGCCGGCTCACCGGCCGATCGCCGTATAATGGAACCCCGCGCGCTCCACGTCGTCGCGATCGTAGATGTTGCGCAGGTCGACCAGGACTGGCGCGGCCATGATCGATTTCAATCGCTGAAGATCAAGCGCGCGGAATGCATCCCATTCGGTGACGATAGCGACGGCATCGGCGTCTTTGGCAGCCTCGTAAGCGCTGGTGCAATAGGTCAGCGCGGCGGGCATCACCGTCTTGGCCATCTCCGTGCCTTCCGGATCATAGGCCTTCACGGTCACGCCGGCATCAATCAGGCTTTGCACGATCGCGATCGACGGCGCGTCACGCATGTCGTCGGTGTTCGGCTTGAAGGTAAGGCCGAGGATGCCGACCGTCTTGCCGCGCGGATCCTCGCCGAGCGTCGCCAGCACCTTGCGCCCCATCGCCCGCTTGCGTGCGTCGTTCACCTTCACCACCGCCTCGACGACATGCACCGGCGTGTCGAAATCCTCCGCGGTCTTGAGCAGCGCCAGCGTGTCCTTGGGGAAGCACGATCCGCCATAGCCAGGCCCGGCATGGAGGAACTTGCGACCGATGCGATTGTCGAGGCCGATGCCGCGCGCGACGTCCTTCACGTCGGCGCCGACCGCCTCGCACAGGTTCGCCATTTCGTTGATAAAGGTGATCTTGGTCGCAAGGAACGCATTCGCCGCATATTTGGTCAGCTCGGACGTGCGCCGGCCGGTGAACATGATCGGGCTCTCGCCCAGGTACAGCGGACGATATACTTCGCTCATCACCTCGCGGGCGCGCGCATCATCGGTGCCGATGACGATGCGATCGGGGCGCTTGAAGTCACCGATCGCGGCGCCTTCACGCAGGAACTCGGGATTGGAGACAACCGCGAATTCGATGTCCGGCCGGGTGTCGCGCAGGATCTGCTCGACCCGGTCGCCGGTGCCGACCGGTACGGTCGACTTGGTCACCACCACCAGCGGGCCGGTCGCGGCACGCGCGATCTCTTCGGTGGCGGCATAGACATAGGAAAGGTCCGCATGACCATCGCCGCGGCGCGACGGGGTGCCAACCGCGATGAACACCGCGTCCGCCCCGGCAACGCCGGCGGCGAGATCGGTGGTGAAGGTCAGCCGGCCAGCCGCGACATTGCCGGCGACGAGCTGTTCCAGACCGGGTTCGTAGATCGGCATGCGCCCGGCGTGCAGCGCATCGATCTTGGCGGAATCCTTGTCGACGCAGCACACCGCATGTCCGAAATCGGCAAAGCAGGCGCCCGATACCAGGCCGACGTAGCCCGAACCGATCATCGTGATGCGCATTGAAGTCCCCTTTTCGTCCGGCGATTTGGCCAACCGCGACGGGCCTGCCCCTTAACCGTGCCATTCACCGACCACAACGCAGCGGTCAACTACAAGGCGACGAGCCAAAACGTTCAGCTTCTGTTAACTTTCCGGAGGCAGGCAGAGAAGCGCGACAGCCATATTGGCGACGATTGAGTGCGCCTTGCATCTCTATGAAAAGACGCGCCAAAAAGGACGCGAACTAACTTGCATCGCCTGTTCGCTCGTGCTCAAGGTCGGCTTCGGTAACCGGACGCTGCCTTGGCAACGCTGATCATCGGGATGTTGAAACGTGATTGAGATGGGCCGCGAACTGATTGCTTATGGGCTGATCGGCCTGATCGTAGCCATCGCGCTGCCAGTTTTGGGCAGGGTCTGGACGCGGCGCAAACGGGAAAAGCTGCGCCGCCGCGGCATCAAGCGCTACGGCCACTAAGAGGCGTGCAGGGCGCCCGCTAGCGGCGCTTTCCCTGCCTCTGGACGCATCCGCGTCGCGAAAACGCACCATCAAGCCGTGTCGAACAGCGCCGCCAATTGCTCGATAATCGTCCCGCCGAGCTGCTCGGCATCCATGATCGTTACCGCGCGGCTGTAATAGCGCGTCACGTCGTGGCCGATGCCGATCGCGATCAGCTCGACCGGCGACTTGCGCTCGATCCAATCGATCACTTGCCGCAGGTGCCGCTCCAGATACGATCCGGTGTTCACCGACAGCGTCGAATCATCGACCGGCGCACCATCGGAGATGACCATCAGGATACGCCGCTCTTCGGGTCGCGCGATCAGCCGGTTGTGCGCCCATAGCAACGCCTCGCCGTCGATATTCTCCTTGAGCAGCCCTTCGCGCATCATCAGACCCAGCGAATTGCGCGCGCGACGCCATGGCTCGTCCGCCTGTTTATAAACGATATGGCGCACGTCGTTGAGGCGCCCCGGCTGCGGCGGGCGGCCGGCCGCGAGCCATGTTTCACGGCTCTGCCCGCCCTTCCACGCGCGCGTGGTGAAGCCAAGGATCTCCGTCTTCACCCCGCACCGCTCAAGCGTACGCGCAAGAATATCCGCACTGATCGCCGCGATCGAGATCGGGCGGCCCCGCATCGAGCCAGAATTGTCGATCAGCAGCGTCACCACCGTGTCCTTGAACTCGGTGTCCTTCTCCATCTTGTACGATAGCGACTGCATCGGGTTGATCACCACCCGCGCCAGCCGCGCCGCGTCCAGCAGCCCTTCTTCCTGGTCGAAATCCCACGATCGGTTCTGCTGCGCCATCAGCCGCCGTTGCAGCCGATTGGCAAGCCGCGACACCACCGCCTGTAATGGCACAAGCTGCTGGTCGAGATAGGAGCGCAGCCGCGCCAGTTCGTCCTGGTCGCACAGCTCGGTCGCGGCGATCACCTCGTCGAATTGCGTCGTCCATGCCTTATAGTCGAAGTGCGGAGACAAGTCCGCCGGCGGGCGGTTCGGACGCACCGGCTGCATCCCCTCCTCGCCATCGTCCCCCGGCTCACCGTCGAGATCGTCGAAGCTTTCCTCGCCCTGTTCCTGCCCCTCTCCTTCGCTGTCCTCCGATTCGCGCTGCTCGCCGCGCTGGTCGGACTCGGCCTGGCCCTCGCCATCCTGGCTCTCGCCTTCTTCCCCCTCGTCCTGCTGTTCGCTGTCGGTGCCCTCGTCCTCGTTGCCGCCTTCGTCCGTCTCTTCGGGAACCTGATCACCCTCGACCAGCTCGAGATCTTCGAGCAGCTTCATCGCCAGGCTCTGGAACGCGCGCTGATCGTCAAGCGCGAGCGACAGGCTGGAAAGATCCGACCGCTCGGCAATCCACTCGCGCACCAATGCGAGGCCGGACGCCGCGGCGGCCGGTGACTGCTCCCCGGTCAAGGCTTCGCGCACCATCAAGCCAAGCGCCGTCGACAACGGCACCTCCTCGCGAGTGCGCGCGCGGGTGATCGGATCGGCGCGCAGCTTCACATCCAGCGCATGCGCGAGATTGTCGGTGATGCCGCGATAGCCGCGGCTGCCGAGCGCCTCGACCCGTGCGCCCTCCACGGCATCGAACACGGCGCGCGCCACCGCCTCCTGCGGCGCGCCGCGCGCGTGGAGGGCGGTATCGTGATGCTTCAGCCGCAGCGCGAAACTGTCCGCAAATCCGCGCGCTTCCGCCACCTGCTCCGCCGGCATGCTGCGCGCCGGCATCGGCACCTTGAGATGCTTGCCCGATTGCGACGGCGCATCGGCAGTGAAGGCGAGTTCGACCTCCTGCTCGTCCGACAGCGCGCGCGAAGCGCCACCCAGGACGTTCTTGAAGCGATCGAGCGGGGTTTCGGTGGCCATTACCAGAGTACCTTGCAGCCGAAGGCGGCGATTTGAGGATCATTGGTGATCACGGTGAGGTGGTCGACCAGCGCCTGCCCGGCAATAAGGCGGTCGAACGGGTCACGGTGCGCGCCGGGGAGATTGCCGGCACGCAACGCATGGTCATCGGTCAGCTCAAGGCTTCTGAAGCCGCTGTCCCTCAGCAACACCGGATAGTTCTGTGCGAAGGCGACGATCTGCGGCAATTTGCCGATGCGGTTCTTGTTGGCGATTTCCCACACGCTCACTGCGCTAAGGAAAATCGGGTCGTCGCTTTCTTCCAGAATCGTGCGCGCCGACGCTCCGAGACCGGACGGATCCGCCCACCAGCGCAACACGGCCACCGTATCCAGCAGATACGCCATTAGACGCGATCTTCCGGCAGCCGATCGTCGATATATGCGAGATCCTCTTCGGGCAGCGGCTCAAGAAAGCCGGCGAGATCGAGCGGCCCGGACAGCGTCAATCCGCCCGGCTTGCGGCGCACCTTTCCGGCCTCCGCATACGGCACCAGCTTCGCCCATGGTTCGCCCGCCTTGGCCAAGATAATCTCCTCGCCGGCATGCGCGCGCTCGATGAGCTTGGAGAAGTGGGTCTTCGCCTCGTGGACGTTGAACGTCTTCTGCGGATCCGCTTTGGCCATCACTGTCTCCCCGACAGTGGACTAAGTAGGTTAGTCCACTTAGTCGATCAAGCCTTCCCCACCACGCTTTCGGGCAGGTCCTTGCCGAACACGCGCTGGTAATATTCCGCCACCAGCGGGCGTTCCGCCTCGTCGCACTTATTGAGGAACGACAGGCGGAACGCGAAGCCGACATCCTTGAAGATCAAGGTATTCTGCGCCCAGGTGATGACGGTGCGCGGGCTCATCACGGTTGAGATATCGCCGTTGATGAAGCCCTTGCGGGTCAGGTCCGCCACGCGGACCATGTCCTCGACCTGCTTCTTGCCTTCGGGCTTGTCATATTCGCCCGACTTGGCGAGCACGATGTTCGCCTCGGTCGCGGCGGGCAGATAGTTCAGCGTGACGACAATGTTCCAGCGGTCCATCTGGCCCTGGTTGATCTGCTGCGTGCCATGATACAGCCCGCTGGTATCGCCCAGGCCGACCGTGTTCGCGGTGGCGAACAGTCGGAAGTGCGGGTTCGGGCGGATCACGCGATTCTGGTCGAGCAGCGTCAGCTTGCCCTCGGTCTCCAGCACGCGCTGGATCACGAACATCACGTCGGGACGGCCGGCGTCATATTCGTCGAACACCAAGGCGGTCGGCGTCTGCAACGCCCAGGGGAGCAGTCCCTCGCGGAATTCCGTCACCTGCTGCCCATCCTTGAGCACGATCGCATCGCGCCCGATCAGGTCGATGCGGCTGATGTGCGCGTCGAGGTTGATGCGGATGCACGGCCATTTCAGCCGCGCCGCCACCTGCTCGATATGCGTCGACTTGCCGGTGCCGTGATAGCCCTGCACCATCACGCGACGGTTGTGCGCGAAGCCGGCCAGCACCGCCATGGTGGTGTCCGCGTCGAACACATAAGCGGGGTCGAGATCGGGGACCCGCTCGTCCGCCTCGCTGAACGCGGGACATTGCATGTCGCTGTCGATCCCGAACATCTCGCGCACGCTCACCATCTTATCGGGCGCGTCCAGGATGGTGGTCTCGCGGCTGTCGGGAAGCGTGTTGGGGATATCGGTCATGCGCGCCTCGAAAGTAATACAAAAGCCTTAGGCGGCTTGCGGACCGTTATTCAACCTCTGCTTTCGCCGGCAAACGGAACAGGTCGATGAACCGGCGAGCCAAATCACGGTTCCCGCTGAACACCAGCTCGCCGGCCGCCTCGGCCTCCTCAATCGGCCATTTGCCGTAGATCATATTGGCCATGATCCGTGGCGAGGTGGCAAAATGCACGTCCGCCGCGCCCGTGCCACGAACGACCGGCAGGTCGCCATCGACCAGGCGCGCCACAAACGACTCAAGCCCGAACGTGAAGCCAACCGTCATTCCCTGCGTCTCGCGTGCTTTCGCAACATCAATCATCGTCCGCAGCGACAGCATCATCGATGCAGCCGAGAGCGGCAGCATCGGATTGTGATCGGGCGAGCGCGCGGCCCACGCGCCAAGCGCCTTGATCGCGCCTTCCGCCTCATATCCCCAGGACGTCAGTTCATAGACCTGCACATTGGCAGGCGGCGGCAACTTCTTGCGACGAAGGATATGCGCCGCCTCCATGCCCTCCAGGCGCTGCGTCAGCACGTTGGCGCTGATCCCGCCCAGCGCCGCCTTCAGCTCACCGAACCGCCGCGCGCCGAACATCAACTCGCGCACGATCAGCAGCGACCAGCGCTCCCCCACCAGCTCCATCGCCAGCGCCGTACCGCAAGCATCGTCGTACCAACGCTTCGTCACCTTTTCTAACTTCATGGTTGTTTTTAATAACCTCCTCGGGCACAAAACTCAAGCATCGAGTCGCAAACGGAGCGTTTCGCATGACCAAGATGATCTTCGTGAACCTGCCGGTGACTAGCGTCGCAAAGGCGACCGCCTTCTACGAGGCGCTGGGCTTTACCAAGAACGCGATGTTCTCCAACGAACAGGCATCGGCGATGGAATGGTCGGAGAGCATCAGCGTGATGCTGCTCCACACCGCTTTCTATCGTACCTTCACCGACAAGGCGCTGATCGACGCGCGCACCACCAGCGGCGTGCTGCTGTGCATCTCGCGCGACAGCCGCCAGGAGGTGGACGCAATCACCGAAGCTGCGATCTATGCCGGCGGCCGCGAGACGCGCGAACGGCAGGACATGGGTTTCATGTACAGCCGCGCCTTCGAGGATCTCGACGGCCACACTTGGGAACCCATGTTCATGGACATGGCCGCCGCCGCGGAGACCATGGGCCAGCCCGAAACCGTTACCGCCTGATCGGAGAGAGCGAATGTCGTTCCAGGCTTATCTCGACACGATCGAGAAGAAGACCGGTAAGAACCCCGCCGACCTGCGCGCGATGGGCGCAGAGAAGGGCTGGACCGCCGGCGACACGCTCGCGCCCGGCGTCAAGCCGATGGCGATCGTCGACACGCTGAAGGCGGACCTGGGCCTAGGCCACGGCCACGCCATGGCGGTGGTCGCGCTGCTCAAGGGCCTGAAGAAGGAAGGCGACGCCTGACCATCTCCCTTCCCGCTTGCGGGAGGGGTCGGGGGTGCGAGGCCAACGAACCTCACCCCATCGTATTGCTAGGAATGCCCACCCCAACCCCTCCCGCAAGCGGGAGGGGAGTGAAGGAGAGAGAGATGTCGAAACCGACGATCACCGCATTCGATTGGGTGCCGCCCTTCGCCGAGGGGCAGGTCCGCGACTTGCGCGTCCGCTGGGCGCTGGAGGAAGTCGGCCAGCCCTATGACGTGCTCTATCTGACGCAGGGCCGCCAGAAGCACCCCGAGCACCGCCAACGCCAGCCCTTCGGGCAGGTGCCGACCTATGAGGACGGCGATCTCGTCTTGTTCGAGAGCGGCGCGATCGTGCTGCACATCGCCGAGAAGCACGGCAAGCTGCTCCCGGCCGATCCGGGCGCGCGCGCCCGCACGATCGAATGGATGTTCGCCGCGCTCAACAGCGTCGAGCCGCCGATCATGGATCACGCCATTGCCACCCTGTTCGAGGCGGGCGAGCCCTGGTCCAAGCCGCGCCTACCGGCGGTGGAGCAGCGTATCCATGAGCGGTTCGGCGAATTATCGCGCCGGCTCGGCGACCGGCAATGGCTCGATGGCGACGAATTCACCGCTGGCGACCTGCTGATGGTCGCGGTGCTGCGCATTCTCGCCGACGATGGCTTCCTCGATCGCTACGACAATTTGGCCGCTTATGTCGCGCGCGGCACCGCCCGTCCCGCGTTCCAGCGCGCGCTTGCCGATCAGATGGCAGGCTTCACCGGATCGCCGCCGCCCGAAATACAAGCGTGGCTCGACAAGCAGGGAGAAGCGGCATGACCTATGTCGACGGCTTCGTGGTCGCGGTGCCGACCGCCAACAAGCAGCGCTACATCGATCATGCCGAGGGCGCGCTCGACCTGTTCAAGGAATTCAGCGTCAAGCGCATGGTTGAGGGTTGGGGCGACGACGTCCCCCGCGGCGAGGTGAACGACCTCTACGGCGCGGTCCAGGCCAAGGATGACGAGACCGTCCTGTTCAGCTGGGTCGAATATCCCGACAAGGCGACGCGCGATTCCGCTGGCGAAAAGATGATGAACGATCCGCGCATGGAAAACATGAGCGAGATGCCGTTCGACGGCAAACGCATGATCTACGCCGGCTTCGAACTGCTGCACCAGGCCGGCGATGGCGGCATCTGCGGCTATATCGATGGCGTCGTCGTGCCGGTTCCGGCCGACAAGAAGGACGCGTATCGCACTTTCGCGCAAACCTCCGGCGCGGCCTTCCTCGAACATGGCGCAACCCGCGTGATTGACACTTTCGGCAACGACGTGCCCGACGGCAAGGTCACCGACTTCCGCCGCGCCGCGCATGTGCAGGACGGCGAAACGGTCGCCTTCGGATGGATCGAATGGCCGTCCAAGCAGGTGCGTGACATCGCCTGGGAAAAGCTGATGAGAGACGAGCGGCTGATGGGCAGCGGTGATCGGCCGTTCGACGGCAAGCGCATGATGTTCGGCGGCTTCGTGCCCGTCGTCGATCGCTGATTCGGGAGAGAAAGGATGCGCAATCCGCACGGCACACCGATCTGGTACGAGCTGCTTTCTACGGATCCTGATGCTTCCAAGGCTTTCTACGACGATGTGATCGGCTGGCGCATCGGCCCCAAGCCCAATGGCGACTTGGACTACCGAATGATCGAAACCGGCAGCGGCGAGGCTGTCGGCGGGATGATGCACCTGTCGCCGGCGATGGTTGCCGGCGGCGCGAAGCCGACCTGGCTGTTCTACATCGGCGTCGACGATGTTGATGCAACGGTGTCGGCGATCACCGCGGCTGGCGGCAGCGTCCATCTTCCCGCCTTCGATATGCCCGGCGTCGGCCGCATGGCGATGCTCGCCGATCCGCAGAACAATCCCTTCTACGTGATGCGCGGCGAATCTGACCAGCCAAGCCGTTCGTGGGAGCGGACCGGCATGGGCAAGTGCAATTGGCACGAACTGTCCACGACGGATCACGCGGCCGGCAACGCCTTCTATGCCGATGTGTTCGGCTGGACCTTCCCCGACAAGATGGAGATGCCCGATGACATGGGCGACTATGTCTTCGCTGCGGTCGGCGACGACGTGTTCGGCGCGACAATGAAGGTGAGCCTGCAGCCACCCGGCTGGTTGTTCTACTTCCGCGCACCCGACATCGAGGCAGCCGCCGCCAAGGTGAAAGCCGGTGGCGGCACGATCCACGCTGGCCCGATGGAGGTGCCCGGCGGCGACATGATCATCGTCGCCACCGATCCGCAAGGCGCGATGTTCGGCGTCGCGGCGCCAGGCAACTGAAGTCCCCTCCCGCTTGCGGGAGGGGCTAGGGGTGGGCCTGTCCAACGCCCACGCCATACCCTCGCGGACAGGCCCTCCCCCAACCCCTCCCGCTTGCGGGAGGGGAGCAAAGGACGGAAAACAATGACCACCGACAAGCTTATCACCTGCGTCTGGTTCGATCTCGGCCAAGCGCGCGAGGCAGCCACATTCTATGCCGGCCTGTTCCCCGACAGCCATGTCGGCGCGGTGCAGAATTCGCCCGCCGACAATCCCTCCATGGCCGCGGGCGGCGAGTTGACGGTAGAGTTCACCGTGCTCGGCCGCCCCTTCCTCGGCCTCAACGGCGGGCCGACCTTCACGCCCAACGAAGCCGTCAGCTTCATGGTGCTGACCGACGACCAGGAGGAGACGGATCGTTACTGGAGCGCCATCGTCGACAACGGCGGCGCGGAGAGCGCGTGCGGCTGGTGCAAGGATCGCTGGGGCTTCTCCTGGCAGATCACCCCGCGCGCGCTGATGGCGGCGATGGCCGATCCCGACCGCGCCGCGGCCAAGCGTGCCATGGAAGCGATGATGACCATGACGAAGATCGACATCGCCACCATCGAGCGCGCCCGTGCAGGGGAGACAATAGCATGAGCCACGAACTGAAGATCGAACGCATCATCGACGCGCCCGCCGCCATCGTCTGGCAGGCGTGGACCGAACATTATGCGGAATGGTTCGTGCCGCGCCCCTGGACCGTTGAGCTGCTCGAAAACGATCTACGCACCGGCGGCCGCAGCGCGATGGTGATGCGCGGCCCCAATGGCGAGGAGATGCCGTCCGAGGGCGTTTATCTGGAGGTGGTGCCGCAGCAGCGGATCGTTTCTACCGATGCCTTTCAGGCCGGCTGGGTACCGGCCGGGCCGTTCATGGTGCGGATCGATGAGTTCACCGACGAGGGCGGCAAGACTCGCTATACCGCCGTCGCGCGCCACTGGACGCCCGAAGCACGCGACCAGCATGCCGCCATGGGCTTCGAGGCCGGCTGGAACGCCGCGACGGACCAATTGGAAGAAGTGGTCGCGAGAATGGTGACCACAACAAATAGCGCGTCGTCACCCCAGCCCTGTGCCGGGGTCCAGTGTTCCGCGAACGCTCAAGCTTGAGGTACGCGGCACCTTGGATGCCGGAACAAGCCCGGCATGACGAAGTGGCTCAGGTGAAGGCTCCTCCCTGATCAGGGATCGGGAGGAGTAAGCTTCAACCCACCCGGGTGCCAGTCAGCGGGAAGCTGCCGAACGCGCCGGCGCCGACGGTGCCGTTTACCGTGTCGCCGTCGATCGTCACGTTCATGTCCAGCGTCATCGGCATCGGCACGGTCATTTGCTGCTTCCAGGTCAGCGTGTTGCCGTTGACCTCGCCCGACACGTCGCTCGATCCCATCGCGCCCGAATTGGTGCCGGTGAAGCTGTTGCCGTCGCTCTTCACCGTGAGCGTGGACTTTTGGTCGCCCAGCGGCGATTTCACCACGACGTCGTAGGTGCCATCAACTCCGGCCATCATTTTCTCTCCTCGGGGGCGCCCGCAACGGACGCGGCGCTCAACTGGTCCACTGGCAGTCCGACGGTGTCAAGCTGCGGGCGGACCGCCTTGGCGTCGCCGATCACCACCCAGACGAAACGATTGGGGTCGATGACGCTACGGATCGCGTTGTTCAGCTGATCGCGGGTCATCGTGCGATAGGCTTGCGTGATCGTGGCATAATAATCGTCGGGGCGCTGGTACAGGTCGTTGGCCTGCATCGCCCCGAGCACGTCGCCGGAAGTCTCGAAATTGCCGGCAAGCGAGCGAGTCGCGCCGGTCATCGTCCGGTCGAACTCGGCCTGGGTCATTGGCTTGGCGCCAACGAACGCGCTGATCTCGCTGCGCATGGAGGCAATGGCAGCGCCGGTCTTGTCCGCCTGCACCGGCGCGTTAATCAGATAGGGTGCGGCATTGGCATGGCGCTGAAAGCCACCATACGCCCCATAGGACCAATGCTTGGTCTCGCGCAGATCCATGTTGATGCGACCAAGGAAATCGCCGCCGAGCGCATCGTTGGCGGTGATCACCGGCAGCAGATCCTGCGTGCCGCGCAACCCGGTGCGCAAGGCGCCGGTGATGCGCGACTGCGGCGAATCCGGCCGATCGACCAGCACGATGCGCGGCGCCGGCAATGAGCGATCCTCGCGGAAGACCTTGGTGCCGGCCGTGCCTTCGGCCTTCCAGCCGGCGAGTGCGGCGTCGAGCGCGGCTTGCACCTCGGCCATCGGCCGATCGCTGACCACGAAGATCTTGGCCTTGTCCGGCCGCAGCCACGCTTTCTGGAACGCGACAAGATCCGCTCGCGTCAGCGCCCGCACCGCCGCCGCATCGCCGCTGCCGCGGTCCTTGGCGTAAGGATGGCCCGCGCCATAAAGGATCGGCGGCACGATACGCTCTGCGATCCCTTCGGGATCGGTCAGTTCCTGGGCGATCTGCGTCAGCATCTGGGTACGGACGCGGCCGAGCTCGCTTTCCGGGAACGCCGGCGCGCGCAGCAGGTCCGCCCAGATGGCGAGCGACGGCGCCAGATTGGCACTCGGCGCGCGGAAGCTGACCGTGGTGCGATCGGCTGACGATCCGGTGAAGATGTCGAGCCCGAGCCGCTCCTTCGCCTCGGCGAGCTGGATCGAGTTGAACCTCTTGGTGCCCTCGTCGATCATCGCCAGCGTCATGGCCTGCGTGCCAAGCTTGTCGGCGACATCCGCCGCGGTGCCGGCGTCAAAGCTTGCCACCATTTGCGTGATCGGCACGGTGCCGCGCTGGGCATAGACCAGCTCCACCCCGTTGGAGAGCCTGGCGCGCTGCACGGCCGGGAAGGCGAGCGCGCCGACTTCGCCGACCTTTGGCATCGGTTCGCGCGTGCCCTTCGCCGCCACCTCAGGCGCGTTCACTTCCTTCGCGGGCGGCGGCACCTGTGCCTCGTCATAGGCGTCGCGTTCGCCCGGCATGACAGTGAGGCTGTAGTTCGGCCGTGTCAGCCACGTCTGCGCCGCCGCCTTGACGCTCGCTGGGGTCTGCGCGGCAAGCGCCGCGAGCTGCTTCTTGTAGAAGCCCGGATCGCCCGAATAGAGCGCGCCTTCGGCCAGCGCGACCGCCTTGCCGCCGAAGCCGCCGACCGACTCCAGCCCGCCGATCCGCCGCGAGACGTTGGTGGTCAACGTGCGCTGCACCTCGTCGGCAGTGGGCCCGTTCCTGACGAACTCTGCGACCAACTCGTCCAGCCGCTTCGACACGATCGCGGGATCGACACCAGGGCGAACAACGGCCTGGATCGTGAAGGTGCCGACCTGCGCGAAATCGGAATAGCCCGCGCTCACCTGAACCGCGGTCTTGTCGCCCTTGACCAAAGCATTGTCGAAACGCGAGCTGGCGAGCCCGCCAAGCACCGATGCCGCCACCTCGAGTGCGGGTGCGGCGGGATCGTTCAGCCCCGGCACCGGCCAGCTCTTCACCACCAGCGGCGCGGCGACGCGGTCCTTCATCACCTCGGCCTTGGATTGCGCGAGCATTGGCACTGCGGCCTCTGGCGCGACGCTCTCCGGCCCGCGCTTGATCGGCCCGAAATATTTGGCGGTCAGTTGCTTGGCGGTCGCCACGTCAATGTCGCCGGCCAGCACCAGCACCGCATTGTTGGGGCCGTAGTGATCGCGGAACCAGTCCTTCACGTCCTGAAGGCTGGCCTTGTCGAGATCCGCCATCGAGCCGATCGTGCTGTGGCCGTAAGGGTGATCGGCCGGAAACACGCCTTCGATCAGCTTGTAGCGGACCAGACCATAAGGCTGGTTATCGCCCTGCCGCTTCTCGTTCTGGACAACCCCGCGCTGCTCGTCGAGCACCGCTTGCGAGATCGCGCCGGTCAGCCACCCCATGCGGTCGCTTTCCAGATACAGCGCCTGTTCGAGCGCGGCAGTCGGCACCGTTTCGAAATAATTGGTGCGATCGAAATAGGTCGTGCCGTTGAGATCGGTCGCGCCGACCTGCTTCAGCGGCTCGAAGAAATCGCCCGGCGCATTCTCACTGCCGTTGAACATCAAATGCTCGAACAGATGCGCAAAGCCGGTCTTGCCCGCCGGCTCGTGCTTCGATCCGACGTCATACCATACCGATACCGCGACGACCGGTGCCTTGCGATCGGTATGCACCACCACGCGCAAGCCATTGGGCAAGGTAAATTGCTCATAGGGAATGTCGATCGCACGGACGAGATCGGCCACCGGCGCCGGCTTGGCGGTGGCGACGGATGGCTGGGCGAAAGCGGAAGGGACGAGCGCGACGGCCGCGACGCTCGCAGCCAAGTGGATCGACAAACGCAACAGGGCAACTCCTTCAATGCCTTGCCACCGTAGCGAGCCATGCCGCGGTGTGAAAGCGGGCAACATTCTGCAACAAACATTTGACTGCCGCGGCAATGGTTGCCTAAGCAATCACATGCGATTCACCGACTCGACCTTCTATCCCGATGTGTCGCCCGGTTATCTCGTGCGCGTGATCCATCAGATGAGCGTCGCGGCAATCGATAAGACGCTGGCGGCGGACGGGCTGACCGCCACGCAATGGATGACGCTTGTCTCGCTCTATTTCGACCATGCCGACACGTGCGCCGGGCTGGCGCGCAAGATGGCGCACGACAAGGGCGCGATGACCCGGCTGATCGATCAGATGGAGGCGAACGGCTGGGTGACGCGCCAGCGTGACGATGCGGATCGCCGCGTGGTGCGTCTGTCGCTCACCGAGGCGGGCCGCGCGGCGGCGGTCGCCGCGAAGCACAAGGTGATCGCCTGCTGGAACGGCTTTCTCGCCGACTGGAGCGACACCGAAGTCGAGGATCTCGTGAAGATGCTGCAGCGCCTGCGCCGCACGATGGAGGAAAGCGACGCATGCGCGGCTTGAACACACCCGTCACCATTACTCCCGTCACCCCGGACTTGATCCGGGGTCCCGCTTCTCCTTCCTTCCGTCGCGGGCAAGGCAGCGGGACCCCGGGTCAGGCCCGGGGTGACGGGAAACGGTGGCTGGGGATCGCGATCCTTGCCGCCCTTGCCGCCTGCACCCCACCCGACACGCGGCCACAGCTCACCCAGCGCGCGCCAGCCGACCTCGGCCTCACCGGCCCCACCGCGCCGGCGATCGATCCCAGCTGGTGGACCGCGTACAACGATCCCCAGCTCGACCGGGTCGTCGCCGATGCGCTGGCCGGCAGCCCCACGCTCGACGCCGCGCTCGCCCGCGTGCGCCAGGCGCAGGCCACGCTCGCGCGGCGCGATGCCGACAGTGGCCCCAACCTCACCGCCGACGTCACCGCACAGGAAGCCCGCATTTCGGGCCGCTACACCATCCCGCCGCCCTATGCGGGCAGCGTGCGCTTCCTCGGCAAT
This sequence comes from Sphingomonas jeddahensis, assembly GCF_001981525.1. Lineage (GTDB taxonomy): Bacteria > Pseudomonadota > Alphaproteobacteria > Sphingomonadales > Sphingomonadaceae > Sphingomonas > Sphingomonas jeddahensis. The sequence goes on along the minus strand of NZ_MPSB01000004.1, from coordinate 220,942 downwards.
GCGACGGCGAACCTGTCGTGGAACCTCGACCTGTTCGGCCGCCAGCGCGCCGCGATCGAAAGCGCGCGCGCCGGCCTCGCCGCGACCCGGCTCGATGCCGAAGCCGCGCGGCTGATGCTCGCCGGATCGATCGTCACCACTTATGCCGAGATCGCGCGCGCCGAGCGCGTCGGCGCTATCGCTCGTGAGACGATCGCCACCCGCGAACGCGCCGTCCGGCTGGTCAACAGCCGCGTCCAGAACCGCCTCGCCAGCAAGCTGGATGCGCAGGCCGCGACCACCTTGCTGGCGCAGGCGCGCGTCGCGCTAACCCGCGCCGACACGGCGCGCGTGCTGGCGGCCAACGCGGTCGCCGCGCTCGCCGGGCGCGGCGCCGATTATGCCGCCGGGATCGGTCCGACGCGGCTCGCCGATCCCGCCGCGCTGGCGCTGCCCGCCACCATCCCCGCCGACCTGCTGTCGCGCCGCGCCGACATCGCCGCCGCCGCCGCGCGCGTCGAGGCGGCCGCCGCCGGGCGGCAGGTCGCGCGCCGCGCCTTCTATCCCGACGTCAATTTGATCGCGCTTGCCGGGCTCCAGGCCGTCGGCATCGGCAATTTCTTCGATCCGGAGGCCGGCATGCTCGGCGCCGGCGGCGCGCTTCACTTGCCGATCTTCGATTCGGGCCGGCTGCGCGCCGATCTCGACAGCGCCACCGCGCAGGTGGACGTGGCGATCGCCGACTATAACAGCAGCGTCGTGCGCGCCGTCCGCGATGCCGCCGATGCGCTGGCGCAGATCCAGGCCAATGCCGCCGAGGCGCGGGCGCAGGGCGAGGTGGTGCGCGGCTTTGCCGAGACCAACCGCCTGAACGCGATCCGCGTCTCCGCCGGCCTCGATTCGCGCCTCACCGGCATCGACACCGACATTCGCCTGCTCGACGCGCGACTGGCCGTCGCCAACCTTGCCGTCGACGCGCTCGCCGCGCGCGCCCGCCTTGCCCAGGCGCTGGGCGGCGGCTTCGATCCCTCACGGAACGTGCAACCATGACCGACACCGCTGCTCCGCCCCCACCCGCCCCTCCTGCTGGTCGCCCCGCGCTTCGCCGCCGGCTGTTGCTCGGCCTCGCCCTTGTCGTGCTGGTTGCCCTGGCGATCTGGGCGGTGTTCCACTTCCTGCTCGCCAAGCCGGAGGAGGAAACCGACGATGCCTATGTCGCGGGCGACGTGGTCGCGGTCACCGCGCGCGATCCGGGCACGATCATCGCGCTTCATGCCGACAACACGCAGGCGGTGAAGGCCGGCCAGCCGCTGATCGACCTCGATCCGCTGACCGCCGACGTCAATCTCGCCGCTGCCGAGGCGGAGCTCGCCCGCGCCGTTCGCGGCACGCGCTCCGATTTCTCGCGCGTCAACGAATCGCAGGCCGCGGTGGTGCAGGCCGAGGCACAGCTGTCCGCCGCGCGCGCCGATTACGCCCGCCGCCAGGGCGCGGCCAGGGAAGGCGCCGTCTCCGGCGAGGAACTGAGCCACGCCGCCGATCAGGTAAAGGTCGCCAGCGCCGCGCTCACCCTCGCGCGCAGCCGCCGCACCCAGGCGCAGACGACGGTGCAGGGCACTGCGGTCGGCACCAACCCCGCCGTCCTGTCGGCGATCGCCAACTATCGCCGCGCTGCGATCGTGCGCAGCCACATGCATATCGTCGCGCCGATCGACGGCGTGGTGGCGCAGCGCCAGGCGCAGGTGGGGCAGCAGATCGCCGCGGGCACCCCGCTGATGGCGGTGGTCCCGCTGAATCGCCTGTGGGTCGACGCCAATTTTCGCGAAACGCAGCTGAAGGACCTGCGCATCGGCCAGCGCGCGACGGTGGTCGCCGACGCTTATGGCGACGACATCGTCTATCACGGCCGCGTGGTCGGGTTGTCGGCGGGCAGCGGCAATGCTTTCGCCCTCCTCCCGCCGCAGAACGCCAGCGGCAATTGGATCAAGATCGTCCAGCGCGTGCCGGTACGCATCATGCTCGATCCCAAGGAGCTCGCCCGCAACCCGCTGCGCGTCGGCCTTTCCGTGATGGCGACGGTCGACACCGCCGATGCACGCGGGCCTCGTTTGGCGCAGCCCGCCGCCGTCCCCTATCGCGGCAACGTCGCCGAGGCAGATCCGGCGGTCGAGGCGAAGATCGCGCAGATCATCGCGGCGAACCGGTGATGACGTTTCTGGTAGCTCCTCTCCGGGACGGGGAGGAGGACCACGCGCAGCGTGGTGGAGGGGCGTCCCCACGCACGACCCCGCCCGCGGCAGCGCCCCTCCACCACCAGCCTGCGGCTGGCGGTCTCCCTCCCCGTTTCGGGGAGGAGTTATGAGCGCCCAGCCCGCCCCACTCACCGGCGCACGCCTCGGCCTCGTCGCCTTCGCGCTGGCGCTCGGCACGTTCATGATGGTGCTCGACACCACCATCGCCAACGTCTCGCTGCCGACGATCGCCGGCAATCTCGGCGTCAGTTCCGACAACAGCACCTGGATCGTCACCGCCTTTGCCGTGGCGAACGGTATTTCCGTCCCCCTCACCGGTTGGCTGATGCGACGCTTTGGCGTGGTGCGCACCTTCGTCTTCTCACTGGCGCTGTTCACCATCGCCTCCTTCCTGTGCGGCGTGGCGTGGAGCCTCAACTCGCTGATCGCCTTTCGCGTACTGCAAGGCCTCGTCTCCGGCCCAATGATGCCCGGCAGCCAGGCGCTGCTGATCTCCGTCTTCCCGCCCGAGAAGCGCGCCACCGCGCTCGGCATCTGGTCGATGACCACGCTCGTCGCGCCGATCATGGGGCCGATCCTGGGCGGCTACATCTCCGATAATTATCATTGGAGCTGGATTTTCCTGATCAACGTGCCTTTCGGCATCTTCACGGTGGCGATCTGCTGGACGAACCTGAAGAGCCGCGAGACGCCCACCGCCAAGGTGCCGATCGACACGGTCGGCCTGTGCCTGCTGGTGCTGTGGGTCGGCTCGCTCCAGGTGATGCTCGATCTCGGCAAGAATGCCGATTGGTTCAACGATCCCACCATCGTCGTGCTGACGGTGGTCGCCGCAATCGGCTTCGTCGCCTGGCTGATCTGGGAGCTGACCGACGCCAATCCGATCGTCGACCTGTCGCTGTTCGCCAACCGCAACTTCGCGATCGGCAACATGGCCTTCTGCCTGGGCTATGCGGTGTTCTTCGCCAACATTCTGCTGCTGCCGCTCTGGCTCCAGACGCAGCTTGGCTATACCGCGACCTGGGCGGGGCTCGTGGCGGCGCCCAGCGGTGTGGTGGCGGTGCTGTTGACCCCGCTCAGCGCGCGGTTGTCGGGCAAGATCGACGCGCGAATCCTTGCCAGCGTCGCGTTCATCGCCTTTGCGATCAGTTACTGGATGCGTTCGGGCTACACCACTTACGCCGGCTTCTGGGACTTCGTCTTCCCCCTCATGGTACAGGGCATAGCGATGGCGACCTTCTTCCTGTCGATGCTCACCATCTCGCTCGACCGGATCCCGCCCGAGCGCATCCCCTCGGCGACCGGCCTGTCAAACTTCACCCGCATCGTCGCCGGCGCCTTCGCGGCGTCGATGATCACCACGGCGTGGGACCGTCGCGAGGCGCTCCACCAGGGCCGGCTGTCCGAGGCGATCGGCAACGGCGTGCCGTATCGGATGGCGAGCGAAGGGCTGGGGAAGCTCGGCCTCGACGCCACCCAGGCGGCGGCAGTGGTGACGCGCCAGATGGTCGGCCAGGCCTATCTCCTCGCCTCCACCGACCTGTTCCGTCTCTCGGCGTATCTGAGCGGCGCGCTGCTGATCATTGTCTGGTTCTGCCGCCGGCCCTCTGCGAACGGCGCCGCCCACGCGGCGGCGGATTGATCGATCCACCGTCGTCCCGGCCTTGAGCCGGGATCCAACTGTCCACAGGCGCTGTCGCCCGCCCGTCGCAGCACAGCGTTCGCGGCACCTTGGATCCCGGCTCAAGGCCGGGATGAGGGGGCGAGGGGGGCTTGCGTTGCGAATGAACGCGCCGCCACTTCGCCACCAACCAAACGCCCCCAAGCGCCACCGCCTGCGGCCTTCCCCTCCGCCACCGCCTCCGGCGGCGGCCCCCCTCCACATGCTGTGCATGGGAAGGACAAAAGCGCGGTTGCGCCCCGCCCCCCGCCAATCCATAGCCCGTTCCAATAATCGGGAGAGGGCCTTTGGATCTTTCGCTCAGCGACGAGCAGGTGATGCTCCGCGACACGCTCACGCGCTACCTTGCGCAGAGCTTCGCGTTCGACCCGCACCGACCGCGCGATGCCGCCGCGTTGTGGCGCGCGCTAGGCCGTGACCTCGGCGTACTCGGCGCGACGCTCCCGGCCGACGCAGGCGGGCTCGGCGGTGGGGCCGTGGAGGCGATGGTCGTCGCCGACGCGCTGGGCGAGGCGCTCGCCCCTGTGCCCTATATCGAAACCGCGGTGATCGCCGCCGGGCTGCTCAAGCGGGTCGGCGGGGACCGCGCCGCCGCGCTGCTGCCCGCGATCGCCGACGGCAGCGCGCGCGCCGTGCTCGCCGCGGGCGAAGCCGACAGCCGTCAGGCACTCGAAGCCGTCACCACCACCGCGCGGCAAAGCGGTAACGGCTGGACGCTCGACGGAGAAAAGGTCGTGATCGCCGGTGCGCCGGGCGCGGATTGGCTGCTCGTCACGGCACGCACTTCGGGCAACACGCGCGACGTGCGCGGTGTGTCGCTGTTCCTCGTCCCTGCCACCGCGGACGGCCTGTCGCGACACGATTACCAGCTGATAGACGGCCTGCCCGCCTCCGACCTCACGCTCGCAGGCGTCCAGCTCGCCGCCGACGCGCTGCTCGGCAGCGAGGGCGGCGCGCTGCCGCTGCTTGAACAGGCGCGCGACGAGGGCATTGCCGCTTTGTGCGCCGAAGCCGCCGGCCTCACCCGCAAGATGCTCGCTGATACGGTCGCCTACACCAAGGAGCGCCAGCAGTTCGGGCAGCCGCTCGCCAGCTTCCAGGCGTTGCAGCACCGCATGGTGGATATGTTCATCGCCGTCGAACAGGCGACCTCGGCGGCGTATCTTGCCGCGCTCCACGTCGGTGATGAAGCCGCAAGCCGCGCGCGCGCGATCGCCGCAGCCAAGGCAATGGTGGCCGATGCGGTGCGCTTCGTCGGGCAGAACGCGGTGCAGCTCCACGGCGGCATGGGCATGACCGACGAGCTGGCGGTAGGCCATTATTTCCGCCGCGCCACCGCGATCGAGCAGCAATTCGGCGCGGGCGACCATCATGCGAAACGTTATGCGGCGCTGATGCGGGAAGAGCTGGCGGTTTAACCTACTCTCTCTCCCTCGGGGAAGAGGGCCGGGGTGAGGGTCTGTCCACGGCAGCGACGGTCTCGGTGAGACCTCACCCTCCCCAGCCCCTCAAGGGGAGCAGAAGGTTACAACACGAAGCGGCTGAGATCCGTATTCCGCGCCACGCTGGCCAGATGCGCCTCGACATACGCCGCATCCACCACCACCGAACTCCCCGAGCGATCCTCCGCTTCGAAGCTCACTTCCTCCAGCAATTTCTCCATCACCGTCTGAAGCCGCCGCGCACCGATATTCTCGATCTCGCCGTTCACCTCGGCCGCGATCCGCGCCACCGCGCGGATACCATCCTCGGTGAAGTCGACGGTCACGCCCTCAGTGCCGATCAGCGCCTTGTACTGCGCCGGCAGCGACGCCTTGGTGTCGGACAGGATGGCGACGAAATCATCCTCGGTCAGCCCCTTCAGCTCGACCCTGATCGGCAACCGCCCCTGAAGCTCGGGCAACAGGTCGCTCGGCTTCGCCACATGGAACGCGCCCGACGCGATGAACAGGATATGATCCGTCTTCATCGGGCCGTATTTGGTCGACACAGTGGTGCCCTCAATCAGCGGCAGCAGATCGCGCTGCACGCCCTCGCGGCTCACCGATCCGCCGCGCACGTCCGACACCGCGATCTTGTCGATCTCGTCAAGGAAGACGATCCCGTTCGCCTCGGCATCGGCCAGCGCCACGCGGCTCACCTCGTCCTGGTCGAGGCGCTTGTCGGCCTCTTCCTCGACCAGTTTCTCCCACGCCGCCGGCACGGTGAGCTTGCGGCGCTTGGTCTGCCCGCCGCCCAGCTTGCCGAACATCTCGCCGAGGTTGATCATCCCCATCTGCCCCCCGCCCGGCATTTCGAACGGCATCTGCGGCGCGACCTGCAATTCCAGCTCGATCTCGGTCTCGTTGAGATGCCCGTCACGGAACCGTTGGCGAAAGCTCTCGCGCGTCGCCTGGCTCGAATCCTTGCCGACCAACGCATCGAGCAGCCGGTCCATCGCCGCTTCCTCGGCCTTGTCCTTCACCGCGTTGCGGCGGCGCTCCTTTTCCAGCCGCACCGCTTCCTCGACCAGGTCGCGCGCGATCTGCTCCACGTCGCGACCGACATAGCCGACTTCGGTGAACTTGGTCGCCTCCACCTTCACGAAGGGCGCATCGGCCAGCTTGGCGAGGCGCCGGCTGATCTCGGTCTTGCCGCAGCCGGTGGGCCCGATCATCAGGATGTTCTTGGGCGTCACCTCGTCGCGCAGGTCGGGCGACAGCTTCTGCCGACGCCAGCGATTGCGCAGCGCCACCGCGACCGCGCGCTTGGCCTCCTTCTGTCCGATGATGTGAGCGTCGAGAGCGGCGACGATCGCCTTGGGGGTCAAAGTGTCCTTCATCGCCGCGGCATATCGGGAGGCGGCGGCGGGGGATCAAGCGGGAGACGCGGCGCGGCCGCACGGCACCCCTTCTTCGTTCGTGCTGAGCCTGTCGAAGCACGTGCCCCACACGTTGTCGCGGGTGACACGCCCTTCGACAAGCTCAGGGCGAGCGGAAGAAAAGGTGCACTTGGCCACCTCCCCACCCCGTCATGCCGGGCTTGTCCCGGCATGACGGAAGGGATCACCCCTCCCGCACCAGCGCCTTCAACCGGTACAGCTGGTCCAACGCCTCACGCGGGCTGAGCGTATCGACATCCAGCCCCTCCACCGCCTCGCGCAGCGGATCGCGCGCCTCCTCGATCACCGCCGCGGCGGCCGCGAACAGCGGCAGGTCGTCCAGCCCCGCGGCCAGCCCGCCGGTCTTCGCCCGCCCCGCCTCCAGCTTCGCCAGCACCGCCTTTGCCCGCGCCACCGTCGCCGGCGGCATCCCCGCCAGCCGCGCCACCGCGAGGCCATAGCTGCGATCCGCCGGCCCCTCGGCGACCTCGTGCAGCAGCACCAGCTCGCCCTTCCACTCGCGCGCCCGCACATGATGCAGCGACAGCGCGTCGCACCGTTCGGCGAGCCGCGTCAGCTCATGGTAATGCGTCGCGAACAGGCAGCGGCAGCGATTGTCCTCATGGATCGCCTCGACTACCGCCCAGGCGATCGCCAGCCCGTCATAGGTCGACGTCCCGCGCCCGACCTCGTCAAGGATCACGAAGCTGTTGAGCGTCGCCTGCGCCAGGATCGCGGCGGTCTCGACCATCTCGACCATGAAGGTCGATCGCCCGCGCGCCAGATTGTCCGACGCGCCGACGCGGCTGAACAATCGGTCGACCAGGCCGAGTGTGGCGCTGGCCGCGGGCACGTAGCTGCCGGCCTGCGCGAGCACCGCGATCAGCGCGTTCTGCCGCAGGAAGGTCGATTTGCCGCCCATGTTCGGCCCGGTAACGAGCCACAGCCGCGACCCTTCCGACAGCGCGCAGTCATTGGCCACGAACCGCTCGCCCGATTTCGCCACCGCCGCCTCGACCACCGGGTGCCGCCCGCCAACGATCTCGAAACACGGATGCTCGACGAGGCTCGGCCGCGCCCAACCGCCCTCCGCCGCCCGCTCCGCCAGCCCCGCCGCGACATCCAGCCGCGCCAGCGCATCGGCGGTCGCCGCGATTGGCTCGGCCTGCGCCAGCGCGGCGGCGACCAGATCCTCCAGATGCGCCGCCTCCGCCGCCACCGCATGCGCGCCGGCCTGGGTCACGCGGCTGGCGACCTCATGCAGTTCGGGCGCGTTGAACCGCACTGCCCCCGCCATCGTCTGTCGGTGCGTGAAGCCGCTGTCGGGCTTCATCAGCACGTCGGCATTCTTCGCCGGCACCTCGACGTGGTAGCCGAGCACGTTGTTGTGCCGGATCTTGAGCGCGTTGATCCCCGCCTCGGTCCGGTACCGCGCCTCCAGCGCCGCAATCGCCCGCCGCCCGCCCGACCCCGCATCGCGCAGATCGTCCAGCGCAGCGTCATAGCCTTCCGCGATATAGCCGCCGTCCGACGTTTCGATCGGCGGCGCCGGCACCAGCGCGCGCTTGAGCAAGTCGATCAGTTCGCCGTGGCCGCGCAATTTGGGCGTGAGTTGGCTTAGAAGGTCACCACCCTCCCCCGTTCGCCCTGAGCCTGTCGAAGGGCGTGCCCCAAGCGCCTCGCGCTCGGCACGTGCTTCGACAGGCTCAGCACGAACGGGGGAGAGGGTGCGAACGGTGCTGAGTTGTTCCGCCAGCAACCACGCGCCATCCAGCCCGTCACGCAACTGCCCCAGGTCGCGGGGGCTGCCCCGTCCCGCCGCCAGCCGCCCGATCGCCCGGCCGATGTCGGGCAGCGCGCGCAGCCGCTCGCGCAGCCGCGCCCGCGCATCGGGATCGTCATGGAAGGCCGCGACCAGCGCCAGCCGCACCTCGATTGCGCCACGCTCCATTAGCGGCGCGCCAAGGTCCGCCGCCAGCAGCCGCGCGCCCGCGCCCGTCACTGTTCGGTCGACTGCGTCGAGCAGACTGCCCTTGCGCGTGCCCGCTTGGGTGCAGGTCAGCTCCAAACTGTCGCGCGTCGCGGCATCGATCGCCATCGTCTCCGCCGATCGCCGGATCACCGGCGCGCGCAGAAACGGCAGCGATCCTTTCCCATTATGGTCGAGATACGCGACCAGCCCGCCCGCCGCCGCCAACATGGCGCGATCGAACTGCCCGAAGCCGTCGAGCGTCGCGACACCATACAGGCGCTTCAGCCGTTCCTCACCCCGCCCGCTGTCGAAATCCTCCCGCGGTCGCCACACGGTAGCAGGCACATCGCCGCCCTCGCCCGCGATCACCTCCGCCGCCGCCAGCCGCGCCAACTCCGCGCCGAGTGCCTGGGGCGAACAGGCGATCACCTCGAACCGACCGGTCGACACATCTGCCGCCGCAATCGCCACCCCGCCCGCCGCCTCGCCTACCGCGACGCACCAATTGGCCGCGCGCGAATCCAGCAGCGCCTCTTCGGTCAGCGTGCCCGCCGTCACGAAACGAACAATCGCGCGGTTCACCAATGCCTTGGATCCACGCGCCTTGCGCGCCGCCTCGGGACTTTCGGTCTGCTCGGCAATCGCCACGCGGTGCCCGGCCTTGATCAGCCGCTGGAGATATGCCGTCGCCGAATGGACCGGCACGCCGCACATCGGGATCTTCTCGCCCGCGTGCTCGCCGCGTGCAGTGAGCGCGATGTCCAGCACCCCGCTGGCGACGCGCGCGTCCTCGAAGAACAGTTCGAAGAAATCGCCCATGCGATAGAAGAGCAGGCAATCCCCCGCCTCTTCCTTGAGCGCGAGATATTGCGCCATCATCGGCGTGGGGGCGGTGGGATCGGGCATGGGAACTCAGGCTTCGGAACGTTGGCGCGATGGCGGATGCGGATGATGTACACGTCGTCCGCCGCGACGACATAGGTGAGGATATAGCGCGGCACCAACGCGATCTGCCACTGCCACGCACCGGACTGGCGCCGAGGTTCGGAACCCGTTCTCGGATCGATGGGATATCGCGTGAGAGCCGCGCTTTGGCAGCAAGTCACGGGATGCGCCCGCCTCTGGCGGAGGATAGGCTGGCAGCAAGGAGCCCAGCCATGATCTATGCCTGCACCGTCATGCCCTCACCGACGGGCGACCTGACGCTGATCGCCACCGATGCGGGCCTTGCCGCCGTCCTGTGGCGCGACAGCAATCGGCTACAGGCGCGCTACGCTCCGCGCGTGGAGGCGCCCGATCATCCCGTGATCGCCGCCGCCGTCACGCAGTTGAGCGAGTATTTCGCCGGCACGCGCACCAGCTTCGACGTGCCGCTCGATCCCACGGGCACGGTGTTCCAGCGCGCCGTCTGGGCCGCGTTGCTCACCATCCCTTATGGCGAGACGCGCAGCTATGCCGATATCGCCCACGCTATCGGCCAGCCGACCGCCACACGCGCCGTCGGCGCAGCGAACGGGCGCAACCCGATCTCGATCGTCACGCCGTGCCACCGCGTGATCGGCAAGAGCGGTGCGCTGACCGGCTTCGGCGGCGGCATCGCGAACAAGGACCTGTTGCTGGCGCTCGAACGCCGGGTGAGCGGGGTGCCGCAGCTGCTCTGATCGGGCCGCTACGGTTGCATCATGGCGGTCACGCCCTAAAGGCTCCGGCGACCCCTCAGCCGCCACCGGAAGCCCGATGACCGACAAGCCCCAGACGCCGAACCAATTCTCCGAGCGCGAGGCGCTGCTGTTTCATTCGGAAGGGCGCCCGGGCAAGATCGAGATCGTCGCGTCCAAGCCGATGGCGACTCAGCGCGATCTGTCGCTGGCCTATTCGCCGGGCGTGGCAGTGCCGGTGCAGGCGATCGCCGACGATCCCGCTACAGCCTATGATTACACCGCCAAGGGCAACCTCGTCGCTGTCATCTCCAACGGCACCGCGATCCTCGGCATGGGTAATCTCGGTGCACTCGCCTCCAAGCCGGTGATGGAAGGCAAGGCGGTGCTGTTCAAGCGCTTTGCAGACGTTGATTCCATCGACCTCGAGGTGAAGACTGAGGACGTCGATGCCTTCATCAACTGCGTCGAGCTGCTCGAGCCGTCGTTCGGCGGCATCAACCTGGAAGACATCAAAGCCCCCGAATGTTTCATCATCGAGCAGACGCTGCGCGAGCGGATGAACATCCCGGTCTTCCATGACGACCAGCACGGCACCGCGATCATCACCGCCGCCGGCATCATCAACGCCTGCCTGCTGACCAGGCGCTCGCTCCGCGACATCAAGATCGTCGTCAATGGTGCCGGCGCGGCGGCGATCGCCTGCACCGAACTGCTGAAGGCGATGGGCGTAAAGCACGACAACGTCATCATGTGCGATCGTACGGGCGTGATCTACCAGGGCCGCGAGGACGTGAACCAGTGGCAGTCGGCGCATGCCGCCGTCACCGATCGCCGCACGCTCACCGAGGCGCTGCACGGCGCCGACGTGTTCCTCGGCCTCTCCGCCGCGGGCGCGCTGAAGCCCGAGATGGTCAAGGACATGGCGCCCGCGCCTATCATCTTTGCGATGGCCAATCCCGAGCCGGAGATCCGCCCCGAACTCGCCAAGGAAGCGCGCCCCGACGCGATCATCGCCACCGGCCGATCGGATTATCCGAACCAGGTCAACAACGTCATCGGCTTCCCGTTCATCTTCCGCGGCGCGCTCGACGTGCGCGCGACCGGGATCAACGACGCGATGAAGATCGCCGCGGCGCAGGCGATCGCCGAGCTGGCGCGCGAGCGCGTGCCCGAGGAAGTCGCCACGGCTTACGGCGTGCAGCACGTTTTCGGCCCCGAATATATCATCCCCGCGCCGTTCGATCCGCGACTGATGGAGATCGTCTCCGCCGCCGTCGCCAAGGCGGCGATGGATTCGGGCGTTGCGACACGGCCGATCCTCGACATGGAGGGCTATCGCCAGACGCTGCGCGCGCGGCTCAACCCGACCACCTCCGTGCTCAGCCTCGCTTATGAAGGCGCGCGCGCGCATCCCAAGCGCGTGCTGTTCGCGGAGGGCGAGGAGGAAGTGGTGCTGCGCGCCGCCGTCGCCTTCAAGGAAGGCGGCTATGGCACGCCGGTACTGGTCGGCCGTGACGACGTGCCCGACCGGCTGCGCGCGATGGGCGTGGCCAACCCGGAAGAATACGAACTCCACAACAGCCGCATCTCGCCGTTGGTGCCGCAGATGGTCGATTTCCTCTACGGCCGCCTCCAGCGCCGCGGGTATCTGCGCCGCGATTGCGAGCGGATGATCAACCAGGATCGCAACGTGTTCGGCGCCGTGCTGCTTCAGCTGGGCCATGCCGATGCAATGATCACCGGCGTCACGCGCACCTGGGCGCAATCGATGCGCGAAGTGCGCCGCGTGATCGATCCGGAGGCGAACCGCACGCCGTTCGGCATCCACGTCATGGTGGGGCAGAGCCACACGGTTTTCATCGCCGACACGACGGTGAACGAACGGCCCAATGCCGAACAGCTCGCCGACATCGCCGAGCAGACTGCCGCCGTCGCCCGCCGCATGGGCCATGAGCCGCGCGTCGCGTTCCTCAGCTATTCCACCTTCGGCAACCCCAAGGGCACGTTCCTGGAGCATGTCCGTGAGGCGATCACTGTGCTCGACAGCCGCAACGTCGGCTTCGAATATGAAGGCGAAATGACGCCGGACGTGGCGCTCAACCCCAAACAGCAGGCGAACTACCCCTTCGCCCGCCTGTCCGGCCCGGCCAACGTGCTGATCATGCCGGGACTGCAATCGGCGCATATCTCCGCCAAGCTGCTGCGCGAGCTTGGCGGCGACAGCGTGATCGGCCCAATGCTGATCGGCATGGAAAAGCCGGTGCAGATCGCGCCAATGACGTCGACGGCGAGCGACCTAATGACGCTGGCGGTGCTGGCAGCGGGCGGCATCGCCCGCTGATCCGCCGCCATCGTATCTCCATATCCGCGTAGGCGGGGCTGGCGGGATCGGTAACGCGGTCGCGCAACCAACAGCCGCGCCCAGCCATTACCTCTTCATCCAGATCAATCATGGAGGAAGCGATGCGGAGTGTTGCGTTGGCCGCGGTAGGCGCGGCGGTGATGGTAAGCGGCTGCATGGGCAATGATTACGGCTCCCGCGGCGGCTTTGGCGGCGGCGGTTACGGCGCTTATGACTACAACCGCCCCGATCCGGCATACGGCGGCTATGACGCCGATCGCTATTACCGCGACGACCGCCGCTATCGCGAGCGTCGTCTTGGCGCGAACGACCGCGTCTATGCCGGACGTGACGGCCGCTATTATTGCCGCCGCGACGATGGCACCACCGGTCTGATCATCGGCGGCCTTGCCGGCGGCGTGCTCGGCACTGCGCTGCGTCCGGGTGGTTCGGGCCTGCTTGGCGCGTTGCTCGGCGGCGCCGGCGGCGCCGTGGCCGGCCAGGCGATCGATCGCAACAACGTGCGCTGCCGCTGATTGCTGGGCGCCAAGCGCGGAAAGGAACACCGGTCAGGCCGGTGTTCCTTTTTCGCATCAGCTAACGCGATCGACTTAAACCCTCTTCCCTCCGCGCCGCCGAAACGGCATCTTCTCCTGCGAGCGGCTTCAGACCGCAGGTGGAGAGATGCATGAGCAAGCGAATCGCAGTGGTCGGCGCGGGGATGGGCGGGCTTTGCGCCGCCATCAAGGCGCGCGAGGCAGGCCATGAGGTCACCGTCTTCGAACATGCCGATTCGGTCGGCGGTACCTGGCGCGCGAACCGTTACCCCGGCGTTGCCTGCGACGTGCCGGCGATCCTGTACCAGTTCAGCTTCGCGCCCAATCCTAACTGGAGCCACAATTACGCGCGCGGCCCCGAGATCCACGAATACACCAAAAGCCTGGTCGACCAGTTCGGTCTCGCCAAGGTGCTGCGGCTGAACGAAGGCGTCCGCAGCGCGCGCTGGGACGCGGATGCTGGCACCTGGGCCGTCGAGACGGAAAAGGGCGCGACCGAGACATTCGATGCGATCGTTCCGGCGCTCGGCCAGCTCAGCCGGCCCTGCCTGCCCGAGATCGCCGGCGTTCGTGATTTCGCCGGGCCTAAATGGCACGCCGCCGAATGGGACGAGGGCGTCGATCTCACCGGCAAGCGCGTCGGCGTGATCGGCTCTGCCGCCAGCGCAGTGCAGTTCATCCCAGAAATCGCGAAGGTGGCCGGCGAGCTCGTCGTCTTTCAGCGGACCCCCAACTGGGTGGTGCCGCGCAACGACAACCACGTCACGCCCGAAACCAAGGCGTTGATGGCCACCAACATCGACATGGCGATGAAGCTCGGCGCGCAGCAACGCGCCATGATCTTCGACAATGCCGACAATTATTTCTGGCAAGCGTTCAAGTGGACGCCCGAGGGTCGCGCGGCCTACACCCGCACCGCGCTGGATCACCTGGAGGCGCAGGTCCCCGATCCCGAGTTGCGCGCCAAGCTCACCCCCGATTACCCGATCGGCTGCAAGCGCATCCTGATCACCGACGATTTCTACCCAGCGCTGATGCGCGACAACGTCACGTTGGAAACCGCTGGAATCGACCGGATCGAGGCGCACGGCGTGCACACCAGCGCCGGCTTCCACGAACTCGACGTGCTTATCTTCGCCACCGGCTTCGAAACCACGCAATGGGACTGGTCGATGGAGGTGGTCGGCGAAGGTGGCCGGACGCTGAAGGAAACGTGGAAGGACGGGCCCGAAGCCTATCTCGGCATCATGGTCTCAGGCTTTCCCAACATGTTCATGCTCTACGGGCCGAACACCAATCTGGGGCACAATTCGATCAGCTTCATGATCGAACAGCAGGTCGGCTACATGCTCAAGACGCTCGCTGCGCTAGAGGCGGAAGAGGCCAAGGCCGCGAACGTCACGCCCGACGGCCAGCGCCGCTTCAACGAGCGCATCACGCAATTGCTGTCAAACACGGTCTGGGCCGATCCGCATTGCAGGAGCTGGTACAAGGCGGCGAACGGCCGCGTGTACCAGAACTGGGCCAGCGATTGCGCGACCTATGCCGAGCACACTGCGGTGCTGGATCGCGAGGCGGTGGCGCTGCGATAGGAGGAGCGTCGACCTCATCCCTCGTCGTCACCTAGCGAAGGTGGGGTCTCCACGCCGTAAAGGCGCGCCCGGCGGCACGGGATCCCAGCTTACGCTGGGATGACGCCACGTAGATCCTCCCGCTTCGCTCCTCCCCTTCATAGGGGGACTCGGCGCACCTCACCCGTCGCTGGCGCGCTCGATATCCGCGCCCACCGCGCTCAATTTCTCTTCGAGCCGCTCATAACCACGATCGAGGTGATAGACGCGGTTCACCGACGTTTCCCCATCCGCCGCCAGCCCGGCCAGGATCAGGCTCATCGACGCGCGCAGGTCAGTCGCCATCACCGGCGCACCGACCAGCCGGTCGACGCCTTTCACCACCGCGGTGCGCCCGCGCACCTGGATGTCCGCGCCCATCCGCGCCAGCTCGGGCACGTGCATGTAGCGGTTCTCGAAAATCGTCTCGGTCAGCACGCTGGCGCCGTCCGCCAGGCACAGCATCGCCATGAACTGCGCCTGCATGTCGGTGGCAAAGCCGGGGAAAGGCGCAGTGGACAGCGTCAGTGGCTGAAGCGGTCCCTGCGCAGAGACGCAGACCGAATTCTTCTTCAGTTCGATCAGCACGCCCGCGTCCGCCAGCGCCGACAGCGTCGCACCCATATCCTCGGCGTCGACGTTGAGCAGTTCCAGGCTGCCGCCGGTGATCGCCGCGGCGCAGGCATAACTGCCCGCCTCGATCCGGTCGGGCATCACGGCATAAGTGGCGCCGTGCAGTCGATCGACCCCTTCGATCTCCAGCGTCTCGGTGCCGATCCCCTCGATCTGCGCACCCATCGCGACGAGGCAGCGGCACAGATCGACGATCTCGGGCTCACGCGCGGCATTCTCGATCCGCGAGGGGCCTTTCGCCGTCACCGCGGCCATCAAGACATTCTCCGTCGCGCCGACCGAGACGACCGGGAAACGATAGCGTCCGCCAGACAGGCGACGGCTCCCCGAAGCGGTCTTGGGCGCGCGTGCCGTGACATAGCCTGCGCTCATTTCCAGTTCGGCGCCGATCGCCTCCAGCGCTTTCAAGTGCAGGTCGATCGGCCTGTTACCGATCGCGCAGCCACCCGGCAGCGACACGCGCGCCTCGCCCGCGCGCGCTAGGATCGGCCCCAGCACCAGGATCGACGCGCGCATCTTGCGCACGATGTCATACGGCGCCTCGGTGGAGGTCAGCTGCCCCGCGCGGATCGTCATCACCCGTCCGAACTCGTCGGGGCGCGTGCCCTGGATGGCGGTGGATGCGCCGAGCTGGTTCAGCAGATGGCCGAAGCCATCGACATCGGCCAGCCGCGGCAGGTTGCGCAACGTCACCGGCTCGTCGGTCAGCAGCGCGCAGGGCATCAGCGTGAGCGCAGCGTTCTTGGCGCCCGAAATCGGCAGCTTGCCCGACAGGCGATTGCCGCCACGAATAAGGATACGGTCCATCGGTTCGCTTTATCGAACCGGATCGGGCGCGCCAAGCGACGGCAGCGTAACGATGTTGATCGACTTTAATGCGGCCCCGCCCTCTCGACGACTAGCGGTCGAAAGGTAACCCGGGGGCCACCAACGCGTGCCAAGTAGCTGTTTCGCCGAACGTCTCGGCGAGTATCTTTCATTGAGTCCAGCTGAAACGGCAGCGCTCCACCGGCTGGAGGAGCGCGAGCGTACGCTCCGGCGCGGCGCAGCACTAGTGCGCGAGAATGACGCGGCGACCGAATTGTTCATCCTGAAGCGCGGCATGATGATGAGCTTCGTCATTCTCGATGACGGCAGCCGCCAGATCCTGCGCTTCCTCTTCCCCGGCGATATGATTGCGCTGTCCGCCATTGCCTACCCGCGTGCGCCCGAGAGTGTTGCCGCTTTGTCCGACAGCGTGGTGTGCGCGTTCGAGCGCCCATTGCTCGCGCGGATCGCGGCGGATCAACCGCGTCTGTTCGCGGCGGTGGTCGCGCTCGACCAGATGGAGCGGGTGGCGCTGACCGATCGGCTGGCCGGGCTTGGCCGCACCTCGGCCAAGGCGCGCGTTGCCTCAGTCCTGCTGGAAGTCCGCAACCGGCTGCGACGGCTCGATCCCGCGCTGGGCGACAGCTTCGTTCCCGGCCTGACGCAAGAAGAGATCGGCGACGCCACTGGTCTCACCGCCGTCCACGTCAACCGAATGCTTCGCCAGCTGGAGGAGGAACGGCTGATCGCACGTGAATCGGGCCGGGTCACCTTTCTCGACGAGGCCCGGCTGGCCCGCGCGGCGAACCACGTCGATCGCCTCTCGGGGCTCGACCTGTCATGGCTACCAGCACCCACCGCGGGCTAACGTGACGCTGGCTCCGATGGCGTCGAGCAACGTTGCGTTGGCTCGACACGAACGGTTCGGGCAAGCTCGCGCATTCTAGCGAGCACCATGCCTAGCTTCGCAGGCTCACCCGCCCCCCGGCGTGGCGCTCCAACCGACCGGCCAGTTCAAGCTCGAGCAGCACCATCTGCACCACCGCTGCGGGCACGTCTGCCTGGCGGATCACCTCGTCCACCGCGACTGGCACCGGCCCGAGCAGGTCGGTGACCCGGCGCCGTGCCGCATCGTCAGCATCGGCGGGTGGCTGCGCCTCAAAGCGACAGACAGGCGAACGCACCAGCCGCGCATCAAGCGGGCGGATCTGCTCCAGCACGTCCGAGGCGTTTTGGATCAAGGTCGCGCCATCGCGGATCAGCGAATTACACCCCTGCGCGCGCGGATCAAGCGGGCTGCCGGGCACTGCCATCACTTCTCGCCCCATCTCCCCCGCCAGCCGCGCGGTGATCAACGATCCTGACTTGGGCGCCGCCTCGACCACGATCGTCCCTTGCGCCAGCCCGGCGATGATGCGGTTCCGATAAGGGAAGTGACGCGCGCGTGGCTCGGTGCCGGGCGGCATCTCCGCCACCAGCAATGCGTCGCTTGCAATCCGTTCCTGCAATTCGGCATTCTCGGGCGGGTAGACGACGTCGATCCCGCCCGCGATGACTGCCACCGTTGCCGGCCCCGCTCCCATGTGGGCAGCGGTATCGATCCCACGCGCGAGCCCCGAAACCACCGTGGCACCTTCTGCAGCCAGATCATGCGCCAGCCCGCGTGCGAAGCGGCACGCCGCCGCCGACGCGTTGCGCGCGCCGACGATCGCCACCACTGGACGATCGCTCGCCGGAAACGTGCCTCGCACTGTCAAGGCAGCAGGCGCGTCGTCTATCTCGGTCAACAGCGCAGGATAAGTTGGCTCGCCGAGAAACAGATGCCGCGCGCCAAGCCGCGCTACCGCTTCGATCTCGCGCGCGATCGCCTTGGGATCAGCCGCCACCGTCGTGCGCCCACCGCCACGCCGGGCGAGGTCGGGCAAGGCGTCCAGCGCCGCGCGTGCGGTGCCAAAACGGCGCAGCAACTGGCGATAGGTAACCGGGCCGACACCCTGGGTCCGGATCAGCCGCAGCCGGTCGAACGTGTCGCCCGGCGGATCGGCATCAGCCACGCTTGGCGCCGACTTGCGGCTCCTCGCCGTCGAGCAGCCGGCCGATATTCTCGCGATGCTTCCACACCACGATCAGCGCCAGCGCCATCAGCAACGGTACCAGATCGAACCGCCCAAGCACCGCCGCGCCCACAGGTGCGCTCGCCGCCGCCGCCATCCCCGCCACCGAGGAGATGCGCAGCGTGGCAAGTAGCCCCAGCCACACCAATGCATAGACCATCCCCAATGGCGAATGCAGCGCCAGCACGATGCCCATCAGCGTCGCCACGCCCTTGCCGCCCTTGAAGCGCAGCCACAGCGGGTAGCAATGGCCGATAAACGCACCAGCCGCGGCAAGCTGTTCATTATCCGGCAGCAAGGCGGTGGCGATCACCACCGCCGCCCAGCCCTTGAGCAGATCTAGCAGCAGCGTCGCCGCCGCCAGCCCCTTGCGCCCGGTGCGCAGCACGTTGGTGGCGCCGATATTGCCCGATCCGATCTGGCGCAGGTCGCCGGCGCCCGCCACCCGCGTCAGGATCACCCCGAACGGGATCGAGCCCAGCAGATAGCCGATCAGCAACGCGGCAAGCGGCGGCATCCAGACGATCTCGGTTGGCAGGTGCTATCCCTCCGTTGATCGTGACGATAACCGAACGAAAGCGCCCTGACCACTGACCTCGATCAGGGTCGACGCGAAGTCCCCCTCCTCCGCTTCCCTCGCCGGTGGCCATTCCGTAGTGCGCCGCCATGAGCGATTCCCGTCCCATCTTGTTTTTCGATTCCGGTGTCGGCGGCCTTTCCATTGTTGCGCCGGCCCGCACTGCGCTGCCGCAGGCGCGCTTCGTTTATGCCGCCGATTCGGCCGGCTTCCCTTATGGCACCAAGGGCGAGGCGGAGATTGCCGCCCGAGTCCCTGCGCTGCTCGGCCGTCTCGCGGAACGATATCAGCCACGACTGATCGTGATTGCCTGCAACACCGCGTCGACGATCGCGCTCCCTTTTGTTCGCGCGGCGCTCGCCATACCGATCGTCGGCACCGTACCTGCGATCAAGCCCGCCGCGGAGGGCAGCGTGACACGCACGATCGCCGTGCTCGGCACCGCCGCCACTGTGCGCCAGGCCTATGTCGATGATCTCGCCGCGCACTTCGCCAGCGATTGCCGGGTGATTCGCCACGGCTCGGCCGATCTGGTGACGCTGGCCGAGGCAAAGCTGCGCGGCCAGACCATCCCGATCGCGGCCGTGCATTCGGCGATCGCGCCGATGCTGGAGGCCGAAGGGGGACATGCGATCGATACGGTCGTGCTCGCCTGCACGCACTTCCCGCTGCTCGCCGACGAACTCGCTGCCGCGATTGCGCAGCCCGTCACCTTTGTCGATGGCGGCCCCGGTATCGCCCGCCGCATCACCCATCTGACGCAAGGCCAAGCTTTCACACGCGACCAATCCGACCTCGCCGTGTTCACTGCGCCGGTAGATCCGAGCCTCGAACACGCCTTCGCGGCGCACGGCTTCACCTCGCTCGACCGACTCTGACGAAGGTCAAATCCCGGCGCAGAATCGCCGAAACGGCCGGAATCCGCTGGCGTTGCCACTGACACAGGGGTAAGCGACACGCCCATGTCCATCGACACTCTTGCCGGGAAGCCCGTTGATTATTCGCGCGCCTTCTCGCAGGCGATCGACCGCCTGCACGCCGAGGGCCGCTATCGCGTCTTCATCGATATCCTGCGCAACAAGGGGCATTACCCCAGCGCGCGCTGCTTCGCGGGGCACAACGGGCCGAAGCCGATCACGGTGTGGTGCTCGAACGATTACCTGGCCATGGGCCAGCATCCCAAGGTGATCGCAGCGATGGAAGAAGCGCTGCACGATGTAGGCGCGGGCTCTGGCGGCACCCGCAACATCGGCGGCAACACCCATTACCATGTCGATCTGGAAGGCGAGCTCGCCGATCTGCACGGCAAGGAAGGGGCCTTGCTGTTCACCAGCGGCTATGTCTCCAACGAGGCGACGCTCGCCACGCTCGCCAAGGTGCTGCCGGGCTGCATCATCTATTCGGACGAGTTGAACCACGCTTCGATGATCGCCGGCATCCGCAATGCCGGCTGCGAGAAGCGTGTGTTCCGCCACAACGACCTGGCGCACCTTGAGGAACTGCTGGCGGCCGACGATCCGGCCACGCCCAAGCTGATCGCCTTCGAGAGCGTCTATTCGATGGAAGGCGACGTCGCCCCGATCGCGTCGATCTGCGACCTTGCCGACAAGTATAACGCGCTCACCTACCTTGATGAGGTTCACGCGGTCGGCATGTACGGCCCGCGCGGCGGCGGCATTTCGGAGCGTGATGATGTCGCGCACCGCCTGACGATCATCGAGGGGACGCTGGGCAAGGCATTCGGCGTGATGGGTGGCTATATCGCCGCCGACACGACCATCATCGACGTGATCCGCTCCTACGCGCCGGGGTTCATCTTCACGACCTCGCTATCGCCGGTGCTGGTCGCCGGCGTGCTGGCGAGCGTGCGCCACCTCAAGTCGTCCTCCGCCGAGCGCGAGGGGCAGCAGGCCGCCGCCGCGCGGCTCAAAGCGATGATGACGGAAGCCGGGTTGCCGGTAATGATCGGTGACACGCATATCGTGCCGCTGATGGTCGGCGATCCCGTCAAGGCGAAGAAAATCAGCGACGTGCTGCTCGCCGAATACGGCATCTACGTCCAGCCGATCAATTACCCCACCGTACCGCGCGGCACCGAGCGGCTGCGCTTCACCCCAGGCCCCGCGCACAGCGAAGCGATGATGCAGGAGCTGACCGAGGCACTGGCCGAGATCTGGGACAGGCTGGAGCTGCGCAAGGCGGCTTGATGCTTATTGTGGGAGGGGCATGCCCTCCCTCGTTCGCCCCGAGCTTGTCGAAGGGCGTGTTCCGGGCGAAGCGCTACTTGCCACGTGCTTCGACAAGCTCAGCACGAACGGGGTGAGTGAGTCGCTCCTGCACGATCGAAGGGTAAAACATGCACACAGTCGGCGTCATCGGAGCGGGCCAGATGGGCGCGGGCATCGCGCAGGTTTCCGCCCAGGCCGGTTATCGCGTGCTCCTTTCGGACGTCGACAAGGCCCGCGCCGAAGCCGGCAAGGCTGGCATCGCGAAGCAGCTCGCCCGCGCCGTCGAGAAGGGCAAGCTTGAGGCGCAGGCGCGCGACCAGGCGCTCGAACGCATCGAGCCGATCGACGGCGCCGAGGGCATGTCGTCGTGCGGCCTCGTCATCGAAGCCGCGACCGAGCGCGAGGAAGTAAAGCGCACCATCTTCGAACGCGTCGGCACCGTGCTCGGCCACCAGGCGGTGCTCGCCTCCAACACCTCGTCGATCCCGATCACACGGCTGGCGCAAGCCTCACCCGATCCGGCGCGCTTCATCGGCGTCCACTTCTTCAACCCCGTGCCCGTGATGGGCCTGATCGAGGTGATTCGCGGCCTCGCAACCGCCGACGAAACGGTGAAGACGGTGGAGACCTTCGCAACGGCACTCGGCAAGCAGGTGGTGCGCGCCAATGACGCGCCCGGCTTCATCGTCAACCGAATCCTGATGCCGATGCTCAACGAGGCCTGCTTCGCGCTCGGGGAAGGGGTGGCGACAATCCGCGACATCGACCTCGCCTGCCAGCTCGGCCTCAACCACCCGATGGGCCCGCTGACGCTCGCCGACTTCATCGGCCTCGACACCTGCCTCGAAATCACCCGCGTGCTGTTCGAGACTACGGGCGATCCCAAGTTCCGGCCGGCCCCGCTGTTGGTGAAATATGTTGAAGCCGGCTGGTACGGCCGCAAGGTGAAGCGCGGCTTCTACGATTATTCGGGCGAGACGCCGGTTCCAACGCGCTGAGGCTTCCCCTTCGTGCCGAGCAACGTCGAGGCACCAGCCGCAAACGTCACGGGCGCGGGCGGTCCTCGACCTTTCCTTGGCACGGGCGGATCAGCCAGCGCTTGAATTGTCGTCACTTCGGCCACATCTCGATCCTAATCGCCCGTCCTTCTTGCGCCGCTCCTTTCCTTGTGGCGCCGCTTCGGCTAAGGGCGCGCGCGCTCTCATCCGCAGAAAGACAAGTATTTGGCGAAAGAAGAACTCCTCGAAATGCGCGGCCAGGTGGTCGAGCTTCTGCCCAACGCGATGTTTCGCGTCCGGCTCGAGAATGATCACGAAATCCTCGGCCATACCGCCGGCAAGATGCGCAAGAACCGCATCCGCGTGCTGGTCGGCGACGAGGTACTCGTGGAATTGACGCCGTATGACCTGACCAAGGGTCGAATCACCTACCGCTTCATGCCCGGCCGCGGCGGCCCCGGCCCGCAATAAGCAGGTGGGCAAATGCCCGCCGAGCTGATTCTCGCCTCCGCTTCGCCGCGCCGGCTCGCGCTGCTTGCGCAGATCGGCGTCACGCCTGCGCGCGTCGTCGCGCCTGATGTCGATGAAACGCCGCTGAAGGCAGAGCGCCCGCGCGACTATGTGCTGCGGGTCGCGACCGCCAAGGCCGTTGCCGTGCCCCGCCGGCCCAGCGCGGTGGTGCTCGCCGCAGATACCAGCATTGCAGTGGGCCGGCGCATCCTCGGGAAGCCTGCCGACGAGGCCGATCTCTTGCGCATGCTGGAACTGCTGTCAGGGCGCCGCCATCACTGCCTCTCCGCGGTTGTCGTGGTCGGCATCGACGGCAAGATGCGCACTCGCCTGTCGGATACGGTCGTCGCCTTCAAGCCGCTGACCGCGGCCGAGATCGCAACCTATGTCGCCAGCGGCGAGGGCATGGGTAAAGCGGGGGGCTATGCCATCCAGGGCCGTGCGGAAGGGTTCGTGCGGCGTATCGCCGGCTCCTATTCGGGCGTCGTCGGGCTGCCGCTGTTCGAAACGCGTGCACTGCTCAGCGCGTCTGGTGTGATGCTTGGCTGAGTGGCTCTACGAAGCGGGGATTGGCGAGGATCGCGCTGCCCTGCTCGACGATGACGGGCAGATCCGCCGCGCCCGCATCGTCATCCATGGAGCGGGGCCGCGGCC
The DNA here is from genome assembly GCF_001981525.1 of Sphingomonas jeddahensis. Lineage (GTDB taxonomy): Bacteria > Pseudomonadota > Alphaproteobacteria > Sphingomonadales > Sphingomonadaceae > Sphingomonas > Sphingomonas jeddahensis. The sequence continues at coordinate 197,508 of NZ_MPSB01000004.1, read as the reverse complement.
GGGGCTCGTCGCCCCGGCGCGCCTGATCGAGCGCCAGCTCGCACGGCTGGAATACGGCACGGACGTGACGCTCGATCGCGTGCCCGCCGCGACGCCGCTTGGCGCCGCGATCCGGGTCGAAATCACCCGCAGCGCAATTCCCGAGCCCGGCCGCACCAAGCCGGCACGCGGCCGCGTGACCGATGCTGCCCCGCGCTCCGCCCCCAGCTTGCTCGAAACGCTGGACGGCGCGCCGATCCGCCAGCTGGGCGCCCACGAACCCGATGCACTGGAGGCGGCAGGCTGGTCCGAAGTGCTGGAGGAAGCGACCGGCGGCGACATCGCCTTCCCGGGCGGCATGCTGCGGCTTTGCCCCACCCCGGCGATGACTCTGTTCGACGTCGATGGCGACCCGCCGCTTGAGCCACTGGCGATCCGCGCCGCGCAGGCAGTGGCACTTGCGATCGTCCGGCACGACATCGGCGGCTCGATCGGCGTGGATTTCCCGACACTCAACGGCCGCGAGGCGCGGCACGCGATCGCTGCCGAGATCGACGCGCACTTGCCGCAGCCGTTCGAGCGCACCGCGGTGAACGGCTTCGGATTTCTCCAGATTGTCCGGCCGCGCCTCCACGTCTCGCTTCCTGAGCTGCTGCGGGCGGACCCGGTCGGGGCCGCCGCCCGGGCGGTATTGCGCATGATCGAGCGGGCGCCGCCCAGCACGCCTAGCCGCTATCGCCTGCCGCCGGCGGTTACCGCCCGGATCACCGGCCGACGCGACTGGCTGGAAGAGATCGTGCGCCGCACCGGCCGCACCCCCATATTCGACGCATGACCAGCACTTGCCCGCTTTGCGCCCACCCGACAGCCCCCGCGCATGCCCCCTTTTGCTCGCGCGGCTGCAAGGATCGCGACCTGTTGCAATGGCTCGGCGACGGATATCGCCTGCCGGGCAGCGCGATTGATCCGGATGGGCTGGACAACCCCGATCCACGCGACTAGGGGAGCCGTTCTCCGGCGTTCGCCGGTGCGCCCGGGTAGCTCAGTTGGTAGAGCATGCGACTGAAAATCGCAGTGTCGGCGGTTCGACTCCGTCCCCGGGCACCATTTCATATCGATCAGAATAAGGCCGGTAGACAGGGTCATTTCGCCAGTTATTCTGGTGCGAGCTTGATGGCGCGCCGTGCCGGCCCAATCACGAGCATGAACGAAAAAGGGGCCCCGACATAGGTCGGAGCCCCCTTTTCAGCCAGAATCATCCGTCGATCAGAAGTGCCCGATGACACCCACCATCGGCCGCACCGATTCGAACTCGCCCTGCGTGGCGATCTCGGCGCGGAACCGAATGCCTTCCTTCTTGATCAGACCATCGAGGCCAATCGCGGAAGGACCGAACTCGCCGCCGATGCCATAGGAGATATCACCAAAGTCACGGCTGTCCGGGCCATAGCGGTCGAAGTTCGTCCACATATACCCAGCCTTGACGTACACTAGGCCGGTCTCGCCCGCGCGTGCGCCGACGCGGCCATGAACGCCATACTGCCAATCGATGTCGCCGGTGAAGCCCTTGGCTGCATTGCCCTCCACGCCGACGAAGAAGCCGCCCAGCGGAACGTTTACGCCGGCCACGCCTTCCACCAGGCCGCCCTTCAGGCGATCACCGGGGACGGATGCGGGGATGCCGCCCCCCGGATTGCTCTCGAAACCTTCATAGCCGCCCATTACGCCGACATAGGGATCGATCCCAAAGGCGCGCGAGCCGTCGGTGGTGGTTTCCTGTGCCGAAGCAGCGGCAGGGATCACGAACGCGGCGGCAACGGCCGCCAAAAGCAACTTCTTCATTGAAATACCTTTTTACCGGGCCGCCCCTGTGGGAAGCGGCTCAACCGTCCCAACCGCTGACGATCCGGCTTGTTGCCGCCTGGGCCAGGTATTTCGTTTATGTTGCAACGCAGCAACAGTCACTCGCTGCTAGAACAATCGCCCGCCGTCCGGCACCGCCATCATCGGCTCGGCAAGCACCACCTTCCCCGCGACATCCGGAAACCCCAGCGTCAGCACCTCGCTCATCACCGGCCCGATCTGCCGTGGGGGGAAGTTGACCACCGCCATCACTTGCTTGCCGACCAGTTCCTCGGCAGCGTGATTCTCGGTGATCTGCGCGGAGGATTTCTTTCGCCCGATCGCCGGCCCGAAATCGATCACCAGCTTCAGCGCGGGCTTGCGCGCCTCGGGGAACGGGTCGGCCGACACGATCGTCCCAACCCGGATGTCGACCTTCAGGAAATCGTCGAACGAAATCGTCTCTGCGGCCGGTGCCGCGGCATCATGATTGGCGTGCATCAGAAATCCGGGTTCTCGTAATAGTCAGGCGGCTCGATCCCGCTCATCCGCTCGGCCAGCAGCGGGCGAAAGCTGCGGCGGCTCTTGAACGCCGAATACCACGCCTTGGCATGGGTATGCCCGGACCAATCGATCCCACCGAGATAATCCGCCACAGAGATATGCGCCGCCGCCGCCAGATCGGCGAGGCTGATCGTCGCGCCGGCCATCCACTTCCGGTGATCGAGCAGGAAGTCGATATAGTCGAGATGCCCGATCGCGGACTTCATCGCCTCGCGCAGCCGCGCGGCATTGGGCGACTGGCGCAGCACCAGCCGCTTCACCATCCGCTCCTCGATCAGCGGCTGGCTGACGTCGCGATAGAATTGCGCGTCGAACCAGGTGACCAGCCGGCGGATCTCGGCGCGATTCGCCGCCGATCCGTTGATCATCGCCGCGCGATCCACCGTCTCCTCGAAATATTCGCAGATCGCCATCGAATCGATCAGCACCGTGCCGCGCTCGCCATCCACCATAACCGGCGTCTGCCCGGCAGGATTCAGGTCAAGGAACTCGTCGCGTCGCGCCCATGGCATTTCACGCACCAGCTCATAGCCGACGTCCTTCTCGCCCAGCAGGATGCGGACCTTGCGGGTGAAGGGACACAGGGGGAAATTGTAGAGCTGCCACATGCCCCCTCGTTAGGCTGCGCAGGCGTTTGGCGGAAGCCGCTTCGGCGATATTGCGCCACCGCATGGCGCGGACGGCCGTGCCGGGTTATGCGACTCGCAAAAGCGGACGCATGATCCGCACTCAAGGAGAGGCCGATGACCTTTGAACAGATCCGCTACACGATCGACGGGCCGATCGCGACGATCATGCTCGCCCGTCCGGACAAGCTGAACGCCTATACCGCGGTGATGGGCGCCGAGCTCGCCGAAGCGGTGCGCAAGGCCGGCGCGGAGGAAAAGGTCCGCGCGATCATTCTCACCGGGGAGGGCCGCGGCTTCTGCGCCGGCGCGGACATTTCCGGCGGCGCGGACAGCTTCAGCGGCGCCGGCCCTAATTTCGCCGCGGAAGGCAAGCCGCGCCAGGATGGCGGCGGCTTCGTCGGCGCGCTGTTCGACAGCCCCAAGCCAATCATCGCCGCGATCAACGGCGCCGCGGTCGGCGTCGGCGCCACGCTCACCCTTCCCTGCGACATCCGCATCGCCGCCGACAGCGCGCGCTTCGGCTTCGTATTCGCGCGCCGGGGCCTGGTGCCGGAGGCGGGCAGCGCCTGGTTCCTCCCCCAGCTCGTCGGCCTTCCACAAGCGCTGCGATGGTGCCTGTCGGGCAAATTGTTCGACGCTGCCGAGGCGCTGCAAGGCGGCTTGGTCAGTGAAGTCGTTGCTTCCGACGACTTGATCGCCCGCGCGCAGGAAATCGCACGCGAGATTGCGGAGAATACCGCGCCCGTTTCGATCGCGCTCACCCGCCAGATGCTGTGGCGCTTCGCCGGAGAAGCCTCCCCCGCCGCCGCGCTCAAGGTCGACGGCGGCTTCGCCATGACCTTGGGGTCCGGCCCCGACGTACGCGAAGGCGTCGCCGCCTTCCTCGAAAAGCGCGCGCCCGCCTTCCCCGGCAAGATCCCCGAGGACATGCCGCCCGGCTACCCCTGGTGGGGCGCCAACGCCGCGATCGGCTGACCATCTCTCCCTGAACTCCGTCACCCCGGGCTTGACCCGGGGCCCCGCTTCTTCTCCGCCGACGGTGCAAGGCAGCGGGACCCCGGCGTGACGAAGGATCAAAACCCCATCCCTTGCGCGCTACAGCCGATCGCGCTTCAACAGGCGACCACGCCGGAGTACCCAATGCGCCGTCTCGCTTTCCTTCTCACCTGCGCCACCCTCGCCATCCCCGCCACCGCGCAGCAACGGCCTAATGCCGCGCCCGCAGACGGCCCGACGCGCAGCTTCACCGGCGCAGACCTCTTCGGCCTGTCGATCGCCGCCGATCCGCAGATCAGCCCAGACGGCCGCACCATCGTCTATGTCCGCCGCACCGGCGACATCATGAGCGATCGGATGCAGTCCTCGCTCTGGCTGATCGACGTCGCCAGCGGCAAACAATCGCCCTTCGCCACCAGCGGCTCCAGCCCGCGCTGGTCCCCCGATGGCACCCGCATCGCCTATGTCGCCGCGGACGGGGATCGCACGCAGTTGTTCGTCCGCTGGATCTCCACTGGCGCCAGCGCACGCGTAACGAGCCTGCCCGGCGATCCCAACAGCCTCGCCTGGTCCCCCGATGGCACGCGCCTCGCCTACATCGCGACGATCGCGGGCGAGCCGACCAAGCTCGGCAAGGCACCCGCCAAGCCCGAGGGCGCGAAATGGGCCGAGCCGCTCGAGGTGATCGACCGCATCACCTATCGCAACGACGGCCCCGGCTATCGCAAGCCGGGTTACGACCACCTCTTCGTCGTCGCGGCGGACGGCGGCGCCTCGCAGCAGCTGACCTTCGGCAATTTCGACGACGGCGGCCCGCTGTCGTGGAGCGCCGACGGCCGCACCATCCTCTTCTCCGCCATCCGCGGCCCCGATGCCGAGCGGCAGGTGATGAATTCCGAAGTGATCGCGGCCGACGCCGCCACCGGCACGATGCGCACGCTCACCAGCCGCGACGGCCCGGATGGCGGCGCGCGCTTCTCGGCGGACGGCAGCAAGGTCGCCTGGATCGGCTTCGACGACAGGCGCCGCGCCTATACCAATGCCGAGCTTTACGTCGGGAACCGCGACGCGGCGGCCCCACGCTCGCTCACTGCCTCGCTCGACCGTTCGATCGAAGACGCGCAATGGGCCGCCGACGGCCGCACGCTTTACGCCAGCTATGACGACAAGGGGCAGCGCAAGATCGCCCGCATCGGCATGGACGGTCGCCAGACGATCGTCGCCGACAATCTCGCCGGCGGCGGGCTCGATCGCCCATATACCGGCGGTGACTTCTCGGTCTCGCGCGGCGGCACGATCGCCTACACCGGCGGCGATGCCTCCGCGCCAGCCGACGTGTGGGTGACGAGCGGCGGCAAGGCGCGCCGCCTCACGCAGCTCAACCAAGTGCTCACCGCCTCCAAGGCGCTCGCGCCGGTGCGCAAGGTCGCGGTCACCGCGCCTGACGGTCGCCCAATCGACGCCTGGCTCGCGACGCCGCCGGGCTGGCAGCCGGGCACCCGCGTGCCGCTGATCCTCGAGATTCACGGTGGCCCCCACTCCGCCTATGGCCCCAGCTTCGCCACCGATGTGCAGCTCTACGCCGCTGGCGGTTATGCGGTGCTGTGGACCAACCCGCGCGGCTCGACCTCCTATGGCGCTGAATTCGCCAACCTCATCGACAAGAACTACCCCAGCCAGGACTATGACGACCTCATGGCAGCTGTGGACGCGACCATTGCGGAAGGCGTGGCGGACCCGAACAATCTTTTCGTGACCGGCGGCTCAGGCGGTGGCGTGCTCACCGCGTGGATCGTCGGCAAGACCAACCGCTTCAAGGCGGCGGCGACGCAGAAGCCGGTGATCAACTGGATCAGCGAATCGCTGACCATGGACAACACGCTGTTCACGTCGCGCTACTGGTTCTCGAAGCTGCCGTGGGAGGATCCCATGGGCTATTGGAACCGCTCGCCGCTGAGCCTCGTCGGCAACGTCAAGACGCCCACTTTGGTGGTCGTCGGCAGCCAGGATTACCGCACGCCGGTGAGCGAGAGCGAGCAATATTACGCCGCGCTCCAGATCGCCGGCGTCCCCACCGCTTTGGTCAAGCTGCCCGGCGCCAGCCACGGCGGCTTCACCAGCCGTCCCTCGCAATCGGCGGCCAAGGCCAGCGCGATCCTCGCCTGGTTCGACCGCTACCGCGGCGCAGCGGCCCCCGCGGCGAACTGACGCCTCTCGTCACCCCGGGCTTGACCCCGGGGTCCCGCTGCCTTGCGCCTCAGCCGGAAGAAGAAGCGGGACCCCGGATCAAGTCCGGGATGACGAACGAGAATTATACAGCGCTCAAGCCGCGCGCTGCTCCAGCGCCTGCGCCGCCTGCGCCATCAGCGCCGCGATGATGTCCGCCAGCGGTTCTTCCTTGCTCACCATCCCCACCGACTGGCCGGCCATCACGCTGCCATGCTCGACATCGCCGTCGATCACCGCGCGGCGCAGCGCGCCGGCCCAATAATGTTCGATCGCCAGCTGTGCCTCGGCCATCGCCACGCCGCCCTCGTCCAGCGACTGCGCCACTTCGCGCTGCTTGGCGGTGAACAATTCGCCGCCCGCGTTCTTCAGCGCACGCACCGGGATCACCGGCAGCCGCGGGTCGATCTGCACGCTCGCCACCGCGTCGCGCGCCGACGCGCGAATGAACGCCTGCTTGAACTTGGGATGCGCGATCGACTCGGTGGCGCACACGAAGCGCGTGCCGAGCTGCACCCCCGCCGCGCCCATGTCGAGATAACCCGCGATCGCCTCGCCGCGCCCGATCCCACCGGCGACGAACACCGGCACCATGTCGGCGATCTCCGGCAGCATCTCCTGCGCCAGCACGCTGGTCGATACCGGGCCGATATGCCCGCCGGCCTCCATCCCCTCGATCACCAGCGCATCGACGCCCGAGCGGATCAGCTTCTTGGCGAGTGCCAGCGTCGGCGCGAAGCAGATCACCTTGGCACCGCCCGCCTTGATCGCCTCGAGCGAACCCTTGGGCGGCAATCCGCCGGCGAGCACGACATGGCCGACGCCGTGCTTCGCGCACACGTCGATCAGCGCCATGAGATCGGGATGCATGGTGATCAGGTTCACGCCGAACGGCTTGTCCGTCAGCGCCTTGGTGGCCGCGATCTCCGCATCGAGCAGATCCACCGTCATCGCCCCGCACGCGATCACGCCAAAGCCGCCGGCGTTGGACATGGCGGCAACGAGGTTGCGCTCGCTGACCCAGCTCATCGCCCCGGCCATGATCGCCACTTCGCTGCCGAGAAAGGCGGCGCCGCGTTCCATGCGGCGGACGAGGCGGGCGGAACCTGAACGGTCGATCATGGTATCGGTCATGCCCGCGCCGCTACACCGGCGCGGGCGCGGAGACAAACATGCAGCAACGTTCAGGCAACATCACCATCCCGACGCCGGGTCAGGGGCTGCACGAATGCACCGATCAGATCGTCGGCTGGGTGGCTCAAACGGGCATCACCGAAGGCTTGCTGACATTGTTCATCCGCCACACCTCCGCCTCGCTGCTGATCCAGGAAAACGCCGCCCCCGCCGCCCGCCGCGATCTGGAGCGCTATGTCGCGCGGCTGGCCCCCGAGTCGCGCGAGTACGAGCATGACGACGAAGGCCCCGACGACATGCCCGCGCATCTGCGATCGGCGCTGACCGCCACCAGCCTGTCGATCCCCGTCGCGAGCGGCCGGCCGGTGCTCGGCACCTGGCAAGGCATCTATTTGTTCGAACACCGCCGCGCCGCCCACCGCCGCGAGATCGCCCTCCATCTGATCGGCGACTAGGCGACCCGCCCAAGCTACGGGAACATCGTGATGGTGCGATCAAAGCTTCGTCACCACGGCCTTGTGCCGGGGTCCAGGGTACCGCGAATCCAATCGCGTGAGGTTCGCGGCACCCTGGATGCCGGGACAAGCCCGGCATGACGAAGGGAGGTTATGCAAACGCCCCCTCGCCCGCGGCGCGCTTAGCGAACCGACAGCGCCAGCTTCCCGTCGCCCTCGTCGACGTCCACCGTCGCCCCGTCCTTCACCGCGCCGCGCAGGATCAGGTCGGCGAGCGGATCCTGCAGATACCGCTGCACCGCGCGCTTCAACGGCCGCGCGCCGTACACCGGATCGTAGCCGACCCGCCCCAGCCAGGCCCGCGCCGCATCGGTGAGATCGAGCGTCACCTTGCGATCGGCGAGCAGCTTGCCCACCCGCGCCACCTGAATGTCGACGATCGGCCCCATGTGCGCCTGCCCCAGACGGTGGAACAGGATGATCTCGTCCAGCCGGTTGAGGAACTCGGGCCGGAAATGCGCCCGCACCACTTCCATCACCTGCGGCTCGACACTTTCCACCGCCGCATCATCAGCCATGTTGGCGAGGAACTGCGATCCGAGGTTCGAGGTCAGGATGATGATCGTGTTCGAGAAGTCGACCGTGCGCCCCTGCCCGTCCGTCAGCCGCCCATCGTCCAGCACCTGGAGCAGCACGTTGAACACGTCGCCATGCGCCTTCTCCACCTCGTCGAACAGCACCACCTGATACGGCCGCCGCCGCACCGCCTCGGTCAGCACGCCGCCTTCCTCGTATCCGACATAGCCCGGCGGCGCACCGATCAGCCGCGCGACCGCGTGCTTCTCCATGAACTCGCTCATGTCGATCCGCACCATTGCATTGGGATCGTCGAACAGGAATTCGGCCAGCGCCTTGGTCAACTCGGTCTTGCCGACCCCCGTCGGCCCCAGAAACAGGAACGAGCCGAGCGGCCGGTTCGGATCTTGTAGGCCGGCGCGCGCACGCCGCACGGCAGTCGAGACGGCGCGCACCGCATCGGCCTGGCCGATCACGCGCTTGCCGATCACCTCTTCCATCTTGAGCAGTTTGTCACGCTCGCCCTCCATCATCCGCTCGACCGGCACCCCGGTCCAGCGCGCGACGACGGCGGCAATGTCCTCGGGCGTCACTTCCTCGCGCAGCATCGCGTTGGCCGTGGCACCCTGCGCCTCAGCCAGTTGCTTTTCGAGCGCCGGGATGCGGCCGTAGGAAAGCTCGCCGGCCTTGGCGAGATCGCCCTGGCGCTGCGCCTGCTCCAGCTCAAGCCGCGCGGCGTCGAGCTGCTCCTTGAGCTTTGCCTCGCCGGCGAGCTTGTCCTTCTCGGCCTGCCAGCGCTGCGTCAGTTCGGCAGACTGCTGTTCGAGATTGGCGAGCTCGCCCTCGATCTTCTCCAGCCGGTCCTGCGAGGCTTCATCCGACTCGCGGCGCAGGCCCTCACGCTCGATCTTCAGGCGCAGGATGCGACGGTCGAGCGTCTCGATCTCCTCGGGCTTGCTCTCCACCTCCATGCGGATGCGGCTGGCGGCCTCGTCCATCAGGTCGATCGCCTTGTCGGGCAGGAAGCGATCGGTGATGTAGCGGTTCGACAAGGTCGCGGCGGAAACCAGCGCGCCGTCGGTGATGCGCACGCCATGGTGAAGCTCATACTTCTCCTTCAGCCCGCGCAGGATCGAGATCGTGTCCTCGACCGTCGGTTCGCCGACAAAGACGGGCTGGAAGCGCCGCTGGAGCGCCGGATCCTTTTCGACATACTTCCGATACTCGTCTAGCGTGGTCGCACCGACGCAATGCAGCTCGCCGCGCGCCAGCGCGGGCTTGAGCAAATTGCCTGCATCCATCGCGCCTTCGGATTTGCCGGCGCCGATCAGCTGGTGCATCTCGTCAATGAACAGGATGATGTCGCCCTCGGCGGCCTTCACCTCGTCAATGACGCCCTTCAGCCGCTCCTCGAACTCGCCGCGATATTTCGCGCCCGCGATCAGCGCGCCCATGTCGAGCGCCATCAGCGTCTTGTTCTTGAGGCCGTCGGGCACGTCGCCATTGGCGATGCGCAGCGCCAGCCCCTCGGCGATCGCGGTCTTGCCGACGCCCGGCTCGCCGATCAGCACCGGATTGTTCTTGGTTCGCCGCGCGAGCACCTGGATGGTGCGGCGGATCTCCTCGTCGCGCCCGATCACCGGATCGAGCTTGCCGTCCTTCGCCGCCTGGGTGAGGTCGCGCGCGAACTTCTTCAGCGCGTCATAGCGATCCTCGGCGGAGGCGGTGTCCGCGGTGCGCCCGCCGCGCAGGTCGTTGATCGCGCTGTTGAGCGCCTCCGGGTTCACGCCGGCGGCGGCGAGCGCCTTGCCGGCGGGCGTATTGAGCGACAGCGACAGCGCGACCAGCAGCCGCTCGACGGTGACGTAACTGTCGCCCGCCTTTTGCGCGATCTGCTCGGCCTGATCGAGCACGCGGACGGCGTCGTTGTTGAGGCCCGGCGTGGACTGTGCGCCCGAGCCGCTGACGGCGGGAATGCGGGCGAGTGCCGTATCGGTTTCGCTGACAGCACGACGCGCATCGCCACCTGCGGCCTGGATGAGGCCGGCGGCCATGCCCTGCTCGTCCTCCAGCAGCGCCTTCAACAGATGCTCGGGCGCGATCTGCTGATGGCTCATGCGGATCGCAACGGTCTGCGCCGACTGGAGGAAGCCCTTGGCGCGGTCGGTGAATTTCTCGAGGTTCATAGGTGTCCCTGTTTCCTTCGAGCATCAGATGGTGTTGCTGTTATGCAACACAAGGGTGTCAGTACGAGAAAGATGGCGACGGAGCGGGCGGGCGTCCAGTGGCCGCTTCTGATCCTCGCCGGTGAGCCTCAATCTCCCTTCTGTCACCCCGGCCCTGTGCCGGGGTCCACCGTGCCGCAAACTCTCAAGCCTGGGGCGAGCGGCCCCTTGGATGCCGGAACAAGCCTGTCGTGAGCTACGCCGAAGGGCCCGGCATGACGGTATCCCCCGTCACCCCGGACTTGATCCGGGGTCCCGCTTCTCCTCCACCGTCGCCAAAGCAGCGCCCCCTCGCCGAGGTCAGGCCCGGGGTGACGGCGAGGAAACAGCCCGCTAGCATCCGCTCAAAACAAGAAGGAGAGGGCCATGAAGGCACTGCGCTATTTCGGCGAACGCGACATTCAATACGGGTCGACCGACGACGCCACGCTTCAGGACGATCGCGACGTCCTCGTCCAGGTGAAGCATTGCGCGATCTGCGGCAGCGACCTCCACATCTATCACGGCCACGGCTTCTCCGAGGACAAAGGCTTCTGCGTCGGCCACGAGGCGGTCGGCGAAGTGGTCGAAACCGGCAAGGCTGTGCGCACGCTCAGAACCGGCGACCGCGTGATGATCTCCGCCGCAGTCGGCTGCGGCGCCTGCCCCGGCTGCCTGATGGGCCGGGTGCACGAATGCGAGAACAACGGCTCGGGCTGCTACGGCCTTTCCGCCGCGCTTCAGGGCAGCCAGGCCGAGGCGGTGCGCGTGCCCGCCGGTGACGTCAACGCCCGCCGCATCCCCGACGGCCTGTCCTACGAACAGGCGCTGATGCTAACCGATGCACTGCCGACCAGCTGGATGGCGGTGCGCAATGCCGACATCAGGCCGGGCGCGAGCGTCGCGGTGGTCGGGCTCGGCCCGATCGGGCTGATGGCGGTGGAGGGCGCCTTCGCGATGGGCGCGGGGCGCGTTTATGCGATCGATCTGGTGCCCGAACGCCGCGCAATTGCCGAGGGGCTGGGCGCGATCGGCATCGATCCCAATGTCGCGGTCGAGACGATCAACGAGGACACAAAGGGCCGGAAGTGCAGCAGCGTGATCGAGGCGGTCGGCGCCGACGCGACGATCGATCTCGCGCTGCGGCTGGTCGGCAAATGGGGCACCGTCTCCTGCCTCGGCGTCAACCAGACGCGCCGCTTCCCCTTCCCGATGGAGCGCGCCTTCGCCAGCGGGCTGACCTTCCGCACCGGCACCTGCTCGGTCCCGCACTGGTGGCAGGAATTGATCCCGATGGTGCAGAAGGGGCAGCTCAAGCCGGAAAGCTATATCTCGCACCGCCTGCCGCTGTCGCAGGGCGCCGAGGCCTATGCCATCCTCGACCGGCGCGAGGCGCTGAAGGTCGTGATGACACCCGATTGACCCGGCCTGCGCTGTCCTACGCCGGCGCATTGTGATCTACTCGCCGGCGATGCCTGTGTCATGCTCACATCCGCCGGATCGCCGCTTGCCGCTCGCCAATGTTGAGGCTGTTGGAGAAAAACGCGCCAGTGTCTCAACTTCCTCAACATTCGTTTTTTGCAATCGTCCGCCGCTGCACCGATCCGCACGGCCGCGGCGCCGATTGCCCGCGCTTCCCCAAGCGGTTATGATCCGTTGCAAATCAAAACATGAGAGGAGCTGAATCATGGCCACGCTGGCGAAGGTGGATCGCCCCGATCAATATGCCCCCGGCGAGTGGGAGGCGCGGGTCGATCTGGCGGCGGCGTACCGGCTAGTGGCGCTGTACGGCTGGGACGATCTGATCTTCACCCATCTGTCCGCGCGCGTGCCCGGCCCCGAGCATCACTTCCTCATCAACCCTTACGACATGATGTTTGAGGAGATCACCGCCTCCTCGCTGGTCAAGATCGATGTCGAGGGCAATCCGGTCGGCCATACCGACCATCCCGTGAACCCCGCCGGCTTCACCATCCACTCGGCGATCCACATGGCGCGCGAGGATGCCGCTGCGGTGATGCATCTCCACACGCCGCACGGCCAGGCGGTGTCGGCGATGGAATTCGGCCTGCTGCCGCACACCCAGACGGCGATGATCGCGCAGCACAATGTCGCCTATCACGACTATGAAGGCATCGCGACGGACCTCGACGAGCGCGAGCGGCTGGTCGCCGACATCGGCGACAAGCACGCCATGATCCTGCGCAACCACGGCACGCTGGCGGTGGGCGACAGCGTCGCCTCCTGCTTCCTCCGCCTCTATTTCCTCGAGCGTGCGTGCGAAGCGCAGGTGCTGATGCTCTCCGCCGGTCGTGAGAACCTCAACAACCCACCGCAGGGCGTTGAGGAGAAGGTTGCCGGGCAAAGCGCGCCGACCGGCATGGGCAAGCTGGCCGAGAAGCTGGCGTGGCCGGCGCTGCTGCGCAAGCTCGACCGGATCGATCCGAGCTTCCGCAACTGACGGCGGGTCAGCGCGTGGCGGTGACGAGATAGTTGAGCGTCAGCGAGTCCGACAGGCTGAACCCGCTCGTCGGCGAAAAGGCGATCCCCCGCGTGTCGATCGCCTTGAGGCCGGCCGCCGCCAGCATCTCGCCCAGTTCCTCCGGCGTGATGAAGCGGTCCCAATCGTGCGTCCCCCGCGGAATACGACCGGTCCCTTCGGCCAAAGTGATCATCGCCAGCCGCGAGACCGGCGTGCGGTTGGGGGTGGACATGATCAGCAGGCCACCGTCCGCCAGCGCACCGGCGAGGCCTATAACGAACGCCGCCGGGTCGGCGACATGCTCGATCACCTCCAGGCAAGTGACCAGATCGAACCGCTCACCCGCGACCGCCTCCACGCCGCCGGCACGATAGTCTATGGCAAGGCCGGCGGCCTGCGCATGCTCGCGCGCCACCGCGATATTCTCCGCTGCGGCGTCGATTGCGGTGAGCGCCGCGCCCAGCCGCTTCAACGGCTCCGCCAGCAGCCCTGCGCCGCAGCCGACGTCCAGCGCTGTCTTGCCGGCCAGCGGCGTGAAGCTGGCAGGGTCGAGATCGAAATGCCGGTCGGCCTGCTCGCGGATATAGCGCAGGCGTACGGGATTGAGCCGGTGCAGCATCGCCGAGGATCCGCGCGGATCCCACCACTCGCTTGCCATCGCCCCGAAATGCGCCGCCTCGCGCGCGACGATACTTTCGTGCGCCGCACCGGCATGATCGATATCGTTTGTTACGGTTGCGTCGGCCATAACCGGCTCCTATCAGGCGCGCCTGTTTTCCCCAAGCATCGGAAAGTTTTCGCGTGGCCCGCATCGTCATGAAGTTCGGCGGCACCTCGATGGCGGGGATCGAGCGAATTCGCTCGGTTGCGGCGCGGGTCAAACGCGAAGTGGCGGCGGGCAACCAAGTCGCGGTGGTCGTGTCGGCGATGGCGGGCGAGACCGATCGGCTGGTCAACTTCTGCCGCGAGGCGAGCGCCCTTTACGATCCCAAGGAATATGACGTTGTCGTTTCTGCCGGCGAGCAGATCACTAGCGGCCTGCTGGCGATCGCGCTCCAGGCGCAAGGCGTGCCCGCGCGGTCGTGGATGGGTTGGCAGTTGCCGATCGACACGTCGGATGCGTTCGCCAAGGCGCGGATCGGCACCGTCGGCACCGACGCGCTGCTCGCCAGCATGGGTGCGGGGGAAGTTGCGGTGATCCCCGGTTTCCAGGGCGTGCACGACAATCGCGTCACGACGCTGGGCCGTGGCGGATCGGATACGTCGGCGGTCGCGGTGGCCGCGGCGATCAAGGCGGATCGCTGCGACATCTACACCGATGTCGACGGGGTCTATACGACCGATCCCCGCATCGTCCCGCGCGCGCGCAAGCTCGCCAAGGTGACGTATGAGGAAATGCTCGAGCTCGCCAGCGTCGGCGCCAAGGTGCTGCAGACGCGATCGGTGGGGCTTGCAATGAAGGAAAATGTCCGCGTGCAGGTGCTGTCGTCGTTCACCGGCGAGGATGCACCGATGGCGGATACATTGCCCGGCACGATGATCGTCGGCGAAGAGGAGGTTGAAGACGTGGAACGCCAGCTGATCACCGGGATCGCGCATGACAAGAACGAGGCAAAGATCACGCTGACCGCGGTGCCCGACAAGCCCGGCTCGGTCTCCGCGATCTTCGAGCCGCTGGCGGCGGCGAACATCAACGTCGACATGATCATCCAGAATATCGCGCATGGGTCGCGCTCGACCGACGTGACGTTCACGGTCCCCTCGTCCGATCTGGCGCGGTCGATCGAGACGCTGAACCAGGGACGCGAGGCGATCGGCTTCGCCGAGCTGGTGCATGACACCCGGGTGGCGAAGATCAGCGTCGTCGGTGTGGGCATGCGCAGCCATGCGGGCGTGGCCAGCACGATGTTCTCGACCCTGGGCGCGCGCGGCATCAACATTCAGGCGATCTCCACCAGCGAGATCAAGGTCAGCGTGCTGATCCACGAGGATGAGACCGAGCTCGCAGTGCGCGTGCTGCACACGGCCTATGGGCTGGACGCGGACGAGGCGGCGTAAGGGCACGCGCCTCGTTGCGTTGGCGCGAATGTTGAGGAAGTTGAGGCGCTGGCAGCCTTGTCTCAACATTCGCATCCCGCTCCTTCGCTGACCCGCTCCCCTGCCATGAAGCAGCCAGTGTAGGACAGCGAGGCACGCCAGCGCTTAATGCTCGTGATGGTCGTGCGGGTTGGCGTGGAGCGCTTCGAGCACCTCGTCCATGCGCGCCGGATCGCCGATCGCCAGAACCTGGCCGGTGCTCGCTTCGGTCAGCGGATCGCCGTTCCAATCGCACATCCGCCCGCCAGCGCCCTCCACGATCGGCGCTAGCGCGGCGAAATCGTGCAGCGCCAGCCCCGCCTCGCACACGAGGTCGAGATGGCCGCTCGCGAGCAGCCCGTAATTGTAGCAGTCGCCACCATAGACCGGCCCCTGCCGCGGGTGGCCGCCCGACACGGCGGCGACCAGCGCCAGGAAATGGGGCACCTCGTCATCGTTGAACGCGTGCGGGCTGGTTGTGGCGAGGATCGCGCCTTCCACCTCGCGGCAGGCGCGGGTGCGTGCGGGGGCGCCGTTGAACAGGGTGGGCCGGCCAGCGGCGCCGATCCAGCGTTCGCGCGCTACCGGCTGGTCGATCACGCCCAGCACCGGCCAGCCATCTTCGACCAACGCGATCAGCGTGCCGAAGATCGGACGGCCGACGGTGAAGCTGCGGGTGCCGTCGATCGGATCCAGCACCCAGCGGCGGCCGGTGACGCCGTCCTTGGCGCCATATTCCTCGCCATGAACTGCATCGCCGGGCGCCTCGGCATCAAGAATGCGCCTCATCGCCGCCTCTGCCGCACGATCGGCGAGCGTCACTGGCGAATGATCGGCCTTTATCTCGGCGCCAAGCTCCCCACGATAAAAAGGACGGATCGCCTCGCCGGCGGCATCGGCAAGGCGGTGAGCGAGATCGAGATCGGATTGGCGTATCGGCATGCCCCTGCCCTACCGCTCCCAAAGGGAACGCGCTAGGATGGCGGCATCTTCAGGGAGTGCCTTCATGCGCCGAGTCCTCGCAGCAATCGCCACGGCTTCGCTTATGCTCGCCGCGCCGGCGCATGCCGTGCTCGCGGTCGGCGCCAAGGCCCCCGACTTCACCACACGCGGTGCGGTGGCCGGCAAGGTGGTGACCGTCAATCTTGCGCAGCAGCTGAAGAAGGGGCCGGTGGTGCTCTATTTCTTCCCGGCAGCCTTCACCGCCGGCTGCAATGCCGAGGCACGTGCCTTTGCCGAGAATGTCGCCAACTTCCGCGCCGCGGGCGCGACGGTGATCGGCATGTCGGCCGATTCGGTGGCGGACCTCACGAAATTTTCAGCCGCAGAATGTGCCGGCAAGTTCGCGGTGGCCAGCGCAGGGCCGCGCGTGGTGGCCGGTTATGACGTGGCGCTGGGCCGGCAGGTGAAGGGCCGCGACGCCACGCGGCGCACCAGCTATGTTATTGATCGTTCGGGGCGAATTGCGTTCGTCCATGATGACATGTCGGCCGAACGCCACGTTGCGCTCACGCTGGAAGCGGTTCGCCGGCTGGCGAGGTCGTGACGGCAACCTAAAATTAGCGGTTCTCGTCTAATCCAAAGCTCCGGATAAGCGCGGTGCCGATCGGCGGCGCTGCATGAGCTAACGGAGCGGTTGTGGGCGGAACGGTCAAGATTGCCGAGCAGGAGGCGATCAGCCTCTTCAAGGCGATTGGCGCCTTTCTCACCGAGCATCGGCTGAGCCCCGATCCGGCGCATTATTCCTTCGCCCATCAGGTATTGAGCGATCCGAACGGGCCGCTCGCCCAAGCCGTCGCGCGGCTCACCGATGGCGGGGTGCGGCTGATGCAACAGGATATCGTCGAGCTGGGCGGCGTTGCGGTGCCCGGCCGGCCGATCACGCTGCCCGACCCGGACCATCATTCCCCCGATCCCGCCAAGGATGCGGCCATGGTGGTGGCCCGCACCGAGCAGCAGATGTCCAGCTTCGCAGCGACCGTTCGCTCGATCCACGCCGAGACCAGCGGCTTTGGACGCGATCTCGCGGCGAGCGCGGCGGCGATGCGGCAGGCCGACCCGGCTGCCGCGCTCGATCACATTACGCATCTGACCGGCATCATGATCGAACGAGTTCACGATGCCGAGCGGCGCCTGGCAGCGGCGGAAAGCGAAACCAATGCGTTGCGCGAAGCGCTGGAGGAGGCCCGTGGCACAGCGCGGCGCGACCCGCTGACCGACCTTGCCAATCGTCGCGCCTTTGACGAAGCCTTTGCAGCCGTGCCGCCGAACACGCCCGTGGTGATCGCATTGTGCGATATCGACCACTTCAAGCGGGTGAACGACGAGTTCGGCCATGCGGTTGGCGATCGCGTCCTGCGTGCCGTCGGGCAGACGCTGGCCAGCGAGGGTGCCGAAGCAGGCGCGCTGGTTGCGCGGTACGGTGGCGAAGAATTTGCCTTTCTGATGACCGATATCGGGGTGACGGCGGCGCGGACGGTGATCGAGCGCGCACGCAGCGCCGTGGCGGGGAAGAGGTTCCGCTCAAGGGAAACTGATATGCCGATCGGCGAGGTGACGATTTCGGCCGGCATCGCAGGCGGCCATGCGACCGACGCACGCGAAGCCCTCTATGCCCGTGCGGATGCTGCCTTGTACCGCGCCAAGGCGGCGGGACGTAATCGGGTGCTGTTCGCCGCTTGATGGCGTGAATTGCCACGTGGGCTTGGGGAATCGCGCCAGCGCGCGAACAGCTTCGCGCTAAGTTACTGAAACTTCGTCCTGCGAAAGTTTGGCATGGCATCTGCAATGGGGTTGGCATCGGCGCCGGATCGGCTGGCGCCAATGCCCAGGAGACCCAAGATGACCAATCGTTTCGCCCAGCTTCAGCTTCAAGCCGCCAGCCTGGCCGGCGCGTTCGTCTTCGCCGCACTGATGATCGGTGCCGCCGTTCCCGTCGTTCCGGTCGCCTGACCGGAACGCGGCCCTTTCAGGGAGATACGATGATGCTCCGCTCTGCTTTCATGATCCGCTCCGCTTTTCTGGCCGTTACCGCCTTTGCCACCACCTGCGGTTTGCTTGCTTATGTCGATGCGGCGGCAAGCGGCGTTGGCTGAGCGGCCGATCGCGACGGGGCGACGCCCGCTTCCTCACCGCGCGAATAGGTGCCGATGAGCAGACCCGCTGCAAGAACATGACCGGCCATGGCGCGCACCAGCGCCGATCGGCCGGGTGACTGGCCGGGATCCTCGACACCCGCATCCAGCGCGAACAATTGAAAGACATAGCGATGCTCGCCATGCCCGGTCGGCGGATCGGGCGGCAGCCAGCCCTCGCTGAACGAGGAATTGCGCCCAACATCGCCGTGCGCCGCTTCACCCGGGCCGTCCGCGACGATCGCGCCTTCGGCAAGCCGGCCGGCATCGGCGGGAACGCCCCATACGATCGCATGAACCAACGGCTGGATCGCCGGCGCATCGGCATCCTCGACCAAAAGCGCCAGCATCGCCGTTTCCGGCGGCAGCGCGCCCCAGACGAGCGGCGGCGACACGCCATCGCCATCGGCGGTGAACCGCGACGGCAGGCGCGCGTCCTGCGCGAACGCCGGGCTCGACAAATCGATCGCGCCGAAGCGGCCGCCCAATTCGGGTTGCACGATTGCCAGCTTGCTTGCCCCGGCACGAACGTTACCCAGGCTCGCGCCGAGCCAGGCGGGGATGTGTTCCAGCATGTCGCCTCCTTTTGCGTCACAATGCCAACGCACGACCGGGCATCCGCGATGCCTTCCGTGCGTTTGCCCGGCGTGACCGATCCGTACCACCTTGCCCGCTTCGTCGCCGCTCAGGACGGCGTCTATCCCGGTGCGCTTGCCGAGCTGCGACGCGGGCGAAAAACGAGTCACTGGATGTGGTTCGTCTTTCCGCAGTTGCGCGGGCTTGGCCGCAGCCCGACGGCGCAGCATTATGGGATCGCGTCGCTGGCGGAGGCGCGCGCCTATCTGGCACATGCCGTGCTCGGACCAAGGCTGCACGAAGCAAGCGCGACCGTGCTCGCCGCGCCGGGCAGCGCGGAGGCGATCCTGGGCCCGGTCGATGCGCTGAAGCTGCGTTCCTCCATGACATTGTTCGCCGCCGCAGCGGATGATCCCGCGCCGTTCGGGGCCGTGCTGCGGCGCTTCTTCGATGGCGCGCCCGATGCCGCGACGGAGGTGCTGCTGCGCGGCTAACCGCTCGACCTAGCAACGGAATTTCACCATTAATCGGATGACGGGCCATCCGGGTTGCGGCACAATGCGTTGCAAAGATCTCGGGGGTATCGTGATACGTCGCGTCGCAGCAGCAGCATCCATCCTGTCACTCCTGGCCGGTTGCGGCGGTGGGGATGGAGACACGCCGTTTACCGGCGCTGGCGGCAGTGGCGGCACCGTGGTGCCAGCGCCAACCCCAAGGCCGGTCGCCGGGTGTTCGCTGGGCGAGCGGCAATCCTGGGCAGCGAACGAGCTGCGCGAATGGTATCTGTTCCCGGAAACGCTGCCCGGCGCGCTCAGTCCGTCTGGCTATGCCAGCGTCTCCGACTATGTCGATGCGCTCACCGCCACGGCCCGGTCGCAGAATCGTGATCGCTACTTCACCTATGTCACCTCGATCGCCGAGGAGACTGCCTATTACGAGCAGGGGTCGAGCGCGGGCTATGGCTTCCGCCTCAGCTATGATTCGGGTGCCGCACGCGTTTTCGTGATCGAAGCGTTCGAAAATGCGCCCGCGATCGAGGCTGGGCTGGATCGTGGCACGGAGATCCTGGCCATCGGCACGCAGGCCAGCAATGTGCGCGCCGTGGCGTCGCTTTATGGCAGCGGCGGCGGGCAGGCGGTGAGCGACGCGTTGGGCGCGGGGCAGGCGGGCGCGGTGCGGGTGCTGCGCGTCCGCGCACTGGATGGCGCAGAGCGCACCGTCACGCTGACGCAGCGCGACTTTTCGCTCGATCCGGTATCTTCGCGTTATGGCGTCAAGATCATCGAGGATGGCGGCCAGCGCGTCGGCTACATCAACCTGCGCACCTTTATTTCCACCGCCGATCAGCAGCTGCGCGACGGCGTGGGGCGCCTTCGGGCGCAAGGGATCACCAACATCATTGTCGATTTCCGCTACAATGGCGGTGGCCTCGTCTCCACGGCGAAGCTGCTGGGCGACCTGCTCGGCGGCAATCGCCAGACCAGCGAGGTGTTCAGCTACGTCGCCTTCCGGCCCGAGAAGGCGACGCAGAACCGGACGGAATTTTTCGCGCCGCAGCCGCAGTCAGTTTCACCCACTCGTATCGCCTTTATCGGCACGGCGGGCACGGCATCGGCAAGCGAACAGGTGATCAACGCGATGATCCCTTATCTGCATAGCAATGCAGCGCTGATCGGGACCAACACCTATGGCAAGCCGGTTGGGCAGATCGCGCGTGACAATGCGGCCTGCGATGACCGGCTGCGCATTGTTGCCTTCGCCTCGCAAAATGCGGCACGTCAGGGTGATTACTACAATGGTCTCGCCCCGTTCATGGAGGCGACATGCCGGGCGAATGACGACATCACCTATCCGCTGGGCGATCCGCGCGAGGAGTCGGTCCGCCAGGCCCTGAACTATCTGGCAGGCCGTAGCTGCACGCCGATCGGCGGCGCCGGTGCGTCGGCGAGTGTGGCGCGGGTGCGTGACGTGGCGGTGAAGCGCGACTTGCTCACGCCGGCGCGGCCGAGCACCTTCCAGCGCGAGACGCCCGGGGCGTTTTGAGTCGGTCTAGCCCTCCAGGCTCTTCGAGGCTTGTTCGAACAGGTCCTTGGAAAGCCCGGCGGTGCCGACGATCCGTTCCAGCTCGGCACGCATCAGCGCCGCGCGGGCAGCGTCGAAGCGACGCCAGCGGCCGAGCGGCGGGAGCAGCTTGGCCGCGGTCTGCGGGTTGAGCTTGTCGAGCGCGATCAGCTGGTCGGCGAGAAAGCGATAGCCGGCACCATCGGCCTGGTTGAACGCGCGCTGGTTCACCGCAAAGGCTCCAATAAGGCTGCGTGCACGATTTGGGTTCGCCAGCGTGAAATCCGGGTGTTCGGCGAGCGCCGCAACAACCGCAGGCGTGTCTGCCCGCGCGGAGAGCGCCTGCGTCTGGAACCATTTGTCGAGCACCAGCGGATTGCCGGCGTAGCGATTGTAGAAAATGTCGAGTGCCGCCTCGCGCAGATCGCTGTCGCTGTTGACCAAAGTGGCGAGCGCGCCCTGGCGATCGGTCATGTTGTCGGCACGCTCAAACTGGCGGAAGGCGAGCTCGGCGGCGTCGGCCGCGCCCGAGGCGGCGATATAGCCGAGCGCGACGTTGCGGATGCGGCGGGAGGCCTTGGCGGCGGGGGTATATTGATACGCGGCGGTGGTGGTGTGCGCCTCGTACAGCGTGCGCCAGCGATCGGTGAGGGCGCGGCCGAGATCGCCGCGCAGCGCCTCACGCGCGCGGAAGATCGCCTCCGGATCGACCATGCTCAGCTGGTCGCCGACGAAGCTTTCCGACGGCAGCAGCACGGCTTCGGCGATAAAGGCGGGGTCCAGCGCGGGATCGTCGAGCGTATCGCCCACCGCATCGATCACGGCGCGGTGATCAGCGTCGCCCTCGATCGCGCCCGCCACCAAGGTGTCGAGCATCAACTGCTGCATCGCCTCGTAACGGGCAAAGGGATCGTCGTCGTTGCGCGCCAGGAACGCGAGGTCGGCGGCGGTGCGATCGCTCTCGATTGTCACGGGTGCCGAAAAGCCGCGGTTGATCGACAGCACCGGCCGCTCGGCCACGCCCTCGAACACGATCGACTGGTTCGCCTCGTCAAGCAGGATCAGCTGTTCGGGGCCGAGCGGCTGCCCGGTCTCCGCGCCGAACAGGCGGATGCGCAGCGGCAGCACCATGGCTTGCTTGTGGGCCTGCCCCGGCGTGGGCGGCACCTGCTGCGCAAGGCGCAGCGTGGCGCGGCCACCGTCATGCGCCAGGCTCGCCGACACGCGCGGCGTGCCGGCCTGGCTGTACCACAAGCGGAAACGCGACAGGTCGACGTCGCCAGCCTCCTCCATGCAGGCGACGAAATCCTCGCAGGTTGCGGCGGTGCCGTCGAACCGGTCGAAATACAGGTCGCTGCCGGCGCGGAACTTCACGGGTCCGAGAATCGTCGCCATCATGCGGATCAGCTCGGCGCCCTTGTTGTAGATCGTCGAGGTGTAGAAGTTCGAGATCTCCAGATAGCTTTCAGGGCGCACCGGGTGGGCGAGCGGACCGGCATCCTCAGGGAACTGGCTGGCGCGAAGCCCGCGCACATCCTCGATCCGCTTGACCGCAGCGGAGCCCTGATCGGCGGAAAAGCCTTGGTCGCGAAAAACCGTGAAGCCTTCCTTCAGGCTTAGCTGGAACCAGTCGCGGCAGGTGACGCGATTGCCCGACCAATTGTGGAAATATTCATGCGCCACCACCGCGGCGATGGCGTCGTAATCGTAATCGGTGGCGGTATCGGGATCAGCGAGGATGTAGCGGCTGTTGAAAATGTTCAGCCCCTTGTTCTCCATCGCGCCGAAGTTGAAATCGTCGACCGCGACGATGTTGAACACGTCGAGATCATATTCGCGGCCATAGACGCGCTCGTCCCACGCCATGGCGAGCTTCAGCGCATCGAGCGCATGATCGGTCTTCGGCAGATCACTCGCGCGGACCCAAATGCCGAGTTCTACCTCCCGTCCCGAGCCGGTGGTGAAGGTGCCGCGATTGCAGGCCAGATCGCCCGCAACCAACGCGAACAGATACGACGGCTTGGGGAACGGATCGTGCCATTCGGCCCAGTGCGTGCCGTCGTCATTGTCGCCGCTCGCGACCGGATCGCCATTGGCGAGCAGCACCGGGTAGCGCGCCTTGTCCGCCGTCATGCGCACCCGATAGGTGGCGAGCACGTCGGGCCGGTCGGGAAAGAAGGTGATGCGGCGGAATCCCTCCGCCTCGCATTGCGTGCACAAATTCCCGCCCGATGCATACAGGCCCATCAGCTGCGTGTTGCGCTCCGGCGCGATCTCCACCTCGGTCTCGATCACATGGGCCGCGCCGGCGAGCGGGATGACGAGCTGTTCCCCCTCCATCCGCCAGTCGTTTACCGCCACCCCGTCGACGCTGATGGAGAGTGGCGTCAGGCCCTCGCCGTCGAGCCGCAGCGGCTCGCTCGCCTCACTGTTGCGCGTGACCGTGAGCCGCGCCCGCACCCGCGTCGCAGCGGGATCGAGCGCGAGGTCGAGCGCCACCTCGGGCACTAGCCACGCCGGCGGGCGATAATCCTCGCGGCGATGCACGGCGGGGATGGCGGGCGCGGAAAGGGCGTCGAGCATGAAGGAAGATATAGACGGCAGGCGATCGGGTTCCATCGCAAATGCTTGCGGCGCCAATCACCGGTGCTACGACCGCTCCACGAACTCGCCTCCCCTCCGTTCGTGTCGAGCGCAGTCGAGACACGTGCCGCAGGCGCCGTTCTTTGTGGCACGTCCCTCGACGTTGCTCGGGACGAACGGGGGAGGAGGCGCAACCTCACAGGAAATCCATGCGCCGCCTCGCTCTTGCCCTTTGCCTCACCGCCCTTCCCCTCGCCGCGATGGCGCAGGACGCCGCGCCGCTTTCGCCCGACGCCGCGGCGATGAAGGCGCATGTGATGTTCCTCGCCGCCGATTCGATGAAGGGTCGCGAGGCGGGCAGCCCGGAATATGACATCGCCGCCGATTATGTCGCCTCGCGCTTCTTCGCTGCCGGGCTGAAGCCGCAGGGCGACAAGGGAGGGTATCTCCAGGAGGTGCCGCTCGTCGCCTACAAGGCCGATGGCGAGGGGAAGCTGGCGGTCACGCGCGGTGGCACGACCACACCGCTCGCTTTTGGCACCGACTATATCCCCTCGGCCAACCCGCGCGCCAAGGACACGGCGATCACCGCGCCGGTCGTGTTCGTCGGTTATGGCATCGTCGCGCCGCAATATGGCCGCGACGATTTCAAGGGCATTGACGTCAAAGGCAAGATCGTCGCTTTTGTCAGCGGCTCGCCATCCAAGATGACCGGTGAGGAGCGCGCCTGGCTCGGCTCTCCCGCCACCAAGGCGCGTTTCGCCGCCGAGCGCGGCGCGGTGGGCACGATCACCCTCGTCACCCCCCGCAGCGAGAAGCAACGCGCCTTCGCCAAGCTGGTCGAGGCGAACACGCATTCGCGCATGACCTGGGCGAACCCAGACGGCACCGGCAATGTCGACGAGGGATCCGTCCCGACGCTCGCGACGCTGAGCCTTTCCGGCGCGCAGAAACTGTTCGCCGGCGCGCGCACCGGCTGGGCAAAGGTCGCCAAGGAGGCCGAAAAGGCCGACGCCCGCTTCAAGCCGGAGGCGCTGCCCGCCACGCTTGCCGTCACCACAAAGACCAGCTTCAGCCCCACCCGCTCGTCCAACGTCGTCGGCGTGCTGCCCGGCAGCGATCCGGCATTGGCGAAGGAAGTGGTCGTCCTTTCCGCGCACCTCGACCATGTCGGCGTCAGCGGCACGCGCGAGGACAAGATCCACAACGGTGCGCTCGACAATGCCATCGGCATCGCCAGCCTGATCGAGGAAGCCAAGCGCTTCCAGAAAGAAGGCGCGCCCAAGCGCACCGTGATGTTCCTGGCCGTCACCGCGGAAGAGAAAGGCCTGATCGGCAGCGACTATTTCGCCAACCACCCGACCGTGCCGGCCGAATCGATCGTCGCCAACGTCAACCTCGACATGCCGATCCTTACCTACAAGTTCGAAGACATGGTGGCGTTCGGTGGGGATCGCTCGACGCTGGGCCCGATCATTCGCCGGGCCGTTGAAGGTGCGGGTGTCGCGCTGTCGCCCGACCCGATGCCGGACGAGGGCATCTTCGTCCGTTCGGACCATTTTCGCTTTGTGCAGAAGGGTGTGCCATCCGTCTTCCTGTGGCCGGGGCAGAAGGGCCCGGGCAAGGAAGCGGTAACTCACTTCATGTCGACCCATTATCACAAGCCCGGTGACGATCTGTCGCAGCCGATCCAGTGGGAGGATGGCGTCCGCTTCGTGGACGTGAACTATCGCATCGCCCGCGAGATCGCCGACGCCCCGACGCGCCCCGTGTGGAACAAGGGCGATTACTTCGGGACGCTGTTCAAGGGGCCGATGGCGGATTGAGCAACGAAACCATCGTCATTCCCGCGAAGGCGGGAATCCATATTGGCTGGCCAAGCGGTCCTGCTGCACCGTTCGCCATTATGGATCCCCGCCTCCGCGGGGATGACGAAATGAGGGAGGACCGTCACCCCGGCCGCGCGCCGGGGTCCAAGGTTCCGCGCACGCCGGAGCGCCTGAGGACGCGGCACGTTGGATCCCGGATCACGTCCGGGGTGACGGAGTGAGGGGGGCAACGTCATCGCCACTCAGGAGAATCGACATGCGCCTCTTCATCTTCGGCCTGGGCTATGCCGCCAGCGCGATCGCCGATGCGAGCGGCGCGCCATTGCTCGCCACCACGCGCGACGGCCGCGACGGCACGACCCGCTTCGATGACGAAGCAGCCGTCCGCGCAGGTCTTGCTGCGGCGACGCACATCCTCTCCTCCGTCCCGCCGGCCGAAGACGTCGATCCCGTCCTCGCCAGCTACGGCGATGCGCTGCACGGCAAGTGGCTCGGCTATCTCTCCTCCACCGGCGTGTACGGCGATGCGGCCGGCGCCTGGGTTGACGAGACCGCCCCGATCTGTGGCCGCCGCGCCGCCCGGAATGCGGCGGACGCGGCGTGGCTGGCGCTGGGCGCGCGCGTGTTTCGCCTGCCCGGCATCTATGGTCCTGGCCGCTCGCCGCTCGATCGCGTCGCGAGCGGCAAGGCGCATCGCACCGGCATCCCCGATCAGGTGTTCAGCCGCATCCATGTCGCGGACATCGCCAGCGGGGTGGTCGCCGGGTTCACCGCGCCACCGGGTGCGTACAACCTTGCCGACGACCGGCCGTGCAGCCAGGACGAAGTAATCGAGCATGCCGCGGCGATGCTCGGCGTCTCACCGCCGCCGGTCGTTTCGCTCAACAGCCTCTCGCCGGCCGCGCGCGCCTTTTATGCGGAGAACCGCCGCGTCGCGAACGGCAAGGCGAAGCGCGTGCTTGGCTGGCACCCGCTCTACGCCGATTACCGGTTGGGCCTGCGCGCCGTCAGCGCGATCACCAACCCCACAGCGGCCAGCGCAGCACCGCCAGCGGCAAGCATGGACCAGCGATAACCTTCGAACATCGTCGATAGCGCCATCGCGATCACTGGCACGATGACGCTGGAATACGCCGCCTTGGCCGGACCGATGATCCGGATCACCCCGAAATAGAGCGGAAAGGCGAGCGCCGACGCGGCCAGCCCGAGGTAGAGAATACCGGCCACATAACCGATCCGCCATTCCATCACCGGCGGGCCAACGGTGAACCATGCCCATGCCGCATCGAACGCGCCCCCCATCAGCATGGCGATCGCCGTGGTGCGCAGCATCGGATAGCGCCGCGCGATCTGCGTCCCCTGCATCACATTGGCGCTGGAGGCGGACAGGATCGCGCAAAGCGTCAGGCCGATGCCCGTCAGCGCCATGGCGGGACCATGCGGGTCGCTGCGCACCTCGTGGAGGAACAGCAGCGCGACGCCGGCCATTGCCACGGCCGATCCGACAACGAGCTGCCGCCCCAGACGCTGACCAAGGAAAATACGGCCGAACAGAGAATTGGGGATCAGCAACAGCGCGAACACCACCGCGACGAGGCCGGAGGTGATGAACTGTTCGGCGCGATAGACGAAGTTGAAGTTGAGCACGAACTGGGCGAGGCCCAGCGCCGCCGCGAACCCGTAGCCGCGCGCATCCAGCCGCCCCGGTTCGCGCCGGATCGCCGCCCAGGCGAACAGCGCGACCCCGGCAACAAGGAAGCGGTAGCTCACCGACCAGGACGGCGGCACCACGCCCAGCTGGTCGCGGATCACCAGCCATGTCGAACCCCAGATCAGCGTCACGATCCCGAACGGAATCAGCACGCGGGCGCGGGTGGATTGCGGGGGCGGCGCGTTGGTCATGATCGTCGCGCGTAGTGCGGATCGGAGCGAAGCGCTACGCCGCGCTACCACAAAGACTTCGTCATGCCGGCCTCGTGCCGGCATCCGGCCATCCGCATACTCAGCGGCGGAGGATCAAGCCCGACCCAGGAGGCCGGGACAAGTCCGGCACGACGGAAAGATGCCGATCACCCCAACGCCGCGATTGCTTCCGCCAGCGGCCGGATGTCCTCCGCGCGCTGGTTCCACGACACCACCAGCCGCGCCTCGCCCGGACCCCAATCGTAGAAGTCGAACCCTTTGCCCCTGAGCGCCGCCGCTTCGTCCGGCGTCACGCGCAGGAACACCTCGTTCGCCTCCACCGGATGAACCAGCCGACCTCCCGCGGCCGCCGCGATCAGCGCCGCCCCGTCATTGGCGCTCCGCGCATTCGCCAGCCAGCGATCCTCCTCCAGCAGCGCCAGGATCTGCGCCGCGAGATAGCGCCCCTTGGAGAACAGCAGCCCAGCGCGCTTACGGCGATAACGGCTCGCCTCGACCAGCCCGCGCTTGAAGAACACCAAAGCCTCGGCGCCCATGCCGCCGTTCTTGACGAAGCCGAGGCTCAGCGCCGTGACGCCCGCGCGCCACGTCATGTCCGCCGGCGAACACCCCACGCTGACCAGCGCATTGGCGAACCGCGCGCCGTCCATGTGCAGCGCCAGCCCGTGCTCCGTCGCGAGCGCGCCGATCGCGGCCACCTCGGCGGGCTGGTACACCAGCCCATATTCGGTGGCGTTGGTGATCGAGATCGCATGCGGCTGCACCTGGTGCACATCCTTGCGGATCGTGCCGAGCAGCGAGCGCAGCGTCTCCGGGGTCAGCTTCGCGCCCTCGCCGCCGGCGAGCAGCAGCTTGGCGCCATGGGTGTAGAATTCCGGCGCGCCGCATTCGTCGTTCTGGATATGCGCATCATGGTGGCACAGCACGGCGCCGTGCGGCGGGCAAAGCGCGGCAAGCGCGAGGCAGTTCGCCGCCGTGCCGGTGGGCACCCACAAGGCCTCCACCTCGGTTTCGAACAGGTCGGACAGCCGCGTGTCCAGCGCCTTGGACCAGCGATCGCCATCATAAGCGGTGTCGAGCACATCCGCCTCCGCCATGGCGGCGAGCACGGCGGGGTGAACCGGAGCGGCATTGTCGGAAAAGAAGCGCATGGCCGTTGGCCTAGCCACCCGCCGAAAGCGCCGTCAATCGGTGAGGATCAGCTTTCCGGATCGTCCATGTCCCGCGCCGCGATGGTCGGTGCGCCGCGATACCCGCTGACCGTCGAGGCGACGGCCGAGATCAGCTGCTGCCGCTCGCGCATCGGCCGCGTCGTGTCACCGATCATCACTGCCACGGCATAGCGCCGCCCGTCGGGGGCGGTCAGCAGCCCGACGTCGTTGAACCCGGCATTGCGGCGGCCCAGCTCCTGCCCGGTCCCGGTCTTGTGCGCCAAGGTCCAACCTGGCGCGAGTCCGGCCTTCAGCCGCGCCCGCCCGGTCTTGCTCGCTTCCAGCGTGGACACCATCAGCCGGGTCGAGGTTTCGGACAACAATTCCCCGCGCGCCAGCCGCGCGAGCGCATCGGCAATGGCGAGCGGCGCCGCGCCATCGGGCGGATTGTCGATATAGGCCTGCATCGCCGCTTGCCGCACCGCCGGATCGAGACGCGCGCGCGCGATCGAAAAATTGTTCCCGACGCTCATCGACTGATCCCACGTCAGCCCCGCGGTCTTCGCCTGAAGATGCCGCTCGCCCGGGCCGAAGCGGATGTCGCCGAGCTGCTTGCGCTCGATAAAGGCGCGCACCGCGCTCGGCCCGCCGACCAAGGTCAGCAATCGATCGTTGGCCGAATTGTCGCTCTGCGTCAGCGCGCGGAACAGGAGGTTGCCGACCGTGGTGTTCCACTGACCGCCTTTGACAAGAGAGGCGATCGGCTGGTGGAACAGCGTCAGGTCAGCGGCGGTGACGCTGACCGGATCGTCCAGCTTCAGCCGCCCGCTGTCACGCTGGTCAAGCACGGTCATGGCGACCCACAATTTGCTAACGCTTTGCTGCGGCAGAAGGCGGCGACCGCCCGCCTGGATCGTCCACCCCTCGTCCACCGCCCGCACCGCGACACCGGCAACGCCGGGAAATTCGCGCACCATCTGCTGAATGGATGCATCAAGCCCGCGCGGCGCACGATTAACGGGCAGCGGGCGCGGCTTTGGAACCGGCACGGCAACCACATAGGACGGCGCGGGCACAGGCGCCATGGCGCGGGCAGTGCGCGATGGCGGCTCCCCAACGCAGCCCGCCAGCGCGAGCAGCGGCAACGCCGCGATCAGCCGTTTGATCATGATCAGCGCTTGCCCCCGTGCCATGGGGCGGGAAGCTATCCGAAAAGTCGCCATTGAAAACCGGGGCTTACCCGTTCTGCGATGAACGGCGGCTGACGTGCGATGGAATAAGGCTTCCCGTGGGAACGGAGCCCCTCTCGCTCTACGGGAGTGAGTGGGCTAAGGCACCAGCACCGTATCCACCGGCACCTCCAGCGTCTCTGGCCAGTCCAGCGTATAATGCAGCCCGCGGCTCTCATGCCGGTGCAGCGCCGATCGCACGATCAGGTCCGCGGTCTGGAGAAGGTTGCGCAATTCGATGAGGTCCGGCGTCACGCGAAAGTGGCCGTAATAATCCTCGACCTCGGCGGTCAGCATCTTGATGCGGTGCTGCGCGCGCTGGAGCCGCTTGGTGGTGCGCACGATGCCGACGTAGTTCCACATGAAGCGCCGGATCTCGGTCCAGTTCTGCTTGATCACCACTTCCTCGTCGGAATCGGTGACGCGGCTCTCGTCCCACGGGCGGATCGGCGGCACGACCGGCAAACTGTCCCAATGCGCGGCGATATGATTCGCCGCCGCCTCGCCAAACACGAAGCATTCCAGCAGCGAGTTTGAAGCCAGCCGGTTCGCGCCGTGCAGCCCGCTCTCGGTGCATTCGCCCGCGGCATAAAGGTTGGGCAGATCGGTGCGCCCGTCGCGGTCCACGATGATCCCGCCGCAGGTGTAATGCTGCGCCGGCACCACCGGGATCGGCTGCACCGTCATGTCGATGCCCAGCCCCATCAACTTGTCATAGATATTGGGGAAATGCCCGCGCACGAAATCAGCGGGCTGGTGGCTGATGTCGAGATGCACGTAATCGAGGCCGTAGCGCTTGATCTCGGCGTCAATCGCGCGTGCCACCACGTCGCGCGGCGCCAGCTCGAGGCGCTCCGCATCGTAATAGGTCATGAAGCGCTTGCCGGTCTGCGGGTTGATCAGCCGCCCGCCCTCGCCGCGCACCGCCTCGGTGATCAGGAAGTTCTTGACGTCGAGATTGTAGAGGCAGGTGGGGTGGAACTGCATCATCTCCATGTTGGAGACGCGCGCCCCCGCCCGCCATGCCATCGCAATCCCGTCCCCCGTCGCCCCGCGCGGCGCAGTGGAGAACAAATACGTCCGCCCCGCGCCCCCCGTCGCCAGGACCGTCGCACGCGCGGTGTAGAGGTTCACCCGCCCCGTCCGGCGATCGACGGCATAGACGCCCCACACGTTGCCAGCGCCCGAATAGCGCTCCTCGTGCCGGCTGGTGGCAAGGTCGATCGCCACCTGGTCGGGAACCAACGTGATGTTTGGATGCGCCTCGGCCGCCTTCTGCAACGCTTCCTGCACCGCCCAGCCGGTGGCGTCGTCGACATGCACGATCCGCCGGTGCGAATGCCCGCCCTCGCGCGTCAGGTGCAATGCGCTTCCATCCTGGGCAAAAGGCACGCCGAGCTGCTGCAACCGCGCGATTGCGGCTGGCGCGCCCTCGACCACGAACTCCACGATCTCGCGATCGTTGAGCCCCGCGCCCGCGACCATCGTATCCTCGACATGGTTCTCGAACGTATCGCCCGGCTCCAGCACCGCGGCGATCCCGCCCTGCGCCCAGGCGGTCGACCCCTCGTTGAGCGCGCCCTTGGCGAGCACGGTCACCTGGAAACGATCGGCGAGGTTGAGCGCGGCAGTGAGGCCCGCGGCGCCCGAACCGACGATAAGCACGTCCGCGCCCGTCATGCGCGACCCTGGGGAGAGAAGACCATCGCGGCTGCATGGCACGAAGCGCGCGCATCTGCCATATCGGGGTGGTAACGAGCCTCTCTTCCGTTCGCCCTGAGGTTGTCGAAGGGCTGCCCTTCTTTCATCGGCCGGCTGAAGAAGGACAGTGCTTCGACCAGCTCAGCACGAACGGGGATGATGTGTTCGCGTGATGCAGAGGAGTCCCATGTCCACCTACACCGCCCGCCTCGCGGCCCTGCGTGACCAGCTCACGCGCCAGCAGCTCGACGGCTTCGTCGTCCCCCTCACCGATGAACATATGAGCGAATATGTCGGCGCCTATGCCCAGCGGCTGGCCTGGCTCACCGGCTTCCAGGGGTCGGCTGGCACTGCGGTGGTGTTGCCGGCGGAAGCGGCGATCTTCACCGACGGCCGCTACACGCTCCAGGTCCGCGAGCAGGTGTCGGGCGACGATTGGCAGTTCGTCGGTGTGCCCGAGACGAGCGTGTCGGGCTGGCTCGCCGGCCATGCCAAGCAGGGCGCACGGATCGGCTACGATCCCTGGCTCCACACCCGCGTCTGGGTCGATGAAGCGAGCAAGGCGCTCGCCGCGATCGACGCGACGCTGATCCCGGTCGATACCAACCCCGTCGACGCCGTCTGGCCCGACCAGCCGTTGCCGTCCGACGCCAAGCTCGCCGTTCACGACGACAGCCACGCCGGCCGTTCCAGCGCCGACAAGCGCGCTGCCGTCGCCGACTGGCTGGTCGAGCAGAAGGCCGACGCCGTTGTCCTCGCCGCGCTGGAGTCGATCGCCTGGCTGCTCAACGTGCGCGGTGGCGATGTCTCGCGCACCCCCGTCGCGTTGTCCTACGCCGTGGTGAACGCTGACGGCACCGCCGACCTGTACGTCGCGCCCGACAAGATGAGCGACCCGGTCGCGCAGCATCTCGGCAATGCGGTGCGAATCCACGATCGCCGCGACTTCGCCTCGGCGCTCGGCCGCTTTGGCGGCAAGCGAGTCGTGGTGGATCCCACGCTCTCGGTCGCCGCCATCCCGCTCGCCATCGAGGCCGGCGGCGGCGAGGTCATCGCGCTGCGCGATCCGACCGTCATCCCGCGCGCCGTCAAGAACCCGGTCGAGCAGGCCGGCCACCGCGCCGCCAGCATTCGCGACGGCGCCGCGCTCACCCGCTTCCTGCGCTGGATCTCGATCGAGGCACCCAAGGGCGGCCAGACAGAACTCACCGCCGCTGCCAAGCTGGAGGAATTCCGCCGCGCGACGGGCGTGCTCAAAGATCTGTCGTTCGACGCGATCTCGGCCACCGGCCCCCACGGCGCGATCCCGCATTATCACGTCACCGAAGAGTCGAGCCTGCCGATCGAACAGGGCCAGCTCTACCTGATCGATTCGGGCGGCCAGTATGACGACGGCACCACCGACGTGACGCGCGTGATCCCGATCGGCCAGCCGACCTCGGAAATGCGCGACCGCTTCACCCGCGTGCTCAAGGGCCATATCGCGCTCGCGACCGCCGTCTTCCCCCGCGGCACCACCGGCGGGCAGCTCGACGCGCTCGCGCGGCTCCCCTTGTGGCAGGCCGGCCTCGATTTCGCTCATGGTACCGGTCACGGCGTCGGCAGCTACCTGTCGGTCCACGAAGGCCCGGCGCGGATCGCCAAGCCGAGCTACCCCGGCGCCGGCCCGTCCGAGCCGCTGCTGCCCGGCATGATCCTGTCCAACGAGCCGGGCTATTACAAGGCCGGCGAATACGGCATCCGGATCGAGAATCTGCTATTGGTCGTCGAGCGGTCGTTCGAGGGCGGCGAAGATGTGATGCTGACGTTCGAGACGCTCACCCTGGTGCCGATCGACCGCGACCTGATCGATCCAGCACTTCTGACGCCCGGCGAACTCGCGTGGCTCAACGATTATCACGCTCGAGTGGCGGGCACGCTCGCGCCGCACCTGGAGGGCGAGGACCGCGCCTGGCTGATCCAGCGCTGCGCGCCGATCGCGGGTTGAGATCTCCTCCCCCGCCAGGGGAAGGTAGCAGCGCGAATAGCTGACGGAGGGGGAGGAAACGGAACGATCGAGGCGACATCGCCGTCCTCCCCCTTCCTCACCTGTGGTGACACCTCCCCCGGCGCGGGAGGATTATGAACCTACTGCGCCTCTTCGTCGCGGCTCGGACCTTCCACCGCCATCCCATCCTTCACCCCGCGCGCCTGTTCCTTGCGGCGGCGCAGGTTCGCCCTGAGCGCCGCTGCCCGCCGTGCGTCGCGTTCGTCCTTGCTTTCCATGAAAGCGGCTATCGCGCGGCCACAACGCCTTGACAATCCGCCGCCGCTCGTCTCTAGCGCCCCCTCGCCCGTACCTAGCGGGCAGAGTGCTGCCGTAGCTCAGTGGTAGAGCGCATCCTTGGTAAGGCTGAGGTCGTGAGTTCAATCCTCACCGGCAGCACCATTTTCTCAGACATCCCCTATCGAGCGGCCGTTTTCCATCAGCTTGGTGGACGCCCCTGACGGCATCGATGTGCCAGAGTCGAGGTGTTGAAACGCCACTGCAGAGGGCGTTCACCAATGGCTATGGATCTTGCTGATTCAGGTGCCCAGGAGGATCGAACGGACGCTCTGCCCGTTGGCGGCTAAAGGTCGCCTCGTGCGGAGCCGGCCAAGGACGATCGATGATGCGCATCAGCTTGAAGCCTGTGTCCGAGCAGGTCATCGTGGTTACGGGGGCCACGAGCGGCAACGGACTTGCCATCACCGAACGGGCCGTGCGGCAAGGAGCGGCGGTAGTCGCGGTCGCGCGTAACGCGGACGCGCTGGAAGCCCTGCGGGTGCGTCTTACTGCCGAGGGCGCGCGAGTTGCCATCTGTGTAGCCGACGTGAGCGACATGGTCGCGGTCGAACGCGTCGCCACGCTCGCGCTGGAGGCGTTCGGTGGGTTCGACACCTGGGTCAACAATGCCGGCATCGGAACCTATGGCACGCTGGAACAAGTGCCCATTGGCGATCACCGGCGCGTGTTCGACGTAAATTACTTCGGCACCCTTTACGGCTCGTTGGTCGCCGTCCGGCATTTGCGCGGCCGCGGCGGCGCGATCATCAACATCGGCTCGATTCTCGGTGACCGCGCGATCCTGCAACAAGGGCCATATTGCGCAACCAAGCATGCGGTGCAGGCGCTCACCGATACGCTCAGGATGGAGCTGGAGCGGGAAGGGGCGGGCATTTCGGTGACTTTGGTCAAGCCCGGCGCCATCGATACCCCGTTCCCGGAGCATGCCCGGAACTACATGGACAAGCCCGCGCGGCTGCCGCCGCCGCTCTATACGCCCGAAGTCGTCGCAGATGCGGTGCTGTTCGCCTGTGCACATCCGAAACGGACACTCTACGCGGGTGGCGGCGGTCTGCTGTCCTCGATTCTGCCGCAGGCAGCGCCAAGGCTGGCCGATGTCATCATGGAAGCGGTTGGCACTCGCGTTCAACAAAAGCCGGGCGACGCCGGCGCCCCCTCACGCCAGGATAACCTCTTCGAGCCCCGCGATGACGCCCTGCGGGGCAGCCAGCGCGTACACGCCCGGCGCACCAGCATCGCGCTTCAACTTCAAAAACTGCCGCAACCTGTGGCGGCGGCAGGCCTGCTCGGTGCAGCAATGGTGTTGGGACGGTTGGTGAGGAGGCGAGGGCGTTGATCGCATCCGGGCTAGCACGCCGCCGGGTTCCTGGAGAGCGACGAAGCCCCTCGCCCCGCCGACGGTGAACTAGCCTGGAAACCTACCAAGCCCGATGTGTTGATAGGTTGATGGCAAGGCGTTGGGTAACAGGCTGGAAGCTGGGAGCGAGCGACCGGGATCAACTGCTCGCGCGGTTCGAGCCGCTGTTCCCGGACGTTATCGCCGACCACGTCACGCTGCGGACGGGAACTGATCACAAGACGCCTCTCCCGCGCGAAACGCAGGGGGAGATCGTCGGCGAGATTGACGACGGTGCTGGTGTGCAAGCGCTGGTCGTGAGGATCGGCGGCTCCACCGACCGGGGTGACGGAAGCACCTATCACATCACCTGGTCGATCGATCGGGCGCGCGGCCGGCGACCGGTGGAAAGCAACGATGTCATCGCGCGGCTCGGATGGCGGAGCCTTCCCGAGCCTATCCCGATCCGTCTCAAGCCCGCGAGATTCTAGACCATGCAGCTCTATCTGGATTGCGACGGCGTTCTGGCCGACTTCGACAAAGCCGCGACGGAGTTGCTGAAGATGCCGCCAAGGCAGTTCGAGAAGCGCTATGGCCTGCCTGAATTTTGGAAGCGTTTGACACGGCATCCTGACTTCTACGGCTCGCTGCCGTTGATGCCGGACGCCACGGTGCTGTTTGAGGCGGTTCGCCATCTCGATCCGATCATTCTCACCGGGCTTCCTCGCGGGAACTGGGCGGCGCCGCAAAAGGTGCGCTGGGCCGCCGAGCATTTCCCGGACACGCGCATCATCACTTGCCTCGCGGCCGACAAGCGGCGGCACGCTCGCGAAGGCGATATCCTCGTGGACGACACCCTCAAGTATCGCGACTTGTGGACGGGGGCTGGCGGCACCTTCGTTCACCACCGTGACGCCGGGACCACGATCCAGAAGCTGCGGGTATTGATTCCGGAAGCCATGTGCGGAGAGGGGAGTTCGGCCACTAGGATGATGTGATCGAAGCCGCGGCAGCGCGACGTTCGTGTTCCTTGGCGAGTCGACGCACGGCACGAGCCAGCTCTCTTCCGAACGCGCGAACGTCACGAGACGATTGTTCGACGATGTTCGGGATCGGTGCACCGCTCCTTGGTCGGCGCATCCTCAACGCGCGATCTTGAAACCGGCTTGTGGATGACGTAACCGGTTACATCTACAACATGGCGCGATGGTTCAACATGCGACATCAGCGGGGGAGAGGTTCAAGCGTCAGGCCGCAAGCCAGCGACCGCGATGCGGAGCAACAGGCAGAGATCTCGATCGCCTCGATACTTGTTGCCGGCATGGACGCTTCCGGCCGGGTCGCCGCGGCAGCTTTCAATACGATCCGACTCCGGCCCCTGATGGTGCCGTCGCTCACCAGGGCGGTATCGCGATCGTCCGCTTTGACACGCCTGCGATGGTGCGCGCCACCCATCAGCTCGCTGAGGAAATCGACGTGGTTCGGATCCGTGTCCCCACCCATCGAGACGCATGAACCCACCAGCTAGCTGACGATCAACGAACACAGACAACAACAAAAAAGTGCAGGGAACAATCATGAACAAGATCACATTGCGCATGGCGCTTGCCGGCATGTCGGCATTGGCGGGAGGAACGATGCTGGCGCCCGCGGCGCACGCGCAGGTCGGCCAGGCCTCGCTTCGCGGCACCATCACTGCCGCCCCCAACAACCCGGTGGTCGATGTGACCGCGGTGGAAGTCGCAACCGGCCTGCGCCGCACCGTGACCGTCGGGGCTGACGGCAGCTACAATTTCGCATCGCTGCGCGCCGGCAATTACCGGCTCGAGATCCGCACCCAGAACGGCACGCGCAGTTCCGACGAATTCACCCTGCGCGTCGGCCAGACTGCCGGGCTGGACATCGATCTGAACACCCCTGCCGCACCGGCGCAGCCAGCGCCCAGCGACAATGCGGCGGGCGAGACCGAGGCGCCGCCAGTGGAAAGCGAGGGCGGCGACATCATCGTCACCGGCAGCCGCATTCGCACGCTGTCGGGCGGACAGGTCGGCATCAACATCACCGAGCGCCTGATCGAGCAGCTGCCGCAGGTAAACCGCAACTTCCTCGCCTTCGCCGATCTGGCGCCGGGCGTTCGCTTCATCGAAAGCGCGGACGGCTCGTCGCGCATCCAGGGCGGCGCGCAGGGCAGTAACTCGGTCAACGTGTTCATCGATGGCGTCAGCCAGAAGGACTATGTCCTGCGTGGCGGCCTGACCGGCCAGGATTCCTCGCCCGGCAACCCGTTCCCGCAGCTCGCGATCGGCGAGTATCAGGTGTTGTCGTCTAATTATAAGGCGGAGTTCGACCAGGTCGGCTCGGTGGCGATCATCGCCACGACCAAGTCGGGCACCAACGAGTTCCACGGCGAAGGCTTCTTCGACTATACCGACCAGAGCCTGCGCGACCGCCGCCCCACCGAGATCTTCCCCAACAAGATCGCCAAGGTGGAAACGACGGACAAGCAGTTCGGCGGCGCGCTGGGCGGCCCGATCGTGAGGGATCTCGCGCACTTCTTCGTCAGCTACGAAGGCAAGCGGCGCGAGGTGCCGGTCGACATCCTGCCCGGCAACGGCATCGCCGTCACCAGCCTGCCGGCGCAGTATCGCGACCAGTTCGGCTCCTTTAGCTCGACCTTCAAGCAGGACTTGTATTTCGGCAAGATCGACATCACGCCGACCGACAGCGACCTGTTCGAATTCACCGGCAAGTATCGCGATGAATCCGGCATCCAGATCAGCAACGGGATCGCGGCTTATTCCACCGCGACGCTCAACGCCGTTGAGGAAATCCGCGCCACCGCCCGCTGGCAGCATACCGCCGACAATTGGATCAACGATTTCCGCGTCGGCTATGAGGACGTCAGCTGGTCCCCGCAGCCGGCCACCAATGGCATCGGCCAGCAATTCCGCCAGTCGCAGGTCAACGGAAGCTCGATCAACACCTTTGACGTGTTCCGCATCGGTGCCGGCCTGGGCTTCCAGGACAAGGGCCAGAAGGGCTGGACGGTGCAGAATGACTTCACCTGGACCGGGTTCGAAGGGCACACGATCAAGGCCGGCGTGAAGAGCAAGTGGGTCAAGCTCAACACGGTGGAGCAGAACCTGCTCAACCCCCTGTACAGCTATGACCTAAACCTTCCGGTGGCGGACGGCTTCAACGATGAAATCCCGTATCAGCTTCAGTTCGGTGCTGTCGGCGCGCTTGGCGACCCGCGGATTCGTTCAAATAACTGGCAGTTCGGCGTGTACCTTCAGGACGATTGGGACGTCACGGACAAGCTGACGCTGAACCTCGGCCTGCGCTGGGATTACGAGCGGACGCCCGGGTTCCTCAACTATGTCACGCCGCAAGAGGATCTGACGGCGATCTCGCCGGCGAACTATCCGAACCTGGTAAACGCCGATTACAACATCAACGACTACATCTCGACGGGCAACAACCGGAAGGCGTTCAAGACCGCGTGGCAGCCGCGCGTCGGCTTCACCTATCGCTTCGACGACGAAGGTCGCTTCTCGGTATTCGGCGGCTACGGCCGATCGTACGATCGCAACCAGTTCGACTTCCTGCAGCAGGAGCTGGCCACCGGCCGTTTCCAACGCCGCACCTTCCTGTTCCAGGGCGCGGACACGCAGAACCCGTGCCTGCCGTCGAACACGGGGGTCTGCATTCCCTGGGACCCGATCTACCTGACGGAAGCAGGCCGCCAGCAACTGGCGGGGAACGGTACGGCGGGCGGGCGCGAATTCCGCTTCATCAACAACGAGCTGAAGGTCCCCTATTCGGACCAGTTCAGCCTCGGCCTGCGCGGGCGATTCCAGCCGCTCGAGCTGGAAGCCGGCTATACCCGTATCGTCAGCAAGGACGGCTTCGTCTATCTGATGGGTAACCGCCGGCCGGACGGCTCGTTCTTCGCGCCCTCGCCGACCACCGGCGTGCCGCAGGGTCCAGGCAACTTCTCGCCTGCAGGCTATGGCGCGATCATCATCGGCGACAACGGGCTCGAGACCAAGGCGGACTCGGCATACTTCAAGCTGACGAAGGCTTATTCGGCAGCCTCGCCGTGGAGCATCGACGCGACCTACACCTATACGGAGGCGGAGGATAACCGCCCCAACGGTGATCAGGCGGCCTACTTCCTCCTCGATTTCCCGACCGCGGCCGATTATCCGTTCGTGCGCTCCTCGGTGGTGCCGCGCCATCGCCTCGTCGTGGCAGGCAGCGTCGATCTGCCGATCGACCTGTCGATCTCCGCCAAGTTCCAGATCGAATCGCCCACCTTCCAGCGTGCGCTGGTCGATCGGGCCAACCCATATGAGCGCGTGATCGTCGGTTCGGAGGTGCTTGGGTTGGGCGATCGCTGGGGCCGCCGTCAGCTCGATCTGGCGTTCACCAAATACGTGCCGATGGACTTCCTGTATGATGACGCGCGAATTCGTTTCCGCGTCGACATCGTCAACGTGATGAACGACCGCAACTATGTCGATTACAACAACAACCCGGCCGACAACGTCCGCGATGCCGGTTCGCCGAGCATCTATCGCGAGCGATCGACCTGGAGCATCGGCGGAAACCCGCCGCGCACGGTGAAGCTCTCCGCAGGCTTCTCCTTCTAGGCGATCCTGTTCTCAGAAAAGGGCGGTGCTACGGCACCGCCCTTTTTTCTGGCCACCCGAAGACACTTCCGTACCGGCGCACGCCGTCGGCTCACCGCCTCTGCGGACACAACGCCATCGCGAGCGGCGGCTTATGACACGCCCCGGCGCGGGCATTCCATGACGATGCGGACCGGCGAAGATCAGGCCGTGATCCGGTGCTGCCGTTCCCGCTTGCCGCTCAAACAAGCAGCGGTAATGCCCGTCGCGGAGAAGACGAGGATGCGGTCGAGCGCGCGAGCGGTGGAAAGCCGGTGAGCGATGACGATGGCGGTGCGGCCGACCACTAGCCGCTCCATTGCCTGCTGGATTGCAGCCTCCGACTCGGGATCGAGGCTGGACGTCGCCTCGTCCAGGATCAGGATCGCCGCATCGGCCAGGAACGCACGCGCGATCGCCACTCGCTGGTGCTCGCCGCCCGACAGCGTCACGCCACGCTCTCCCACAGGGGTGCGATAGCCTTTCGGCAGCGCCATGATGAAGTTGTGCGCATTGGCGAGCCGCGCGGCTTGCTCGATCTTCGCCGGAAGCGCACCCGGGCGGCCGTAACCGATGTTTTCGGCCAGCGTGCGATGGAACAGCACCGGCACCTGCGGCACGATTGCGATCTGCCGGCGAAGCGACGCCTGTGTCGTGTGCGCCACGTCCTGCCCATCGATCGTCTCGCGTCCGGCATCCACGTCTTACAGGCGCTGGATCAGCTTCACAAAGGCTGTCTTGCCCGAACCCGATGCACCCACCAGCCCGACGCGTTGCCCGGCCGGGATAGCGACGGCGAGATGCGTAGAGCGGCTGATCCTGTCCGGCATAGCGGAAGATCACGTCCTCGAAGCGGATTGCCCCGGCCTTGATCGCGATCGGGCGTGCGTCGGCGCGATCGGCAACGCTCAGCGGCTCTTCGTGGAGCTGCACCAGTTCTTCCATCTCGTTCACCGAGCGCTGGAGCTGATGGACATATTGTCCGATGTCGCGAAGGTAGTCGTTCAGCACG
This sequence comes from Sphingomonas jeddahensis, assembly GCF_001981525.1. Classification (GTDB taxonomy): domain Bacteria; phylum Pseudomonadota; class Alphaproteobacteria; order Sphingomonadales; family Sphingomonadaceae; genus Sphingomonas; species Sphingomonas jeddahensis. Next base: position 156,811 of record NZ_MPSB01000004.1, on the reverse strand, counting down.
AGGCAGCTGGTGGTGACATAGGCCATGCCGCCAGCGCTCGCATCCCCGCGCGACCACCCCGCAACGCCTGTAGCAGCCACGCGGTAGTCTGCCCGATCAGGCGGATCGTAAGATCGGATGGCGTTCGCGGAAGCGATGATCCGCGGCACGAGCAATCGTCCGCCGAGTCTCGCGCCGCGCGGTCCGACCGAAGAAGTGCGACTTCCGTTCCGCAAGGTCGTTGCGCCGATCAGCGCCGCGATGCACTGCCCGGCCGTTACAAGGAACACCCGGATGGATGTCATCGACCTGCCGCTATCGAGACGCCTCAAAGCGTCCACCCACGCCACGCATGATCGGCTCGACCAGTCGATCATGGCGGCGGCATCCTTCGCCACCTTGGACGGCTATCGCCGCTTCGTTCGAGTACAGCGCGCGTTTCATCGCGACATTGATGCACTCTACAAGGTGCCCGCCCTTCGCGCGCTGTTGCCCGGGCTTGACGAGCGGCGTCGCCTGCCGCTGATCGATGCGGACCTCGCCGATCTGGGCGAGCCGCCGGCCAGCGACGCGCCGCCGTTGATGGAAGGTGGCGAACGCGCGCCCGATGTCGCGACGGCACTGGGTTGGCTCTATGTCGCGGAAGGGTCGAACCTCGGTGCGGCGTTGCTGCGCAAGGAGGCCGCCAAGCTCGGCCTGTCCGACACGCATGGCGCCCGCCATCTGGCGCCCGCCGCCGACGGACCGGCTTCGCAGTGGCGCGACTTCACGAGCGCGCTCGATGCGGCGGCGCTGACCGACGCGGAAGTGGAGCGCGCCATTGCCGGGGCCAATGCCGCCTTTGCGCGTGTGCAGACGCTGGTCGATGCCGAATTCGGTTGAGGGGCCGTCGAGCAGCTCGACCGAAGTCCGCATTACGGATCCTCCGGTCCGAGAACGAACGTCTCGGATGTCCCTGCTGGGGGATCAAACGCGAGGGTAGCTGCACCATATAAGGGAAAGCCGCTGCCGCCCTTCGCAAGGGACCTGATGGCGGGGATTGCGTGAAAGGACTACCGAATGAACCCGTTGCTGGATCAGCATGCGCTGCCGCGCTTCGACACGATCAAGCCCGAGCATGTGCTGCCGGCATTGGAGCATGCCATCGCCGACCACGAGGCGGCGGTAAAGGCGATCACCGATCGCCGGCCGACCAGCTTCGAGGAGGCGTGGCTGCCGCTGGAGCGCGCCGAGACCGCGATCGACGCGATCTGGTCGACCGTGTCGCACCTTCAGGCGGTGGCGGACACGCCTGACCTGCGCGCCGCCTTTGCCGAAGGACAACAGAAGCTCGTCGCCAATCACGTCAAGGTCGGCCAGAACCGCGATCTTTACGAGGTTCTGCTGGCGATGTCGCAGACGCCGGCCTTTGCCAAGCGCCCGGACGCGGACCGAGTCGCCGTGCAGCATGCGCTCCGCGGCTTTGTCCTTTCCGGCGTGGCGCTGGAACAGGACGCACGCGATCGCTTTGCTGCGATCATGGTTGAGCTGTCCGACCTTTCCACGGCCTTCTCCAACGCGGTCCTCGATGCCACTGACGCCTGGTCGGAGCACGTCACGGACGAGGCCGTGCTGCGCGGCGTCCCGGATGCGATGAAGGAGATGTTCGCCGAGGCTGCGCGGGCGCAGTCGAAGCAGGGCTGGCTTGTCACGTTGCAAGTGCCCAGCGTCATGGCCGTGCTCGACTTCGCGAAGGATCGCGGCCTGCGCGAGCGCGTCTATGCCGCTTATGGCACGCGCGCTTCCGATCAAGGCCCCACCGCGGGCACCTTTGATAATTCCGCGCGGATCGCCCGCATCTTAGCCTTGCGGCAGGAAGCGGCGGAGCTGCTTGGCTTCGCAAACCCTGTTGCGCAATCGCTTCACACCAAAATGGCGTCCAGCCCGGAGGAGGTGCTCGGCTTCCTCCGCAACCTTGCCGCACGGGCCAAGCCGGCGGCCGAGCGGGACATTGCGGCGCTCCGTGATTTCGCGCGCGATACATTGGGGATCGACGACCTCCAATCCTGGGACGTGGGCTTCGCGTCCAACCGGCTTCGCGAGGCACGCTACGCCGTCGACGAGGAGGAGGTTCGCGGCTATTTCCCGCTGGCGCAGGTGCTGGAAGGCTGGCGCACATTGCTCACCCGCCTGTTCGGCATCACGCTGATCGCGCGCGACGACGTTCCGACCTATCATCCGGACGCGCACTATTTCGACGTCGCCGATGAGAGCGGCGAGGTGTTCTCCGGCCTCTACATCGATCTCCATGCCCGTCCGGGCAAACGCAGCGGCGCATGGATGGCCGAAGCGCGCGCGCGCCTGCACGAAGGCAACATCCGGCAGAATCCGGTCGCTTACCTCACCGCGAATTTCGCGCCGGTCGGGGCCGACACGCCATCCCTGCTCAGCCATGACGATATCGTCACCTTGCTGCACGAAACCGGCCATGTGCTGCACCATCTGTTCACGCGGGTGGATCGACCGGCGGTGGCCGGCACGAACGGCTTCGAATGGGACGCGGTGGAACTGCCGAGCCAGTTGATGGAGGACTTCGCCTGGGATCACGCGATCCTCACCGGCATGTCCGGCCATCATGAAACCGGGGAGGCGCTGCCCGAGGATCTGTTCGCAAGGATGCTCGCCGCCCGGCGCTTGCAGGCGGGGATGAAGCTGGTGCGCCAGCTGGAGTTTGGCCTGTTCGACCTGCTGCTCCACCTGGACACGCTCGGGTCGGATCCGATGGTGGTGATCGAAGCGGTGCGCGACGAAGTGGCGGTGGTCCGCCCGCCGCACTGGCATCGTTTCCCGCACGCCTTCAGCCACATCTTCGCCGGCGGTTATGCCGCGGGCTATTACGGCTATCTATGGGCCGAAGTGCTGTCCGCCGACGGCTTCCAGCGCTTCGTGGAGGCGGGGCTCGTGTCACGCGCAACAGGCGACCTGCTGCGGACGGAAGTGCTGTCCCGCGGTGCCACCCGGCCGGCGGCCGACAGCTTCCGCGCCTTTCGCGGGCGCGATGCCGACCCATCCGCAATGCTTAAGCGGCACGGCCTGGTGGAGGCGGTGCCGGCGACGGCGTAGCCGGCGCACCCGAGCGGCAGGGGCGACCACCGCCCCTGCCGTCGTGGATCAGAGTGCGGCCGTGCGTGGGCGGCTCGCGCTATGGCCGCCGGCGCGCGAGAGGATATCCGCCGCCGTCTGCGGGGCGATGCCCGCCGCGCCGGTGTCCACCGAGACGAACACGCCGCCCTGCTCGATACGGCTGTTGTAATAGCGCGCATCCTCTTCATCGACGCCGTGGTCGGTCATCACCTTTTCCAGGCCGCCGGCCGCGCCGCCCAGCGCCGCACCCGTCACAGCCGCCGTCGGCACCGCAGAGGCGGCAATCGCTCCGGCGCCGACCAGCGGCCCGACACCCGGGATCGCCAGCGCGGCGATGCCCAGCAGGGTTCCGATGCCGGCACCCGCCGCCGCCTTGCCGATGAACTCCTGCGCGCCGCCATTGTTGGGGTCGGTGTCCGCCCCTTCCCCGTGCCGGGCGACAACCGAAAGCGCGCTGTCGCTGACGCCTTCACGCCGCAGCTCGGCAACGGCGGTTTCAGCCTCGGCATGGCTGTCGAACACGGCGGATACGAGATTCGAATTCATCATCCCTCCTGGTCTGGCACAATGCCATCTGGATTGACGACAAGCCTGTCAGCCCTGTGATCGTTCCCCCGAAAACAGCGTTATCAAGGTGTTAACCGCAACTGCCGGATTCAGCCAAGCAGCGGTGGCGACGGGCGCCCGCGTTGATAGCGCTGCTCCACGCACCACGGATCCAGACCCAGCAGCGTCAATTCGCGCAACTTGCGCAGCGTAAAGATGCTCGGGGGTGTACCCACAGCCTGCGCGGTATCGACCAGCAGATTGACGGTCAGCACCGTCCACCGATCGCTGCTCAGCCTGGTCACCAGACCGCGTTCTTGCAGTGTCTGGATGTGCCGCCACGCGGTTGCATAGGGTATGCCCAGCGCGTCGGCGAGCCGCCGCAGCGACGTACTGGACCGAAGCTCGTCGGGCGGAATCGCCACGGCATAGCGCCGCGCCAGCACGGGATCGTATGTCACTCCTCGCACCGCAACGGCGGTCAGCGCCCCCCACAGCAGAAAGGCCTGCTGGTGCCCGACGAGGTGAAAGGTGTCGACCGGGAGCAACAACACCTCGATCGCGCGCCCGATCACGTCGGCCATGCCGACGGTGGCGGGGCTGCCGACCGGAAGATGCAGATCACACGTCAGCGTAACGTCTTCGATCAAGCGGATCATCAGATCATGCACGCCGAGCAGGTATTGCGCCACGCGCGCCGCGTTCTCGTCAGTGGTGGCTAGCAACACGCCTTGATCGGACACGATCAGCGCGCCGCGATCACGCAATTGGCCGATGTGGCGCCGCACCGTTTCTGGTGCGGTGCCCAGCGAGCGTGCGATCTGCCGCATGCTGATCGAACATTCGCCCGCGACCGGCGGGGCGATTGCGTCGCCGCGAACCCAATCCGGCAGGCAGCGCAGCGCAACGATCCCGAACTCGACGCTGAGCAGCGGATCACCAGGAAAAATCTCGCCCGCTTGCTGATAGGCGGCGACGGCCACTTCCGTACGCAACCGGGCAAGCTGTCGAAGGGGTGGATCAGCGGCTTGTGTCATTCGTGCAGCGCCAAATCCTGTCGGGCCGACCAGCTAGCGGGTGAGCCATGATAAATGGCGCCGAAATGCAGCATGTCTATCCATTTTGGGGCGATATCGAGATGCACTGAGGCAGGAACAATGTCACGAGGCGGCGCGACCCAAGCCCGTGACGTTCACGGGCCACTTGCTCGACGGCACCCGGGGGGCGCCGTCGAGCTCTTTTGAGATCGACACCCGACGTTGGATAGTCGCGCTTCAGTCCGCGCCGCCGGCCGGGCGATAGCGAGTGATCCTCTTGATCACGCCCGAAAAGCTCATCACCGCCGCGCCCTCATCGTCGATCGTGCCCCGCACGAAGATCAGGCTGCGCCCCGCCTTGACCACCTCGCCGCGCGCGGTGAGCAGGCGGCTCGGGCGAGCGGCGCCAACGAATTCGGCGTTGAGCGTCGCCGTCACACCGTGGAACTCCGGAAGCACCGCCGAGGCGATCATGAACAGCGCGAAATCGGCAAAGGTCAGCAGCGCGCCGCCATGCACATTGCCGCCACCATTGCTGTTCTTGGCTTCCGGGCGGAAGCCGCATTCGATCACGCCGCCAGCGTCATAGCGAGCGAAGAACGGGCCGGTATGATCCTCGAACGGGTCGGTGCCCGGCCAGCGCAGCCAACCGGCCCATTCGCCCTCGGTCACCGGCAGCAGGCGCGTTTCCGGCGTGGTGGTCGTGTCCAAGAATCCTCTCCCCCTTTTGCGTCCCCGGGGCTTGATCCGCGGCCCCGCTTCTCCCGCGCTGGAGAGAGGCGTGATCCGGGGTCAGGCCCGGAATGACGAGAAATGACTACCGCGCCGGCGCCCCCACGTTCGGCAGCGTTGCTTCGTCCGCGCGTGGCATACGGCTGAACAAAGCCCGGTCTGCCGGGCCGAACGCCCATTTCCACAACACGAACAGATAGGAGCCCGCGATCGCCGGAATGCCGATCACGATCTCCGCCCATTCATATTCGTGCGGAAGGGACGTGAAGGCACCGCCGACCACAACCGCGACCAATGTGGCCCACAGCAGGGGCCAGCGCAGCGGTGACACCGGCGCGGCCAGGATATGCCGCAGCAACCGTGCCTTCAGCACGGACGTAAGCCCAAGGCTTACCATCAACCCCACCGCCGGCCCTGCCGCCTGGAACGCCAGCGGCCAACCAAGCGCCCGCATCGCGAAGATCAGTGCGAAGCTCAGTCCCACCTGGAACGCCAGCATAACGGCGGAGATGATGAGGTTTCGGTGCCGTGCGGTATAGACCAGCGCAGTCTCGCAGACGGCGCCGGTCGAGGCGAGCACCTCCGCCGTCAGCAGGAACGCCAGCGCCGCGGTGCCGGCGACGAACTGCGGCCCCACCGTGCCCATCACCGCCTCGCCTGGGATCGATCCCATCAGCGCGAGGCCAAGCTGCGCGGCGATGATCCAGAACGCCACCTGCCGCACCTGATTGGCGATGGCCACGCGATCGTTCACCGCCAGGCTTTGCGTAATGACGGGGCCGAGGATTGGGTCAAAGGAGGTCTTGAGCTTCTGCGGCAGGCTCGCGACTTGCTGCGCCATGTAATAGATGCCGACGATCTTGGGCTCGAACATCACGCCCAGGATGAACCGGTCGACGTTGCGCGATCCCCATTCGAACGCATCGGCACCGGCCAGCGGAATGTTGTCCCGGATCAGCGTCAACAAATCGCGCAGATGTGGCGTCCAGCCACGCGGCAGGCCGTAACTGCGCACCAGCGGCACGATGGAGGCGATCAGCGCCGCCGTCATCGAGGCAACATAGCTCAGCACCAGTCCGTCTCGCGTGGTGAAGAAGGAGAATGCCCAGGCCGCGATCGAGATTGTCCACGGCTCGACCACCGCTCGCGCCGTCACCGCCGCCTTAACGTTCAGCCGATAAGCGAGCGCCGCGAGGCTAACATCCGACCAGGCGATCGCCAGCACGATCAGCCCCAGCCAGCGATCAAGCCCGACGATCGGCGTGTTGGGGTACATGATCTCCGGCACGGTCCACAGCACCGCGCTGGCGGCGAGCGATAGCAACGCGGCGACGACCATTGCGTCGGCGACGACATGGACGTGGGGACGATCGGTTCGGGAAAGCGCCTGTGCGAGGCCCCGTTTCAGCCCGAGCGTCGCGACCAGCGCTGCCAGCTCCACCACCACGACTGCGATGGCGAACCGCCCGACCAGCTCCGGCCCGTACAGCCGCCCGGCAATGAACAGGAACGGAATCCGCGCCGCCAGCCGCAGGATGAACCCGGCGATATTGGTCCGCCCGCCCTTGGCCAGCTGCGCGATGTCCTGAGGGGTTTCAGCCACCGACGGCCACCACAACAAGCCCCGTCATGCCGGCCCTGTGCCGGCATCCACTCATCCGCGAGTCCCACGAAGGTTGGACGCGCGCGTCGGTGAGTGCCGGGACAAGCCCGGCATGACGGATCGGATGTGCAAACCCGCCCCGCACTAGTGCGCCGCCCCCCAGCTCGCACCCACGCCGATCTCCACCGCCAACGGCACGTCCAGCACCACCGCCGGCTCCGCCGCCGTCGCCATCACCCGCTCGATCACCGGCTTGGCCGCCTGAACCTCGTCCTCAGGCACCTCGAACACCAGTTCGTCGTGCACCTGGAGCAGCATGCGCGTCCCTGTCAGGCCGGCGTCGAGCAACGCCGGCCCCATCCGCGCCATTGCCCGCTTGATGATATCCGCGCTCGTCCCCTGGATCGGCGCATTGATCGCCGCGCGCTCGGCGCCCTGCCGCTCGTGCTGCACCTTGCTCTTGATGCGCGAGAAATGCGTCTTGCGGCCGAACAGCGTCTCCGTGAACCCCTGCTCGCGCACCGCCTGCAAGGTTTCGGCGATATAGCGGTTGATTCCCGGAAACCGCTCGAAATAGCGGTCGATCATCGACTGCGCCTCGTCCGCGCTCACGTCGAGCCGCCCCGCCAGCCCCCAGCGGCTGATGCCGTAGAGGATCGCGAAGTTGATCGTCTTCGCCCGCCCGCGCGTGTCGCGATCGACCGTGCCGAACAATTCCTGTGCGGTCAGCGAATGAATGTCGTCCCCGCGCGCAAACGCTTCCTTGAGCGCCGGCACGTCGGCCATATGCGCCGCCAGCCGAAGCTCGATCTGCGAATAGTCCGCCGCGAGAATGACGTTGCCCGGCTCGGCCACGAATGCGTCGCGGATCTGCCGCCCGGTTTCGGTGCGGATCGGGATGTTCTGCAAATTCGGATCGGTCGACGACAGCCGCCCGGTCTGCGCCCCCGTCAGCGAATAGCTGGTGTGCACGCGCCCCGTCGCCGGGTGAATCTGCTCCTGGAGCGAATCGGTATAGGTCGACTTCAGCTTCGACAGCTGCCGCCAGTCGAGCACCCGCGCGGCGATCTCCTTGCCGGGCGAATCCTTGTCCGCCGCGATCCGCTCAAGCTCGTTGACGTCGGTCGAATAGACGCCGCTTTTGCCCTTGCGCCCGCCCTTGATCCCCATCTTTTCGAACAGCACGTCGCCCAATTGCTTGGGGCTGCCGATCGCGAACGGCGCGCCGGCAATGCCGTGGATCACCCCCTCCAACTCGGTCATCTGCGCCGCGAACTCCGCCGACAGGCCGGCCAGTCGCTCGCGATCAACCTTGATCCCGTGCCGCTCCATCCGCGCGATGACCGGGACGAGCGGCCGGTCGACCATCTCATACACACGCGTCGCGCGCTCGACTGGTAGCCGCGCGCGGAAGCGCCGCCACAGCCGAAGCGTCACGTCAGCGTCCTCCGCGGCGTAGCGCGTGGCGGTCTTCAAATCGACTTCGTGGAAGCCGATCGCCTTCTTCCCCGTGCCCGTCACGTCCTTGTAGGCAATGCAGCTGTGCGACAGGTGGGTCGCCGCCAGCTCGTCCATCCCGTGCCCGTGAAGTCCCGCGTCGAGGTCGAAGCTCATCACGATCGTGTCGTCATACGGCGCCACGTTCACGCCGAGCCGCCCGAGCACGATCAGGTCGTACTTCAGATTGTGCCCGATCTTGAGCACCGCCGGATCCTCCAGCAGCGGCTTGAGCTTCGCCAGCGCAGCGTCGCGGTCGATCTGCACCGGCTTCTCGGCGAACATGTCGCTGCCACCATGGCCCAGCGGCACGTAGCAGGCGCGGTTCGGCGCCAGTGCGATCGACACGCCGACGAGCTCGGCCAGCATCGGGTCCTTGCCGGTCGTCTCGGTATCGATCGCCAGCCAGCCCTGGTGCCGCGCCGCCGCAATCCATTGATCCAGCGCCGCTTCGTCAACGACGGTCTCATAGCCGTCGTGATCGCACGGCGGATCTTCCTCCTCCGGCACGCCGGTCGGTTCCGCCGGGGTCGGATCGACGCCCTGGTTCTGGTCCGCCGTCAGCTTGGCGAGCAGCGACTTGAACCCGTGATGCTCCAAGAACGCGCGCAGCGGCGCCTCGGGGATGCCGTCGAGCGCCATCTCCTCCAGCGGTTGCGGCAACGGCACGTCGCACGCGAGCTCGACCAGCTTGCGCGACAACCGCGCCATCTCCGCATGTTCGATCAGATTGTCGCGCAGCTTGCCCTTCTTCATGTCGGGCGCGGCGGCGAGCACGCCCTCGACGCTGCCATGTTCCAGGATCAGCTTGGCCGCGGTCTTCGGCCCGACGCCCGGCACGCCCGGCACATTGTCGACGCTGTCGCCCATCAGCGCCAGCACCTCGCCCAATTTGTCGGGCCCGACGCCGAACTTCTCCACCACTTCAGCCGGGCCGAAGCGCTTGTCCTTCATCGTATCGAGCATGTCGATGCCCGGCTCGGTCAGGAGCTGCATCAGATCCTTGTCGGAGGAGACAATCGTCACCTGCCAGCCCTGCGCCAGCGCCGCCTTGCTGTACGAGGCGATCAGGTCGTCCGCTTCCCACCCCAGCTCCTCGATGCACGGCAGCGAAAAGGCGCGAGTCGCGTCGCGGATCATCGGGAATTGCGGCTTCAGATCCTCGGGAGCGGGCGGCCGCTGCGCCTTGTACTGGTCGTACATCTCGTTGCGGAACGTGTGTTCCGACTTGTCGAGGATCACCGCCAGATGGCTCGGCCCATCCGCCTTGTGGAGGTCGTTGGCGAGCTTCCACAGCATCGTCGTATAGCCATACACGGCGCCCGCCGGCTCGCCATGCTTGTTGGTGAGCTTCGGCAGCACGTGATAAGCCCGGAAGATGAAGCTCGAGCCATCGACGAGATAAAGATGCGGCATGCCGCGCCGCTTAGCGGATCGCGGCGCGGGCCACAAACGGTGGGGCGATTGCCCACACGCAGCAGATAGACCGGTACCGAACCGAAGCCCACAATCACCGTCACCCCCGCGCAGGCGGGGATCCATTGACGCCAACGCCGGCGATCAAAGCACAGATGTTGCGTGTATGGATTCCCGCCTTCGCGGGAATGACGAAAGCTGACGGGCTACCCTACAGCTTTCCGAACTTCGCCTCGAAACCCTTCACGTCCCCAGCGGCAAGCAACTGCGCCTGCTCCAGCCAGCGGTCACGTCCCATTCGCCCGGTGAACGGCCCCAAACGCGCGTCGAGATCCTCCGCTGCGCGCTGATCCAGCGCGGCAAGTTGCCCAACGGTGGTGATCCCCTGCTGCGCGAGCATCGCCGCCACCTTCGGCCCCAGCCCCTTGATCTGCGTGACGGGCGCATCGCCCGGCGGCGGGCCGGCCGGCGTGACCGGCTCCGCCTGCGCCTCGGCAGCGGGGGAGGCATCCTGCGGCGCGGCGGCGGCGATCGGCTCGTCGGCGAGCGGCACCGGCTCCTCGATCACCGGCTCGGCCGCGGCAGGCGGCGGCGCTACCTTCGGCAAGTCGGCGAGCGGCGGCGGCGCTGGTGCGACCGGCGGCGGCATGGGTGCTGGCTGGAGCTCCGGCTGCGGCTCCGCATGAGGCAGCGGCTGAGCCTCAGGCTGCGGCGGCGCGACGGGCACGTCGGTCGCATCCTCGTCGCGGATCAGGCGATCGGGCGCCGGCGTCTCGGCCAGCCGCTCCTGCTCAATCCGCTCGGCATTCTTGCGCGCCGCGCGCTTGCGTGCGCCGACGATCATGCCGATGATCGTCAGCACCACGCCGATCGCGATCAACGTCAGCACAATGCCGATCAGGGTATCGTCCACCATGGTGGGCTGCATGAAACACTCCGCTACGCCGAGCGCCAAGCCTTAGGGGCGCCGCATGGTTCCCGCAACGGGGGCGGAACGGTGCGGATTTGTGCGGACGGGCTGCCCCGTACGCCCGTCATCCCGGCCTCGCGCCGGATCCAACGTGCCGCACATGCTGATGCCGATGCTTACGCGGAACCTTGGATCATCAAGTCCGGGATGACGAACGATCAGCCGATCGCCCGCCATCCGATATCGCGCCGGCAGAACCCGCTCGGGAAGTCCACCGCGTCCACCGCGGCATAGGCGCGGCGCTGCGCCTCGGCGACATCGCTGCCCGTTGCCGTTACCGCCAGCACCCGCCCGCCAGCCGCGACCAGCGCATCGCCATCCAGCCGCGTGCCGGCCTGGAACACCACTGCCCCGCCGGCCTCCGCCGCCTCGATTCCGCCGATCGCCCCGCCGGTTTCCGGCGTTCCCGGGTAACCCTTCGCCGCCATCACCACCGTCAGCGCCACGTCATCCGAGAAGGCCGGCGCCGGCATGTCCGCCAACCGCCCCTCGGCCACCGCCAGCAACGTCTCGACGAGATCGCCCTCGAACCGCGCCATCAGCACCTGGCACTCCGGATCGCCGAAGCGGACGTTATATTCGATCAGCTTCGGCCCATCCGCCGTCAGCATCAGCCCGGCATAGAGCACACCGACATAAGGCGTGCCCGACGCCGCCAGCGCATCGATCGTCGACCGCACGATCTCGCCCAGCGCGCGCTCCTCCAGCTCGGGCGTCAGCACCGCGGCGGGGGAATAGGCGCCCATCCCGCCGGTGTTCGGCCCGGTATCGCCATCGCCGACCCGCTTGTGGTCCTGCGCGCTGCCGAAGCTCGCGATCGTGGTGCCGTCCGACAGCACGAACAGGCTCGCTTCCTCGCCCTCCAGGAACTCTTCGATCACCGCCTCGGCGGGACCATCGGCGAACAGTGCACGCACCGCCTCCTCCGCCTCGGCGCGGCTCATCGCCACGACGACGCCCTTGCCCGCGGCCAGCCCGTCCGCCTTGATCACGCACCGCTCGCCGAAATCGTCGAGGCACGCGAGCGCGCCGTCACGCGTCGTCACGCGAAAATAGCGGGCGGTCGGAATGCCGACCCGCGCGCACAGATCCTTGGTGAAGCCTTTCGACCCCTCCAGCTTCGCCGCTTCGCGCCCCGGCCCGAACACCGGCACGCCGATCGCGCGGATATTGTCCGCCAACCCCTGCACCAGCGGCTGCTCCGGCCCGATCACGACGAGGCCAATCTGATGCCGCCGCACGAAATCGATCACCGCGCGGTGATCCGCCACATCCAGCGCCGGGATCGTCGCATGCGCGGCGATGCCGGGGTTGCCGGGCGCCGCATAGAGCGTATCTAGGCGGGGAGATTGCGCGAGTTTCCAGGCCAATGCGTGCTCGCGCCCGCCCGATCCGATCAGCAGGACGTTCATGCCAGACCCCTTTTTCGACGTTCCAGCGCGGCTGGTAGCGGACCCGATCCCCGGGGACAACGCCGCCGCCATGTCGGTGGGCGAGCTGTCCTCCCGCCTCAAGCGCGTGGTCGAGGGCGAGTTCGGCCATGTCCGCCTGCGCGGCGAGATTTCGGGCTACAAGCGCGTCGCCTCGGGCCACTGCTACCTGTGCCTCAAGGACGATGCCGCGGTGATCGACGGTGTGATCTGGAAGGGGCAGGCGTCTGCGCTTGCCTTCCGCCCCGAGGACGGCATCGAGGTGATCGCCACCGGCCGCCTCACCACCTATCCCGGCCGCTCCAAATACCAGGTCATCATCGAGCGGATGGAGCTCGCCGGCGCCGGCGCGCTGATGGCGCTGCTCGAACGCAACAAGGCGCGCTTCGACGCCGAGGGACTGTTCGCCAAGTCAAAGGCGCGCCGCCCGCTCCCCTTCCTGCCGCGCCGCATCGGCGTCGTCACCTCGCCGACCGGCGCGGTGATCCGCGACATCATCCACCGTCTGGAGGATCGCTGCCCCAGTCATGTGCTGGTCTGGCCGGTGAAGGTGCAGGGTGATGGCGCCGCGAACGAGGTCGCAGCGGCAATCCGCGGCTTCGATGCGCTCCCCGAAGACTTGCGCCCCGATCTTGTCATCGTCGCGCGCGGCGGCGGCTCGATCGAGGATCTCTGGGCGTTCAACGAGGAAGCGGTGGTCCGCGCCGTCGCCGCCTGCTCGATCCCGATCGTCTCCGCGGTCGGCCACGAGACCGACACCACGCTGTGCGACCACGCCGCCGACCTTCGCGCGCCGACGCCCACCGCCGCCGCCGAACTGGCAGTGCCCGTCCTCGCCGATCTGCGCCTGACCATCGCCGCGCACGGCCAGCGCACTGAACGCTGCGCGCGCCGCCATATCGAGCGCGGGCGCGAGCGGCTCGACGCCATGGCGCGCCTGCTGCCCACCCGTGACCGGCTGCTAGGGCCTCAGCGCCAGCTGGTCGACGATCTCGGCGCCCGCCTTGATCGCGGCCTCGAACGACGCGTGGTGCGTGCCCGCGGCGAGCTCGATCGCACCGGCGCTGTCCTCCGCCCCGCCCTGCTCCAACGCCGGCTTGAGGGCGCGCGCCAGCGGCTGGAGGATCTCGGCCGCCTGCTCGTCTCGGTCGATCCGGACGCGCCGCTCGCGCGCGGCTACGCCCGCATCACCGCAAAGGGTGGCGCGACGCTCACCACCACGGCCGCCGCAAAGAACGCCGGCGCCGTGACGCTCCACTTCCGTGACGGCACGCTGGACGCGCAGGTTGAGGGCGCGCGTGCCCGCTCCTATTCAAAGGCCAAGCCCGAACAGCCCACGCTGTTCTAGGGAGAGTTAGAGTATGCTGATGTCGAACACCGATCGCCCTGCCCGCCTCCATTACATGCCCAACGGTTTCCGCGTCCTGACGCCGGGCGACCATGTCACCTGCGCCGTCACAAGCGCACGGATCGCAATCGAGGACCTGCGCTATTGGGATGTCGCCAGCCAGCGCGCCTTTGCTAGCGCCGCGCTCGCCACGGAGGCGATGGCGCCGCAATGAAGCTTGCCGCCTGGCTCACCCTCGTGCCGCTGGCGAGCTGCGTCGCCCCGCCTGCGCAAGTACCGCCGCCGGCCGCACCACACCCGCCGGTAGCCACGCCTGCCCCGCCGCCTGCGCCGCTGCTGCCCGCGCGGTTCGATATGGCGGCGACGGGGAGCCAAGGCGGTTTGCTGCTCGGCACCGCGCCCGCCGGAACACAGCGGCTGACCAAGGATCAGGAGCCCATTCCGGTCGGCGCCGACGGCCGCTTCGTCATCGCCTTCGATCGCGACGCCGGCCCGTCATCCACCCTGCAGGCGCAGTTGCGCGACGGACGCACCGCGACGCACACGATCGCGGTTGCGCCGCGCGCCTGGCGGGTCGAGCGGCTGAACCGGGTCGCCAAGGTGCCGGTGCCCAGCGCCGATTTCCAGCGCCGCCGCCCGCCGGAATTGGCTCAGATCAACGCCGCGCGCGCCAAGTCGTCTGACGTGGACGGGTGGCGCCAGCGCTTCATCTGGCCCGTCACGGGCCGTATCTCCGGCCTGTTCGGCGCGCAGCGTATCTATCGCGGCGAGCCCGGCTCCTACCATTCTGGCGTCGATGTGGCGCGGCCCACCGGCACGCCAGTTGTCGCGCCGGCCGATGGCGTGGTGGTGCTCGCCGCCGCATCCCCCTTCACGCTGGAGGGCAACCTCCTGATCATCGACCATGGCATGGGTCTGAACAGCGCCTTCCTCCACCTGTCGCGGATCGACGTGACGCCTGGCGCGCGTGTCCGCCAAGGACAAACCATCGGCGCGATTGGAGCAACCGGCCGAGCGTCGGGCCCACATCTCCACTGGGCAATGAAGTGGCGAGACGCCCGGATCGACCCGCTGCTGATCACGGGGCCGATGCCGAACTGACCGCCGGCATGCCGGACCTGATCCGGGGTCCGGCTGCCCTTGCAACGTCCGAGAAGAAGCGGGATCGCGGACCAAGTCTGGGACGACGGGGTCAGGCGACCACCGCCTCCGCCTCCATGCACGCACACCCATCCTGATCGGTCGTCCAGAGCGCTACGGACCTTTCCCCCGCCAGGTTCAGCGCCGCCGCTCGATCGACGAACAACGGCCGAGCGCCACGGAATGAGAACCGTTGGAGCCGCGCGCCCGCCCGGCTGCGTAGCAAGTGATCGGCCAGCAGCATCGCCTGAAACGGCCCGTGCACCACCAAGTCGGGGTATAGCTCCTGTTCCATCGCATAAGCGCGATCGTAATGAATGCGATGCGCGTTGAAGGTCAGCGCGGAGAAGCGAAACAAAGCCGCTGCATCGAACGTCACCTTCCGCCGCGCGTCCGCAACGCGCGGGTCGGCCGGCGCGACTGGCGGCGTGCCGTTTCCGGCGCCCCGGAATACCAGATCCTGCTCCTCGACCACCGCGACCGTCCCATCCACGATCACGTCATGGCGCACGGTAACGAACGTCAGCCGCCCCGAGCGTCCATCCTTCACCTTGACATCCGTCACCAGGCTACGCCGAGACGCGCGCGCCCCGATGGGCAGCGGCGCATGCAAGGTGAGCCGCCCCCCGGCCCACATCCGTCGCGGCGCGTCGATTGGCGGCAGCGTTGCGCCGCGCGCCGGATGCCCATCCACGCCGATCGTCGACTGCGGCGCCTCGGGAAGGAAATAGAGCCAATGCGCCAGCGGCGGCAGCTCGCCCGCGGGCCAGTGTCCGCCGTCATGATCAAACAAACCGGCCAGCCGGCGCAGCGGCGCGGCGACGAGATCGTCCCGCTGTTCGCTTACCACTGGCGTCCAGTCGTCGAACTGCTGCATCGTTCCTCTCCCGCTCGTTGAAACAGCCCTAACCGTGCCACGCACGCCCGTCACCCCGGCCGCAGTCACCTTGAAGGCGAGGACAAGCCCGGCATGACGGAAGAGGTGAACTCCAGCATAGCGCCGGGCGTTCTCCCCGACATGGCACCCCAACACCGCGCCAGAGCCACGATCCGCATCGGCAAGCACGGCCGGCTCACGGCCCGCCTGGACATCACCAGTATCGGCCTTCTCGCGGTTGGCGCCCTGGTTTCCTCAATCCTGCTCTCCACCACCGTCCTCGTCCGAGCCTCGGTTCGCGAAGGCGCGCAGGCGAAAGCGATTCAACACTAGGCGGAACTAATACGGGTGGCTTATACCGGGGCAAAATAGGAGAGACCCCGATGGCAACCGCTCTGGCCGCCGAGAATCCGCCCCCCTTCAAGCGCCTGCCGCAAAAGGGCCCCGACATCACTGTCGAGCATCGCAACGACGGCACGATCCTGATCCGCTCGAACCACGCGATGGGCACCCCCGCCCGCTCGATCCCGCACATCCTAGCGGAACGCGCCGCGCTTCACCCCGAGCGCCCCTGGCTGATGCAGCGCGAGCCGAACCATGGCCCGTGGCGCGGCGCCACCTATGGCGAGGCGAAGCAGGGCGCCGACAGCATCGCGCAATGGCTGCTTGACCAGGGCCTTGGCCAGGGCGACGCCGTGCTGTGCCTTAGCGCCAATTCGGTCGCGCAGGGCATGCTGATGCTCGGCTGCTTCACTGCAGGCGTGCCGATTGCGCAGATCAGCCCGGCGTACAGCCTGATCTCCTCCGACCACGCCAAGCTGAAGCATTGCTTCAATACGGTGCGTCCGCGCGTGGTTTTCGCCGAGAATGCCGCCCAGTTCGCCCGCGCCTTCGAAACGCTGCGCAGCCTCGATCCGACCCTCGTCTTCGTCGCGGTTGATGGCGGTAACGGCACCATCCCCTTCGCCGCGCTTACCAGCACCCCCGCGACCGAGGCGGTTGACGCGGCCCGTGAGGCGCTGACGCACGACACCGTTGGCAAATATCTCTTCACCTCAGGCTCCACCGGCATGCCCAAGGGCGTGCCGCAGCACCAGGGCATGTTCGTCAATCTGATCGCCGCGCAGGAAGGGCTTCGCGATGATCCCGATCCGGTCGATCATCCGATTTCGCTCGACTGGATGCCGTGGGCGCATATTTCCGCCGGCACGATTCACTTCAACGCCAACATTGCCGGTGGTGGCACGATCTATCTCGATGAGGGCAAGCCGGTGCCCGGCCTGTTCGAGACGACGATCGCCAATTTGCGCGAAATTTCGCCGATGAGCTTCGGCTCAGCACCCGTCGCCTTCGCGATGCTGGCCGACGCGATGGAGCGCGATCCCACGCTGCGCCGCGCCTTCTTCAAAAATCTGCGCGGCATGGGGTATGGCGGCGCGACACTCTCCGACGACCTTTATGATCGCATGCAGGCGCTGGCGATCGCCGAAACGGGCGAGCGCATGCCCTTCACCACCATGTATGGCGCGACCGAGACGCTCGGCGTTACCGTCGTCCACTGGGCGTCCGAACGAGTCGGCCTGATCGGGCTTCCGCTGCCCGGCTCGACGCTGAAACTGGTGCCGAGCGGCGACAAGCTGGAGGTCCGGGTGAAGGGGCCAACTGTCACCACTGGCTACCACAATGATCCCGAAAAGACCGCCGCCGCCTTTGACGAGGAAGGGTTCTACAAGCTGGGCGACGCGGCCAAGTTCCTTGATCCGGAACGGCCCGAGCTCGGCCTCGTCTTCGACGGACGCGTAACGGAGGATTTCAAGCTCTCGTCAGGCACCTGGGTCTCGGTCGGCACGCTGCGACCCGACATCTGCGCGGCCTGCTCCCCCTATATACAGGACGTCGTCGTCGCCGGCCAGGACAAGCCCTATATCGCGATCCTCGCCTGGCCCTCCCCCGCCGCGCTCCAGACGCTGGCGGAGGCCGCACCCGGTGCAGATCCGATCCCGACGCTGGAGGGGCTGGTGAAGGAGAAACTTGAAGCCTTCAACGCCGCGGCAACCGGCTCCTCTCGCCGCGTCGGCCGCTTCGTCATCCTGCGCACGCCACCCTCGATCGATGCCGGCGAGATCACCGACAAGGGTTACGTCAACCAGCGCGCGACGCTTACCGCCCGTGCCGACCTGGTGAAGGCGTTGTTTGTGGATGACGCGGCCGAGGGGATCATCGACCTACGCGGCTGAACCGACCCTCCCCGTCCCAGGGGAGAATCATGGGTCACGGCTCGTCGCGGTAGATCGCCACCGTCGGCGCGCTACCCGCGCTGACCCGGCCACGATACATGCCCGGCGTGTTGTAGCTCCACGCCGTCGTACCCGCTGGCGTGTTGACGATCACACCACCGTCACCGCCCAGCGCCTTGACCCCCGCCATCACCGCGTCGGCGGCGACCTGTGGTGCGTCGCCCTTGAACCGGATGCGGGCGCAAATCTCATGCGCCACGCCCTCGCGGATGAAATACTCGCCCGCGCCCGTCGCGGAAACGGCGCAGGCGCGATCGTCGGCATAGGTGCCCGCGCCGATCACCGGCGCGTCACCGATCCGGCCCCAGCGCTTGCCGGTCATCCCACCGGTCGAAGTCGCCGCCGCGACATGGCCGTTCGCATCACGCGCCACCGCGCCGACCGTGCCGTATTTGTGGTCCACGTCGATCGCCGACAGCTTCTTGGCCTTGAGCGTTTCCAATTGCTGGCGCCGCCCGGCCGTCCCGAACCAGGAAGGATCGGCCTGTTCCAGCCGCTGCTCGCGCGAAAATGCGTCGGCACCTTCGCCGGCAAGGAAGACGTGGTCGCTCTTCTCCATCACCGCCCGCGCAAGGCTGACAGGATGGCGCGTGCGGGTGACGCCGGCGACGGCGCCGGCTGCGCGGGTGCGCCCGTCCATGATCGCCGCGTCCAGTTCATTGCGCCCCTCCCAGGTGAACACCGCGCCGCGTCCAGCGTTGAAGTGCGGATCGTCCTCCAGCACGTGGATCGTCGCTTCCACCGCGTCCACCGCGCTGCCGCCCTTGTCGAGCACCGCCGATCCCGCCGCCAGCGCCGCCTTCAACGCGGCGCGGATCGCCTTGTCCTGTTCGGGGGTGAGCTTGTCCCGCTCGATCGTTCCGGCGCCGCCGTGAATCGCGAGCGACCAGCGCGGCGCCTCTTCGGCAAGGGCCGGGATCGAGAAAAAGGCGAGAAGGATCGGTAGAAATTGACGCATAATACCCCCTTTTACACGATTGCCGGCCGCGGATCCGGCTTCTCCGGCGACGAACGATGTAGCCGCAAGCCGATCAGCGGACGCAGCCAAGGTATGCGGCGGCCGATGAGGTAAAAGGCCCAGCAGCCCGCCACCGTCGCCGTGACGAGGATGACGAAATCGATTGCCAACGGCAGGTGCGCGAGGAGCAGCCAGTAGGCGACGACGACGATGATCGTCTGGTGGATGATGTAGAACGGGAACACCGCCTCCGTCAGCATCGGCCGCCAGCGACTATCGCGGTTCCAAAAGGTCTCCGCGATGCCGATCAGCGCCGCAATCGCCATCCAGCCCTCCACCCCGCGCGCAAGGCTGAAGACCGTGCCGAACGGCCGCGGGGTGACGCGATATTCGGCAAAGGCGATCTGCACCCCGGCGACCACCAGATAGGCGAGGATCGCCAGCGCGGCGCTCACTTTCCACCAGCGCGCAAAGGTGGCGATCACGCGCTCGCTGCCGGCCATGGCGAAGCCGAACAGGAACATCGGAAAGTAGGTCGCATGCGCCACCCAGTCGCCGACCAGCGCATGAGTCTCTCGCGCGCCTGGAAAGAGCACGCCGCTGACCATCATCAACCACGCCATGGGCAAGATCAGCGCGCCGACACCGCCGAACAGGCGGTCGAACACCCGCTGCACCCAGCGACGAACGCTGCCGAGGGCGATGGCAAGCGATGCGGTAAACAACAGGGTATAGACCCACAGATAGACCACGAACCAAAGGTGGTTCCACGCGGGCAGGTACAGCCCGGCGATTGCCTGAAAGCCAAAATATTCGCCCGTCCAGAAGGGCAGGAACGCGCCGGTATAACCATGCTGCGTCACCAGCTCGACCCAGGCCTGCGGCGGGACGATCACCGCCATGCCGAAGGCGAGCGGGATCAGCAGCCGTGCCGTTCGGTTGCGCACGAACGGCCAGGGCCCGGTGTGCCGCACGAACAACGCGCGGCTGGCATAGCCCGACACCACGAACAGCAAGGACAGCCGCCACGGGTTGGACAGCATCATCGGCACCGTCAGCCATTGCTCGGCCGCGAGCTTGGCGTGAAAGCCCCATGGCACGAAGACCATGCCGATATGATAAAGGATCAGGATCGCGAAGGCCCCCACGCGGAGCCAGTCGAGGCCATAGTGCCGCTGCATCGCGGGAGCCCTAGCAGCTTCGCAGGACAGCGACCATCAGGAGACGCGGCCGATCATCCGAAGCGCGAACCGCACGCTGGCGATACGCAAGCGCGTCGCCCGTTCCGCTTATGCCCCGCTCACCAGCAATTTGTCGATGCGTCGCCCGTCGAGATCCACCACCTCAAAACGCCAGCCCTGTTCGACGAAGCTTTCGCCCTCCGTCGGCAAATGGCGGAACACGGCAAGCGCGAGGCCGGCGACCGTGGCATAGTCGCGATCCTCGGGCAGATCGATGCCTAGGCGCTCGGCAAGCGAGTCGGCCGCCATGGTTCCCGCGACCAGCAACGAACCATCCTCGCGCTCGACGATATTGGGGCCATCACCCGGCTCGGCATCCGACGCGAACTCGCCGGCGATCGCCGCGAGCAGATTGGCCGGCGTCACAATGCCTTCGAAATGCCCGTATTCATCGTGGATCAGCGCCATCGGCACATCGGCACGACGCAGAGCGTCGAGCGCGTCCATGGCGTCGATCTGATCGACCACGAACGGCGCCTTGCGCGCCAGCTTCGTCAGGTCGAGCGTTTCGCCGCGGGCGAGCGCCGCAGCGACGTCCCGCGCCTGCACCACGCCGATCACCGCGTCGATCGAGCCATTCGCCACCGGCAGGCGGCTGTGCGGCGTTGTCAGCAGCTTGGCGCGGATCGCCGCATCCTCGCAGGCCGAATCGAGCCAATCGACCTCGGTGCGCGGCGTCATCACTTCGCGCACCGGGCGATCGGCGAGCCGCACCACACCCGAGATGATCGAGCGTTCATGCTCCTCAATCACGCCCGACTTGCTCGCCTCCGCGACGATCAGGTGCAATTCCTCGGCGGTGACATGCTCCTCCGATTGGCGATTGAGCCTGAGCAGGCGGAAGATCAGCCCGCTTGATGCGTCGAGCAGCCAGACCAACGGCTTGGTGAGCGTCGCCAGCCACGTCATCGGCAGCGCAACCCAGGCCGCGACGGGCTCCGGATTGCGCAAGGCGATCTGCTTGGGAACAAGCTCGCCAACGATCAGCGACGCGTAGGTCGTGAGGCCGATGACGATCGCGAACCCGATATTGTCCGCCAGGTGACCGGGCACGCCGAGCGCTTCGAGCCGCGCGGCCGTCGGGTTACCCAGGCTGGCGCCCGAATAGGCGCCGTTGACGATGCCGATAAGGGTGATGCCGATCTGCACCGCAGACAGGAACTTGCCGGGATCGGCGGCCAAGTCGATCGCGGCGCTTGCGCCTTTCCGCCCGGCGCGCACCATGGCTTCGAGGCGGGCCTTGCGGGCGGAGACGATGGCGAGTTCACTCATCGCAAAGACGCCGTTCAAGGCGACCAGCGCAAGGATGATGAGGACGTCGATCCAGGGGAACGGCGGTAACATGGTGTGATGCCCTTTTGGCGGCATTTGTCGCGGGCCACAACTGCCTGTGTCAGTTCTGGTTCAGCACGGAGGCGGAACAAGCCGCACTGCGCCGGGGTTTTCACCTGCGGCACGAGTCAAAGGGGAATTTGAATGCGAGTGAAATCTGCGTTGATCGCGGCGATTGCCGGAGGGGCCCTGGTGGCGACCGCGGGCTGCACCACCGATCCGGTGACGGGTGAGCAGCGGATCTCCAAGGCAGCGATCGGCGGCATTGGCGGCGCACTGGGTGGCTATCTCCTGGGTGATCTGGTCGGCGGGCGGCGCGATCGTACCGAGAAGATCGTCGGCGCGGGCATCGGCGGCATCGCCGGCGCGGGCATCGGCGCCTATATGGACAAGCAGGAACGAGACCTGCGCGCACGCACAGCCGGCACGGACGTGCAGGTGATCCGCCAGGGCGACGACCTGCTGCTCAACATTCCGAGCGGGATCAACTTCGCTTATAATTCGGCCACGGTGCAACCGCAGTTCCAGCGCACGCTGGATCAGGTGGCCGACGTGCTGGGCGAATATAACCGCACCTATATCGATGTTTACGGTCACACCGATTCGACCGGCAGTGATGCGTATAATCAGGGCCTGTCGGAGCGGCGCGCGCAGGCAGTAGCCAATTATCTCGCCGGGCATGGCGTGGAGAACGCCCGCATCGGCACCCGCGGCTTTGGTGAAACCCAGCCGATCGCCACCAACGAAACCGAGGAAGGCCGCGCCGCCAATCGACGGGTGGAGATCAAGATCGTCCCGATCTCGGAGAATGAAGTGGGCTACCGCGGCTAACTCGTTCGCGCAGAGGCGCCGATAATGCGGAGAAGATAAGGGATATCGCCTGGGGCAGTCCCGGCTTCTACCGTTCGGGCTGAGCCTGTCGAAGCGCTGCGCTTTCTTCGGAAGAGGAGCAGCCCTTCGACAAGCTCAGGGCCAACGAAAGAGACCGTGACCTTTCTGCGGCCCGAGCGCTGCGGCACGCGCGCTCCGCGCGAACCGCCTTCTTCCATCTCTTCGCCGCGTCGCGCGGATCATAACCGCCGCGCCGCGAAGAACCCCCGCAGCAGATCAGCCGACTCGGCAGCCCCGATCCCCGGGTAAACCTCCGGCCGATGATGGCACGTCGGCTGCCCGAAGAACCGCGGCCCGTGCTCCACCGCCCCGCCCTTCGCATCCGCCGCGCCATAATAGACCCGCCGAACCCGCGCATGCGAGATCGCCCCTGCGCACATCGCGCATGGCTCCAGCGTCACCCAGAGATCGCAATTCTCCAGCCGGTCGCGACCGAGCGCCTGTGCGGCCGCGCGCATCGCCAGCATCTCGGCATGGGCCGTGGGATCGTTGAGGCGACGCGGCGCATTGGCTGCCGTGGCGATCACGACGCCTTCCAGCGTCACCACCGCCCCCACCGGTACCTCCCCTTCAGCAGCGGCAAGACGCGCCGCGTCGAGCGCAGCGCGCATGGGGACCGGGAGGGGGAACATACCCCTACTCTACGTCAGGCGAGGTCGGTCTGGAACCTCTCCAACATCATCATGCCAGGCTCCTCCCGGCATGACGGCGCGCGCTTACTGCGTGGGCGTCGGCTCCGCGCCCGGACGCTCCACCTCGACTTTGGGCACCTCGATCACCTTCCGCTCGGTGCCAAGGTCGATCTTGCCGACATCAGCCTTGAACTCGGGCGCCTGCCCGCCCTCGATTCGCGGCAGCTGCGCCGTTTGGGTCTGGTCGATGTTGATGAAGCCGGTCACCATGCCCGCCAGAATCACGAGGGCGGCGATGCCGACGAGGACAAGCAGGGTGCGCATGGGTATCTCCGGATCGATTCGCTGACGCAACAACGATCGTTGATCCAGGTAAGTTGCGTCGCGCAGCGCTTGACGATTCGGTGACGCGCCGTTAGTGGCGCCGACTTTCCGGGCCAACCCGAAACTCAGGATCTGAACCATGTCGCGCATTTGCGAGCTGACCGGCAAGGGCCGGCAGGTGGGACACAATGTTTCCCACGCCAACAACAAGACCAAGCGCACCTTCTTGCCCAACCTGCAGAACGTGACGCTGATGTCCGATTCGCTCGAGAAGAGCGTGCGGCTTCGCGTGTCGACCCACGGCCTGCGCTCGGTGGAGCACAATGGCGGCCTCGACAATTGGCTGGTGAAGACCAGCGACGAGAAGCTGTCGCTGCGTGCCCGTCGCCTCAAGCGTGACGTCGTCAAGAAGCGCGCTGCCGTCGCTGCCTGAACGGGCGCGTTGGTAACGTGACGATGGCCTGCCGCCCTCCGGGGCGGCGGGCCTTGTCGCGTTGGTGGATCACCAGCGTCGGGAACCGCCTCAGTCTGCCAAAGCGAATTTCAGCAGATAGGTCGGCCGCCACGGCATGCCGTCATTATCGGTGACGATCCACAGCATCGTCCGCTTCCCCTCGCGCGTTACCGTCAGGCCTTCGGCATTTTCTCCAATGATCGGCGGCGCCAGCGTGGCGATCACCTGGCCCTCCACATCCGCTCCTCGCCGAAGCGCAGCACGCGGTACGCGCAGCAGCTTGGCGGTGAAGCGGAAGGGATATTGGAACCGGCGCAGCAGCACGAGCAGATCGCCGTTGGGCAGTTCGGCCGCATCGCTGGGATGATAACGCAGCGGAACCCGCAGCCGCAGGGGCGTGACGCGCGTGCGCGAATCGATCGGATCGCCTGAGAACAGCAGCATGTGCCGCGTGCGGCGGTCCGGCTTGCGCTCCGCAATGGCGACGAACCGGCCATCGCGCAGGCGCACGAGCGATTCGGCGCCCTGGTTCACCTCCCAGTTTCGCATCTCCTCCGGCCTCGCTTGCCCGGCCGGACGCGTGAGGTCTGGCGAATAGCGCCAGATCTCATTGTCGGTTTCGAAGCTGACCCAGACGGTGCCCGTCGTCGGATCGAGCGCCAGCGATTCGCTGTCGCGATCGCGGCGGTGCCAGCCGATGCCTGGCCCATCGGGCAGCACATGGCCGCGCGGATCGACCACCGTTCCTTTTCGCAGCGCGAGGCTCAGCACATTGCCCCCGTCGTTGAGGAGCAGCGCACGCCCCTCGCGGATCGCAAGCGCCGAGAACCCGCCAAAGGCCGCATCATAGCTATGCAACGTCACGCCGCCGACCGGCACCAGCGCCCCGATCCGCTGCGGCCAGCCTCCCTTCGGCACATAAGGTTCGGCACGGACGACGGGAAAATCGCCGATGGTCGGCAGCCGCTCGTCACCGGCATAGCGCGGCACCACCAGAAGGACGGCGAGGATCGAGGGCAGCCAGCGCACGCGCCGCGCCTTAGCCGCTTCATACCTGAACCGTCGATAACGAGCGCATTCAGGCATTGCTCAATGCGAATCGGCCAAAAGCGTTTTCATCGAGGCGGCATCCGCCCTCTCGGATGAAATTGAGACGGGAGACCAACCATGTTCAAGAAGCTTTCGCTCGCAGGCGCCGCTCTCGCGATGAGCACGGTCGCCCTGATCCCCGCCGAGGCGTCGGCCCAGCGCTGGGGTGACCGCTACGAGCGCCAGTATCGCGGCTATGACGGGTATCGCGGCTACGACAATCGCCGCAGCTATCGCGGCTATGATCGCGGCTATCGCAACCAGCGCTGCAACAGCGGCACCACCGGCGCGATCGTCGGCGCGATCGCCGGCGGCCTGCTCGGCCGCACTATCGACAGCCGCGGTGACCGCGCACTCGGCACGGTGCTCGGCGGCGTCGGCGGCGCGGTCGCCGGCAATGCGATCGAGAAGTCGAACAACCCCCGTTACTGCCGCTGATGCGGTGCAGCGGCCGGACGCCGGCCGCTGACGAGATGGCCCTTTAAGGCCTGAGTATCCCTCGTGTAGTGTTTGAGGGCGCGGGCCCGCTTCCCACAAGGAAGCGGGCCCGTTGTTTTTGGCGCTTCTGGAGACCACCCTGTTCCCGTTCGTCCTGAGCTTGTCGAAGGACGTGCCAAGAGGGGTGTCGTGTGGGGGCACGCACTTCGACAGGCTCAGTGCGAACGGGGAAAGGAATTGACACCGAGCAACAGTGAGTTGTTCGCCGGTTAAGGCCGCGCTATATCTGCGCCCATGCAGCACAACCGTGCCATCACCACTACCAACACCCCGGTCACCCGGGGGCGGTCGCTCGCGCACTAAGCGCGGACGGCCAGCTCGCCCGGGAACGGGTGGGCCGGCGTCCCCTCTCGTTCCTGCATTCACCGGACGCTCTTTTCGCGCGCGGCCCGCTCGCCTAAGCGCATCGGCATTGCAGGGAAGTCCAAGATGAACATGCTCTCGATCACGCTTCCGGACGGCTCGGTACGCGAGGTGCCGCCGGGATCGACGCCAATGGACATCGCCGCCGCGATCGGCCCCGGCCTTGCCAAGGCGGCGATCGCGGCGCGCGTCGATGGCGAACTGCGCGACATCAATCGCCCGTTCGACGGCAGCTCGCATCTCGCGCTGGTCACCAACCGCGACGAGGCCGATGCGCTTGAGCTCGCGCGCCACGACTACGCGCACGTCCTCGCCGAGGCGGTTCAGGCGCTGTTCCCGGGCACGCAGATCACCTTCGGCCCGGCGACGGACGACGGCTTCTATTACGATTTCGCTGCCCCGGCGGATCGTGGCCCGTTCACCGAGGAGGATCTGCCCGCGATCGAGGCCAAGATGCGCGAGATCATCGCGCGTGACGAGCCGCTGATCCGCGAAGTCTGGTCGCGCGCCGACCTGATCGATCGCTGGACCCAGCAGGGCGAGACCTTCAAGGCCGAATGGGCCGCCGAACTGCCTGAAGGCGAGGAACTGACGGTCTATCGCGCCGGCAAGGGCGAGGACGCGTGGCTCGACATGTGCCGCGGGCCGCACCTCGCCTCGACGGGCAAGCTCGACCCGCAGGCGTTCAAGCTCACGCGCGTGTCGGGCGCCTATTGGCGCGGCGACCAGAAGAACGCGATGCTCAGCCGCATCTACGGCACCGGCTGGCTCAACAAGAAGCAGCTCGACGCGCACCTCACGATGCTGGAGGAAGCCGCCAAGCGCGACCATCGCAAGATCGGTCAGGAGATGGACCTGTTCCACCTCCAGGCCGAGGCGCATGGCAGCGTCTTCTGGCACCCCAAGGGCTATATGATCTGGCGCCAGCTGGAGGCCTATATGCGCCGCCGGCTCGACGCGGCGGGCTATGAGGAAGTGAAGACGCCGCAGGTGATGGACGCGCGCCAGTGGGAGCGTTCCGGGCACTGGGGCAAGTATCGCGAGAACATGTTCGTCATCCCCGACGAGGTGCCCAACGTCTCCGACGAGGGCGCGCTCGTCTCGCCGGATGCGGACTGGATGGCGCTGAAGCCGATGAACTGCCCGGCGCACGTTTTGATCTTCCGCCAGGGGATCAAATCGTACCGCGACCTGCCGATCCGCATGGCCGAGTTCGGCTGCTGCCACCGCAACGAGCCGCATGGCGCGCTGCACGGCATCATGCGCGTGCGCCAGTTCACGCAGGACGACGCACATATCTTCGTGCGCGAGGACCAATTGGTCGACGAGGTGGCGAAGTTCATCGACCTACTCGACAGCGTCTATCAG
This sequence comes from Sphingomonas jeddahensis, assembly GCF_001981525.1. GTDB lineage: Bacteria > Pseudomonadota > Alphaproteobacteria > Sphingomonadales > Sphingomonadaceae > Sphingomonas > Sphingomonas jeddahensis. The sequence goes on along the minus strand of NZ_MPSB01000004.1, from coordinate 129,666 downwards.
GATCTCGGCTTCACCGATTATGCCGTGAAGCTGGCGCTGCGCCCCGAGAAGCGCTTCGGCGACGATGCGATGTGGGACAAGTCGGAGGACGAGTTGCGCCGCGCGGTGATGGCGTCGAACCTGCCGCAGGCGATCAAGGACGGGTTCGAGGAGCTGGAGGGCGAAGGCGCCTTCTATGCGCCCAAGCTGGAATTTCACCTCACCGACGCGATCGGGCGGACGTGGCAGGTCGGCACGATCCAGTCCGACCGCGTGCTGCCCGAACGGCTCGACGCGAGCTATATCGGCGAGGATGGCGAGCGCCACCGCCCGGTGATGCTGCACCGCGCGATCCTCGGCACGTTCGAACGGTTCCTCGGCATCCTGATCGAGCATCACGCCGGCCGCTTCCCGCTGTGGCTGTCGCCGGTGCAGGCGGTGGTGGCGACGATCGTGTCCGAGGCGGACGATTATGCCGAGGTGGTGCGCGCCAAGCTCGCCGCCGCCGGCCTGCGCGTCGAGACCGACCTTCGCAACGAGAAGATCAACTACAAGGTGCGCGAACACAGCCTCGCCAAGGTGCCGGCGCTGCTGGTGATCGGCAAGCGCGAGGCGGAGGAAGGCACCGTCGCCGTCCGGCGGCTGGGGTCGCAGGGTCAGGAGATCGTGGCGCTCGACGAGATCGTCGCGCGGCTGGTTGAAGAGGCGAAGGCACCGGATCTGGTGTGAGCGGAAGGGGGAGGGAACTCCCCCTCCCCATTCGTGCTGAGCCTGTCGAAGCACATGCCACGCAGCGCCAACGCCTGCGGCACGCCCCTCGACAAGCTCAGGGCGAACGGGAAAAGTCTCCGTCACCCCGGCCTTGAACTGGGGTCCCGCACCTTCTTCCTACCGAAACACAGCGGGATCCCGGATCAAGTCCGGGGTGACGCAAAAATCAGCGCGGCCGCGTCCACAGCACCGGGTCCCGCGGTGCATCTGCCACCGGCCGCCGCGCCGCCAGCGCCGCCTTCGCCACCCACGCGAGCTTGGCGCGCTTCGACGTCGTCACGCGGTGATCCCACGCATGATTGCCCCGCGCCGCAACCTCGCGTGCGATATCGCCATAGATCCCCGCCGCCGCCAGCACCGCCCAGCGCGCGCGCGGCGGCAGCTTCGCTGCGCCCACCCGCGCACTCGCCTCATGCAGCGCCGCCCGCGCCGCCAGCCGACGCGACAGCACCACCAGACGATCACGGAACGGCGGCTTCATGTGCTGGCCGGGCGGCATGTCCATCTCGACCAGCCACTCCACCGGCAGGTAGCAGCGCCCGACCTGGTCATCCTCCTCGATATCGCGCGCGATATTAGCGAGTTGGAATGCCATGCCGAGGTCGCAGGCGCGATCCAGCGTATCCTCGTCGGCGGGATCGACGCCCATGACGACAGCCATCATGCACCCGACCGCGCCGGCGACATGATAGCAATAACGATACAGATCTCCCTCGCTGCGCGGTCGCCAGTCCTCGGCATCGAGCCGAAAGCCGGCGACCAGATCATGCGCGAAGCGCGCCGGCAGCCCCGTTTCCGCTGCCACGACACGCAAGGCGTCGAACGGCATGTCGCCCACCACGCGTCCCGCCAGCGCCGCGCTGGTCTTCTCCGCGATGATCGCGACGCGCGCCTCGGCATTGGCGACGGCCGTCATGCCATGCCCATGATCCTGCCCGTCGACGATGTCGTCGCACGCGCGGCACCAGGCATAGAGCAGCCACGCCCGCTCACGCGTCGTGCGGTCGAACAACTTACTGGCCAGCGCAAAGCTCTTCGATCCCCGCGCGATCGACTCACGTGCGGCGGTGACGAGGGCGGCGCGCTCCCCATCCACCGTTCGCCCTGAGCTTGTCGAATGGCGTGTTCCAGGCACGGACTTCGACAAGCTCAGCCCGAACGGATCATGTTCGGCAACCGGCTCACAAATCCGCCGCGTTCATCCGCACGATCGGCTGCGTCGGCACATGGCTTCCCATCCGGTCGAGCAGCACCTCCAGCGTCTCCGCCACGATCAGCAAGTCCCGATGCTGCGGCCGCAGGAAGCCGACCTCGCCCATCTTCTCCCAGAAGGCGATGAGGTGATCGTAATAGCCCGCTGTGTTGAGCAGCCCGACGGGATCGGCGTGATAGCCAAGCTGCGCCCAGCTCAGCGCCTCCCACAATTCGTCCATCGTACCGGTACCGCCTGGAATGGTGACGAACCCGTCGGACAGATCGGTAAACGCGCGCTTGCGATCGTGCATGCCTTCGACGACGTGAAGCTCTGTCAGCCCGCGATGCGCCACTTCGGCATCGACCAGCGCCTGCGGGATCACCCCGATCACCTCGCCGCCCGCCACCAGCGCGCCATCGGCAACGGCACCCATCAGGCCAAGCCGACCGCCACCATAGACGACGCCGATCCCGCGCTCTGCCAGCGTGCGCCCGACCGACCTCGCCGTTTCGGTGTAGAGCGGATCACGCGGCGTTGCGGAGCCACAGTAAACAGCCAGGCGCTTCACGCTCTCCCCTCCCGCTTATGGGAGGGGAACACACACAAATTCACCGTCTCACTCCTTCAAGCATCAGCGCCGCCGTCGCCTTCGCGCTCCCGACGACGCCGGGAATCCCGGCCCCCGGATGCGTCCCGGCACCGACGAAATACAGATTACCGATCGTGTCGTCGCGATTGTGCACGCGGAAATAGGCGCTCTGCGTCAGCACCGGCTCCAGGCTGAACGCGCTGCCGAGATGCGCATTGAGATCGCGCGAGAAATCGGCGGGCGTGTAGCTGAACTTGGTGATGATCCGATCGTGAATATCGGGGATCAGCCGCCGCCCGACCTCGTCGAGAATTCGCTTCTCCAGGATCGGCTTGATCCGTTCCCAATCCTCCGGGAACTTGCCCTGATGCGGCACCGGCGCCAGCGCGTAGAAGGTCGAACAACCCTCCGGCGCGAGGCTCGGATCGGTCACCGTCGGATGGTGCAGGTAGAGCGAGAAGTCCTCGCTCAGCACGCCATGATCGTAGATGTCCGACAACAGCCCCTTATAGCGCGGGCCGAACAGGATCATGTGGTGCGGGATGCCCGGCCAGGTGCCCTTGATCCCGAAATGCACCACGAACAGCGAGGGCGAGAACTTCTTGCGCTCCAGCCGCCCCGCAGTCCTTGCCGCCGCGCGCGACGAACCCAGCAGATCGCGATAGGTGTGGACGATGTCACCGTTGGAGGCGACCATGTCCGCTTCCTGCCGCCAGCCGCTTGCCGCGCGCACCGCCGTCACCCGGTCGCCCATCGTCTCGATCTCGGCCACCGCATCGTTCAGCCGGATCGTACCGCCCAGCCGCTCGAACAACGCCACCATCCCCGCGACCAGCCGGTTGGTGCCGCCGCGCGCGAACCACACGCCGCCGTCGCGCTCCAGCTTGTGGATCAGCGCATAGATCGCACTGGTGGTCATCGGATTGCCGCCCACCAGCAACGTGTGAAACGACAGCGCCTCGCGCAGCTTCTCGCTCTTCACGAACGAGGAGACGATCGAATAAACCGATCGCCACGCCTGATACTTGGCCAGCGCCGGCGCCGCCTTGATCATCGACGCGAAGTCGAGAAACGCGACATGGCCGAGCTTCTCATACCCCTCGCGATACACGCCGGCCGAATATTCCAGGAACTTGGCATAGCCCGCGACATCCGCCGGATCGAGCTTGGCGATCTCGGCGCGCAGCAGCGTATCGTCGTTGGTGTAATCGAAATTGGTGCCGTCGGGCCAGTTGAGCCGGTAGAAGGGCTTCACCGGCTCGAGCGCAACATCCTGCGCCATGTCATTGCCCGACAGCGCCCACAAATCCGCCAGGCACGCCGGATCGGTGATCACCGTCGGCCCGGCATCAAAGGTGAAGCCGTCGCGCTGCCACACATAGGCGCGCCCGCCCGGCTTGTCGCGCGCCTCCACGATCGTGGTCGACACGCCGGCCGATTGCAGCCGGATCGCAAGCGCCAGCCCGCCGAAGCCGGCCCCGATAACGATTGCGCGGGTCAATTGGCGTTCCTGATTACGCGCAGCGCGCGAAAGAATGGCACGGGCGGCTTGCCCGACAGCACCCGCAACTTGTCGTTGCGCGTCGATTGCGCGGCATAGAAGCGCCCGATCAGCCTGGGGTGCAGGCGATAGAACCGCTCCAGCACCTTGTAGCGCGCATCAGGATCGGCGGCGCGGAACAGCATTGCATCGAGCATCCGGTAGAAACGCCGCTCGTCCCAGCGGTCGCGGGCGTAATCGTGAGTCAAATCGTGCAGCCCTTCGCCGCTCAAGTCCTTGGCCTCCGCAATGCGAATGGCGAGCCGCACCGCGTCGGGCAGCGAATAACCCGTGGTAGGATGAAAAAGACCCGCGCGCGCGCCAGCCTTGGCCACTTTCGCCCCGCCCCAGCGCCAATATCCCTCGAAGTCACCGCCGATCACCACCGGCAACGCGCCCTTTTCCTCGCGTCCGGCGTGGGTCGCCTTCCAGCCCTTGGCCTCGGCGTAAACGTCGATCCGCCGGTGCAGCGCGCCGACGTTCAGAGTCGCGGTGTCGCTGTAATAGGTATCCTCGACGAACAATTCGGTCGGCGAGAACGGCAGCAGATAGACGAAGCGATAGCCATCATGCTGCGCAACGGTGGCGTCCATCACCATCGGCCGCTCGACACCGTGCCCCTCGGGCACATGGAGCAGGCGCCCGACGAACTTCTGCCATCCTACCTCCAGCATGGAGAGATCGCCCGGCCCGCGCGCGTCGATCACACCCTTGGCCTCGATCCGGTCGCCATCGGCGAGCACCACCGCAGTCGGGCTGCACGCCAGCACCTTGCGCCCGGTCATCACCGCTTCGGCCGGCAGCGCCTTGCGCACCACCTGGTCGAACCGATCCGATTCGATCGAATAATAAGGCTGGTTGATCGTCCGGCCGTGCGCGGGGAAGGTGACGTCATAGGCAGGCCAGGCGTGACAGACGAGCGGTGTCAGCAGCCAGCGATCATCCTTGGCCACGTCACCATCGAAGAACGACCAGATGTGATTGCCGCCAAGCGTATCGCCACTATCGATGATGCGCACGATCAGCTCTGGCCGGCGCGCGGCGAGCGCCAGCGCAATCAGCCCGCCCGCCAGCCCGCCGCCGACAATGGCGATGTCGCATTCATGGGTAACTGGCATGCCTTCCGCGTAGCGGATCGGGCGGGAGGACGGAAGCGGGGATCGGCCCTCCTTGCCTCCTGACCGTCACCCTGAACTCGTTTCAGGGTCCGCCCTTCCCCTCGCCAGGCGGCGTCTTGTGGCACGGTGGATGCTGAAACAAGTTCAGCATGACGCCGGGATGTGGGGCGACACCGCGGCCTCCACCCCGTACAAGCCACCCATGTCGATCGCGCTCGCCATCATCCTGTCCGCCGCGGCGATGACGCTGATCATTGGCGTGCGCTATCTCATCGCCAGCGGCGCCTTTGCGCTCGCCACCCGCGCGAAACACCCCGGTCTCTACACCGGCCTTGATGCGCAGGTGCGTCGCGAGGTCGCGTGGAGCCTCGCCTCCGCCGCCATATACGGCGTGCCCGCGGGCGTGGTCGCCTGGGGCTGGCAGAACCGCGGCTGGACGCAGATCTACGACAACGTCCATGCCATGCCGCTGTGGTATCTGCCCGTCTCGGTGCTGCTGTATCTCTTCGCGCACGACACCTGGTTCTACTGGACGCACCGCTGGATGCACCGGCCGCGTCCGTTCAAGCTCGCCCATGCCGTCCACCACGCCAGCCGCCCGCCGACCGCCTGGGCGGCGATGGCGTTTCACCCGATTGAGGCGCTGACCGGCGCTGTGGCAATTCCGCTACTGGTGTTCCTGATTCCGATCCATGTCAGCGCGCTCGGTTTGGTGCTCGCCATCATGACCGTTATGGGCGTCACCAACCACATGGGCTGGGAGGTTTTCCCGCGGTTCATGTGGCGGGGGCCAGTGGGGGCGTGGCTGATCACCGCCAGCCATCATCAACGTCATCATGAGCGGTACGGATGTAATTATGGGCTTTATTTCCGCTTCTGGGATCGGCTGTGCGGCACCGACGACGGGATCGGGGACTTCACCAAGGATCGCCAGAGGAGTCGGGCGCCCGCTGCTGCTCGGCGTCGGGGCGGCGATGCTGATCGGGGCGGCGCCAATCGCGCGGCTTGACGTCGGCTTTGATGACGTTCGCTCGGCCAAAGGCATGCTGCGCGTCTGCCTGACGGCGGATCCCGACAACTTCCCGCGTTGCGTCGACGACGCCAATGCCACGCGCCGCTCGGTCCCGGCCGGCACGGACAAGCTGCGCTTCGACGGCCTGCCGCATGGCCGATATGCCGTGGCGGTGATCCATGACGAAAATGGCAACAAGAAGCTCGATACCTTTGCCGGGATCCCGCGCGAAGGCTTCGGCTTTTCGCGCAATCCCCCGATCCGCTTCGGCCCGCCCAAGTTCGAGGCGGCGCGGTTCAGCATCGAAGATGATGCTGAAAAGCAACAGGTGAAGCTCCGCTACATTCTGTAAGCGGGCGATGCGGAGCTAAATTGCTACACGCTGGTTACGTCAGCCGACCAACAGGGGACGCTTTCGTGATCGCCAAGAATTTGCTGGGCCTTGTGGCCCTTGCCGCCATGCTGCCCGTCGCCGCCGCGGCACAGGACGCCGCAACCCCGCCCGCTAGCGCCGCCGAACTCGCCGAGGAAATGGGCGGTGACACGGTGACGATCGGCCTGGGCGTCGGTTACATGCCCGATTACGAGGGGTCCGATGATTATCAGTTTACGCCCGTTCCCGGCGTGATCGGCAGCGTCGGCGGCGTCAACTTCCAGGTGCTCGGCAACCGCGCCAGCGCCGATCTGATCCCCAATCAGCCGGGTCCGACGTGGGATTTCCAGGCCGGCCCGATCGGCGTGGTCAACTTCATGCGCTCGAACCGCTCGGGCATCGACGATCCGCGCGTGCGGGCACTGGGTGATCTCGATACGGCGATCGAGCTTGGCGGCTATGTCGGCATCGGCAAGACGGGGGTGATCACCAGCCCCTATGACAAGCTGTCCGTGTCGGTCAGCTATCGCCATGACGTGACCAATACCCATGGCAGCGGCATCTGGCAGCCGACGATCAACTATTTCACGCCGCTCTCCACCAAGGCGGCCGTGGCACTGTTCGGATCGGCCGAGCGGGTCGAGACCAAGTATCTGCGCACCTATTTCGATGTTTCGCCCACCCAATCCGTCGCGTCGGGCCTGCCGACTTACAACGGCCGTGGCGGGTGGAAGAGCTGGACCGTCGGCGCGATGGGCACATACTCGCTCACCGGCAATCTGTTGAAAGGCTTCAAGCTGATCGGCGGCGGCACCTATCGCAAGCTCATCAACGATGTTGGCGACAGCCCGATCGTTCGCGATGCCGGCACCCGTAACCAGTGGCTCGGCGTGCTCGGCCTCGCCTATACCTTCTAACCGGCTCGGAGAGGGCGCGCGCCTGCGCCACCCTGGGGTGGAGCCCGGAACCACGGAATATAACAGGGACAAGGCTCCACCCCCACAGGCGATCCGCGGCGCCGTATCCAGACCGGGCGCCGCAATGCGTTGATCCTCCACGCTTTCTGAGGCAAAGGGGGCGAATGGTTCCCCTTTCGTTCGGCGGCCACGAGCTTGTCCCGCTTTCTCAAGGCGCGCTCTTCTGGCCGGCGCGACGCGCGCTGCTGGTCGCCGATCTCCATTTTGAGAAAGCGAGTTGGTTCGCGCGCGGTGGGCAGATGCTGCCGCCTTATGACAGCTTCGCCACATTGGCGGACATCACCGCACTCATCACCGATCTGGGCGCAGCAGAGGTCTGGTGCCTGGGCGACAGCTTCCATGACGTGGAGGGCTGCGCCCGCCTGCCCGTCGCTGCACAGGACATGCTCCGCGCGCTGACCGCCGCCACACGCTGGACATGGATCACCGGCAATCACGACCCACACGGCGTCGATCGCTGCGGTGGCGAGGTGGTGGACGAAGCGCTGGTCGATGGCCTCCTGCTGCGCCACGAAGCCTGTCCCGGTGAGCCTCGTCCCGAATTATCGGGCCATTTTCACCCCAAGTTACGCATCCGCATTCGCGGCAAGCTCGTGTCGCGCCGCTGTTTCGTCGCCACCGGCACCAAGCTCATCCTGCCCGCCTTCGGCGCGCTAACGGGCGGCCTTGATGCCACCCATCCCGAGATCGTGCGCGCAGTTGGCACCCGGGCACAGGCGCTCATCCCGGTTGCCGATCGCCTGCTCCGTTTTCCGCTCGCTGCTTAGCTGTTGCGATCTTGCTGGCGCCCATCACGCCAGCCCGGCCACGCTGCCGGCCATTGTCCGTACCAGATCAACCTGCCCGCGTGTTCGCGTCTTGGCGAACACGCGTTTGGCATAATTACGCGCTGTCTCGATCGTCAGGCCGAGCGAATCTGCCGCTTCCGCCAGACTCGCGCCGCCAGCGACCGCGGACGCCAACCGCGCTTCGCTCCGTGTCAGCCCGAACATCGCCATCAGCGCTTCTGCCTGTTCCGCTTCGCTCCCCTCATGAGGCACCCGGATCAGCCCAAGCACCCGCATCGGCGTGCTCGCCACGCCGCGAACGGGTTCGACCGGAAGCAACAGCATCCAGGTGACGGGAGCTTGGCCAAGCGGCACCAACTCCAGCTGCCCTGTCGTCATGCACTTTCTCACCAATGAGGTGATCCCTCCGAAGGCCATGTGGCGCGCACCCAAGACGGTTTCGGCTTGCTCGGACAAGCTCAGCAGCCGGCCGTCCTCCGCGAACGCCACCCAGCCTATGCCCACGCGCTTCAAGCCTCCTGCCGCCGCCGCAGCGGCCCTGTCCCGTCGTTCAAGCGCCACGCGCGTCCGAAGGGCGATGGCGAGGTGCGGCGCCAAGCGGCCGATCAACGCGCCGTCCGCTGCGGTGAAGTCGCGTCCGGCGCGCTGGATCAAAAGCCATGCGTGGCCCCCGCCCGCCGCATCCACGCGGACTACCCGCGCAAACCTATTCTCCTCCACTGCATAGACCCGCTCGGGGCGTTGCCGCAGCGGTTCGAGCCCAGTTGGCACTTCGCTCCCCTCGGGCACTGCCAGCCATTGTGTCGTCCCGGCATCATCCTTGATCAGGATACCGGCCACATCAGCGCGCACGCGTTGACGCAGACGCTGCAGGAACATGGTCCACGGCCGCTGCTCATGGATGCCCTCATGCAGCGGCAACAGCAGATCCGTCTCGTCCGATCGCCCGATGGCCATGCTGCCTCCTCCCATATGGGAGGTGCCTTGTCACGCTGCGGGTGCCATCTTTGCGGTCAAGCAACCGGGGATATCATGACAGCCCGCACCCTTACCCATCTCGAGCGGCTCGAAGCCGAGTCGATCCACATCATGCGCGAGGTTGTCGCGGAGAGCGAACGGCCGGTGATGCTCTATTCGGTCGGCAAGGATTCAGCCGTGATGCTGCACCTCGCGCGCAAGGCCTTCTACCCCGCCCCACCGCCCTTCCCGCTGCTCCACGTCGATACGACCTGGAAGTTCAAGGCCATGTACGAGCTGCGGGACCGGATGGCGCGCGAGAGCGGCATGGAATTGCTGGTGTACAAGAACCCGGAGGCCGAGGCGCGCGGCATCAACCCGTTCGATCACGGCCCCTTGCACACGGACATGTGGAAGACTGAGGGACTGAAGCAGGCGCTCGACCAATATGGCTTCGACGTCGCCTTCGGCGGCGCGCGTCGTGATGAGGAGAAGAGCCGCGCCAAGGAACGCGTCTTCTCCTTCCGCTCTGCCAACCATCGCTGGGATCCCAAGAACCAGCGACCGGAGCTTTGGTATCTCTACAACGCCCGAAAATCGCGCGGTGAATCGATCCGAGTCTTTCCGATCTCGAACTGGACCGAGCTCGACATCTGGCAGTACATCCAGCTCAACGATATTCCGATCGTGCCGCTCTACTTCTCGAAGAAGCGGCCCACGGTCGAGCGTGACGGCCTGCTGCTGATGGTCGACGATGACCGCTTTCCACTGCGGGAGGGCGAAACGCCGGTCGAACGGTCGATCCGCTTCCGCACGCTCGGCTGCTATCCACTGACCGGGGCCGTGGAGAGCGAGGCGGCGACGCTTCCCGAAGTCATTCAGGAAATGCTGCTCACCACCACCAGCGAACGCCAGGGCCGCGCGATCGACAAGGATGCGGGCTCGGCAAGTATGGAGAAGAAGAAGCAGGAGGGGTATTTCTGATGCTGCAAAATATTACTTTGCAGCAGGGCGAGGCCATCACGCTTCATCAAACCAACCGTCACCCTGAACTCGTTTCAGGGTCCACCCTTCCTGCCGTAGTGGCGCTTCGTGTGGCGCCTTGGATGCTGAAACAAGTTCAGCATGACGGAGTGTTTTGATGACCGACGTGCGCTCACCTCAGCAGTCCCCCTACCAAGTCGACGCCCTTATCGCGCAGGACATCGACGCTTATCTCGATCGCCATCAGCACAAGTCGCTGCTCCGCTTCATCACTTGCGGCTCGGTTGACGACGGCAAGTCCACCCTGATCGGCCGCCTGCTCTACGATTCGAAGATGATCTTCGAGGACCAGCTCGCCGCGCTCGAGTCCGACTCCAAGAAGGTCGGCACGCAGGGGCAGGACATCGACTTCGCGCTCCTTGTCGATGGTCTCGCCGCCGAGCGCGAGCAGGGTATCACGATCGACGTCGCCTATCGCTTCTTCGCGACCGAGAAACGCAAGTTCATCGTCGCCGATACCCCCGGGCACGAGCAATATACGCGTAACATGGTCACCGGCGCCTCTACCGCCGACCTCGCCGTGATCCTGATCGATGCGCGCAAGGGCGTGCTCACCCAGACGCGTCGCCATTCCTACCTCGCCCACCTCATCGGCATCCGCAATCTGGTGCTCGCGGTGAACAAGATGGACCTCGTCGGCTACGACCATGCCGTGTTCGACGAGATCGTCGCCGATTACCGCAGCTTTGCGGAGTCGATCGGGGTCACCGATTTCACCGCGCTGCCGATTTCGGGCTTCAGGGGCGACAACATCACCAGCGCCTCGGCAAATACGCCCTGGTACGCGGGCCCGTCGCTGGTCGAGCATCTCGAAACCGTCGGGTTGGATGCCGAGGCTGATCAGGCCAAGCCCTTTCGCCTGCCGGTGCAATGGGTCAATCGTCCCAACCTGGATTTCCGCGGCTTTGCGGGCCTCGTCGCCACCGGCACGATCAGGCCCGGCGATCCCGTCCGCATCCTCCCCTCGGGCAAAACCTCAACGGTAGCGCGGATCGTCACACTGGATGGCGACCTCGACGAAGCCGTGGCTGGTCAGTCGGTCACCCTAACCCTCACTGACGAAGTCGATTGCTCGCGCGGCGACGTGATCGCTAGCGCAGCCGCACCGCCGCAGGTCGCCGATCAGTTCGAAGCGACGATCGTCTGGATGGCCGAGGACGAGATGCTGCCCGGTCGGTCCTATTGGCTGAAGCTGGGCACGCAAACCGCCACCGCGACGGTCCAGGCGCCCAAGTACCAGGTCAACGTCAACACGATGGAGCAGCTAGCGGCCAAGACGCTCGACCTCAACGCGATCGGCGTGGCCAACCTCTCCACGGACAAGCCGCTTGTGTTCGAGCCTTATGCCGACAACCGCAGCCTCGGCGGCTTCATCCTCGTCGACAAGCTCACCAACGCCACCGTCGCGGCAGGCATGCTGCACTTCTCGCTTCGGCGCTCGCAGAACATCCACTGGCAACCAACCGATGTCAGCCGCGATACGCTGGCCAGCCTCAAGAACCAGAAGCCGGTGGTCCTGTGGTTCACCGGCCTATCCGGCGCGGGCAAGTCCACCATCGCCAATGCCGTCGAGAAGAAGCTGGTGCGGATGAACCGCCACACCTTCCTGCTCGATGGGGACAATGTTCGCCACGGCCTCAACAAGGATCTGGGCTTTACCGATGCCGATCGTGTGGAGAACATCCGCCGCGTCGGGGAAGTGGCGAAGCTGATGACCGACGCTGGCCTTATCGTAATCACCGCCTTTATCTCGCCGTTCCGTGCCGAACGCGAGATGGTGCGACAGATGATGCAACCGGGCGAGTTCATCGAGGTGCATATCGATACGCCGCTCGCTGATGCCGAGCGCCGCGACGTGAAAGGTCTATACGCCAAGGCGCGTGCCGGGCAGCTCGCCAATTTCACGGGCATCGACAGCCCCTATGAACCACCGGAGGATCCGGAGATCCGCATCGATACCACAGCGCTGACGCCGGATGAGGCAGCGGACCTGATCATCGCGAGGATCATCCCGTGAGTGCCGATCTGTCCGACGCCGAACTCGCCGCGCATCTTGCCGGCACCGCTGGCCGCATCCTCCGCGAGGTGCGTGCCTCCGGCGTCTTCTCGGCCACCGAACTTGGGAAAGCGGGGGATCAGACCGCCAATCAATTCCTCGTTCACGCGTTGCGCGCGGCGCGCCCCGACGATGGACTGCTTTCCGAAGAGATGAAGTGCGACGGCCAACGCTTGTCCAATTCCCGCGTGTGGATCGTCGATCCCGTTGATGGCACGCGTGAATATGGCGAGCAGCGGCCGGACTGGGCGGTGCATGTCGGCCTTGCGATCGATGGCGTCGCAGCCATCGGCGCGGTGGCCCTTCCTGACGCCGGCCTGGTGCTTCGCTCCGATCAGCCGCAGCCGGTGCCAAGCCCGGCCGAACCGCTCCGCATGCTCGTAAGCCGCACGCGTCCCGCGCCGGAAGCGGTAGCCGTGGCCGAGCGGCTCGGCGCAACATTGGTGCCCATGGGCTCCGCCGGCGCCAAGGCAATGGCGGTCGTCCGCGGTGAAGCCGACATCTACCTCCACTCCGGCGGGCAGTATGAATGGGACTCCGCCGCCCCGGTCGCGGTCGCGGCAGCGCATGGGCTGCATTGCTCAAGGATCGACGGCAGCCCGCTGATCTACAACCGAGAGGACGTATATCTACCGGATCTGCTGATCTGCCCCAAGGAATTGGCGGAACAGGTACTGGAGCTGATCCGCAGCACCTGACCAAAACGCTGCAAGCCCCCCTCCCCTTTGAGGGGGGCTGGGAGAGGGTTAGTGTCTCGCCGGGAGCAGCGCTCGTGCGGAGAGACCCTGATCCCGCCCCTCTCTTCCTAGGGAAGGGTGAAGACTACCCCAAATGCTCGGCGAAGAACGCTGCCGTCCGCTGATCCGCCAGATCCGCTGCCTCGGGTGACCGCCGGTCGCCCATCTCGGTCGCAAAGCCATGATCCTCCCCGGGATAATCGTACAGCGTCACCTTCGGATGATCGTCCAGGCCTTCGTGCATCTTCTGCTGCGTCGCCTTGTCGACGAATCCGTCCTCGCCGGCGATATGCATCATTACCGGATTGGCGATGGCGTGTTTCTCACCGAGCAAGCCGTCGACGCCCACTCCATAATAGCCCACCGCTGCGTCGATGTCGGTCCGGCACGCGGTCATGAACGCCAGCCGCCCGCCAAGGCAATAACCCACTGCGCCGACCTTGCCTGTGCCGCCGAGCAGTTCGCGCGCCTTGTGGATCGAGGCTTCGATGTCGCGAATGCCGGCGTCCTGGTTGAACTGACCGAACAGGTCGAGGCCCTTTTGCAGTTCCTCGGGAACATCGGGATTCAGCTCCACGCCCGGCGCGATCCGCCAGAACAGGTCGGGCGCGATCGCCAGATAGCCCTGCTCGGCCAGCCGATCACACTTCTGGCGAATGCCCGGATTTACACCGAACACCTCCTGGATGACGATGATGGCCGCGTTGGGCTTGCCGGCCGGATCAGCACGATACGCCTTGAAACTGCCTTCGCCGTTCAGCGCAGCAACGTCGATCATCTCACCCATCTGGCTCTCCTCATCTCTTGCATGGCACCCGCAGCACGGTTGCGACGGCATCGCTATCACGGGCATAAGAAACGCGGGTGACGCTATCGTCCCCGGCCCGAGGGCTCAAGGGAGCGCAAGAATGAAGGTCACCATCGAGGTTGATTGCACGCCGGAAGAGGCCCGCCGGGCACTTGGCTTGCCGGACCTCACGCCGCTCCACGACCGCTACGTCGCGATGATCCAGCAATCGATGGATCAGGGCATGGTGCGGCCCGAGATGGTGGATAGCATGATGAAGAGCTGGGCGCCGATGGGAGAGGCTGGCGCCGCCTTCTGGCGCGGCGTCTTTGAGTCCGGCACAAAGCCGGGCGGTTGATGGCCACGATCTTCGCCGTTTCGAGCGGCCGCCCGCCAGCCGCGATCGCCGTGTTGCGCATCAGCGGCCCGCAAGCGCTCGCAGCGGCTGAGAGGCTGGCCGGCACCCTCCCAGAACCGCGCCGTGCCGCACTGCGCACCTTGCGCGATGCGGCTGGCGATCCGATCGATCGCGCGCTGGTGCTGGTGTTTCCCGGCCCTAACACCGCAACTGGCGAGGATCTCACCGAACTTCACCTTCATGGCGGTCGCGCCGTAGTCGCCGCCGCGGAGCGCGCGCTTGCCGGTATGGACGGACTGCGCGCCGCCGAGCCTGGGGAGTTCACGCGCCGCGCCTTGGCGAATGGCCGCATCGATCTGATCCAGGCGCAGGGCCTCGCCGATCTGCTCGAAGCGGAAACCGAGCAGCAGCGCCGTATTGCAATCGACAGTGCCGAGGGGACTGTGAGCCGCCTTGTCGAAGGGTGGATGAGGGACGTGTCCGGGATCGCCGCACTGGTTGAGGCAGCGATCGATTTCGAGGATGAGGGCGACGTCCTCCCGGTGGAGGCGGCGGCGATCGATGCGGAGACACGGCGCCTTGTCGCCACGCTCGATGCGACGCTGTCGCGTCCGGCCGTCGAGCGTTACCGTGACGGTGTTCGCGTCGTGTTGGTGGGGCCGCCAAATGCGGGCAAGTCCTCCCTGCTCAACGCACTGGTGGGTCGCGAAGCAGCGATTGTTTCGCCGATCGCCGGCACCACGCGCGATCGCGTCGAGGCGAGCGTGATCCGCCGCGGCCGTGTGTACGCGCTGATTGATACCGCAGGTCTGCGCGACGACAGCGATGATCCCATCGAGCAGATCGGCATCGAACGGGCACGCGCCGCGGCCGCCGCGGCGGACATCATCCTCGACCTGAACCCTCAGGCTGAGGCCGATGCACGGTCGCTGATCATCCATGCGCAAGCTGACACTCGCCCGCTTGATCACGCCGACGCCATTGCCACCTCGATCCACGATCCGGCGAGCATCGATCGATTGTGGAGCGCTATCGAGCAGCGGGGCGATGCGCTGCTAGGAACGCCTGACGGCCCGTCGTTTCACCAATCGCAGCGAACTGCGATTTCGGCCGCGCGTGCTGCGCTGGCTCGTTCGGCCGATAGTGACGACTTGCTGTTACGCGCGGAAGAACTACGAACGGCATCACGCGCGCTCGCGGGTCTGCTCGGTATCGACGCAACCGAGGCCATGCTTGACTCCTTGTTTGAGCGCTTCTGTGTCGGAAAGTGATGTTTCACGTGGAACAATGGTTTGACGTTATCGTGGTCGGTGGCGGTCACGCGGGCACCGAGGCGGCGGCTGCGGCCGCTCGCCGTGGTGCCAAGGTGGCGCTGGTCAGCCATGATCCCAGCCGCATCGGCGCCATGTCCTGCAATCCCTCTATCGGCGGTCTCGGCAAAGGTCATTTGGTTCGTGAGGTTGATGCTTATGACGGCCTGATGGCCCGCGCTGCCGATGCTGCCGGTATTCACCATCGCATGTTGAACCGCAGTAAGGGCCTGGCGGTGCAAGGCCCGCGGCTGCAAGCCGACCGTCGCCTCTATGCCGCAGCTATCCAGCGCATGATCGCAAGTGAGCCGAACATCGCTGTTGTTACTGGCGAAGCCGTAGCGTTGCTGCTTGATGAAGACCGGGTCAACGGCGTGGAACTCGCAACCGGTGCCAAGCTGCAAGCCTCGGCTGTGGTCCTCGCAACCGGCACATTCTTGGGCGGCCGGCTCTTCCGCGGCGAAGAGCAGCAAGCCGGTGGCCGTGTTGACGAGGCCGCGGCCCTCCCCCTCGCCCGTCAGCTTCGTGATCTCGCGCTGCCGATGGGGCGACTGAAGACCGGCACACCGCCGCGACTGGACGGGCGCACGATCGATTGGGCACGGCTCGAACCGCAACCGACCGATGTTGATCCTTGGACCATGTCACCGATGACGCGCGCCCGGCTGCTCCCGCAGCTTGCCTGCGCGATCACGCGGACTACAACCCAGACCCACGCGATCATCGCCGACAATCTCCATCGCTCGCCCTTGCAGACCGGCGCGATCGAAGGTCAAGGGCCACGCTACTGCCCCTCGATCGAGGACAAAATTCGCCGGTTCGGTGATCGCGACGGCCACCAGATATTTCTTGAGCCGGAAGGTCTCGACGATCCGATCGTCTATCCCAATGGCATCTCGACCTCATTGCCGGCCGACGTACAGGAAGCTTTCCTCCGCACCGTCCCCGGGCTCGAGCGCGTCCACATCACCATGCACGGCTATGCCGTGGAATATGACCACATCGATCCGCGGGCGTTGAACGCGACCTTGGCGCTGCCGCAACTCGCCGGCCTTTATCTCGCCGGGCAGATCAACGGAACGACCGGCTATGAGGAAGCGGCGGCGCAGGGCCTTGTGGCTGGCGCGAACGCCGCCGCCGCGGCCCTTGACCTGGCTCCCCTGCTCCCGGACCGTAGCGCCAGTTATATCGGCGTAATGATCGACGATCTTGTCCTGCAAGGGATCAGCGAGCCATATCGCATGCTCACCGCGCGCGCCGAATACCGGCTCGCGCTGCGCGCCGACAATGCAGAAGCGCGGCTCTCCGCGACGGCCGAAAACCTGGGCTTGTTGTCCGCCGATCGCCGTGGCCATGTCGGTGCACGCATGGCGCAACGGGCGCGGCTGCGTGCTGGCGATAGCGACATAACCATCGATGCGGACCTTCGCCGCGAGCATGAGGAGGATGTTCGCTACGCCCCCTATCTCGCCCGACAGGCAGCCGAGATCGCGCGAATGAAGCATGATGATCGCGTGACGATAGCCAGCGATACCCAGCTCGATCGAATCGCCGGCTTATCCAACGAAATGCGCGAACGGCTTCGTGCTGCCCGCCCACAAACCCTCGGTGAGGCCTCACGCGTTCGCGGTGTCACCCCTGCGGCGCTGACAGCATTGTGGCTCGACGCCAAGGCGCGGCGATGAACGAGGAACAAGCACGCGACGCGGTTCGGGCAATCGTCGGGGACAGCGCAATGCCGGCGCTCGATCGCTTTGCCGATTTGATCCGGCGGAAGAGCGAGCAGCAGAACCTCGTAGCGCGCGCCACGCTCAACGCACTATGGCAGCGCCACTTTCTCGACTCAGCACAACTCCTGCCGCTCGCCAACGATCAGCCGGGCACGTGGCTGGACGTTGGCACTGGTGCGGGTTTCCCCGGGATGGTTGTCGCTCTCGTCATCGAGCGACCCGTCATCCTGGTCGAGCCCCGCCGGCTGCGTGCCGATTTGCTTCGTCAGGTGGCCGAGCAGGAGGGTATAGCAGCGCGGGTGACCGTTCAGCAGGCGAAGGTCGAACGAGTCACGGGAGCCACGGCGTCGGTGATTTCTGCCCGTGCCGTCGCGTCGTTATCGGATTTGTTGCAATCGACGGCGCATCTTGCCGATATGAACACGCTCTACTTGCTCCCGAAGGGACAATCGGCCACCACGGAGATGAACGAAGCGCGGCGCCGCTTTGCGGGATTGTTCCACGTGGAACGAAGCATCACCGATCCTGCGTCGGGCATCGTCGTCGCTCATAACGTGAAGGAACGGCGATGATCCGCATCGCGGTAGCCAATCAAAAGGGTGGCGTCGGCAAGACGACCTCCGCCATCAACCTGGGCACGGCGCTGGCCGCGACCGGCAAACGTGTGCTGCTCATCGATCTCGATCCGCAGGGTAATGCCTCAACGGGCTTGGGCATCACCCAGGCCCAGCGGAGCACGTCGAGCTATAATGTCCTGATCGATCAAGCACCGGTTGAGGACGGTGTGGTAGCCACGGGTGTACCGCGCCTCGACATTCTGCCCGGCACGGTGGACCTGTCGGGCGCCGAGATCGAGCTGGTCGAGCTTGAGCAGCGAACCCATCGGCTGCACCGCGCGCTCGATGCTGCCCCGCCCCGCTGGGACATCGCGCTAATCGATTGCCCGCCCTCGCTGGGGTTGCTGACCATCAACGCCATGGTCGCCGCCGATTCATTGATGGTACCGCTGCAATGCGAGTTCTTCGCCTTGGAAGGGCTCAGTCAATTGCTCACGACAGTGGAGCGCATCCGTGCGCGGTTCAACCCATCGCTTTCGATCATTGGCGTCGCGCTGACCATGTACGATCGCCGCAACCGATTGACTGAGCAGGTCTCGGCGGACGTGCGTGCAGTGTTGGGCAAGGTAGTGTTTGACACCGTCATCCCGCGCAACGTCCGCCTGTCCGAAGCGCCCAGCCACGGCCTCCCGGCCCTGATCTACGATCACCGGTGCAGCGGCTCGCAGGCTTATATCGCGCTCGCCCGCGAGCTCATCGCGCGCCTGCCCCGGGCCAGCGGCGAGGCAGCGGCATGAGTGACATCAAGCGCCCACGCGGCGGGCTTGGCCGCGGCCTTGGTGCCCTGCTCGGTGACATCGCGCGCGATGACTCGCCGGCAGATAACACCAGTGGCCCACCCCCTGGCGTCCGCCTGATCCCGGTCAGCGCGATCGCACCACATCCCGAACAGCCGCGCCGGCACTTCGACGAGGATGCGCTGAACGAGCTCGCGGCCTCGATCGCCGAACGCGGGATCATCCAGCCGATCGTCGTTCGTCCGCACGGGCACAATTACCAGATTGTCGCTGGGGAGCGCCGCTGGCGCGCCGCGCAGCGCGCCCGACTGCATGAAGTGCCGGTGGTCGTTCGCGACTACACCGATACCGAGACGCTACAGATCGCGCTCGTCGAGAACATTCAGCGCCAGGATCTGAATGCAATCGAGGAGGCTGAGGCGTATAGCCGCCTGCTCGACGAGTTCGGCCACACACAGGAAGTGCTCGCCAAAACGGTTCACAAGTCGCGCAGCCATGTCGCCAACCTGCTGCGCCTGCTCGATCTGCCCAAGCCAGTGCAGGCGCGGGTGGTGGATGGCACACTAAGCATGGGCCACGCCCGCGCGATCATCGGTGCACCCGACGCAGAGGCGCTGGCGGAGCAGGTGGTAAGCAAGGGCTTGTCGGTGCGCCAGACCGAGAAGCTGGCGCAAAACGCCAAGCCGGCATCGGCACGCAAGCCGCGGCGCGAGCCGGTGGAAGGCACCGTCACCAGCGCCGGCGATGCCGACGTCGCGGCACTGGAGCGGCAATTGGGTGACCTGCTCGGTGTGAAGGTTCGCATCACCTTCGGCGCTGCCGGAGGCGCCGTGACGATCGACTATTCGACCCTCGATCAGCTCGACATGATCTGCCAGCGGCTGAGCGGGGAGCCGATCTGAGCGGGGGCGCGGCATTTCAGCCCCTTCCCATCCTTACGAATAACGCGAAGCGGCCATCACGCTCTACGTCACCCCGGTCCTGTGCCGGGGTCCACTGTTCCACAGACTCGACGGCTTAAGGCATGCGGCGCGGTGGATGCCGGGACAAGCCCGGCTTGACGACGCCGATACACGAAGATGCTGCTAAGTTCCGCGACCAGGAACGCCCCCGTCCCGCGCCGCTCAGCACAGGCCAGCTATCCCCGCACCTTCACTGCCAACTCCAGCATTGCCTGGCCCGCTAGCACGTCACCGGCGGATCCGCCGCCTGCGATCACCGCGCGCTCGGCCTCGCGCACGATCGCCAGCGCGCGCGCCAGCGCTTGGGGCGACCAGCGCCGCAGCGCTGCCCCGGTTGCCGCCTCTTCCTTGAAAAACACCCGATGCCGCTTCATCACGCTGCCCACATCGTTACCGGCGATTACCTCGCCCTTCATCTCGGCCAAATTTGCCAGCCGTCGCGCCAATGCGCGCAGCCACGGGATCGGCGATACACCCGCCTCGTCCAGGCGGCGCAAGGCTTCGCCCAGTGATGCCGGCTGGGCCGCCACCAGCGCCTCGATAACGTCCCCGGTCTCCGCCTCGCCCAGATCGGCACCGACCGCGTCCAGCGCCGCCTGATCGCATTCCGTTGGCCGCTCAGGGGCTGCGTCGAGGTACAGCGCAAGCTTTTCGATCTCGCGTGCCATCACGGCCCTGTCGCCGCCGCCGGCCTGCGCCAGGCGTCGCGCCACGCCGGCGCCGAGCCGCAGCCCCTGCTCGCGCGCCATCTCACCGGCAATCCCCTCCAGCTGGTCAGCTCCAGGTACGTAGCAGGCCAGCGCAAGCGCGAGCGGCGAGTCGAGGGCCAGCTTCGCCACCTTGGACGTCGCCTTCAGCCCCGGCGCGATCATCACCACCGGGTTGCCGACGCGCTCCGCCTCTAACAGCGCGGTGACCGCCGCCAGGCTCTCATCGCCGGCGGGCGCCACCCGGATGTGCCGTGCCGTACCGAATAGCGACATCGATGCCGCCTCATCCGCCAACCGTGCCGGATCGCCGCGCAGCGTCGCTCCATCGAGATCGACCCGCTCGGCCTCCGGGCCGAGCGCGCGCGGCAGGCGATCGGCAAGCGCCAGCGCCCCCGCCTCGTCCGGCCCGAACAGCAGGTAGAGCCGGATATCGGCCGGCGGCTTGTCCAGCGCCGCCTTCAGCCGCGCCTCGGTCGCCTTCATGGCGCTTCGGGCGCGCGCCTCGAGTACACCGCGATACGCATCAGGATCTGGTCCGCAACCGTCTGAGAAAGCCGCTCCAGCGCGGTCGCCTCCGCGGCGATCGTGGCATAGTCCGAACCGACCACGTCGATTCCTGCGTCGGAGCCGGCGGTCGCGTCCAGCACTACCCCGCCCTTGTCGAGCTCGACGAGCTGATATCGCGCCCGCAGCGTGCGCCGTTCACGCGCGACCGAATCGTCGCGGCGGATCGCAAGACCGGTGATCTCGTCATCCAGCTTGATCTGAAGGCGATAGCGAGCCGCCCCACCGGCGGGCACGGCCCCCAGCCGATCGCGAAGCGCGTTGGCGACCAACCAACCGGCCCGCCCCTCGATCGGCGCCACCTCGATCTGGCCCAGCGCCGTCGCGACCTCGCCCGAGCCGCCGCCGGCATAGAGCGGTTTCAGCCCGCAGCCGCCCAGCACCGGGGCGAGCAGCGGCACGATCAGCAAGGGCAGCAGCCGCTTCATGCGACGATGTTCACTAGGCGGTCGGGCACCACGATCACCTTGCGCGGCGCTTTGCCCTCCATTGCGCGGACGATCTTTTCCGATGCCAGCGCACGCGCCTCGGCTTCCTCACGCGCCAATCCTTTCGGCAGCACGATCGTGTCGCGCAGCTTGCCGTTGACCTGAAGCGCCACGGTCACTTCATCATCCACCAGCAAGGCAGGGTCGACGCTCGGCCAGGCAACATCGGCGATCAGCCCGTCATTGCCCTGCGCGGCCCAGACTTCCTCGGCGAGATGCGGCACCATGGGGGCGGTGATGCGCAGCAGCGTACCGAGCGCCGCGGTGCGATCCTGCGACGGCGCCGCCTTCTCGATCGCATTGGCGAGCGTGTAGATCAGCGCGACGGCCTTGTTGAACTGCAAGCCCTCGATCGCCTCGGCAACGCCCTTGGTGGCGCGATGCGCGGCCTTGCGGAGCGCGATATCCTCGCCCTGCCCGGCGCCCTCGTCGGCCAACAGGCGCCACAGCCGCTGGATGAAGCGCCATGCACCCTCGATCCCGTTCTCGCTCCACTCCAGATCGCGCTCCGGAGGCGAATCCGACAGCATGAACCAGCGCACCGCGTCCGCACCATATTGATCCACGATCGGCTCGGGATCGACGGTGTTCTTCTTGGACTTGGACATCTTCTCGACGCGGCCCACCGTCACCGGCTGCCCCGTCGCGGTCTCGATCCCGCTGTCGATATCCGCTGGCGACAACCAGCGCCCGTCCGAGGACTTGTACGTCTCGTGAGTCACCATGCCCTGGGTGAACAGCCCGGCGAACGGCTCGGCCACGTCGATCATGCCGACATGCTGCAATGCGCGCGTCCAGAAGCGCGCGTAGAGCAGGTGCAGGATCGCATGCTCCACCCCCCCGATATACTGGCCGACTGGCAGCCACTGCTCGGCCACCGCACGATCGAACGGCTTGTCATCGGGCTGGCTGGCAAAACGAATGAAATACCAGGAGGAATCCGCAAAGGTATCGAGCGTGTCGGTCTCGCGGACCGCTTCGCCGCCGCACGACGGGCACGCAACATGCTTCCACGTCGGATGGCGATCGAGCGGGTTGCCGGGCACCGCGAAGCTCACATCGTCGGGCAGCTTCACCGGCAACTGGTCCGCCGGCACTGGCACCGCACCACAGTCAGCGCAATGGATGATCGGGATTGGCGTGCCCCAGTAACGCTGGCGACTGATCCCCCAGTCGCGCAGGCGGAACACCGTTGTCCCCTCACCCCAGCCGCCGGCCTCCGCGCGGGTGATGACTTCGCGCTTGGCCTCCTCAATGTCCATGCTGTCGAGGAAGTGCGAGTTCACCAGCGTGCCAGGCCCGGTATAGGCCTCCGCCTCGTCGAAGTCGGGCGCATCCTTGGCGCCCTCCGACACGACGCGCCGGATCGGCAGCTTGTACTTGGTCGCGAACTCAAAATCGCGCTGGTCGTGCGCCGGCACGCCGAACACCGCGCCGACGCCATAGTCCATCAGCACGAAATTCGCGATATACACCGGCAGTTGCAGCGACGGATCGAACGGATGCGCCGCCTTGTAGCCCGTGTCGAAGCCCTGCTTCTCCTGCGTCTCCAGCTCGGCTGCGGTGGTACCGCCGCGGCGGCATTCCTCGATGAACGTCTGCGCCGCCGGATTGCCGGCCGCCACCGACTGAGCCAGCGGGTGATCCGCCGCCACCGCCACGAAGCTCGCGCCGAAGATCGTGTCCGGCCGCGTCGTATAGACCTCGACCACGCCCTCGCCCGTCCCCGCGCCGTCGGTCAGCGCGAAGCGGAACGTCAGGCCCTGGCTCTTGCCGATCCAGTTCTCCTGCATCAGCCGGACCTTGTCGGGCCAGTCCTTGAGATCACCCAGACCCGACAGCAGATCGTCCGCAAACGCCGTGATCTTGAGGAACCACTGGTTCAGCTTGCGCTTCTCGACCAGCGCGCCCGAGCGCCAGCCGCGCCCGTCGATCACCTGCTCGTTGGCGAGCACGGTCATGTCGACCGGATCCCAGTTCACCGCGCTCTCGCGGCGATAGACAAGGCCAGCCTCCAGGAACTTCAGGAACAGCGCCTGCTCATGCCCGTAATATTCCGGGTCGCAGGTCGCGAACTCGCGCGTCCAGTCGAGCGCAAAGCCCAGCCGCTTCAGCTGCGCCTTCATCGTGGCGATATTGTCGCGCGTCCAGCCGCCTGGATGGACGCCCTTTTCCATCGCCGCATTCTCGGCCGGCATGCCAAACGCGTCCCACCCCATCGGGTGGAGCACTTCCATGCCGTTCATCCGGCGGAAGCGCGCCAGCACGTCGCCCATCGTGTAATTGCGCACATGCCCCATGTGAATGCGCCCCGAAGGATAGGGGAACATCTCGAGCACATAGCTCTTGGGCTTGGGCGACGTGTCGTCCGCGGCAAAGGTCGCGCGCTCGTCCCACACCCGCTGCCAGCGGGCGTCGGCGGCGAGTGCGTTGAAACGCTGGCTCATGCGTGAACCTTAGTTAACGGCCGAGGAGGCGCGGCGCAGGTCACGCGCGCGGGTCAGGATCACGTCTTCCAGCTTCTGCGTCGTGGCGGCGGCAACCGGCGAGGACACCCACTGCCCGCCACGGTTCACTTCACGCAGCGCCGCGACACGCACAGCGTCGGCGCGCAGATCCTGGTCGAGGATCGTCACGGTCACCTTCATCCGCTCGGTCGGCGTCTGCGGATTGACGTACCAGTCGGTGACGATGACGCCGCCGTTGGAATCCGTCTGAAGCAGCGGCATGAAGCTCAGCGTGTCGAGCGACGCCCGCCACAAATAGCTGTTCACCCCGATGGTGGTGACACGGCTGGCGGCCAGATCGGCCTCCGGTCGCTTCTGGCCACCACCGCAAGCCGCAACGGCAAGGGCAGCACTAACGACCAGCGCGGAACGCAACGGGCGGAACATCGGCATCGTCCTGATGGAAAACTCTCGGCAGCGACCTGTACAGAGGGTGCCCTGCCCTCGCAAGTTCATGGCATGCGCCAGCTGCCGCCCGAATTTGGGCCGGCGATTGTGGAAAGCATGCAACACTTCGCTCAAAAGCAACAAACCACCATGGCGACGGGCCAACGAATCGTGTTAGGCGCGTTCTCCAGGGGTTGGAGGGAATCGTGTTCGCTGCTCGTGCGCTTATCGGTGGGTCGGTCGTGGCATTTGCCGCGATGGCGCTTGCCGTGGCACCAGCGATCGGCGCGTCCGAGATCGATCGCGTGGCACCTAAGCGGCCAGGCGGTGCAGCTCGCAATCTTGGTGGCTTTACACCGTCGTCGGCCGATCCACGACTGGCTGCAGCGTTCGCGCGCAGCGGACTGGGCAATGGCGAGTTCCGTTTCACCCCGTCCGAGAATCGCCAGGGCAATCGTCCGGTTACCGTTGCGGTGCGCGCACGCTCCACGCGGATTGCCGATACGGATCGCACCGCCGCCGCCGCAGCGGCTGCGCCGACGGTTGGGTTGGTGCCGGTGGCGTATAACCTCGGCGTATCGGTGGGCTGGAAGCGCTTTGCCGTGTCGGGGGATATCGCCAAGGTCGATCTCGCCGGCCAGCCGGGCAGCCGCGAAGCCGCCGACGTGGCGGTCAGCTATTCGCTGCCCCGTTTCACTGGCCGCGTGAAGGCAGGCAGCGATCGCCCGCTGCCGGGCACCACGCCCAAGCTGGTCGATGGCGCGGAAAGCTATTCGCTCGATGTTGGCGGCTCCTACTCGCTGACGCGCAACATCGATCTTACCGCCGGCTTGCGCTACAAATCGGAACGTGAGCGGCTTGCGCGCTTCACGGATGACCGCCGTGACAGCCAGGCGGTGTACGTCGGCACGGCGTTCCGCTTCTAACGCACGCGTCCGCCCCGTCGCTGCTTTCGCACGACCGCTGTCCAACCCACCCATGTCATCCCGGACCTGATCCGGGATCCAACGTCCGCGGACAGTGTCGCTTGCCCGTCTAGCGCCAGCACATGCGGAGCCACGAAGCTCGGATGGCGGCGTGAGCGGAAACTTCCGATCAGCGCAACCAAGCGTCGATCGCGGCCCACCCGTCGAAATCCTGCAAACGACGAAATCGTTGTGCATCCATCCCGCCCAGCGCAATTCGCTTCATCGGCAACACACGCGCCAACGCTTGCGCTCGGCTGACCCCAAGTACCTTCGAACCCGGATGCGACCTTGTCGCGAACACCGGCGACACGAACGCCACATGCGCCCCTGCCCGCCGCGCCCGGCGCGCTTCCAGCCCATCATGCACCGGCCAGGTCACCAATGCCGGCACGTGCCGGCCCTCGGCCTTGTGCACCCCCATCTCGCCATACAGCGGCACCGTACCTGCGCGCACCAGCACCAGTCCGCGCGCCCGCGCGAGCCGCAACAACCGCGCAAACAGCCGCCGCCGCTCCGCCAACGGCGTCGCATGATGCCGGAAAACAATGCCTCCGCCCTGCGGCAGCCGCCGCACCGCGCGCCACAACGCTTCCCCCATCCGCTCGTCGGTCATCAGCCAGAGACGCGGGACGGGGTGGCGGCGCTGCATGCCGCTGCCTATAGCGCGCCCGATGCAAGCCGACGACCGCCTCGCCGCGATCCACAGCCGGATCGCGCATGCCGCCAAGCTCGCCCGCCGCGACGCTACCGACATCACCTTGATCGCGGTATCGAAGACGCACCCGGCCGATGCCATCGAACCGCTGCTCGCCGCCGGCCACCGCGATTTCGGCGAGAACCGGGTTCAGGAGGCGGGCGAGAAATGGCCGGCCTTGCGCGAACGCTATCCGGACGCACGGCTGCACCTGATCGGCCAGCTGCAATCCAACAAGGCCAACGAAGCCGTCGCCATGGCCGATGCGATCCACGCCGTCGATCGCCCATCGCTGATCGCCGCCTTGGCCAAGGCGATGGACGCGCAAGGCCGCCGCCCCGCCTGCTTCATCCAGGTCAACATCGGCGAGGAGCCGCAAAAAGGCGGCTGCGCCATCATCGATCTGCCGCCGCTGCTTGCAGCGGCGCGAACCGCAGACCTGCCGGTCACCGGATTGATGTGCCTACCCCCTAACGGCGTCGATGCTGCCCCCTATTTCGCGCTGCTCGCCAAGATCGCGCGAGAGGAAGGGGTGGCTGGGCTCAGCATGGGCATGTCGGACGATTTCGAAACCGCGGTGATGATTGGTGCCACACACGTGCGCATCGGCTCCGCGCTGTTCGGTGAACGCGCGTCCAAGGGAGCAAGCGCATGAAGTTCGATGCATTGCTCTTCGACTTCGATGGCGTGCTGATCGAGAGCGAATATCTCGGCAACCAGCATATTGCCGATTTCCTGACCGCCGCCGGCCATCCGATCACCCCGGAGGAATCGATGGCGCGCTTCATGGGCCATGCCGGGCGTGACTTCATCGATCGGGTCGAGGCATTCATCGGCGGGCCGCTGCCGGCCGATTGGCAGGAGCACCGCATGGCGGAGAACGAACGCGTCCTCGCCGAAGGGGTGGAGGAAGTCGCCGGCGCAGTCGCCTTTGTCCGCTCGCTCCCCGCTGATTTGCCCAAGGCGGTGGTGTCATCGAGCTCGACCCGCTGGATCAGCACCCACCTGCGCCACCTCGGGCTGCAAGGAGTATTCGGCGATCACCTTTATTCGGGCGCCGAACACGTCACCCGCGGCAAGCCTGCGCCTGACCTGTACCTCTACGGCGCCAGACAGCTCGGCATTCCCATCGAACGCTGCGCGATCCTCGAAGATTCTCCAGTCGGCGCCACTGGCGCGGTCGCGAGCGGCGGCCATGTCATTGGCCTGTGCGCCGGCCGCCACTGCGCCATCGGTCACGACGCCCGCCTGCGCGAGATCGGCGTTCAGGCCGTCGCCCGCGATTTCGAGGATGTGCGTCGCGAGCTGGGGCTTTAGGTTCAAGCGAAGGCGCGAAGATTATGTTTTCACAGAGAGCGCAGAGATTACAGAGATGATGCGCCGGAGGTAATGTTCCGAGCCGCGTCCGGCGGCTCGATAATGAAGGTCTCGCTGTCGCGAGACGAGAGTCACGAAGGGTTTCGGCTTCGTGTCCTCTGCGCTCCCTGTGAGAACAACCTCTTCTTCGCGCCTTCACCTTCGCGTGAACAAACTTTCTCCAAGCCCCCTGGCCGACGAACCTAAAGTTGGTGCCCGGTACGATCCCGCTTGGTCGCCAGATATTGTTCATTATGCTTATTCGTCGGCAGGAAATGCGGCACGCGCTCCGCGACGCGGATGCCATGCGCCTCCAGCCCCTGTACCTTGCCGGGATTGTTGGTCAGCAGCCGCACCTCGCGCTGCCCCAACAGATCGAGCATCCGTGCCGCCACCCCGAAATCGCGCGCGTCAATCGCGAAGCCCAGTCGCGTGTTCGCGTCCACCGTATCGAAGCCTTGATCCTGCAAGGCATACGCCCGCAGCTTGTTAACCAGCCCGATCCCTCGCCCTTCCTGCCGCAGGTACAGCAGGATGCCCCAGTCAGACGCCGCGATCGCCTTCAGCGCCGCGTCCAGCTGCGGCCCGCAATCGCACTTCAGGCTGCCGAGCGCGTCCCCGGTCAGGCATTCGCTGTGCAGCCGCACCAGCGGCGGCGCGCCATTGGGTGATCCGATCAACAGCGCGACATGCTCGCCCGGTCCCTCCGGCGTGCGGAAGGCGACGATTTCCGCATCCTCGGCATGGGCGACGGGCAGCCTGGCCCGTGCCGCGATCGACAGCCGGATTGCATCCTCATGCGCGTCGATATCGCTGGGCGAAAGCGTCACCTCACCCTGCCCGCCTGAGCGCACAAAGAACGCCGGCAGCATCCCCGCCACCCGCGCCAGCCGCAACGCGGCACCCGCATCCGCCGGCGCGATCACCGTGATCGCGCGGAATGGTCCTTTCAGCGGCGTCGCCAAGTCCAGCTGCGGATCGGCTAACGCGGTCGCTGTGGCGAAGTCGATCCACGGTGCGCGATCGACCAGTACCGGCGCATCGGGCACCGCAGCTTCCAGCTGATTGGCGAGCTTCAGCGTTTCCGCGCGCCCCGCGGAAAGCAGCACGGGCGCCTCCTCCTCCGGATCGAACGCCGCCAGCCGCACTGGATCGGCCGTCTCGATCGGCAGCAGCCCCAGCGTCCCGATGCGGATCGGCCAGCCGCGCCGAAGCGCATCGATCGCCCGCGCAGCCAGCCGAGGGTTGGTCAAAAGGCGAACTCCGTCATGATCGGCACATGGTCTGAAGGCTTGATCCAGCTGCGGCAGTCCTCGAAGACATGATGGCGCGTCGCGGATTTCGCCACGTCGCCCGTCGCCCACATGTGATCCAGCCGCCGCCCGCGATCGTTCTTGGTCCAGTCAGGCGAGCGATAGCTCCACCAGGTGTGCAGCCGCGCCGGGGCCGGATGGAAATGACGCCCCAGATCGATCCAGTCGTTCGACGCTTGCAGCCGGTCGAGCGCTTCCACCTCGACCGGGGTATGGCTCACCACCTTGAGCAATGCCTTGTGGCTCCACACGTCGCTGGGCAGCGGCGCGATGTTGAAGTCGCCGGTCAGGATCGTCGGGCAGTCCAGCGCGGCCGACCAATCGGTCATCCGCTGCACGAAATCGAGCTTCTGCCCGAACTTCGCGTTCACCTCGCGATCAGGCACGTCGCCGCCTGCCGGAACATAGACGTTCTCGATACGCACGCCGTTCGCCAGCCGCACGCCGATATGCCGCGCCTCGCGATTGGCTTGCCAGTCGAACCGGTCATCCTCGCTCACCGGCACCCGGCTGACGATCGCCACGCCGTGGTGCATCCGCTGGCCGTGAATCAGGATATGCTCGTAGCCGAGCGCGCGAAACGTCTCGAACGGAAAGTCCGCGTCGATCACCTTGGTTTCCTGCAGGCACAGCACGTCCGGCTGCACCTCGCGCAGGAACCGCTCGACGATGTCGATGCGAAAACGGACCGAATTGATGTTCCAGCTGACGATCTTCACGTGGGCGACTTAGCGAGCGTAGCGAAGGGCGACAACTGTGCCCCAACGGTCGTCGTCACTCCGGACCTGATCCGGGATCCAGCCCTCCGCCCCAGCTGCTGCTAGCGCCAGAGCGCTAGCCCAGCCCACCGTCATGCCGGCCTCGTGCCGGCATCCACCGTGCCGCACATCAAACGCAGGCTGCTGACCCCCCACAGCCGCCGCGGCAAAGCCGCGTCGTCGGACGGCACCTGCGGGCCGCCGGCCGTGCTTGAGCGTCTTGCCGACTTGGTCGGCATGCGCCCTACGCAGAAAGGCCCCCGCTCCGGGGGCATGGAGCGAGGGCCAACCTGGCGTTCGTCACGCAGGGGGTTGTGGGGCAATCAGTCCGGGCAACAGGGGGAAAATCCCGAACCGCCCCACATCCGCAACGATCGTTTTAAGCGCAGCTTCCTGTCCCGCGCATGAACAGGAAGGTCGGTTTCGGTTCAGCTTCGGCGGGCCGATTTCCGTGGATCGTTCCAGCGGAACGTTCCGTCGCTTACCGGCGCGTTGAAGCGCTGGTTTGCGAGACGGATGGTGGTGCGGTTGCCCTGACTGTCCAGCGTCACCCAGCCCTGAAGCATCAACCCGCCCGGCGCTCCACCGTCCCGCGCGAACACCATGGTGATGCGACCATATTCAGGGTGCTTGGGATCATATCCCTCCACCGACAACACGCGCTGGTCACCGCTCGGCACCACCTTGGCATAGCGGGAGATGTCACGATCGGGATTGATCAGCACGCCCAAGGGCGAATTGCTGATCGGCCAGCGCTGCACCTGCTTCACCGAATAATCGATGAATGTCAGTGCCTTGCCATCACCCACCACAAGGATCGGTACGCCCTTTTCATATTGGAAGCGGATCTTGCCCGGCTTCTTCAGCGACAAGGTGCCGGTCAGCGTCTTGCCGGCGCGATCGGTCTGCGTGAAATCCGCCGTCATCGTGTTGACGGCGCGCAGATGGTTCTGGACGGCGGCAAGGTCGCTCGATTGCGCGACTGCCGGGGCGGCAACCATCGCCACGGCGGCGACGGGAAACAGGATCTTCAACACGGCTCTCCCGAGTGGTTGTCACGGCTATCGTGAGCAAGCGTTGAACGCGCGGTGAACCCCGGGGTTCGCCTGCTTCCCGTCACCCCAGGTCAAGCCCCGGGGTGACGAGGCTGGCGTCAGAACAGCGTGCTGAGCCCCACCGTCTCGCCCGTGCCGATCCACCCTTCGTAGATCATCTTGAACGCCACAAAGACGATCACCGCCAGGCCGAGATAGGCGATCCAGCGATAACGCTCGATGATCCGCGCGATCAGGTTCGCCGCCAAGCCCATCAGCGCGACTGACAGGATCAGGCCAACGACCAGGATGCCCGGATGCTCGCGCGCCGCGCCGGCGACCGCCAGGACGTTGTCGAGGCTCATCGACACGTCCGCGACGGCGACTGCCCAGGCCGCGGCGGCGAAGCTGCGCGCCGGTGCCAGGCCGGAATGTTCGTCACCTGCGACTTCCGCCGATCCGCTATTGGCATGGCTGTCGGCGCGCAGCTCGCGCCAGAATTTCCAGCTGACCCACAGCAGCAGCAGCCCGCCGGCAAAGATCAGCCCCACGATCCCCATCAGCCAGCTGACCACCAGCGCAAAGGCGATGCGCAGCACCAGCGCAGCGACAATGCCGATCATGATGACCTTCTTGCGCTGATCCGCCGGCAGGCCCGCCGCCAGCGCGCCAACCACGATCGCATTGTCGCCGGCCAGCACCAGATCGATCATCAGCACCTGGCCGAAAGCGGCCAGCGCCGCCGGATCGGACAAGTTGGAGAAATCCGCAACGATGTGCTGCCAGATGTCGCCGAGCGACCCCGCGCTCTGGAGAAACATGGTGAGGATCAACGGCGGCGCTCCTGCGAGGGTGTTGCTGTCCGAACGGTTGCGAGCCGTTCGGGTTTCCGCACGTTCGATACCGTAGGGGAACAAGCGCGGCTAGGGACAAGTCTTCCTCTTCCTGCTGGCGGGGAGAGGGCTGGCGAGAGGGCTGGGGGAGAGGGGTAGTCAAAGGCGGTATAAATTTCGGCCCAACACAAAACGGCGCGGCAAAGCCGCGCCGTCGACCGGGTTGCTTGCGCACCCGTCGGCCGAGCCGGTCTGAGTCCGGCGCCACCCTGGCGCCGGACTCAGACCGGCTATTGATTCATGCTCGCGAAGAAATCCTCGTTGGTCTTGGAATCCTTCATCTTGCCCAGCAGGAACTCCATCGCATCGACAGTGCCCATCTGCATCAGGATGCGGCGCAGGACCCACATCTTCGACAGCTTGTCCTTCTCGACCAGCAGCTCTTCCTTGCGCGTGCCGCTCTTCGACACGTCGATCGCCGGGAAGATGCGCTTGTCCGAAACCTTGCGGTCAAGCACGATTTCCGCGTTGCCGGTGCCCTTGAACTCCTCGAAGATCACTTCGTCCATGCGGCTGCCGGTATCGATCAGCGAGGTCGAGATGATCGTCAGCGATCCGCCTTCCTCGATATTGCGCGCCGCACCGAAGAAGCGCTTCGGCCGCTGCAGCGCATTGGCGTCGACACCGCCGGTCAGCACCTTGCCCGACGACGGCACCACCGTGTTGTAGGCGCGGCCCAGGCGGGTGATGTTGTCGAGCAGGATCACCACGTCCTTCTTGTGCTCGACCAGCCGCTTGGCTTTCTCGATCACCATCTCGGCCACCGCCACGTGGCGCGTGGCCGGCTCGTCGAACGTCGAGGAGACGACCTCGCCGTTCACCGTGCGCTGCATGTCGGTGACTTCCTCGGGCCGCTCGTCGATCAGCAGCACGATCAGGAACACCTCGGGGTGGTTGAGCGAAATCGCGCGCGCGATGTTCTGCATCATGATCGTCTTGCCAACGCGCGGCGGCGCCACGATCAGACAGCGCTGGCCCTTGCCGATCGGCGAGACGAGGTCGAGCACACGGCCCGACTTGTCCTTGATGGTGGGATCCTCGATTTCCATCTTCAGCCGCTCTTCGGGATAGAGCGGGGTGAGGTTGTCGAAATTGACGCGGTGGCGCACCGCATCGGGATCGTCGAAATTGACGCTGATCAGCTTGGTCAGCGCGAAATAGCGTTCGCCGTCCTTGGGACCGCGGATCTCGCCCTCGACCGTGTCGCCAGTGCGCAGGCCGTGCTTACGGACCTGGTTGGGCGACACATAGATGTCGTCCGGCCCGGCGAGATAATTGGCCTGGGGGCTGCGCAGGAAGCCGAAGCCATCGGGCAGCACCTCAATGGTGCCTTCGCCCATGATCTGCTCGCCTTCCTCGGCCTGGACCTTGAGGATCGCGAACATGAGGTCCTGCTTGCGCAGCGTGGAGGCGCCCTCGACGCCCAGCTCCTCGGCAAGCTGGACCAACTCGGCCGGGGCTTTCTTCTTGAGGTCTTTGAGATGCATGTCGTGTGTCCGATTGAAATCGGTTGGGGGAGAAAGCCCGGTCGGCGGAAAGGTCGCGCGGCAACGAGGCAAGAGGAGGCAGCGGGCCGGAAAGGCCACACCGAGGGTGGGACGTAGGGGGGGCTCAGGGGTTAGTCAAGCGGATGCAACCCCTGACCCCTCGTCACCCTGGGCTTGACCCGGGGTCCCGCTGCCTTCGCTGCCCTCAGAAGAAAAAGCGGGATCCCGGATCATATTCGGGATGACGCGGCACTCAGAACGGCTTCACCACCGCGAGGATCACGATGATCGTTACCGCCAGCGCCGGCACTTCGTTCATCATCCTGAGCCGTCGGTTGCTCAGTCCAGCAACACCCTTGGCCAGCCGCTTCGAATAGCCGATCGCCCACCCGTGATAGCCCGAGAGCAGGAACACCACGAACAGCTTGGCATGCAGCCACGCCAGCCCCTGGATCCCCGCCAGCAGCCCCGCATTTACCGCCAGCACCAGCCCGATCACCCACACCGCGATCATCGCGGGCGTCAGAATGATATGCCGCAGCTTCTTCTCTCGCAGGGTCCAGCGCGCCTCCTCGCCCGGATCGCCCAGCCCCTCCTGATGATGCACGAGATAGCGCGGGAAGATGAACATCCCCGCCATCCAGAAGATCACGAAGATGATATGCGCAGCCTTTACCCAGAGGTAAGCCGCGCCGAGGAAACCGATACCCATCAGCCTCTTACCTTTTCGATCACCCGCTCGACATGCGCGATCGGCGTATGCTGGTCGATCCCATGGCCCAGGTTGAAGACATGCGGCCGCTCCGGAAACGCGCGGAGGATCCGGTCGATCGCCGCGTCCAGCGCGTCGCCGCCAGCGATCAGCGCCAGCGGATCGAGATTACCCTGCACCGGCAACCCCTCCGGCAGCATCGCGTCGGCCCACACCGGATCGACCGTCTCGTCCAGCCCGACCGCATCGACCCCCGTTTCGCGCGCATAGGCCGGCAGCTTGCCGCCGGCGCCCTTGGGGAAGCCAATCACCGGCACATCCGGATGCCGCGCCTTGAGCCCTGAAACGATCGCCGCATTGGGCGCGATCACCCATCGCTCGAACTGCGCCGGTGACAAGGTGCCCGCCCAACTGTCGAACAATTGCACCGCCTCGACACCGGCCTCGATCTGCCCCGAAAGGTAATCGATCGTCAGCGCCACGATCGCCTCGATGATCGCGCCGAATGCCGCCGGGGCACGGTAGGCCATCCCGCGCGTTTCAGCCTGATCCTTCGATCCCTGCCCGGCGACCATGTAGGTCGCCACCGTCCACGGCGATCCGGCGAACCCAAGGAACGTCGTCTCCGCCGGCAGCGCCGCCGCGACCCGCCGCACCGTCTCGTACACCGGATCGAGCCGCCCCGGCACCGCCGCGAGCGAGTCCAGCGCGCTGTCCACCAGTCGCGGAGTCAACCGCGGCCCCTCGCCCGGCCCGAAGGTCAGGTCCTGCCCCATCGCCCAGGGCACCATGAGGATGTCGGAGAACAGGATCGCGCCATCGAAGCCGAAGCGGCGGATCGGCTGCAGCGTCACTTCGCACGCCGCCTCCGGATCGGTGGCGAGCGCCAGGAAGCCGCCCTTCTCGGCCCGCAGTGCACGATATTCGGGAAGATAGCGGCCGGCCTGGCGCATGAGCCACATCGGCGGCCGCGCGCGGCGCTGGCCGTTCAGCACGCTCAGCAGCGGTTTGGAATCAGGTTGGGCGTGCATCCATCTACTCAAATAGAAGATTCAAAGGATTGCTGATGAAGTAGGCGCGTTGGTCGCGGGGCTTATGCGTTCATCCCCGGATTGCCAACAGCTTGACCCCCGGCGCGCCGCGGACTCCCTGGGATTCGATTCAACCGCTCCCGTTTTTCACAGCCTGTGGATGAAACTGTTCGGCGTGGATGGGATTGTGGACAAGTGACTCGTTTTCCACGGTCGTCCGATCCGCTTGGCCGCCCGCCTAGGTTAGGCTAGCGCTCGTCCTCATGTTATCCACAGGTTCATGCCGGTGACGGTCAAACTGCACCTCCACCTCCTGTCGGACTCGACGGGCGAGACGCTGGAGAACATCGCCAAGGCCGCGCTGTCGCAATATGACGATGTCGAAACCGTGCGCCATTTCTGGCCGATGGTTCGCACGGAGGCGCATCTCGACCGCATTCTGCAAGAGATCGCTCAGAACCCCGGCCTGGTCATCTACACGCTGGTGAACCCCGCCACGCGCAAGGCGCTGGAGCAGCGCTGCCAGACGCTCGGCCTGCCCACCGTCGCCCCGCTCGATCCGGTCAACGACGCGCTCTCGGCGATGCTCGGCCAGCAGGCCAAGAACAAGCCGGGGCGCCAGCACGTGCTCGACGCCGCTTATTTCGCGCGCGTCGACGCGATCCAATTCACCATCGCGCATGACGATGGCGTGTTGTGGGAGGAATGGGAGGAGGCAGACATTGTCCTTGCCGGCGTCTCGCGATCGTCCAAGACGCCGACCTCCATCTATCTCGCCAATCGTGGGTTCAAGGTCGCCAACATCCCGATCGTGATCGAAAGCCCGCCGCCGGTGTCGCTCTATTCGCTCCAGAACCCGCTTGTCGTCGGGCTCACCACCAGCCCCGATCGGTTGATCCAGATCCGCCGCAACCGGCTGCTGTCGCTCAACCAGGCGCCCGAGACGGCGTACGTTGATCAGGAAGCGGTGACGCGTGAGCTGCAATATGCCCGGCGCATGTTCGCCGATAATGGCTGGCCGGTGATCGACGTCACCCGCCGCTCGATCGAGGAAACCGCCGCCGCGGTGATTTCGATCGTCAACGAACGCAGCGGCAATCCCGCGCTGGTGATCGACGAATGACCACGACCGGGTTGAAACTGATCCTCGCGTCGCAATCCGCCTCGCGCCGCGCGATGCTGGTCGCCGCGGGCGTGCCCTTCACCGCGCAGCCGGCAATGGTGGACGAGGATGCGGCCAAGGCCGCGCTCGGCGACGTGGCGCCGCGCGATCTCGCCGATGCACTCGCCGAATTGAAGGCGCTCAAGGTGTCCAGCCGTGAGCCGCAGGCTTTGGTGCTCGGCTCCGACAGCCTCGCCGTGCTTGAGGATGGCACGATCCTGTCCAAGCCACGCGACCGCGCCGAGGCTGCCGAGCATCTGTCGATGATGTCGGGCAAGCGCCACGATCTGGTCAGCGCGGCGGTGATCGCGGAGGGTGGCCGCCCGGTCTGGCGCCATGTCGACAAGGCCCGGATGTTCGTCCGCCCGCTGTCCTACGGCTTCATCGAGGCGTATCTTGATGCCGAATGGCCGGCGATCGCGGGATGCGTCGGCTGTTACCGCATGGAGGGGCCGGGGGTGCAATTGTTCAGCCGCGTCGAAGGGAGCCATTTCACCGTGCTCGGCATGCCGCTGATGCCGCTGCTCGCCTATTTGCGCGAACGCCAGGTGCTAGGCGCGTGATGGAGAAAGAAGCGCCAGTGTCTCAACTTCCTCAACATTCGATTGCAGATGATGCAACCGTCCGGCCCTATGCGGAGGTGATCGGCGACCCGATAAGTCACTCTAAGTCTCCGTTAATTCACGGTTTCTGGCTGAAGAAGCTCGGCATCGACGCTGATTACCGCGCCACGCATGTCACACCCGACGATCTGCCCGTCTTCATCGAGAAGCGCCGCGCCGATCCGAACTGGCGCGGCTGCAACGTCACCATTCCGCACAAGGTCGCGATGCTTGATCTCGTGTCAGATCCCGGCAGCGTGCGCGACTCGATCGGCGCGATGAACACCGTCGTCCGCAACGAGGGCGGCGATCTGTTCGGCACCAACACCGACGCCGCCGGCTTCTACGCGCCGATCGCCGATCTCGACCTCGACGGTGCGCCGGTCGCGATTGTCGGTGCCGGCGGCGCGGCGCGTGCGGTGCTGTTCGCTTTGTCGCGCATGAACGTCGGCCCCGTGACCATCCTGAACCGCTCGCCATTGAAGGCCGCCGCGCTGCTGAGCCGCTTCGGTCTGAAGGGCGAGGTGCTGCCCCTCACCGGCCGCCTTCCCGCGGCCAAGTTGCTGGTCAACACCAGCGCGCTCGGCATGGAGGGTCAGCCGCCGCTCGACCTCGACCTCCTGCCCCTGGCGCTCGACGCTGTGGTGTACGACATCGTCTATGCCCCGCTCCAAACCGCGCTGCTCGACGCAGCGGAGGCGCGCGGGCTGGAAACGATCGACGGCCTCGAAATGCTGGTTGGCCAGGCGGCAGCGGCGTTCGAGCTGTTCTTCGGCCAGCCCGCGCCGCGCGAGCATGACGGTGAGCTGCGCGAACTGCTTATCCAATGACCTTGTACCCCGGCGAAGGCCGGGGCCCAGCATCGGGCCGGTCGTAACTGGGCCCCGGCCTTCGCCGGGGTACAAAAGAGGGGAGAAAAGAATGATCAAACTCGGCCTCACCGGCTCGATCGGCATGGGCAAGTCCACCGTCGCCAAGATGTTCGCCGACGAAGGCGTGCCCGTCTTCGACGCCGATGCCGAGGTCCACAAGCTGCAAGGCCCTGCCGGCCGAGTCGTCACCGCGATTGAAGCCCGCTTCCCCGGCACCACTGGCGAGAATGGCGTCAACCGCACCGCGCTCGCCGAGGCCGTGCTCGGTGACGACGTGGCGATGAAGGCGTTGGAAGCGATCGTTCACCCGGCCGTGGGCGAGGAACGCGCCGCCTTCCTCACGGAACATGCCGCCGCCCCGCTCGTCGTCTTCGATGTGCCCTTGTTGTTCGAAACCGGTGGTCAGCGCGCGATGGACAAGGTCGCGGTGGTCTCCGCCGCCGTTGAGGTCCAGCGCGCCCGCACCCTCCAGCGCCCCGGCATGAGCAAGGGCAAGTTCGACGCGATCATCGCCCGCCAAGTGCCCGATGCCGACAAGCGCGCCCGGGCCGATTTCGTCATCCCCACCGACGTGTCGCTGGAGGAGACCCGCACCCATGTCCGCCGGGTGATCGCTTGCCTCAAGGAAGCGGAAGGCCGATAAACTCACCAATGCGCGAGATCGTCTTCGACACCGAAACCACCGGCTTCACCTTTGGCGACGATCGCATGGTCGAGATCGGCTGCGTCGAGCTGGTCAACCGGGTCGAAACGGGGCGCACCTTTCACGCTTATTTCCACCCGGAGCGGACGATGCCGCCGGGCGCGCAGGCGATCCACGGTCTGTCCGACGCGTTCCTCTCCGACAAGCCGCTGTTCCACGCCGTCGCCGAGGAACTGGTCGCCTTCATCGGTGACGCGCCGCTGATCGCGCATAACGCCTCGTTCGACTTCAGCTTCCTCAACGGCGAGCTAGGTCGCTGCGGCCGCGACGTGATCTGCATGACGCGCATGATCGACACGCTGGCGATCGCCAAGCAGCGACATCCCGGCGCCAAGCTGACGCTAGATGCCTTGTGCTCGCGCTACGGCATCGACCGCTCGCACCGCGTGCTGCACGGCGCGTTGCTCGACGCGCAGCTGCTGGCGCAGGTCTATGTCGAGCTGATGGGCGGGCGGCAGATCGGCCTGTCGCTGGTCAGCGATCTGGTGGCCGAGGAGGTGGTGGTCGTGGAGGCCGCACCGCGCGTTGCGCGGCCGGCACGGCATTTCGCGCCAAGCGAGGGAGAACTTGCCGCGCATGCCGCGTTCATGACGCGGGTGAAGAATCCGATCTGGGGGGCCGCGGCGTCCGGTTGACGCCCAACGCCCCGGCGAGACCACGCCGGGCCAGCCAATGGAGAATGAGTCGATGGATATCCGGATCTCTGGTCACCAGGTTGAAACGGGCGACGCGCTGAAGGATCACGTCGACAATCGATTGCAGGGCATCGCCGACAAATATTTCAGTCGCGCGATTTCGGCCCAGGTTACCTTCGGCAAGGGGCCGCACGATGCCGGCTTTGGCTGCGACATCGTCGTCCATGTGATGCAGGGATTGGTGCTCAAGGGAAAGCACGACGCGCATGACGCGCATCTCGCCTTCGACGGGGCGGCCGAGAAGATCGAAAAGCAGCTGCGCCGCTACATGCGCCGGCTCAAGGATCGCAACGCCGGTGACGTCGCCGCGCTCGCCGAAAGCGTTGCCTACGACAATTTCGACAATGCGGGCTATACGTTGTTCGCCGAGCGGGTCGGAGACGAGGAAGAAGCGGACGCGCCGCTGATCGTGGCCGAAACACGCGTTGATATCCCCGATGCCACCGTGTCCGACGCGGTGATGATGCTCGATTTGCGCAACACCTCTGCGTTGTTATTCAAGAACAGCGGGACGGGCGCATACAACATGGTCTATCGGCGCGGCGACGGGACGATCGGCTGGGTCGAACCGCAGCGCGCGGGGTGAATGCCGGACCATCATGCCAAATGATTTGAGTGATCTGCTCCACCCCGATCTGATTGCAGTCGGGGTGGCGGCAAGCAGCAAAAAGGGCTTGTTTCAGCAACTGGGCGCGTTCACCGCGCCGGTGCTGGAGCTCGACGCCAACGCGGTCACTACCGCACTCGCCGATCGCGAGAAGCTGGGGTCCACCGGCTTCGGCAGTGGCGTCGCGATCCCGCATGCCCGAGTCAATGGCTTGTCGCGGATCGTCGTGGTCGTCGTTCGGCTCGCCCAGGCAATCGAGTTTCAGGCGATCGACGACATGCCGGTCGACATGGTGGTGGCAATGCTCTCGCCACCAGATGCCGGTGCGGATCACCTCAAGGCGTTGGCGCGCGTGTCGAGCCGCTTCCGCGATCGATCCTTTGTCGCAAAGCTGCGCGGTGCCGGTTCGCGGGACGCCATCTATGCCTTGTTGACCGCCGACGATCCGGAGGGTGCGCTTGACGCGGCCTGAAGGCGCTGACGCGCATCACCGTGCGCTGGAGTCCTTATATGCGGCAGCGCCGATCAACCGCCTGTTCGCCTCCTCGCTCGCGATCCCCGAGCCTGGCGTGGCGCGGATCAGCTTCGAGATCGCACCCGATCATTTCCATGCCGCCGGCGCAGCGCATGGCACCGCCTATTTCAAGATGCTGGACGATGCGGCTTTCTATGCCTGCAACAGCCTCATCACCGATCGATTCCTGCTGACCACCCAGTTCAACCTCTTGCTGACGCGCCCGCTTTCCGCCGGCCCAGTGGTGGCCGAGGGACGGTGGGTTAGTGGCCAGCGTCGCGTCTTCGTCGGTGACGCCCGCCTCATCGCCAGCGATGGGGAGGAGGTGGCACGCGGCACCGGCACCTTCATGCGCAGCCGCATCGCCCTGGCTGGCCTGCCGGGGTACCGGGCCGCGTGACCGGCCGGCTGCCGACGCATCTCACCGTGGCGGCACTGCTCCAGCGCGTGAACAATGCTGGCGGAATCGCCGTGGTTCGCGCGCGCGGCGATGCGGATGCCGGCGCAATCCTGGTTCTGCTTGAACGCGAGGAGCATTGCCTCGAGCGCGGATTTGGGCCTGACGGCGGCGAGTCGCTGATCCCGGGCGGGCCCAAGCCTGGCAGCGGCGAGTCCCTCGACGATTACTGGCGCCGCCGCCGTCAGCGTGACCCGGATCTATGGGTAGTTGCTCTGGACGTCGCAGAGGCCCAACGGTTCGCCGCTGAAACGATCCTGTCTTAATTGACTCAAATGCTGGGGTATGGCGAACGCGGTTCAACGTTTTTCGCGTTGTGCCGCGGTGGGTGCGATCCACATCGGTGACGCAGTCGGGGGGGATCCCGGCCGATCGTATGTTCTGATGAACGTCGGATCGTGTCCGCGTAGCCACCGCAATTGATTGTTGAAGATGGCTTTCTTCTCACGGGCCGCTGTTGCTGTGGCCATGACGATTTCTTTCTTCGGCCTGAGTGCGCAGAGCACCGCCGGATTGGCTGCCGAGGTCGAGCACACGCTCCCGCAGCCCAATGCCACAACCCTGGCGACCCTTTCCGAACCGGCCGACCTTGCCACTGATGAACTCGCGGCGGGCGCTACGGTTGCATATCCTACCCTGGCGGCGGCTGTTGCCGCCCAGTCCACCCACGACGGCGACGATGCCGCGATCCAGTGCCTGGCCGGCGCGATCTACTTTGAATCGAAGGGCGAGCCGCTGTCGGGCCAACTCGCGGTCGCCGACGTGATCATCAACCGCAGCAAGTCGGGCCGCTTCCCGGAGGACATCTGCGAGGTCGTCACCCAGCGCGGGCAGTTCGGCTTCGTTCGCGGCGGTCGCATCCCCGATATCAACGAGGACAGCCGCTACTATCGCACGGCTGTGGCGGTCGCGAAGGTCGCGCTTGCCGAGGCATGGGAAGGCGAAGCCGAGCGCGCGCTTTACTTCAACCGTGGTCGTGCGCCGGCGGCGGGGCTGCGCAAGGTCGCCTCGATCGGCAACCACATCTTCTGGCGCTGAGCCTTTTCAACGTTCCTGAAACGTTCTAGGAAGCGGGCGTGCTGACCACGCCCGCTTCTTGCGTTGATGATCCTGAATCGTCGCTGTGCGCCGCCGATGTCGCGCGCGGCGTCACCCGGCTGCTGCTGCGCCACGAACTGGTCGCCATGGCGGAAGTACCGCTCGATGGAGGGCGCCGGGTCGACCTGATGGCGCTCGACGCACGCGGCCAGATCACCATTATCGAGATCAAGGTGTCGCGTGCGGATCTGCTCGGCGACAACAAGTGGCAGGATTATCTGCCGCATTGCGATCGCTTCTTCTGGGCAGTGCCCGCCGGCTTCGATCATTCGCCGATCGCCGGCGAAGCGTTCCTGCCCGAGCGTACCGGGCTGATCGTCGCCGATCGCTATGATGCCGCCGTGCTCCGCGAGGCGCGAACCGAGCCGATGAACACTCACGCCCGCAAGAAGTGCACCCTGGCATTTGCCCGCCGCGCCGCGCGGCGGCTGGTGGCGCTGTCCGATCCGGAGGCGGTGCAGGGCTGGTAGGAGGATCGGGCTTTCCGGTGTGAGAAGCGGAACATTGTCCCCTTCGACCCGTCATCCCGGACTTGTTCCGGGATCCATGGTGCCGCATGCGCTTAGGCTTGAGGCGCAGGCGACAGCTCCTGTGGATGGTTGGATTCCGGATCAAGTCCGGGATGGCGAGCTTCCCCACCTGACCGAATTGCCATTTGCCCTGCGCCCCGCACACGCGCAGGGAAGGGAGCGATGGCGGGGACAGCACAGCAACACCAGCGCATTGAGGCGCAACACGCTCGCGGCCGGCTCACTGCCCGCGAGCGGCTCGACATCTTGTTCGATGAAGCAACGCTCGCCGAAATCGCCCCGATCGGTGAGGGCGTGGTCACCGCGTCCGGAGCGATCAACGGCCGACGCGCCTTCGCCTTCGCGCAGGACGTGACCGATGCAGACGGCACGATCACGCCACCACATGCCGAAAAGATCACCGCACTGATCGACCGCGCGATCGCAGCGGGCGCGCCGATCATCGGCCTGTACGATTCTCCCGGTGCGTTGCTGAACGACGGCCTCGCCACGCTGGCGGCGCAAACCACAGTCATGCAGCGACAGGCGCTGGCATCCGGTGTCGTCCCGCAGCTCGCCTTGCTGTTCGGCCACCATGCCGGAACCGCCGCATTGTCGCTGGCACTCGCCGACGTTACCTTCATTCTCGCCCCCGGCACCCTGTTTCTCGCTGGCCCAGACATCCTGCGCGGCGCCACGGGGGAGCTGGTCAGCGCCGAGTCGCTGGGCGGTGCGACCCTGCACGCGACCCGAACCGGCATCGCCGACGCCACTTTCATCAATGAGATCGAGATGCTGGTCGCCGCACGCGACCTTCTCGGGTTTCTTCCCTCCGCCGCAGGCGACGCAGCACCCCCTCGATCGACGCCCGATTCGCCGGATCGTGAAACGCCGGCGTTGGACACGCTCGTCCCGCTCGATCCCGACATGCCCTACGACATGCGCGAACTGCTCCGCGCCGTCGCCGACGAGCGCGAGTTGTTCGAGCTTCAGCCCGATCATGCCGGCAACATCATCTGCGCGCTCGTCCGCATCGACGGACGCGCGATCGGCATCGTCGCCAGTCAGCCGCTGGTGCTCGCCGGCACGATCGACGGCGCCGTGGCGCGCAAGGCGGCGCGCTTTGTCCGGTTCTGCGACAGCTTCGGCCTGCCTCTCGTCACGATTGTCGATTCGCCCGGCTTCCTGCCCGGCGTGGCAGAGGAGGCGGGGGGCATCGTTCGCCACGCCGCCACGCTGCTCGCCGCTTATGCGCAGGCCAGCGCGCCGCAGATCACGCTCGTCACGCGCCGCGCGCTTGGCGGCGCCTGGGCGGTGCTTGCCCCCAAGCCGCTCGGCACCGCCGCATGCTATGCTTGGCCCGGCGCGGAGATCGCCGCGATGGGCGGCGCCGCGGCGGCCGAGCGCCTGTTCGGCTTGAACGAACATCAAAAAAGACGTGACTATGCCGCGCGCATCGCTGATCCCCGCCATGCCGTAGCGTCGGGGCTCGTCGATGCGGTGATCCGGCCCGCCGCAACGCG
Organism: Sphingomonas jeddahensis; assembly: GCF_001981525.1. GTDB lineage: Bacteria > Pseudomonadota > Alphaproteobacteria > Sphingomonadales > Sphingomonadaceae > Sphingomonas > Sphingomonas jeddahensis. Next base: position 86,385 of record NZ_MPSB01000004.1, on the reverse strand, counting down.
GGCGACGATCGCACGCGCGCTACGCCAATCGGCGGGCAGCTGACATTATCACCCTTCTCCAAGCCGGAGCGGGACAATGAGGGAGAGAGACCGAAATGGCTGATTACGAAACGATCCTGACCGAGAAGAAGGGCGACGTTCTGGTCGTCACGCTCAACCGCCCTGAGCGGCTGAACGCGGCATCGATTCAACTCGCCGAGGATCTCACGGTCGCGCTTTATGATCTTCAGGGCGCCCGTGCGGTGCTGCTGACGGGTGCTGGCCGGGCGTTCTGCTCGGGCGCCGATCTTCAGGCGCGCGGCGGCGGCGACACGCGCATCAAGGGCGGCGACACCAGCCACCGCGCGCTGATGAACTTCTACAATCCGCTGATGAGCCAGATCATGAACCTGCCGGTGCCGGTGGTGACGGCAGTCAACGGCCCGGCGGCGGGCGTCGGCTGTTCGATGGGCCTGTCGGGCGATTTCGTCTTCGCGGGCAAGAGCGCTTATTTCCTCCAGGCGTTCGTCAATATTGGCCTCGTTCCCGATGGCGGCTCGACCTGGTTGCTCGCCAAGGCGATCGGCAAAGCGCGCGCCACGCAGATGATGATGCTGGGCGAGCGGATCTCCGCCGAACAGGCCGAGCAATGGGGCCTGATCTACAAGGCGGTCGATGATGCCGCACTGATGGACGAGGCACTGGCAATGGCCACTCGCCTTGCCGCCGGACCGACCGTCGCACTGTCGGCAATGCGCAAGAACATCCAGATCGCGCTCGACGGCACGTTCGATCAGGTGTTGCGCGCCGAGGCGGAAGGCCAGCGCCTCGCCGGCGGCTCGGAGGATTCGCGCGAGGGCGGCATGAGCTTCCTCGAGAAGCGCAAGCCGGTGTTCAAGGGCCGCTAAGGCGCCGGTGAACTCCATATCCGTGCCGGTGCGTTGACGCATCGGGACGGATATGGAGTTCAGGATGATCAAGGTTCTTGCCAGCGCCGCTGCGCTCATGATGGTCGCCGCCGGCCAGCCAGCCGCTGCCCAGACGCAGGCGGAGATGAATGCCCGCGCCGGGGCCGACCTGCGCCGCGCTGACCATGCGCTCAACGCGCAATGGAAGCAGACCTACGCCCTGATGAAGGAACGCGATGCGGAGGACGGCCGGCGCGGCGGCGGCTTGGGCTATGCTGCGGCGACGCTTGCCAGCCAGCGCGCTTGGCTGCAATTCCGCGACAAGCAATGCGTGATCGAAGGCGGCGAGGTCGCCGGTGGATCGATGCAGCCGATGGTGCGCGGGCAATGCCTTGCACGCCTGACCAGGGAACGGACCAAGCAATTGAAGGACCTGATGTGGACCCGATGACGAGTATCGATGGGACCCGCAACGATTGGACGCGAGACGAGATCGCCGCGCTGTTCGATCTGCCGTTCGATGAGTTGATGTGGCAGGCACAGGGCGTGCACCGTGCGCATCACGCCGCCGGTGAGGTGCAGCTTTGCACCTTGCTGTCGATCAAGACCGGCGGCTGCCCGGAGGATTGCGGCTATTGCTCGCAATCCACCCATGCCGAAAGTGGTGTGAAGGCCACCAAGCTGATGGACGTGCGCAGTGTGCTCCAGCGCGCCGCCGAGGCGAAAGACGCCGGCAGCCAGCGGTTCTGCATGGGCGCGGCGTGGCGCAATCCCAAGGATCGCGACATGGACGCGATCATCGCCATGATTGAAGGCGTGCGGGCGATGGGCATGGAAACGTGCATGACGCTGGGCATGCTCACCCCAGCCCAAGCACGGCGGCTCGGCGACGCTGGGCTCGATTACTATAATCACAATATCGACACCTCGCCCGAACGCTACGGCGACGTCATCACCACCCGCAGCTTCGGCGAACGGCTCGATACGCTGGAGCATGTCCGGGAGGCCGGGATCAACGTCTGCTGCGGCGGCATCGTCGGAATGGGTGAAACGCGCGCCGATCGCGTCGGCTTTGTGCACGCGCTCGCCACGCTGCCGCGCCACCCCGAAAGCGTGCCGGTCAACGCTCTTGTGCCGGTGAAGGGCACGGTTCTGGGCGACATGCTCGCCGACACGCCGATGGCGAAGATCGACGATATCGAGTTCATCCGCACCGTTGCGGTGGCGCGCATTACTATGCCGCTCAGCATGGTGCGCCTGTCGGCTGGGCGCGAATCGATGAGCGACGCGACTCAGGCCCTGTGTTTCATGGCGGGTGCCAATTCGATCTTCACCGGCGACAAGCTGCTCACCGCGGGTAACCGCGGCGACAGCGCCGACGCGGCGCTGTTCGGCAAGTTGGGGCTGAAGCCGATGGAAGCGGCAGAGCCGATGCGGATGGCGGCCGCTTAAGTCCCTCCCGCTTGCGGGAGGGGTAAGGGGTGGGCGTATCTTCAAACGAAGACCATCGCGAGCGGACAGGCCCACCCCCGGCCCCCTCCCGCAAGCGGGAGGGGAGGTGACGTGTTCCGCAAAATCCTGATCGCTAACCGCGGCGAGATTGCATGCCGGGTGATCCGTACCGCGCGGCGCATGGGCATCGCCACCGTTGCCGTCTATTCCGACGCAGATGTGCGCGCGCCGCATGTCGCCATGGCTGACGAGGCGGTGCGGATCGGCCCTGCGCCGGCGGCGGAAAGCTACCTCGACGCCGACGCGATAATTGCCGCCGCCCGCGCGACTGGCGCGGAGGCGATCCATCCCGGCTATGGCTTCCTTTCCGAACGCGCAAGCTTCGCCGAAGCGTGCGCCGCCGCCGGTATCGCCTTCATCGGCCCACCGCCGGCGGCCATCGCTGCGATGGGCGACAAGATCGAATCGAAGAAAATCGCCCGAGCCGCGGGCGTCAATGTCGTCCCCGGTCATCTCGGCGCGATCGAGCACACCGAAGACGCGCTACGAATTGCGCGCGAGATCGGCTTTCCCGTGATGATGAAGGCGGCGGCCGGCGGCGGCGGCAAGGGCATGCGGCTCGCCTGGAACGAGGGCGACGTGCGCGAAGGCTTTGACGCCACCCGCCGCGAAGGCCAGGCGAGCTTTGGCGACGACCGCGTCTTCATCGAGAAGTTTATCGAAAGCCCGCGCCACATCGAGATCCAGCTGCTCGGCGACCAGCACGGCAACATCGTGTACCTCGGCGAACGCGAATGTTCGATCCAGCGACGTCACCAGAAGGTGGTGGAGGAAGCGCCGTCACCATTCGTCACCCCCGACATGCGCCGTGCCATGGGCGAGCAGGCGGTCGCGCTCGCCCGCTCCGTCGGGTATCACAGCGCCGGCACGATGGAGCTGATCGTCTCGGGCGCCGATCCGACGGGCGAAAGCTTCTACTTCCTTGAAATGAACACGCGGCTTCAGGTCGAGCACCCCGTTACGGAAATGGTGACCGGGCTCGACTTGGTCGAGCAGATGATCCGTGTCGCCGCCGGCGAGCGGCTTGGGTTCACGCAGGCCGAAGTCCGGCTCGATGGCTGGGCGGTCGAGACTCGCGTCTATGCCGAAGACCCTTACCGCGGCTTCCTGCCGAGTACGGGGAGGCTGGTGCGCTATCGTCCGCCATCCACCTCCCGCTTGCGCGAGGGGGTAGGGGTGGGCGTGTCCGCAAGCGAGCACGCCGCTGAGGCAGGCCCTCCCCCGACCCCTCCCGCAAGCGGGAGGGGAGAAATTCGCGTCGATGATGGCGTTGCCGAGGGCGGCGAGGTCAGCCGCTTTTACGACCCGATGATCGCCAAGCTCATCACCTGGGCGCCCAGCCGCATCGTCGCGATTGACGCGCAGATCGACGCGCTCGACGCGTTCGAGATCGAAGGTCCAGCCACCAACATCGACTTCCTCTCCGCGCTGATGCAGCACCCGCGCTTCCGCATCGGTGACTTGTCCACCGGCTTTATTGCCGAGGAATATCCAAGCGGCTTCCACGGCGCCCCCGCTTCGGACGCGTTCCTGTGCGGGCTGGCGGCGCTTGCCGCATGCGTCACCGCCACGCAATCACGAGGGGCAGCGCCGACCGCCTGGTCGGTCAGCATCGGAACGCGGGACTTTGCAGTCGAGATGGCGAAGAGTATCTGCGTCGATGGCACGCCGGTCACGATCGGTCACGATTACGTCCCCGGCGCCACCCTGATCCGCGCCACAATCGACGGCGCACCCGTTGCCGTACAGGTCGCGCGCACGCGGCTCGGCGTCGTGCTGCGCACCCGTGGCACGCGCCATGAGGCGCGGGTGCTCCCGGCGCGCATCGCGGCTTACGCCCGTCACCTCACGGAACCCGGCTCCGCCGCGGAAGCGAGGCACATTCGCGCGCCCATGCCCGGCCTGCTCGTGCGCCTTGACGTGCGCGCCGGCGACGCGGTGACGGCTGGCCAGTCGCTCGCCGTAATTGAGGCGATGAAGATGGAGAATGTTGTCCGCGCCGAGGAGGACGGAACGATCGCTGCCGTCCGCGTCACCGCGGGCGAGAGCGTCACCGTTGATCAAATCCTGCTCGAGCTGGAATGATCGTTCCTGAACAAAGCCCCCCACTGCGACATCTCGCGACACTAAAATGCTGGACCCTCGCATCGCCTCCGGCCATTTCGCCCCCATGACGCGCATGCGGGCATCGCTCCTCCTCGTCGCCGCACTAGGCGGCTGTACCGTCGGGCCGGACTATCGCCCACGCACCACCGCCGAGCTCGGGGTGCCTGACGCCTTTTCCGTCACGGCCGGCCCCAAGCGCGACGATCTGACGCGCTGGTGGCGCAGCTTCGACGATCCGGTGCTCGGCGACCTGGTCGAGCAGGCCGCCACCGCCAATCTCGACGTGGCGCAGGCCACCGCTCGCCTCCGCCAGGCGCGCGAGGCGCTGTTGCAGAGCCGCGCCAGCCTGCTGCCCACGCTCAACGGCTCGGGCGGGTTCAGCCGATCCGAAACGCTGCGCGGCGGACAGACGCTGATCACCCTGCCCGATGGCACCACGCAGAGCATTGGCGGCGGCGGCGGCTCCAACTTCTCGCTCGGCCTCGATGCGCAATATCAGCTCGGCCTGTTCGGCGAAGTGCGCCGCACGGTGGAGGCGAGCCGCGCGCAATATGAGGCGTCCGGCTTCGACCAGGCGACGGTGCTGCTCTCGGTGCAGGCGGAGGTCGCGCGCAACTACGTCCTCGCGCGGCTCTACCAGCTCCAACTCGTCAATGCGCGCGACAGCCTTGCGCTGCAGGACGACAATCTCGAGATCGCCGGCTTCCGCGTCCAGGCGGGGCTCGTTTCCAGCCTCGATCAGGAACAGGCGCGGGCGCAGCGCGCCCAGACCGCCGCATCGGTGCCGCAGATCGAGCAGCAATATAACGCCGCCGTGTCGCGCCTCGGCGTCCTCACCGCGCAAGCGCCTGGCGCGCTAAAGCCGCTGCTCGCTGCGACCAAGCCGATCCCGCGCGGGCCGCAGACACAAGGCATCGGTATCCCTGCCGACGTGCTGCGCCAGCGCCCCGACGTGCGCGCCGCCGAGCGCAGCCTTGCCGCCGCCACCGCGCAGATCGGCGTCGCCAAGGCGGCGCTCTATCCGGCGCTGGCGATCAGCGGCAATATCGATACCCGCGCCGGCAATCTCGGCGGCCTGCTCGACACGGTCACCGGCGGGCTGTTCGCCGGGCTGACCCAAGCGATCTTCAACGGCGGCCGCCTCAACAGCCAGGTGCGCAGCGCTGAGGCCGCCACGGACGCCGCGCTCGCCACGTACAAGCAGGCCGTGCTCACCGCGCTTGAGGAGATCGAGAATGCCGTCGTCGCGCTCAACACCGCCGAGGTACGCGAGCGTGAGTTCGGTGTCGCACTGGAGGCGGCGAACAACAGCGCGATCCTCAGCCGCAGCCAATACCGCACCGGCCTCACCGATTTCACCACCTTGAGCCAGCAGGAGGCATCGCTGCTTTCCGCACGCAACAGCGCGGCGCAGGCGCGTGCCGACCACGCCACCGCTCTCGTCCAGCTCTACACCGCGCTTGGCGGCGGCTGGGATTCCACCACTACCCCTCAGGCCCCCGATCAGGATGGAAACCGCTGATGGCGACCCCAGACACCGACGAATTTCTGGGCGTGAAGGCGCAGCCCGCGTGGCGGCGCTGGGTCAAATGGGTCGCGATCGGCGTCGGCGTGCTGCTGCTGATCCTGCTCGGCCTGCGGCTGTTCGGATCGAAGGAGGCGGCGGGCTTCGCCACCGCGCCGGTGCGGCGCGGCGATCTCACCGTTACCGTCTCTGCCACCGGCAAGCTCGCGCCGACCAATCAAGTGACGGTCGGCTCGCAGCTGTCGGGCCTCGTCACCCGCGTGGTGGTTGACGTCAACGATCGCGTCACGGCGGGGCAGGCGCTGGCGCTGATCGATCCCGAACAGATCGATGACCAGATCCGCGCCGGCCAGGCGCAGCTCGCCGCCAATGTCGCCAGCGTCAACCAGGCGCGCGCCACCGTGTCCGAGGCGCAGGCGCAACTCGCCCGGTTGGAGGAAGTGTACCGCCTGTCGAACGGCCGCGTGCCGTCGAAGACCGAGCTTCAGACGGGCCGGGCCAATGCGCAGCGCGCGGTGGCCGCGCTGCGCGTCGCGGAGGCGAACGTCCAGGCCGCGCGCGCCAATCTGTCGCAGAACCAGACGCAGCGGCAGCGCGCAATCATCGTCTCGCCGGTCAACGGCGTGGTGCTGGCGCGCCAGGTCGATCCCGGTCAGACGGTCGCCGCATCGTTCAACACGCCGACGCTGTTCGTCATTGCCGAGGACCTCAGCAAGATGAAGCTTGAGGTGGCGATCGACGAGGCGGACGTCGGATCGGTCAAGGAAGGGCAGAAGGCCGACTTTACCGTCGACGCCTTCCCCGGCCGCACCTTCCCGGCGACGATCACCCGCGTCGATCTCGGCTCGAACCTCACCGCCAGCACGGCAAGCTCTTCGTCCAGCAGCACGACCGGCGCGACCAGCACCACCGGCCAGGTGGTGTCCTATGCCGCCGACCTGACCGTCGCTAACCCGACGATGGAGCTGCGCCCCGGCATGACCGCGACCGCCGATATTGTCACCAGCGACAAGAAGAATGTGCTGCTCGTCCCGAACGCCGCGTTCCGCTTCAAGCCGGCGCCCGCCGCTGGTGCCGGCGAGAGCGGCGGCATCGCCGGCTCGCTCACCTTCCGCCCCCGCCGCGGCGACCGCCCCGAACGCACGGCGACGCTGGGCCGCGGTGCGCAGCAGACGCTGTACATCAAGGGCGCGGACGGCCAGCCGCAGGCGGTGCAGGTCACCACCGGCGACACCAACGGCAGCGTCACCGAAGTGCTCTCAGGCGGCCTCAAGCCGGGCATGGAAGTGATCACCGGCCAGCTGTCGGGCGAAGAAGGCGCGGCGGCCAAGAGCGGCCAGCGCCGCCAGCGGCAGGGTGGTGCAGGTGGTGCGTAAGCTATGCCTCTCCACCCGTCACCCCGGACTTGATCCGGGGTCCCGCTGCCTTGCGCAACGGCGGAGAAGAAGCGGGACCCCGGATCAAGTCCGGGGTGACGAGAAAGGAGGGTTCAGTGCCTGATCCCCTCATTTCTCTCCGCAACATCACCAAGGTGTTCGGCACCGGCCCCACCGCATTCCAGGCGCTAAAGGGCGTCGATCTCGACATCGCCGCGGGCGATTTCATCGCCGTCATGGGCCCCTCGGGCTCGGGCAAATCGACCACGATGAACATCCTCGGCTGCCTCGACGTGCCGACCGGCGGCACCTTCCTGTTCCGCGGCCACCATGTCGAAACGCTCGACCGCGACCAGCGCGCGCTGCTGCGCCGCAAGTATCTCGGCTTCGTCTTTCAGGGCTTCAACCTGCTCAGCCGCACCAGCGCGCTCGAGAATGTCGAGCTGCCGCTGCTCTACCGCGGCGACGATCGCAAGGCGCGCCGCGATGCCGGCATGGCTGCGCTCGACAAGGTCGGCCTCGCGAACTGGTGGGACCATACGCCAGCCGAGCTGTCCGGCGGCCAGCAGCAGCGCGTCGCCATCGCCCGCGCCATCGTCACCCGCCCCGACGTGCTGCTCGCCGACGAGCCGACCGGCAATCTCGATTCGGAACGCTCGGTCGAGATCATGGAATTGCTCAGCGGCCTGAACCGCGAGGGGATCACTGTGCTGATGGTCACGCACGAACCCGATATGGCGGCCTTCGCGCGCACCGTGGTCCACTTCAAAGACGGGCTGGTGGAGCGCATCAACGCCAACCATCACGAACGGGAGGCGGTATCGGTATGATCGACTCCTTCACCCCATACACTCGTCACCCCGGACTTGATCCGGGGTCCCGCTGCCTTGTCACCGTCCGCGAAGAAGCGGGACCCCGGATCAAGTCCGGGGTGACGGTGGCAAGCGGCCGGTGCGCGAGGAAGTAACATGTTCGGCACCGTCTTCGTCCTCGCGATCCGCTCGATCCGCCGCCACCTGCTGCGCTCCTTCCTCACCATCCTCGGCATCGTCATCGGCGTCGCTGCGGTGGTGGCGATGGTGACGCTCGGCAAGGCGACCACCAGCGCGGTGCAGCAGCAAATCTCGGCGCTCGGCACCAACGTGCTCCAGATCCGCCCCGGCCAGGGCTTCGGCCGCGGTGGCGGCGGCCCGCGCCCGCCAGATTTCGATCCGGAGGATGTCACCGCGATCGAACAGCAGGTCGCCGGCGTCACCGCGGTTGCCCCACAGGCGTCGACCACCGCCACCGCGATCTACGAAGGCGCGAACTGGTCGACCACCGTACAAGGCACGACCAACGGCATCTTCACCGTTCAGCCTTGGCCGCTCGCGCAGGGCCGCATCTGGACGCCAGCGGAGGAACAGGCCGGCAAGTCGGTGTGCATCATTGGCAATACCGTGCGGCAGAACCTGTTCCGCGGCGGCGAGGCGGTGGGCCATCGCATGCGCATTGGCAACATCAGCTGCGACGTGATTGGCGTGCTCTCGACGCGCGGCCAGGCCGGCTTCGGCGGCGATCAGGACGATACGGTGGTGATGCCGATCAAGGCCGTCCAGCGCCGCTTCACCGGCAGCCGGGACATCCGGCTGATGATGGTTGGCGTCGACCAAGCCTATTCCACTACCGTCGTCCAGGCGGCGATCAGCGACCTACTGCGCGAACGCCGCAACATCGCCGGCGGCAAGCAGGACGATTTCAACATCTTCGACACAAAGCAGATCAGCGACACGCTGACGGGCACCACGACCCTGCTCACCCGCATCGTCGCGGCGGTGGCGGCGATCAGCCTGGTCGTCGGCGGGATCGGGATCATGAACATCATGCTGGTGTCAGTGACGGAGCGCACGCGAGAGATCGGCATCCGCCTCGCGATCGGCGCGGTTGCCAACGAAGTGCTGATGCAATTCCTCGTCGAGGCGGTGGTGCTGTCGATGCTCGGCGGCCTCGTCGGCCTTGCCCTGGCGCAACTGGTGATCCTTGCCGCCACGCCGCTGATGCAGGTGCCGTGGACGTTCGATCCGACAATCAACATGGTCGCCTTCGCCATCTCCGCGATCATCGGCGTGGTGTTCGGCTTCTTCCCCGCGCGGCGCGCGGCGGCGCTCAACCCGATCGACGCGCTTCGTCACGAATAAGTGAGCTCGAATAAGGGCGCGTGCGTGAGGGGATTGGCCGCTGCCCCGCCATCCCCTTACATTGCTTCGCATGAGCATGCGCTTCGACAATGTGCCCAACCGCCGCGCGATCATCGATCGTCGTGCGATTGCCGATTCTTTGACGGCGCTGGAGGGCAATGATCCCGCCCTGCTTCGCCGCGCCGCTACCGCGATGCTCAAAGAGGCGCTGGACGCGGGCCGCGCCGAGATCGCGCGCCGCCTCGCGGAACGTCCGTCGCGCGGACTGGAGGCGGCGAACGCACAGGCATTCCTTGTGGATCAATTGCTCAAATTGCTGTTCGATCTGGTCACCGATCGGCTCTATCCACTCAGCAATCCCACCGCCGCCGAACGTCTGACGCTGGTCGCGGTCGGTGGCTATGGCCGAGGCGAAATGGCGCCCTTCTCGGATGTGGACATCGGCTTTCTCACGCCTTGGAAGCAGACCCCATGGGCCGAGCAAGTGATCGAATCCATGCTCTACGGTCTGTGGGATATGGGGCTGAAGGTCGGCCACTCCTCTCGCTCGCTGGACGAGATGGTGCGCCAGGCGAAAAGCGACGTGACGATCCGCACTGCGTTGCTCGAAGGCCGCTTCGTCTGGGGTGACGAGGCCTTGTACGATGAAGCAATGGCGCGTTTCAGGGCGGAAGTGACGAGCGGCACCGAGCGCCAGTTCATCGCCGACAAGCTCGCCGAACGCAACGGGCGCCACGTAAAGATGGGGGACACGCGCTACGTCGTCGAACCCAACGTCAAGGAAGGGAAGGGGGGCCTACGCGATCTCCACGCGCTCTTCTGGATCGGCAAATATGTCTATGACGTCGATCGCGCGGCGCAACTGGTCGATGTCGGCCTCTATACTCCAGACGAATATCGTCTCTTCCACCGCGCCGACAATTTTCTCTGGGCGGTGCGCTGCCACCTCCACCTCGCGGCCGGCCGCGCCGAGGATCGCCTCACCTTCGACATGCAGCGCGAGATCGCCGAGCGGATGCGCTACGCCGACCGGCCCGGCAAAGCCGCGGTCGAGCGGTTCATGCAATATTATTTCCTGCAAGCGAAGACCGTCGGCGCGCTGACTGGCGTGTTCCTGGCGCATATTGATGATCAGTTCGCCGGCCGCGGTCGCCGCTTTGGCTTGCCGCAACTTCGCCGAAAGCCACGCAAGCTAAACGGCTTTCTGCTCGATCGTGGCCGTTTGGCGCTACCGAACGATGCGTTTTTCGCCGAGGATCCGGTACGATTGCTGGAAATCTTCGCATTGGCGGATCTTCACGGCGTCGAAATACATCCCCTCGCGATGCGCGCCGCCACCCGTGACGCCAAGCTCGCCGACACCATCCGCCGCGATCCGCGCGCGAACGCGCTGTTCCTCGATGTGCTAACAAGCCCACGCGATCCCGAGCTGGTGCTGCGCTGGATGAACGAAACCGGCGTCTTCGGCCGCTTCGTGCCCGATTTCGGCCGCGTCGTCGCGCAGATGCAATTCGACATGTACCACCATTACACCGTCGATGAGCACACAATCCGCGCCATCGGCCTGCTCGCCCGCATCGAACGCGGGGAACTCGCCGCCGAGCATCCTCTTGCCACCGAAATTTCCTCGCAGATCGTCTCGCGCCGGGTGCTCTATGTCGCGGTGCTGCTGCACGATATTGCCAAGGGCCGCGAGGGCGATCATTCGATCCTCGGCGCCGCGGTTGCGGAGCGGCTGTGCCCGCGCTTCGGCCTGACGCGAGCGGAAACGGAGACGGTGGCGTGGCTGGTGCGCTACCACCTCATCATGTCGGCCACCGCGTTCAAGCGGGATCTGTCGGACTTCAAGACAATCCTTGATTTTACCGCGATCGTGCAATCGGCCGAGCGCCTGCGCTTGCTGCTGATCCTGACCATTGTGGACATCCGCGCGGTCGGGCCGGGCACCTGGAACGGCTGGAAGCGCCAGCTGCTCGGTGACCTCTATGAGGCGGGCGAGGAAGTTCTTCGGCTCGGCCACAAGCAGCGCGGACGTGGCGAGCGGATCACGGCCAAGCAGGAGGGCCTCGCTGCGGCGCTGGACTGGGACGAGGGGAAGCTCGCCGCTTTCGTGCGCCGCTTGCCCGAAGCCTATTGGATCGCCGAGCCCGAAGACGTGCTTGTCCACAATGCGCGGTTCGTGGCGGGCGTCGGCGATGCGCAACTGGCGATCGACGCGCAGGTCTATATTCAACGCGGCGCGACGCTGGTGACCGTCTATGCCGCGGATCACCCCGGCATCTTCTACCGTATCGCTGGCGCGATCCATGTCGCCGGCGGCAACATCATCGATGCGCGGATCCACACCACGCGCGACGGCATGGCGCTCGACAATTTCCTCGTCCAGGATCCGGTAGGGCGCCCCTTTGACGAGGCGGAGCAACTCGCCCGGCTGCGCACCGCGATCGAGGATGCACTGGCAAACCGCGGCAGATTGATCGAGCGCCTCAAGGCCAAGCCGCTGCCGCGCACCCGCGCCGATGCGTTCCGGATCGAACCCAATGTGCTGATCGACAACAAGGCTTCGAACCGCTTTACCGTGGTGGAGGTGAATGCGCGCGACCGGCCGGCGCTGCTCAACCAGCTCGCCCATGCGCTGTTTCAGTCCAAGGTGACGATCCATTCGGCGCATGTCGCCACCTATGGCGAGCGCGCGGTGGATACTTTCTACCTCACCGATCTGACCGGGGACAAGATCGCGACGGGCACGCGACTGAAGGCGCTGGAAAAGCGGCTGCTGGATGCCGCCGCGGGGCGGGCGGTGGAGCTGGCGGCCTAGCGCCACCCGTTATGCCGGGCTTGTCCGGTCATTCACCTTGCCGCACATTCCTATCGTGTTGAGGACGCGGAGGACTGGATGCCGGGACTAGCCCGGCATGACGAAAGGAGAGGGAAATGCCGGTACTCGGAATGGGCGGGCTGTTCTTCCGGGCGCGTGATCCCGACGCGCTCAGTACGTGGTATCGCGACCATCTCGGCGTCGGTGCCGGCTGCAACGCTGCCGGCGCGGGCGAGCCGAACGAATGGTTCTGGCAGGTAACCGGCGGTCCAATGGTGTTCGCCCCGTTCAAGGCGACCACCGACTATTTCCCTGCCGACAAGGCGTTCATGATCAACCTGCGTGTCAGCGATCTCACGGGTTTGATCGAGACGTTGGCCAAGGCCGGCGTTGCGGTCGAGACACGCAAGGAGTGGGATTCGCCCGAGACGGGCCGCTTCGCGCGCATCCACGATCCCGAGGGCAACGCGATCGAATTGTGGGAGCCGCCACTCCCATAACAACGTCACCCCGGCCTTGAGCCGGGATCCCGCTAACCTTCTGCCTCGGCGAGAGGAAGCAGGACCCAGGATCAAGTCCGGGGTGACTGTCATGAGCGGGTGAACGACCCGCTCCTGGATCAGAACCGCTTGCGCAGCGTCACGCCGTAGGTGCGCGGCTCGCCGAGGAACGACGAGAAGATCTGGTTCGCCGGCGTGGTGCCGAGCCGGACCGTCTGCGCCAGGCTGCCTGCGCCCTGGAACGGCGCGTTGAAGGCGACCTGCTGATATTCTTGGTTGAACAGGTTCTGCGCCCAGGCCTCGATCGACCAGTTCTGGTCAGGCCCGCGCACACCGACGCGCGCGTTCATCAGGAAAAAGCCATCCTGCTCCTTCTCGTAGAACAAGTCGGAACCGGTGTTGTAGTCGCTGGTCATGCGGCCATCGACGTAGAACAGCCCGGTCAGGCCCGAGCTGCCGATGTCCGGTGTCCAGCTGACCGAGGCCGTCACCACATTGCGCGGTGCGTTCGACATCTGGCTGCCGGCGAGCAGGAACAGCGCCGGATCGAGCGCTTCGCCGGACGCCGAGCCCACCAGGTTGCGGCGGAACTTGGTGTCGGCCAGCGTATAGCCGAGGTTCACCGCGAAGTTGGGCGCCGGGTACAGGCCCAGCTCCACCTCGACACCCTGGCTGCGCACGCCCGGCTTCACGTCAGCCGAGCAAGCGCCCGTCGTCGCCGAGCCGTCCTGATCGGCGCCGTTCAGGCTTTCCGAGCACGATCCGATGTTCTGCACGACATAATTGGTGCCGTTGAACGTGTTGAGCTGGAAGTTCTCGAAGTCCGAACGGAACACCGTCACGTTGGCGGTGAACTGCCGGGTCGAATATTTCACGCCCGCCTCGTAGCTGTTCACCTTCTCCGGGTCGAAGCGCAGGTTGGTGACGTTTGCGTTGCTGCGCGGGAACAGCGCCGAGCCGAGATCCGACCGATCGAGGTTGTAGCCGCCCGCCTTGTAGCCGCGCGAGTAGCTGGCATAGACCATCACGTCGCGCGTCGGCTTCCACGAGATAACGCCAGTGCCGGTGAACTGGCTCTCGTCGAAATTGTCCTGCAGATCGAGTCCGTTGAGCGCCACGGACGAGTTGCCCGTGCAGCCCAGCGTGATGATGCCGCCAGCCAAAGCGGCAAGCTGCGGGTTCGCGAGCAGCCCGCCGAGACCGCCCTGCGCCGTGCCCGCCTGGAGCGCCGGGCAGACCGTGTTGGTGTTGTTGAAATCGGCGTGGAAATTCTTCGCCTCGTGCGTCCAGCGCAGGCCGGCAGTGATCGACAGCGTGTCGGTCAGCTTGAAGATATTGTGTGTGAAGAACGCATAATTCTCGCTGTCCTGGTAATAGCGCGCATTCTGGTCGCCCAGGTTGTTGAGCGTCGACAGCCGGCGAAGGTTGCCGATGATCAGCGGAGCGGCGGCGCCAGTGATCCCGGTCACCGCGGCCGTTCCGACCGCGCTAAGGCAACCCGGTGCCGATGGGTCACGATAAGCAGAGGCGGGAACGCCCGGAACTACAGCGGGTAGGCCCGACAAAACTCGGCAGGCAGCGAAGGCGCCATATTGCGAGCCGAACTGGAGGTTGTCGCCGACCACCAGGTCTTCGTTCGAATAATAGCCGCCGACGAGCCAGTCGAGCTTGTCGTCGAACAGCGAGCCCTGCAGCCGCACTTCCTGCGTAAAGGTATGGAACTGGCGGAAGGCGCGGCCGTCGTCGGCGCGATAGCCGATGTCGACATTGCCATAGTCGATGTCCGCCGCATTGCCCGACTTGTATTCGCGATAGGCGGTGATCGAGGTTAGCGAGGTGTTGCCGAAGTTATAGTCGATCTGCATCGACCCGCCATAATCCTTGGTCACGTTCGAATAAGCGCGACCGGGGGAGTTGGCGATCTGACGGTTGTACGGATCGCCAGCGCTGGGCAGCACGCCGCCTAGGCTGCGCAGGATGTCGACGATGCGGTTGCCGTTCGGATTGACGGTAAAGTCGCCCGGCGCGCCCGGCGTGGGATCCAGCTTCTCGCGCGTGTCGATATAGACCGCGCCGCAGCACTTCTCGTCGCGCCAGGTATAATCGCCCAGCAGGCGGACGGTCAGGTCGCTGGTTGGCTCGAACAGCAACTGGCCGCGCACGAACCAGCGGTTGCGATCGTTATAGTCGGTGTCGTTGATGACATCGTCGTAGAAGCCGTCGCGCTTGTTGAACACGCCGTCGAGGCGGAACGACAGCAGATCCTTGACGATCGGGCCCGTCACCGCGCCGGCGATACGGATATTATCGTAATTGCCGTAGGTGCCCTCGACATAGCCGCCAAAGTCCTGCGACGGCGCCTTGGTATAGATGTTGATCGCGCCGGCCGAGGCGTTGCGCCCCGACAGCGTGCCCTGCGGGCCGCGCAGCACTTCGATCCGGTCAACCTCGCCGATGTCGTTGAGGCCCGATCCGGTGCGGCTGCGATAGACGCCGTCGATGAACACCGCGACCGAGCTTTCCAGGCCGGGGTTGTCGCCGACCGTGCCGATCCCGCGCACGCGCGCGGTGGCGTTCGCCTCGCTGCCCGTGGAGGAAACCTGGAGCGACGGGGCGAGCTGCGCAACGCCGCGGATGTCGTTGGCACCCGAATTCTGCAGTGCGGCCTGGCTGACCGCCGAAACCGCAATCGGCACGTCGGCCAAGCGCTCCGCACGGCGGGTTGCGGTGATCACGATGTCACCCGCACCAAGTTGATTGGCGCCAAGATCTGTGTCGCTGACAGGCGCGTCCTGCGGCTGCTCGACGGAGCCGGCGGCGACTGGGTCGGCGCTCGGCTGTTCCTGCGCCATTGCCGGCAGTGCGGCGAAAATCGCAGCGGTAGATAGAAGCGAGGCGACGCGGCGCATGGGCTCTCCTGAAAACTCTTTTTGAAGTTTGGGTTTGGTCCGCGGGCTTTAATGTACCTGCGGCCACCACGTATATCTAATTGCGGTGCAGCAGCGTTTTCGAATGTCGCTGTCGCGAAATTGCCACGTCAGGTCCGAACCGGCCCTGTCATATGTGTCAGTTGACGCTACGGCAACGCACGAAAAAGCCGCGCTCCTACGGGAACGCGGCTTCTGTGCCACCAAGCCGGCAAAAGAATTTTACTTCGGCGCGAGGACCATCAGCATCTGGCGACCTTCCATGCGCGGGTAGGCCTCCACCTTCGCAACCTCGGCAACCTGCTCCGCCACGCGCTGGAGCACGTTCATGCCAAGCTGGCCGTGGCTGAGCTCGCGCCCGCGGAAGCGCATGGTGACCTTCACCTTGTCGCCTTCACCGATGAATTCCGCCACCTTCTTCATCTTGGTGTCGTAATCGTGGTCATCGATGTTCGGACGCATCTTGATCTCCTTGATCTCCTGCGTCTTCTGGCTCTTGCGGGCGAGGTTCGCCTTTTTCTGCGCCTCGTACTTATACTTGCCCACGTCCAGGAACTTGGCGACCGGCGGATCGGCGTTTGGCGACACCTCCACCAGGTCAAGCCCGACTTCCTTTGCCTGTGCGATTGCCTCGCGAGTGTACATCACGCCGAGATTCTCGCCCTCGTGATCGATCACGCGGACCTTCTGGCTCTGGATCCATTCGTTGAATCGCGGGCCGTTCATCGGCGGCGCCTGCATCGGCCGGCGCATCATAGGCGGACGTATGGTCAATTCTCCTGTTACTTCAAACGACCACCATATAGTGCATGAGGACGCGGATCGAAAGACGGCAAACGGCCACTTCGAACGAAGTGGCCGCGCGTGTCATTCGTGTCGCAATAATCGTCTGGATCAGGCCAGCATTTGCCGGCGCCCACGCTGGACGTGGGCGGTATGACCCACCCTGGCGGCGGCATTGCGCGTGCGTACCGATCCGACAAACAGCCAATCATTGCTGACGCGATCGGGCGTGACGGTGAGCGCCATATAGCCGCGCCGGCTGGTGTCGCACCATTTCAGCTCGGGGCTGGCTGAGACCAGCGCGCGCGCGACCGTTTCCGGATCCACGGCGAGCGCGGTTTCGAAACCGGAGGATGTCACGGCATGCCCTGCGAACTCCACGCCCACGGCCGCGCCCTTGCCGCCATCTTGCGCCAGGTCGAACGCCCAGGCGTTGTGGCTGTCACCGCACAGGACGATGAGGTTGGCTTCCGCCGCTTGCGCCGAAGCGAGGAACCGCGCGCGGGCCGCGGGATAGCCGCCCCAATTGTCGAGGTCCGACGGCAGCCCCGCCTTGCCCGCTGCAACCGCCCCCTGGATGTACGGTGCCGCCCCCGGCCGTGCTTGTGAAATCCAGCCCGCTGTTTCCGGCGGCACGCGCATCGTCCCCATGATCGTGCCGAAGCCGACGATCTGCCAGCGCGCACCCTGCTTCACCGATCGGCCGAGTCCATGGTGCAGCCAGGCCTCCTGCTGCGTGCCGAGCATCGTGCGGGCGGGATCATTCCACGCGCCATCGCGATATTGCGCCAGCGCACGCATCGGATCGGCGGCGCGAAGCATCTCGCCCAGCTCGGGTGATTGCGAACGGCCCGATAGTCGCGTGTCGGTGCGGAACAAGGTCGCCAGCGTGCCGATCTCATAAGCCTTCCACGGCTCGTCGGAGACTGGCATCCATTCGCGCCATGCCTGGATCGCGGCGGCCTTGCGATCGCTCCATGCGCCTTCAGTGGCTGGATCGTGGTTCTGCGCGCCGCCTTCCCAGCTGTTGTTCGCGCTTTCGTGATCGTCCCACGAAGCGATCACCGGCAGCCGCGCGTGCAGTGCCTGGAGATCGGGATCGGCGCGGTAGCTGGCGTACCGCAGGCGATAATCGGCGAGGTGGATGATCTCGCCCTTGGGCAGCGGCAGGCGATTGGCGACGAGCTGCTCGGCGCCCGGATACGTGTTGTTGGCATATTCGTAGAAGTAGTCGCCAAGGTGCAGCCCGAGGTCGAGATCGTCGCGCGCGGCGGCATGGGCATAAGCGTTGAAGAAGCCGAAGCCGATGTTCGAACAGGAGAAGATCGCCGCCTTGAAGCTGGCGGCGCGATCGTCGGGCAGCGTCTTGGTGCGGCCGACCGGCGAGCGCGTGCCGTCGGGCGCGACGAAGCGATAGTGATAGATGCGGCCCGGGTGGAGCCCCGTGACGGTGACCTTCGCGGTCCAGTCGCGCCACGGGCCGGTGACGGTCTCCCCACCGGCGGCAACACGGGTGAATTCGGGCGTTTCGCTTAGTTCCAGCCTCAGCCGCACGTGATCGCCGCTGGCCGGCACGTAGCGCGTCCACAGCAGCATCTCGTCCAGACCCGGCTCCCCGCTCGCCACCGAATGGGTGAAGCCGCGCGCGGCAAGCACGGTCTGCGCGCTGGCCAATCCCGGAATGGCAAGCGCGCCTGCACCGAACATGCCGGTCGCCAGAAGCGAGCGGCGGCTGACGTCGATCATTGAAAACCTCCCAGAGCGAAACGGCTCACCCTCATTCCCTGCGCCGCCAAGGTGACAGATCGGTGTCGGAAGACTAGGCGCGCGTCGATGTCGTGTCGCCAGCTACCCTCGTCTCGATGCCGAATGCCTCGATGAGCGCACCAGCGCGGTTCGGCTGGCACGCCGACAGCTATGATCATTCGCTCGCCTCGGTGCGCTATCGGCTGCTGATGCCGCTCGCCGCCTTGCAGGCGCAGGGCGTGCCAATCGAGCGCTTCGATCCCGCGCGTGAGCCGGCGAGCTACGATGCGGTGATCTTCTCCAAGTCGCATTCGGCCGGCGCGCTGGCGGCGGCGCGGGCGCTCCGCGCGGCGGGCAGGGCGGTGGTGTTCGACCTGTGCGACAATCTCTACGCCGCCCATGCCGTGCGCCACGTCAGTGACGCACGGCTCGCCCGTTTCCAGGCCATGCTGGAAAGCGCGACTCACCTCACCTTTTCAACTGCGATGCTTGCCGAGCAGATCGCCACCGATGGCAACAAGCCGCGCCGGGTAATTCCCGATGCGCTCGATATGCCCGGTGCGTCGGCTTCAGCAACGTCGCGGGCAGGTGCGCGTCAACTCGCCAGGGTGGATCGGTTCCTCGGCAAGTATCCCGATGCGCTGCATACCATCTGGTTCGGCAAGAGCCTCGGCAGCGTCTCCGGCTTCGCGCACCTCCACGCCGCAGCGGCCCGGCTCGCCGCGCAGCCGTTCCCGATCACCCTGACGGTGGTCAGCAACGCGCGGCTGCGCTGGTGGCTTGGCCGCTGGCGCTGGCGCCTGCCGGTGCATTACGTCGGCTGGCGACAGGAGACGGCGGCAGCGGTGCTGACGCGGCACCGCGTGGCGGTGATCCCCGTCGCGGCGAACGATTACACCGTCGGCAAGACGATCAACCGCCCCGCGACGGCGATCCTGAGCGGCCTGGGCGTCGTTGCCGACGCGATCCCCTCCTATGAGGAACTGCGTCCCTTCGTCGCGCTCGACGATTGGGACGGCGGGCTGGCGCGGTATCGGCACGATTGGGATACCGAACAGGTACGGCTGGCGGCAGGGCGGGCGTTCCTGGCGGAGCGCTACAGCGCCGAGGCGGTAGCGCGCCAATGGAGCGACTTGCTCGACACCGTCGCGTTATCCCGGGCTTAAGCCGTTCCCCGGCGAAGGCCGGGGCCCAGGCGGGAAGGCGGAAGAGGCTGGCGAAGCGCGCTTGCCGCATCGTCTCCCAACTGGACTCCGGCCTTTCGCCGGAGCCGATTCAAGCCGGCAGGATCAGCTAGGCCGCCCGCGCCCGTTTTGCCGCCAACTGCGTGGCGTAATAAGCCATCAAATCGACCGTATGCTCGCGATCGGTGCGCACCTGCCCGGCCGCGACCACGGCGGCGCGGCGCAACATGGCCGGCTCGCGCGCCTGCATTCGCGCGATCGCGTCGGCGCAGGCATGGGGGTCACGTGCGGTGTAAAGCTCGGCGCAATGCCGGTCCGCCACTTCGGCGCAGCCGCCAGTGTCGGGCACGATCAGCGGCAGGCCCGACGCCATTGCCTCCGATGCGACCAGCCCGAACGGCTCCGCCTCCGATCCGTGGATCAGCGCGTCACAGCTTGCCATGATCCGCGCCAGCCGCTCGCGATCATAGACCGGACGGAACAGACGAATGTGAGGGGATCCGGCAATGCGCTTCTCCATTCGCTCGGTATCGACACCCTGGCCGAGCAGGATCAGCCCCACCGGCAGCCGCGCACCGGCACGCTCGACGGCATCGATCACCATCGGCCAGCGCTTTTCCGGATGATGCCTTCCCAGGCCGAGCAGCAGCAGGCCATGCTCCGGCAAACCGCATTGCGACAGCAGCGCCCGCCGCAGTCGCTCGTCCCGATACGACGGCGAGAAATGGCTCCGCTCGATGCCCAGCGGCATGGCGGCATCGATCCGCAGCCCGCGCGCGCGCAGCCGCTTTTCCAACGCCGGCCCATTGGTGACCACGCAATCGTACAGGTCGAGGAAGCGCGCCATATAGCGTGTGTACCAGCCGAAGGCGCGTTCGATCCGCCGGTGGCTCGCCACGCCCTCGAACCAGCGCTGCGCATAGGCGGCCATATTGTCATTGTGCATGAAGAAGGATTTGAGCGCGCGTCCCTCCCATTGCCCGACGAACCACGCGGGCCGCCACGGCGAGGAACATTCCACAACGTCCGGATCATAATGGTCGAGCAGCCGCGTGACCGCCTCGCGATCCCAGAACAGGCCGTAATTGGCGTCGAACGGCAATTTGGGGGAGCGGATGTAGTGGATCGCGCCGCCGCCGGGCCGTTCCTCGACCCGGTCCTCGGTACCGGCGGCGAGCACGATCAATTCGTGCCCCAGATCATTCATGATGCCGATCTTGCGATCGATATACGTCCTTACGCCGCCGCCGGTCGGCGAGTAGAATTCATTGACGTCGACGACGCGCATCTCATTTCCCGGCTGGTCCGAAGCTGGGAATGATGCCGCGCAAATATTGCGCGCGGATGGCAATGCGCCGAACCCCGCGCGGCACGGTGACGACCGCCTGCGCCAGCTGCGGTTTGGCGCGGCCGAGCTTCTCGTTTGAGGGCAGGCCCGCGCCATCGGTCCAGACGTTGAACTTGTTTTTGCCGTCGCGATCGTGGGTGAAGAACAGCGCATAGCGGCCCGGATCGGGCGCCTTGATGCACAGGGTGACGGATCCGCGCGCCGGCATGGCGGCGCGCACGCGGCGGAAGAATTTGCCCTCTGCGATCAGATCGCGATCGTCCTTGAGGAAATCTTCCTCCGTCGCGGGGTACAGCTCCAGCTTGAGGCTGCCGGTGCGATCCTTGAGGCCGGTGACCGCCACTTCGATCGCCGGCCCGTTGCGTTTGATGCACGCCGCCGCATCGCTGCCGAGCACGGCCGCCCCGGCGCTCGCCGGAAGCAGCACCGCGGTTGCGGCTGTGGCTGTGGCTGCGATCAGGCGCGCCACAGCTTCAGCCCCTTGAAGCCCGCCGCCGAGGCGAAAACAATCATCAGCAGCACGTGGACCGCCAGCGTCAGCGCGGAAACGAACGCGATCATCTCGCTCAACGCCTGATCCTGCCCGATCAGCAGGATGGCGAAGCTGGCGAACAGCAGATCCTTGTTCGGCACCAGCGGCAGGCGCGAGACGAGCAGCCGCGCCGCAGACAGGAACAGCCACATCCACAAGGGCACGTCGGGCATCGCGAAATGCCACGCCATGCCGAGCAGGATCGAGCTGACCGCGATGCGCGCGCAATGGATCGAGAAGATCCACCACAATTCGCGCCGCGGCAGCGAGAAGACGCGCGCCGAGAACAGGATCAGTGCCAGGCTGATGGCCAGCGTGATCCCCGCCGATCCCGCCACTGCGTTGAGTACCGCCGGCGACATCAGCTGATAGCCCACCGGCAGCGCCAGCGCGCACAACAGCATCGTCGCGGTATTGCCGGCGATCGCCGACAGCAAGGACACGTCCTTTACCGCCCCGAACGGCGCCGCCACCAGCTTTGCCCGTGCGCGCGCCCAGGCATAGAAATAGGCCTCGCCCGAATAGCCGAGCACTACGTCGTTGGCGATCCGCTTCTTGTGCAGCGCGACGAACCCTGCCCAGGGAATGGCCCACAACCGGCGGAAGATGATGAAATCGCCGGTCGGCGCGGTCATGTAGAGCAGGAAAAAGACAAGATAGAACCACGGCGAATCGGGCGTCGCGCGGCTCAGCCCGGCCAGGCCTGCGTCCAGCAATTCGCGCCCCAGCATCACCACCATGGCAAGGCTGAGCAGCCCGCCTAGGATGGAGGGCCAGCGCCGGCGGATCGTTTCGGTGGGCTGCAGCGCGGCAATATCCGGCAGGTCGGCGTCGATGACGCCGCCGGGCACGCTGGTGGCTTTCGCGGTCAAGACCTCGGCTTCCTTCATACGCGACCCGCTTGGCTGCCGGCGGGCCGTTCGGCCGAATGCCCGTGGATTGTGGTTTCTTTTCGGCGGCAATCTGGGCTGTAGGAGGGCAGGACGCAAGATGAACCACGCCGAACACATCCTCAGTTACGCCCAGACGCTGCGCGGCGGGGGTGTGGAGCGCGCGCTGCTGCGGCTCGCCGGCGACTGGGTGACGGCGGGGCGGCGGGTGACGCTGGTGATCGGCGTGCCGGATGGGCCGCTCGCAAGCGAACTGCCGGCCGGTGTGGAAGTCGTGACGCTTGGCTCGCCCGATTATCGCGCGCTTCTGGCCCTGCCGCGCCACGTCGCAAGGCTCGCGCCGGATGTGATCTTCTGTCCCGGCAATCATTATACCGGGGTCGCAGCCTGGATGCGCTGGCGGCTCGGGCGCGCCTGCCCGCCAATCGTCGGCAAGATCTCCAACGCGCTCGATCGCCCGGATCACGGCCGTTTGATCGGTGCCGCGCATGCCGCCTGGCTGCGCACGCATCCGCGCTTCCTCGACCGGGTCGTCGCAATGACGCCGGCGAGCGCGACCGCCACGGCACGGGCGATGCGCTTGCCCCTCGCTGACGTCACGGTGATTCCCAACCCACCCGCACGGCCGATCCCCGACGCGCCCACGCTGCCCTTGCCACCGCGCTACATCCTCGGTGTGGGAAGGCTGGCGGCCCAAAAGCGCTGGGATCGGCTGGTCGCCGCCATGCCGCGGCTTCGTCAACGCGTGCCGTTGGTGATCCTGGGGGAAGGGGAGGCGCGCGGATCCCTGGAGCAGCAAGCGCGGACGCTGGGCGTGGAAGTGTTGATGCCGGGCCACGCCGCCGATCCGCTCGGCGCCATGACGCGTGCGGCGGTGCTGGGGCTCACCTCCGACTTCGAAGGCGTTCCCGGTGTGCTGCGGGAGGCGTTGTCGGTGGGCACGCCGGTGATCTCGACCGATTCGTCGCCGGCGGTGGCGGAGATCGTCACTGACCCCGCTTTGGGCACGATCGTGCCACGCGAAGACCCCGCGGCGCTGGTCGCTGCGCTGGACCATTGGCTGGCCGATGCACCGCGCCCTGCGCCGGTCCCGCCGCCGGGCGTAGATGCTGCGGCGCGCTACCTTGCGCTGTTCGATTCGCTCATGCCGGCCTGACACGATCCGGCGCGGCGGCCTGCACCGCCGGCAGCGCAAGGCTGGCCGCTTCCGCTGCGCGCAACTTGGGATAGGCGTCCAGCGCCACGTCGAAGCGCCGCGCGTTGAAGAGCTGCGGCACCAAGCAAAGGTCCGCGATGTCCGGCGACTCGCCGCCGAGGAACGGCCCTTCGCCCGCCATCGCCTCGAGCGCCCACAGCCCCTCGACGATCCAGTGGCGGTACCAATCGTCGCGCGCCACCTGATCCGCGCCGAACTGCAATTCGAGGCGCTTCAACACGCGCAGATTGTCGATCGGGTGGATGTCCGCCGCGATCACCAGCGCGCGGGCGAGTTGCCCTGAACGCGTGAACGGATCCTTGGACACCATCGGCGGATCGGGAAAGGTCGCGTCGAGAAAGTCGATAATCGCCAGGCTCTGCACCAGCGGGCGGCCGTCCACCACCAGCGTCGGCACCAATCCTTGCGGATTGATCGCGCGGTTTTCCGCGCTTGCCTGCTCGCCGCCGAGCAGATTCACCGGAGCGCTCTCGTACGCAACGCCCTTCAGGTTCAGGCAGATGCGCACGCGATACGCTGCGGACGAACGCCAGTAATCGTGCAGAACGATCTTCATGCCCTTGCCTCCTCTTCGGCGCGATCCTCTTCCACCGTCTCGCTGCGGCGTTCCATCGCCGCCTTGACCATGGCGGTGAACGGATCGGCGAGCGCCAGGCCCAGGATGCCAAACAGCGCACTCGCCAGGATCTGCGCGCCTAGGGTCAGCGCCGGCGGGAGATCGACGGTGCGCTTGGCGACCATGGGGATCACGACATATCCGTCGAACGTCTGCACCGCGACATAGGTGATGATCGCGTACAGCCCGGTGTCCGCTCCGGCGGAAAAGCCCACCGCGACCATCAGCACGCCCGAGATGAACGCGCCGATATTGGGGATGAAGGCAAGGATGCCGGTGATGATCCCCAGGATCAGCGCCATCGGCACGCCGAGCATCCACAACACCGCAGCGGTCAGCACGCCCTCGAACGCCATGCCGAGCAGGCGGCCGGCGAGCAGGCGACGCAATGTGTGGCCCATCCGCTCGGTGACGATCGCGAACTCCTCCCGGCTGTCTTCCGGGATCATCCATTGCAGCCCGCGCTCATAGACGCGGGGGTCCATCGCCACGAACAGCCCGATCACCACGATCATGAACATGGTGGTGACGGCGCCCACCGCCGTGCCGACCCACGAAGTCAGCCGGCCAACGGAGTTCAGCGCCTGTTGCGCCATGCCGCGAATGTCGGACACACCGGGCATCAAGCCTTGCTGGGTCAGCCAGGCGGACAGCCGAAGCGCCTGCGTTTCCAGCGTCACCCGAAGCTGAGTCACTTGCTCCGCCACCTGCACGCCGAGTAGGTAAAACGTGCCGAGCAGAAAGACGATCGTCAGCAGGCAGACGATCAGCAGCCGCCAGCCGCGCCCGATCGGCAGCACCCGGTCGAGCAGCCGCACCCCTCCATCGAGCATCGACGCAAAGACCAGGCCGGCGAAGATGATCAGGATCGGCTGGACGAGCAGCACGACCAGCGCGATCGCCGAGGCCATGCCGAGCCACACGGCGGCGCGCTTGATTTCGCGGCGAGTGGCAGGATCTCGGACCTCGTGTGGGCTTGCGCCCTCGACGACCTTCACCTGCCCGTCGCTCACCGCACCTCTTCCGGGTGCAGCGAAATGCCCGCGCGGCCGCTACGCAGTGAACCGAACCAGGTGAGCGGGTTCACCCTTGCCGACCCGTCGACCGAGAAGGTGATGAACTCGGCGCGCCCGCCGATATTCTCCCACGGGACCGGCCCGCCCAGCCCCTTCTCGCTGCCGCCCAGCGCGAAGCGGCTATCGGCGGAACGATCGCGATTGTCGCCCATCAGGAACAGGTGATTGGCCGGAATGCGGATCGGGCCGTAATAATCGCCCGCACTCGCGCCCAGCTCGACGGTGTCGTAGCGGCGCCCGTTAGGCAGCGTCTCCGTCACGATCGGCAGGCGGCAGACGGTGGCGCCGTCCGCGCGCGTGATCCGCGCATCGGGATATTGCCACGGATCGCAGGTTGCATTGGGATCGACGGGCATGTCCTTGTAATGGATCGGCCCGCGCGCCACCGGCTTGCCGTTCAGGATCACCGTGCCGCCGCGCACCTCCAGCGTGTCACCGGGCAGGCCGATCACGCGCTTGATATAATCGCTGGTCTGCCCCGGCGGCGTGACGATCACCACGTCGCCGCGCTCGGGCACCGATCCCCAGATGCGCCCCTTCCACGCCGGCAGCTGGTACGACCAACTCTCGACCGGCCGGCGCAGCACCGCTCCTTCGAAGATCGCCGCCGGATTGGGGATCGTTGGCGACACGAACGACCAGCCATAAGCGAATTTCGACACCACCAGCCGATCGCCCACCTCCAGTCCCGGCAGCATCGATTCACTGGGAATATAGAATGGTTTGGCCAGAAAGCTGTGAAAGCCGAGCACCGCCAGGATCAGCCAGAACAACCCCTTCGCCTCGCCCCACCAATCGAAACCGGTGCGCGTCCGCGTCGCTTTGCTCTCGGCCGGCGGTTCGCCCGACATCGGCAGCTGGTCGGCCAGATCATTCACGTGCGGTTGGTTCACTTGTCGGGGACGGCCTCGATGATCACGAAGGCCTGCGCCCAGGGATGATCGTCGGTCAGGGTCAGATGAATGGCGGCGCGGTGGCCGGGCGGGATCATGGCGTCAAGCCGCGCCTTGGCGCCGCCGGTCAGCGCCAGCGTCGGTGCACCCGACGGTGCGTTGACGACGCCGATGTCCTTCATGAACACGCCACGGCTGAAGCCCGTGCCCACCGCCTTGGAGAACGCCTCCTTGGCGGCGAAGCGCTTGGCATAGGTGCCCGCCACGGTGAACGGCCGCTTCTGGGCCTTGGCACGCTCCACATCGGTGAACACGCGATTCTCGAACCGCTCGCCGAATCGCTGGAGCGAGTTCGCGATCCGCTCGATGTTGCACAGGTCGGAGCCCAGGCCGACGATCACAATATCCGCCCCGGAATGGGGAGGGGGACCGCGCCCAAAGGCCGGGGTGGAGGGGCGCTTCCCCGCAACGCTCGGCTTGTGAAGATGCCCCTCACCGCGCCACGTCCATGGCATCGCGCATCTGCCGGATGCTTTCGCCCAGCCCGACGAAGATTGCTTCGCCGATCAGGAAATGCCCGATGTTGAGCTCAACCACCTGGGGAATCGCCGCGATCGGCGCGACATTGTCATAGGTCAGTCCATGGCCGGCATGGACCTCGATCCCGTTCTTCGCCGCCAGCGCCGCGGCATCGGCCAGCCGCCGCAGCTCCTCAGCTCGCGCCGCCCCGTCGAGTTCGCAATACAGCCCGGTATGCAGTTCCACCACCGGCGCGCCGAGCCGCAGCGCCGCGTCGATCTGCCGCGCATCCGGCTCGATAAACAGCGACACGCGTGACCCCGCCGCGTTGAGCGCCGCCACCATCGGCGCCAACCGGTTGTGCAACCCGGCGGCGTCAATCCCGCCCTCGGTAGTACGCTCCTCGCGCTTCTCGGGCACGATACATACCGCATGCGGACGATGCCGAAGCGCGATCTCCAGCATCTCCTCGGTTGCCGCCATCTCCAGGTTGAGCGGGATGGTCAATGTCTCGACCAGCCGCTCGATATCGCCATCAGTTATGTGCCGCCGGTCCTCGCGCAGATGCGCCGTAATCCCGTCCGCCCCCGCCTCCGCGGCAAGCTGTGCCGCGCGCACCGGATCGGGATAGGCGCCGCCACGCGCGTTGCGCACGGTGGCGACATGGTCGATGTTGACGCCGAGGCGGAGCGGAAGCGTCACGCCGCCGCCCGGCTGCCCGGCTTGATCGCCGGGATCGCGGCCAGTTCGGGCGGCAGCGCATCTGCCTCATAAGTCGGCACGTCGAGCCGGATCAGCGGAAAGAAGGGCACGCCGATATCCGCTGCCCCGTTTGACCGGTCGACCAGCGCCGCGCCGGCGATCACGCGCCCGCCGGCTGCCTCGATCGCCTTGATCGCCTCGCGCGACGACAATCCGGTGGTGACGACGTCCTCCATCATCAGCACCTCCTGCCCTTGCTCGAGCCGGAAGCCACGCCGCAGCTCGAACGCGCCGGTCGGCCGCTCGACGAACATCGCCTCGACGCCCAGCGCGCGCGCCATCTCGTGCCCAGCGATCACCCCGCCCATCGCCGGCGAGACCACCGCGGAGATGCGATTGCGCAGTTCGGCAGGGATACGCTCGGCGAGCGCTTCGGCGAGCCGCGCGCCGCGCCGCGGGTCCATCAGCACACGCGCGCACTGGAGGTAACGCGAGGAGCGCAGGCCGGAGGACAGGATGAAATGACCTTCCAGAAGCGCATCCGCAGCCCGAAACTCCGCCAGAACCTCGTCGTCCGTCACGCATCGCCCTTTCGTATCGCCGCACGAGATACGGATGCCGGCCCACGCGCGCAACGGAGCGGCGGGCAAAGGGCCTTAAATAAAGCGACATGCGTGCTTGAGGCGCGCGAAACCCCTCCGTATAGGCTGCAATGTCCAAGGGGTCCGCGCAGGGGGTTGCACGGATTCACGCACGGAGAGGCAAGGTTACCGTACGGATGAGAAGCGCATTCAAGGGATGGATGCTGGCCGCTGGGCTCGCGCTGGCCGGGCTTTCGCCCGCCGTCGCCCAGCCGGCAGCACCGGGGGAGGCCGCAGCAACGGCAGGCAATGCCGCAAGCGCACCCGCCGAAGCGACAATCGGCAATTCTGCCGCAGTGGCGGAGCAGGCACCTGATGCCGCACCAGCCGCGCCGGCAATCGCCGCCGACGGCGCACCGACGGTGGCGGGCAATCCGCTGGTCGGCCGCCCGACCGATCGCTTGATGTCGATCCAGCCGCAGGTGACCGAAAATGGTCAGCGCGCCATGGATTTCCACAACAACATCCTGCTGCCGCTGATCGTGGCGATCTGCGTGCTGGTGTTGGTGTTGCTGGTGTGGGTGGCGATTCGCTACCGGCAGGCGCGCAACCCGATCCCGTCGAAGACCAGCCACAATACCGCTATCGAAGTGGTGTGGACGCTCGCGCCCGTGCTGATCCTGGTCGCGATTGCGGTGCCCTCGATCGGGCTGTTGTCCGCACAGTTCAAGCCGGCGCCCTCGGGCGCGGTGACGCTGAAGGCGATCGGCAACCAATGGTATTGGAGCTACCAATATCCGGATCATGGCGGGATTGAGATCACCGCCAACATGCTGAAGGAGCAGAACGAGGTCGAGCCGGGCCAGCGCTTCCGCACCGATGCCGATGGTCCGCGTCTCCTTGCCACCGATAACCGAATCGTTCTGCCGGTCGGCGTGCCGATCCGCCTCATCACCACCGCCAACGACGTGATCCACAGCTGGGCAATGCCCGCCTTCTGGATCAAGCTGGACGCGGTGCCGGGCCGCCTCAACGAGACGAGCTTCACCATCGAGAAGCCCGGCGTCTATTTTGGCCAATGTTCGGAACTGTGCGGCGCGCGCCACGCGTACATGCCGATCGCGGTTGAGGCCGTGCCGCCGGCGCAATTCGCGGCCTGGGTCCGCAGCAAGGGCGGGTCGATGCCGGCTGCCGGTCAGGCATCCTCGGCCGAGATCCCGCAGCCCGGTGCCGACAATTCCGCCGGTGCGCTGGAGGATGCCGGCACCGCCGATAATATGACCGGCCCGACGCAGAACGTCACGGCCGAGCCCGCCACTTCGCCGCAGGGCGCCACCGGTAATCCGGGCGGCACCGGCGACACGGGACGCTAAAGATCATGACCGATACCGCACTTCACCCGTCCGCCTTCCAGGCGCATGACGACCACGCGCATCACCATGATGCGGATCACAAGCCGGCGTTCTTCCAGCGCTGGTTCATGTCGACGAACCACAAGGACATCGGCACGCTGTATTTGATCTTCGCGATTTGCGCGGGGATCATCGGCGGGGCGATCTCGGGCCTGATGCGCGTTGAATTGCGCGATCCGGGCATCCAGTATCTGCCGACCTGGCTGGCGATGCTGCACGGGCAGGGCACGTTCGACGAGGCGCTGCACCTGTGGAACGTGCTGATCACCGCGCACGGTCTGATCATGGTGTTCTTCATGGTCATGCCGGCGATGATCGGCGGCTTCGGCAACTGGTTCGTGCCGCTGATGATCGGCGCGCCGGACATGGCCTTCCCACGTATGAACAACATCAGCTTCTGGCTGCTGGTCCCATCGTTCATGCTGCTCCTCGCCTCGCCGTTCTTCGGCGCGGGGGCGGGCACTGGCTGGACGGTCTATGCACCGCTCTCCACTTATGGCGAGCCAGGACCTTCGGTCGACATGGCGATCCTGTCGCTCCACTTGTCGGGTGCGTCGTCGATCCTGGGTGCGATCAACTTCATCACCACCATCTTCAACATGCGCGCGCCGGGCATGACGCTGCACAAGATGCCGCTGTTCGCCTGGTCGGTGCTGGTCACCGCTTTCCTGCTTCTGTTGGCGCTGCCGGTGCTCGCCGCGGCGATCACCATGCTGCTGACCGATCGTAACTTCGGCACCACCTTCTTCGATCCGGCCGGCGGCGGCGATCCGTTGCTCTACCAGCATCTGTTCTGGTTCTTCGGTCACCCCGAAGTGTACATCATGATCCTGCCGGGCTTCGGCATCATCAGCCACATCATCGCGACGTTCAGCCGCAAGCCGGTGTTCGGCTATCTCGGCATGGCCTATGCAATGGTGGCGATCGGCGTCGTCGGCTTCGTCGTGTGGGCGCACCACATGTTCGCGGTCGGCCTGTCGGTGAACGTCAAGATGTACTTCACGGCGGCAACGATGGTGATCGCGGTGCCGACCGGCATCAAGATCTTCTCCTGGATCGCAACGATGTGGGGGGGCTCGCTCACCTTCAAGACGCCGATGGTCTGGGCGATCGGCTTCATCTTCATGTTCACCGTGGGCGGCGTGACGGGCGTGGTGCTCGCCAACGGCGGCGTCGATGATTACATGCACGACACCTATTATGTGGTGGCGCACTTCCACTATGTGCTGTCGCTGGGTGCCGTGTTCGCGCTGTTCGCCGGCTTCTATTACTGGTTCCCGAAAATGTCGGGCAGGATGTACAACGAGCTTCTGGGCCAATTGCACTTCTGGGTGTTCTTCATCGGCGTGAACATCCTGTTCTTCCCGATGCACTTCCTTGGACTTCAGGGCATGCCGCGGCGCTACCCGGATTATCCGGATGCCTACGCGCATTGGAATGGCGTCGCGACGCTCGGCTACGAGATCATGGCGGCCGGCATGTTGATCTTCTTCGTTAACGTGATCTGGTCGCTGATGGCGGGTAAGAAGGCCCCCGACAATCCCTGGGGTGAAGGTGCGACGACGCTGGAGTGGACCCTGTCCTCGCCGCCGCCGTTCCACCAGTTCGAGACGCTGCCGGTGATCGGGGACGACAAGCACCATTGATCGCCCGGTTCCGGTGACAGAAGCGCCCCGCGAGGAAACTCGCGGGGCGTTTTCGTTTGTGGGGGATGGGACTAAGAGATCATCGTCGCTAGTGCTGGAACGTATCCGTCAGCACCGCAGTCATGCCGGGCCTTGTCCCGGCATCCACCGGGCCGCACACCTCAAGCTCTGGCGTTCGCGGAACAGTGGACCCCGGCACAGGGCCTTGGTG
Source organism: Sphingomonas jeddahensis (assembly GCF_001981525.1). Taxonomy (GTDB): domain Bacteria; phylum Pseudomonadota; class Alphaproteobacteria; order Sphingomonadales; family Sphingomonadaceae; genus Sphingomonas; species Sphingomonas jeddahensis. The sequence continues at coordinate 55,202 of NZ_MPSB01000004.1, read as the reverse complement.
ACGCAGCGTTCGTGAGACCGGCGCGATCGACGAAAGGCCCCGGCCCGCGGCAGATCAAGTGTCCGTAAGACGGCTAGCGACCCGAACGAAGCTCGCACTCAAGCCGGTTCAGTCCGCCAGCCGGCCAGCCTCCCCGACCTACAACCGGATGAACACGCTCACTGACGCCACATGCGTCATGTTCACCCGCCGCCCCGCCGCGTCACGCGTCTGGTTCAAATATCCCGCCTCGATGGTCGACGCCCCTGGCAGCGGGATCTCCAGCCCCACGAACGTGCGCAGCTGGTCGAACCCCTCGACCCCGCCCCACCGCGCCGATTTCAACCCGACGAATCCTTCCACCGAGCTCACTGCCGCGACTCGCCGGGTGCCCGGTGCCAGCGGATATTCGGCCCGCATCATCTGCCGCGCCCGCAGCGACACGCCCGGGCCATCCGATCGCCAGCGCTGCTCGAACCGCGTCCGCGATTGCACCTCCAGCTTGCCGATCGTGCCGACGTTCCACGTCACTTGCTGGAATAGCCGATCCTCGTGCAAGTCCGCGCCGCCTTCGATCGGATCGATCACCCGAGCATAGCCCTGATAGACGGTGAGATCCTTCGACACCGCATAGCCCACCGCGGGCCGCAACAGCAGCTGCGTCATTCGCGACACGCCTTCGGTGATCCGCGGCTGCACCTCGGCGAAAAAGACGATGGGCCCGTCGACCTTTCCCATCACCGTGCCGTTGATCCACACGCCCTCATCGTGAGAGGTTTGCGCAACCGCGGGGCTGGCGGCGAGCGCCGCGGCGAGGCTGGAGAGGAGAAAGCGACCTGACATGATCGTCATCTAGCCGCGCCGTCATCAGCTCGTCATGCTTTGCACCACCATAGCAACAAAATGTCAGGGAGAGATGCGATGCCCGATTTCCGGATGATCGACACCGGGCCGGTGCGGATCCGTACGGCCGTGGAAGGAACGGGCCCGCTCGTGCTGATGGTCCATGGGTTTCCCGAAAGCTGGTATTCGTGGCGACATCAGCTCGGGCCAGTCGCTGCAGCCGGCTTCACCGCCGCCGCGATCGACGTGCGGGGCTATGGCGGATCGGACAAGCCGGCGCGCGTCGAGGATTATGCCATGGAGCAGCTCGTCGCGGATATCACGGGGGTGGCTGAGGCGCTCCAGCCGGAGACACCGGCGATCCTCGTCGGTCATGACTGGGGGGCGCCGCAGGTGTGGAACTCGGCGCTCACGCGGCCCGAGCGGTTCAAGGCGGTAGCGGCGCTGTCGGTGCCCTATGCCGGCGTGCCGAACCGCCCGTTCACCGAGGTGTTCCGCCAGGCCTTCACCAACAAGGGCCGCTTCTTCTACCAGGAGTGGTTCCAGAAGGTTGGCCCAGCGGAGGCCGAGGCCGAAGGCGACGTTCGCGACTTCCTGCGCAAATTCTATTATGCCATCTCGGGCGATGCGCCCGACGGCACCTGGCCGAACAAGCCCGCCGGCGCGACATTGCTGGACCAGATGGTCGATCCCGATCCATTTCCCGCCTGGCTGACGTCTGAAGACCTCGATTATTACGTCGCCGAGTTCGAAGCGTCAGGGTTCTTCGGCCCGATCAGCCGCTATCGCAATCACGAGCGCGACTTTGAATGGCTGCAATTGTTCAAGGATCGGCGCATCGAACAACCCGCGCTGTTCATCGGCGGCACCAAGGATCCGGCCACGACGCTGTTCGGCGCGGTATCAGACCCAATCGCGTTGATGCGCCCGCATGTCCCGAACGTCGAAGGCCACCTTCTCGACGGCTGCGGTCATTGGACGCAGCAGGAGCGGCCGGGAGAGGTCAATCGGCTGTTGGTGGATTGGCTGCAACGGCTGGGGTGAACCCACCGTTCGCAGCGCCGGCCTGACCACCCTGCTACTGTCGATTCGCACGGACGCGGGATCACTTCGCGCTTGCTCACGAGCGCGATCGATCGCACTCACCGGTTGCGACAAGTGGGGGCGTTGTCGTGCGGGGTGACAGGTGATCCGGACGATTGATCGCGGCACGGCATTGCGGCTCGGCCGAACGCTGTCGGCGCACGCCTATGGCCAGGTCGTGACCGTCGCGGTTCAGGTCGCACTCGTCCCCCTCCTGCTCCACGCCTGGGGCACGCAAGTGTACGGTGCGTGGCTGGTGCTGTCCGCCATTCCTTTCTACCTGACGTTCAGCGATCTGGGTTTCACCTTTGTCGCCAAGAACGCGATGGTGATTGCGGTCGCCGCCGGTCGCCGCGATGAGGCCGTGCGAGTCTTCCACAGCGTCTTCGCCGTGCTGAGCGCCGCCTTGCCCCTGCTTCTGGCCGCCAGCGCCGTTCTGATCCTGGCGCTGGATCTGCCGGTCATACCCCAGGCATCCACGCGCGCGGCGCTGCTGCTGATGGCGCTCAATGTCCTGCTGAACCAATTCTTTCTGCTCGTCTGCGCCGGCATCCGATCGGAGAACCGCCCCGCCAGCGAAGCTGGCTGGGCGGCAACGGCGCGACTTGGCGAGGGTGTCGCAATCGCGCTGGCGGCGCTCGCGGGCGGCGGCATGGTCGCGGCGGCGGCGGCGATGGTGGCCGCGCGGCTCCTGTTCCTCGTTGCCAGCTATCGCTGGTTGCGCGCGCGATCGGCATGGCTGCGGCTCGGCTGGACACAGGCGAGCCGCGCAACGCTTGCGGGGCTATGGCGCCCCGCGCTGGCCTATACCGCGCTGCCGGCGGGCCAGGCCTTGCTGGTCCAGGGCCCGGTGCTGGTCATCGGCGCGCTGCTCGGCCCGGCGGCGACGGTCGCGTTCGCCACCTCGCGCACGGTGGCGCGGCTCGGCGCGGCGGCGGTGAACATGATCAACAACAGCGTCGTCAGCGAATTCTCCGCGCTCGCCGGTGCGGGCGATCGGCGGGCGGCGGAGCGGTTGTTCCGGATGCAAGCCGGAGTCACGCTCGCGGCGACGCTCGCCTATGTGCTCGCGGTGCTGGCGGTCGCGCCGATTGTTCTTCCGCTCCTGACGCACGGTGCGGTGCAGGTCGCACAGCCCTTCTTCCTCCTGTTAGTGGCCGGCGTAACCGCGGAGATGCTGTGGTCCGCGCTGTTCACCCCCGTCGCCGCGGTAAACCGCCACCGCGGCGTAACGCTTGCCTTCGCTGCTCTCGCGATAGTTGCGCTCGCGGGGTGCTACCCGCTCTCCCAGCGCTTCGGCCTCAGCGGCGTCGCGCTGGCGCTGCTCGGCGCGCATGTCGCGATGATCCCCTTGTGCTTTCGGGCATGGCGCCGTCGTGATGGCTGAAGGAAGCGCGCGCGTCCTGTTCGTCGGCCTGTCGGCGTCGGGGCATGGGGGCATTCAGGGCTTCAATCGCCGCGTCACCGCCGCGCTTGCCGAACTCGGGGGGGCATTCACGGTTGCGATGCTCGCGGACGACGGGCACCGCGGCTTCACGCGGCGAATGCTGACTGCGCTCCGCTCGGCGGACGTACTGCTGATCGGCCACATCAACCTCCTCCCGCTGGCGCTTCTCCACCGATTGCTTCGCCCGCGCGGCCGTCGCATCCTGTTCGCACACGGGATCGAAGTGTGGGGTGATCCGACCTATCGATCGGTTCGCCGCTGGGAGCCGTCACTCCTGCGCCGCACCATCGATCGCGTCGCCATCGTTAGCCGCTTTTCCCAGGCACGCATGGCAACTGCCTTCGGCCTCGACGACGACCGCTTCTCGCTCTTCCCCAACGCTGTCGATCTTCCACCCCAACCGCCGCCACCCAGCGGCCGCACCATCCTCGCTGTGGCGCGGCTCGGCGCCGGTGAACGCGAAAAGCACCTCGACAAGCTGATCCGCGCGCTGCCGCTGGTGCCCGCCGCCCGGCTCGTGGTCATCGGAGACGGGCCCCTGCGCGACGAACTGCGCGCCCTTGCCGCGACGCTTAGGATCGCGGACCGCGTTGCGCTCCCCGGCGCGGTGGACGCAGGGACGCTGGCGCGCGCCTATGCCGACGCCGCCGTGTTCGCGCTTCCCTCCTCGAAGGAAGGCTTCGGGATCGTCTATCTCGAGGCCTGGGCGCGCGGCCTTCCCGTGATCGGCTCTCGCCACGGTGGGGCTGGCGAGGTGATCGCCGATGGCGTGGACGGCTTCACCGTCGACCCCACCGACATACAAGCGCTCGCCGCCCGATTGCGGGAGCTGCTCGACGACCCAGAGCTAGCCGCGCGCATGGGCGCCACCGGCCGCGCCAAGGTGGAGCGCCAATATTCCAACGCCGCCTTCGTCGCCAATCTACGCGCGCTGCTCGCCGCGCCCTCGCCGTCGGAGCAGTAACAGCACGCCTCCGGTGAGCAGGATGAACGGGAAGCTGCGGCAGAAGAACGACAACGTCGTGCTGACCTCACGCTCCGCCAGAAAGGCGGTGGTCGCCAGCAGAAACACCGCCCAGGCATTCCCCGCCAGCCGCCCCCCGACCAGATCGAGCGCGACAAAGGTCATCGCCACCACCAGCGCCGGCAACAGCAGCACGCCAATAAGCCCGAACGCCGCCAAACTGCTCGCCACCAGCCCCACCACCGGCCGCGCGATCGATCCTTTGGCGCGAAAGCCATAATGCCAGGCGATCCGATCCGGCGCCGTGACCAGCGTCTTGCGGATCAGGAATCCGGGCAGCAACGTCTCCGCCGGATCGCGCCACAGGTCCGCCCCTCCCATGGTGCCGCGCGTATCGAGCGCCCGCGCGACCTGATCGATCGGCAGGATCATGGTGAACCGCTCGACGTTCCAGGTCAGCGGATAGACATAGCTGCCACGCCACGCACGCTGATACCCCGTCGCCACGCGCTCACCCGTGCGGGCGAGGCGGGCGGGGTCGAAGCCATGCGCATAGAGCACCTGCCACGTCGCGCCGATCCGCGCCGGGCCGCGCACATCCGCCTGCGTCCGCACGATCTGGATCGCCGGCACCAGCAGCACCAATGCCAGCGCCGCGCCGACCGCGCCCGGCACGATCCACACCCAGCGCCCCCGCCCGCCCAGCGCGACAAAGGCCAGCGCCACCACAAACATGAAATCGAACAAGGTGCGCTTGGTATTATCCGCCAGCGACAGCGCCAGGATAACGAGCCCCATCATCGCCAGCACCACCCCATGCCGCCAGCGCCCGCGATACGCCCGCGCCACCAACGCCGCCTGCATCGCCGCACCGAGCGGCAGCAGCGGATAGAAAGCGCCAAATCCGCCGAACCCGGCCTCAAACCCGCCGTTCACCGCATTGCCGCGAAACTGCGTCTGCAAGAACAGGAACAGCGCCCCGAGCGCGAACACAGGAAGCGCGAATCGCTGAAGGTTCGCGCCATCGTCGGTTACCGTACGCAACTGCTCGGCAAAGCGCAGCGGCCAGCGCACTTTCTGGCTCAAGCCATAGCCGATCGTGATCGAGGCGAAGCCGGCGAGCAGATACCCCGCCGACAGGTCGGGCACGTGCAGGTTCGATTGCACCGGCTGCCCCGCCGCGGTCTTTATCAGCAGGCTGCCGCTGCCGAAATACACCGTCATGATGGCGTAGAGCCCGTCCGACACGCGCCACGCATCACTGGCCAAGGGTAACGCCACGGTCAGCGCGATCAGCACCAGAACGGCGAGCAGCCACGGGCTCGCGCCCAGTTGGATCTGCGCGGCCGCCAGACCAGCGATCGCAAGCAGATACAGCCAGCCCAACGCCCGCATCGACGATCCGTCCCCCGCTTCCCCGCAACCGTGTTCCCGCCGCAACCGTATCGCCGCGGCGCCGGCCGGTCGATGCTGCGCATTGCATCTGCGTTAACCAAGACCTAGCGTCCGCGCCGGGGACATCGGGGGGTGCCGTCGCACAATGACATTGCTGCTTGACGGCCATGCCGCGCGCGCGTGGCAAGGAGGGCCAAGCTTCACGCGCCGCAATCGTCTGTATCGATTGGCCTGGAGCATCACCTGGCTGCTGCTCGCGCGCTGGACGCCGCCGCCGCTGCGCGGTTGGCGCCGCTTATTGCTCCGCCTGTTCGGCGCGCAGGTTGCCCCCACGGCGAATGTCTATGCCAGCGCCCGCATCTGGTCGCCGGCAAATCTGTCGATCGCCGATCATGCCGCAATCGGCCCCGGCGCGATCGTCTATTCCATGGCCCCAACAACGATCGGCGCTTACGCCGTGATCTCGCAGCGTGCGCATCTGTGCGCCGGCACGCACGACATCGAGGATCCCGGATTCCAGCTCGTCGCTCGCCCGATCGCGATCGGCGCGCGCGCTTGGATTGCGGCGGAGGCGTTCGTCGGGCCGGGCGTGACGGTGGGGGAGGGGGCGGTGCTCGGCGCGCGCGGCTGTGCGATGCGCGATCTCGCACCCTGGACGGTGTACCGCGGCAATCCGGCAACGCCGCTGCGCCATCGGAACATCCGCTTCGAGCCCGCGGCATGATCGACCTCACCGTCGTCATCCTCACCCATAATGAGGCGCACCACATCCGCCGCGCCATTGGCAGCGTCAGCGGGGTCGCGCGCCACGTGCTGGTGGTCGACAGCTTCTCCAGCGACGATACCGTGGCGCTCGCCCGCGCCGCCGGCGCTTGCGTGCTCCAGCATCCGTTCACCAGCCATGCCGCGCAACTGCAATGGGCGCTCGATCATGGTGCGATCGACACCGGCTGGACGATGCGGCTCGATGCCGACGAACTGATCGAACCCGATCTCGCCGCTGCGATCGTGCGAGACCTCCCCGCGCTCGCCCCCGACATCACCGGCGTCACGCTCGATCGCAAGCACATCTTCATGGGTCGCTGGATCCGCTACGGCGGCCGTTATCCTCTCCGCCTGCTACGCATCTGGCGCACCGGCATGGCGCGTGTGGAGCCGCGCTGGATGGATGAGCATGTCGTTGTGGATCACGGCCGCACGGTCACCCTCGCCGGTGGCTTCGCGGACGCCAATCTCGGCGATCTCACCTTCTTCACCGCCAAGCACAATGGCTATGCCAGCCGCGAGGCGGTGGAGGTGCTCGCCGCCCGCCACCACCTGTTCGCCGCCGCCACCCCACCGCTCACGGCTCAGGCGCGGCGCAAGCGCTGGCTCAAGACGCGGATCTATGATCGGTTGCCGCTATGGGCGGGGCCCGCGGGCTATTTCCTGTTCCGCTACATCGTCCAGCTCGGCTTCCTCGATGGCCGGCCGGGCCTGATCTACCATCTGTTGCAAGGCTTCTGGTATCGCTTCCTTGTCGCCGCCAAGGTGGCGGAATGGGAGCCGGCGCTCGCCGCCTGCGCCTCACACAAGGAACGGCTGGCGCGCCTCGCCGCGCTCAGCGGATTGCCGCTGGCGACACGCGCATGACGCGGGTTCTGCGCATCATCACCAGCGCCGATCCGCGCACCGGCGGCCCGATCGAGGGGGCGCGCCGGGTTGGTGAGATCTGGGCAGGGCAGGGGCACCGACAGGACATGCTGACGCTCGATCCTCCTAACGAGCCACATCTCGCCGATTACCCCGGTCGTATCTTCGCGCTTGGGCCGCCGCGTGGGCGAGCGCTCCGCCAGCGGTATCGCTACAGCGCAGCGATGATCCCGTGGCTGCGGGCGCACGCGGCCGATTACGACGCGGTGATCGTCTCGGGCCTGTGGCGCTACGCCGCGCGCGGGGCAGGGCAGGCGCTGATCGGCGGGCGGACGCCTTACCTCGTCTTTCCCCACGGCATGCTCGATCCCTGGTTCCGTCGCACCGCGCCGTTCAAGCACCTCGTCAAGCAGGCAAGCTGGTGGTTGGCGGAAGGACCGCTGCTCGCCGGCGCCCGCGCGGTGCTGTTCACCAGCGAGGAGGAGCAACGCCGTGCCGAGGGTGCGTTCTGGCCATATCGCCTGCGCGGCACGGTGGTAAATTATGGCGCGGCGGACATTGGCGGCGACGCGGCACTGCAAGTGGCGGCGTTCCGCACGCTGCTGCCAGAGCTCGGCGAGCGCCCCTTTCTGCTGTTCCTCGGCCGTCTCCACCCCAAAAAGGGCTGCAACCTCCTGCTCGCCGCCTTCGGTACAATTGCGGCGCGTCACCCCGGGATCGATCTGGTGATCGCGGGGCCTGACCAGATCGGTATGGCGGCAACGCTGCGGGCCGCCGCTGCGCGGCTCGGAGTCGGATCGCGTGTCCACCTTCCCGGCATGTTGAGCGGTGCGCCCAAGGCCGGTGCGTTGCGCGCGGCCCAGGCCTTCGTGCTTCCCTCGCACCAGGAGAATTTCGGCATTGCCGTGGTCGAGGCGCTGGCCGCCGGCACGCCCGTGCTGGTCAGCGATCAGGTGGGGATCTGGCGCGAGCTGCTTGCCGATCGCGCCGGGCTGGTCGCGCCCGATACATGCGCCGGCACCACCGAACTGCTCAGCCGCTTTCTTGCGCTTCCCTCGGCTGAGCAGGCCGCCATGGGCCGCCGCGCCCGCGCCTCCTTCACCACGCGCTTCGACATTGAACGCGCCGCCGACAGCCTGCGCACCGTGATCGAGCAGGCGATCGGCTGAACCTCCTGTCCTACACGCCCACCGGCCATGTAGAACGAACCATGAACAACATGGAGGAATTGATGGTGGCTGATGTTGAGGTACCGGCGGGCTTCGTGCCGCAATATGCGATTGCCTTCGGGGCGGTCGATGGCCCCGCCACGGCAGTCCATGCGGGCAACCCGCTGCCTGTGCGCGCCGCCCGCCAACCGGCAGCAGCGCCGCCGCTCGCCGGATCTCTAACGGCGAGCGGCATGGCCGGGCCGTTCGTGCCCGAACTCGATCGCCCGATCTGGGTCACGCTCTCGGGCGACTGGAGCGGCACGGTGGAGCTGCTGCGCTCCACCGATGGCGGCGCGACGGCCGTCCCGCTCACCGCGGGGGGCGCACCTTGGGCACGCTTCACCGCCAACGCCAATGAAGCCGTGGCGGACGAGAGCGAGGCTGGCGCGACTTATCATCTTTCCGCGACGCTGCTCGGCGGCACGCTCACCTATCGGGTGGCACAATGAGCGCGCGCGACATGGTGGCGCGCGGCATCGCCACGCAAGCACGGGCAGCGGCCAATGCGGCAAACCGCCACGCCCGACTGCTGCGCGCGGCGGATGCTGCGTGGGGGCGCAATCCGGTGGTGCTGCCACCCTGGCTGGCGCCGCCTGCTTATTCCGCAGACACCAGCTATGCGCCCGGGCAAGTGGTCGCCAACAACGGCAGCTGGTACATGTGCGGCATCGCCGGCACCTCGCCCGCCAGCGGCAGCGGCCCGACAACCACCGCCAGTGGCCAATATGTGCCGGACGGCGCCAGCGCGCTCTACTGGACCTGTCTCGGCGGCGCGCGCGCGGCCGATCCCGGCGATGGCGCCCCGCTCGTCTCGGTGGCGACGACCAACCCGGCGCTGGGCGCGAACTGGGTTCCGGCCAGTTTCCCCGGCGCCTATAGCGTGCGCGGCGCGCATCCATCGCCGCTGCGCACCAGCTTCTGGTCACTCACCGGCTTCGAGGCGAAGCCGGGCGTTCCGATGTGTGCCGGCGCCTCGGTCGCCTTCGCCTGTGATGCCGACAAGCTGGTGCTGTTCCTCCCCGCCAATTCGGGGCAGGTCCGGATCATCGTCGATGGCCGCTATCTCACGCCCGGAAGCCATGTGGTGGCGGGGCAAGACGAATGGCTGGTGATCGACTGGACCGAAAGCTCCGGCCGCCGCCAGCGCTACTATGAACTCGAAACCGGCAAGAGCGCCTCGCTGTTCGGTTGCGCGCAGACCAGCACGGCGGCGACGGTGAGCGCCGCCGGTGCCGGCGAGCCGCGCATGGTGGTGATCGGCGACAGCTACAATGCCGGATCGAGCTACGGTCCGTGGCTCGCCGGCGGATCGATCGCGCAATTGCTGGCGAAGCGGCTCGGCTGGCGTGATGCGTGGAACCTGTCGGTCGGCGGCACCGGCTATTGCAACGCCAGTGCCTCAACTTTCTCAACATTCGGCCAGCGCGTGCCCCAGGCGCTGGCCCTGGAACCCGACGTGATCATGCTGATGGGCTCAAGCAACGACGTCGGCTATTCGCCCGCGGCGGTGCAGGCAGCGGCGCTGGCAACGCTGCAGGCGATCCGCGCCGGCACGGCTGCGCCGATCGTGGTGGTCGGCGTCCCCTCGATCAACCTGCCGGGTGCGGCGCCCACCGAAGCCGCGATCGCCGCAGCGGTGGCGCAAGCGGGCGACCCGCTCGCCTTCTTTGTTCCGATCTGCGGCGCCAAGGCGCCATGGGTGCTCGGCGGCTGGAACAATGGAGCCGGCGCACCGCCCGGCACGATCAACGCAGGACTCTACATCGCCGCGGACGACATCCACCCGCCTGAAATTGGCTTCGACTATTACGCCAGCCGCATCGAACAGGCGATCCGCGCCACCGTCCTGCCGGCGCTTGCCGGCGGGTAGCAACAAAACGGGAGCGCCGGTCTCGGCGCTCCTGCCCTGATCAGCGCAGCCGCTTGGCACGCACCGTGACGGTCTTCTCGAAGTCGGCGAAATAGCTGCCGAACGACGCGCGCTTCAGCGTCACCTTGTGACCTGGCTTCACGTTGTAGAACACTGGATAATCATCGGTCTGCGCCCAGACGGCGCCATCCTCCAGCGTGAAGACGATCCGTCCGCCTTCGCCCTGGCTGGTCGACTTGATGACCGCGGTGACTTCCTTGACCTCCGCGTCGCTCTCGTCCGCGTCGCCGAACAACTTCACCGCGGGCAAAGCGATGCCGAACAAGGTGCGTCGTGTCCTGCGGATGTCTTCCTGGTCGATGACGGCCACCTTGCGCTCGCGCACTGCCGTGTCGAACGCCGCGATCTCGCGGTCATAACAGGCGAGCCGCTCCGCATCGGTGGTGATCGCGCGGCAGGCGGACAATTTCGCCACGGCGGCGTTGCGCGGCGCTTCCTGCCGATCCTTGGCGGCGACCGGCATCGCCAGCAACATAGCGACCATGCCAGCCGCACTGACGAAATTTTGCGTCCCCCTAAAAGGTCCCTGTTGCATATATGCTACATTCCCCCGTGAACGTCCCAGTCACATGGCGTTCAGGTTTACAACGCTGCGGCTGCGTTGCAAGCAATGGCTATTCTGGCCGGCACATGGGCTGAGGGAGGCCCGGGCCAGATAAAGGGAAGGAAAGAAACGTGGTTAGCATGACCAAGAGCGCGCTGCTGCGCGGGGTTGCGCCAGTCGTCTTCGGTGTCGCACTTCTGTCGACCCCGGCTATGGCGCAAGTTGAAACGACGGCCGAACAGCCGGGCACTGGCCCGATCGAAGGCCAGCTTGAACAGTCTTCGTCCGATGGCGAGCCCGCCACCTCGGGCGGTTCGACGGACATCGTCATCACCGGTTCGCGCCTGCGCGCGCCGAATCTGGACAGCGCCAGCCCGATCACGGTGCTGAGCCCGGCCGAAATCCGCCAGACCGGCACGACTCGCGTCGAAGATCTGATCAACTCGCTGCCGCAGGCGTTCGCCAGCCAGAACTCGGGCTATTCCAACGCCTCGAGCGGAACCGCGACGATCAACCTGCGCGGCCTCGGATCGGAGCGTAACCTCGTCCTGGTCAACGGCCGCCGCCTGATGCCGGGCGACCCGACCTCGTCGGCCGCCGACATCAACACGATTCCGGGTGCGCTGGTGAAGCGCGTCGACGTGCTGACCGGCGGTGCTTCGTCGGTGTACGGTGCGGACGCTGTGACCGGCGTCGTCAACTTCGTGATGGACACCGATTTCGAAGGTTTCCGGATCGACGGCCAGTATTCGTTCTACAACCACGACAACCGCGCGGGCTCCGACGTGAAGCGCGCGCTCAATGCACGCGGTTTCGGCGCGCCGGACGGCCAGGTTGCCGACGGTGGCACGATCGACGCGACCATCGCGTTCGGCACCAGCTTCGATGATGGCCGCGGCCACATCACCGCTTACGCCGGCTATCGCAACATCAACGCGGTAACGCAGGATCGCCGCGACTATTCGGCTTGCGCACTTGGCCCGTCGACGGCGGCGCAGCGTGCTGCAGGGCTGGGCAAGTACAATTGCGGTGGTTCGGCGACCTCGGCGAACGGCACGTTCTTCACCAACGACGCAACGCTTCAGCTTGGGCCGGGTGGCACGTTCATCCCGGGTTCGACGCCGTTCAACTTCGCACCGACCAACTACTTCCAGCGTCCGGACGAGCGCTACACCGCTGGTTTCTTCGCGAACTATGAAATCTCGGATGCGATCAAGCCGTACGCCGAGTTCATGTTCATGGACGATCGCACGGTTGCGCAGATCGCGCCGTCGGGCAACTTCGGCAACACCTTCTCGATCAACTGCGGCAACCCGCTGCTTTCGGCAGCGCAGTCGGCTGTCGTCTGCGCACCGGGCAACCTGCTGACCAACGCGGACGGTTCGGTCGTCGCCGGTGATCCGGCAGCGGTGTTCATCGATCCGATCAGCGGCGCTTCCTACAACCGCGGTTTCCTCCAGATCCTGCGTCGTAACGTTGAAGGCGGTCCGCGGCGCGACGATCTGCAGCACACCAGCTATCGTTTCGTGGCGGGTGTCCGCGGTGATCTTGGTTCGGCGTGGAACTATGACGCCTTCTACCAGTATGGCCGCACCAACTTCGCCGAGACGTACTTCAACGACTTCTCGGTCAGCCGTCTGACCAACGCCCTTGATGTCATCACGGGTCCGGACGGTACGCCGATCTGCCGCTCGGCTCAGCCCGGTGGCACCGATGCGAACTGCGTTCCTTACAACATCTTCGGCGGCGGCGTGAGCCAAGAGGCGCTGAACTATCTCCAGGTGCCGGGCTTCCAGCGCGGCATCAACGGCGAGACGGTGGTCAACGCCTCGATCAGCGGCACGCTGGGCGAATATGGCGTGCAATCGCCTTGGGCCGAAGAAGGCCTGGGTGTTGTGCTCGGCGGTGAATATCGTCGTGAGACCCTCGACTTCTTCGCCGACGCGACCTTCCAGACCGGCGACCTTGCCGGCCAGGGCGCGGCAACCCTTCCGGTTGCGGGTAGCTTCGACGTGAAGGAAGTCTTCACCGAAGTCCGTCTGCCGATCGTCAATCAGAACTTCATCCACGATCTGACGATCACCGGCGGTTATCGCTATTCGTCGTACAACAACTCGGCCGGTGGCTCGTTCGACACGGACACCTACAAGATCGAGGGTGAGTTCGCGCCGATCCGCGACATTCGCTTCCGCGGCGGCTACAACCGCGCCGTTCGCGCACCGACGCTGCAGGATCTGTTCGCGCCTAACCGCGTCGCGCTCAACGGCTCGCAGGATCCCTGCGCCGGTTTCGCGATCACGGCGGCTGACACGGGCTGTTTGGCACAGGGCCTGACCGTTGGGCAGACCGTGGCTGAAAACCCGTCGAACCAGTACAACGGCTTGATCGGCGGCAACGCCAATCTGGCGCCGGAAATCGCGGACACCTACACCGTGGGTGTGGTTCTGCAGCCGAGCTTCCTGCGCGGCTTCGCCCTTTCGGTCGATTACTTCGACATCACCCTGAAGGGCGCGATCACCGGCATCGGTCAGGACACGATCGTAGGTATCTGCACGGACACCTCCGATCCGTTCTACTGCGGCCTGGTCAACCGCGACCAGTTCGGTTCGCTGTGGCGCTCGAACAACGGCTATGTCGTTGATACCACGCAGAACATCGGTGGACTGTCGACCAAGGGCATCGACGTCAACGCCAGCTACACCGTCGGTCTCGGTGAAGCAGGCAGCGTGGGCCTGAGCTTCGTCGGCACGTATCTCGACGAACTGATCACCGATCCGGGCGTGTCGGACGCGTATGATTGCGCCGGTCTGTACGGCAACATCTGCGGTACGCCGAACCCGAAGTGGCGCCATCAGGCGCGCGCGAGCTACACCGCACCGAACGGCCTCGGCCTGTCGCTGCGTTGGCGCTACTTCGACTCGGTCGCGCTCGACACCGCCGTTGGTGGTTCGAACACGCCGGCCGATAGCCGTCTGGCAGCGCAGAACTACTTCGATCTGGCGTTCACGGCGAAGGTTGGCGACAACTTCAACTTCCGCCTTGGTGCGAACAACCTGCTCGATCGCCAGCCGCCGATCACCAGCTCGGCGAACTGCCCGGCGGGTCCGTGCAACGGCAACACCTGGGTTGGCGTGTACGACGCCATCGGTCGCTACATCTACACGGGCATCACGCTGGACTTCTAAGTCCGGCCTGAAAGCCAGCAACCTTGGACGGCGGGCAGCAATGCCCGCCGTTTTTCTTTTGAACGATGCCGCGCTAAGCCAGCGGCGATGTCCACCGCGCCCGGAGCCGCCCTGCCGAACCCAGCCGCCGCGCTCGCGGCACTCCGGCGTGCGGTGCCCAACGACGCTGCCGGTGCCACCCGAGCCGGGCTGCTCGCGATGCAGGTCGATCGCGAGGAGGAAGCCGTTCCGCTGCTGCGCCAGGCGGCCGAACGCCACCCGCGCGAGGCGCTATTGTGGCAGGTGTTCGGCCTGGCCGCGCGCAACACCGGCGATCTTGCCACTGCCGTCGAGGCGCTCACCCGCGCGCGCGCGCTCTCGCCCCGCGACGGCCGCATCGCCCATGGCGCCGCGCGTGCGCGGCTGGAGGCGGGCTTGCCCGCCGTGGACGATTTCCTCGCCGCGCGCCGCCTCATCCCGGTCGATGGTCCGCTGCTGCAAGGGCTCGCCGCCGCGCGTTTCGCAAACGGCGACGTGGCCGGTGCGATCGCGGAGATCGAAGCAGTGGTGCAGGCCCAGCCGCTCTGGCTTGACGGCCACGCCACGCTCGCGCGGCTGCGGCGCATGGCGGGCGACGCCGACGACCTGCGCAGCTATCGCACGGCGGCAGCCCGAATGCCGGACAATCCCGCCGTCTGGTCCGCCTGGCTGTCGACCCTCGCGCTTGCCGAGCGTTTCGGCGATCTGCCCGGGGTGGTTGCGGAGGCGCGCGCGGCGATCGGTGCGCATCCGGCACTTGATCATTTCGCCGCCATCGCCGCCGACGAAGGGGGCGATCACCAGGCTGCAGGGGCTTATTTCGACAGCCTCGCCGACAGCGCGGATCCGGCTGGCCTCGCGTGGCGGGTCCGCTCGCTGATCCATCGCGGCCGCATCGAGGAAGCGGGTGCGCTCGCACTACGCGGCGCCGCCGTGCGTGGTGAAGGACGAGCGTTATGGCCGTATGTCGCGCTCGCCTGGCGCATGATCGGCGACGCGCGCTGGGCCTGGCTTGAAGGCGACCCAGCGTTCGTCCAGGTCCACGACATCAGCGATGCGCTGGGCGACCGCGAGGTCCTGGCTGCGCGGCTGCGCACGCTGCACATCGCGCGTGACCAGCCGCTCGACCAATCGGTGCGCAAGGGAACGCAAACCGACGGCCCGCTGTTCGCCCGGATCGAACCGGAGATCGTGCGGCTGCGCAATGCGATCCGCGGCGCCGTTTCGCGCTACATCGACACGCTGCCGCCGCAGGACACGAGCCATCCGTTGCTCGCCTGTCCCCGTACGCCGATCCGCTTCGCGGGTTCGTGGTCGGTGCGGCTCAATGACGGCGGCTTCCATGCCGATCACGTCCACAGCCACGGCTGGATCAGCTCGGCGCTCTACGTGTCGCTGCCCGAGCGGCTCGGCGGTGAGCGGCGTGAGGGCTGGCTGACGCTCGGCGCATGCGAGCGGCTGGTGCCGAGCCTGCCGCCGTTTCGCGAGATCGCGCCGCGCCCGGGAACATTGGTGCTATTCCCGTCCACCATGTGGCATGGCACGCGGCCGTTCGACGCTGGTGAGCGGTTGACGGTGGCCTTCGATGTGGCGCAACCGCGCTCGCTATGAGCCAGGAACAAGCCGAAGCCGCACTGCTGCGCGAGATCGCCGCCCTCGCCAATGCTGGCCGCCTCGCCGCAGCGCGCGACCGCGCCGAGGAAGCGCTAGCAGCGCGGGATGCGATGCCTGTGCGCGAGCTTGCCGCGATGCTCGCGCTGCGACTAGGCGATCGGGCGGGCGCGGTGGCGCATCTGGATCGGCTGCATGCGGCGCGCCCCGATGATCGCGCGATCCGCCTCAATCTGGCCCAGGCGCTGACCGGTACCGAGGATGTGTCGCGGATCGCGCCGCTGCTCGCGCCGTTGCCGTCAGAGCCGCGCGTCGATCGCATCGCGGCCTATGCCGCGCTGCGCGGGGGGGAACATGCCGCGGCGCTGGCGCTATACGCGCGCGTGCTCGAGGCGTGGCCGGAGGACGCGGAAAGCTGGGCCAATCGCGCGCAGGCCGAACTGGCGCTGGGCGATGGCGATGCGGCGATTTCGTCCCTGGAAACCGCGATCACTCATCGGCGTGACGCGGTCCCCTTCTATCTTGCCTTGATCGCAGTGCTCGAGCGGCTCGACCGGCAGGAGGCCCGCCGCACCGTGGCGCGCGACGCGGCGGCGATCGCACCCGACAATGTCGACGTCCAGCTCGCCCTGGGGCTCGCCGAAGCGGCCAATGGCGATGACAGCGCGGCGGAGGCTGCGCTACGCCGCGCGGTGACGCTCGATCGCTCGCGTCCGGAGGCGATGCTCGAGCTGGGGCTGCTGCTGGAGAGCCGCAACCGGCTGGATACACTGGCCGAGCTCATCGTCCATGTGCGCCCCTATGCCGGCGGCGAGCTCGCGCTGCTGGAGGGCTGGCTCGCGTTCCGGCGCGGCGAACTCGATCGGGCGGCGGTGCATGCCGGGGCGATCCCCCCAACGATCGGCGCGCACCGCCGCGCGCACCTCCGGGCGCTGATCGCCGATCGACAGGGTGACGCCGCAAAGGCATTCACGCTGTTCGAGGAGATGAACGCTGGCGCGCTCGCGGTGAGCGGGCCGGCGCCGGCGCGGCGCTATCGCGATGGCGTGGCGGCAAGCACGGAGGCACTCCGTGCCGCCCCTGTTGCGGCCGTGGCGGCGGGTCAGCATAGCAGTCCGGTGTTCATCGCCGGCTTCCCGCGGTCGGGCACCACGTTGCTCGACACGCTGCTGGGACGCCTGCCGAATGCCCATGTGCTGGAAGAACAGCCGCTGGTGCCGGCGCTGGAGCGAGCGGTCGGCGATCCGGGGCGTATTGCTGGCCTGGATGGCGCTGCGTTGACCGCACTGCGGGCGCAGTATCGCACCATGGCGGCCGAGATCGTGCCGCAGGCCGATCGCCGGTTGCTGATCGACAAGCATCCGCTGCACATGGCGCGCATGCCGCTGATCGCCCGGCTGTTCCCGGGTGCGCCGGTATTGCTGGTGGAGCGGCACCCGTATGACGTGGTGCTCAGCTGCTTCATGGCCAACTTCCGCCTCAACGGCGCGATGCGCAGCTTCACCGACCTGACCGAAGCGGCGCTGACCTATGATACCGTGTTCACCGCCTGGCGGGAGGCGGAGACCCGGCTGGGGCTGAACGCCCACCGCATCCGCTACGAACGGCTGGTCGCGGATCCGGAGCCCGAGTTGCGCGCGGCGCTGGCGTTCATCGGCGCGGACTATTCGCCCGAGCTGCTCGACACCGCCGCCGCGGCGCGGGAGCGTGGGCCGGTTAAGACCGCCAGCTATGCGCAGGTGATCGAGCCGATCCATCAGCGCGCAGTGGCGCGCTGGCAGCGGTATCGCGGGCAGCTGGCGCCCGTCATCCCCATCCTGCGCCCGTGGGCGGAATGGATGGGGTATGATGGCTGAGCGTCAGTTGTTCTTCGTGCGCAGCGCCTGGTTGCGGTCGAGATCGCGACGTTCCATCGCCTGAACCTCGGTCCATTCCGCCGCGGTGCGACAGATCTTGCGCTTGCCGAGACGGCTGCCGGTGGTTTCAACCGTGCGGCACACCATCCGGTTTGGATCGCTCTTGTCCTCCTTGGGGTGGCTCACCGTCTGCGCGGAAGCGGCAACAGGGGTGACAAGCAGGGCTGCGAAAAGCGTATGTGCGACGATGTTCATGAGACGAAGTTCCCGAGCTTTCTGACTCGTCCGATAGCAGCCGCGCTTGATCGTGTCAGCAAGCCGCGCTGACGCGTCGTCTCATTCCGGTTGCACGGCTGTACTTGCGCGCGATCAGAAGATGCCCAAGAACTTCTTCCGCTGTTCCTTGCCAGGCTTTTCCTGACCCTTTTCGTCCTTGGCGGTTGTGCCGCGGCCCACGTCGTCGCGCTTCTCGCCCTTGCTGGTGCGCTGTGCCGCTGCAGTTGCTCCGCTCAGCACCGGGCCGCATGCCGCTGACTTGGCGTCGCCTACATCAACAAAGGCCAGCACGCCTGCCAGCGGCGCGGCAGCGATCGCCAGGCCCAGCCCTGCGCCAGCTCGGCCGATCAGTTCGGGGCTGATCACGTCGAGCGAGGGTGCGGAGAAATGGCCGCCCAAGCCGACCGGTGACTGGCCTGAAAACAGGCTGAACTTCTTGGCATCGGCGCGCACCGCAAGGTCGATCGCTTCGGTGCGGAAGCTGAAGCCCCCGCGACCGAGGATCACGTTCTTGCGGGTGTCGATCAGGATCGGGTCCGCCGCTGCGATCCCGCCCCGCACAGTGAACGCCACCAGCCCGCAATTGATGCTGACCGGTTCCTTCAGCTTGCCGGCAAACATCTTCTGCGCAAACGTGCCGATGTCGATTTCGGCAAGCTGCGCATTGCGCGTCCACAGCGTGCCTTGCGGCATGATGAAGGCGATCCGGCCGCTCGCGCTGGCCAGCGAATCGGCGATTGAATCGCCGCGTCCGGCAAGCTGCACGCGGCCCTTGATCGTCCCGCTGGTGCCTGATTCCGTAACGCCCCAGCCGGCCAGCAGCCGGCCCATCGCGGTGGGCGCAAGGCGAATGTCATATTTCACCGCGCTTGGCCGCTGGCGCGTATCGAACACGATGTCGGTGGAAACATTGCCGCGCGACATGGCGAAGTTGAACGGCGACATTGCGAGCCGCCCGCGATCGAGATCGAGCTTCAACTCCATGTTCGAGATCGGCACCCGGCGCGATTTCACCTGCCGGACCGTCCAGGTGAGATCGGCGTCGAAGGCCCGGATCTTCTCCACCGGTAAGTCATTGTCCGGCAGCAGCTTCTGCGGCCCCGAGCCGGTCGCGGCCGCCGCCGCGACGGCGCCTTTCTCCGCAACAATGTCGGGATTGTAGCCAACCAAGACGGAGGCATCGACGATGTCGAGGCTCTTGGTATCGATCACCGAATCGAGGTGCAGCCGCTCGCCATTGGTAACGGTCAAACGCCCGGCTACGTCGCTTTTGCCCACCACGCCGGCCATGCGCGTGAAGCGATAGACTTCGCCCTCCTTCACCATCCGGGCCTTGAGGTCGTACGCCCGCGTTTCCGGCAGCACCACGCCGATGATGCCGAGCAGCTCCGAAAGGTCGCGTCCGCGCCCGCGCGTCTGGAACGGCACATTCTCGATCTCGGCCAGCGACGGCAGTGTCCCCGACACATCGACGATGTTGTTCGCCGCCCAGGCGCGCGCGGTGAGCTTGTTCTCGCCGCGGTTCACCGTGGCGTCCGGGGACAGCAACTGCGCGGAGACGCGGAACGGCGTATCCCGGATCCGCCCGTCGCCCTGCACCGCCACTGCCTGGCCGATCCGCGCATTCTCCGATCGGATGTCCTCGATCCCGAGGTCCGCAAGCAATCGCATCCGCGGATCAAGGTAGCGCACCGTGGTCCCGCGCACCGTTGCCACGTCGATTCGCGGAAACTCCAGCGGTTTGCCGCCCTTCTTCTCGCTGAACGTCCATGTGTTGGTGCTGTGCCCGGCGTTCCATTCCAGGTCCGCCGCACCATTCTCCAGATCGAGCGAATAAAGCCGCCGCTTGCCGAACAGCAGCGACAAGGGCGCGATCCGCGTGTCGATCCGGTCGGCGCGGAACAGATAGGGCCGCGTCGCCCAGGCCGGGTTGGCGATGGTGAATCGCTCGGCGTAGAACTTGATCCGCCAAGGCGCGAAATACAGCTGGAAGTCGCCGCCGACGCGCACCTCGCGGTTGGTCATCCGCCCGACCACCGATTCGAAGGTGCCCTTCAGGAAACGGCCCTTGGTGACGTACAGCACCAGCCAGATCAGCGCCGGGATCGCGACGATCGCGATCACGATGTTGCGGATGATCCGCCGCCGCCGCCGCGCGCGCCGTTCGTCCGGACGCACCGCCCCGGCCGGATCGTTACGCTGGCTCACCGTCTCCATCGGGGCGGAATCGCTTGGTACGCGCATTGGTTGCATTTGCCCGCCACCGCCGCTAATGGGCCCGCTTCTCCAAGCGAGGTGAAACGAACCGCCCGGCCATCAGGGCTGCCGCGGCGGTTCCAGTCTCGCTCGAACTGAAAGGACCAAAATGCCCAAGCTCAAGACGAAGAGCGGCGTGAAGAAGCGCTTCAAGCTCACCGCAACCGGCCTGTTGAAGCACGGCGTCGCCGGCAAGCGCCACCGCCTGCTGCATCACACCGGCAAGTACATCCGCCAGAACCGCGGCACCAAGGTGCTGTCGAAGGCCGACACCGCCACGGTGAAGGCCTGGGCCCCGTACGGCCTGCGTTGAGCTAAGAGGAGCTAAGATATGGCACGCGTCAAGCGGGGCGTAACCACTCGCGCCAAGCACAAGAACATTCTGGAACAGGCCAAGGGTTACCGCGGCCGTCGCAAGAACACGATCCGCGTCGCGCGGCAGGCGGTCGAAAAGGCCGGCCAGTATGCGTATCGCGATCGCAAGGTGAAGAAGCGCACCTTCCGCGGCCTGTGGATCCAGCGCATCAACGCCGGCGTCCGCGCCGAGGGCCTGACCTACAGCCAGTTCATGCACGGGCTGAAGCTGGCCGGCATCGAGCTCGACCGGAAGGTCCTGGCCGACATCGCGATGCACGAAGGCGAGGCCTTCACCGCGCTGATCGCCCAGGTGAAGTCGGCGCTCCCGGCGCAGGCCGCGTAAGCGCCTTCTCCGGCAAACGACACAAAGGGCGTGGGTGGCGACACCCGCGCCCTTTGCGTTTGTCGACATCCCCGCCCACTATTCGTCATTCCCGCGAAGGCGGGAATCCATATTCTCCGAACCCAGGTGAGGAGAAGCAACGATGCCGAAGCAACCCTGCGTCTACATCCTCGCCAGCGGCAAGCACGGCACGCTCTACATTGGCGTCACCTCGAATCTGCTAACCAGCCTCCACCAACACCGCGAAGGATTGATCGAAGGGTTCACCACCCGCTACGGGGTGCATCGCCTCGTCTGGTTCGACATGGCAGACGCGATGGAAGCTGCAATCACGCGCGAGAAGCAGCTCAAGAAGTGGAACCGCGACTGGAAGCTGCGGATGATCGAGGAGAGCAATCCCGAGTGGCGCGATCTGGCGATCGACCTCGGTTTCGCTCTGGTCGAGAAGCCAGCGCGTATGGATTCCCGCCTCCGCGGGAATGACGGGATTATGCGCGGGAATGACGGAACGGGAAAGCATGACCGAGACTGACGACCTGAAAACTCACCTGCTCACCGCGATCGAAGCCGCGGCCGGGCTGGACGCGCTCGAAACCGTCCGCGTCGAGGCGCTCGGCAAGCAGGGCCGCGTCACCGCGCTCTTGAAGTCGCTCGGCAGCCTCACCCCCGAGGAGCGCCAGGTGCAGGGCCCCGCGATCCACGGCCTCCGCGAAGCGGTCACCACCGCCATCGCCACCCGCAAGGCCGCGCTCGAATCCGCCGCGCTCGAAGCCAAGCTCGCCGCCGAGCGTGTCGACATGACGCTCCCGGTCGACGTGCCGCTCGCCGGCACCATCCACCCCGTCAGCCAGGTGATGGACGAGCTCGCCGAGATCTTCGCCGATTTGGGCTTCGCGGTCGCCACCGGCCCCGAGCTCGAGACCGACTGGCACAATTTCACCGCGCTCAACATCCCCGAGAGCCACCCGGCGCGGGCGATGCACGACACATTTTATCTCGCCGGTGAGCACACGCCCGAGGATCGCGAGCGCCCCCGGCTGCTGCGCACCCACACCAGCCCGGTGCAGATCCGCACCATGCTGTCGCAAAAGCCCCCGATCCGCATCATCGCCCCGGGCCGCACCTATCGCAGCGATAGCGACGCGACCCACACGCCGATGTTCCACCAGGTCGAAGGGCTGGTGATCGACAAGGGCATCACCATGGGCCACCTGAAGTGGACCCTGGAGACCTTCCTCAAGGCCTTCTTCGAGCGCGACGACATCGTGCTTCGCCTGCGCCCCAGCTACTTCCCCTTCACCGAGCCATCGGCGGAGGTCGACGTCGGCTACACCCTGCAAAAGGGCAAGCGCGTGATCGGCGGCGGCGGCGATGTCGAGAACGGCGGCTGGATGGAAGTGCTCGGCAGCGGCATGGTCCACCCCAAGGTGATCGCCGCCTGCGGGCTTGATCCGGAGGAATGGCAGGGCTTCGCTTTCGGCTGCGGCATCGATCGCCTCGCCATGCTGAAATACGGCATGGACGATCTGCGCGCCTTCTTCGACGGCGATATCCGCTGGCTCAAGCACTACGGCTTCTCCGCCCTCGACGTGCCGACGCTGAGCGGCGGCGTCGGCGCGGCGTAACGGTTGCCACCAACACGGCGTCACCCCGGCCTTGTGCCGGGGTCCACCGGGCCGCAAATTCCACAATTGTAGGATAAGCGGAACGGTGGATGCCGGCACGAGGCCGGCATGACGGATCATGCAAATGCCCCGGCAGGGGTGACGGAAAGCAGATGCGATGAAATTCACCCTTTCCTGGCTCAAGGATCACCTCGACACCGCCGCCTCGCTCGACGAGATCGTGGTCGCGCTCACCCGCATCGGGCTTGAGGTCGAGGGCGTCGAGAACCCCGGCGAGAAGCTCGCCGCCTTCCGCATCGCCAAGGTGCTCACCGCCGAGCGTCACCCGCAGGCCGACAAGCTCCAGGTCCTCTCGGTCGACGCCGGCGACGGCCCGCTGCAAGTCGTCTGCGGCGCGCCCAACGCCCGCGCCGGCCTCGTCGGCGTGTTCGGCTCGCCCGGCGCGACCGTTCCGGCCAACGGCATGGTGCTTAAGGTCGCTGCGATCCGCGGCGTCGAATCGAACGGCATGATGTGCTCCACCCGCGAGCTGGAGCTGGGCGACGACCACGACGGCATCATCGAACTGGCGAGCGACGCACCTGTTGGCGCGGTCTACGCCGACTGGGCCGGCCTCAACGATCCGGTGATCGACGTCTCGATCACCCCCAACAAGCAGGACTGCATGGGCGTCCGCGGCATCGCGCGCGACCTCGCGGCGGCCGGGCTGGGGACGTTGAAGCCGCTAGCGGTGCCCTCTTCTTCCGTCATCCCCGCCCCCTCTTCCGTCATCCCCGCGAAGGCGGGGATCCATACACGCAACGCCAGCGAAGGCGCCGCACCGTCAGAGAATATGAATTCCCGCCTCCGCGGGAATGACGGCGCGGGTGTGGCGCCCGTCACCGGCGAAGGTCCCGGCCCCGACATCCGCATCGAAGACCCCGCCGGCTGCCCCGCCTTCTACGCGCAGGGCGTCACCGGCGTTGCCAACGCCGCCGCGCCCGAGTGGCTTGCCAAGCGCCTCCGCGCCATCGGCCAGAAGCCGATTTCCGCGTTGGTCGACATCACCAACTACGTCACCGTCGATCTCGGTCGTCCCCTGCACGTCTATGACAAGGCCAAGCTGAGCGGCGGCCTGGTGGCCCGCAAGGCGCGCGCCGGTGAAACGGTGCTGGCCCTCAACGGCAAGACCTACTCGCTAGACGAGACGATGACCGTCATCGCCGACGACCAGCACGTCCACGACATCGGCGGCATCATGGGCGGCGAGGAATCGGGCGTATCCGAGACGACCACCGACGTGATCATCGAATGCGCCTTCTTCGATCCCGATCACATCGCGCGCGCCGGCCAGAAGCTCGCCCTCACCAGCGATGCGCGCCAGCGCTTCGAGCGCGGTGTCGACCCGGCGTTCCTCGACGACGGCCTCGCCATCGCCACCCGCCTCGTCCTCGACTTGTGCGGCGGCCAGGCAACCGGCGTCACCCGCGCCGGCGAACCGCCGCTCGGCATGCGCAGCTATAAGTACGATCCCACCCGCGCCGAAACGCTCGGCGGCCTCGCGGTCGCGCCCGAACGCCAGCGCACGATCCTCGAAACGCTCGGCTTCACCGTCACGGACGATTGGAATGTTACGCCTCCGACATGGCGCCGCGACGTCGACGGCCCCGCCGATCTTGTCGAGGAAGTGATCCGCATCGAGGGCATCGACAACATCCCCTCAGTTCCGCTCGCCCGCATCCCCGGCGTCGCGACTCCCACGGCGACCCCCGAACAGAAGCTCGAACGCCGCGTCCGCCGCGCCGCCGCCGCACGCGGTCTCGACGAAGCCGTGACATGGAGCTTCCTTTCCGAGGCCGAGGCCGCGCCGTTCGGTGGCGGCGCCTACGCCCTCGCCAATCCGATCAGTGAAGACCTGAAGGTCATGCGCCCCTCGCTGCTCCCCGGGCTCCTGTCGGCCGCATCGCGCAACGTGCGCCGCGGGCAGGGCAGCGTGCGCCTGTTCGAGATCGGTCGCCGCTACCTCGCCGAAAAGGAGCGCGCGACATTGGGCCTCGTCCTCGCCGGAGAACGCCGCGCGCGCGGCTGGCAATCGGGCAAGCCGCAAGCCTTCGACGCCTTCGACGCCAAGGCCGAGGCGCTGTCGCTCCTCGCCGCCGCCGGCGCCCCGGTCGACAACCTCCAGGTGTTCGGCGAAGCCGGCGACGCCTGGCACCCCGGCCAGTCCGGCACGCTGCGCCTCGGCCCCAAGACGGTGCTCGCCGCCTTCGGCATCCTCCACCCGCGCGTTTGCCAGGCGTTCGACCTCGACACCGGCGTCGCCGCGATGGAACTGTATCTCGACGCGATCCCAGCAAAGCGCGGCGCCAGCTTCATGCGCCCCGCCTACACGCCCCCCGCGCTGCAAGCCGTCCGCCGCGACTTCGCCTTCCTCGTCCCCGCCGATCTCGCCGCGGATTCACTCGCGCGTGCGGTAAAGGGCGCCGACAAGGCCACGATCGTCTCCGCCCGCGTGTTCGACGTCTTCACCAAGGACGGCGAGACCTCGATGGCGGTCGAGGTAGTGCTGCAACCGGGCGACAAGGCGTTCGTCGAAGCCGAGCTGAAGGCGATCGCCGACAAGGTGGTGGCGGCAGCCGCCAAGCTGGGTGCAAGCCTCAGAGGATAGCCACTACCGCCGTTTGCCCTGAGCTTGTCGAAGGGCTGCCCTTCTTCGAGAGGAAGGGCAGGGCTTCGACAAGCTCAGCCCGAACGGACTAGGGGTGCTCAAGGACTGAGGAATATCCGTCATCCCCGCGAAGGCGGGGATCCATACACGCCGACGTTCCGGCTCTATCGCAGGCGTCAGCGTTTATGGCTTCCCGCCTCCGCGGGAATGACGACGAAGGAGGCAAAGTGACCAACTGGATCACCATCGCGAACGATCACCTGACGGCAGCGATCAACCCGCTCGGCGCCGAGCTATCCTCGCTCAAGGATGCAGCCGGCCGCGAGCTGATGACCGACGCCGATCCCAAGTTCTGGACCGGCCGCGCCCCGCTCCTCTTCCCCGTCGTCGGCAAGCCCTCGGGCGAGGTGATCCGCATCGACGGCAAAGAATATCCGATGAAGCAGCACGGCTTCGCCCGCCGCCTGCCCTTCACCCTGACCGACCACAGCGCCACCCAAGCCACCTTCCGCCTCGAAGCCAGCGACGAGACGCGCACCCACTACCCCTACGACTTCATCCTCGACGCGACCTTCCGGCTCGACGCCGCGACGCTCCATACCGACATCGCGATCACCAATCCGAGCGCAAACGAAATGCCGGCGAGTTTCGGTTTTCACCCCGCGTTCGCATGGCCGCTTCCCGGCGGCCCGGAAAGGCACCGCCACCGTATCGTGTTCGCCCGGCACGAACCCGACGGCGTACGTCCGATCGCCGCTGACGGCACGATTTTGCCCGGCACGGCCCGCAGTCCGCTCGACGATCGCACGCTAGCGCTGACCGACGACCTGTTCGCGCACGACGCCCTGGTCTGGGACGACATCCGCTCGAAAAGCGTCACCTACGGCGCCGACGACGACGGCCCCAGCCTCGAGATCGCCTTCCCCGACACCCCCATGCTCGGCATCTGGACCAAGCCCGGCGCCCGCTACATCTGCGTCGAACCGTGGCACGGCATCGCTGACCCACACGGCTATGTCGGTGAATTCAAAGACAAACCCGGCATCTTCATGGTGCCCGCGGGGGGTGTGAAGCACATCGCCATGTCGGTAACGTTGCGCCCATGAAGCTAGAAACCCTGATCGGAGAACCCTGGGGCGATTACGGCCTGGTCGATTGCGGCCACGGCCGCAAGCTCGAGCGCTACGGCGACTATCGCTTCATCCGTCCCGAACCGCAGGCGCTCTGGGCGCCCGCGCATAACGACTGGAAATCGCACGGAGAATTCATCCCCGGCAGCGACGAGGACGGCGGCGGCCAATGGCATTTCAGCCGCCAAACTCCGCGCGACGGCTGGCCCCTGTCATGGGGCATCGGTCCCGGATCCGTCCGCTTCACCGCCCAGACCACGCCCTTCCGCCACCTCGGTTTCTTCCCCGACATGGCACCCGTCTGGTCCTGGCTGCGCGAGAAGCTGACGGGCCTCGCCGAGCCTGAGGCATTGAATTTGTTCGGTTATACCGGCGTCGGCACGCTAGCACTCGCCGCGCACGGAGCCAAAATGGTCCACGTCGACGCCTCCAAGAAATCGGTCGAGGCCGCCCGCGGCAATGCCCGCCTGTCCGACATGGCCGACCGCCCGGTGCGCTGGATCGTCGACGATGCCGCCAAGTTCGTCGCGCGCGAGGTCCGCCGCGGCCGCCGCTACGATGCGATCCTGCTCGATCCCCCCAAATACGGCCGCGGCCCCGATGGCGAGATCTGGCGGCTGGAGGAGCATCTTCCTGAATTGATCGCCAATTGTCGCCAGCTGCTCGACACCAACTCGCGCGCCTTGTTCCTCACCGTCTATGCGGTGCGCATGTCCGCCCTGGCGATTGGCGAGATGCTGCGCCAGACCTTCGCCGACCTCCCCGGCACAGTGGAATGCGGCGAACTCGGCGTGCGCGAGGAAGCGCGCGGGCTGGTCCTCCCCACGGCGATCTGGGCTCGGTGGTCGAACGGTTAGGTTCACGCGAGGGCGCGAAGACGCAAAGGTGTTCCGCTTGAGGTCAGCGGCTCCTCTCTCTCGTGCGCTTCCTCTTTGCGCCTTCGCGCCTTTGCGTGAAATCCTTCTTCTTCCGCTCGCCGCCGGGTGACCCTATTTAACGCAGGTAATCGCCGCGGCCGGATGGATCCGCCATCTTCGGCCCGGCCGTGAAGGAGTTATCGCCCGCATGGACCAGCTCAACCTGTCCGAAGCCGAATGGAAGCAGCGGCTTACCCCCGAGCAATATCATGTTCTGCGCGAGGCCGGCACCGAGCGCCCGTACGCAGGCAAGTATAACGACAACAAGGCGGACGGCATCTATCATTGCGCGGCCTGCGCGCTGGAACTGTTCGATAGCGCCGACAAGTATGATTCGGGTTCGGGCTGGCCAAGCTTCAGCCAGCCGATTTCGCCCGAGACAGTGACGGACCATCGCGACACCAGCCACGGGATGACCCGCATCGAGTCGCGCTGCGCCCGGTGCGACAGCCATCTCGGCCATGTCTTCCCGGACGGCCCGCCGCCAACTGGCCTTCGTTATTGCATGAACTCGGTGAGCCTGGATTTCCGCGCGCGTAAGTGATGGTCTGACGGCATTGGCCCACTCGCCCTGTCATCCCAGCTACGGTGGGGATCCATAAGTAGACGCGGGCCATTGAGCCGGCACGGCAGCCTCTATGGATCTCCGCCTTCGCGGGATGACGAAGCCGGAACGGGTCGGCGCTAAGCGGTGCGGCAACAACGCCGCGCCACCTTGTTAAGCCCAGCCTAAGCTTCTATTCCCCAACGCGCATCCGATGGCCCGCCGTCCCGCTCCCCGCTCGCCCTGGCGCCGCCGCCTGTCGATCACGATCAAGGTCCTGATCGCGCTTGCCGTGCTCGGCCTCGGCGCGCTTCTCACCGCCGTCTATATCGCGCGCGCGCAGCTTCCCTCCTTCGAGGAGCTGAAATCCTCGCCTAACGGCCAGATGATCCGCGTCCATGCCGCCGACGGCACGGTGCTCGTTTCGATCGGCCCCAGCTATGGCGAATGGCTGCCGTTCGATCGCATCCCGCGCATCATGCGTCAGGCGACGATCGCGGTGGAGGACAAGCGCTTCTACAG
This sequence comes from Sphingomonas jeddahensis, assembly GCF_001981525.1. GTDB lineage: Bacteria > Pseudomonadota > Alphaproteobacteria > Sphingomonadales > Sphingomonadaceae > Sphingomonas > Sphingomonas jeddahensis. The sequence continues at coordinate 26,887 of NZ_MPSB01000004.1, read as the reverse complement.
CCACTTGGGCGTCGATCCGATCGGCGTCGCGCGCTCGGTCAAGGTGCGGTTCGATCGCGGCCGCTGGGTGCAGGGCGGCTCGACGATCACGCAGCAGCTCGCTCGCAACGTTTTCCTCAACAACCAGAAGAAGTTCGGCCGCAAGTTCCGCGAATGGATCCTGGCGCTCGCCATGGAGCGCAAGTTCAGCAAGGAACAGGTGCTCGAGCTGTACCTGAACAAGGTCTATTACGGCGGCGGCGCCTACGGCATTGACGCCGCGTCGCGCAAATTCTTCGGCCATGGTGCGAACCGTCTGACGCTCAGCGAGGCAGCGATCATCGCCGGGCTTGTAAAAGCGCCCTCAAATTACTCGCCGACTGCTGACGCTCAGGCGGCGGTTGATCGCGCGCAGGTCGTGCTGCGGGTGATGGCGGAAAATGAGGTCATCAGCGCGTCCGAAGCCGCGGAAGCGAGCCCGCAGGACGTGAAGCTCGCGCCCGAGCCCAAGCAGAACAGCGTCCGCTACTTCACGGATTGGGCGCTGCCGCAGCTCGAACTGCTGATCGACGAGACCGAAAAGCCGCTGGAGGTGTGGACCACGCTCGATCTCAACATGCAGCGCGCGGCCGACGCCGCGGTGCGCGCCAATGCCCCCGGCGGCGCGCAGGGCGCGCTGGTGGCGCTCGATCGCGATGGCGCGGTGCGGGCAATGGTCGGCGGCAAGGATTACGTCTCCTCGATCTACAACCGCGCAACGCAAGCGCAGCGTCAGCCCGGCTCGGCGTTCAAGCTGTTCGTCTATCTCGCCGCGCTCGAAGCGGGGATGACGCCGGAATCGACCGTGGTCGACGAACCGGTGACGATCGACGGCTGGAGCCCGCGCAACAGCTCGCGTCGCTATTCGGGACAGGTGACGCTGCGCACCGCCTTTGCTTACTCGCTTAACACGGTGGCCGCGAAGCTCGGCCAGCAGGTCGGCTTCACCACGGTCGCCGACATGGCGCGCCGCTTCGGCATCACCACGAACGTCAACACGCACCCGTCGATGGTGCTCGGCACGTCAGACGTCCGCCTGATCGACATGACCCGCGCCTTCGCCAGCGTCGCCAACAAGGGCGTCGCGGTCACGCCTTATGGCATCACCAAGGTGAGCGCGAACAACGAGGTGATCTACCAGAACGAGGTCGATCGCAGCCGGGTGCTCGTAGCGCCCTATGTCGCGGCGCAGATGACCGACCTGCTCCAGACCGCCGTCAACACCGGCACTGGCCGCGCCGCGCAGATCGGGCGCCCGGTGGCGGGCAAGACAGGTACCACCTCCTCCTCCAAGGATGGCTGGTTCCTCGGCTTTTCGTCGGGGATCACCACCGGCGTGTGGATGGGGCGCGACGATGCCAAGGCGATCGGCGGGCTTGCGGGCGGCGCTGCGCCGGCCAACGCCTTCCGCCAGTTCATGGTCAAGGCCGTCGCCAAGCGCCCGATCGAACAGTTCGAGACCGAAGTGACGCTTCCCGAATGGCAGCTGGAGCCCGACGAGGAGAGCTATTTCGGGGAGCCTGATAACAGCGTCTTTGTGGATGAAAGCGGCGATCCAGTCGATGTTGAGGGTGCGCCGCTGCCCGCGGATTCCTATGGGCAAGGTATCGAGCGCCCATCATCACGCCGTGAGCGGCCGGTGCAGGACGGCTATTATGAGGAGGGGCCATCACAACCGGGGCCGCAACCGCAGCCGCAGCAGCGGTTGGATCAAGACTGGATTGATCGCGTGACCGGCCGCGAGCAGCCCGGAGAACCCTCACGCGACCCGCGTCGCGACCGGCGTTATCAGCCCGCCCCCGAGGACGAGCGCCCATACCAATGAAGGCTTGCGCCATTGGTGCGCAGCCATTGGCGGTGCGGCGTCGGGTCGCTGCCGTATAGCTGCGCGACGAGCGCATGAAAGGCCGGGGAGTGATCCATGTGCACGCGGTGCGCCACCTCGTGCGCGGCGGTTGCGCGGCGCACCGCTTCGGGCGCGAGCACCAGCCGCCAGCTGTATCGGATCGCACCCGTGCTGGTGCAGCTCCCCCAGCGCCCCCGCGCGTCCCCGATCGCGACTTTTTGGACCGTGACATTGGCGAGCGCGGCATAATGCGCCGTGTCCGCTTCCAGCAATCGCAGCGCCTCGCGCCGCAGCCACGCCTCCGCCCGTCGCGCTACCGTCCCCTGCGGTCCCGACAGCAGCAGCGTGTCGCCCTCGCGCCGAACGATGCGAGACGTGCCCTCCTGCCAATCGATCGTCAGTGCTTCGTCACCAAACGGAATCACTGCGCCGGGTTCGAAAGGGCATCCTTTCGGCAGCTGCGCCCGCTGTGCGGCGATCCAGTCACGATAACCCGCGGCCCAGGAGAGCGCCTTTGTGGCCGAGGCACGCTTGGGGATGATCAACCGCACGCGCCCGCTCGCCGGATCAAACGCCAGCTTCACACGTCGCGCGGTGGGATGGCGAACGATCTCGATCGCATCTTCATGGTTCGTGCCGAGCGACGCGAAGACGCCATCCCGCAAGGGACCGGAAGGGGCCGTCACAGCTTCCGATCGACGAGGTGATACTCCAGCTCGCCCGCATCATCCTCGCTGATCGTCCAGCCCTTCACCGACTCGCCGGCCCGATGCACCGCGTCGCGATCACCCGTTTTCAGGTAATGCCAGTCGGGCAATTGCTCGCCGTTCAGCCGCAGTCGATAGGCACATGTGGACGGCAACCATTCTATCGCATCGACATTGCGCATCGACAGCCGCACACACTCGGAAACGTAAGCGTGACGGTGCTTGTAATTGGAACATTGTCCCGTCCGTCGGTCGAGCAACTTGCAAGCCACATTGGTGGCGAACAACTCCCCGGTCTCCTCATCCTCCAGCTTGTGAAGGCAGCATTTGCCGCAGCCATCGCACAAGGCTTCCCATTGCGCGCGGTCCAGTTTGTCGAGCGGCGTGTCTTCCCAGAATCGGTTCATTCAGCCCAGCGTGTGATCTCGTCGGCGATGGCCGGCGGCGGCCCTTCTTGCGGCAACAGGGCAAGCGGTTTGCCATCGGGTGACATAAGGTACGCCTGCCGGCTGTGATTCATCAGATAGCCGCCTGCAGTGCCTTCGCCACGCTGATAGAAGATTGCGAACTCCTTGGCCACCTTGGCGATCGCTTCAGGCGAACCGGTCAGCCCCACCATGCGGGGGTGAAAGGCCGATGTGAATTGGTTCAGCACTGCCGGCGTATCGCGCTCCGGATCGATCGTCACGAACACCGGCACGATTCGGGCCGCCAGATCGGGGTTGCTCTTCTCCACGAGTTTCAGCCCCGCAGCTAGGTTCTGCACATCGACCGGGCAGACATCGGGGCAGAAGGTGTAGCCGAAATACATGATGCGATACTTGCCGGCGAGTGCCTGGTCGGAGAACGCGTTGCCGTTCTGGTCGGTCAACGTAAACGGCCCCCCGATCTTGGCGCCTTCCAGCGGCGGCCGCGACGGAGCCTGCGCGGGTGAGCAGGCGAGCAGGGCGATGGGGGCAAGCGAGGCGAGAAGACGTGGGTTCATGGCATCGCCAGCCTTGATCTGCTAAAAACGCCGCAGCAACCATCAAATGGGCCGTTTATCCGTGAAAATGCTGCGTCACCTGCTCGTTTCCACCATTTTGTTCGCATCGCTGCCGGCAGCGGCCCAGCAGCAGTCGCAAGGCTACAAATTCCTGGAAGCGGTGCGCAAGGAAGATGGGGACGCAGTTGTGAAGATGCTCGACCAGCCCGGTCAGCGCATCGTCAACGCGCGCGACGTCACCAGCGGTGAGGGCGCGCTGCATATCGTGGTCAAGCGGGGTGACTCCACCTATCTGCGCTACCTGCTCCAACGTGGTGCCGATCCCAACATGCGCGACGGCCGGGGTGACACGCCGCTGCTACTTGCGGTGCAATATGGCCACAACGCGCTGGTCGAGGTCCTCACCGCCGGCAAGGCCAATCCGAACCTTGGCAACGGCGGCGGTGAGACGCCGCTGATCCGGGCAGTGCAGAAACGCGACTTGCCGCTGGTTCGCAGCCTGCTCGCGGCAGGTGCCAATCCCGACCAGACCGACAACATCGCCGGCATGTCCGCGCGAGATTATGCCCGCGCCGACACGCGCGCGCCCGCAATTGCCAAGCTGATCGATGAAAAGCCGAAGAAAGCGGTGCGCGCGGTCGCGGGGCCGAGGCTGTAAGCGCAGCTCCGTGCTTTGTGGCGGATTGTTGCTATGGTTAATCCGCTATGGACATATTTGTATTTTGCGTAAATCTTCTCTGGCGACGTGGGGGCGTCGGGGGAGGCGAGCTTGGTGGGGGCGTGCTCCGGACAGGGTGACTGCGGCCGGATAAGTCGGGCGCGCGCAGCAGCAGGCCGGGCTTAATGGCGCGGCCGCTCAACATCTTGATCATCGGCCACAATTATGCGCCGGAACCAGTCGGTATCGGTCCTTGTACCACCGGCATGGCGGAGATGCTGGCGGCCTGGGGCCACAGCGTGCGGGTGATCTGCGGCACGCCCAGCTATCCGCACTGGACAGTTGCCGAGGGCTACGCCGGGTACCGCATCAGCTCGGCCAGAGAAAATGGCGTTGCCATTACCCGCCTGCCTCACTTTGTGCCGGCGAGCCCGCAAGGCTGGTGGCGAATTCTGCACCATCTCAGCTTCGCCTTGCTGGCGTTCATGGCGCTCATCGCTGCCTGCTTGGTGCGCCGCCCGTCGGTGATCATCGCCATTGCGCCGTCCATCCTGTCCACTCTGGTCGCCCGCACGGTCGCCGCTGTGATCGGTCGACCCTTATGGGTGCATGTCCAGGATCTGGAGGTGGATATCGCCCTTGCCACCGGCCACCTTCCGCGCACCCGGATCCGGGCGCGCGTGCTTCGCTGGATTGAGCGATGCGCCATGAACGGTGATCGCGTCAGCAGCATCTCACCAGCGATGTGCGCGCGCTTGGCCGAAAAAGGGATCGCGCCAGACCGCATCGTCGAGTTTCGAAATTGGGCGCAGCCTGACGTGCGGCCGACGGACGCACTTTCTCCCTTCCGAAAGGAGTGGAACGTGCAGCGTCCGCATGTCGCGCTCTATTCAGGCAATATCGCCGCCAAACAGGGGATCGGGATCGTCGCCGAGGTTGCGCGTCTGCTCGCGCATCGCGGCGATATCTTGTTCGTCATCTGCGGCAATGGCCCCAACCGCCCCGCGCTGATGGCCGCCGCCGCTGGGTGCGAATCGGTCACCTTCTTCGACCTTCAACCGGCCGAGCGGCTCTCTGATCTGCTGAGCATCGCAACGGTCCACCTATTGCCGCAGATTGCCGGCGCGGCCGATCTGGTGCTGCCATCCAAGCTGCCCAACATGCTCGCCTCCGGCCGGCCGGTCATCGCGACTGCCGAACCATGGACCGGGCTGGCGCATGAGGTGGAGGGATGCGGATTGGTAACCCAGCCGGATGACGCTGCCGCTTTTGCTGCCGCGATCGCCCGGTTGATTGACGACGTCCCACTCCGCAAGGCGCTTGGCACGGCCGCCTGCGCGCGAGCTGCCGAACGCTGGAGCAAGGCGGCTATCCTCACGAGGTTTGAAGGCGAGCTACGCTTGCTCGTGGCGGAATGGGAGGGGCGGCGCTTGCGCCGTCGCAACTGGCGGTCTGCGGTCCAAGAGCCACTCGCCGAGTAGCAGGGCGCGAGCGGCGGGGAAGCGGCGCAGGATCAGCCACAGGCCGAGCGGCATTAGCGCGCACAGCGCTGCCACCGCGGCTTTGCCCATGTGGTCGCGAAGCGCGTAGAACAGCGTCAGGTGTCCATACATGATGACCAGGCTGGCCCGTCCCAACGCCGCAATCGGCGAAACACTGGGCGCCCGCTTGGCAACCGTCAGAATGAGATGGCAGAGGCCCAACGCCGCGACGATGCTGAGCACCGGCGTTCCGACCTCCGCGATCTTCAGATCGAGCGGGCGCGACACCGCTGCCAGCGAACCGGCACCCAGCGCGATTGCCGTCAGCGGCCAGCCGAGCGCATCGGCATGCCGGCGGTGCAGCGCGCCAGCGACGAAGAAGAATGTCGCGGCCGGCACGCTCACGAGGCCCCAGGGGTTCGGCATGCGAGGGATCACATGCGTCACTGCCAGCAACAACACGGCGATAATGAGTACTTGTTGCGGTGGCCGACGCAGGATCAGCACGGCGGCGAGCTGGACGACATAAAGGCACGTTACGAACCAGAAAATTCCGAACGGGCCGACCAGAAACGTGCCCCCTAGCAGCATCCGCGCCAGCGCGGCGGCCGGCCGCTCCCAAGGCAAGTACATCGGGTGGCCGGCGGTGAGCGCGACGAGCACATCAAGCCCCGCCACGATCACCAGCCACATCGCATATGGAAGCAACAGCGTGCGCGCGCGCCGGTGCGCAACGTCAGCAAATGCCTTGGGCGTAAACACCATGCCGGACAGCATGAAGAACAGCGGCATGTGGAAATGAAACGTCGCCGCCCAAACGGCGGGGTCGCTGGTCACATGGCCAGCGACCACCGCGACGATGCCGAACCCACGCGCTGTATCGAGCCAGTCGATCCGTTCCCCCATGACGCGATGGTAGCGAAGGTGCGAGCCGCCGCAACCGCCTGATGCCGAGGTAGCTAAGTCCGGCGAACCCGAGGCGGCCGGACATGCTTTAAACGGGCAAGGCTAAGCCGTCATGCCGGGCATGTCCCGAGATCCACGGGACGCGCAACTCCAGCCTAAGCCTCAGTGACCTTGCGCCGTTCGGATTCGTTTCCGCGAGCGCTCGGGCTTACTTCCACGCTTGGCCACTACGCCTTCGCCGCCGCCTTCTTCGGACTAGCCTTTTTGGCGGCGGGCTTGGCCGCAGCTTTCTTCGCCGGCGCCTTCTTCTTCGCCGTTTTGCCCTTCGACGGCATCGCCGCCCGCGCGTCGATCAGCTGCGCAGCTTCCTCCAGCGTCAGCGCATCAGGCGCGATTGTTTTGGGCAGTGTCGCATTGGTCTCGCCATCGGTGACATAGGGGCCATAGCGCCCCTCCATTAGCTTGATCTCCGCTTCGGTGCGCGGGTGCTTGCCCAGCACCTTGAGCGGCTCGCGCGATCCACGCTGCGGGCGACCGCCCCCGGCGGCGGCTTCGGCGATCTTCACCACCGCGGCGTTCATGCCCGTCTCGAACACGTCCATTGTGCTGCTGAGCCGCGCATATTTGCCGTCATGCACCAGATAGGGGCCATAGCGGCCGATCGACGCGGTGATATCCTTGCCTGTCTCTGGATGCTGGCCGATCAGGCGCGGCAGGCTCAGCAGCTTGAGCGCTAGTTCCAGGTCGAGTTCGCCAACATCCTTGGGGATCGACGCGCGTTTGGCGTCTTTGCCCTCTCCGAGCTGGATGTATGGCCCGAACCGCCCCGACTTGCGCTCCACCGGTAGCCCCGTCTCGGGATCGTGGCCGAGCTGCTCGGGCTCACCGCTGTCGCCCGCCTCGCCGCCGGCCTGGGCGAAGCGGCGGGTGTATTTGCACTCAGGATAATTGGAGCAGGCGATGAACGCCCCGAACCGCCCGCCGCGCAGCGCCAGCCGCCCGTTGCCACAATTGGGGCACAGCCGCGCATCGCCACCGTCCGCCTTCTCCGGGAAGAGATAATCCTCGAGAAACGTGTCGAGCTGCTCGGTGACTTCGCTCGGCTTGAATTCCATCACCTCGGCGGTGCGCGGCTTGAAATCGCGCCAGAAGCTTTCCAGCACCGCTTGCCACTGCGCGCGGCCGCCGGAGACGTCGTCCAGCTCCTCCTCCAGTTCGGCGGTATAGTCATAGGCGACGTAGCGCTCGAAGAAGCGTTCCAGGAACGCCGTCACCAGCCGCCCGCTCTCTTCGGCGAAGAAGCGGTTCTTCTCGACGCGCACATAAGCGCGGTCCTTCAGCGTCTTGATGATCGAGGCGTAGGTCGATGGGCGACCGATCCCCAGCTCCTCCATCCGCTTGACCAGCGAGGCTTCGGAGAAGCGCGGCGGCGGCTGGGTGAAATGCTGCTCGGCATCGACGCTCTTCTTGGCGGGCGAATCGCCCTCGCGCATCCGGGGCAGGCGCTTTGCATCCTCGTCGGCGCTATCGTCCTGGCCCTCCTCGTAGAGTGCGAGATAGCCAGGGAACAGCACTACCTGGCCGGTCGCGCGCAGCACGTTGCGCCCCGTGCCATCGGCGAAATCGACCGTGGTCCGCTCCATCCGCGCCGAGGCCATCTGGCTGGCCAGCGCGCGCTTCCAGACCAGGTCGTACAGCCGCGCATGATCGCCCGAGCCGACACGGTCGCGGCTGAAATCAGTCGGCCGGATCGCCTCGTGCGCTTCCTGCGCGTTCTTGGCCTTGGTCTGATACTGGCGCGCCTTGTCGGGCACGTAGCTCGCGTCATAGCGGTTGGCGATCGCGCCGCGCGCCGCGTCTATGGCGCTGCCGTCCATCTGCACGCCGTCGGTGCGCATATAGGTGATCGCGCCATCCTCGTAGAGCTGCTGCGCGATCCGCATCGTGTGATCGGCGGAGAAGCCGAGCTTGCGCGCCGCTTCCTGCTGCAACGTGGAGGTGGTGAAGGGCGGCGGCGGGTTGCGCGTGGCGGGCTTGGTCTCGACCCGCTCGACGGCGAAGCGACCCGCCTCGACCGCCGCCTTGGCCTTGAGCGCATCGCCCTCGTTGCCGATCGACAGGCGGTCGAGCTTCTTGCCGTCCCATTGCACCAGCCGCGCGGTGAAGGGCGTGCCGTCCTGCTCCAGCCCGGCCGTCACCGACCAATATTCCTGCGCCTTGAACGCTTCGATCTCGCGCTCGCGATCGACGATCAGCCGCAGCGACACCGATTGTACACGCCCCGCCGACTTGGCGCCCGGCAGCTTGCGCCACAGCACCGGCGAGAGCGTGAAGCCGACGAGATAGTCGAGCGCCCGGCGCGCGCGATAGGCATCGATCAGATCGGTATCGAGTTCGCGCGGGGACGCCATCGCGGTCGTCACCGCCGCCTTGGTGATGGCGTTGAAGGTGACACGATCGACCTTCTTGGGCAGCGCCTTTCGCTTGGCCAACACCTCCTGCACGTGCCACGAGATCGCCTCGCCCTCGCGATCGGGGTCGGTCGCCAGGATCAGCCGGTCGGCGCCCTTGGCCAGATCGGCGATCGCCTTGAGCTGCTTGGCCTTGTCGGCGTAATTTTCCCACTCCATCGCAAAGCCGGAATCGGGATCGACCGAGCCGTCCTTCGCCGGCAGGTCACGGACATGGCCGTAGCTCGCGAGGACGCGGAAGTCCGAACCGAGATACTTTTCGATGGTCTTCGCCTTGGCTGGCGATTCGACGATAACGAGCTGCATTGGCGCCTAACTAGTAAGTCTCACGTGTACGCGCGAGGGTGAAGGGCGATGCGGCGCATCGTCAAGCGGCCAACGTATCGCGGGAGTAACGATATATGTCGCCGCCTTGGCAGCGACGGTTGGTTCGAGGCCCCTCGCCTGAAGGGGAGGCGCTAAGCCGCCGGCGCCGTTGCGCGCCACGCCAGCATGAAGCCCAGTCCCAGCGCCAGGTCGATGCCACCGAACACCAGAACCGGAGCGGGCGCGAAGCCGCGCGCGAACAGCACCACCGCGGGTACGCCGAACGCCAGCTTCTCCGCCACTCCCGCCAGCATCAGCGCGCGATACCGCATCGGATCCCCGCCAATCGCCCAGAACACCAGCTGGAACGCACTCGCCGTGCCGATAAAGGCATAGGAAGCCAGTTCCGCTCCGGCTGGCTGCGGAAACAAATACTGCGGCAGCAGTGCGATCAGGCCATAGATTGCCGCCCCGCGAAACCACCACCCCACCCACGAAGGCGAAGCTAGGTCGACGCCTGTCATGCCGCCTGAGCCGCCCGCTCCGGCCCAAACTCCACCTCGAGCCGCTTCACCGCATGGACGAAATTGTTCGGCGCGATGTCCATCTCGCCGGTCCAGCGGATGTCGGGGAAGCGCGCGAACATCTGGCGATACGCTTCCTCGAGCTGCAACTGCGCGGTCATCCGTCCGATGCAGATGTGTGGGCCATGGCCGAAGGCGATGTTCTTCTCGGCATTGGTGCGGGTGATGTCGAACCGGTCGGGATCGGTGAACATCGCCGGATCGCGGTTCGCCGCGCCATAATACATGATGACCTTCTCGCCTTCCGCGATCCGCTGCCCTTCCACCTCGGTGTCGCACGTGGCGGTTCGCCGCATGTAGATGACTGGCGACACCAGCCGCGTGATCTCATGCACCGCATTGGTCAGCAGGCCACCATCGGCCTGCAATTTCGCCTTCTCGCCCGGGTTCTCGGTGAACAGTTTCATCGCGCCGGAGATCGAGTTGCGCGTCGTGTCGTTGCCCGCGAACACGATCAGCAGCCACGCGCCGTCGAGATACGGATCGGGCAGCGGCTCGCCCTCCACCATGGCGTTGGCGATCGCGCTCATCAGGTCAGGCTGCGGATCGGCGCGGCGCTTGGCGAGCATGTGGCGACCGTATTCGAACATGTCGCCAATGTTCTTGTTGAACAGCTCGATAAACGCCGCGATCTGCGGGTTCAGCTCGCCGCCGCTGGCGATCTGCTCGGCCTGTTCGGTGGCGATCTGCTGCGCCATTTCGAGAAAGTGGATCCAACCGATGAACTTCTCGCGATCCTCCAGCGGCACGCCCAGCATCTCGCACAGGGTAAAGATCGGCAGTCGCTGCGAAAACTTCTCGACCAAATCGCATTTACCGAGCGGCGCCATGGTATCGAGCAGCCGCGTGACCTCCGCCGACACCCGCTCACGCAGCCCCCTGATGTAGCTGGCGGTGAAATACGGCATATGCTCGCGCCGCAGCTCGCGGTGTGGGCGCGCGTCGAGGTTGATCATCGAATTGGTCGAGGCGGAGAACAGGATCGGGTGGCGCGTTTCCTGCGGCCCCAACGCCATCAGGATGCCACCCTTCTCGCTGCTGAAGGTCGTCGGGTCGCCGTTGACCCGCTTCACGCCTTCGAAGCTCGTCACCGCCCAGAAACCGACGCCGTCGCGCGGCATCGGGTGCCACATCACCGGCGCCTGCTCCCGCATCCGCGCGAAATCCTCCCAAGGCTGGCCCCGCGTGAAGCGGCGGATATCGGTTAGGTCGACGCCGGGCAGCGTCGGATAGGCGGGGTCGAACGTCGGGCCTTCGCGGCCCTCGACGATATGGTCGCTGACGAGATGCATCGGTCGGTCCTCTCGTTACGCGAGATCGGGGGTGAAACGGATATTACCCTTGGCCATGCCTTGCGACACGATCTCCAGCCCACCCGATTTCACCATCCATTCTAGCCGGTGATCACGATATTCGCGCTTGAACAGGCCTTGTTCGAGCAGCTTGGCGACATCACCCATGCCGCCCGATGCGGCGACCGCAGCGACCTCGGCGACGGTGTCGCGCACGGAAGGGCGCTCGTTGGCGCACGCCAGCCAGTCGGCCAATCGTGAACCGGCTGCCGGCGCGATGCCATGTCCCACCGATCCATTGACATAAGGCACCGCCGACAGATCGCCCCAGCCGAAATCGTCGCCATTGAACCACTGGCGATTGCCCAGCTCGCGCTCCAGCCACGCGAAATAGCCGCGCACCTGCTCGCCTGCCCTGGTGCTCAGCGCCTCCTCGATTGGCCCCTGGCCACGGCGGAACGCCCGCAACTCGGTCAGCCCCCAATTCACCGCCTCCAGATGCGTATCGACCACTTCCTCGATCATTCGCACCCGCGCGCGATCCGCGGGGGCAGCGGGCAGCAGCGACGGCTCGGGCCAGGCATCCTCGATATATTCCAGGATGATCGTCGAATCGAAGATACCGAAGCCGTCATGGACCAGCGCAGGCACTTCCGCGCGCGGATTGGCCGCGACGAATTCGCCCGCCGCGCCGCCGACACCGATCCCGCCGGGGATCGCCGTGTCAAACGCCACGCCCTTCTCGCGCAGCGCGATCTTCACCTTTTGCGCATAAGGCGACAGCGGATGATCCCATACCGTCACGGCCATGCCGCATCCCCTCCATAACTTTTGTTGTGGCGGAAGCTATGCGACCAGCGACGACGAATCCAGTCCTATTTCGCTACTTTCACTCGTGTCCGCGACGACGGCGAAAGCTCGCCCGCGCGATCCACAGCCCGATCGCCAGCAGCACCAGCGGCGTCAGCCACAAGGGCAGGGTGACGGCGCTCACCGGAGGATCGTAGGTGACGTAATCGCCGTAACGCGCGATCAGCCAGTCACGCACCTCCTCGGCGCTTTCCCCCGCGGCCACCCGCCTCCGCACCAGTGCGCGCATATCGCCCGCCATGTCGGCATCGCTGTCGGCGATCGACTGCCCCTGGCAGACGAGGCAGCGCAGCGTAGCCATCAGCGCGGCCGCCTGCGCCTCCTGCGCCGGGTCGCGCAGCTGGACGTTGGCATAGTCGGCGGGCGGGCGGGTCTGCGCGGCGAGTGGCGAGGCATTTCCCAAGCACGCCCACGCCAGCCACGCCCAAATCGCCAGCCCCACAAACCACCCCAACCCCGTCCGTGCTGAGCTTGTCGAAGCACGTGCTGCAAACGCTGTCGTGCGTGACACGCCCTTCGACAGGCTCAGGGCGAACCGGTTTTTGCTGTCAGCGCGCGCCCAACCGTTCGTGCCGAGCGATGTCGAGGCGCAAGCCCCATGCGCTTCCGCTCGCGGCGAGTCCCTCGCCGTCGCTCCGGACAACCGGGAAGCTCGAACGCTCATCGCGCCTCGCGCCACGCCTGCGCCAACGCTGCGACGTCATCCTCGCGAATGTCGCCGACATGTTGCTTCACCACCACGCCGCGCCCGTCGATCACGAACGTCTCCGGCACCCCTGACGAGCCCAGCGACAATTGCACACGGCTGTCGCGATCGTCGCCGATCCGCTGGTACGGATCACCATAACGCGCCAGGAACTGTGCGATCGCCGGCCCGGTATCGCGGATCGCCACCGCGTCGATCGGGACGCCGATCGCCTTCAGCTTCATCAGCTGCGGCGCTTCGGCGATGCACGGCACGCACCAGCTGGCGAATACGTTCAGCAGCCGCGGCTGGCCGCTCTTGAGGTCCGCCACGCCAAGCCCCGGCTTGCCCTTGACGATCGGCTCGAGCCGAAACTCAGGCACCGTCTTGCCCACCATCGCCGAATAGACCGTCCGGTCACTCGGCGCGCGAAGCTCGCGCACCGCGAACACCACCACCAGCGCGAACACCGCCAGCGGCAGCCAGAGCAGCCAGCGCCTCATGTCCAGGCCTCTTCCAACCGCCGCTTCTGCCGCCGGTCGCGAAGCCAATGCCCCAGGATCGACAGCAATCCACCCAGCGCGATCAGCGCGCCGCCGAACCAGATCAGCGTCACCCAAGGCTTCCACCACAGCCGCAACTGCCACCGCCCCGTGCCGTCCGGCTGGCCGAGCACGGTATAAAGCTGCCCGTCGAACGCGGTCAGGATTGCGCTTTCGCTGGTCGTCGTCGGCGGGTTGGAGAAGAAGCGCGATTGCGGCGCCAGCAGCGTCGCCGCCGCATCGCCGCGCACCACTTCCAGCCGCGCCTCCAGCGCCGTCCAGTTATCGCCGATCACCGGCCGGATGCCGCGCAGCGTGATGCGATACGGCCCCACCCCGGCCGGCTCGCCGACGCCCTTGGCGACCAGCGTCTCCTTGGTGAAGGCGCTGGACGCGGCCATGCCCGCCAGGCTCACCGCGATGCCGAGGTGCGCCACCACCATGCCCCAGACGAACAGCGGCGTGCGGCGCAGGTTGCGCCCGAACAAGGGCGCGACGCTCGCCACCGCCAGCCCGGCGGCGAGCGCCAGTGCGAGCAGCGGCAGCAGCCCGATCCAGCCCGCCAACGCCACCAGCCCCGCCGCCGCGAACGCCGCCGCGGCGATCGGCCATGTCATTCGCTGCACCAGCGCCTGCGCCTCGTCGCGTCGCCAGCGCAGCAGCGGCCCGGCCGCCATGATGGCCACCAGAACGAGGAAGATCGGCCCCGCCGCTTTCTCGAAGAACGGCGGCCCGACCGACAATTGCGTCCCCATGGCCGCCGCCACGATTGGGTAGAAGGTGCCGATCAGCACCACGCCCAGGATGACGGACAGCAGCAGGTTGTTGGCGACCAGGCTCCCCTCGCGGCTCACCAGCTCGAACGTATTGCCCGCGCGCACCAGCCCGATGCGCGTCGCGAACAGCGCCAGCGCCCCACCGATGTAAAGCGCCAGCAGCACGAGGATGAAGGTGCCGCGCTCGGGATCGACGGCAAAGGCGTGAACGCTGGTCAGGATGCCCGATCGCACCAGGAACGTGCCCAGCATCGACATGGAAAAGGCGACCACCGCCAGCATCACCGTCCAGGCGCGCAGCCCGTCGCGCGTCGCCAGCACGCTGACCGAATGGAGCAAAGCGGTGGCGGCGAGCCATGGCATTAGCGAGGCGTTCTCGACCGGATCCCAGAACCACCAGCCGCCCCAGCCAAGCTCGTAATAGGCCCAATAGCTGCCGGCGGTGATGCCGATTGTCAGGAACACCCAGGCCGCCAGCACCCACGGCCGCATCGCCCGCGCGAACGCCGGCCCGACATCGCGCGTGACGAGCGCGCCGACCGCGAAGGAGAACGCCACCGACAGGCCGACATAGCCGGCGTAGAGCGTCGGCGGATGGAAAGCGAGGCCGGGATCCTGCAACAGCGGGTTGAGCCCCTGTCCATCCGCTGGCGGACTGGCGAGCCTTGCGAACGGATTGGAGGCGAAGAGCAGGAAGGCGTAGAAGCCCAGCGCGATGAACGCCTGCGCGCCGAGCGTGGCGGTGAGGGTGCGCTCGGCGACGCGGCGCTCGAGCAGCGCCACCGCGGCGCCGGCAAGGCCCAAGATCGTCACCCACAGCAGCATCGACCCCTCGTGGTTTCCCCAGGCGCCGGCGAACTTGTACATCCACGGCTTGGCCGAATGGCTGTTCGCCACCACCAGCGCGACCGACATGTCGGAAGCGAGAAACACCCGGATCAGCGCCGCCATCGCCAGCAGCGCCAGCCCGCCCTGCACGATCGCGACGGGCCGCACCGCGGCGGCAATCGCATCGTCGCCGCGCCGGATCGCGAGGCCGGCCAGCGCGAACTGCATCGCCGCCAGCGCCGCGGCCAGCCACAAGGCGATAAGACCGGCTTCAGCGGTCATCGGTGACCGGCCCCATCATCGTTCGTGCTGAGCTTGTCGAAGCACGTGCCACGCACGCTCCGCTTCGGGCACGCCCTTCGACAGGCTCAGGGCGACCGGGAGGCTGTGGCAAGCGGAGGCCACCCCACACACCCGTCACCCCGGACTTGATCCGGGGTCCAAGGCTCCACAAGCGCTTCGGCCGCGATGTACGCGGCACGTTGGATCCCGGCGCACGGCCGGGATGACGCCGACGCGTGAGGCCAGCCGCACCTACCCCGTCATGCCGGCCTCGTGCCGGCATCCAGACCTCCGCGAACCCCGCACCGGCGAGTGCGCGGGCGGCTGGATGCCGGGACGAGCCCGGCATGACGATCCTGCTATGAACCACTGTCTCTCAGCGCTCATAAGCCTTCGGCAGCGCGCCTTCGGTCGGCACCAGATACCGATCGCGCAGCGCCTTCTGCCGCGAGCGCATCGGCTGCGCCCGGCCGTCGATCCACACGCTGACCGGCGCCGATCCGATCTCCAGCGGATCGCCGTCCCACAGCACCACGTCCGCCCGCCGCCCGGCGCGCAGCGATCCGATCTCGCCATCCATCCCCAGCGCCGCTGCCGGACCCGATGTGATCGATGCCAGCGCCTGGCCCCAGGTCAGCCCGGTATGTCCCGGCACCTTGCTGATCGCGACGAGATTGCCGGCATATTGCCGCAGATTGTGCTCGCCACCGTTGTTGCCGGTCGACGCGAGCGCCACCTGCACTCCCGCCGCGCGCATCCGCCCGACGTTCGACTCGGTCGCGCCGAGCTGCTCAAACTGTGCGGGCAGATCGGCAAGCGCGGCGGCGATCACCGGCACGCGCGCGGCGGCGATCTCGCGCGCCACCATCCAGCCCTCGGACGCGCCGGTCAGCACCAGCTTCAGCTTCGGGTATTCGCGCGGCAGCGCGAGCACGGTCAGGATGTCGCTCGCCCGCTCGACATGCACCACCAGCGGCACGGTGCCGTCGAGCACGCGCAGCAGCGCCTCGGCATCACCGCGCTTCACGAGCGATTCCTTCTCGCGCCCGCCGAACGCCGCCGGGTTGCGGCGATAATCCTGCGCCTGCGTGAAGGCGTCGCGCAGCGCGGCATAAGCGGCGGGGCGGCTACCGCCCGCCAGCCGCCCGCCGCCTTCGCCCAGCTCGACGAACTGGAACGCGCGCGATCGGGTCACCGCCTGTGGATCGTCACCCAGGTCGATCACTGCGCCCTCGCCGGCGAAGATCGAATTGGACGCTTCCGCCGCGACCAGCGCGCGCGTCACGCCGCCCAGCCGTTCGTTGGCGATCTTCACCTCGGCCGGGTTGATCGCGACGGACACGTCGAGCGCGGCATTGAACGGCGCAGTGCGCGCGCCCGCATCGTTGCTCTCGCTCACGCCCGCGGCATCGGTGATGCCCAGGTCGCTGAACCCCGCGACGAAGCCCGGCGAGACCCATTTGCCGCGCCCGTCGATCACTTCGGCCCCGGCAGGCACCGCGATTGTTCCGCTTGCGCCGACTATTCGCCCATTCTGGAACACCAATGTTCCGTTTTCGACCGGCTCCGACCCATCCCCGACCGCGATCGTGACGTTGGTGATCGCCACCGTCTGCGCGGCGGCAGGGCTCGTCAGCATCGTGGCGAGGAGGAGGAAGGCGCGCTTCACTTGACGTCTCCCGAACCGGGCTGGCCAAGCTCGAAATCGCTCACTGGCCGGCGCCTCGGATCGTTCATGTCGTACAGCAAGGCCCCGTCGATCCACACCTTTTCCGGCCGGGTATAGACGGTGAACGGATCGCCGTTCCAAAGCACCACGTCCGCCATCTTGCCCGGCTTCAGGCTGCCGGTCTTGTCGGCGATCCCCATCGCCGTCGCCGGCCCGAGCGACAGCCACTTCCACGCCACCTCCGGCGCGATATCGATCCCCGCCCGGCGCCCGGAAGCCAGCACCTTGGCCACTTCCTGGTTCAGCCGCTGGATGCCGTTCTCATCGTCCGAATGGATCATCGCGCAGGCGCCCGCGCGTTCCAGGATGGCGAGATTCTCGCCGATCCCGTCATAGCTTTCCATCTTGAAGCCGTACCAATCGGCCCACACCGCGGCGCAGGTGCCGTTGGCCTTCAGGATATCGGCGATCTTGTACGCTTCCACCGCATGGTGGAAGGCCGTGACCTTGTAGCCGAACTCCTTCGCCATATCCTCGACGATCGCCATCTCGTCGGCGCGATAGCAATGGTTCTGGATCAGGATCTCGCCGGCGAGGACACCGCGCAACGTGTCCATCGCGATGTCGCGGTCGGGCGCATCGCCGCCCTCCGCCTCATATTTATCCCACTTGGTGCGATAGCGCTGCGCCTTCGCCCAGGTCGCGCGGTCGACCGCGACATTACCCATGCGGGTCGAGGGCTGACGGCCCTTGGAGCCATAGACGCGCTTGGGATTCTCGCCGCACGCCATTTTCAGGCCATAAGGCGCGCCGGGGAACTTCATCCCCTGCATGGTCCGCGAATAGACGTTCTTGAGCGTCACCGAGCGGCCGCCCATCAGATTGGCCGAGCCCGGCAGGACCTGAAGCGTCGTTACCCCGCCATTGGCGAGCGCGCGGCTGAAGCCGGGGTCCTGCGGCCAGATGCTGTGCTCCGCCCAGACATCGGCGGTGATCGGGCCGGTCGCCTCGTTGCCGTCGCTGTGCGCCTGCACGCTGGGGGTGGGGTAGTCGCCCAGGTGGCTGTGGATGTCGATCACGCCGGGTGTGACCCACTTGCCGGCGCCGTCGATCACCTGCGCATCGGCCGGCGCGTCCACGCTCTGGCCGAGCGCGACGATCTTGCCGTCGGCGAACAGCAATTGGCCGTTGTCGATCCGACCGCCTTCGCCGTCGAAGATGGTGACGTTGCGCACCACCGTCGGCACGCCGGGATAGGCGCGGTAGGTGGAGGGATAGGGATCGCGCGCATAGGGTTGCGGCGGCGCCTTGGACGACGCGGTCTTCGGGCGGGCGTCGCCTTGCGAACAGGCGATCAGCGAGAGCGCCGCGGCGCCCGCCGCCAGCCAGCGCCCGGCCATATTGGTGCGAAGGATCATGGCCGGTGTGATTGGACGGACGCGGGGCGGAAGACAAGCGGCAAGCATTTGCGCTTGCGCAACTTCCATCCCGCCCAGACCGGTCAGCTGGCGCTGTCGAGCGTCTCCACCACCAGCCGGTCGTTGGTATAAACGCACACCTCGGCGGCGATGCCCATCGCCTTGCGGCAGATCGTCTCGGCATCCTTCTCGTAATCCACCAGCGCGCGCGCTGCGGCGAGCGCGAAGTTGCCGCCCGATCCGATCGCTGCGATCCCTGCCTCGGGCTCCAGCACGTCGCCGTTTCCGGTGAGGATCAGCGTCACGTCCTTGTCGGCGACGATCATCATCGCCTCCAGGTTGCGCAGATATTTGTCGGTGCGCCAGTCCTTGGCCAGCTCGACCGCGGCGCGCATCAGATGGCCCTGGTGGCGTTCCAGCTTGGCTTCCAACCGTTCAAAGAGCGTGAAGGCATCGGCGGTCGCCCCGGCGAAGCCGGCGATCACCTTGCCTTCGGGCCCAAGCGTGCGGACCTTGCGGGCGTTGGGTTTCATCACCGTCTGCCCCATCGACACCTGGCCATCGCCCGCGACAACCACCTTGCCCCCGCGCCGTACCGAAAGGATCGTCGTGCCGTGCCACACCGGCATGCTGCTGTGTTCACTCATGCGGCGCGATGTAGGGTGGGTGGCGGGGATGCAACAGGGCCTCTGTCCTGGTGTCACCCCTTCTCCGTTCGCACTGAGCCTGTCGAAGTGCGTGTGACCGCGCGCATCGCCTGGAACACGTCCTTCGACAGGCTCAGGACGAACGGGAAGGGGGCGGGTTGTTGGAGCGAATGTTGAGGAAGTTGAGACGATCGCGCGTTTTCGACGATCGCCTCAACATTCGCGCCAACCATTCACCGCCCCTTCGCCTTTCCCCATTCGCGCGCCACGGTGTAGCCGAGATAGCCGGTGCCGAACAGCGCGTAGAGCGGCTCGGGGATGCCGGTGAGATAGGCGTTCATTCCTCTGGCGATCGCTTCCGCGGCAGACGGGCGGATCGCCGCGATGATCCCCATCGGGATCGACCACAAGAGCAGCACATACATGACATAAAGGAAGCTCGGCCGGGCGCGGCTGGTCCATGGGTCCGCCGAGCCGGCCTCTGCCAGGACGGCGCTCATCTGCGCCTTGATCCGGTCGAGTTCCTGCGTGCCCTCCAGTCGCAACAACTCGAGCTTCGCCGCCTCGCGCGCTTTGGGATCGGGGATGATCTTGTCGATCAGCCCGGCGATCGGGCCGATGATCGTGTCGAGCAATGCCATGGCGTGTTCCCCCTCAGCCGATGCGATTGGCGAGCCAGCCGTAGAGGAACGCCTCGTTCGCCGGGCGGCGCTCGGCGAATGAGAGATAGCGTTCGCCCTGCAAGGCCTCGATCGCCTTGAGCAGCACCGTCTCGCCGGTGGCCCCGCGTGTCGCGAGAAAGCCGTCGAGCGCCGTCAGCGTCTGCGGGCCAATGCGGCCATCGAGCAGCACGTCGGAATAGTCACGCGCGCCGCGGTTGAGCGCGTTGAGCGCGCGCTGGAGAAAGCCGGTGGCGACTGCCGGGCCCATGTTGACGCCGGTGTCGAACAGTTCGGCGGCGATCAGCGGCGCGCGCTCGGCGATGTCACCGAAGCGCGGGCGAAGCCAGTAGATGCGGCGGTAGATCGCGACCGCGGCCTCGCGTTCGAAATGGCGCATGTCGCCGGCATAGCCGTTGGCGCGCGCCACTGCCTCGGTGATGCCCCAATGGGTTGCCCCGCCGCGGTCGGCCGGATGGTTGGTGTAGCCGCCTTCGCGGTCGATCACCGCGTCGATCAGGTCGTCGATCATATGCCTCTCCGTTGTGAGAACGTAAGGGGAACATACAGTGTGGGATGGCTTGTAGGACAGGCCGGCAGTGCCACCATCATGCCGGCCCTGTGCCGGCATCCAGGGCGCCGCGAACGTTCAGGCCGGTGAGTGTGCGGAGGGCTGGACCCCGGCACAAGCATGTCTTGAGCGCCTGCCTTAGCAGGCAGTCGAAAGGGCCGGGGTGACGTGTTGAATGGGCATGTGGGGTAGCCACCTTCGTCATCCCCGCGGAGGCGGGGATCCATATTCTCGAACGTTTGCGATGGAAGCGAAGAGGCAGAGGTTATGGATTCCCGCCTTCGCGGGAATGACGGGAGCGGCTCAGTTCAGCCCGTGATAGCGCTTGAACCAGTCGACGAAGCGCGGGATGCCGACCTCGATCGGGGTGGTCGGCGCATAGCCATGGTCGGCGGCGATGGCTGAGATGTCGGCATAGGTGGCGGGTACGTCGCCGGGCTGCATCGGTTCGAGGCTGCGCACCGCCTGTACGCCGAGCGCGTCCTCGAGCACGTCGATCATGCGAAGGAGCTGTTCGGGCTTGTTGTTGCCGATGTTGTAGATGCGATGCGGCGGCTTGGTGCCGACGTCGATCGGCGGATTGTCCGTCACCGCGACCACGCCCGAGACGATGTCGTCGATGAAGGTGAAGTCGCGACTCATGTCGCCATTGTTGAACACGCGGATCGGGC
This sequence comes from Sphingomonas jeddahensis, assembly GCF_001981525.1. Taxonomy (GTDB): domain Bacteria; phylum Pseudomonadota; class Alphaproteobacteria; order Sphingomonadales; family Sphingomonadaceae; genus Sphingomonas; species Sphingomonas jeddahensis. The sequence goes on along the minus strand of NZ_MPSB01000004.1, from coordinate 6,015 downwards.
GACCTTTGAGGATCGCGTCGGCGAACAGCCAGGTCGCCATGTCGGGCCGGCTCCACGGGCCGTAGACGGTGAAGAAGCGCAAGCCCGTCATCGGCAGGCGATACAGGTGGCCATAGACGTTGCCCATCAGCTCGTCCGCCTTCTTGGTGGCGGCGTAGAGCGAGATCGGCGCATCGACGCGGTCGTGCTCGGCGAAGGGCATCTTGGTGTTGCCGCCATAAACCGAGCTCGACGAGGCGTAGCTCATCGACACCAGGCCATCGAGCGCGCGGGCATATTCGAGCATGTTGACCTGCCCGACGAGGTTCGACTGGACGTACACCTCTGGGTTGGTGAGCGAGTAGCGCACGCCCGCCTGGGCGGCGAGATGGACGATATGGGTGATCGCGTGCGGTGCCAGCGCGGCCTTGAGTGCGGCGGCATCGGCGATGTCGACGTGCGCGAAGGTGAAGCCGGGCTGCGAGGTGAGCAACGCGAGCCGGTCGCGCTTGAGCTGGACGATGTAGTAATCGTTGAGATTGTCGATCCCGACGACCTGCTCGCCGCGGTCGAGCAGCCGCTGGGCGACGGCCGCGCCGATGAAGCCGGCCGCGCCGGTGACGAGATAGGCCATGTGTTCGCTCCCTTGTCTGCGGCGTGCGTTAAGGCAGGAGCATTGCCGCGGGCTTAAGACAAGGGGATACACTGCGTCACCCCGGACTTGATCCGGGGTCCCGCTTCTTCCTTCTGTCGCGTCCCGAGCGGAAGACAGCGGGACCCCGGCTCAAGGCCGGGGTGACGGGGGGTGGTTCAGGCCGCTTCCGCCAGATCGGCCGGCAGGCGGATGAGGTAATCGAACGCGGACAGCGACGCCTTGGAGCCTTCGCCCATCGCGATCACGATCTGCTTGTACGGCACGGTGGTGCAATCGCCGGCAGCGAAGATGCCGGGCCGCGACGTTTCGCCACGGTGATCCACCTCAATCTCGCCGCGGTTGGACAGCGCCACCGCGTCCTTGAGCCATTCGGTGTTCGGGACGAGGCCGATCTGGACGAAAATACCCTCCAGCTCGATCTCGTGCAGCGTATCGTGGTTGCGATCCTTGTAGGTCAGCGCCACGACCTTGCTGCCGTCACCCTTCACCTCGGTGGTGAGCGCGGAGGTGATCACCTTGACGTTGGGCAGGCTGGCGAGCTTGCGCTGGAGCACCGCATCGGCGCGCAGATCGCGGTCGAACTCGATCAGCGTGACATGCGCCACGATGCCAGCCAGGTCGATCGCCGCCTCGACGCCCGAATTGCCGCCGCCGATCACCGCGACGCGCTTGTTCTTGAACAGCGGGCCGTCGCAGTGCGGGCAGTACGTCACGCCCTTGTTGCGATAGGCGTCCTCGCCCGGCACGTTCATCTGGCGCCAGCGTGCGCCGGTCGACAGGATCACCGTGCGTGCCTTCAAGGTCGCGCCGCTTTCCAGCGTCACTTCGTGCAGGCCGCCTTCCTGCTTCGCCGGCACCAGCTTGGCCGCCTTCTGCAGGTTCATCACGTCGACGTCATAGTCGCCGACATGCTGCTCGAGTTGGGCGACGAGCTTCGGACCCTCGGTGTGGCTGACCGAGATGAAATTCTCGATCGACATGGTGTCGAGCACCTGGCCACCAAACCGCTCGGTGGCGACGCCGGTGCGGATGCCTTTGCGCGCTGAGTAGATCGCCGCCGCCGCGCCGGCGGGGCCGCCGCCGACGACCAGAACCTCGAACGGCTCCTTGGACGCGATCTTCTCCGCGGTACGGGCGGTGGCACCGGTGTCTAGCTTGGCGAGGATCTGCTCGACGTCCATGCGGCCTTGCGCGAACGGTTCGCCGTTGAGGAAGATCGCCGGCACCGACATGATCTGCCGCGCCTCGACCTCGCCCTGGAACGCGCCGCCCTCGATCGCGACGTGGCGGATGCGCGGGTTGAGGACGCTCATCAGGTTCAGCGCCTGCACCACGTCGGGGCAGTTCTGGCAGGTGAGCGAGAAATAGCTTTCGAACTGATAATCGCCGTCGAGCGCCTGGACCTGCGCGATCACTTCCTGCGACAGCTTCGACGGATGGCCGCCGACCTGGAGCAATGCAAGCACCAGCGAGGTGAACTCATGGCCCATCGGCACGCCGGCGAAGCGAACGCCGATGTCGGTGCCGGCGCGGCGGATCAGGAACGACGGGCGGCGCTGGTCGTCGTCGGCGCGGATGACGGTGACGTCGTCCGACAGGGCCGCGATTTCGTCGAGCAGCTCGGTCATCTCACGCGACTTGGCGCTGTCATTGGCGGAAGCGACCAGCTCGACCGGATGGCGGACGTTGGCGAGATAGCCCTTGAGTTGGGTCTTGAGATTATTGTCGAGCATCTAGCCCTCCTGGGAATTGCTGGCTGCCTTCACGTCAGCGGTGCGGCACCCCTCCGGGGGAGAGAGGGGGCGGGGAGACACGGTGGGCAGACCGGCCGCACCGCTGGCGTGAAGGTAGGGGATTAAATGACGGTGATTGCCTCCACTCACGCCGTCACCCCGGCCTTGTGCCGGGGTCCAGGGTGCCGCGTACTCAGCGCTGGGTGCGCCTGGGGAGGTCTGGATGCCGGGACGAGCCCGGCATGACGGAGTGAAATCGGACGGGGCGGATACGCTGCCCCGTCCGTCATCAGAGCTTTGAGCTCAGATCTTGCCGACGAGGTCGAGCGACGGGGCGAGCGTGGTTTCACCCTCTTCCCACTTCGCCGGGCAAACTTCGCCCGGATGCGCCGCGATATACTGCGCCGCCTTGATCTTGCGCAGCAGTTCAACCGCGTTGCGGCCGACGCCCTCGCTGGTCACTTCCATCAGCTGGATCACGCCATCGGGATCAACCACGAACGTGCCGCGATCGGCCAGGCCCTGGCCGGCGCGCAGGATGTCGAAGTTGTTGGAGATGGTGTGGTTCTGGTCACCCAGCATGGTGAACTTGATCTTGCCGATCGCCGGCGAAGTGTCGTGCCATGCCTTGTGGCTGAAATGCGTGTCGGTCGACACCGAATAGATCTCGACGCCCATCTTCTGGAACGTCTCGTAATGATCGGCGAGGTCCTCGAGCTCGGTCGGGCAGACGAAGGTGAAATCGGCCGGATAGAAGAAGAACACCGCCCACTTGCCGCGGGTGTCCGCGTCGGTGACGGTGATGAACTTGCCTTCCTTATAGGCCTGGGTCTCGAACGGCTTGATGGTCGTGCCGATGAGCGACATGCGTATCTCCTTGGGTGAATGCAGACGCTAGATAGTGCGCCGCAGCAAGTGAGGAAACCGGTTATCTTCGCTCGCATTGATCGATCTGCTCGATCAATGCGCGTCTTTATAGGCGTCTCGACCTACTTAGATCGAGCGGCTCAATAAGATGGCGCCGTCGAGCGCGCCGCTGAGTGCAAATGTCGGCTCGATCTTCTGCAATGCAGGATATGCACCGTCCGCAACTCGCATCCGAAATGACACGAAATGGCTGGCGCTTGTCTTGTCGCTGACTTGGACGCTCCGTAACACCCGGTGCGAAGCGGGGGCTTGGCACATGGTGGATCGCAAGGTTGCGTTGATTACTGGCGTTACGGGGCAGGACGGCGCTTACCTGTCGGACTTGTTGCTTGCCAAAGGCTACCAGGTTCATGGCGTGAAGCGGCGTTCGTCGTCGTTCAACACCGGGCGGATTGAACATATTTATCAGGACCCGCACGAGGAGGATCCGCGCTTCCACCTCCATTACGGTGACCTGACGGATTCGACCAACCTCATCCGCCTGGTCCAACAGACGCAGCCGACCGAGATCTACAATCTCGCCGCGCAAAGCCATGTCGCGGTCAGCTTTGAGACGCCCGAATATACCGCCAACGCCGATGCGGTGGGGACGCTCAGGCTGCTGGAAGCGATCCGCATCCTCGGCATGGAGAAGACGACGCGTTTCTACCAGGCATCCACGTCCGAGTTGTACGGGCTGGTGCAGGAAGTGCCGCAGAGGGAGACCACGCCCTTCTACCCGCGCTCGCCTTATGGCGTCGCCAAGCTCTATGGTTACTGGATCGTGGTAAACTATCGCGAGGCCTATGGCATGCACGCGTCGAACGGCATCCTGTTCAACCACGAAAGCCCGCTGCGCGGTGAGACGTTCGTCACGCGCAAGATCACCCGTGCCGCGGCGGCGATCAAGCTCGGGCGGCAGGAGCGGCTTTATCTCGGCAATCTGGATGCGCGGCGCGATTGGGGGCATGCGCGCGAATATGTCCGCGGCATGTGGTTGATGCTGCAACAGGACACGCCCGACGATTATGTGTTGGCGACGGGCGAGACGACCCCGGTGCGCACCTTTGTCGAATGGGCCTTCGCGGATGTGGGCATCACCTTGCGCTGGGACGGTGAGGGCGTGGATGAGAAAGGCTATTGCAGCCAGAGTGGCGATTGTCTGGTCGAGATCGACCCGCGCTATTTCCGCCCTACTGAGGTGGACCTGCTGATCGGGGATCCGAGCAAGGCAAAGGCGCAGCTCGGCTGGGCGCATGAAACTCCGGTGCGCGATCTGGCGCGCGAGATGGTGTTGGCCGATCTGGAGGAAATGAAGACTGCCCCGATTGCCAAGGGCGCCTGAGGTGATCGGTCAGCCGTACGATCTCGCGGGCAAGCGCGTGTTCGTCGCCGGGCATCGCGGCATGGTCGGGTCGGCGATCGTGCGCCGGCTCGCCGGCGAGAGATGTGCGGTGCTGACCGCCACGCGCGCGGAGGTCGACCTCAAGGACCAGGCGGCAGTGCGCGCCTGGTTCGCCGCCAACCGGCCCGATGCCGTGTTCCTCGCCGCGGCCAAGGTGGGCGGTATTCTCGCCAACGATAGCTATCCCGCCGACTTCCTGTACGACAACCTTATGATCGAGGCGAACGTCATCGAGGCGGCGCACGCACAGGATGTGGAGAAGCTGCTGTTCCTCGGCTCCTCGTGCATCTACCCCAAGTTCGCACCCCAGCCGATTAGCGAAGACGCGCTGCTCACCGGGCCGCTGGAGCCGACCAACGAATGGTATGCGATCGCCAAGATCGCCGGGATCAAGCTCGCACAGGCCTATCGCAGGCAGCACGGGCGCGACTTCATCTCCGCCATGCCGACCAATCTCTATGGGCCGGGCGACAATTTCGACCTGCAATCGAGCCACGTCCTCCCCGCGCTGATCCGCAAGGCGCATGAGGCGAAGCTGGCGGGCGCGGCATCAATGGAGATCTGGGGCTCGGGCAGCCCCAGGCGCGAGTTCCTTCACGTCGATGACCTGGCGGACGCCTGCGTATTTCTGATGCGTACCTACTCGGGGGAGCGGCACGTCAACGTCGGCTATGGCGACGACGTGACGATCCTGGAATTGGTGGGGATGGTGGCCGAGGCGGTCGGTTTTATCGGGGCCATTGTGCGCGATGCAAGCAAGCCGGACGGCACGCCGCGCAAGCTGATGGACTCAGGGCTGTTGCACGGAATGGGATGGCAACCGCGCATCGGACTGGGCGAGGGCATTGCGGCGACGTACCGCTGGTTCCTGGAGAATGTTCGGCAGGAGGGGTGAGCGTCGCGTTCTTTTCTGGCGCTACTTGGCGGTGAGCGGCAGTCTGATGATCCGTTAGTTGAGGAGGCAATCTCAAACGAGGCTCAAATCAGCTTTACGCGGCGCGCAGTAATCTTCCACCCCACATTCTCGCGGCTTATGCTCGTGCCGAACAAACGGGGTCGGCATGACATCGAGAAAACGTACAAGGATAAACTCCTCATACGCACCCGCGATCAAGCCTACCGTTGCGCTATGGAAGCGGCCTTGGCCCTGGCTTGTTGGTGCGGTCGGCGGATTGGCCCTTCTGCTGGGTAATATCACATCGATACTGACTGACCTGCTCCCCATTTTCAGGCCGCTGATAAGTTAGCTTTGGTGTCCTCATGCCTTTGGCGGGGGCGGTTGGTGAACTCGGCGGGTGCCATGCCGCCAAGGCTGCTGTGCGGACGCACGGTGTTGT
>NZ_MPSB01000003.1 GCF_001981525.1 Sphingomonas jeddahensis | reverse complement strand
ACAACACCGTGCGTCCGCACAGCAGCCTTGGCGGCATGGCACCCGCCGAGTTCACCAACCGCCCCCGCCAAAGGCATGAGGACACCAAAGCTAACTTATCAGCGGCCTGAAAATGGGGAGCAGGTCATGGAGGGCCTAGCTGCAGGCGATGCCGAGCCGAAGACTGTCATGATCGACGCGACCTACCTGAAGGCGCACCGCACGGCTTCGAGCCTGCGGGTTAAAAAGGGGCTCTCGGCCGCCTGATCGGACGCACCAAAGGCGGCATGAACACAAAGCTCCGTGCCGTCGCCGACGCGAACGGCCGCCCCCTAAGCTTCTTTATGACCGCCGGGTAGGTCAGCGACTACACCGGCGCGGCAGCGCTGCTGGACGACCTGCCAAAAGCGCAGTGGCTGCTCGGCGACTGCGGCTACGACGCCGATTGATACAGGGACGCTCTCCAGGCCAAGGGCATCCAGCCCTGCATCCCGGGTCGGCGATCACGCAACGAGCCGGTCAGATACGACAAGCGCCGCTACCGGCGCCGCAGCCGCATCGAGATCATGTTCGGCCGCCTCAAGGACTGGCGGCGTGTTGCCACTCGCTACGATCGCTGCCCAACGGCCTTCTTCTCCGCCGTTGCCCTCGCTGCCACCGTCATCTTCTGGCTGTGATCAACGAGTCCTGACCCTAGCGCGGTTCCAGCAGCAATTGCCGGTTCGTACGTTGCAGTTGCCCGGCTTCACCCGGTTCGCGCTCATCTGCGGCGAGCTCAACATCGTTCATGGGCGAGAACGCCCCCACTTCCTCGACGACGCGGCACGGGAGGCAATCGCAGCGGCCGACATCGTCATCAATCCCACGCACGATCGCATGAGCAATGCGGGTACGCTGCAAGCCAAGCGCAGCCTGTTGTCTCGCCCGCATGCCAACGGGGCGGCACGCACGTACGTTTCAGTGTCGAACTGGGAAGCGTGTGGGCTCAAGGGGCGCGTGCAGCGTCCCTCCCCTACCCTGCACACCGTGTACGTGGCCGGCGCCCCACTCGATTACGAGGAGCGCGCCGACGGTGCCTTCGGCTTCGTTTACCGGCGCTGGCGAGTGCAACTGGGACGGAGCGCATAGCAACCAGGCTCACACACTCATGACAAGATTATCATTCCCATGAGTGCTGCTGACATGCGCGAACCAGCGCCCGGCCGTGAACAACAGCTGCAGCAAGCGCGGCAAAGGCAGATGTTTAGGCGTAATCTCGCGAGATAAGCCGCGCCGAGAATCCACCGACACCTCAAGCAAGTAGGGCAACCGGGTTCAGCGCCTGCGTTGTGGAACACCGATCTACGGAATATGGGTGGTGATGCTCAACGTCGCGGTGCGTGGCCGTACGGTATACGTCTGGCGCAAGCCGAACATGCTTGAAGTCACCCGGCTTGGCGCCAAGGCATCGAACAGATTGTCGACGCCTAGCCGGAAGCTCCAATCGCCGCGCCGATGCAGGAGATAGGCGTCGGCCAGCACGCGCGCCGGGGTTCGCTCGAAAAAGACACTGCTAGCATTGAACGTTGATTGCGACGGCCCGTTGCCGCTCACTGCACCGCCGATCGTCCAGGCGTCCGTGTCTCCCCCGCCTGCGAACAGCCAATCCCAGAGCAGCGCATAGGAAACACGCGGCACGTTCGGCATCCGGTTGCCGCGATGGCCAACCCCGTCGCTCGTGCCGAGCAGCGTATCGGCGGTCAGCCGCGCATCGACAAACGCCGCCGTGGCGGAGGCGCGCAACCGCGGCCCGTTCCACGCGAACCGAAGCTCCCCGCCGTTGATCGCGACACCCGATAAGTTGGTGTTGTAGATGAACGCTCCATTGGCGCTGCTCGCGGCGAAGATCGTGTTCTGCCAGTTGATGCGATAGGCTGCGGCCTCTGCGGTGAGCAGGCCGGCGAATGGCGGCGTTCGCACCCCGATTTCATAGCTCCAGAGGTGATCGGCGCGGTAGCTGCGCTCGCCGTCGCTCAGTTCGGGCGTGATGTTGACGCCGCCGGGCCGAAATCCCTCCGCAGCAACGGCGTAGATCATCAACCCGTCCTCGCCAGTCCAGGTCAGTTCCGCCTTGCCGTTCCCGCCGGTCGCCGTGGTGCGATACGCGCCGGTGGTAATCGCGCCAGTCCCGGTGACGATATTGGGAACGGGCGTGGAGCCGTCCGCCGTGCGCCGATAGCGGTAGAAACGCCCGCCGAGCGTCGCAGCGAGGCGCTTGGAGATCGCGTGGCGATATTCCGCGAAAAGCGCCTGCTGGTCGAGCGCGGTGTCGATCAACCGCAGCCCGGTCACATCGAGCGGCCGGACGATTTCCCCGCTGACCGCGTCAGCGCGCACCGCGTAACTCGCCACCGCATCGGTGCGATGTTCCAGGAACATGCCGGCGGTCCAACCCGTGGCAGCCACACCGCCGCTGCTGACCCGCAGTTCGCCGCTCGTGCCTTCGACATGCATCGGCTGGTAAAGCGCGCCGGGTAACCTGGTGTCGAGCCATGCCCGATAACCCGCCAGTTCCGCCTCGCCGCAACCCGCCCCGACCCCCGCCGCCATGCTGTACCGCTGACACGCCACCGTGCTGTCGCGCTGCGCGGCGAGGACCCGCGTGAAATCGATCTGCTTCACGATCCGCCATTCGTAGTGCGAGGCGGTGGCGGTCACCCTGGTGGCATCCGGTGCCCAATGCAGCGTTGCGGTGGCGAGCGACAGCCGCTCCCGATTGGGGACGCGAACGGGGGCCAGCGTTTCGAGCCGCGCGGCGGCGCCGTCGGTCACGCCGGCGTCGTCGATCCGGTTGCGCTGGCTGAGCCATGTCGCCTCAACGCGCACCGAATCGTCGGGGATCCAGGTGGCGAGCAGCCGCTCGCTCTCGCGCGTGATCCGGTCGGTGTCGCCGAGACGGATCGTATCATTGTCGATCACGCCCCCGCTTCGCCGGCGGCTCGCCACCGCGCGCACCGCCAAACGGTCGCGGATCACCGGCACGTTGCCCATCGCGTTCACCGCGTATCCGGGCGCGCCATGCGTCGTGATCCCCGCTTCCACGGTCGCCTCGCCTGCGACCCGGCCGGGATCGGCGGCGTTGAAGATCGTGCGCAGCGTGCCACCCATCGATCCGGCGCCGTACAGAGTGCCCTGCGGCCCGCGCAGCAACTCGATCCGATCGATATCGACGAGATCCACGTCGGGCGTGATCGCGCCCGCATCGAACGCCGTTCCCGACGGCGCGCTCACAGGCGCGTCGCCAAAATAGCTCGCAACCGTGCTTTCGCCCGTGCCGGTGACGCCGCGCACCGACAGTCGCTGCTGCAGCGGGCCGGTGTTGATCGCGTTCAGCTCCGGTGCGAGCCGGGTCAGTCCGCGCAGGTCGCGAACCTGTCGTTCGGTCACCGAATTGCCCGGCAGCACCGTCAGGCTCATCCCCGTTCGGGCAAGCAGCGTCGGGCGGCGCAGCGCCGTGATCACGATATCGCGGTCGGGCACCGTGGACAGGCTCTCCAGCGAGGGCAGCCGCTCGATCACGATCACGCCGGGCGCGACGGTGCGGGCACGCAGGCCGGTGCCCGACAGCGCCGAAGCCAGCGCTTCCATCACCGGCGTCCGGTGCGCGATCGGGCCCGCGGAATGGCCTGCCACCAGCGCCGGATCGAACAGCAATTGCACTCCGCCGGCCGCGCCGATCGCATGCAATACCCGGTCGAGCGATCCGCCGAGAACGGCATGCTGAAGGCTCGCGGTCTGCGCCCGCGCGGGCCGCGCCGACAGCACGGATACCACGGCCGCAGCCCCCAGCAGGATAAATGCTTTACCGGTCGCGCGCTTGTTCACCCGTGTTCGTCCCCGCGCCAACATGCCGGCGATTGCGGCGGCGCACAACTATGCTGCGCTCATATGGAACGAAGCAGGTGGAATCGGGTTGACGATGCTTCGTCAAACTGGTCGATTGTTGCCGCAGCCCGCCATAAGGACGGGCACCGGAGAGGACAGCATCCAAGCTGTGCGGGGGACGATCGCAGGTGCTCAAGGCTGAGGTGCGCGAAAGCACAGGCGGTGAACCCGACATCCACATCGCGCGGCTGTTACCGACCGTTCGTCGCTACCTGGCGCGACGCGTCGCCGCTACCGAGGTCGACGATCTGGTGCAGGATGTCGCCATTCGACTGCACAGCCGGCGCACCACCGATGCGATCGCCAATCCTACCGCTTACCTGTTCCAGGTGGCGCACAGCGTGCTCACCGATCACGTGCGGCGCAATCAGGTGCGACACCGCTCGGCGCATCTCACGCTCGAAGAAGATCACCACCCCGTTGAGGTTTGTTCGCCCGAGCGCGTCTTGCAGGGTAAGGAGGATCTCGCACGACTCGTCGCCGCAATCGGAGAGCTGCCCGAACGCACTCAGCAGGCGTTCGTGCTTCACCGGTTCGAGGAGATGAGCTACGCGGCGATCGCCCGACACCTCGGTATCTCGGTGAGTGCAGTCGAAAAGCATATCATGAAGGCCATTCGCATCCTGGCGGCGGTTATCGCCTGATGACCGATCGGTCGGAAACGCCCGCCGAGGCTGCGGCGGCGTGGTATGCGCGCAGCCGCAATCCATCGATGTCCGCAGCCGAGCGCGCCCGGTTCGATGCCTGGCTCAACGCAGACGACGAACATGCGGCTGCCTGGGATCGCGTCAGCAGGGTGAATGCCCTGCTCGGCCAGCTCGGCAACGATCCCGCCATTGAGGAAATGCGCCGCGCCGCACGCGAGCCGGCGCAACGATCGAGCCGCCGCTGGCCGCTCGCCGCTGCCTTGGCGGCCGCTCTGGTAGCGGCTGTCGGGTTGCCGCTCTCGTCCGGCTGGCTGGACACTGCGTCGGCACCCGATCTTGTGGTGGCCCAACATTATGCCGCGGCCAGCGCGCCGCGGACGATCGCGCTGGCGGACGGATCGACCATGCAGCTCGATGCGCGCTCGTCGGCCGACGTCGCGATCGGTAGCACGCGCGCGGTGACGCTGACGCAAGGGCGTGCGCTGTTCACCGTGGCGAAGGACGAGGCCCACCCGTTCGTCGTCACCGCAAGCGGAAGCACCGTCACCGCACTCGGCACCCAATTCGGCGTCGAGCGAGGCGCGCGCGAGACGATCGTCGCGCTTCTCGAAGGATCGGTGCGGGTGGTAACGCCGGCTGGCGCCCGCACGCTTCGCCCCGGTGAGACGCTGCGCGCAAGCGACGGGGCGCTGGCGGTCGGTGATGGCGCCGAGTCGGTCACGGCGTGGCGCACCGGCCGGCTCGATTTCAGCGCCGTGCCGCTTGCCGACGTAGCGGAAGCGCTCAATCGCTACGCCACCCGCCGCGTGATCATCGCCGACGCGGCGCTGGCGCGGCAGCCCTACAGTGGCTCCTTCACCGCCGATGGCGGCGCCGACGCCCTCGTCACCGGCCTGGTCGCCACCCGCACCGCCCGCGTCGTCGCGCGCACCGATCAGTCGGTCACGCTCGCAAGATAACCTCGTCGGTCACCCCGGCTTCGAGCCGGGGTCGCGCTTCTTGTTGTTCACGCGAAGACGCCAAGGCGCGAAGAGAAGAACAGAAGAAGATGGTTCGCGCAGAGGCGCAGAGAACCCAAAGAGGGCGTGCGTGCGGCGAGAATCCCGCCGCGCCAGCGGCCCTTCACCATGCGGCCGCCGAGGGATCGAAGGTCTCGCTGGCGCGAGACGATGGCCGCAAACGCGTTCTCTGCGTTATCCGCGCCTCTGCGCGAACCAACCTTCTCTTCGCGCCTTCGCGCGAGATCAAGTCTGCTCCGTGCCGTTTGTCACCCCGGCCTGAACCGGGGTGACCAGACAAGCAGCAGTTACTCCACCGCGCCGTCGCGATAGTCGAGCGGCGGCTGGCGATCGCCCAGCATCGCCTCATATTTGAAGTCCGGCCCACGCCGCGCGACGAACTCCTTCTTCGCCGCCTCGATCGTCGCCGGGTTGCGGAACAGGTCCGCCGCCGCCAGCGCGAGCGTCTTGGTCGCCAGCACCGCACCCTTGACGCCGATGCTCGATCCCGCCGCCGCGACATTCTGCCAGCTATGCCCGGCCGAACCCGGCACGAAGGTCGCCGTCGACAGGCCGACCGTCGGCGTGGTCCAGCTCACGTCTGACACGTCGGTCGATCCTCCCATCGCGTCGTCTAGGATTGTCGCGGGCATGATCTGCCCTACCGTCTCCACCGGCGGCGGGCTGACCAACGTCTCCTGGATCTTCTTGCCGAACGCGATCTCCTCCGCCGTCCAGCTGATCGCGCCCGCGGTGTGCAGGCTCGCGTCCATCACCTTCATCAGCGCTTCGTTGGGCAGCAGTGAATAGACGCCGCCAGTCACTTCCCAGTCGACCTTGGTTTGCGTCCCCATTGCCGCACCCTGCGCTGCCTGGGTCACCCATTCCCACGTCGCCTTGACGATCTTGGGATCGGTGTGGCGGACGTAATAATAGACCTCCGTCTCGTCGGGGACGACGTTGGGCGCCTTGCCGCCCTTGGTGATGACATAATGGATGCGCGTGCGATCGGGGATATGCTCGCGCATCATGTTGACCATCGAGTCCATCGCCTCGACCCCGTCGAGCGCTGAACGCCCCTTGTCGGGGCCCCCCGCCGCGTGCGCTGACTTGCCGTGGAAGCGGAACTTGCCCGAGATATTGGCCATGGACGGGCCCTGCGCGGCCGAATTGGCATTGCCCGGGTGCCAGTGGAGCACCGTATCCACATCGTTGAACAGCCCGGCGCGAACCATATAGACCTTGCCCGAGCCGCCTTCCTCCGCCGGCGTGCCGTACAGCCGGATCTCGCCGGCGACTTTGTTCTTCACCATCCAGTCCTTCACCGCGATCGCGGCATAGGTGCTGGCGGCACCGAACAGATTGTGCCCGCAGCCGTGGCCGGCCGGGCCGCCGGCGCTCGCCTTGGTCGGCTGGGCGAGCTGCGACAGGCCGGGCAGCGCGTCATATTCGGCCAGCACGCCGATCACCGGCCCCGCCCCGTTCTTGAAGCTCGCGACGAACGCGGTCGGCTCGCCGGCAACTCCAGCCTTCACCGTGAAGCCCGCCGCCTTCAGCTTCGACTGGAGCAGCGCCGAGCTCTGCGTCTCCTTGTAGCCGACCTCGGCATGCTTCCAGATCGTCAGCGCCGTCTCGCCCACCGCTTTCTCGTTGGCCGCCACGTTGCTCAGGATTTGCTGGCTGTCCGCCGCCGGCAACTGCTGCGCCAAGGCCGGTGTAGCGACAGTCGAAAGCGCCGCCGCGATGGTCATGGTTCGTGCGTTCATGTCTGTCTTTCCCTTCTTTCCGCTCAGAACTTCTTGGTCGCGCCGATGAAGAAATAGCGGCCGATGACATCATAGTTCTGCGCGTCGTAATTGCCCTCGGTGTCGCCCACCTGCGGCGGCTTGCGGTTGAACAGGTTGGTCGCGCCCATCCGGAACTGCGTGTTGTCGTCCACGTCAAACCGCGCGTTCAGGTCGAACACATTGTACGACGTCACGCCGCGCGTCGCGCTGGTCGGCGACACGATCTTGGCCGAGTTGATCATGCTGTCGATGTAGCGCCAGCGGAAGCCGATGTTCGCCTGCCCCAGTGAGTAATTGAGCGACGTGATCGCCTTCCAGCGCGGATGCGCCGTGCCCGCCGTGGTCTCCACGCCGACACCGATCGACCCGGCATAATCATAGGTCTGTGCGCCGGGCAGCGCCTGGATCTCGAACTTGTCGAGGTAGCTCACCGCGGTGTTGAGCGCGATCGTGCCGGAGTCACCGCCCAGCCCGAGCGACTCGAGCCCGAACCGCCAGTCGAACTGCACGTCGACGCCCTGCACATTATAAGTGCCGAGGTTGAGCAGCGGCTGCGTCGGGTTGAGCGGCACGCCCGACGCCCCATTGCGCGTGATCAGCGAGCAATAATAATTGTTCGCCTCGAACCCCGGATTGTTGCCGCCCGAGTTGAAGCAGAACTGGAATGCCTGCGCGATCGACAGCGGCCCCACCGCATCGCTGATCTTGATCTTGTAGAAGTCCACCGACAGCGACATGTTGCGCAGCATGCCCGAGAAGGGCGATTGCAGCACCGCACCGGCCGAATAGGTGTCCGCCGTCTCTTCCTGCAGCTCCGGATTGCCGCCGGTCAGCGCGAAGACCTGCGCGGTGCCCAGCTGATAGCTGTCGATGATCGAGGTCGGCACGCCCTGTGCCAGGCACAAGGCGCGCACCTGCGTGCCGCTCGCACCCTGGCGATAGGAGGAGCGCACGTCGCACGGATCACCGTTGGTGGTGGTCGGCGTCGCGGTACCGATCGCCACCGATCCGGTCGAGACCGGCGCGAACAATTCGCCGACGCTCGGCGCGCGGATCGCGCGATTATACCCGCCGCGCAGCCGCAGCGGCTCGAACACCTGCCAGTTCGCATCGGCCTTGTAGGCGTGCACGCCGCCAACCGAATTATAGTCCGAGTAGCGGTAACCGAGATTGACCTCGAGCTCCTTGATCAGCGGCAGGTCGTGAAGCAGCGGCACCAGCAGCTCGGCATAGACTTCCTTGGTGTCGACCGATCCCGACGCTGGCCGCAGCACGCTATAGCCCAGAATGTCGCTGGTCCCGTCGGCCTGGTTGAGCGCGCTGTCGGGATTGAAGCCATAGGCGTTGTAGCGATAGTCCGCACCCACCGCGAGCCGCACGTCACCCGCCGGCAGCGAGAACAAGGCACCCTGCAGATTGCCCTCGACGGTACGCTGCTTCAGTTCGTTGGTGTTGAGCGTGCGGCGCGAAATATAGTCGATGCAGTCCTGCGAGGCGGAGACGTTGCCGAACGGATTGAACCCGCCATCGCAATATTGGGTGCCGCCGGTCGGCGAGTAGAGCAGGTTGCGAAGCGCGCTGGCGCTGGCGCCACCGGTCTGCTCGTTCGAGAATTTGGCCTGGCTGGTGGAGCCATAAACGTCCCACGTCCAGTCGCCGAGGCCCAGCTTGCCCGACAGGCCGGCCGTGATCTGCCACACCTCGTAATCATATTGCTGGTACCGCGGGCCAAGGATGTTGAACGCCTTGTAGAAGGTGAAGTCGGCATTCGGGTTGGGGCGCGAGGCCAGGATCGAGCGGAAGGCCGCCGGGATATTCGGGTTGGTGACGGGGATGCTCAGCCCATAGACGTTGGAGGCGAGCGTCGGGTTGGTGATGCCCAGCGACGAATAGCTGGTATAGGTCGCCTGAACGAACGCCTTCACGTCGTCGCTGACGTCATAATCCACCTTGCCGAACACCGACCAGCGATCGAGATCGGCCTGCACCGTGCCGCCGTTATAGCCGAAGTTCACCTGCTGCGAATTGGCGCCCGAATTGACGATATAGGCTTCGTCCGTCTGGGGATCGCGGAAGTTGAGCACCGGCACGCCCGACGTGGAGAACAGCGTCTGATCGGTGTTGAAGCCGATCTGCCCGGTGTAGCGGCCTGCCGCGTTTCCGGTCAGCGCGCGCGTGCCATATTGCCCGACGAACACGTTGTTGACCGCCGCCAGCGTAGGCAGGTTGGCGCCGAACAGCACCGTTCCCTGCGGTATCGTCGACAGTCCGGGGGTGGACTGGCGGAACGCGTAATAGTCGCGCTCGCCCTGCAGCGCGGTCTCGCGGTTGGTATAATCGACCGACAGCACGGCGCTGCCGCGGTCGTCGGCGAAGCTCGACCCCATCGTCGCGGTGATGCGATAATTCTTGCCGTCGCCATAGTCGCTGACGCCGGTCTGCCCGGCGAGCTCCAGGCCCGAGAAGCGCCGCTTCAGCCGGAAGTTAACCACGCCCGCCGTCGCATCCGAACCATAGGTGGTCGACGCGCCGCCGGTGATGACTTCGATATTCTCGATCAGCGCCTCGGGAATGATGTTGAGGTCGACCGAACCATCGGGGTTGGACGGCTGGATGCGACGCCCGTCGAGCAGCAGCAAGGTGCGCTTGGAACCGAGGCCGCGCAGCGAGGCATAGGCCTGGCCGCCATTGAGCCCGGTCGAGGTACTGCCGGTGTTGCCCTGGCCGAACGAGCCGGCGAACTGCGGCAATTGCGTCAGCGTGCTTTCCACCGTCACGCGCCCGGTATTTTCGATCGCCGCGCTGCCGACCGACACGATCGGCGAATTGGCAACATAGTCCGGCCGCGCGATGCGGCTGCCGGTGACGACGATGTCCTCCGACGGCGGCGGCGGCGCTGCCGGATCGCGTGCCTCGGCAATCGCCTCCACGGCGGCGGGCGGCGGATTCTCCTCGGTCGGAACCGAAACCTGCGCGGCAGCCTGCGCAGCAATCAAGGCAATGCCGGCGGTGCCGGCGGATAGAAGAGTGCGAAGCACGAAGCGCTTGTGCATGGCGTGTCGGTCCCTTGAAGCACCGCCTCGTGTCGGGCGGCTCAAGGATCAAGACGCGGGCTGCACAATGCCCCTCACCTCGCATGTGCAAAAAATGTTACGTGTCGATGTCATGTGACGAACAAGAGTAACGCAACTTCTCGAATATATGTAATATCGTTACACATGTTGACCCCTTGCCACCCTGAACTTGATCCGCGGTTCGCTTCCCTTGGTTCATGCGAAGCCGCGAAGACACGAAGAGAAGAAAAGAAAAGAAGAAAGGTGTTCGCGCAGAGGCGCAGACGACGCAGAGAGGGCTCGCATTCGGAAAGGTCCGGCCGCGCCAGCGGCCCCTCAACTTGCTGCTGCCGAGAAGACGGAGCTCTCGCTGGCGCGAGACAAGAGCTTCAAGCGCAACCTCTCTGCGTCGTCTGCGCCTCTGCGCGAACTGACCTTATTCTCTTCGCGCCTTCGCGAGAACAACAAGCGTCACCCCGCCCGAAAGCAGGACGACGCTCGCAACGCCCTACTGCCCAGCCGCGCTCGCCGGACCGTAGAGGATGCCGTTGAACAGCAGCTTGAACGACGCATAGGGCTGCGCGCGCTGGGTTACTTCCGGGCCCATCGCGAACAGCTTGCCACGCCCGAGATCGACCTCGGCCACAGCCACCGTGCCCTTTAGCTTTTCCTGCCCCACGGCCCAGCCGCTGCGCAGCGGAGTCGCGCTGTCGAAGGTGACGACCGGCGTCGCACCAGCCGCGGGCACGAACGGCTGGCTTTCGTCGAAGAACAAATCGACCCGTGGCGCCATGCCATAGGCCAGCGGCTTGGTCGTATCGACCGCCGCGGTCAGCACCGATCCCGGGATATAGAATTGCTTGTGGTCGAGCGCGGTCACCGTCCCGTCCGCCTTTTTGGTCACCAGCGCCGGCTGGATCGCCGGCGATAGCATGGTGGCGAGCGCATTGGCGCTGCCGACGGTGATCACCGTGCCGCCCGCCTTGGCGAAGGCATCGATCGCCGGCACCGTCTTGTCCTTGGTGACGTCGCCCAGCCACGCGCGATAATCGGCCGGAATGTCAGCCGGCTTGGGCATGGTGGAGCGGTAGCCGCCGGGATAGGCGCCGCCGCGCGGCACCGGCACCGTGCCATCGGCGAAGACCAGCACGTCAAACTTCGCCTTGATGTCGCCCGCGTCGAGTGTCTGCGGATAGACCACCTCGAACGGGAACTCGTACTGTTCGAGAAGCCAGCGCGTCCAACCCGCCGGCATCACCCCGCCATAATGATCGACCAGGCCCACACGCACTGGTTTGAGCGCGGTCTTCGTTGCGGCCGGCGCACGCGACACGCGATATGCATCGACGCCGAGCGGCGCCGATTGCGTGATGATCGCGGCCGCCTCCGGGCTCGCCGGAACCCACAGCGCGCCCGGCGCAAAGGTCACGGTGCCCGCCTTGGTCGCGGCGCCAAGCCACGAGACCGGCACGCCGGCCTTTAGCAGGCGGTTGGTCAGGATGAAGCTGTTGTTGGTTTCGTGCCCGATGACATAGCCGGCATTGCCCGAGCCGAGCACGCGCCCGGCCGGCGGCGCGATCTGCTCGGCCGCAACGCGGGTGAACGATCCGTCGAACCCATCGAGCACGCGGTCGAATTGCACGCCCATCTGATAGGCGAGCGTATAGCCGGTGATGTCATAGGGCGCCTTGGGCGGGCCGCCCGGATATTCCAGGTCGTGCGGATGGTCCTGCGGCTCGAACATGTCGATCACATGCGGGCGATAGGCCTGCGCGGTCTTCACCACATAGCTGCCCGCCGGATAGCGCTTGCCGCCAGCGGTGAACGCCGCCGTCGCCTGCTCGATGTCGATGCCGTTCTTGAGCAGCGCGTTGAGGAAGGCGACCGTGGTCGGCGTATCGCGCTGCATCGGCGGCAGCACATAGGCACGGGGATCGCGCTTGGCCGGGTCCTGCAGCACCGTCTTGTACAGGCCCGAGTCCACCGGAGGCGGCCCGCGGAAATAGGCGTCGCCGCCCTCGGCGGTCTTGCCCTTGGCGGCTTCCTTTACCGCATCGACACTCTTGGGCGTGATCGTCCAGCTGTCGCGCTTGCCACGGGCGATCGACTGATCCCCCATGCGCCAGATGTTCATCAGCAGCCGTTCGCGGTTGCGCGCGGCATAGTCCATCACCGCGCGGTTCATCGAATCCTGATATTCCAGGCTGTCCCTGAGGTGCCATTCACGCGGCCCGATCGGCAGCGGCTCGTCGTTGCGCGCCAGCTGGAGCTCGGGGATCAGCGGGATCTTCTCGGGCGTCGGGCCGCCGATGATCTCCGTCAGCAGCCCGATTGAATTGTGGAAGTAGGCGACCGAGCGAACCATGCCGTTGTGCCAGGTCGAATAAGGCGCCGCCGAGCGCATACCCGATCCGCCCTTCTCCTCGGACACGAGCCGACTGTGCATCGCGGCGCCCACTTCCTGCAGCTCGGTCATCACGATCGGGCTGTAATTGTAGTTGAACGGATCGCGGAACGGCGGAACGAAGACGACCATGCCGGCAGGACCTGTCTGGTGCTGGTTGAAGATGATCTGCGGAAACCATTCGCGGAACAGAACGCGGTTTATCGCGGTCGTCTCAGGCATTTGCGACATGAAGCTGTCGCGGTTGTTATCATGCCCGACATACTTCTGGTACAGCCGCGGGATGCTGCGGAATTCACGGTCCTTGGGATCCGGATTGCGCATGTACCAGTCTGCGACCAGTTGAAGGCCGTCGGGGTTGTCGTGGCCGAACAGCACGATCGTCTCGTCGAGGATGCGCTTGGTTTCTTCGTCCTGCCCGCTCAGCATGCGGTAAAGGACGTGAATTTGGCTCTGCGTCGTGACCGTTTCGGTGGCGTGCAGGCCGGCGTCGATCCATACAATCGCGCGACCCTCGGCGGCGAGCGCCTTGGCCTCCGTTTCGTTCACGCCTTCCGCCTTGGCGAGCCGCCGGGCGATCTCGCGATAGCGGTCGAGCTTGGCAAGGTTCGCGGGGGAGGAGACGATCGCCACCCACATGGTGCGGCCCTCGGCGCTCTTGCCGATGTCGACCAGCTTCATCCGGTCGGACTGCGCGGCCAGCGTCTTGAGGTACTTTTCATAGGCGTCGTAGTTGGCGAGGTAGTAGTCGCTACCTGGCTCCGTCGGGAACGCCTCGGCCGGCGACGGCAGCGTGCCAACCTTGGGGGTGATCGGCTCGGCCAGTGCCGGCAGTGACAGCGCAAGCGCAGCGGCACCGCAGAAAAGTCCCAATTTGATCATGTCACCCCCCGTTTTTTGTCTGTGCTTATCCGCATGACGCACGTTTGCGTCCGGACCACACCCCTTTTTCGCAATCCTAGGCAGGCAAGATGTCGAACGCCACTGTCAGCCGCGGCTCGTCGCCGGTGAACGGCTCGGTACCATGCCACAAAAAAGACGGGAAAAGTGCTAGCATCCCCGGCTCCGGCCGTACCCAGCGGAACGGCTCGAGTTTCGGCGTGGTCGTGATTCCCGGCCGCCCGAAAGCCAACCACCCCTCCGGCTCTCGCTCCACAACCCTCGGCAAAGACACGTAAAAAGCCGAAGATAACCAGCCCGCCGGATGAACATGGTCGGTATGAAATCCGCCGGCGGCCAGCCGGATCGACCACGCCCCCGCAAACCGCCACCCCGCCCTGATCCGCCGCCGCACCGGATCGTCTCCCGCCCCAAGCGCCGCGATATGCGCGTCGATCAGACTTGGCAGCGTCGCAAACAGCCTCCGGATCACCGGCGTCTCCACCGTCGTCAGGTTCACCTGCGTCTGACTGCCATGCCGCACCGACTGCCCCAGCGGATGCGACCGCCAGCTATGCAGCTCAAGAAGCGCAGCAGTGAGTTCGGCGAGGAAGATTGTCCGATCTTCCCACCCCTCAGGAAGGGGCAGCATGCCCGTGGATACAAGCGCCTGATCTTCGACGAATCTAGCGTGTCTTTGATCGCCGGCAAGCCGCCATGCCGTCAGTTGCAGCGCCAATGCCGCCTGATCGTCCGGCGCCGCCGCAACGATCCGTTCTGCCAGCTGTGCCGCCTCGCCGATCTGGCCCGCATGCAGCAACGCCTCAACTGCGGCCCGAGCCGCATCGATCGACGCTGGCGCCCCGCTTAGGGCAGCAGTTGCGTGAGCAAGCTGCGCGACTGGATCGCCGGCACGGCCCGCATGCGCCGCGGCGGCGAGGCGCAACGCAACAAGTGTCGGTGCTCGCTTTAGGGCCGTCTCGATCACGGTTTGGGCAAGTGACTCTTGCCCGAGGCTGCCGAGCACCATCGCACGGACCAGCGCCAGCTCGGCAGTATTTGGCGCACCATTCAGTGCACGCATCGCTTCTGCGGGATCGCCCGTGCGCATCCAGCGGAGCTGAGCAAGATCGCGATGCGCCACTGCGAAATCGGAGCGTCGCGCGAGAGCCGATTCGAACGCGTCCTCTGCTGCATCGAGGTCACCCAACGCCTGCAATGATCTCGCGCGCACCAGCCAAGTCTCAGGCGCGGAACCGCCCTTTAGAAAAGCGCGAGCCGTTGCCCCGATTGCTCCCGCGTGGTCTCCAAGATCGCCAAGCGCAGCGGCGAGATTATGTTCGGCTACTGCACTATGCGGTCGATCGCGCACGATGGCGCTATAGGCCTGCACTGCTCCGAAAAGGTCCCCTGCAGCCTTCAGCCCGGCCGCATCCTGTTTCGGCGTTTCACTCACGCGGCTCACCTAACAGCTATGAAGAACCGCGCGCAATCACTGTGTCGGTGACCATCGAGCAGGGTCAAACCCAGTGAGGGCTCACGCTCCTCTTCCCGATGAACGACCCTTCAGGCTTGTATCGCAGTCCTCACGACCACCTCCGCCGGCTGCTCGAGGCTGGGCCACCACCGGCCGACGGACTTGCCATTGGGTCGCGAGACACGCACTCCGCACTCGGCAGGTATTATCAGTCGAACGCCAATCTCGTCAGCGAAGCGATGCGGCATTCTTGCCCATGAGCTCGCAAAAAGACGACGCGGCACGCTTTCCTACGTCGGCATTGCGGTGGTCTTACAGCGCACTCCGAGAGGCGGAAGTGAGGGATAGCTGCCGAGGCGACATACTGTGCAGAAAGGCAGCTATTTAGCCATTCGCTCTCGGAAGCGGACCGCGTGCTAAGTCTCCAAGTCGGCCACTCCAGCAAGCGCTCAGAGCTAGGCGAACGAACGGCAGGTTTCAGGATCGGGCAGAGTCAGGCTGAACGGCTGAGATCGGGGGGCGTAGCTGCGGGCCGGCGGCGTCTGAACGAATGGCTGCTTACGCCACCCGATTGCCCGAAAGCGGTCAGGCCGTAATCCACCAATCCCGAACGTTCGATCGCTTGGCGCGTTTTCGAGATCGGCCTTTCCGCTTTCGGTTAAACTCGCTTTTCGGCGTGGCCTCTACGGATGGCCACTTCGTCCCAGAGTCAGCCGTTCCGAGGGCTCGATGGAGTTCAAAAAAGCGGCCGCTTCACTCGAGTGAACGAGCCACCGGTTTCCGGCTGTTGATAAGTCGCACTCGGCGGAAAGCCTTAGCAGCGAAATGCGCGTGAATTTTTGACGTTCGCGGTCGTTCGTGGAGAGCCATCCGCAAAGTGGGCATAGCAGTGGGCAAAACTTGCCGTTCTGAGATAAAATACGGCCTAATCAAGAACCTGTGGCGGAGAGGGTGGGATTCGAACCCACGGTACCCGTAAAGGCACAACGGTTTTCGAGACCGTCCCAATCGACCACTCTGGCACCTCTCCGCAGAGGCTTCCGGCGCTAGCGTTTCCGCGAAACCGGGCGATCGAAGGCGGCGCCTCTAACGCGGTTGTTGCGGCAGCGCAAGCGCCTGCTTGTGCAGCGCGCAACAACCACTAGATTGGCACCATGCCCGCTGTACCCAGCCTCAATCTCGCGATCCCCGGCGCACCTGCCGCGCCGGCAATCGCGCATGCGCGTTTCTCGATCGGCGATGTCGTGCGCCACCGGATGCTCGATTTCCGGGGCGTGGTGTTTGATGTCGACCCTGTCTTCGCCAACACCGAGGAATGGTATCAGTCGATTCCCGAAGGCGTGCGGCCGAGCAAGGATCAGCCCTTCTACCACCTGCTAGCTGAGAATGCCGAATCGACCTATGTCGCCTACGTCAGCCAGCAGAACCTGGTTCATGACGAAAGCGACGAGCCGGTCGATCACCCCGCGATCTCGGGGCTGTTCACCGAGTTCAGCGATGGCCGCTATCGGCTCCGCCGCGAACACCGCCATTAAGTGATGCAGCGCCGGATCGGCGGCGTTGACAAATCGGTGCGACTCTCCTAGCTGCGCCGTTCCTCCTGGCCCGGTGATCCGGTCCGGGCACAAGCATTTGGATAGAGTCAGGCCATGTTCGCAGTCGTGCGCACGGGCGGCAAGCAGTATCGCGTTGCCGCCGGAGACAAGATCGTCGTCGAAAAGCTGGAGGGCGATGCCGGCGCCTCCGTCACGCTCAGCGACGTGCTGCTGGCCGGCGAAGGTTCGGAGCTGAAGCCGACCGACGGGCTCACCGTCGCTGCCGAGATCATCGCGCAGGCGAAGGGCGAGAAGGTCATCGTCTTCAAGAAGCGCCGCCGTCACAACTATCGCCGTCGCAACGGCCACCGCCAGAACCACACGATCCTGAAGATCGTGTCGATCGGCGCGTCGGCCTGACCGCGAAGCGTAAGGAGCAAGCACAATGGCACATAAGAAAGCAGGCGGCTCGTCGCGTAACGGTCGTGATTCGGCCGGTCGTCGCCTTGGCGTGAAGAAGTTCGGCGGTCAGGAAGCGATCGCGGGCAACATCCTGGTGCGTCAGCGCGGGACGAAGTTCTACCCGGGCCGCAACGTCGGCATCGGCAAGGACCACACCCTGTTTGCGCTCGTCGACGGCCGCGTGGTGTTCCACGACGGCAAACTCGGCCGCAAGTTCTGCTCGGTCGACACGATTGCCGAGGCGGCGGAATAAACATCGGGTGACCAGCCGGGTTGCCCACTGGGCGACCCGGAGCCTCCACAGCGGAGGCCAGCCACCAAAACAAGGGAGCCGGGTCCGCCCAGGCTCCCTTTTTTTATTGCTCCCTCATCATCGCGCCGTCGCCGGCCCGTCATCACGGGTCGCTAACGGCCGCGTTCGGGAGGAGAGCGACGATGTTCGCGCGGACGAAGAGACTGACGCTGCGGCCGAGTTGGCCGGAAGAGGCGGAAACGCTGACGGAGACGATCGCCCATGAAGCGGTGGCGATGAAGCTCGCGCGTCTGCCCTGGCCGTATACTGTGGGCGATGCCGAGGCGTTTCTCGCCGTGCCGCGCGGGCCAAACGAGGCGCGCTTCTTCATTCTCGCCCATGAGGGCACCTATCCGCAGATGATCGGCGGCATCGGGCTCAACGCCACCGGACGCGACACGGCGGAGCTCGGCTATTGGCTGACGCCGGGCGCCTGGGGTCGTGGCTATGCCACGGAGGCGGGCCACGCGGTGATCGAGATGGCACGTCACGCCTTGCCGCTGCGCCGCATCGAGGCCCGGCACCATCTCGACAACCCCGGCTCCCGGCGCGTGCTGGAAAAGCTCGGCTTCCGCGAGATTCGCCGCGAACCCAGCTTCTCACTCGCGCGCGGACATGACGTGGATAGCGCGGTGATGGCGCTCGATCTCACCGCCGAGGCGGCGGAAACCGCGCGAATGCCGATCGCAGCCTGAACGACTGCCCACCCCGCCGCTCATCCCGAGCAACGTCGAGGACATGCCGCAAGCGCTCCGCTGGTGGCATGTCCCTCAGCCGGGATTGCAAATGCGCGGCGATCCGCCGACAGCCGCTTAAATGTCCGTCACGCCGCTACGCCGCCGCCTCAGCCCTGAAGAATCGCGTGCCGCTGCGCTGTCCGCTGCCCGCGCGCTGCTGGTTGAAGTCGGCCCGCAAGCGGTGACGCTGAAGGCGGTGGGCGCGCGCATCGGCCGAACGCACGCCAATCTGCTGCACCACTTCGGCTCCGCAGAGGGGCTGCAAAAGGCGCTGATCGCCGATTTGGCGGCGCGAATTGTCGGAACGATCAAGGCGGCGGTGATCCGCTCGCGCGAAGCCGAGGATCCTGCGGAAGTGGTCGATCTCACCTTTGACGCCTTCGGTCGCAACGGCGCCGGGGCGCTGGCCAGCTGGATGATTCTGTCGGGCAACGAGAATGCGCTCGATCCTATCCTCACCGCAATCCACGACCTGGTTGAAGATCTGGCGCAGGATCACAAGAACAGCGGCGCACCGATCCGCGAGGAGACGCTGCAACTGGTGCTGATGGCGCTGGGCGACGCCTTGCTCGGCTCGTCGATGGCCAAGGCGCTCGGCCTGCCCCGCGAAACGGCACGGCAACTCGCGCGCGGGATGCTGCTGGCGGATCGGCGGAAGTAAGGCGCTCCCGTATCGCCCATCCCCCCGACAACCCCGACTTGATCCGGGGTCCCGCTTCTTCTTTTACCAACCTCCTAAGAAGCCGCATCGTCGGTCGCGGCTTTCCGCCGCGCCGGCCGGGCGCGCTCCCGTGTCGCTTTAGTTTCACTAAAGCGTTAGGAGCGCGCCATGCATTTTCTCGATCAAGCAAAGATTTTCGTCCGTTCGGGCGCCGGCGGCCCCGGTGCAGTCAGTTTTCGGCGCGAAAAGTTCATCGAATATGGTGGCCCGGATGGCGGCAACGGCGGCAAGGGCGGCGACATCATCTTCGAGGCAGTCGCCGGGCTCAACACGCTGATCGACTTCCGCTACACCCAGCATTTCCGCGCGGAGCGCGGCCACGGCGGTTCGGGATCGAACCGCACCGGCGCGGGCGGCGAGGACTTGGTCATCAGGGTGCCGGTCGGCACGCAGATCCTGGCCGACGATGACGAACGCACGCTGCTGCTCGACCTTACGGAGGTGGGCCAGCGCGAGATATTCCTGCGCGGCGGCGACGGCGGGCGCGGCAACGCGAGCTACAAGACGTCGACGAACCGCGCGCCGCGCCAGCACGGCACCGGCTGGCCCAATGAGGAGGCCTGGGTCTGGCTGCGGCTCAAGCTGCTCGCCGACGCTGGCCTTGTCGGTCTTCCCAATGCCGGCAAGTCGACCTTCATCAACGCCGTTACCAACGCGCAGGCGAAAGTCGGCGCTTATGCCTTCACCACCACGCGCCCGCAGCTTGGCGTCGTCAGGCACAAGGCGCAGGAGTTCGTCATTGCCGACATCCCCGGCCTGATTGCGGGCGCGGCGGAGGGCGCCGGCATCGGCGATCGCTTCCTTGGCCATATCGAGCGCTGCCGTGTGCTGCTTCATTTGATCGACGCGAACGACAAGGATGTGGCCGAAAGCTATCGCATCGTGCGTGACGAACTGGAGGCTTATGGCGCGGGGCTCGACGACAAGCCGGTGGTGATTGCCCTCAACAAGATCGACACGCTGGACGACGAACTCGTCGCCGCCCTGTCGGCCGAGCTTGAAGAGGCGAGCGGCGCCGAGGTCATCCCACTGTCGGGCGCAAGCGGCACGGGGGTCGATTGGGTGCTAGACAAATTGCTGGAGGCGATCGGCCCCGATCACGCGGCGGTGTCGGACGACGACGAAGGCGAGGAGCCGGTGGAGTGGTCCCCGGTCTGATCCGCACCCCTCTTGTGCGCCGGGCTGCCGCTGCGGCGGCGCTTGGCGCGCTTGCCGTGGCAGCGCCGCGTCTGGCGCTGCTTGCTGCGGTGCTGCTCTCGATCTGGTGGGTCGCGCGACGCGACAATGATGTCGGCACCTGGGGTGTGCTGTACGTCCTGCTGCTGCTGATCGTCACGGTGCTGGTGTTGCTGGTCGCTGGTCTCGCGCTGATCCACCGGGCGATTGGCGGCTGACGACAGCACTTCGGCGCCTCGCGCGCTTGGCAACCCACGGCCCGCACCTTACCCCGCAGCCATGACCACGCGCGCCCTCTTCCCGACCCTCTTCTACGAAGGCCAGCTCGGCGACGAGTCGCTTGTGGAGGAGCTCGAAGCCTCCGTCCGAGCGCTGGCGAGCGACGACACCGCCGGCAAGCGCTGGTCAAAGGACCATGGCTATCGTGGCTACACCTCCTACGCCTCGCTCGATGATCTGCCCCAGCGCGACCCCGCCTTCGCCGACCTGAAGCGCCACCTTGATCGCCATGTCGCGCGCTTCGCCGCCGATTGCGGTTTCCAGCTCGGCGGCAAGAAGCTCAAGCTCGACAGCTTGTGGGTGAATTTGCTCAAGCCCGGCGGCGCCCACTCGGGCCATATTCACCCGCACAGCGTCGTATCGGGCACGATCTACGTCACCGTTCCGCCCGGCTCGGGCGCGCTCCGGCTCGAAGATCCGCGGCTCGGGCTGATGATGGCCGCCCCGCCCCGCGGCGACACCTTTGTCCATGCCGAACCAGCGCCCGGCACCATCTTCCTGTGGGAAAGCTGGCTGCGCCACGAAGTGATGCAAAGTACCGCCAAGAGCGATCGGATCAGCGTCAGCTTCAACTACAAGTGGTAAGGGTGGCGCGCACCGATCGCGCGGACTAAAGCCCCCGCCACACCGAATATCAAGGATATGACATGGGTTTCCGCTGCGGCATCGTGGGCCTGCCCAACGTGGGCAAGTCCACCCTCTTCAACGCGCTGACCGAAACGGCCGCGGCGCAGGCGGCGAATTACCCGTTCTGCACGATCGAGCCGAACGTCGGCAATGTCGGCGTCCCCGATCCCCGGCTTCAGAAGCTGGCCGAGATCGCCAAGTCGGCCAAGATCATCGAAACGCAGCTCGCGTTTGTCGACATCGCCGGCCTGGTCCGCGGCGCGTCCAAGGGCGAAGGGCTCGGCAATCAGTTCCTCGGCAACATCCGCGAAGTCGACGCGATCGTCCACGTGCTGCGCTGCTTCGAGGACGGTGACGTCACGCACGTCGAGGGCAAGGTGGATCCGATCGCCGACGCTGAGACGGTCGAGACCGAGCTCATGCTCTCCGACCTCGAAAGCCTCGAAAAGCGCGTGCCGAACCTCGTCAAGAAGGGGCAGCAGGGCGACAAGGAAGCCAAGATCGGCGCCAGCGTGCTGGGGCAAGCGCTGGAGCTGCTGCGCGACGGCAAGCCCGCGCGCCTGACCCAGCCCAAAGACGTAGAGGAAGCGCGTGTCTTCGCCCAGGCGCAGCTGATCACCGCCAAGCCGGTGCTCTATGTTTGCAACGTCGACGAGGGCGACGCGGCGAACGGCAACGCGCTTTCCGCACGCGTGTTCGAGAAGGCCGCGGCCGAAGGCGCCGAGGCGGTGGTCGTCTCCGCCGCGATCGAAGCCGAGATCGCCACCATGCCGGCTGAGGATCGCGGCGAGTTCCTCGCCGAGTTGGGCCTCGAGGAAACCGGCCTCGCCCGCGTCATCCGCGCCGGGTACAAGCTGCTGAACCTCCTCACCTTCTTCACCGTCGGCCCCAAGGAAGCGCGCGCCTGGACGGTGCCCGCCGGCTCTAAGGCACCGCAGGCCGCCGGCGAGATCCACACCGATTTCGAACGTGGCTTCATCCGCGCCGAGACGATCGCGTTCGACGATTACGTGGCGTTCGGCGGCGAAGCCGGCGCGCGCGACGCCGGAAAGCTGCGCCAGGAAGGCAAGGAATATGTTGTCCACGACGG
The DNA here is from genome assembly GCF_001981525.1 of Sphingomonas jeddahensis. Classification (GTDB taxonomy): domain Bacteria; phylum Pseudomonadota; class Alphaproteobacteria; order Sphingomonadales; family Sphingomonadaceae; genus Sphingomonas; species Sphingomonas jeddahensis. The sequence continues at coordinate 355,196 of NZ_MPSB01000003.1, read as the reverse complement.
CGACGTGATGCTCTTCCGCTTCAACGTCTAACGAAAGTCTCCCTCTCCCCGCTTGCGGGGAGAGGGTCGGGAGAGGGGCAGTCACGAGCGTCACGCCCCAACACTGCCCCTCTCCCGACCTCGCCTACGGCTCGGCCACCCTCTTCCCCGCTTGCGGGGAGAGGGAGTTTGAGGTCACCCCTCCAGCTCGCGCATCAGCGCGCGCACCGCGCCGTCCACATCGCGATCGGTGTCGCGCAACTCCTCGATCCGGCGCACCGCATGGATCACCGTTGAGTGATCCCGCCCGCCGAACTTGCGCCCGATCTCGGGCAGGGAGCGGGTGGTCAGCCGCTTGGACAGGTACATGGCGATCTGCCGCGGCCGCGCCACCGCGCGTGCGCGTCGCGCCGACACCAGATCCACCGGCTTCAGGTCGAAATGGGTCGATACCAGCTTCTGAATCTCGTCAATCGTCACGTGGCGTTGGCTGCCGCGCAGCACGTCGCCCAGCGTCGTCACCGCGAAGTCGAGGTCCAGCGTTTCGCCGGTCAGTTGCGCATAAGCGATGACGCGGTTGAGCGCGCCTTCCAGCTCGCGGATGTTGCCAGTGATCCGCCCCGCCAGCATGTCGAGCACCTCAGCCGGCACCTTGGCGTCGAGATCGGCCACCTTCCGCTCCAGCACCGTGCGGCGCAGCTCCAGCGACGGCGCCTTGATGTCGGCCACCAGCCCTACGGCCATACGGCCAACGATGCGCTGTTCGATCCCGTCCAGCGCCTGCGGACAGCGATCGGCGGAAATCACCAGCCGCTTGCCGGCGCTCATGATCTCGTTGACGGTGTGGAAGAATTCTTCCTGGGTCGCATCCTTGCCGGCGATGAACTGCAGATCATCGATCAGCAACAGGTCCGCTGAGCGCAGCCGCGTCTTGAACGCAAACGTGTCGCGTGCCCTGAGCGCGGCGACGAAGTCATACATGAAGCGCTCCGCCGACATGGCGATCACGCGTGCACCTGGCTCGGCCGCCATGAAGGCGTGGCCGATCGCGTGCATCAGGTGGGTCTTGCCCTGGCCCGTGCCCGAATGGAGAAACAAAGGGCTGAAGCGAACCGGACCGGGTTCGGCCAGCGCCCTGGCGGCGTTGAACGCGACCTTGTTGGACCCATCCACCACGAAGCGGTCAAAGGTGTAGCGCGGCTCAAGCGCAGGGCGCTCGAGTTCGTCGGCAGCAGGCGCGATTGGCGCCACCGCTGCGGCAGGCACCGCACTCAACGCGATCACCGCAGCGGTTGCGCGCGTCGGGGCAGTCTCCACCTCGACCGAGCGGACGTGCGGCAGGATCGCGCGGAACTCGTGAAACAGCCGCTCGGCATAATGGCTGCGCACCCAGTTGGTCGCGAACGCCGACGGCAGCGTCAGCCGCACGCGATCGGCGTCGCCCGCTTCGTCGAGCTGCATGGGCTTTAGCCACTGGTCGAACAGCCGCACCCCCGCGGACTCGCGCAGATTGGCGCGCACCCGCGCCCAGGCTCGTGCCTTGTCACTGTCGTCAGCAATTCGATCGTGTGACAACGGCACGCGCACTTCTCCTCGGGCCGCGACAAGGGGTCGCAGCCGTGGTTCGACAAAATATAACTGTCCCCCGATGTGGCCCCCGCCACAGCCGGCTACGACGATGGTTCGTTTGAGCGCCGCTGGCAGAAGGCCGCGGCGACTGATCACGGTTTAGGAACAGGGCGGTGAGTCGATCAAGTCCGGCTCCTGCCACATTTCCGAAATATACCGCCTTGACTCGATCCGGGCCGCGCAAATGCGTGGAAAAAAGTGATAAGTGGTTGTTACTTATGGATAATACTCGAAATCGCACCGGCAGCGTGGAGCGCGAATCGCGGTTGATCCTAGTGTTTATGAGCGGCCCGTTTTTGTTCCGTAACGTGCTCCGAAATTGGCGCTGAGCACTTCTCCAGACGCTAAGTCATTGGCGAACAAAGCAGTGGCGGCGCGACGTGAAAATACCTCACGCCGCGCCACTTTCTTCAGCGCATCGTAACCAGTGCCTTTACGAAGCTCCCTGGCTTGTCGCGCGTCGCCGCCAGCGCCTCCCCAAGCTGCTCCAGCGGATAGCGGCCGGTGTAGAGCGGCGTCGGATCGAGTCGCCCGCTCGCCACGAGATCGATCGCTTCCTTCAGGCCACGCAGCTGCACCGCCGGGTCGCGCTCATGCGCATTGACCACGTCGATGCCCTTCCAGTTCCAATTCTGCACGTTGACCTGCCGCGGCCCGTCCTGGTGATAGCCGGCGATCACCAGCCGTCCGCCAAAGCCGATCAACTCGCCGGCGAGGTCCAGCGGCCATTGCTTGCCCACCGCCTCGATCACGCGCGGGCAGAAGGCGCCGCCGGTCAGCTGCCCGACCTCGCCGATGATCTTGTAATGATCGATCATCGGGATCGTCACTTCCGCCCCGAAGCGCTTGGCGAGTTCGAGCGATTCGTCGCGCCGCGAGATTGCGATCACCCGCGCCCCCGCCTCGCTCGCCAGCCGCGTCAGGATCGCGCCGAGGAATCCGATCCCGATGATCGCCACCCACTGCCCCGCCTCCACCTGCGCGCGACGAAAGATGTTGACCGCACAGGCGATCGGCTCGCCCGGGAACGGCTGTCCTGCAAGCGCCTCCGGTAACGGCACCACTTTCTCCACCGGGGCCACGTCATAGCCCGCGAAGGCCCGTTCGGAGAGCATCGTCACGCGCGTGCCGGGCGCCATCTCGACCCCCTGCCCGACTGCGTCCACCACGCCCCAAGCCTCATGCCCCAGCCCCCCCGGCGCGCCCGGCCAGCTTGACCAGGGCTGGCCCTCCCACGGCTCGATGTTGGAGGCGCATACGCCGCACCCCTCCACCTTTACCCGAACTTCGCCCGGACCGGGCTGCGGCACCGGCACCTCCTCGATCCTGATCTCGCCCGGACCCTGGAGTACCGCCGCCTGCATGGTTCCCGTCACGTTGCCGCCTTTCGTTGAAACTTGGATGATCTGGGTTGCTGCACCCAAAATGTGGACCGGGCGTTGCGCCCAACATGGCCGAACCCATCATGACCGATCCCACAATGACGCGGACGCTGCGCGACAATATCGAACGGTTGAGCGACCGTGCCGAGCAACAGGCGAAGGACGCCCCGCTGGGGGACCGGCTGGCCGACGCGATCACGCGCTTTGCCGGCTCGATGCGCTTCGTTGCGCTTCATGCCGCGCTCTTCGGCGGCTGGATCGTCTGGAACCTCGGCTGGATCCCCGGCCTCGAGCCTTTCGACCCGACCTTCGTGGTGTTGGCCATGGAGGCGTCGGTGGAGGCGATCTTCCTTTCGACCTTCGTCCTCATCTCGCAAAACCGCATGGCCGCGGCCGCCGATCGTCGCGGCGACCTCGATCTCCACATCTCGCTGCTCGCCGAACACGAGCTGACCCGGCTTGCCGGCATGATCGAGCAGATCGCCGAAAAGGTCGGGGTAAGCAGCGATCCCGAGATCGACGAAATCAAGCGCGACGTGTCGCCCGAGCAGGTGCTCGACGCGCTTGAGCAGAAAAGCACCGACTGATCCGTCGTCATGCTGCGCGGACGTTCAGCGACAGCAGCCGCCCGCCCCAGTTACCGACGACCAAACTAGTGATCGATCCGGGATCGACATCGAACGACAGGATGCGATCGAGCGACAGCCCGATGTAATGCGCCACCACGCCGCGGATGATGTCGGAATGCGAGACGCAGACGATCGCGCCCGGCCAGTCGCGCTGCCCCATCCCGTCGAGGTGCGCGACGGCGCGCACCACCGCGTCGGTCATCCGCTCGCCACCCGGCACCTGGGCGGTCGAGCGCGCCGCGTTCCACCGCTCCCACTCGGGATCCCCATCGAGATCGGCGATCACTCGCCCTGTCCAGCGGCCGAAATCGACCTCATCGATTGCTGAAACCACGTCGGGAACGAGGCCAAACGCATCCGCGATTACCTGCGCCGTCTCCCGCGTGCGCCGCTGCGGGCTGCACTGCACCAGAGCCACGTCGCGCAGCCGCCCAGCCGCCCAGGCCGCCTGTTCCTGGCCGATCGGTGCCAGCCCGTGATCGCCCCCGCGCCCTGTGAGAATTCGTCCGGCCTCGGCATGCGCGCCATGCCGCACGAGATGAATCGTCGCCGTCAACCAGCCCCCGCTTTTTGCAGCTATATTGAAGATGCCGCCTGAACGGATCGCGCGGAGCGGCGTTCCGAATAAACCACTTAACCTGGATCAACAAGTCATATCGTTTCCGAAATCAGCGGAACCAAGGGTAGATGAAGATGTTCCTGCTTCCGAGGGGCCGCTCCGTAAGCGGGCGGAAAACCAGAACAAACACGAAGCGGGGATTGATGACCGAACAAGTTCTGATCACGGGCGGCGCCGGATTCATCGGCCGCTTCGTTACCGACGAATTGCTCCGCCGCGGTAATCGCGTGCGTATCCTCGACAGCCTCCTGCCGCAAGTCCACGGCGACAGCGGCGAGCGCCCTGCCAATCTCTCACCCGATGCCGAACTGATCGTCGCCGACGTGCGCGACGGCGACGCGGTGGCGAAAGCGCTGGACGGCGTCGACAGCATTATCCACCTCGCCGCCGAAGTCGGCGTCGGCCAGTCGATGTACGAGGTCGAACGCTATACCTCGGTCAACGATGTCGGCACCGCGGTGCTGTTCGAACGCCTGATCGACAAGCCCGTGCGCCGCGTCGTCACCGCCTCGTCGATGAGCATTTACGGCGAGGGCCTGTACCGCGACGCTGACGGCAAGCTCGTCGAGGATGCGGCGCGCGGCATGATCCGCGACGGCATGCGCCAATGGGATCCGACCGACGCGCAGGGCCGCCCGCTCACCCCCGTGGCCACCCCCGAGACCAAGCGTCCCGCTTTGTCCTCGATCTACGCGCTGAACAAATATGTGCAGGAGCGCACCACCCACATCATGGGCGCGCCCTACGGCATCGAAAGCGTCTGCCTTCGCCTGTTCAACGTCTATGGTCCCGGCCAGGCGCTCTCCAACCCCTACACCGGCGTGCTGGCGATCTTCGCCTCTCGCCTGCTCAACAAACAGCGCCCGATGGTGTTCGAGGATGGCGAGCAGCGCCGCGACTTCGTCCATGTCGGCGACGTCGCCCGCGCCTTCGCCGATGCGCTGGTGCTCCCGGAAGCGGTCGGCGGCACCTTCAACGTCGGCTCGGGCCATGACCGCTCGGTCACCGAAGTCGCCGAAGCGCTCGGCCGCGCGATGGGGCAGAATGACGCTACGCCCGAGATCGTCGGCAAGGCCCGCGTCGGGGACATTCGCCACTGCTTCTGCGACACCTCGCTCGCGGCCGAGAAGCTGGGCTTCCGCGCCACCGCCGATTTTGAGACCGAGCTCGCCGTCCTCGCCGATTGGGTCGCTCAGCAGACCGCCGAGGACAAGGTCAGTCACGCACGCGCCGAACTCGAGAAGCGCGGGTTGGTCGCATGAGCAGCGACAAGCCCATCCTCGTCACCGGCGGCGCGGGCTTCATCGGCAGCAATATCGCGCACCGCCTCGCCGGCGAGGGCCATCGCGTCATCGTCTATGACGCGCTGGTCCGTGAGGGCGTGAAGCGCAACCTCGAATGGCTCAAGGCCAATCACGGCGACAAGATCGACGTGCGCACCGCCGACATCCGCGACGAAGCCGCGATGACGGCGGCGGTGCAGGAATCGCAGGCGGTGTTCCACATGGCGGCGCAGGTCGCCGTCACCACCAGCCTGGTCGATCCGCGCGACGATTTCTCGATCAACATCACCGGCACGCTCAACGTGCTGGAGGCCGCGCGTCAGTCCGAGACGCCGCCCGCGGTGATCTTCGCCTCGACCAACAAGGTCTATGGCGATCTCATCGATCTCGCCTTTGACGAAACCGACAACGGCTATCAGCCGGTCGATCCGCTGGTGAACGCCTTCGGCATCGGCGAGGCGCGCCCGCTCGATTTCCACACCCCCTACGGCTGCTCCAAGGGCGCCGCCGACCAGTACGTTCTCGATTACGCGCGCAGCTATGGCGTGCCGAGCGCCGTGCTGCGCATGAGCTGCATCTATGGCGAGCGCCAGATGGGCACCGAGGATCAGGGCTGGGTCGCCCACTTCCTGATCCGCGCGCTCGAAGGCCGTGCGATCGACATCTACGGGGACGGCCACCAGGTCCGCGACATCCTCGAGGTGAACGACGCGGTCGACACCTATCTCGCGCTATGGCGCCAGATCGACCAGCACAGCGGCCACGTCTTCAATCTCGGCGGCGGCCCTGACAATGCCGTCAGCCTGCGTACCGTGCTGGCCGAGATCGAGACCGTCGTCGGCCGTCCGATCGACCTGCGCTTCGGCAGCTGGCGCGCGGGGGACCAGCGCTACTTCGTCGCCGATCGCCGCGCGGCGGAAGAAGCGCTCGGCCTCGCCAAGCCCACCGACTGGCGTACCGGCCTGCGTCGCCTTGCCGCCTGGCTCTCGGAGGAACGCGGCCTGCCGCTTGGCACGATGGAGCGGCCAACGCTCAAGGTGGCGGTTTGATGCGCGGGAGCCCGCGGCGCATCCTGATGACGGTTGATGCGGTGGGCGGCGTGTGGCGCTATTCGGTTGATCTCGCCGAGGCCCTCGCCGACGCCGGCGTCGCGACGATCCTCGCCGTCCTCGGCCCGGCGCCGTCCGACGCACAACGTGCCGAAGTTGCCGCCATCCCCGGCGTGACGCTGGTGGAAACCGGTGAGCCGCTGGATTGGCTCACCGATGATGCCGTCGCCGTGCAGCACGCTGCCGCTACGATCGCGGCGCTGGCAACGGTGCACCGCGCCGACCTTCTCCACGTCAACCAGCCAGCGCTCGCCGCCGCGCTCCCCGGCGACCTGCCGACCATCGTCGTCGCGCACGGCTGTGTCGCGACCTGGTGGGAAGCGGCGCGCCCGGGCACGCCGCTTGATCCTAAGTTCCAATGGCACCGCACGCTCGCCGCACAGGGCCTGCGCCGTGCCACCCGCGTCGTCGCCCCTAGCGAAAGCTACGCCCGCACCGTTGCGCGCGTCTATGGCCTGCGCGAGGACCCGATTGCGATCCACAACGGCCGCGCCACGGCGCCAGCCGCGCCCGGACGGATGCGCCACATCGCCTTCACCGCCGGTCGGCTGTGGGACGACGTGAAGCGCACGCCCCTGCTCGACGCCGCTGCCAGCCGCATCGCGGCCCCGCTTTACGCCGCCGGCCCGACGCGCGCGCCGCACGGTGGATCGGTCGCGGTAGAAAATCTTCACCTGCTCGGGGACCTCACGCCGAAAGGCATGGCGGCGATGCTTGCCACTCAGCCGGTGTTCGTCTCCGCTGCCTCGTTCGAGCCGTTCGGGCTCGCGGTGCTCGAAGCCGCACAGGCCGGTTGCGCGCTTATCCTGTCCGACATCGATACGTTCCGCGAGCTGTGGGACGGCGCCGCCCATTTCGTCGAGGGCGCCGATCCTGCCGCCTGGGCCGATGCGATCGCCGCCGTGCTCGGTGACGATACGCACCGTGCGGCGCTCGGCGCCGCCGCCCAGGAACGCGGCGCACGCTACACCGTCCAGGCCACCGCAGACGCGATGCGCGCGCTCTACGCCGATGCCTTCACCAGCGAGAGGGTCGCGGCATGAAGATCGTCTATTTCACCCACAGCCTCGCCTCCTGCTGGAACCACGGCAACGCGCATTTTCTGCGCGGCGTGCTCAGCGAACTGGTGGCGCGCGGCCATGAGGTGGTCGCCTACGAACCCGAAGGCGCCTGGAGCCTCGCCAACCTCCTCGCTGACCACGGAGAAGAAGGCCTCACCGCCTGGCGCGACAGCTATCCCGAGCTTTCGACCACCACTTACACCCCCGGCACGCCGCCGGAGCAGCTCACCGACGGCGCCGACCTCGTCATCGTTCACGAATGGAACGATCACGCGCTAGTCGCCACGCTCGGCACCCTGCGCAAGCGCGGCGCCCGCTTCACCCTCCTGTTCCACGACACGCACCACCGCTCCGTCAGCGAGCCGGAGTCGATGAGGGCCTATGACCTCTCGGGCTACGACGGCGTGCTGGCGTTCGGCGAAACGCTGAGCGAAATCTACCGTACTTGGGGCTGGGGCAACCGCGTCTGGACCTGGCACGAAGCCGCCGACCTCCGCCGCTTCCACCCGCCGCAGGAGGAGGGCGAGCGCCAGGGCCTCGTCTGGATCGGCAATTGGGGCGACGGCGAACGTACCGAGGAACTCGAACGCTTCCTCTTCGCCCCCGCGCAAGACGCCAAGCTCCCGCTCGACATCTACGGCGTCCGCTACCCCGACGCGGCGAAGGCGACGCTTCAGCGCTACGGCATCCGCTATCACGGCTGGGCACCCAATGCCGCCGCGCCGGGGATCTTCGCGCGCCACCTCGCCACCGTCCATGTGCCGCGCCGCTACTACGCGACCATCCTTCCCGGCATCCCGACGATCCGCGTGTTTGAGGCCATGGCCTGCGGGATTCCGCTCGTGTCTGCACCATGGGACGACGCTGAAGGCCTGTTCACCCCCTGGCGCGACTATCTCGTGGCCCGCGACGGCCCGGAAATGACCAGGCATTTGACTGCCCTGCGCGACGATGCGGGCCTGCGCCAATCGCTCGTCAAGCACGGTCTCGCCACCATCAAGGCGCGCCACACCTGCGCCCACCGCGTCGACGAGTTGCTGGCCATCGTCGCCGGCCTCCACGCGGACACCCCAACGAAAGAAGCCGCATGAAGATCGCCTTCTACGGATCGAGCCTACTGTCCTCCTACTGGAACGGCGCCGCCACTTATTACCGCGGCATTCTCAAGGCCTTGGCTGCACACGGCCACCAGATCACCTTCTACGAACCCGACGCGTTCGACCGCCAGCAGAACCGCGACATCGACCCGCCGGAGTGGGCGACGTCGGTGGTCTATCCCGCGACCACCGAAGGCCTGAGCGCCGTCCTCGCCGAAGCCCGCCGCGCTGACGTGGTGGTCAAGGCCAGCGGCGTCGGCGTATTCGACGCCGAACTGATCGCCGGCATCGTCGAGCACGCAAGTCCCGACGCCATCAAGATTTTCTGGGACGTCGACGCCGCCGCCACGCTCGACGAGATCCGCGCCGATCCCGCCCACCCCGTCCGCAACGCGCTGCCGCACCTCGACATGGTCCTCACCTACGGCGGCGGCCCACCCGTCGTGGAGGCCTACGAAGCGCTCGGCGCCGCACGCTGCATCCCCGTGTACAATGCGGTCGATCCGGACACCCACCACCCGGTCGCGCCCGACGATCGCTTCGCCTGCGACCTCGCCTTCCTCGGCAACCGCCTGCCCGATCGCGAAGCTCGCGTGGAGCAATTCTTCCTCGCCGCCGCCGCCGCTTTGCCCGAGCAGAGCTTCCTGATCGGCGGCAGCGGCTGGCACGACAAGCACATGCCCGCCAACGTCCGCCACCTCGGTCACGTCGGCACCGCCGACCACAACGCCTTCAACTGCACGCCCCGCGCCGTCCTCAACATCGCCCGCGATTCGATGGCCGCAGTCGGCTTCTCCCCCGCCACCCGCGTGTTCGAAGCCGCCGGCGCCGGCGCCTGCCTCATTACCGATTATTGGGAAGGCATCGAACAGTTCCTGATCCCCGGCGAGGAAGTGCTCGTCGCCCGCACTGGCCAGGACGTCGCCGACCTGCTCGCCGACCTCACCACCGAACACGCCCGTGCGATCGGCGACGCCGCCCGCAAGCGCGTCCTCGCCGAGCACACCTATGAGCTGCGCGCCAAACAGGTAGACGAACTGTTCCGCACCCACGCCGCCACCGCGAAGGTGGCCGCATGAAGCTCGTCGTCCTCGGCCTCAGCCTCGGCTCCTCCTGGGGCAACGGCCACGCCACCACCTGGCGCGCGCTTCTGTCGGGCTTTGCCGCACGCGGCCATGACATCCAGTTCCTCGAGCGTACTGTCCCCTGGTACGCCGGCGACCGCCGCGATCTCGTCGATCCCGACTTCTGCCGGCTCGACTATTACGCCGACCTCGCCGACCTGGAGAACTGGCGAGACACGATCGCCGACGCCGATGCGGTGCTCGTCGGCTCCTACGTCCCCGAGGGAGTCGAAGTCGCCAAACTCGTTCAGGCGACCGCCAAGGGCGTCACCGGCTTCTACGACATCGACACGCCCGTCACGCTCGCGAAGCTCGATCGCGGCGATTACGAATATCTCTCGCCCGAGGTGATCCCCGGTTTCGACCTGTACCTGTCGTTCACCGGCGGCCCGACGCTCGAGCGGATCGAACGCCAGTATGGCGCCAAGGCCGCCCGCGCGCTCTACTGCACCGTCGATGCCGAGCGATACCAGCCCCAGAACACGCCCAAGCGCTGGGCGCTCAGCTACCTCGGCACTTACAGCGACGATCGCCAGCCGACGCTTGAGAAACTGCTGATCGAGCCGGCACGCCGCCGCCCCGATCTTCAGTTCGCCGTGGCCGGCCCGCAATATCCGGACACGATCGACTGGCCGGCCAACGTCACCCGCATCGATCACCTGCCCCCCGCCGATCACCCGGCGTTCTACAGCGAATCGCGGATGACGCTGAACGTCACCCGCGCGGACATGATCGCTGCCGGCTGGTCGCCCTCGGTGCGCCTGTTCGAGGCGGGCGCCTGCGGCACGCCGATCCTGTCCGATCGCTGGGACGGCATCGACGACCTGTTCGAACCCGGCCGCGAGATCATCCTTGCCGACACGACCGAACAGGCGCTCGCCGCACTCGACCGGGACGCCGCCGCGCTTGGCGAAGCGGCCCGCGCCCGCGTCCTCGCCGCGCACACCGCGCAGCACCGCGCCGAGCAGCTCGAAACTTACCTCACCCAAGCCGCAAGGCCCCACCCCAGCCGGAGCAAGCCCCGCATGGATAACAACAACGCTCCCGTCACCGTGGTTGCCGGCGGGGCCGGCTTCATCGGTTCGCACCTCTGCCAGGCACTGCTCGATCGCGGCGAGACCGTGCTGTGCCTCGACAATCTCCAGACGTCGCGGGCGAGCAACCTCGACGATCTGATGGATCACCCGCGCTTCAGCTTCGTGAAGGCTGACGTGATCGACAAGCTGCCGCCCGAGGTGACCCACCTCACCAGCCGCATCACCCGCGTCTACAATCTCGCCTGCGCCGCCTCTCCGCCGCACTATCAGGCCGATCCCGAGCACACGATGCTCACCTGCGTGCTTGGCACCGATCACCTGCTGCGCCTCGCCGAACAGAGCGGGGCCCGCTTCCTGCTCACCTCCACCAGCGAGGTCTATGGCGACCCGGAGGTTCACCCCCAGCGCGAGGATTATCGCGGCGCGGTGAGCTGCACCGGCCCACGTGCCTGCTACGACGAGGGCAAGCGCGCGGCAGAAGCGATGGCGCTCGATTTCGCCCGGCTCGATCGCGCGGACGTTCGCATCGCGCGAATCTTCAACACCTATGGCCCCCGCATGCACCCCGACGACGGGCGCGTGGTCTCCAACTTCATCTGCCAGGCGCTGTCGGCCGACATGATGACGGTGTACGGCGACGGCAGCCAGACGCGCAGCTTCTGCTACGTCAGCGACATGGTCGCCGGCCTGATCAGCCTAATGGACAGTGACACGGTAGGCGCGGAGCCGGTCAACCTCGGCAACCCCAACGAGCTTACCGTCGGCGATCTCGTCACGCGCATCGTCGCGATGACGGGCACCAAGGCCCGCGTCCACTATCAGCCGCTGCCCGTCGACGACCCGCGCCGCCGCAAGCCCGACATCACCCGCGCCAAGGATCTGCTCGGCTGGACACCGATGGTCGCGCTTGAGGACGGCCTGTCGCGTACCTGCGCCTGGTTCGCGGAGGAATTGCGGCAGACGGATCGAATGCCGCTGCTGTCGGTTGCCGCTGAATAAGGAGAGCGGCATGGACAAGAACGGCACGACCGAAACCAAGCGTCCCAATCTGTCGACGGAGCACCAGAAGGATGGAGACGCAATGCGTCCCTCCGACACGCTCGACAAGGGGCAAGGCAACGAGCAGACTATCGAGCGCAAGACGTCGCTGACAAAGAACGAATGAGAGCGTTGTCTCGGGGGTCGCCCAAGGGTGATCCCCAACCATTTTCATTGCGAAGCGGGCAGTAGCCTCATACCCCTGCCCCCAGCAATGAACCCGCCCCGCACCAAGCACTTGCTCGCAATGGATAATGAGCGGCGTTTCCAGCTCCTGCTGGATGCGGTGCATGATTACGCCATCTACCTGCTCGACGCCGACGGCTTCGTGGCCAGCTGGAACGCCGGCGCGCAGCGCTTCAAAGGTTATGCCGCCGACGAGATCATCGGCGAGCATTTCTCCCGCTTCTATACGCCCGAGGATCGCGCCACCGGCTTTCCCGGTCGCGCGCTGCGCATCGCCGCTGAACAGGGCCGGTTCGAGGCCGAGGGCTGGCGCGTGCGCAAGGACGGCACCCGCTTTTGGGCCAGTGTGGTCATTGATCCGGTTCGCGATGAAAGCGGCACGCTGGTCGGCTTCGCCAAGGTGACGCGCGACATCAGCGACAAGAAGGATGCCGAACGCGCCCTCTTCCGCAGCGAACAGAATTTTCGTCTGCTCGTCGAAGGCGTGCGCGATTACGCCATCTACCTGCTCGATCCTGCCGGCAACGTGTCGAGCTGGAACACCGGCGCCGAGGCAATCAAGGGCTACAAAGCGGACGAGATCGTCGGCCAGCATTTTTCGCGTTTCTACACGGAGGCGGACCGCGCTGCCGAAGAGCCCGCCGCCGCCCTGCGCACGGCGCTGGCGCACGGCAAGTTCGAAAAAGAAGCACTTCGCGTGCGCAAGGACGGCAGCACGTTCTGGGCGCATGTCGTGATCGATCCGATCCATGACGACGCGGGCGTGCTCACCGGCTTCGCCAAGATCACGCGCGACGTCACCGATCGCCGTCGCGCACAAGAGGAACTTGACCAAGCGCGCGAAGCGCTGGCGCAAAGCCAGAAAATGGAGGCGATTGGGCGCCTCACCGGCGGCGTCGCCCACGATTTTAACAACCTGCTTACGGTGATTCGCTCTTCAGCCGATCTGCTGCAGCTGCCCAACATCACCGAAGAAAAGCGCCAGCGCTACATAGCCGCAATCGCTGAAACCGCGGATCGCGCCGCTCGGTTGACGGGGCAGTTGCTTGCCTTTGCGCGTCGCCAGCCACTGGAGCCCGAGACGTTTTCGGTCGGCGATCAGCTGCGCGGGCTCGAACCGCTGATCGCCACTACCGTTGGATCGCCTGTCGCCATCGACATCCAGGTGCCCGAAGACATCGGCGCGGTTACCGCTGATCCCGATCAGTTCGAGGCTGCAGTCCTCAACATCGCGATCAACGCCCGCGATGCCATGCCGCAGGGCGGCACGCTGCGCATTTCTGCCCGCAACGCCCTTCATGTGCCCGCCGTCCGCCGCCACGCTGCGGTTGAGGGGGAATTCATCGCCGTCGAGATCGCCGACACCGGCACCGGCATGGATGAAGACACACTTTCGCGGATCTTCGAGCCTTTCTTTACCACCAAAGCCGTCGGCAGGGGCACCGGTCTAGGGCTCAGCCAGGCGTTTGGTTTCGCCAAGCAATCGGGCGGCGAAATTGCGGTGGAAAGCCGCCCCGGCAAGGGTAGCGCCTTCACCATCTATCTTCCCCGGACTCCAGTTGGCGCAATGGTCGGCGGCAGCGACGATCACGCGGCGGTGCCGCGCCCGCATCTGCCCACCCAGCGCGTCCTGCTGGTCGAGGACAATGAGGTGGTCGGCCGCTTCGCACTGTCGCTGCTCGAGGAACTCGGCCAGACGGTAGTCTGGGCGCCCAATGGCGAAGCCGCGCTCAAGACGCTGGAGGCGGAAGATGGCGCCTTCGACCTCGTCTTCACCGATGTGGTGATGCCGGGGATGACCGGCATCGAACTCGCCAAGGAGATTGATCAACGCTGGCCGGGGCGCCGCATTGTGCTCACCAGCGGCTACAGCCACGTGCTGGCGGAGGAAGGCAGCCACGGCTTCCCGTTGCTGCGCAAACCCTATTCGATCGGCCGGCTGATGGAAGTGCTCGGCGTCGCCCCAGCCGAGGAGCGCGAGGCGTAATCGCTCCCGATCGGAGCATCATCGACGCGCAGACCAGAGCTCATGCCGAGGTAACTTTAGGGTCGTTGAGCGCCGCCCGCTCACAAGCGAGGCGGCGCCCTGACGATCAAGCCGCCTGTGCTTCGTGGGCAGGATAATCGATATAGCCCTCCGGCCCCTTCGAATACCACGTCTTGGGATTGTCCTGCGTCAGCGGCACGCCCTTGCGCAGCCGCTCGACCAGATCGGGGTTGCCGATAAACGGCCGCCCGAATGCGATCGCATCCGCAATGCCTGAATCCAGATCAGCCTGTGCCTTCTCGATCGTATAATCCTGGTTCAGCACCAGCGGGCGCGTGAACGCCTTGCGGATCTGCGGCGAGAGCTTGGGCACGCTCGACGCGCCGAACGTCCCCTCGGGCGATTGCTCGCGCAGTTCCAGGAAGGAAATGCCCAGCTCGTCCAGCGCCTTGGCCGCCGGCACGAACACCGCCTCGGGATTGCTGTCGTCGGCGCCCTGCGTCTCGCCATTGGGTGACAGGCGGATCGAGGTGCGCTCCGCACCCGCCACCGCGATCACCGCCGACACCGCTTCCTTCATGAAGCGGATGCGGTTCTCGGGCGAGCCGCCGTATTCGTCTTCGCGCAAGTTGGTGTTGTCGCGCAGGAACTGGTCGATCAGATAGCCATTGGCGCCGTGCAGCTGCACGCCGTCGAACCCGGCTGCCAGCGCGTTGCGTGCGGCCTGCGCATATTGCTCCACCGCTTCCTTGATCTCGGCGATCGTCGCGGCCCGCGCCTCGCCATAAGGGTTCTTGTCGGGGATCGGATACGGCGCTCGCGTCGCCGATGCCGACAGCGGCTGCAGCTTGTTTACATCGGGGCGGGCGAGCCGGCCCTGGTGCCACAATTGCGCGATGATCTTGCCGCCGGCCTCATGCACCGCCTCGGTGATCGGCTTCCACGCCTCGACCTGCGCGTCGTTCCAGATCCCCGGCGCATGCGGCCAGCCCAGCCCTCGGCGACTGATCCCGGTCGCTTCGGAGATGATCAGCCCCGCACCGGCGCGCTGGCGATAATATTCGATCATCATCTCGGTGGGCACGTGATCGGCGTCAGCGCGGGTGCGCGTCAGCGGTGCCATCAGCACGCGGTTGGCGGCGCGGATGGCACCCAGTTCGATCGGGTCGAAAAGGCTTGGCATTCAGAACTCCCCTCGGTTGCATCTTACAACGGGACTTGCCCGACGTAGGTGGTTACGGGGCAGCATGCACGAGGCACAGGCCACAAGAAAAGCTGTATCGCACCAAAGCGGGGGCGCACTCGCCTTTGCCGCGCTGATCGTCGGCAACATCGCGCTCGCCTTCGGGCCGTGGTTCGTGCGCCTCAGCGACGTCGGCCCGGTCGCCGCCGCTTTCTGGCGAATCAGCCTGGCGACGCCGCTACTGCTCGCGCTCGCGGTGATGACGGGCGGGCGACCGATCGCCAGTGCCCGCGGGCTCGGCTGGGTGCTCGCCGGATCCGGCCTGCTGTTCGCGGGCGATCTCGCTAGCTGGCACGTCGGCATCCTGCATACCAAGCTCGCCAACGCCACCCTGTTCGGCAATGCCGCGACCTTCGTCTTCCCGCTCTACGGCTTCCTCGTCGCACGTGCCTGGCCGACGCGCATGCAGGGCGCGGCACTGGGCCTCGCCGCGATCGGCGCCGCGCTGCTGATGGGCCGATCCTATCAACTCGCGCCCGAAAACCTGCTCGGCGACCTCATGTGCCTGTTCGCCGGCATCCTCTACGCCGGCTACTTCATTTTGATGGCCCGCGCCCGCACCAGCATGGCGCCGCTGCCGGCGCTCGGCCTGTCCTCCGCGACGGCGGCGCTGCCGCTGCTGGTCGCCGCGCTGCTGCTCGGCGAGAGGATCATGCCGGGCGTCTGGACCCCGCTCGTCGCGCTGTCGCTGCTCAGCCAGGTGATCGGCCAGGGGTTGATGATCTACGCGCTGGGCAAGTTCAGCCCGCTCGTCATCGGCCTGGCACTCCTCACCCAGCCGGTGGTCGCCGCGACGGTCGGCTGGCTCGCTTACGGCGAGACGCTGGGTATCGCGGACGTCATCGGCGCGATCCTGGTCGCGATCGCGTTGGTCCTCGTTCGCATCGCGCCCGAACGGCGCGTGGCAACGTCGTAGCACGTCCAGCCAAGCCGTTCGCACTGAGCCTGCCGAAGTGCGGGTGACAAAGCGCCACGTCCCCGACACGCCCTTCGACATGCTCAGGACGAACGGAAGAGATGGTGCCCTGAGCACATTTGGCGCGTATAAGCCCCACATGACCGATCCCGCCGATCTCACCCTTGACGAAATCCGGAGCCAACTCGCGCCCGCGATCGCGGAAAATGCCGCGTTCGACGGCTGGGGCGAAGCCGCGCGCGACATGGCCGCCGATCTCGCTGGCATCGACCGCGATGTCGCGGCGCTCGCCTATGAAGGCGGCGCGCTGGCGATGATCGACGCCTGGTTCGCGCACATCGACATGGAGATGCTCGCCGACCTACCGCCCGAGCACCTCGCTGCGATGAAGATCCGCCAGCGTATCACCGCCTTGGTCGAAGCGCGCCTCGCCGCCATCGCTCCGCACCGCGAGGCGCTGCGCCGCGCGATCGCGATCCTCGCCATGCCGCAGAACCTGGCTGCCGCCGCCCGACTCGGCTGGCGCAGCGTGGACACGATGTGGCGCGCTGCTGGTGACACCGCGACCGACTATAATCATTACACCAAGCGCGCGATGCTGCTCGCCGTCTATGGCGCCACGGTCACCGTCTTCCTCGATGACGAGAGCGAAGGCCACACCGACACGCGCGCCTTCCTCGCCCGCCGCATCGACGACATCATGCGCTTCGAAAAGGCCAAGGCCGGGATGACCCGCCGCGCGCAGCGTCGCCCCAGCCTTAGCCGCTTCGTCGGCCGCCTGAGGTATCCGGTGGTCTAACCTCCCCGGAACGGGGAGGGGGACCATGCGAAGCATGGTGGAGGGGCGTCGCCCCAAACGCCCCGCTCTCGTGCCTCCGGCAAGCGGCTCGTGTGCGGAAGCGCCCCTCCACCACGCCGCTTTGCGGTGCGGTCCCCTCCCCGTTCCGGGAGGATTTAATTGATAATCGTTCGCAGCGAGGCTAAGGCGGACCCGTGCTCGCTCCTGCTTCCCTCCCGCTCGAATCGCTTCCCGTCCGCCGGCCCGCGACCATCACCACCATCGCCTGGGATCGCCTCGCCGCTCCCGAAGCCCGCCGCTTGCGCGAATTCGGTTTCGAAGTGGGCGTGCACGTCGAGATCCTCCATCGCGCCGCCTTGTTCCGCGGCCCCGTCGCCTGCCGCATCGGCCGCATGACGGTCGCCCTGCGCCGCAATGTCGCCGCCGCCATCACCGTGATGGCGGATTGACATGAGCATCCTTCCGCTGGTCGCACTCGTCGGCAATCCCAATGCCGGCAAATCCGCACTGTTCAACGCGCTCACCGGTGCGCGGCAGAAGGTCGGCAATTATCCCGGCGTCACCGTGGAGCGCCACTCGGGTCGCCTCGCGCTCGACGACGGTCGTCCGATCGAGCTGGTCGACCTGCCCGGCACCTACAGCCTCGATCCCTCCTCCCCCGACGAGCAGGTCACGCGCGACGTGCTGTTCGGCAAGCAGGCGGGCGAGCGCCGTCCCGACGCGCTGATCGTCGTGGTCGATGCCGCCAATCTCGATCTCCACCTCCGCTTCGCGCTCCAGCTGATCGCGCTCGGCCTGCCGGTGGTCATCGCGCTTAACATGGTCGACCTCGCCGAGCGTGACGGCCTCACGTTGTCGCCCGAGGCGCTCTCGCGCGAGCTCGGCGTGCCCGTCATCCCCACGGTCGCAGTCCGCAAGCGCGGCCTCGACGTGCTGCGCGCCGCGCTCACCGCCGCGGTCGAGGGCAGCGCCACCCGCGCGCCGCGCGACCCGTCCGCCGCCGACCAGCCGATCGCCGCGCTCCAGCGCCGCGCACGCGAACTGTCGAAGGCGGCCACCCTTTCCGAGACCCCGACGCGCCGCTGGAATCACGCGCTCGACACGGTCGCGCTCCACCCGGTGGCCGGCCCGATCCTGCTCGTTGCGCTGATGTTCGTGATGTTCCAGGCGGTGTTCAGTTGGTCCGAAGCGCCGATCGGCTGGATCGAGGGTGGCTTTGCCGCGCTCGACGAGGCGATCCGCGGCGCGTTGCCCGACAATCTCCTGCGTTCGATGCTAACCGACGGTCTCATTGCCGGCGTGGGTGCGGTGGTCGTCTTCCTGCCGCAGATCCTGATCCTCTTCACCTTCATCCTGGTGCTGGAGGCGTCGGGCTACATGGTCCGCGCGGCATTCCTCATGGATCGCATGATGGCCGGCGTCGGCCTGTCCGGCCGCGCCTTCATCCCGCTGCTGTCGAGCTTCGCCTGCGCCGTTCCCGGCATCATGGCGACCCGCACGATCAGCGACGAGAAAGACCGGCTGACGACCATCCTGATCGCGCCGCTGATGACCTGCTCGGCGCGCTTGCCCGTCTATACGATCATCATCGGCGCCTTCATCCCCAACACCGCGGTTGCCCCCGGCGTCGGGTTGCAGGGGCTGGTGCTGCTCGGCCTCTACATCGCCGGCATCCTTGGTGCCTTCGTCGCGGCGCTGGTGCTGCGCCGTACGGTCACCAAGGGCGATTCCTCGGGCTTCATGATGGAGATGCCCAAATATCAGATGCCGCGCTTGTCGGACATCGCGATCGGGCTGTGGAGCCGCGCGCTGATCTTCCTGAAGCGTGCCGGCACGATCATCGCCGCCACCACCGTGGTCCTGTGGCTGCTCCTGAGCTTCCCCCAGGCGCCCGAAGGCGAGAGCCAGGTCAATTATTCCGTCGCCGGCCGCATCGCCAGCGGCATTGAGGTCGTGGTCGCGCCGATCGGCTTCAACCGCGACATCAGCCTGGCGCTGATCCCCGCCATGGCCGCGCGCGAAGTCGCGGTGGCAGCGATCGGCACCGTCTATGCCATCGATGACGTCGAGAATGCGGCGGGTGAGAAGAGCATCATCGACAATCTCCAGCACCGCTGGTCGCTGCCCACCGCGCTCGCCTTCCTGATGTGGTTCGTCTTTGCGCCGCAATGCATCTCCACGATCGCGATCACCCGGCGCGAGACCAACGGGTGGAAGTGGCCCCTGTTCATGGTTGGCTATCTGTTCGCCGCCGCCTACATCATGGCCGGAATCACATACTGGCTCGCGGTCGCCGCGGGCCTCTAGGGGCAGTTAATGGCAGGCAGCGTCAACAAGGTCATCCTCGTCGGGAATCTGGGTCGCGACCCGGAATCGCGCTCGTTCCAGAACGGCGGCAAGGTGGTGAACCTGCGCATCGCGACCAGCGAAAGCTGGAAGGACCGCAATTCGGGCGAGCGCAAGGAAAAGACCGAATGGCATTCGGTCGCGATCTTCAACGAAGGCCTCGCCAACGTCGCCGAACGCTTCCTGCGCAAGGGCTCGAAGGTCTATATCGAAGGCCAGCTCCAGACGCGTAAGTGGCAGGACAAGGACGGCCAGGACCGTTACTCGACCGAGGTCGTCCTGCAGGGCTTCAACAGCGTCCTGACAATGCTCGATGGCCCCGGCGGCGGCGGCGGTGATCGCGGCGGCAGCCGTGACGACTTCGGCGGCGGCGACGATTTCGGCGGTGGCGGCGGCTTCGGCGGCGGTCGCGGCGGCGGCGGTGGCAATCGTGGCGGCGGCAGCAACGGCGGCGGCTTCGGCCAGTCGCGCGGTGGCTTCGCCGACGATCTCGACGACGACGTCCCGTTCTAGGATCGGCCGGCGCGGCGGGGGGCCCGCCTCGCCACACTTCAAACGTCATCCCGGCCTTGCGCCGGGATCCCACGACCCGCAGGCGCTGTCGCTTGCGCCTCCAGCCTCCCAGCCCCCTCCAGCGTCAGCCCGCGCGGCACCATGGATCCCGGCGCAAGGCCGGGATGACGACGCATGCGAGGCGCGGTAGAAGCCAATCATCCCGCATGAACATCACGCAACCGCGGGATCGTTAATCACCACCGCTTCGTTCTGATCGCACGCCCCACCCCGGCCGCGACCAACCACCCAAAGGACCTGTGACGCCCCCCGCCCCACCTCCGCTCGACGAGACCGCCCGCGCGCGCATCATGGCGCGCTACGATCTCGCCGGCGCGCGTGACGAGGGTGCGCTCGACGATCTCGCCGCCTTCGCCGCGGAGCTGTGCGCCGTCCCGATCGCCATCGTCAGCCTGGTGGAGGAGGAAACCCAGTTCTTTGTCGCCCGCGTCGGCCTCGCCGCGGACGGCACCCCGCGCTCGCAATCCTTCTGCGCGCACGCAATGCACGGCCACAGCGTGATGGAAGTGCCGGACGCGACGCAGGACGCGCGCTTCGCCGCGAACCCGCTCGTCACCGGCGCGCCGCACATCCGCTTCTACGCCGGTGCCCCGCTCGTCTCGCGCGAAGGCGTGCCGCTCGGCGCGGTCTGCGTGATCGATGATCAGCCCCGCGCCGGCCTCACCCCCTTCCAGACGCGCGGGCTGGAGATCCTCGCCGCCGCCGCCATGTCGCGGCTCGAGGCCCGCCGCGCCGCGCGCGACAAGCGCGAAACCGCCGCCGAGAATCGCGCCGCGCTCGCCGACAGCGAAGGCCGCTTCCGCACGCTCGCCAACGCCATGCCGCAGATGGTCTGGTCGACGCTGCCCGACGGCTATCACGATTATTACAACGCCCGCTGGTATGAATTCACCGGCGCGCCCGCCGGCACCACCGATGGCGCAGGCTGGAACGACATGTTCCACCCCGAGGACCAGGACCGCGCGTGGAAGGTCTGGCGCCACAGCCTGGAAACGGGCGAACTGTATCAGATCGAGTATCGCCTGCGCCATTTCGACGGCACCTATCGCTGGGTGCTCGGTCGCGCGCTGCCGATCCGCGATGCCGAGGGGAACATCACCCGCTGGTTCGGCACCTGCACCGACATTCACGAGCAGAAGCTCGCGATGGAGGAGCGCGAGGTCATCAGCCAGGAACTGTCGCACCGCATCAAGAACATCTTCGCGGTGATCGGCGGCCTGATCCAGTTCGCCGCGCGCACCCATCCCGCGCTGGCGCCGCTCGCCGCGGACCTGCGCGCGCGGATCGCCGCGCTCGGCCGCGCGCATGATTTCGTTCGCCCGCACAGCAACAATTCGCGCCCTTCGGCACATCAGGACAGCCTGCGCGGGCTACTCGAACAGCTGCTGGCGCCTTATCAGTCGCATCCGGGCGAGCGCGTGACGATTGACGGGGTGGACATCCCGGTGGACGATCGCGCCGCCACCCCGCTGGCCTTGCTGTTCCACGAGCTCGCCACCAATGCGAGCAAGTACGGCGCCCTGTCGACCAACGAGGGTCATGTCACGATCGACATCCACACCGTGGGTGATCGTGCGCGGCTTACCTGGCGTGAGGAAAAAGGTCCGGCGCTGGCAGGCAGCGGCATGCCAAGTGGCTTCGGCAGCCAGCTGATTGAACTAAGCGCCGTGCGTCAGCTCGGCGGCACCGTCACGCGCGATTGGCGGCCGGATGGGCTGACGATCGTGATCGAAGCGCCGCTGGCGGCGCTCAGCCGAGCGCGCCGATCCTGATCACGTCGTCGCTGGCCATCTGCTGCCCGCTCGCCAGTGCGGCGGCGGCAAGGATCGCCTGGTCGCTGAACGGCTTGCGGACATAGCCCAAGGCTTCGCACGGAATGCCGATCTGCGACGGATTGGCGGTGACGAACACCACCTTCACGCCATGGTCGCGCGCGAGCTGCTCGGCGATCTGCGGACCGGTCGCCCCGTCGCGCAGGTTGATATCGACAAAGGCGATCTCGCATCCCGGCGCGGCGGCCAGCGCCTGCTCGCTGTCGGCGGCGATCCCCGCCACCCGATAGCCGGCGTCGGTAAGGATGCGCTCCAGGTCGAGCGCGACGAAGATCTCGTCTTCGATGATGAGGGCGGTCTTGCTCATGATATGTCGGTCGGCAACAATGATTAACCTTGGTTGGTTCCCCGAAGCAGGAAGATTGCATGTTCGGCGAGGAAATTTGCCGCCGCCGATGTGGTTTTCTTGTCACCCGACAGGAACCACGCGCCCTCCACCGCCACGCCGCGTTCCTTCAGATGGGCGCGGAAATCGTCCACCGTCAGATGGTGGATGTTGGGGGTGTCGTACCAATGCTCGGGTAACAATCGCGTTACCGGCATCCGCCCGCCCCACAGCAGCGAGGCGCGCACGCGCCAATGGGCGAAATTGGGGAAGCTGACAAAGGCATGCCGCCCGATCCGCAGCAATTGCCCCAGCACCGCATCGGGCGCCCGGCAGGTCTGCAGCGTCTGGCTCAGGATCGCATAGTCGAAGCTCGCATCGGGATAGCCGGCCAGATCGACGTCAGCGTCGCCCTGGATGACACTGAGCCCGCGCCCCACCGCCGCCGCAACGTTACGCGGGTCGAGCTCCAGCCCGCGCGCATCTGCCTGCTTGCTATCGCGCAGCGCCGCCATCAGCGCCCCGTCCCCGCAGCCCACGTCGAGCACCCGGCTTCCGCCCGCAACATGATCTGCGATGATCGCGAGGTCCGCGCGGAGGCTCACAAACCCGTCCCCATGAACCCTGCGACCACCCGGTTCATCTCTGGCGAATCA
This sequence comes from Sphingomonas jeddahensis, assembly GCF_001981525.1. Taxonomy (GTDB): domain Bacteria; phylum Pseudomonadota; class Alphaproteobacteria; order Sphingomonadales; family Sphingomonadaceae; genus Sphingomonas; species Sphingomonas jeddahensis. Next base: position 332,346 of record NZ_MPSB01000003.1, on the reverse strand, counting down.
AGCAGAAAGGCATCGTGTCCGTACGGGCTGGACAGCTCAACGAAACTCACCGGCGCTCCGGCGGCGTTCAGCGCCTGCACGATCGCGCGCGATTCTCGCGTCGGATACAGCCAATCGGTATCGAAGCTGATCAGCGCGAACCGTGCCTTGGTCTGCCGGAAAGCATTGGCGAGCAGCCCGCCATGCTCTTCCGCCAGATCGAAATAATCCATCGCGCGGGTGATATAGAGATAGGAGTTCGCATCGAAGCGATCGACGAATGCGATGCCTTGATAGCGCAGGTAGCTCTCGACCTGGAAATCGGCGTCGAAGCCGAAGGTCTTCGCCTCGCGCGCCTGTAGCTTGCGCCCGAACTTCTCCGTCAGCCCAGCTTCGGAAAGGTAAGTGATGTGAGCCGCCATCCGCGCCACCGCGAGGCCCGCCGCGGGCGTCGAATGCCCGTAGTATTCGCCCCCGCGCCAATTCGGATCGGCCATCACAGCTTGCCGTCCGACCTCGTGGAACGCGATGTTCTGCGCGGAATGCCGCGCGGCAGAGGCGATCACGACCACCGCCTCTACACGATCGGGGAAGGTTGCAGGCCAGCTCAGCGCCTGCATCCCGCCCATTGATCCGCCGATCACCGCCTTCAGCCGCCCGATGCCCAGGTAATCGAGCAGCATCGCTTGCCCGCGCACCATGTCGCGGATGGTGATAACCGGGAAGCTCATTCCGAACGGCGCGCCGGTCGCCGGATCCACCGTCGCCGGCCCCGAAGATCCCATGCAACTGCCCAGCACATTGGCGCACACAACGAAAAAGCGGTCAGTATCTACCGGTCGCCCGGGCCCAACCATCTGCGTCCACCAACCCGGCTTGCCCGTGCGCGGATTAGCGCCCGCGACATGCTGATCCATGGTCAGCGCGTGACAGATCAGCACCGCATTGCCGCCGTCGGGCGCCAGGGTGCCATAGGTCTCATACGCGATCTCGACCGGCGCGAGCCGTCCCCCGCCGTCGAGCGGCAGCGGGCCGGGCAGGATGACGTGGCGCTGGAGACCGAAACGCTGGTCGTCGGCGGACATGCGGGCCGCGCTAGCATCATGAAACGATCGGGGGAAGCACGGAGGCGATGGTGAACCCATCCGTTGCCGCTGCGTTACGATTGCCATGAGCGAGGGAACTCCCGCCGCGCCCTGGTGGCAGCGCGGCGTCATCTATCAGGTCTATCCGCGCTCCTTCGCGGACAGCGATGGCGACGGCATCGGCGATCTCGCCGGCATCGAATCGCGCCTAGATCACATCGCGAGCCTTGGCGTGGACGCGATCTGGCTCTCGCCGATCTTCCCGTCGCCGATGGCCGATTTCGGCTATGACGTCGCCGATTACACCGGCATCGAGCCGATGTTCGGCGATCTCGCGGCGTTCGGCCGGCTGCTCGCCGCCGTCCATGCACGCGGGCTCAAGCTGCTGCTCGATTTCGTCCCGAACCATTCATCCACGCAGCACCCGTGGTTCGTCGAAAGTCGCTCCTCGCGCGACAATCCAAAGCGCGATTGGTACATCTGGCGCGACCCCGCGTCGGACGGCGGCCCGCCCAATAATTGGATCAGCGACATGGGCGGCCCCGCCTGGGAGTTCGATCCCGCGACCGGCCAATATTACTTGCACACCTTCCTGAAGGAACAGGCCGACCTCAACTGGCGCAACCCGGCAGTCGCGCAGGCGATGACCGACGTCATGCGCTTCTGGCTCGATCGCGGCGTGGACGGCTTCCGCATCGACGTGCTCTGGCACATCGTGAAGGCGGAGGGCTTGCCCGATAACCCGGCGAACCCCGACTGGCGCGAAGGCATGGCCGAGAAACTGCGCCTCCTCCAGCATCATTCTACCGACCAGCCCGAAGCGCACGCCCATACTCGCGCCATGCGCCAGCTCGCCGACGATTATGGCGAGACGCTGCTGGTCGGCGAAATCTTCCTGCCGCGTGATCGCCTGATGCGCTGGTACGGCACCGCCGCCGAGCCCGGCGTCCACCTCCCCTTCAATTTCGAGCTGATCGAGAACCGTTGGGATCGCGACACGCTGGCGAAGCTGATCGCGGACTATGACGCCGCCATTCCCGCACACGGCTGGCCGAACTGGGTGATCGGCAGCCACGACGCGCCGCGCATTGCCGCGCGCATCGGAGAGGCGCAGGCGCGTGTCGCCGCCATGCTGCTGCTCACGCTGCGCGGTACGCCGACGCTCTACCAGGGGGACGAGATCGGCATCGGCACCGTCCACATCCCGCCCGATCGCATCCGTGACCCACAGGATCTGCGCCAGCCCGGCATGGGCCTCGGCCGCGACCGCTCGCGCACCCCCATGCCCTGGGACGCTTCGCCCAACGCCGGCTTCTCCAGCGCCGAGCCATGGCTCCCGCTTCATCCCGATTGGCGCACCCGCAACGTCGCCGCGCAGGACGGAGATCCGCAATCGATGCTCACGCTCTACCGCCGCCTGCTTGCCGCGCGCCGGAACAGCCCCGCGCTATCGCTCGGCACGCTGACGATGCGCGATGCACCGCCCAACGTTCTCGCCTTTGAACGCTGCCACGGTGAGCAACGAATATTCGTGGCGCTCAACCTAGCGGATGAGCCGCGCGAAATCTCACGGCCGGGCGCCACCGGCGCGATCCTCGTCGCCACCGGTGATCGAAGCGCGTTCGACGGGCGTATCGAAGCAAATGAAGGGTTCGTCGTGGAGCTGAATAACTGATGCGCATCGCCATGTTGTCGTCGATCTCTTGGCCCACGCCGCCGACCGGCTATGGTCCCTGGGAATTGGTGACGAGCCTGCTGACCGAAGCGCTCGTCGCTCGCGGCGTCGACGTTACGCTCTTCGCCACGCAGAACTCACACACCGCCGGCAAGCTCGAAGGCGTTGCTCCGCGCGGCTATTCCGAGCCGCCACACCTCGATGCCAAGGTGTGGGAAGCGATGCACATCGCCAATTGCATCGAACAGGCCGGCAAGTTCGACCTCATCCACAACCAGGCCGATTTCATGCCGCTCGCTTGGTCAAGGCTGATCGACACGCCAATGCTGACGACGATCCACGGCTTCTCGTCCGAGCGGATCGTGCCGGTCTACCAACGGTACGACGACAACGTACACTACGTTTCGATCAGCGACGCCGATCGCCACCCGTCGCTCAGCTATGCCGAAACGATTCATCACGGCATTCCGCTGGATGATTTCCCCTTCGATCCGGTCGGCAGCGACGATCTTCTGTTTTTCGGCCGAATTCACCCCGACAAGGGCCCACACGATGCCATTTCCGCCGCCCGGATCGCCGGAAAACGCCTGGTCATGGCCGGCCTGGTCCAGGACGAAGGCTATCACGAGCGCCACGTCGCGCCACACATCGACAACGACCGTGTGATCTTTCACGGTGTGGTCGGCGGCGAGGCTCGCACCCGCGCGCTCGGGCAGGCGGGCGCGCTCCTCCACCTGATCGGCTTCGACGAACCCTTCGGCTTGTCGGTCGTTGAGGCCATGGCTTGCGGCACCCCGGTGATCGCCTTCAATCGCGGCTCCATGCCCGAGTTGATCGAGCACGGCGTCACCGGATTCCTCGTCGACACGGTGGAAGAGGCGGTGGAGGCAATCGCCCGGGTCGCAGAGATCGACCGCGCCAAGTGTCGTCAGCGTGTCGCCGAACGCTTCAGCGTTGAGCGCATGGCGGATGATTACGTCAGGCTGTACGAGCGGCTGATCGGATAGCTCCACCCGCTCGCCCTGCGTTTATGAAAAGCGAGCCGCGCCTCCCCGGTTCGTGCTGAGCCTGTCGAAGCACGGACCAAGCAGCGCCATGCCCTTCAACAAGAACAGGGGCGAACGGGAATCGACGCGCCTCCTGAATCCCCAGTCAGGTGATGGTGGACATCACCTCCCCCCGTCCGCAACACTGCGCGCCAAAGGAGAGCAAATCCATGCCGCATTACGGCGACCTGCAAACCCAGATCTACGGCGCCGGCCTTTCCGGCATCGTCCCCACCCTCCCCGTCGATTTCGCCACGCTGGAAAAGCGCGCCCAGGCGGCCCTCCCGTCCCACGTCCTCACCTATGTCCAGGGCGGCTGCGGCGACGAATTCACCCAGGATGAGAACGCCCGCGCCTTCCGCCATTGGGGCATGGTGCCACGGATGATGGTCGACGCGACTCATCGCGATCTCACAACGGATCTGTTCGGCCTAAGGCTTCCCTCGCCCGTTTTCATGGCTCCGATCGGCGTCACCGGCATGATGTCGCAGGATCAGCACGGCGACATTGCGGCCGCGCAGGCCTCCGCCGCCACCGGCGTGCCGCTCACCGCCTCGACGCTGTCCAACGACCCGCTGGAGGACGTTCAGGCCGCCTGCGGTGACACCCCGGCCTTCTTTCAGCTCTACACCCCGCGCGACCGGGAACTTGCGGAAAGCCTCGTCAGCCGGGCCGAGGCCGCGGGCTACAAGGCAATCATCGTCACGCTCGACACCTGGGTCACCGGCTGGCGCCCGCGCGATCTAAACCCGTCAAACTTCCCGCAGCTGCGCGGCCACGTGCTCCAGAACTATTTCACCGATCCGCGCTTCCGCGCCATGCTGGGCGGCAAGTCGCCCGAGGACGACCTGCGCACCGCCATTGGCACCTGGGGCGCGACCTTCGGCAAGGTGCTGACGTGGGAAGACATGTCGTGGCTGAAATCGATCACCAAGCTGCCGATCGTGCTGAAGGGCATCTGCCACCCGGACGACGCCCGCCGCGCGATTGATGGCGGCGCCGACGGCATCTATGTGTCGAACCACGGCGGCCGCCAGGCGAACGGCGGTATTGCCGCAATCGACATGCTGCCCGCGGTGGCCGAAGCGGTGAACGGCCGTGTGCCGGTGCTGTTCGATAGCGGCATTCGCTCGGGCACCGATGTGGTAAAGGCAATCGCACTCGGTGCCGATGCCGTTGGGATCGGGCGTCCTTATGCCTACGGCCTTGCGCTAGGCGGCGCAGAAGGCTGCGCGCATGTTCTTAAATGCATTCTCGCCGAGGCCGACCTGCTGATGGCGGTCAACGGCTGGCCGACGCTGGCGGAAGTGCGCGCGGCTGGGGCGATTCGAACAGATCGGTAAAGCCGTCCACGCCCCGCCAAAACGCGTCATCCCCGCGCAGGCGGCGATCCATAAGCTTCGAACCAGCGGCTGGAGCCGCGACGTTCGCCGATATGGATCCCCGCCTGCGCGGGATGAATCTGCGGCGGGGCGCCCCTGCCGTCGAGGCAAGCGCGCCCCAGCCCGATCAGATCCCGACCAGACCGCCGTCAGTGCGGGTGATCACGATCGTCGCCGAACGCGGGCGGCTGGCGGTCGCCGGCGTGCCGGTCTGCGAGGCCGGCCAGCTCGACGTGATGTTGGCCGGATCGCCATTTTCGCCGGGGTGCTGGATGTTGACAAACAGCGCCTTGCCATCCGGCGTCGAGGTAATGCCGGTGATCTCGCACTCTTTGGGACCGACCAGGAAGCGCTTCAGCGTCGCGCCCGGTGCCTTGCCGACCCGCGTGGTCGCGGTGCCGGTGCCGGCCGCGGTGGTGTTGGTGATCGTCTTGGTGCCGCCGTCACCGACGCGGCCCGGGATCGCCGCCAGCATCTGGTTGTTGGTGACGTCGGTATAGGCACCGTCGTCGGTCTGCAGCCACATGACCGGGCTCGCACCCTGGCCCGCGACGTTCGACGGCAGGCTGAACCAGATGCCGTCGGGCGACGAGAAGTCGTTGGTGTCGTCCAGACCCGACAGATTGATGTTGTCCTTGTTCAGGTCGCTGCCAGCGCCAAAGGCATAGATGTCCCAGGTGAAGGCAGTCGCCTCGCTGGTATCGCCATTCTCGCGCAGGCGGATGACATGGCCGTTGACGTTGCCGCTGCCGGTGCGACCGTCGGTGCGCGGGTCCAGATAGGCACGCGGGTTGGCGGCGTCGGTGCGGGCCGGGGTGCGCGACGAATTGTTGGTGAGCGTGCAGTACATCTCACCATTCGCCGGGTTCACCGCCGTCCATTCCGGACGGTCCATCGGCGTGGCTCCGACCAGATCGGCCGCGATGCGGCAATTGATCAGCACGTCGGCCTGATCCGCAAACGGATAGGTCGCATTGCCGCTGGTCAGCGGGCCCTGGTTGAACACCAGAGGCAGCCACTGGCCCGTGCCATCAGCGTTCATCTTCGCGACGTAGAGCGCGCCGGCATCGAGATACTTGTCGCCGATCGCCAGACGATCCGCCGCATTGGCGTCCGCTGCCGACCACGCCGTGTTCGACACGAACTTGTAGATATATTCGTTCTGCGCGTCGTCACCCATGTAGAAGGCGGGCTTCACGCCGGCGATCATTCGGCTCGGCTCGACACCCTCGTGGTTCATGCGGCCAAGCGCGGTGCGTTTACGCGGCACCGAATTGACGTTGTACGGATCGATCTCGACGATCCAGCCATATTGGAACGGCTCGTGGCGGAAGTCGGCCGTGCCGTCCGGGGCGGCGTCGGCAACGGCGGTCGCGTTCCACTTGCGGAACACGGTGTTCGACGAGTCGGCCGGGGTCACCGTCGTCCAGCCGTAGTTGCCGGCGCGGCCTTCGCTGATGCCGTAGCGCGACAGGCTGGTGTTCTCGTTCGCCTTGCCGGCGGCGGTACGCACGGCCGCATCGCCGCGGTCGCGACGGAAATATCCCGCCCAGTTTTCCTCAGCCGTGGCATAGGTGCCCCAGGGCATCGTGCCGTTGGCGCAATTGTTGATCGTACCGCGACCCTGCGTGCCATCCTTCGAATAGGCGGTGCGCAGCATCGGGTGGCCTTTCACCGGGCCGTTGAACGCCATGGGCGTGTTGGGGGTGATGCGGCGATTGAGTGCCGATGTCTGGACGTAGCTCCACGCCGATGCGCCGCGCGTGACTTCGATCACCGATACGCCATGCGCCTCGATCTCCTTGATCGCCTCGGCTTCCGGCCGCGCGCCGTTGACGCGGGTCTGGCCGTTCACGTGCAGGTAGCTTTCGGTGATATTCTCGTGGTTGAGAACCAGCAGGCCACGCGTGCTGCCCGACGGGTCGCGCGCCGCTCCCGTTGCTGCCAGACCGAAGAAGCTCATGCCGTCATGATGATCGCCGGCGCGCGCGCCGAAATTGGTGTCGGTGCCATTGTTGGCATAGGCCGGGGTGTTGGCGTTGATCGGGTCCCCTAGGCGATACAGCACCGTCACGGTGTAGCCGGCTGGTACCGTGACCAGGTCGTTGCGGTTCTTCGCCACCGCCGTGAAGTCCAGCGTTGCCGGCGAGATGGTGACGGTGGTGTCAGCGGTCGCGGTGTCGCCCACCCCGGTCGTGCCGGTGAAGCGGAAGACCAGTGGCGTGGCGGCGCTGACGGCCGGCGCGGTGAAGGAGGCGGTACGCGTGTTGGCATTGGCCAGCGTCACGGCTGGGCCGCTCACCTGGGTCCAGGCCACGCTCTGCGCCGTGTCGCTGGCGGTGCCCTGCAGCGTCACCGTCTTGCCGGCGTTTGCCGTTGCGGTCTGGCCCGCCGAAACCGTCACGCTGTCACGCGTCAGCAGATCGCCCTCGTCATCGCAGCCGGCGAGCAGCACGCCGCCGAACACCGCTGTGGTCATCGCGGTCAGGCCGCCCCGCAGCGTCTGACGACGCGAATAACGCTGACCGATCAGATCGTTGAGGTGCGTGTTGGCGGTACGGTTCGTATCGATGTCGCCGTCGTCGTACGTGAAGAGCGAGTCAGTCATTGTCCCCCCGAGGGTTTGGTTGTCTGACCAGACTCTGGCCGGGGCGTGTGACGCGGCAATTGCCACCCGAAGTCATTCCGATGGCGAATCCATGCCAGTTTGAAGACAGTTGACGTTCGACCGAAAAACGCTAAGTAGCCGCGCTTGCCATGCCTTCGGGCGTGGCGCCGTCCGAGACAGCGGGTGGGTGTTCGCGCCCTTAATGCCCCGCCGAGACGGGGACAGGATTTCACCGCGGCGCTTTGCGCTCCGGTCTGCCGCACGCTTCTCGTAAGCCTGCGACTGCTTCCCATTCCCCATCGCTCGGGTTCCATCAAAGTAATACTTTGATGGGCGCCCTTGGACAACCGCACGTGTATTTGCGCGTGCGGATCGTAACCGGCCGCAGCCTTCGGGATGCGGTCAAAGTGTGGAGAATGGCATGGATCGTGCTCAAAAGGCCGCAGCCGTCGCCGAACTCAAGCAGACCTTCTCCGAGGTCGGCGTGGTGGTCGTCACCCGCAACCTCGGCCTCACCGTCGCCCAGTCGACGCAGCTGAGGACGAAGATGCGCGAGGCCGGCGCCGTGTTCAAGGTCTCGAAGAACAAGCTTGCCAAGATCGCGCTCGACGGCACCGACTATCACGAGCTTGGTGACATGTTCACCGGCCCGGTCGGTCTCGCGACTTCGGTCGATCCCGTCGCGGCTGCCAAGGTAGCCGTGGATTTCGCCAAGACGACCGACAAGTTCGAGATCGTCGGCGGCGGAATGGGCGCGACGAAGCTCGACGTGGCAGGCGTTCAGGCGCTTGCGACGATGCCGTCGCTGGACGAGCTCCGGGCGAAGATCGTCGGTCTCATCGTGGCCCCGGCTACGAAGCTGGCGACCATCACCCAGGCGCCCGCCGCGCAGATCGCGCGCGTGCTTGCAGCTTACTCGGAAAAGGAAGCCGCCTGATCCTTCAGGCAGCATCGTTTCATTCGAACGTTTCAAAGGAAGTATATCATGGCAGACCTGAACGCGCTGGTTGACCAGCTGTCCGAACTGACCGTCCTCGAGGCGGCTGAGCTCTCGAAGCTCCTTGAAGAGAAGTGGGGCGTCTCGGCCGCAGCAGCGGTTGCAGCGGCTCCGGCAGCTGGCGGCGGCGCTGCCGCTCCGGCCGCTGAAGAGAAGACCGAGTTCGACGTGATCCTCACCGGCGACGGTGGCAAGAAGATCAACGTCATCAAGGAAGTCCGCGCGATCACGGGCCTCGGCCTGACCGAAGCGAAGACCCTCGTTGAGTCGGCTCCCAAGGCGATCAAGGAAGGCGTCTCGAAGGACGAGGCCGAGAAGGTCAAGAAGCAGCTTGAAGAAGCTGGCGCGACCGTCGAGGTCAAGTAAGCCGCTGCGGGGAAGACGGGCCACGCTGGCCCGCCTCCCCGCAAGGCCGGCCGGCGTGGGCCAGGGCCCACGACCGACGTCACGGGACTTGCTCCCGTGACGGCTCGCCACAGAGAAGAGGCGGGATCCGCAAGGAGGCCGCCTTTTTCTTTAGGCTGTCACCCCACGCCCGTCACCCGCACCCAAAGGGCGGTCGCATCATCGCTCCGCTTGAACCGGGGATAGCGCACGCACGCCGCATCCTCCGCCTCTACCGCGCGCAGCTCCTCTCCGAGCGCCGCCAGCCCGCGCGCTTCAATCGCAGCGAACAACTCCTCCGCACGATAAACCGCATAGGCATCGACCAGCGCGGAGAAACCGTCGGTCATCAGCAGCACCGAATCTCCCAGCGCAACCGCTGTCGACGCCGTGCTCATCGCTGCGGCCGATGCAGCCGCATCCACACCCAACACCCGTCGCCCCGGCCGCGCACGATGCGCGCGGCGATCCTCCAGCACCGCCGGCGACCGCAAGGCTTGCGCCCCGATCCCCAGCCCCAGCGCCGCCGCTGAAGCGGACTCGGTCACCCGGTTCGGCATGGGCGTACACCATCGCACCGCCTCGCCCGATCGGAGCAGGACCACGCAATCCGCCGCCCAGGCCACATCCATCGTCTTGCCATTCAGCTGGACGGCGGCAAAGGCTGCGCTCGGCAGCTCCCACACATGATCCACCGGTCGCCGCTTTTCCGCCGCGAAGCGCGCCGCGACATGGTCGAACATCTGCCGGCAGCTATCCGCCAACCGATCGGCTGAGGAAATGCTGAACCCCGCATCCGCCGTGGCCGCCAGCCACGCCGCGCCGCCCTGTTCACCCAGCAACCCAGGCCGGCCGAGGTCGGTCGCCCCGTCGATCACCCAGGCGCAGGTCGACTTGCTCCCCGCACGATCGTCATTGGCGATCCCCGCGCTGCCGTTCAGGCTAATCGATTGCACCAGATCGAAATGCATGGCGGCTCCTCGTAACCCGCGCGCCATAGCCCTTCCTCGCCGGCACGGGGAAGGGGACCGCTCGCGCAGCGAGTGGTGGAGCGGCATCGCCGCAAAAGGAGCCGACGGCGATCTATTTTAACGAAGGACAGTCACCGACCCGAGTGCGGCCGCACCCCGATCGTGTCGTACATGCGCATTGGCTGATCGAGCCAGAACGGCCCGAGCTTCGCCTGCCCCGGCCGCTCGATCCCGAGCGCATGGACCGAGGTGGTCTGCCCACCGGCATGAACCGCGCGGATCGCCACCACCGGCACGAACATCGGCCGCCCACCCGCCTGAAGCACGGTGATCGCGTCGCGCGGCATCGTAGCGAGCGCGCGGACCTTGCGCGCCTCACCCGGCGCGAGGTCGAACGGCGGCGTGGCCGGCCGCGGAACGGGGCCGGCGAACATCGCCGCGATCGCCGCATCCTGCCCCGGCTGCGCGCTCGTCAGCCGCACGTCCAGCGTAACGCCCTGCGCCGCCACGTCCGAAACGTTGCGAACGGTGACGGTCACGTCCGCCGTGGCGGTGACCATGTTGAGGCCGGCACGGCTCACCGCGGGCTCATCGAGATCAAGCCGGGGCGCCGGTGCCGACGCGGCTTGGTCAAGAAAGCGTGGCGCCGTGGGAGCCACGGGAACGGCAGGAGCCCGGCTGACAGGCGGCGCCTCCGGCGGCGGCACGGCATCGACCACGGGTAGGACCGGCACGTCCGCCGGCTCCGCCTGACGCCGGCGACGCCAGGCGAACAACCCCATACCCGTCAACAGGATCAGTCCCAACACCACGGGCCACAGCCATGCCGGGCGCTCACTGGGCGTTGCAGAAACTGGCTCAGCCACCGGGGGCGCCAGCGCTGTCGGAGCCACAGCGGGAGCGGCCGACGTCGGACTGGCGACCGGCTCGGGAGTGGCAACCGGTGTCGCGGTGGTGGATGGGCTCGGCGTAGCAACGGGCGTGGGCGTGGCCCGCGGCGTGGGTGTCGCGCTGGGCTGCGGCGTCGGCGTAGCCCGCGCCGTCGGGGTGACACGCGCCGTCGGTGTAGCCCGCGGCGTGGGGGTTGACGTAGCAACCGGTGCCGGCGGCACCACCAGCGGCACCACGGGCGTTGGCTGCGAACTCGGCAGGCTGTAATTGCCGAGATCCGGCAGCGTCGCGGGCGCGTCTTGCGCCGCGGCCATCCCTGCCCCCGATCCCAGCATGCCAAGCGCCGCCACCCCGGCCGCAAGCCGCATCTTCATCACCCCTGACATGCTCATCGCGCTACCGTCACCAACCTGAACGCCGACAACCGCTCAGCGCGCTTGCGGCTGATCGACCGGCACGACCGGCAGCCACACTGCGCTCGCCTTGGCGCCGCCGCGCTCGATCGTCACCGTTACCTTTTGATAATCTTCCTTCTTCGCCAGGAAGATGTTAGGCACGTACTTCTGCGGGTTGCGGTCGTACAGCGGGAATTGCGACGATTGCACCTGCACCATCATGCGGTGCCCCGGCTGGAAGACATGGTTCACCGTCGGCAGGCGGAAACGATAGCGCTGCGTCTTGTTCGCCGGGATCGCCGAGGGCTTCTCGAAGCTGTCGCGATAGCGCCCGCGGAAAATGTCCTGGCTGATCGCCAGCTGGTAACCGCCCTTCTTCGGATCGTTCGGATAATCGTCGGGATAGACGTCGATCACCTTGACCACGAAATCGCCGTCGGTGCCCGTGGTCTTGGCGAAGATGTCGGCGAACGGCGCGCCCGACACTCGCACTGCCTGGGTGAGCGGCGCCGTCTGATAGGTCATCACATCGGTCCGCCCGTCCACCGAACGCTGATCGGACACCAGCCACGCGCCCCAGCGCCCGTCGCCGAAGTTCACCGGGCGCGGCAGGTGCGGCACCGGCTTGGCGGGATCGGAGACATAACTATCCCCGCCGCTCGCGCCCTTGTCGAAGCCGAGCGCACCGTCCGCCTGGAGGTAGATCGGCTTCAGCGGCGCGGCGCAACTCGCCTCGCACGCGAGCGGCCATTGCGCCAGTCTGTCCCAGCGATTGGCGCCGGTATTGTAGATCAGCGCCTGTGGCGGGGTGAACGCGGGGCGGCCGTCACGAAGATATTGGTCGAAGAACGGAAACAGATACTCTTCACGCCACTCGGTCGCGGTGTCGCCGTTCCACTTGAAATCGCCCAGCGACGATCCGTCGTAATTTGCCTGGCTGTGCCGCCACGGCCCCATGACAAGGAAATTGTTGCCCGCCTTGCCCTTGGCCTTCAGCGCCTCCCAGGTCGTAATCGCGCCGTACATGTCCTCCTGATCGAACAGTCCTTGTTCCCACATCGTCGGCACGTTCGACGGATTGGCGGCGATCAGCTTGTCGAGCGCCTGCCCCTGCCAGAAGCCGTCATAGGCAGGATGCGCCACCATGCGCTGCCAATACGGCAGCTTGGCGTAGCCGGACCGCTCCGCCCAGGCACCAGCCGAGCCGACGCGGCGGAACTGTTCGTAATCGTCATAGATGCCCGACACCGGCTGTGTGCCCGCACCTTTAAACCCGGTCTGGCTGCCCAGCCATCCGATGTTGGCGAGGCGAAACGCGCCATGGTGGAACCAGTCGTCGCCCATCCACCCGTCGATCATCGGGCTCTCTGGCGCGGCGACCTTCAGCGCCGGATGCGGATTGAGCAGCGCCATCACGACCGTCAGCCCCTCGTACGAGGAGCCGAGCATCCCCACGCGGCCGTTCGTCTCGGGCAGGTTCGCCTTGTTCACCAGCCAATCGATTGTGTCGTAAGCGTCGGTGGTGTGGTCCACCTTGGTTGGGTTGAGCGGGCCGACCACCGGGCGGGTGACGACATAGTCGCCCTCAGACCCGTACTTGCCGCGGATGTCCTGAAACACGCGAATATAGCCCGCACGGACGAACGGCTCATCCGCCTGCGGCAGGAGCGAGGCCATATTGGGGCTGTTGGCGACCCGGTTGGCGCGCCCGGCGGCATTGTAAGGCGTGCGGGTCAGCAGGATCGGCGCGTTGGTGGCGCCCTTGGGAATGACGATGACGGTGAACAGCTTGGTCCCGTCGCGCATCGGGATCATCACCTCGCGCCGGACATAGTCACGCGCCTCGATCGGATAAGCGAAGCCGGCCGGAACGTCGCCAGACGGCACCGGCGTCTGCTGCGCCGCCACGGGGCTGAAGGCCAGCACAACACCGGCAAGCAGCAGCAGTTTCTTCATGTGAACGCGCCTCCCAACACGCCGTCAGTCCCGCGAAGGAGGAATGACGGTTGAAGCGCGTGGCGATACTCGCCCATCGGTTCGACAATCAACCGTTAGGAGGTGCACGCCGGTTGACGCGATCCAACACGTCGCCTATATCGCGATCCTCACCACAGCTTCGGGAAAAGACATGGCGTCGCGCACCATGTCGAACGGATTGAAGTTGCGGGTTTCATAAGACGCTTCAAGGCTGCCGTCGTTCCGCTACCGGAACCTGACGTGCGGCCTTTTCGTGTCTTGTCCGCGCTCGGACGAATTAGACCAAGGCAGGTAAGCTACATGGCAACCAAGGCGATCGAAGGCGGCACCGCAAAGCGCCGCATCCGCAAGGTCTTCGGCAACATCCACGAAGTGGTGCAGATGCCGAACCTCATCGAGGTGCAGCGCGAAAGCTACGAGCAGTTCCTGCGGTCCGATCCCTCGATCGGCTATGTCTCGGGCCTCGAGAAGACGCTGCGCAGCGTGTTCCCGATCCGTGACTTCGCCGGCACCGCGGAACTCGATTTCGTGAACTACGAGCTCGAGCCGCCGAAGTTCGACGTCGAGGAATGCCGCCAGCGTGGCATCACCTATGCCGCGCCGATGCGCGTCACGTTGCGCCTGATCGTGTTCGAGGTGGATCCCGATACGGAAACCCGCTCGGTGCTCGATATCAAGGAGCAGGACGTCTACATGGGCGACATGCCGCTGATGACGGAGAACGGTACGTTCTTCATCAACGGCACCGAGCGCGTGATCGTCAGCCAGATGCACCGTTCGCCGGGCGTGCTCTTCGACCATGACCGCGGCAAGACGCACGCCTCGGGCAAATATCTCTTCGCTGCCCGCGTGATCCCGTACCGCGGCTCGTGGCTCGATTTCGAGTTCGACGCCAAGGACATCGTCAACGTCCGTATCGACCGTAAGCGCAAGCTGCCGGTCACGGCTTTGCTGTACGCGCTTGGTCTCAACAGCGAGGAAATCCTCAACCACTTCTACAACCGCGTCACCTATGTGCGCGGCGAGGGTGGCTGGCGCATTCCGTTCGCGGCCGAGAACTGGCGCGGTGCGAAGCCGACCTTCGACCTGGTCGACGCCAACTCGGGCGAAGTGGTGTTCCCCGCGGGCACCAAGGTGACCCCGCGCGCCGCCAACAAGGCGGCCAAGGACGGCCTCACCGACCTGCTCATCCCCACCGAGGAAATCTACGGCCGCTACTCGGCCTATGACCTCATCAACGAGGGCACCGGCGAGATCTACGTCGAGGCCGGCGATGAGATCGGCCCCGACAACCTCGAAAAGCTCGACCGCGCGGGCATCGACCGCATCGAGCTGCTCGACATCGATCACGTGTCGACGGGCGCCTGGATCCGCAACACGCTCAAGGCCGACAAGGCCGAGGAGCGCGAGCAGGCTCTCAGCGACATCTATCGCGTGATGCGCCCCGGCGAGCCGCCGACGCTCGAGACCGCAGAGTCGCTGTTCGCCGGCCTGTTCTTCGATCCGGACCGCTACGATCTGTCGGCCGTCGGCCGCGTCAAGCTCAACATGCGCCTCGACCTCGATGCCGAGGACACGGTGACGACGCTGCGTACCGAGGACATCCTCGCGGTGGTCAAGACCCTCGTCGACCTGAAGGACGGCAAGGGCGAGATCGACGACATCGACAATCTCGGCAACCGCCGCGTGCGTTCGGTGGGCGAGCTGCTTGAAAACCAGTATCGCGTCGGCCTGCTCCGCATGGAGCGCGCGGTGAAGGAGCGCATGAGCTCGGTCGATGTCTCGACCGTCATGCCGAACGACCTGATCAACGCGAAGCCGGCCGTGGCTGCCGTTCGTGAGTTCTTCGGCTCGTCGCAGCTGTCGCAGTTCATGGACCAGACCAACCCGCTCTCCGAAGTGACGCACAAGCGTCGCGTTTCGGCGCTCGGGCCGGGCGGTCTCACCCGTGAGCGCGCCGGCTTCGAAGTCCGCGACGTTCACCCGACGCACTATGGCCGCATCTGCCCGATCGAGACGCCGGAAGGCCCGAACATCGGCCTGATCAACTCGCTGTCGACCTTTGCGCGCGTCAACAAGTACGGCTTCATCGAGACGCCGTATCGCCGCGTGGTCGACCGCAAGGTGACGGGCGAGGTCGTGTACCTCTCCGCGATGGAGGAGCAGAAGCACACCGTCGCGCAGGCGAACGCCGAGCTGGATGCGGAAGGCCGCTTCACGGAGGATCTGATCTCGGCACGTCAGGCAGGTGAATTCCTGATGGCGCTCCCTGAGAACATCACCCTCATGGACGTGTCGCCCAAGCAGCTCGTCTCGGTCGCCGCCTCGCTGATCCCGTTCCTCGAGAACGACGACGCGAACCGCGCACTGATGGGCTCCAACATGCAGCGGCAGGCTGTGCCGCTGGTCAAGGCCGAGGCACCGTTCGTCGGCACCGGCATGGAAGAGACCGTCGCTCGTGACTCGGGCGCTGCCATCTCGGCACGTCGCGCCGGCATCGTCGACCAGGTCGACGCCAGCCGCATCGTGATCCGTGCGACCGGTCAGGTCGATGCGGGCAAGTCAGGCGTGGACATCTACACGCTGATGAAGTTCCAGCGTTCGAACCAGTCGACCTGCATCAATCAGCGTCCGCTGGTGAAGGTGGGCGACGTGGTCAACGCCGGTGACATCCTCGCCGACGGTCCGTCGACCGAGTTCGGCGAGCTGGCGCTGGGCCGTAACGCGCTCGTCGCGTTCATGCCCTGGAACGGCTACAACTACGAGGACTCGATCCTCATCTCCGAGCGGATCGTGAAGGACGACGTGTTCACGTCGATCCACATCGACGAGTTTGAGGTGATGGCCCGCGACACCAAGCTCGGGCCAGAGGACATCACGCGCGACATCCCCAACGTCGGCGAGGAAGCACTGCGCAACCTCGACGAAGCGGGCATCGTGTACGTGGGTGCCGAGGTCGAGCCGGGCGACATCCTGGTTGGCAAGATCACGCCGAAGGGCGAGAGCCCGATGACGCCGGAGGAAAAGCTCCTCCGCGCCATCTTCGGTGAGAAGGCCAGTGACGTGCGCGACACCTCGCTTCGCCTGCCGCCGGGCGTTGCCGGTACGATTGTCGACGTTCGCGTCTTCAACCGCCACGGCATCGACAAGGACGAGCGCGCGATGGCGATCGAGCGTGAGGAAATCGAGCGCCTGAAGAAGGACTCGGATGACGAGCGTACGATCCTCAATCGGGCGACCTGGAGCCGCCTGCGCGAGATGCTGATCGGCCAGACCGCCACGGCGGTGCCGAAGGGCGGCCCCAAGAAGGGTGCCGTGATCGGTCAGGACACGCTCGACAGCGTCGATCGCCACGAATGGTGGAAGTTCGCCGTCGCCGACGATCAGGTCCAGTCGGATCTGGAAGCGGTCAAGGCGCAGTATGACGAAGCCGCGAAGCTCATTAAGGAGAAGTTCGAGGATCGTCGCGAGAAGCTGGAGCGTGGCGACGAGCTGCCGCCGGGCGTGCTCAAGATGGTCAAGGTCTTCGTTGCGGTGAAGCGCAAGCTTCAGCCGGGCGACAAGATGGCCGGCCGTCACGGCAACAAGGGCGTTATCTCCCGCATCCTGCCGGTCGAGGACATGCCGTTCCTCGCTGACGGTACGCCGGTCGATCTCGTGCTCAACCCGCTGGGCGTGCCGTCGCGCATGAACGTCGGGCAGATCTTTGAAACGCACCTTGGCTGGGCCGCGCGCGGCCTTGGCCAGCAGGTGGCGCAGCAGCTCGAAGACTGGCGCGAGGCCAATCCGGACGCCGCGGCGGGCGCCATGCCCGAGGCGGTCAAGGAGCGGCTCAAGACGATCTATGGCGAGCACTACGCTGACGAGATCGACGCGCGCGACGCGACCGGCATCATCGAGCTGGCGAACAACCTGAAGCCCGGCATTCCGATGGGCACCCCGGTGTTCGACGGTGCGGTGGAGCAGGACGTGGCCGATATGCTTGAACTGGCGGGTCTTGACCCGTCGGGTCAGTCGGATCTGTTCGACGGGCGCACCGGCGATCAGTTCGACCGCAAGGTGACGGTGGGCATCATCTACATGCTCAAGCTGCACCACCTTGTGGACGACAAGATCCACGCACGCTCAATCGGGCCGTACTCGCTCGTCACCCAGCAGCCGCTGGGCGGCAAGGCGCAGTTCGGCGGCCAGCGCTTCGGCGAGATGGAGGTCTGGGCACTGCAGGCATACGGCGCCGCCTATACCCTGCAGGAAATGCTGACGGTGAAGTCGGACGACGTGGTCGGCCGCACCAAGGTCTACGAAGCAATCGTCAAGGGTGACGATACCTTCGAGGCTGGCATTCCGGAGAGCTTCAACGTGCTCGTCAAGGAAATGCGCTCGCTGGGCCTGAACGTCGAGCTGAAGAGCCACGAGGAAGTCGACGACGGCCTCGCCGAGGCGGCGGAGTAACGCGGTACCTTCTCCCCTCCCGCCCTGCGGGAGGGGTCGGGGGAGGGCCTGTCCTCCACGCCGACGCCTACGACATCCCCTCCCCTAGCCCCTCCCGCAAGCGGGAGGGGAATTGGAGCGAAAAATGAACGAACTGACCAATTTCGCGAACCCCGTCGCCAAGACGGAGACCTTCGACCAGATCCAGATCGGCATCGCGTCCCCGGACCGCATCCGCTCCTGGTCGTTCGGCGAAATCAAGAAGCCCGAGACGATCAACTATCGCACGTTCAAGCCCGAGCGTGACGGCCTGTTCTGCGCGCGCATCTTCGGTCCGATTAAGGACTACGAATGCCTGTGCGGCAAGTACAAGCGCATGAAGTACAAGGGCATCGTCTGCGAGAAGTGCGGCGTCGAGGTCACCGTTTCGAAGGTCCGCCGCGAGCGGATGGGCCATATCGAGCTCGCCGCCCCGGTTGCACACATCTGGTTCCTGAAGTCGCTGCCCTCGCGTATCGGCCTGCTGCTCGACATGCAGCTCAAGCAGCTCGAGCGCGTGCTGTACTTCGAGGCCTATATCGTGATCGAGCCGGGCCTGACGCCGCTCGAGAAGTTCCAGTTGCTGACCGAGGACGAGCTCCTCGAGGCGCAGGACGAATATGGTGAGGACGCCTTCTCCGCCGGCATCGGCGCAGAGGCGGTGCGCATCATGCTCGAAAGCCTCGATCTCGAAGGCGAGAAGACCGCGCTGCTTGAAGAGCTGGCGACGACCAAGTCGGAGCTGAAGCCCAAGAAGATCATCAAGCGCCTCAAGGTCGTCGAGAGCTTCCTGGAGTCGGGCAACCGTCCGGAGTGGATGATCCTCGAGGTCGTTCCGGTCATCCCGCCCGAGCTTCGCCCGCTGGTGCCGCTCGACGGCGGCCGCTTCGCGACGTCGGATCTCAACGATCTGTATCGCCGCGTGATCAACCGCAACAACCGCCTCAAGCGCCTCATGGAGTTGCGCGCGCCGGACATCATCGTCCGCAACGAAAAGCGCATGCTTCAGGAAGCGGTCGACGCGCTGTTCGACAACGGCCGCCGCGGCCGCACGATCACTGGCGCCAACAAGCGTCCGCTGAAGTCGCTGTCCGACATGCTCAAGGGCAAGCAGGGCCGCTTCCGTCAGAACCTGCTCGGCAAGCGCGTCGACTATTCGGGCCGTTCGGTCATCGTGACCGGTCCGGAGCTGAAGCTGCACCAGTGCGGGCTCCCGAAGAAGATGGCGCTCGAGCTGTTCAAGCCGTTCATCTATGCCCGCCTCGACGCCAAGGGTCTGTCCATGACCCTGAAGCAGGCCAAGAAGTGGGTCGAGAAGGAGCGCAAGGAAGTCTGGGACATCCTGGACGAGGTGATCCGCGAGCATCCCGTGATGCTCAACCGCGCACCGACGCTCCACCGTCTCGGCATTCAGGCGTTCGAGCCAGTGCTGATCGAGGGCAAGGCGATCCAGCTTCACCCGCTGGTCTGCTCGGCCTTCAACGCCGACTTCGACGGCGACCAGATGGCCGTGCACGTCCCACTGAGCCTTGAGGCACAGCTGGAAGCGCGCGTCCTGATGATGTCGACCAACAACATCCTCTCGCCCGCCAACGGCAAGCCGATCATCGTGCCGTCGCAGGACATGGTGCTCGGTCTCTACTATCTCTCGATGGAGAAGCAGAACGAGCCGGGCGAAGGCATGCTGCTGGCTGACATGGAGGAGGTCCACCAGGCGCTGTTCAACGGCGCGGTGACGCTGCACACCAAGATCGTCAGCCGCGTTCCGCAAACCGACGAGAACGGCAACCAGTATCTCAAGCGCTACGAAACGACCCCCGGCCGCATGCTCCTCGGCGAGACGCTGCCTAAGTCGCACCGCGTGCCGTTCGAGACCGTCAATCGCCTGCTGACCAAGAAGGACGTCACCGACGTCATCGACGAGGTCTATCGTCACACCGGCCAGAAGGAGACGGTGCTGTTCGCCGACGCGATCATGGCGCTTGGCTTCCGCCACGCGTTCCGTGCCGGCATCTCGTTCGGCAAGGACGACATGCTCGTCGCGCCGGACAAGGACAAGCTGGTCGACGAGACCCGCGAGCAGGTGAAGGACTTCGAGCAGCAGTATCAGGACGGCCTGATCACGCAGCAGGAGAAGTACAACAAGGTGATCGACGCCTGGAGCCGTTGCGGTGACCAGGTGGCGAACTCGATGATGAACGAGATCAAGGCCGTTCGTCATTATGACGAGAATGATGGCGAGATGGCCGGCCGTGAGAAGCCGATCAACTCGATCTACATGATGGCGCACTCGGGTGCCCGTGGTTCGCAGGCGCAGATCAAGCAGCTTGCGGGCATGCGTGGCCTGATGGCCAAACCGTCGGGCGAGATCATCGAAACGCCGATCATCTCGAACTTCAAGGAAGGCCTGACCGTCCTTGAATACTTCAACTCCACCCACGGCGCGCGTAAGGGCCTCGCGGACACGGCGTTGAAGACCGCCAACTCGGGCTACCTCACCCGCCGTCTCGTTGACGTGTCGCAGGATTGCGTCATCGTCGAGGAGGATTGCGGCACCGAGCGCGCGCTGGAGATGAAGGCGATTGTTCAGGGCGGCTCGGTCATCGCGTCGCTCGGCGAGCGTATTCTCGGCCGTACGACGGCGGAGGACATCGTCGACGCCAAGACCGGCGAAGTCGTCATCCCGACGGGCACGTTGCTCGACGAGGCGATGATCACCCGGATCGAGGCCATCGGTCTCCAGGGCTGCAAGATCCGCTCGCCGCTGGTCTGCGAGAGCAAGATCGGCGTCTGCGGCAAGTGCTACGGGCGTGATCTTGCCCGCGGTACGCCGGTGAACATCGGCGAGGCCGTTGGCGTCATCGCGGCGCAGTCGATCGGTGAGCCGGGCACGCAGCTAACGATGCGTACCTTCCACATCGGCGGCGCGGCGCAGC
The DNA here is from genome assembly GCF_001981525.1 of Sphingomonas jeddahensis. Taxonomy (GTDB): domain Bacteria; phylum Pseudomonadota; class Alphaproteobacteria; order Sphingomonadales; family Sphingomonadaceae; genus Sphingomonas; species Sphingomonas jeddahensis. Next base: position 311,550 of record NZ_MPSB01000003.1, on the reverse strand, counting down.
TCAATGAGCAGTCGAACCTCGAAGCGCCGGTGGACGGCACGGTCGAGTATCGCGATCTGCGCATCATCGTCGACCAGCGTGGTCGCCGCGTGGTGCTCAGCCGCTCGGGCGAGATCGCGATCGTCGACATGGATGGCCGCGAGCTGGCGGTGCACAAGATCCCGTACGGCGCGAACGTGCTGTGCGACGATGGGCACATCATCAGCGCCGGCGATCGCATCGCCGAGTGGGATCCGTTCACCATGCCGGTGATCACGGAAACCGGCGGCACGGTGAAGTATCAGGACCTCATCGAGGGCAAGACGCTGACCGAGCAGGTCGACGAAGCGACGGGCATCGCCCAGCGCGTCGTCACCGAATATCGTGCAGCGGCGCGCACCAAGGAGGATCTGCGTCCGCGCATCACCCTGCTCGACGAGGGCTCGGGTGAGGCTGCGCGCTACATGCTTGCGGCGGGTGCGGTGCTCTCGGTAGACGACAATTCAACGGTCTATGCCGGCGACGTCGTCGCCCGTGTCGCTCGCGAGTCCGCCAAGACGCGCGACATCACCGGCGGTCTGCCGCGCGTCGCCGAGCTGTTCGAAGCGCGCAAGCCGAAGGAAAATGCGATCATCGCCAAGGTCTCTGGCCGCGTGGTGTTCGGCAAGGACTATAAGGCGAAGCGCAAGATCGGCATCCAGCCCGAGGACGGCGGCGAGGTGGTGGAATACCTCATCCCGAAGTCGAAGGTGATCGACGTTCAGGAAGGCGACTACGTCAAGCGTGGCGACAATCTGATCGGCGGCAGCCCGGATCCGCACGACATTCTCGAGGTGCTCGGCATCGAGCCGCTCGCGGAATATCTCGTGTCGGAAATCCAGGAAGTCTATCGACTTCAGGGCGTGAAGATCAACGACAAGCACATCGAGACGATCGTTCGTCAGATGCTGCAAAAGGTCGAGATCACCGAGGCCGGCGACACCACCCTGCTCCCCGGCGAGCAGGTGGATCGTGCGGAGATGGACGAAGTCAACGCCAAGCTCGGCAAGAACGAGGCACCGGCGCAGGGCAAGCCCATCCTCCTCGGCATCACCAAGGCGAGCCTGCAGACCCGGTCGTTCATCTCGGCCGCGTCGTTCCAGGAGACCACCCGCGTCCTCACGGAAGCGGCGGTCCAGGGCAAGCAGGACACGCTGATGGGCCTGAAGGAGAACGTCATCGTCGGCCGGCTCATCCCGGCAGGCACTGGCGCCGGCATGAACCGCCTGCGTGTTGCTGCAACGTCGCGCGACGTTGCGCTCCGTGCGCAGCAGCGCAAGCTGTCCGAGATGCTGGTCGCGCCCAACAGCGCCGACGAGCTGCGTGCGGCCGAGAACGCCCGCAGCGTGCGTGACGATGCCGGCACCGGCAGCGATCCGCTCGCCACCGTCGTCCCGTCGGGCGACGGCAGCGACGAGGCAGCCGGCGAGTATCTGAACGACTGATCGTTCGGGTAAGCTGACGCGAAAAGCCCCGCCGGAGCGATCCGGCGGGGCTTTTTGTTGGCGGATTACGAACGCCGCGCACCACATCTGCCGTCACCCTGAACTCGTTTCAGGGTCCACGCGTCGGCAAGTCCGGTCGCGGCTGGCACCTGGGTGAATGCCGAAGCAAGCTCAGCGTGAAGGCATCTTCGAACAGATGCGACTTTCGCCCTGAACTATCGGGATCCGCACACCTTCGCTCGCGCTGCTCCTGACGGTAAAACCTGTTAAGAACGGCTAGGGGCACCTGATAGGAGATGGACAATGCATTTCGCCTTCACGGCGATGAGAATCGCGGCTGTTTGTCTCGCTTCGACTCCAGCTGTCCTGGCTGCCCAGCTTCCGCCACCTCCACCGCCCGGCTCCCCCAACTACGTTCAGCTGCTGGAAGAGTCCTACAACAACCGATCCATGAAGGATTATGGGGCACTCTTCGCCGAGAATGTTACCGTGTACGTTGACGGCAAGATCGTCGCAAAGGATCGCGAAGCGTTTCTGCAACGGGTTCAATCGGAATTTGACAGCAACCTTCACATACGTTCGATGTCGTGGGCTCAAGGATCGCAGGTGCTTGTCATGGATGAGGTGATGGGCTGCATTCCGTTGAAGCCTTCGCCTGGAGCTGTGTTCATCCCTGTTATAAGGCGCGCGCAGTTCGCTATGATCTCGGAGATGATCATAAGATAAGTGCCGTTCACATTCTTCAAGCAGATCTCGCTTGGAACATGCACCCCAGCGCTGAATAACTTCACGAGCGCGAACTACATTCCTCCGCCGTGTGCTTGCACACGTGCTGGCCCCGATACCTGATCTCAGAGCGCATCGCCGCTTCACAGCGGCAAGGATTACCTCTCCACCCGCCACTCGTCGCGCAACAGCCCCCAGATCACACTGTCGCGCACGCCGATATGCGTCTCCCATTCCGCACGCAGCAGCCCCTCGCGCTGGAAGCCGAGCCCCATCAGCAGCGCGATCGAACGGGCATTGTCGGGATCGGTGTCCGCGAACACCCGGCGCGCCCCTTCCGCGAACAGTAGGTCGATCAGCGCGCTCACCGCCTCCGCGGCATAGCCCTGCCCCGTCGCCGCGGCGGACAGGAGATAGCCGATCTCCATCACCCCGCGCCGCCGCTCGCCCGCGGCCAGCGTGCCGATCGCTCGCGCGGTCGCGCGCTCGATGATCACCCATTGTCGCCACTGATCGCCGGCATGAGGGGTGACATAGTCGATCGTCTCAGCAACCGATCCATGCGGCGGGCTGGACCAGAAGCGCATCACGCCCGGATCACGATACGCCTCGTAGAGCGCCGGCGCATCCTCCGGAGTCGGTGCGCGCATCTCCAGTCGCTCGCTCTCGAACGGGTCCGCCCTCACCCCCCGAGCCCGGCCAGCGCTTCGACCAGCGCCTGTACCTTGCGCTGGCGCCATTGCGGGAGTGGTGCGACGAGCCAATAGCCAAGCCGCGACGGCTGTGGCTCGCCGATCTGGATCACGCCGCCAGCCGCAATGTCACGCGCTGCGAGCAATTCGGGCACGGTCGCCCGTCCCAGCCCCTGCGCCGCGGCATCAAGCGCAAGCCCCGCGTCGCCGACACGGATCAGCGCGCCGCCATCTTCCGCGCCGCAGCCCGGCCAGGCGATCGTCGCCGCCGCGCCGCCGCCGGGGCGCTCCACCGTAACCATGCCGTCGCTCTCGATCGCCTCGCCCTCATGAATACCGGGCCCCTCGCCCCAGCTCACCGCCACGTCGAGGTTCGCTTCGGTAAAGTCGGGCGCCGTATCGGCAGCGATCACCACGAAGCGCAGGTCGCCATCGGCCCGCGCGATCTCGGCCAGGCGCGGCAGCAGCCACTTTTCGGTCAAGTCACGCGGCGCCGCGATAGTCAGCGACTTGGACGATTGCCCCGCCTGCATCGCGCGTACTGCTTCCTCGAACTGGAGGAAGCCGTTGCGCAGCGCGGCGAGCCCCGCCTCGCCCTCCGGGGTCAGCTCCAACCCCTTGGTAGTGCGCCGGAACAGCACCACGCCCAGCGTGTCCTCTAGTGCGCGGATCTGCTGGCCCACCGCAGCGGGCGTGACGGCCAGTTCATCGGCAGCACGGGTAAACGACAGATGCCGTGCGGCGGCGTCGAGCACGCGCAGGCCGTTCAACGGGAGGTGCGTCCGCTTCATACTAACTCCCCTCCCGCGTGCGGGAGGGGCTGGGGGAGGGCCTGTCGACTAATCACAATGCTAAAGGCCATGCCCTCCCCTAACCCCTCCCGCAAGCGGGAGGGGGATATTAGCGCGCCGCCTACCCCGTTCGTGCCGAGCGAAGTCGAGGCACAAGCCTCGAACGACACGCCTGTCCCATGTCCCTCGCCTAAGTTCGGGACGAACGGGAGGATCGCTTGGATCTAGTCCGCCACCGCGCGCGCAGTCAGCGCGAACTTGGGGATCGCCACGTCGAACATCGCGCCATCCTCACCGATCATCCGATAGCTGCCCTGCATTGATCCGGCCGGTGTAGCCAGCGGACAGCCCGACACATAATCATAGCTGGCACCCGCCGCGATCAACGGCTGCTCCCCGACCACGCCCTCGCCCTCGACGCTATGCCGGGCGCCGCGACCATCGGTGATAACCCAATGCCGTGTCAGCAGCTGCACTGCCTGCTCGCCATCATTCTCGATGCGGATGTGATAGGCCCAGAACCAGCGCCCGCGCGCCGGCTCGGATTGTTCGGGCAGGTAACTGACGGAGACGCGCACCGTCACCCCCCGCGTCGTTTCGGACGAGGGGAAGAACGCCTTCACAACCCGATCTTGCCCAGCGCGCGATCGAGGTCGTCGATCAGGTCCTGCGGATCCTCCAGCCCGACGTTCAGCCGCAGCATCCCCTCGGTCACGCCCATCTCCTCGCGCTTCTCCGGGCTCACCGAATTGTGCGTGGTGGAGGCGGGATGCGTCATCAGCGAGCGGGAGTCGCCGATGTTGTTCGAAATGTCGATCAGCTCCAGCCCATCGAGCAGCCCGTGCGCCTGCGTGCGCCCGCCGTCCAGCAGCACCGCGAAGATCGGCCCCGCGGCCTCCATCTGCGACATGGCGAGGTTATGCTGCGGATGGCTCGGCAGCCCGGGATACAGCACGGTCGGCACGCGCGTCTCCAGGAAGCTCGCCACCTTCATGGCATTCTCGGATTGCCGCCGGATGCGCAGGTCCAGCGTCTCCAGCCCCTTCAGCACCACCCAGGCGTTGAACGCCGACAGCGTCGGCCCGGTGTTGCGCGTGAACGGCAGCAGCGTCTTGTCGATGAATTCCTTGGTTCCGCACACCGCACCGGCGAGCACGCGCCCCTGCCCGTCCATCATCTTGGTCGCGGAATAGGCGGTCACATCGGCGCCGAACTCCATCGGCCGCTGGAGCGCCGGCGTGGCAAAGGCATTGTCGACCACGCTGGTGATGCCGCGCGCCCGCGCGATGTCGCACACGGCCTTCAAGTCCACCACGTCCATCGTCGGATTGGCCGGCGTTTCGAAGAAGAACACCTTGGTTTCGGGCCGAACGGCATCCTCGAACTGCTGCGGGTCGCGCGCGTCGACCACCGTGGTGGCGATGCCGAACTTGGGCAGCAGCGTATCGACCAGCCACCGGCACGACCCGAACGCCGCACGCCCCGCGACGACATGGTCGCCGGTCTGCAACTGGCTCAGCAGCACCGCGGTCATCGCCGCCATGCCGGTCGCCATCGTCCGGCACGCCTCGGCCCCCTCGAGCAGCGCGATGCGATGTTCCAGCATCTCGACCGTCGGGTTCTGGAGCCGGGAATAAGTCATCCCCTGCTGCTCGCCCGCAAAGCGCGCCGCGGCATCGCCCGCGCAATCATAGGCATAGCCCGACGTCATGAAGATCGCTTCGGAGGTTTCCCCGAATTCCGATCGCGCCGTCCCCCCGCGCACGGCCCGGGTGGCCGGGCGCCAGGTGTCAGTGATCGAGCGGTCTTGTCCGGTACGGCGTTTCATGGCCACGCTTTCGGCCAATCCGGGCCCGCTTTCAAGCGCGATGGCTCGTCACCTCCGCCAGCGGACTCGTTCCGCGGGCCCGCCCCTCACCCGCAACCCATTGGTTTGCGAGACCGTCGCGAACGCCGCTCCGCGTCCGCGAAAGCTCCGTCACCCCGGCCCTGTGCCGGGGTCCACCCCTCCGCAAACCCGGCGCCCTGACGGTGCGCGGCACAGTGGATGCCGGGACAGGCCCGGCATGACGGCAGAGCGGCAAAGCGGCAGAGCGCCAAGGCGACCAACCCTGTCCTACACCACCCACCTCATGGCAAAACCACCCCCATACACCCCGTCACCCCGGACTTGATCCGCGGTCCCGCTTCTTCCCTGGCGTTGCCAAGGCAGCGGGACCCCGGCTCAAGGCCGGCGTGACCATCATTGACGGCCCACATGCGCCTCGGGGAACCGCGAATGTTGAATCAAACGCCAGCGCCTCAACTTCCTCAACATTCGCCACCTTCCACCCCATCCAAACCGCCAATGTTGAACCAAATCACGCCACAGCCTCAACTTCCTCAACATTCGCGCCTACGTCCGCTAAGCCCCGCAGCCATGCTCCGCCGCCCGCTGCCGCTCGCGATCGTCGTCTTCCTGCTGGCGGAGGCGCTGTTCCTGCTCCGCCTGCCTGTCCCGCATCAGTTGGTGTTCGACGAGGTGCATTACGTCCCCGCCGCCCGCGCGCTGATCGCCTTGTCCGGCCCGACCAACATCGAGCATCCCCTGCTCGCCAAATGGCTGATTGCGCTCGGCATGCGGCTGTTCGGGGACACGCCGTTCGGTTGGCGCGTCATGGCGACGCTCGCCGGCAGCGCCACGGTGGCGGCGGTGTTCGGCATTGTCTGGCAGATCACCGCCCGCGCCCGCTCCAGCCTCGTCGCCGCCGCGCTGACATTGCTAGGCTTCACGGTCTACATCCAGGCACGCATCGCGATGCTCGACGGCTTCATGCTCGGCTTCCTCACCGGCGCGATCTTCATGGTCGGCTGGGCGCTGCGCCGCGGCGGCTGGGCGCGCTGGACCGGCGCGGCGATCCTGCTCGGCTTGGCGGTGGCGTGCAAATGGCTCGCCGCCCCCTATGTCGCTTTCGCCGCGATCGCCTTCGTCATCCTGAAGCGCGAGGATCCCCGCCGTTTTCCCGGCCTCACGATCGTGCCGGCGGTGGCGCTACTCGGGCTGGTGTCGATCGCGACCTATTTCGTTACCTTCGCCCCCGCCTTCTTCTACAGCAACGATCCCCTGACGCTCGCCCGCCTCATCCCCTTCCAGCTCGACATGTACCACCGCCAGACGCAGGTGCTGCCCGCGCACACCTATCAGTCGAACTGGTGGACCTGGCCGCTGCTGATCCGCCCGATCTGGTATCTCTATGAGCCCGCCGACGGGGCGCAGCGCGGCATCCTGCTCATCGGCAATCCAGTGATCATGTGGCCCGGGTTGGTCGCGGTGGCCGCCTGCTGGTGGGGTTGGGTGAAGAGCGGATCGGCACGCCTGTTCGCCGCCGCCGCACTCTGGACCGGCAGCCTGGGCATCTGGGCGCTGATCCCCAAGTCACTGGGCTTCTATTATTATTACTATCCGTCCAGCGTGTTTCTGGTGATCGCCATCGTCCTCGCGCTCGATTACTGGCGCTGCCGCTTCTGGGACATCGCCTTGCTGGCCGTCGCGACGGCGCTGGCGATCTACTTCTTTCCCGTCCTGTCAGCCCAGGCGCTGCCCGATCCCAACGCCTTCCAGCACTGGACGTGGTTCACAACATGGGTGTGAGCGCATGCCCTTTCCTCTGTTCGCGCTGAGCCTGTCGAAGGGCGTGCCAAGAAGCGCATCGGCTCAGGCTCAATACCGTCCCCATACGAAGCGCGACGACAGCGCATAATTCCACACCGCGCCCACCAGCACCCCGGCCAGCGCCGACAATGCCCAGGCCCCGTGCTGGAAATCGTACAGAAACGCCGCCACCCCGACGTTGGCCACCGCCCCCACCGAACAGACGAGGCAGAACGACACCCAGCCGTCCAGCATCTGCCGCCATCCTTTCAGCCGCCGGTCGCGATAGGTCAGCGCATTGTTGAGGAAGTAGTTGAACGTCATCGCCGCCACCGTGGCGACGATCTGCCCGGCCAGAAACGCCGCCCCAAGGCCAAGGTAGAGCAAGGAGAGCACGCCCATGTGGATGCCGACCCCGATCACGCCGATCGCGGAAAACATCGCAAAGCGCACCGGCACCACCTTGCCGAACTTCCGATCGTACAAGGCGATCAGATATTCGAGCGCCACGACATGATCGAGCTTCGATTCCCCGACGCTCCGCGTGCGAAAGACATAGGGCAATTCGGCGAAGCGCAACGGCCGCTCGCCCGCCGCCATGATGTCGAGCAGGATCTTGAATCCGATCCCCGCCAGCTTCGGCGCCACGCCACGAAGCACCGCGGTACGGATCATGAAGAACCCGCTCATCGGATCGCTGAGCCCGACGTTCAGCACCCGCTGCGACAGCTTGGTGGCCAAAGCGGACTTGGCGACGCGGTCGCGGTCCCACTCCCCAGTCCCGCCACCCTCTACGAAGCGAGATCCGATGACAATGTCGAGCGCCGCATCACCGTGCAACGCCGCCAGCATCTGCGGCAGGATCGTTTCGTCATGCTGCAGGTCGCCGTCGATCACCGCCACTGCCGGCGCCGCGGTGGCGCACATCCCCTCGATGCACGCCGTCGCCAGCCCGCGCCGCCCGATCCGCTGGATCACTCGCACCCGCCGGTCGATCCGCGCCAGCTCACGCACCGCATCGGCGGTGCCGTCGGGACTGTCGTCGTCGACGAAGATCGCTTCCCAGTGGATCCCCGCCAGCGCCTGGTCCAGCTTGGCGACCAGCACCGGAACATTGCCCTTCTCGTTGAACGTCGGAATGACGATTGCGAGATCGAGCAGATCACTCACAGCGCAGCGAGCACCGCGTCACCCATCGTCCGCGTCGAGCAATCACCACCCAGATCGGCGGTGCGATGATTCACCAGCGCCGCCGCGACCGCCGCCTCGACCCGATCGGCCGCTTCCGGCAACCCGAGCGAATGGCGAAGCATCATCGCCGCCGAAAGAATCGCGGCGCACGGATTGGCCTTGCCCTGCCCGGCGATGTCGGGGGCGGAGCCATGGATCGGTTCGTACAGCCCCTTGCCCTCTGCATCGAGCGAGGCCGAGGGCAGCAGCCCGATCGATCCGACGCACATCGACGCCTGATCCGAAAGGATGTCGCCGAACAGATTGCCCGTGACGATCACGTCGAACTGCCCCGGATTGCGCACCAACTGCATCGCGGCATTGTCGACATACATGTGGCTCAGCGCCACATCGTCGTAATCCGCCGACACCTCGACCACCACGTCGCGCCACAATTGCGAGGTTTCGAGCACATTGGCCTTGTCGACCGAGCACAACTTGCCCCGCCGCCGCCGTGCCGCCTCGAACCCGGCCACGGCGATGCGACGCACCTCTGCTTCGTCGTAGCTCATCAGGTCATAGCCCTGCCGCAGACCCGTCGGCGTGGTGCGCATGCCCTTTTCGCCGAAATACACGTCGCCATTCAGTTCGCGCACGATCAGAAGGTCGATCGCCCGCGCGACTTCCGGGCGAAGCGCGGAAGCATCCTCCAGCCCCGCGAACAGCTTGGCCGGACGCAGATTGGCGAACAGCGTCAATTCCTTGCGCAGCCCCAGGATCGCCTGTTCTGGCCGAAGGTGCCGTTCCAGCGCGTCACACGACGGATCACCGACCGAGCCGAACAGGATCGCATCGGCGCGCCGCGCGAGATCCAGCGTCGCCGGCGGCAATGGGTGCCCCGTCGCATGATAGGCCGCCCCGCCAACCGCAGCCTCCTCGAACGCGAGGTCGAGCGCCAGCGCCTCGAGCACGCGCCGCGCCTCGGCGGTCACTTCGGGGCCGATGCCGTCGCCGGGCAGGATCGCGATCAGGGCCATGCGTATCTCCGTGAAAAGCGCGCGTCCCTTGCCGCCCGCCACGGTATCACGCAACCGCTCTCTTCATCCGGTCGATCAGCCGCTCACGCGCGGCCAGCGTCTCTGCCCGGCGATCGACAAGCACGTCGCGCGCGAGAAAGCGCCCAGTGATCGCCAGCGCGGCAAACACTTCCGGCCAGTCCGGCTCACCGCCCGCGCGAAGAAACGCCGGAAGCGGCAGCAGCCGATCCTCATAACCGATCGCCGCCGCCCGGCTTACCGCCCCGCCGCTCTTCGGACTGACGAAAGCGATGTCATCACTCGACCCCGTCACCAAGCAACGATCGAGGTCGAGCCCGAACCCGAGTTCGGCGAGAAGCAGCAACTCATAACGAGCCATCGTCCCCGCCCAGCCGCGCGCTGCGGGAGCCGCCTCGATCGCGTCGAGCACACCCGACAAAGCGGCATGCAACCGCGGGTAGGGCTGCGCTTCGGGCAGTGCCGCTGCGGTTAGCGCCGTCAGCCAGTCGAGGGCAGCAGCCGGTAGCGGCTCGCCGTGAAGCGCCGCGCGACTGTGCACGAGTTCGACGGTCAGCGCGGGAAGTTGATCGTCGGTGCGCGCCCGCCATTCTCCGAGAATGATATTGGCCGGCTGAAGCACCGGCCGCAGCGCGCGGGATCGCCCTCCGCGGACATAACCCGGTCGAACGCCATCCTCCGGTGTTAGCGCGCGAACCACGGCACCATGTTCGCCATGCATACGGATCGCGAGAACAATGGCAGGCGCAGCAAGATGCATGGTGGGAGTTTATGGTAGCGGTGGCGTCGAAGCTATGGGGCTTGCCGGCACCCCATCCGAACAGCGTCACCCTGAACTTGTTTCAGGGTCCACTCTTCCGCCAGCACCGCCACCGCTTGTGGCACAGTAAATGCTAAAACAAGTGTAGCATGACGGCATTGGAGGACGCGCAGGACCAAAGCCTCAAGCGCGTCGGACGCGACGGGCAACACCTTGCAGCAACGGCACCGACGCAGCCCGCTTCGCCACCCGCATCGCCGCATCGAAGCCGCCAACCAGTGCCACCGCGCCACGATTGCCCAGCGTTGGCCGAAGCAGCAGCAGGTCGCGGCACGCGATGCCCGCGCTCGCCATGCCGCGCTTATGCTGTCCCTCGCCCTCCGTGAAGTCAAACCGTGCGAAACGATCGGAGAACAGATCGACCAACGCCGCTTCCATCAGCACGCTGCCCGACGACAGCGCGGCGAACGCCGGATCGTGCCCGACGTAATCGTAGCGCAAGGTCCCGCCATCGGCGCCGCACCAAAGGTAAGCGGCCGGCGCATCAGCGACGTAGAGCAACCATGCACGCACATCGTCCTCACCGGCCGTGGCGATCATCCGCCGCACCCAGGCGGGATCATCGGGAAGGCCCGCACCCATCAAACGCTCTTGGTAAGTCTTCTCCGCCAGCGCGCGGGCGATCGGGTGAAACGCCGCAAGCTCGTCCGCCGTCCGGAAGCGCCGCACGTCGAGCGCGCCACCGGACGTCGCCGCCAGCTTCTTCGCCTTGCGCTTCAGTGTCGATCGGGTCTGGCCGGACAAGCCCGCCCGCCATGCCGCCTCGCCAGCCGCGAGATCGACGTAATAGCGCGTGTACCGCTGCCGCTCGAAACGGAGACCCGACCAGACCGGTGCAACGGCCTCGGGCAACGACGTGACGAGATAACCGTCCTCCCCACCCGGAAGCGGTGGCAGTGTCGGCATGCGACCAGCCAGCGCGCGGTCCAGCGACAAGGAAACCCGGCTTAACCGGCGGGGAATGGTCGCAATCGTCCGTGCCCCGATCTGCAATCGCAGGCCGCTCACGCTGTCCGCTCGGCGAATAGGTTGGACCATGCTTGCTCCGCCTGCCGCCGACCGCGCCGCCAGCGGTTCGCCGGCAGCGGCTGATCGTTGCGGTCGAGTGGAAAGCCGGAACAATCGGCGAAATGGGCGGTAGGCGCTCGCTCGCGCCAGGCGGAGAGCAAGGCGCACAGCGCCTGGAACCGCCGCACATGTACCCGGTTCGGCGCCAGGCCCGCTCGGTTGGCAAGTTCAAAGCTGTGACCAACGATGACGGTCGCGGCGTGATTCTCGTCGATCGCATGGTTGAGCGCCGCGCGCATCTCGTCGGTGGACAGGGCGCAAATCTGAAAGTTGCGCCACACGCCGGGCGTATCCTCGATCACCGTCACCGGCACTTCGATCACCCCACGCCGTGCCACCGGTGCGATGCGTGATGCCGGGAGGCCGATGGCACTCGGCCAAGGATGGTGCGCGCCGTTGTGGCTGCTGTCATAGCCGATGCCGATCGCTGCCAGTGCGGATAACGTGTCGTCATTCGCGGAATAGCTGCCGCTGCGGAAAGCAACGGGACGCGGTGCACCCGCAGCGACCAGCAACGCCGCTGCTTCGGCAAGCAATTCGCGCTGGCCATCCGCCGAAAGGTCGATCAACTCGAACGAGCCATGCGCGCGGCGATTAGCCAACGTCGCTCCGGCCCAATTCGGATGAGCGTGGAGCTGCACCTCCTGGCCCGCGTCCAAAACCGCCGCTACGATGCGCCTGAACGGATCTAGCCCATAGAGGCGTGCCGGCAACGGATCGACGAAGAAGCTGGCCTTGAGCCCATGACGCGCGAGGAGATCGAGCTGCCAGCGCAGTCCGACGCCACCTGGCTCGATGGAGCGCGCCTCGACGGCTGCCGGCTCCAGCCCCGCTGCATGGTGCCGCCAGGCGATCTCAATGTCGATCGTCAGAAAGACCTGGGTCATGAGCGATCGCGATAAAGCCATCGCGTAAACATTGTCCCAAGGGCAACAACGGCGGCAAATTGACCGGCCGCCGCCGCCTGGCCATCACGCCAGGCGCTTACCCGCGCAGGAAGTGGGTCAATTCGGTCTTCGAAACGGACGTCGACTGATCTTTGTCGGCTTGCGCAAAAGCGGCGTTGTTCCACGTCTCGCTGCTCGGCTTGGCGCCTTCGGGCGCGCGCGCCTTCAGCGCATCCATCCAGGCGGTGAATTCGGCCTTTTCGAGGGCGCCATTCCCGTTCTTGTCATAAGCGGCGAATTCGGCATGGACGATGGTGGATACATGATCGCCGCCCGGCGACGCCGCGGATGAATCGCTCGCGGCTTGGCGCGTCCCCCGTTGGGCAACCGCCACAGCATCCTCGTTCTGATCGGGTACTTCCGGAACACTTGCAGCACCCGGCACAGCCGTTGGCGCAGTCGGCTTCGGCGTATCGGCCTGCTGCGCCAACGCTGGCACAGCAACGATCATCGCGCTCGCGAACAAAGCGCTCTTCAACATCCATACTCTCCTAAACTTTACTCTTTTTTGCCCACCCAGACGGGGGCTTTTCTGTCGCCTCTTTTGCGACATGTTGCCCTGTATCAACAGACAACAACGAAGCGGAGTTCCCGGCCCACGGGTTTGAAGCGGTGCCGCTTGCCTGCTACCGGCACGCCAATCCACCGCTCTTGCACCGACTCACGGCGAGCCGTTGCCCTCCACGACCAAGGAAAACGACATGGTTCCGCGCTATTCCCGACCCGAAATGACGGCGATCTGGACGCCCGAAGCTCGTTTCCGCATTTGGTTCGAGATCGAAGCGCATGCGACCGAGGCGCTGGCGGAGCTCGGCGTGGTGCCCAAGGAAGCCGCCGACGCGCTCTGGACATGGTGGGCGACCAACCCGACGATCGACGTCGCCGCGATCGACGCGATCGAGGCGGTGACCAAGCATGACGTGATCGCCTTCCTCACTTGGGTTGCCGAGCAGGTCGGTGATCAGGCGCGCTTCATGCACCAGGGCATGACCAGCTCCGACGTGCTCGACACCTGCCTCGCGGTGCAGCTGGCGCGCGCGTCCGACATCCTGATCGCGGATATGGACGCGCTGCTCGCCGTGATCCGCCGTCGTGCCGAGGAGCATAAGCTGACGCCGACGATCGGCCGTAGCCACGGCATCCACGCGGAGCCGGTGACGTTCGGTCTGAAGCTGGCGCAGGCCTTTGCCGAATTCGACCGCTGCCGCGCGCGGCTGGTCGCGGCGAAGGCCGAGATCGCGACCTGCGCAATCTCGGGCGCGGTGGGCACCTTCGCCAACATCGACCCGCGCGTGGAGGAACATGTCGCCGCCAAGCTCGGCCTCGCGGTCGAGCCGGTCTCCACTCAGGTCATCCCGCGCGATCGCCACGCGATGTTCTTCGCGACCCTGGGCGTGATCGCCAGTTCGATCGAACGGCTCGCCACCGAGGTCCGCCACCTCCAGCGCACCGAAGTACTGGAAGCGGAGGAATATTTCTCGCCCGGCCAGAAGGGCTCGTCGGCGATGCCGCACAAGCGCAATCCGGTGCTGACCGAAAACCTGACGGGTCTCGCCCGCATGGTGCGCGGCTATGTCACGCCGGCGCTGGAGAATGTCGCGCTCTGGCACGAACGCGACATCAGCCACTCATCGGTCGAGCGCTATATCGCGCCGGACGCGACGATCACGCTCGACTTTGCGCTCGCCCGTCTCACCGGCGTGATCGACAAGCTGCTGGTCTATCCCGAGCGGATGCAGCGCAACATGGATCGCATGGGCGGCCTGATCCACTCGCAGCGCGTGCTGCTGGCGCTGACCCAGGCTGGGGTGAGCCGCGAGGATTCGTATCGCCTCGTTCAGCGCAATGCGATGAAGGTGTGGGAATCGGACGGCGCGCTGTCGCTCAACGAACTGCTGAAGAACGATCCCGAGGTGACCGCCGCTTTGTCACCGGAAGCAATCGATGCCGAATTCGACCTCGGCTATCACCACAAGCACGTCGACACCATCTTCGCCCGCGTCTTCGGCTGACCAAGCTACGTCACCCCGGACTTGATCCGGGGTGACGATTTCATCGCAGGGCCTTACGCCGGGATCTGCTGCGAAATGCAGTGGAAGCTGCCGCCCCCGGTCAGGATCGCATCCGCCCGCAGACCGACCACGCTGCGACCGGGGAAGATCGCCTGGATCGCCGCAACCGCCGCATCATCGTCCGGCGCTCCGTACACCGGCACCACGACCGCCGCATTGCCGATATAGAAGTTCATGTAGCTCGCCGGGATCACTTCCCCGTCGCGCAGCACGCGACCGGGCGATGGCACCGGCACTACTTCGACTCCGAAGGCGCGCGCGCGATCCGCCGCCTGCTGGTACACCTGCCAGTTCGGATCGTTCTCCCCCGCGACCGGCAGCGCTAGCCGCCCCTCGCCCACGAAACGCGCGAGATTGTCGACATGGCCATCGGTATGGTCGTTGAGCAGCCCGTCGCCGAGCCACAGCACGCGGTCATACCCCAGATCGGCATCCAACCGCGCCTCGATTTCGACACGGCTCAGGCCGGGGTTCCTGTTCGGGTTGAGCAGGCATTGCTCGGTGGTCACTACCAGACCGGTGCCATCGCCATCGATCGCGCCGCCCTCCAGCACCCAGGCATGGCTTTCTACCGCCTTGCCGCGCTGGGTCGCGAGACGGCGACCGATGTCATCGTCGCCGGGAAGATCGTATTTGCCGCCCCAGCCGTTGAACATGAAATCATGCGCCACGCGATCGCCCGCGATGATCGGGCCGGTATCGCGCAACCAGATATCGCCGAACGGCTCGACGACGATCTCGGCGAACGGGGCAAGCGCGCGAGCCGCCTCCGCCGCCTCGTCGTCAGCGGCAACCAGCAGCACCTCCTCGCCCTGGCCATCGGCATGGACCGCAGCGGCGAAGGCAGCTACCTCGGTGCGCGCTTGGTCGAGATCGTCTTCCCACAAGTCGGGATGGCTCGGGAAGCCGATCCAGACCGCCTTGTGCGGCGCCCATTCGGGCTTGGGTGCGCGGGTCATTTCGCCTCCAGACGCGACTTGTCGCGGATCGCCTTGAACTCGGCGGTGGGATACCAATTCGGCCAAGCATCGCCATCGGCGAGCTGCCGGCCGAGCTGGTAATAGATGGTCAGATCCTGCACGGCACCGTCCCAATTCCACTTGGGATCATATTCGTCCTTCGGCCCGTGATAGCGTTTGGCGAGATAGTCCTTCGCCGCCGCGCGGCCGGCCGCCACACCGCCGTTCACCAGATCCTCACCACTGCCCGCCGACAGCATCGGCACGCCCAGCTTGGCGAAGCTGAAATGATCCGAGCGATAATAGCTGCCCGATTCCGGCGTCGCCTCCGGCGCGACGCGCCGGCCCTGCGTGGCGAGCAGCGGCTTCACCATATCCTCCAGCTCGGATTTGCCCGCGCCGATGATCTCGAAATCGCGGGTTGCGCCGACGACGTTCAGCCCGTCCATGTTGACCCCGCCCACCGTCTTGCCGAGCGGAAACACCGGGTTCGCGGCATAATATTGCGAGCCGAGCAGCCCGCTCTCCTCCGCCGTCACCGCGACGAAGCCGACCGAGCGCCGCGTCGGGCCGCCGGCGCGATACGCCTCGGCCATCGCAACCAGCGCCGCAGTGCCCGTCGCATTATCGACCGCGCCGTTGCAGATGTCGTCACCCTCCACCGCATCACAGCGGCCGAGATGGTCCCAATGCGCGCTGTACAGCACCACCTCGTCGGGCGCCTGCGTGCCTGGCAGCACGCCGACCACGTTCTTCGACATGCTGCGCTTGATCTCGTTGGAGAAGCTGCCGGACAGCCTCATACCAAGCGGCACGGCGCGGAACCCCTTCCGCTTCGCCGCCGCGGACAACTGAGCGAAATCCTTGCCCGCGCTCGCGAACAATTCCTTCGCCTTGGGCAGCTGAATCCAGCCGACCACCTGGCTCTGATCCATGTGATCGTTAGGCGCAGCTAGCCCATATTGCGCGCCGGTCCATGACGATTGCACCACCGACCAACCATAAGCGGCGGGTTCGGTGTCATGGACGATGATCGCACCGGCCGCACCCTGCCGCGCGGCTTCCTCGAACTTGTAGGTCCAACGCCCGTAATAGGTCATCGCGCGACCTTCGAACGGCCCGGCGGTCGCCCCGGCTTCCTTCACCTGCCAATCGGGATCGTTGACAAGAATGACGACAGTCTTTCCTTTCACGTCCAGCCCGGCATAATCGTTCCAGCCCTTCTCGGGCGCGTTGATGCCATAGCCGACGAAGACGAGTTCGCTGTCCTTCAGCGCGATCTTTGGCACCGCGCGATAGGTGTTCACGACCATGTCGGTGCGATGGTTGAAGGTGACCGGCGCCTTACCGCCGGTCGCGGTGAACGGCGAGACGTTGGTGGCGGTGATCTCCACCATGGGCACGTCCTGCGTCCACTGCCCCTTGTTGCCCGGCTTCAGCCCCGCGGCGGCGAAGCGCTTCACCAGATAGTCGATCGTCTTCTGCTCGCCCGCGGTGGTCGGCGCCCGGCCTTCATAGGCGTCCAGCGACAGCTCCTGCGTCACCGACTTCAGCGTCTCGACCGAGATCTGCGGCGCGGCGATCTGGGCCAGGGCGGGCGTGGCAACGGCGAGCGCAAGAACCGAGCTGAACAAGAGACGCATCAACGGGACCCCCTTTTTTGACGATGTGCCGCCGTGTCTTAGCGGCTCGTACTCCGACCGCAACGCGGTAGGGCAGAACGAAGAAGGGCGGCCCCATGCGGGACCGCCCTCTTCTTGTCTGTGGCCTGCTGCGGCAGAGCTGCGGCGCCAGTCCTCGCCTGCGCGAGGCCAGCCAGCCTGCTGACATGAGCCTCGCTCCAGCTTAGCTGGAGCTTGGCATCAGCGGCTGTAATATTCGACCACCAGGTTCGGCTCCATCTTCACCGGATAGGGCACTTCGTCCAGCGTCGGCACGCGGATGAAGGTCACCTTGCTGGTGCCGTCCTGCACGACATAGTCGGGCACGTCGCGCTCGGCGAGGCTCTGCGCCTCGAGCACCAGCGCCATCTGCTGCGCCTTGGTACCGATCGTGATCTCGTCGTTCACCGAGCAGCGGCGCGACGCGATGTTGCACTTCACGCCATTGACGTAGACGTGGCCGTGGCTGACGAGCTGGCGCGCAGCCCAGATCGTCGGCACGAACTTCGCGCGGTACACGATCATGTCCAGGCGACGCTCGAGCAGGCCGATCAGATTCTGCGAGGTATCGCCCTTCATCCGGGCCGCTTCGTCATAGCAGTGACGGAACTGCTTTTCGGTGACGTCGCCGTAATAGCCCTTGAGCTTCTGCTTCGCGCGCAGCTGGATGCCGAAGTCGGACACCTTGCCCTTGCGGCGCTGACCGTGCTGGCCGGGGCCGTATTCACGCTTGTTGACCGGGCTCTTCGGGCGACCCCAGATGTTCTCGCCCAAACGGCGGTCGAGCTTGTGCTTGGCGCTATGGCGCTTCGACATTTCAATTCCTAAGACTTGCTGACAACGTTGGTCCCGGTATCGCACCGGCCGCACGAAACGGACGGGCCGCCTGCTTCACCGGGATGCAGGGGCAATCGCGAAGCGGGCCGCCTAGCCGCGTGTCGGTTCGGAGTCAAGGTAACGGCCACACCACACCGGCATCGTTACCCCGGTCCACTGATCCGCACTCCCGATGATACAGGACGTGCGGCACGGTGGATGCCGGAACACGCCCGGCATGACGAACGGCGTCACAGGCTGGACACCCGCCGCTCGCCTCGTCAGAGCGCCCGGCATGACCACCCTCCCCGGACAAGAATGCACCACCATGGCCGAGGTGCGCGCCGGCGTCGACGCGCTCGATCGCGAGTTGATCGCCCTCCTCCGCCGCCGGTTCGACTATATGGACGCTGCCGCGCGCATCAAGCCGGAGCGCGGCCAGGTCCGCGACGAAGCCCGCAAGGCGCAGGTCATCGCCAATGCCAAGGCGCAAGCCGTTGCCGCAGGATTGCCCGAACAAGAGATCGGCCAGTTGTGGGACACGCTGGTGGAAGCATCGATCGCCTATGAACTTGCAGAATACGACCGGCGGGTAACCAAGTCTTAGGCCGGGTCGGGCAAGTCGGCGGCGGGAGGATACACCGTCCGATGAAGCGCTTGCCGTTGATTACCCCGCATCCGCCGCGGCTTAGCACCTTGACCGAGGGGCTCGCCCGGATCGAGGAATCGGGGATCTACAGCAACAACGGCCCCGTTCTGCGCGCGTTCGAGGCCGATGCCACGACGCGTCTGTTCGGTGGGCGCGGCGCGTGCCTGGCCGTGGCCAATGCCACGCTCGGACTGATGATTTCCTTGCGAGACGCGGTCAGCGACGGCCCGGCCGGCCGCTTCGCGCTGATGCCCGCGATCACCTTCGCCGCGACGGCGCAGGCCGCCTGGTGGGCGGGTCTGACGCCGCTGGTGTGCGATGTCGATGCCGACAACTGGAGCGCCGCCGCCGACGAGGAAGAGCGGCTGCTCGAACGATATGGCGCGCAGATCGCGGCCGTCGTGCCTTATGCCACCTTCGGCTATGGCATCGACCTCGATCGGTACCGCTGGCTGTCGAAGCGCTTCGGCGTTGCCGTGGTGGTCGATGCCGCCGCTTCGCTTGGCACCACCGACGCGTCGGGCCTCGGCTTCGGCGCCGGTGCCCCCTTCCCGGTCGTCTTCTCCATGCATGCGACCAAGCCGTTCGCCACGCAGGAAGGCGGGCTGATCCACTGCGCCGACCCAGACCGGATCGAGCGGCTGCGCGCCATGGCGAACTTCGGCTTCACCGCACCGCGCACCGCCACCCTGCCCGGCCTCAATGCCAAGATGCCCGAGGTGATGGCGCTCGTCGCGAAGGCCCGCCTCGACGATTTTGCCGAGGTCGCCGGTCACCGCGATCAACTGGCGGACGCCTATCGCCACGCGATCGCCGGCCGCTACACCGCGCAGCCACGCCCCACCGGCCGCCAGGCGCTTGGCTTTTTCCCGCTCCTGCTGCCCTCCGAGCGCACGCACGAGCGCGACGCAATCATCGCCCGGCTCGGCGAAGAGGGAATCGGCGCCGGCAAGTATTTCAGTCCGCATCTTGGCGAGCAGCCCTGGGTGCATGAGATTGCGCAGATCGAACCCACGCCGGTCGCCGATATGGTCGGCAGCCGCCTGCTCTCGCTTCCTCTTTCCGACACCATGACGGTGGAGGACGTGGCGCATGTGGTCGACACGCTTGACCGCATTGTCGCGATCAAAGCGCGTCCCCGCGTCGCTGCCCCCCCGCCAATCGCGGAGACGATGATCATCGGCGGCGGTCCGGCGGGCACCGCGATGCTCACCGCGGCAAGCCGCCACGGCCTGTTGCCCGAACTGTCGCGCGGCCTTGTCCTCGTCGAACGCGACCAGGCGATCGGCGGCGGGCAGCTCGGCCGCTACGCGATCACTTCGGACTCCACCGCGCAAACCTTCCTCTCGGCAATTGAGGGCAATCCCGACCCCGCCATCGCCGCTCTTGCCGATCACCCCGCGACGTTGGCAATCGCGCGTCACCGCGCCTCGCTTGGCGTCCCACTCGCCGAAGTCGGCCCGATGCTGCGTGCGATCGGCGATCGCCTTCACGCCAGCGTGACGGCCAATGGCGGCACGGTGCTGACCGGCACGGAGGCGCTTCACGCCCGCCGCAAGGAAGGGCTGTGGCACGTTCGCCTGCGCGACACCGCCACGCATCGCGATACCGAACGAGTCGCGCGCAACCTCGTCATCGCCACTGGCGGGCACCAGCCACTCGACCGGCTTGTCACACAACGGGTGGCCGGCACGTCGCTGATGGAGATCGCCGGCGATCGGCTGGTCCAGTCGGATTCGGTGCTAGCGCGCGGCGGGTTTGAAATGGTCGCCGACTTGCTGTCGAGCAAGCGCGCGCCGCGCGTGGCGGTGATCGGCGGCTCCACCAGCGCGCTCACCACCGTTGCGCTGCTGCTGCGCGAGCGTCCCGCGCTGCCATTCGGCGCCGGCGGCATCACCCTGCTCCACCGCAGCCCACTGCGCCCCTTCTACCATTCGGTCGAGGCGGCGCATGCGGAAGGATTCACCGACTTCGGGCCGAACGACATCTGCCCGGTCTCCGGCTTCGTCTATCGTCTCGCGGGTTTCCGGCTGGAGGCACGCGAACTGGTGCTGCGGATGCTGGGTGTCGACGGCCGGGCGCCCGAGCCGCGCGTGGCCCTTCACCGTGTCACCGGCGACGACGATCTCGCGGCCCGCAACGTGCTGGCCGAAGCCGACCTTGTTATCGCGGCGCTCGGCTATCGCCCCCGCGCGCTGCCGCTGGAGGAAGCCGATGGCCGCCCGCTCGGTCTCGCCGCGCACGGCGGCGCACCCATGGTGGACGATGCCTGCCGCGTCCGCGACCGGTCCGGCGCACCGATTCCGGGCCTTTACGGTATCGGCCTTGCCGCGGGCTTCGTGCCGCACGGCAAGCTGGGCGGCGAGGCGAGCTTCGTCGGCCAGGCGAACGGCCTGTGGCTGTGGCAGAACGATGTCGGCATGATGATCGTCGACCAGCTGCTCGCCGGACGAGCCAGAGCCGCCGCGTGAGCCGCTCGTCCAGTGCAGATCCGACCGTCAGCGTCATCATGGCGGCGTATAATGGCGCCGACCTGCTGCCGGCGACGCTCGCTACCTTGCAGAAACAGACCTTCAACGACTTCGAAGTGATCGTCGTCGACGATTGCTCGCGCGACGGCACGCGTGATGTGCTTCGCACCTGGCCCGATCCGCGCGTGCGGATGATCGCGCTGGAAGAGAATGGCGGCCCCGTCCGCGCCCGCAACCGTGCCTTCGCCGAGGCACGCGGCCGCTACGTCGCCGCGCTTGACCAGGACGACCTCTGCCTTCCCGAACGGTTCGCGAAGCAAGTGGCGTACTTAAACGCCAACCCCGAGACTGTGCTGGTCGCCAGCGCGACGGAGGTGCTGGAAGGCGCCCGCCTGCTGCCCTCGCCACACGTGGCGCACACCACGCCGGCGCTGCTGCGCTGGCTGATCCGGATCGAAAATCCGCTCGTCTGGTCCTCGGTCATGATCCGCGCCGACGCCGCACGACGGCTGCAGCCCTTCACTCGCCCCGACATCCTCTACGCCGAGGATTTCGACCTCTACCATCGCCTGTCCATGCTCGGCCCGATCGCGCGGATCGACACGCCTTTGCTAGCCTATCGACGCCACGCCGGCGGCGCATCGCAACGCTATGAAGATACGATGCTGGCTAATGCGCGGCGCGTGCTCACCGGCGCCTATGCCGCCGCGCTCGGCGAGGATGCCAGGGTCGCGGCCGATCTGGTCGTAGAACATCTGATGCACCGGCAGCCGGTGCCGGATCGGTCAACGCTCGCCCGGCTCGGCCGCTTCCTGGTGCGCATGCAGGAAGCGTTCCTCGCCGAACAGGCATGCAGCGCCGCCGACATACGCATGGTCCGCTGGGCGACCGCGCGCCGCTGGGCCGACGTCTCACGCGCCTCGCTGCGCGCCGGAACGCTCACCTTTGGCGGCGCGCTGAGTGTCCGGCCGCCCCACCTCGGCCTCGGCCATGCAGGCATCGAACAATTGCTATGGGCGCGGCTGATCGGCCGCGCCCGTCGCTTGGGGAAACGTCACACCTTGGCGGCGTAGATCATCCGGCCTTGGCCCAGCCGCTCGAACACCTCGGCCAACTCACGCTCACCCACCGCGAAGCAACCCTGGCTGCGGCCCAGCCGGCCGTGTGTGCGGATCATGTCGGGGTTCGAATACCAGGCGCCATGCACCACGATGGCGCGCGCCAGGGCATTGTCGTTGGTCGGATCGAGCCCGATCAGCCGCTGCGACTTGCCGTGCTTGCCGACATAATAGTCGCTGGCCAGGAAAGCGCCTTCGCACGACGCATTCGATCCATTCTTGTTCGAAAAGCGCTGAAGAAAGCCGGTATGCCCCGGATCGGAGCCGCTGCCATGCGCGACCAGCTTCGACACGCTCTTGCCGCTCACCAGATCGATGAAGTGAAAACGCGCTTGGTTTGATGGCGCGGAGAAATCCGCGATCACCATCCGGTCGCGCAGCGCGAGCCGGCTGCCGTGCCGCTCCATCGCAGCGAGCGCTTCACGCATCAGCTCCGGTCGCACGACTCGCGGCGAGCTCGGCACCACCCGCGGCGCGGGCCGTACGGGCGCCAGACTGGAGGAGGTCAGCGGCACCCGCTTCGCGTCCGTCGCGCGCATTGCTGCACTCACGGCGTCCGGCACCACCATCGCACCGGCCAGTGCCCCAGCCGTCTTCAGCAAGCCACGGCGCGTCGGCGCGGCTTCAACCATGTTCACCATCAATGTCGCAATCCCCGTTCCCGGTAAGCCACTGTATAGCAGGGAAAAGGTGAACAATCCTCAACTTTGCAGCCGTCGGACGGGGAGGTTTCCGCATCTGCCGTGAAAATAGCGCGGCTCATCGTATGGCACAAAAGTCAAGGGTGCGCGTTTATGATGCGACGGCCCGAAATGATCGGGCCCCCACATTGAAAGGGGTCGCACCATGCGCACGATTCGCGCCTTGCTGCCGGCTGCCCTCGGATTGGCAGCCCTTACATCTATGCCCGCTTTGGCAGAAACGTCAACGCCTACAGTCGCCGGACAATCATCCGCTTTCGCGCTTGTGGAGGCAGCGGCGAGCCTCACGCCCGGCCAATATCTCTGGGAACAGGATGCCGCTGCCGGCCCGGTCAGTATCCTGATCAGCATCCCCGATCAGAAGGCTTATGTCTTCCGCGGCGATTCGCTTGTGGCCGTGTCAACGGTATCGACCGGCAAGGAGGGCAAGGAAACGCCTGTCGGCAAGTTCACCATCCTTCAAAAAAAGGAAATGCACCACTCCAACCTTTACGACAATGCGCCGATGCCGTTCATGCAGCGGCTGACGTGGGATGGCGTGGCGCTTCACGCGGGCAAGAATCCGGGCTTCCCGGCGTCTCACGGCTGCATCCGCATGCCCACCAGCTTCGCCAAGAAGCTGTTCGCCGCAACCGAAATGGGTGCCACGGTGGAAGTGACCGACCTCGCTTATTCGGGCGACATGATGGCGCCGCGCAGCGATGCTCAGTTGACGGCGGAGGCGAATGCCACCGCGCCTAAGGATCTCGGCCAGTTCCTGGCGAGCCGGTGATCGCGGGCGGGCGCTGCCGGCGCAGCGCCCCATCCCGCCCCCTGACCGTGATACACGCAGTCCTCGCGGAGCACCCCAGGCCTGCATTTACAAACTCCCGCCGGCTGCAACGCGAATGACGCGCAGCTCACCTCACTTCTTGATCAGCCCGATCTCTACCAGCCGCTCATGCAAATAGCCGTTTGCGGTGATCGGCGTGGGATAGCGGTTCGGGTTTTCCGCCGTGATGGTCTGCGGCAGCGTTTCGATCAGGAAATCGGGTGCGGGATGCAGAAAGAACGGCATCGAATAGCGCGAATGGCCGCGTCGCTCGGGCGGTGGGTTGACGACGCGGTGGGTGGTCGATGGCAGCACGTGGTTGGTCAGCCGCTGCAGCATGTCCCCGACGTTGACGACCATTGCCCCTTCCGGCGGCTTGATCGCCAGCCAGCGCCCTGAATCGCGATCAAGCAGTTCGAGCCCGGCCTCTTCAGCACCCAGGAGCAGGGTGATGAGGTTGATATCCTCATGCGCGCCCGCCCGAACGCCCTCGGCATCAACCGGGATCGGCGGATAGTGCAGCAGGCGCAGCACTGAATTGCCGTCCTTGACCGCCGGATCAAACCAGTCCGGGGCGAGGCCTAGGTGCCGCGCGATCGCCGACAGCAGCTTGTCGCCGGCGGTATCGAACGCCGCGAACAATTCGACAAACGTGTCCTTGAAGCCCTCCGGCCGCGCCGGCCAGATGTTCGGCGCCATGTCGCCGGCGTAGCGGTGCCCCGCGGGCAGCTCGCGCCCGACGTGCCAGAACTCCTTCAAATCGACGTGCTTGGCGTCCTTGGCGATCTCGGTCTTGAACGGCGTGTAGCCGCGCGCCCCGCCGCCGCCCTCGACGAAATAGCCGCGCTTCTCGTCGTCGGCCAGCTTGAACAGCGCCTCCGTTTCCGACCAGGCACGCGCGATCAGATCGCCGGGGATGCCGTGATCAGCGACCACCGCAAAGCCAAAGCGGCGGAACGAACCGCCCAGATCGGCCGCGAACCGCTCGGGATCGCGCGCCTGATCGGCCAGGCTGAGCGTCGGCACATTGGCCAGCGGAGTATCAAGCATCTCAAACGCTTTCGTCGTACGAACCGGAAAGCGCCACATAAGCATGCGGCGAAGAAGCCGCCACCCTCGCCGCGAGATCAGGCGCCGATCGTCTTCGTCGCCGGAACCCGGCGCGGCTCGCGGCCGTTCCAATGCCCACGATCAGGAGGTACGATCATGGGCGGCCATCAAGTGACCAGCCAGGGTTCAGGCGACGACGGCTTCGACGAAGACGGCTATGACGAAAGCCAGCGCGCCGAAATCCTCGAAGCAACGCGGGACGGGCCGGGCGACGGCACGATCATCACCGATCTCGATCCAGACATCGACGCCGGCGATGACGACGAGGATGCCTCGGACGAGGACGAACTGCTGATGCGCGACGATCAGGTCGCCGAGCACGACGACGATTCCGATCAGGACGAAGACGATATCGACGAAGATGTCGTTCAGGACGAATTCGATGATGGCTCCATCGACGAGGATGAAGATCTCGGCGACGCGGACGATGTGGCGCTCAACCCCTGAGCCACGCGGCACGCTGCGCTTCGGCGCAGCGGCCCTGGCGCTCTCGACCGGCTGCTCGCCGCTGCAGCCGCGATCGGAATAAGTCGACATCGCCAATGCCGCGCGGGCGGCGCAGCAATCGGTCGGAAACTATGCAGCCGAGCAGGAGCCGACGTCTCCCGTTACCGCACCGACGACTCCAGGCCGCATCGTTGCGACCTATCGCTGCGACGACAGCACCGGCTTTCGCGCTATCTTCGACAATCAACGTGATACCGCCACGCTCGCGCTAGCTGCCACCACCGTCCGGCTAGCCGGCCAGCGCCCCGCCTCCGGCATCTGGTATGCCGGCGAGGGCCATGAGCTACGCGGCAAGGGCAAAGTTGCGACCCTGACCCGGCCCGGAAATCCGCCGCTCACCTGCCACGCCGCAGACTGAGCCGCTTTCGCCGACGTTGGCGCGGCGCTACCGCTCGGCCATGCCCACGATCGCGCTGCTGCTCGTTTCCAACGTCTTCATGACGATCGCCTGGTATTGGCACCTCAAGGGTGGCATGGCGAAGCCGCTGCCGACCGTGATCCTGCTCAGCTGGGCGATCGCACTGGTCGAATATTGCTTCGCTGTCCCCGCCAACCGGCTCGGCTACGCCAGCGGCTGGACCGGCGGGCAGCTAAAGGTGGCGCAGGAAGTGATCACCTTGCTGGTGTTCGGCGCCTTTGCCGTGTTCGTGCTCGGCGAGCAATTGAGCTGGCGCCACGCCGGCGCCTTCGCCTGCCTCGTCGGGGCGGCGGCCTTCATGTTCGCCGGGCGAAGCTGACCCTCACGGCGCCCAGGTGCTCACCGTCGCCGCCAGATCGGGCCGCGGTCGCTCCTCCAGCAGGCGCGACGGCGTACCGATAAAGATGAAACCCGCGATCCGTTCCGGCGCCGCGCCGAACGCATCGCGCACCCGATCGTCGAAGGCCGCCCAGGTCGTCAGCCATCCGCCGGCAAAGCCCATCGCATGCGCCGCATGAAGCAGGTTCATGCACGCCGCCCCGGCCGATAATTCCTGCTCCCAAACTGGGATCTGACTTTCGATCCGCGGAGAGGACAGCGCCACGACAAGCGCCGGCGCCTGATGGGCGAATTGTTCGATCGATTCGAGTTCAAGCCGCTTCGCGTCCGGCCGCCCGGCACAATAGGCATCCAGAAGCAGTGCCGCGAACGCCGCGCGCTGCGCCGCGGTCACGGTCACGAACCGCCACGGCGCCAGCTTGCCATGATCCGGCGTGCGGCAAGCGATGGCGCAGATCTCGCGCAACTGCGCCTCGCTCGGCCCGGGCGCGACGAGATCGCGCGGCTTGCCTGAACGGCGAGTGGTAAGAAGCGAAAGCGGGGTCGTGGTGTCGTTGAACATGCGCCCTCTTATCGCGACACGTTCGCAAGTCGAGCCTGTAACGGGCAACGCAGCGTTGCGCCTCAGCAGCATGGCGATTGTCTCACCCGCAACAACTGCTTTGGCATCGCCAATTTGCGCGCTAGGCTCGGCCCCATTTGGGGGAGCGTTGATCCCCGCCTGATTGCCAGGGAGCGTATTCTTGCCCATCATTCCATCGATCGCGCTGGGGTTTCTCGCGATCCTGCTGGCCGGCGGCGCTGTCGGCGTCACGCGCAAAGGCCCCGATTTCCTTGGCCATCCCAAGGGCCTTTACGTCCTGTTCTTCGCCGAAATGTGGGAGCGCTTCTCCTATTATGGCATGCGCGCGCTGCTGATCTTCTACCTGACGAAGCATTGGCTATTCGATGATTCGAAATCGAACCTGATCTACGGCGCCTATACCAGCCTCGTGTACATCACTCCGGTGCTGGGCGGCTATCTCGCGGATCGCTATCTCGGTCAGCGCAAGGCGGTGGTGTACGGCGCGGTGCTGCTGACGCTTGGCCACCTGCTGATGGCGGTCGAGGGCGACGGTGGGCAGGGATCGGCCGCAATCAACGTCTTCTGGCTGGCGCTCGCTTTCATCATCGTGGGCTCGGGTTTCCTGAAGGCCAACATTTCGGTGATCGTCGGGCAGCTCTATCCCCTCACCGACATCCGCCGCGATGGCGCCTACACCATCTTCTACATCGGCATTAACACGGGCGCCGCGCTCGGCACGATCATGGCGGGCTGGCTGGGTGAAACCTATGGCTGGGCGTACGGTTTCGGCGCCGCGGGTGTCGGCATGCTGCTCGGCCTTATCGTCTTCGTCCTCGGCAAGCCGCTGCTGATGGGCAAGGGGGAGGCACCGCGCCCACTCGCCAGGGGCACCGAGTGGACGCTTTACGGCATCGGCCTCGCCGCGATTGCGGTGATCTGGGCGCTGGTTCAGTATCAGGACGTGATCCAGACGCTGCTGATCATCTCGGGCGTCGCCTTGCTCGGCTACGTCCTGTTCGAAAGCTTCAAGCTCCCGCCGCACGCCCGCGATCGGATGTTCGTGGTGCTGTTCCTGATCGCGCTCAACCCGGTGTTCTGGGGCCTGTTCGAACAGGCGGGCGGCAGCCTCAACCTCTACACCGATCGCTACGTCGATCGCGGTGGTGTGCCGGCCTCGCTGTTCCAGTCGATCAACCCGATCTACATTGTGCTGCTCGGCCCGATCCTTGCCGCGCTTTGGGTGTTTCTCGGCAAGCGCGGCCTGGAGCCCTCCGCTCCCGCCAAGTTCGGCCTCGCGCTGGCGCAGGTCGGCCTGTCGTTCCTCGTCTTTGTCTGGGGTGCGCAGAGCGTCGGCATGGAAGTCGCAACGCCGATCTTCTTCGTCTTCGCGATCTATTTCCTCCAGACCACCGGCGAGCTTTGCCTCTCCCCCGTTGGCCTCAGCGCGATGAACCGGCTGGCGCCCAAGCACCTCGCCAGCCTCATCATGGGCGCCTGGTTCTACATGACGGCGGTCGGCAATTTCGTCGCCGGCAAGATCGGCGAGGCGACCGGCGGCGAAAGCGGCGAGATGACCAAGGAAGCGACGCTGGCCGTCTATTCCACCATCGGCTGGTGGACGATCGGTATCGCCGTCGTCGTGCTGGCACTAAGCCCGCTGATCCGGCGTCTGATGCATCTCGACACGCTGCAGGACGAGGCCGGCCACGCCATGGCCGGCGAAAGCGAACTCGCCGAGCCGCAGGCCGCCGGCGTGCACACCTCGGGCGAAACGCGACACTGAGCCAGATGACATCGTCACCCCGGCCCTGAGTTGGGGTGACGGTTACCTCCCGTTCGTCCAGAGCAACGTCGAGGGACATGCCACGAGCGGCCACGAATAGTGTCTCGACGTCGCTCGACACGAACGGCCCTTATGGCGCACAATCGCCCAAAAGCGGCGGTGGGGGAACGGCAATGAACAATGTCGTGGCGGCGGCAATCGCTTTCGTGGGCACGCACTTCATCCTCTCCCACCCGCTCCGTTCGCCCCTCGTGCGCGCCACTGGCGAGAAGGGCTTTCTTGGCATCTACAGCCTCGTCGCCTTCGTCACCCTCGGCTGGCTGGTCATTGCGTATCGCGCCGCCCCCGCCGCGGCCCCTTTATGGCCCGTCGGCGACACGCTCTGGGCGATCGGCACCGTGCTGATGCTGGTCGGCGCAATC
This sequence comes from Sphingomonas jeddahensis, assembly GCF_001981525.1. Classification (GTDB taxonomy): domain Bacteria; phylum Pseudomonadota; class Alphaproteobacteria; order Sphingomonadales; family Sphingomonadaceae; genus Sphingomonas; species Sphingomonas jeddahensis. The sequence continues at coordinate 282,785 of NZ_MPSB01000003.1, read as the reverse complement.
CTTTTCATGGGCTCGCTGATCCGCAACCCTGCCATGCCCGAGGTGAAGACCGACACCGTGCCCGAAGCGCGCGGCGTGTTCGCCATCACGCGCCACCCGATGATGTGGGGCTTTGCGCTCTGGGCCGTGGTCCACATCCTCGTCTTTCCCGATCCGTCCAACATCGTGCTGGCCACGGCGATCATCGTGCTCGCTCTGCTCGGCGCCCATCTGCAGGACCGCAAGAAAGAACGGCTCCGGCCCGACTTCTGGCGCGAATGGGAACGCCGCACCAGCTACTGGCCCTTCGCCGCCGTTGCGTCAGGCCGTGCCCGGATCGGCAAGATCGGCATGCACGCGCTGGCGGGCGGCTTCGTGGTCTGGCTCGCCGCCACCTGGGCGCACATGCCACTCGCCGGCTGGCCCGCCGGTATCTGGCACTGGATCGCTTGAGCGGCGTTGATTTGGTTCACGCGAAGACGCGAAGACGCGAAGAGGAAGGTGTTGTTCGCGCGGAGGCGCGGAGAGCGCAGAGGTGACGCGTCCGCGGGGTTGGTGCGACCGCCCGATGCGACGCCGAACATATCGAATTGTTGCTGACGCGAGATGTTCACCCCGCCCTTCTCCGCGTCCTCCGCGCCTCTGCGCGAACAACCTTCTCCTACCTTCTTCGCGCCTTCGCGTGAACAACACCCTCTTCTTCGCGCCTTTGCACGAACCAGCTCACCGCCGCAGCGCAGCCAGATCCTCCTGTGTATTCACATTGGCCGGCAAGCCCTCCAGCACCACCAAACGCGCCCCAACGGCAGCCGCCCACTGCCGCACCGCCCGCGGCCGATCCGCCGCCAGCCACTCCGCCAGATCGTCCGCCAGAACACTCGGCCACCACCCCAGCACCGGCAACCCGTCGACATAGGCCGCCCCCTCCCCGGCCAAGCGCATCGCCAGATCATCCGGCAACAACGGCACATCGCATGGCGCGCTCAGCACCGCTGCAAAGCCGTTCGCCTGCGCCCAGTGCAGTGCTCCGGCCAAGGCGCCGAGCGGCCCCAGCCCCCGCGCGGGTCGATCGGCAACGCTCGTCAGCCCGCCATGATGCCGCCCCACGACAACCACCGCATCCGTCTGCCCGCGCAGCCCCGTCGCGACATGATCGATCAGCGGCCGCCCCTCGAATAGCGCCAGCGCCTTGTCCGAGCCGAACCGCCGCGCCTCACCCCCGGCCATGATCGCCCCAAGGACACCCGCCATGCCCGCCTCCTAACCGCCACCCTGCGCACGCGAAAAGGCCCGGCGATCGCTCGCCGGGCCTCCCCGTACGCCTTTACAAGTTACGCGCCGATACTTCCGGCTGAACTTTTAGCGGCAGGTTACATTGCCACGATCGACCGAGCGGCCGAGCAATGCGCCCGCACCCGCACCGATCAGGGCGCCCAGCGTGTTCGAATTGCCGTTTGCCAGCAGGCTGCCCAGCACACCACCGCCCAGGCCGCCGACGATCAGCCCGGTCGTGCCATCATTGCGCCGGCAGTAATACCGGCCGTTGCTGCCACGATAGATGCGGTCGTTCCGGCCTAACCGACGCGTCTGATAATAGCGGCCATCGCGATAGAAGGTGTCTGCATAATAACCGCGCTGGCCCGGCGGCAGGCGATTATAGTCATAGCGACCCCACTGGTTACGATCCCGGCGCCAGTCGCGGCGATCCTCGCGCGCTTCGCGGCGGTAATCACGGCGCGCGTCGCGCACGTCGCGGCGATATTCGCGATTGGCCTCGCGCACGTCACGGCGCGAGTCGGCGTCATTAAGGTCGCGGCGGTAGTCGCGGCGCGCATCGCGTATGTCCTCGCGATATTCGCGTCCCGCCTGCGCCTGAACCGGGAGCGCGGTCACACTGGTCGCGGCGAGCGCAACGGCTATCATGATACGCATGGAACAACTCCTGACTGTGATGCCGATAAAACAACCCGGCACCCGGCTAAGTTGCGTGAACGCGAAACTACATGCCGTTCATCATGCCGACACTTACGCCGACAAGTTGTGGGTCAGCGTGATCTCTGCATTAAGTACTTTAGAAACCGGACAATTCGCTTTAGCCTCGCGGGCGATTCGCTCGAACTCCTCGGCGGAAATACCCGGCACCGTCGCTTGAAGGTCAAGCGCGGACTTGGTGATCGTGAACCCGTCTCCATCCTTGTCGATGGTCACCTTGGCACTCGTCTCCAGCGTGCCGTCGGAATAGCCGGCGCCTGCAAGAGCGAAACTCAGTGCCATGGTGAAGCAGCTCGCATGCGCCGCGGCGATCAGCTCTTCCGGATTGGTACCGGGCTCGTTCTCGAAGCGCGTGCCAAAGCCATAATGCTGTTCATTCAGCACGCCGGACTGGGTCGATGTCCAACCCTTGCCGTTCTTGCCCAGTCCTTCGTAGCGCGCGGTTCCACTGCGTGTCGGCATCGCCTCTTCTCCTCACGACATTTGGGCGCGGTCCAGCCGGACCGCGCCCTCAAGTGACTGATAGGTTGCGCGCTTAGCGGCAGCGACGCTTGCTGGTGCCGCGCTCGACCTCGCGACCGGCCAGCGCGCCGACGGCGGCGCCGCCCAGGGTGCCGAGCGTCCGGTCACCACGGGTATCGATCGTGCGGCCGAGCAGCGCGCCGGCAACGCCGCCCACAATCAGGCCGGTGGTGCCATCGGGCTTGCGGCAGCGCCAGCGGCCGTCATTGCCCTTCCACTCGCGATACTTGTAGCGCCGCTGCGCATCGGCATCGGTGGTGGTGACCATCACCGACGGCAGAACCATCGCGGAGGCGCCAAGCGCCAGCATCATCTTACGCATATTTACTCTCCCTCGAGAAAACGGAACGGCTGCGACACAACAGGTACGCGACCGTAACGTGCGCTAATGGCCGCGGTTGCATGAACCTCAAACAACCGCCCATTCATCTCGCTGGGCAGAGCGCGATATCAGTCCCGCAGCAGCTCGTTGATGCTGGTCTTGCTGCGGGTCCGCTCGTCCACCCGCTTCACGATCACCGCGCAATAAAGGCCCGGATTGCTGCCGGTCGTCCCCGGCACCACCACGGCATAAGGCGGCACTTCGCCGATGAAGGTCTCGCCGGTCGCGCGGTCGATGATCTTGGTCGATGCGCCGAGATAGACGCCCATCGACAGCACCGCGCCCTCGCCGACGCGCACGCCCTCCGCCACTTCGGATCGCGCACCGATGAACGCGCCGTCGCCGATGATGACCGGGTCGGCCTGCAACGGCTCCAGCACGCCGCCGATGCCAGCGCCGCCCGACAGATGGACGTTCTTCCCGATCTGCGCGCACGAGCCCACGGTCGCCCAAGTATCCACCATCGTTCCCTCGCCGACATAGGCGCCGATGTTGACGAAGCTCGGCATCAGGATTGCACCCTTGCCGATGAAGGCGCCGCGCCGCACCACGCTGCCCGGCACCGCACGGAAGCCCGCGTCGCGGAATTCGCCCTCGCTCCAGCCCGAGAACTTCGACGGCACCTTGTCAAACCAGTGGCCCGCGCCCGGCCCATTGTCGATCAAGGCATTGTCGTTAAGCCGGAACGACAGCAGCACGGCCTTCTTCAGCCACTGGTTGACCCGCCAACCACCATTGCCGTCCGGCTCGGCGACCCGTGCCGCGCCTGAATCGAGCAGCGCCAGCGCTCGATCCACCGCGATCCGAACCTCGCCAGCCGTCGTCAGCCCGATCTCGGCACGGTTCTCCCAGGCGGCGTCAATAGTGGTTTCGAGGTCAGTCATGCCTTGTCCAATATCCCTTCCAGCCACGCCGTCAGGTCGGGCGTGGTATAATCGATGAAGCTGCGATCGGTGTCGTGGGCCTGCTCCGACCCATTATCGACCCACACGGTGGTCATGCCGATCGCTTTCGCCGGCGCCAGGTTGCGCGCCATGTCGTCGGCGAACAGCGCCGTCCTGGGATCGATCGAGAGCGCCGCGCACAGCCCGGCATAGGCCGAAGGCGCCGGCTTGGGCGCCAGGTCCATGGCATGAATATCATGGATCGCCTCGAAGCTCTCGCCCAGCCCCAGCCGCTTCAGCACGCGCGTGGCATAAGGTCCGTCGCCGTTGGTGAACACCACCTTGCGCCCCGGCAGCTTGGCGACGGCGGCGGCAAGCGGCGCATTCTCCTCCAGCACGTCCATCTCGACGTCGTGGACGAAGGCAAGGAAATCATGCGGATCGACATGATGCTCGGCCATCAGCCCGGCGAGCGTCGTCCCATGCCCGAGGAAGTAGGCCTTCTGGATGCGCCGCGCCTCCACCCGATCCAGTCCCAGCAACCGCGCGATATAGTCGGTCATCTTGGTATCGATCTGCGCAAACAGATCGGCGCTCGATGGGTACAGCGTATTGTCGAGATCGAAGACCCAGGCGCGAACATGATCAAGACCTGGCGGCATGCGCGCTCGTTACGAAGGCTGGCGTGCGGGGGCAAGCCTATCCTCCCAAGCTGCGCTTAGGAAGGATCAAGAGCAGAGCACGGTTGCGATCCGCAACCGATCAGCCCACATCCCACGCATGACCAAATTCTCGCTGCTCGATCTCGTCCCCGTCGTCGAAGGCGGCACCGTGTCGCAGGCGCTCGCCAACGCTGCCGACCTCGCCCGCCACGCCGAGGCGCATGGCTACAATCGCTATTGGGTGGCCGAGCATCACGGCATGGAGGGCATTGCGTCGGCCGCCACCGCGGTGGTGATCGCCCATGTCGGCGCGGCGACCAGCACGATCCGCGTCGGCGCGGGCGGGATCATGCTCCCCAACCACGCCCCGCTCCAGATCGCCGAGCAGTTCGGCACGCTCGACGCGCTCTTCCCGGGCCGCATCGACCTCGGCCTCGGCCGCGCGCCCGGCAGCGACCAGCGCGTCGCCCGCGCAATCCGCCGCACGCTCGACAGCGATCCCAACGCTTTCCCCAACGACGTCGTCGAGCTGCAAAGCTACCTCGCCGACGACGGCCGCACCGGCATCAGCGCCACCCCCGGCGCCGGCGCCAGGCCTGACCTGTGGATCCTCGGTTCCTCGCTGTTCGGCGCGCAACTCGCCGCGATGCTCGGCCTCCCCTACGCCTTTGCCTCGCATTTCGCCCCCGACGCGCTCGACCAGGCAATGGAGATCTACCGCCGCGACTTCCGCCCGTCGGCGCAGCTCGACAAGCCCTATGCGATGGCCGGCTTCAACGTCTTCGCCGCCGACACGCGCGCAGAGGCCGAACTGCTCGCCACCTCGCAGCAGCAGCAGTTCGTGGCGCTACGCACCGGCAACCCCGGCAAGATGAAGCCGCCTGTCCCCGGTTACCGCGACAGCCTGCCCCCAATGCACGCTCGCATCCTCGATTCGGTCCTGTCATGCAGCGCAATCGGCGATCGCGACGATGTCGCCGCCGGCATCGCCGCCTTCGTGAAGCGCACCGGCGTGGACGAAGTGATGCTCACCAGCAGCATCTACGATCATGAGGCAAGAAAGCGCTCGATCGCTATCGCAGCGGAAGCGATGCGCGTGCCCGAAGTTGCGTAAACCCGCCCCGTCACCCCGGACTTGATCCGGGGTCTCGCTTCTTCTCCATCGACGCGAGAGGCGGCGGGACCCCGGCTCAGCGCCGGGGTGACGAAGAGATACGACCCGCCCTTCCCGTTTGCCCTGAGCCCGTCGAAGGGCGTGCCAAGCAGCGCCGCGCCGGTGGCCCGTGCTTCGACAAGCTCAGCACGAACGGCGGGATCAAACCATCACACCCAAAAGCCTCAAGCCGCCGCCAGCGCCACCTCAGGCGTCGCCCGCACCCCCAACAGGTGACAGATCGCAAAGCTCAGCTCCGCCCGATTGAGCGTATAGAAGTGAAACTGCTTCACCCCACCCGCATACAGCTTGCGACACAGCTCCGCCGCCAAGGTCGCCGACACCAATTGCCGCGCCCCCGGCAAATCGTCCAACCCGGTAAACAGCCGCCCCATCCAAGCCGGCACATCGGTCCCGCACATCTTCGACATGCGTTGCACGGCCGCGAAATTGCTCACCGGCATGATCCCCGGCACGATCTCCGCATCGATCCCCGCGGCGGCCACGGCATCGCGATAGCGGAAGAACACATCGGGCGAGAAGAAGAACTGGCTGATCGCCCGCGTCGCGCCCGCATCCATCTTGCGCTTCAGGTTATCGAGGTCGATCGCCGCATCGCCCGAATCCGGATGGCATTCGGGATAGCAGGCAACCGAAATCTCGAACGGGTGCAGCCGCCGCAGCCCCTCCACTAAAGCGGCGGCATTCTCATAGCCGCCCGGATGCGCAGCATAACGCGCGCCGACCGTCGGCGGATCGCCGCGCAGCGCGACGATGTGCCGAACGCCCGCCGCCCAATATTCCTCCGCCACCGCATCGATCTCGGCCTTGGTCGCCTCGACGCAGGTCAAATGCGCCGCCGCCGGGATGTTCGTCTCGCGCGCGATCCGCGCCACCGTGGCGTGCGTCCGCTCGCGCGTCGATCCGCCCGCACCATAGGTCACGGAAACGAAGCGCGGCCCCAGCGGCGCCAGCGTCGCCATCGAATCCCACAAGGTCTTCTCCATCGCCTCGGACTTGGGCGGAAAGAACTCGAAGCTCACGTCCACGTCGCCGGCCACATCGGCGAACAGCGGCGCCTCGAGCGCGCGGCGCGCTTCCTCGAGCTGGTTGATCGATAGGGTCATGCCGCCTTCACCTCATGCAATGTCGCGGCCGGCTTACGCCCCAGCCAGATCTTCACCGTCAATTCGCCGCCTTCCAGCGTCTCGATCCGCTCCGCCGCCAGCCCCGCGGTTGCGAACCAGCCCTCGATCTGCGCATCCGAAAAGCCAAGCCGCGTATGTGCATCCTGCGCGCGCAAATCCTCGCGATCGTGCGGCGCGAAGTCCGCGATCACCAGCCGCCCGCCCGGCGCCAACACTCGCGCCGCCTCGACGATCGCCGCGCCCGGCTGCTGCGCATAATGCAGCACATGATGGACGATCGCCACGTCCGCCGCACCATCGCCCAGCGGCAGCGAATAGAGGTCTGCCTGCCGCAATTCGGTATTGGCCAGCCCGTGCTCGCCGATCTTGGCACGCGCGATACGCAGCATCTCCGAACTGCGATCGATCCCCAGCGCGGTTCGGGCACGCGGCGCGAACAGCTCGATCATCCGCCCCGTGCCCGTGCCGATATCGACCAGCCGCCCCAGCGGGGCCTCGCCAAGCAGCCGCTGCATCGCGGCCTCGACCTCGCTCTCGGCGATATGCAGCGACCGGATCGCGTCCCACTCGCTGGCATGCGCCTCGAACCATTGCGATGCCGACGATGCCCGGTCGGCACGCACTGCCGCCAGTCGCGCCGCATCGGTCGCGCCCTCGGCATCCGCGCCTTCGCCGTCCAGCGCATCGATGGCAATTAGCACCGGCGCTACCAGGCGCGTCGCGCCGAGCGCCACGAATACCCAGCTACCCTCCTTGCGCCGCTCCGTCAGTCCCGCGTCACACAGGATCTTCACATGGCGGCTGACGCGCGGCTGGCTTTGCCCCAGCACCAGCGCGAGCTCGCCAACGGAAAGCTCCATTGACCGTAAAAGCCGCAGGATGCGAAGCCGCGACGAATCGGCGAGAGCACGGAAGGTTTCTAACGCCTGGGTCACAAATTCAGACATAAAGATATCTTTATATCTCGTCAAACGAGCATCTGGACCATGGGCGCGCGTCAGCCACGATCGATCGTTACGGACCCAAAGCCTGTTCGTTACGTTGGAGCGGGGTGCCGCGCGTGCGGCTCGGGTAAACGACAGGGAGAGAGTTGATGAAGTTCTTCGCCATTGCCACCGGTCTCGCCACCGCAGCCGTGCTCGCCGCGTGCAGCCCCAATGCGCAGAACGAGAGCGCGGAGGCGGCGAATGCCGTCGGTGCGGACGTCAGCGCGACGACGACCAACGCGACGGACGATGTCGATGCTGCGACCGACGAGGCGCTCGGCTCGGCCGAGGCAACGATCGATCGCGCCGGTGAGAACATCGAGCGTGGCGCGGAACGCAGCGGCGACGTGCTGTCGAATGCCGCCGATGATGCCTCGCGGGCGACCGGCGAAGCACTGACCGACGCCGGCAATGCGATGAAGCGCTGATGCGGCTGACGATCCGGGGAGCGCAGGCTGCGCTCCCCTTGTTGTTGTTCGCCACCGCTTGTTCCAGCGATCCGGCGCCACCTGGTGCGGTGACCGCCGATGAGGAGCGTCAGCTCAACGAAGCGGCAATGATGCTTGAGGCGAATAGCGTCGCGCTTGACAACCTGACGGAAGAAGAGGGCGAACAGCCATGAAGATCCGGCTTGGCTCGTCCGATCTCCAGATCGCGCCGCTAGTGCTCGGCGGCAACGTGTTCGGGTGGACGGCTGATCGTGACGCCAGCTTCCCCGTGCTCGACGCCTTCGTCGCCGGCGGCGGCACGATGATCGACACCGCCGACGTCTATTCCGCCTGGGTGCCCGGCCATCAGGGCGGCGAGTCCGAAACGATGATCGGCGAATGGCTCCAGACCTCGGGCAAGCGCGACGACGTGCTGATTGCCACGAAGGTCGGCATGCTCCCCGGTGAAGGCGGCGACAAGCTCGCGCCCGCGCGCATCGCTGCTGCCTGCGAAGCCTCGCTCAAGCGGCTCGGCACCGACCGCATCGACCTCTATTTCGCGCATCAGGACGATGAAGCCGTGCCGCAGGAAGCGGTGCTGGAGGCGTTTGCCAAACTGGTCCAGGCCGGCAAGGTGCGCGTGCTCGGCGCATCGAACTTCCACGCCGCGCGCCTGAAATCCGCCAACGAAGCGGCCCGCGCCGCCGGCCTGCCGCGCTATGACGTGCTCCAGCCCGAATATAACCTCGTCAGCCGCCACAAGTTCGAAGGCGAGCTTCAGGATTATTGCGTCGAACAGAATGTCGGCGTGGTGCCTTACTATGGGCTCGCCAGCGGCTTCCTCACCGGCAAGTATCGCGACCAGGACGATCTGTCGAAGAGCGTCCGCGGCGGTCGCATGGGCGAATTGCTTGCCGGCAAGGGCAAGCCCGTCCTCGACGCGCTCGACACCGTCGCCGAGGAAACCAGCGCCACCCTGGCCCAGATCGCCCTCGCCTGGCTGATCGCCCAGGAAGGCGTCACCGCCCCCATCGCCAGCGCAACCAGCGTGAAGCAGCTGGAAGAACTGCTCCCGGCGATGGAGCTGAAGCTGACGAGCGACCAGCTAGACCGCCTGACCAACGCCGGCGCTTGAGGCTATGGCCTCACCCCGAACACGTTGCCACCCGGCCCTGTGCCGGGGCCCAGCCGCCTGCGAGCTTTCAAACTTGAGGTACGCGCAACCCTGGATGCCGGGCAAGCCTGTCCTGAGCGACGCCGCAGGCGGCGTCGAAGGGCCCGGCATGACGAAGAGAGCAACAACAAGCGAACCGCACCTACCCACCACCGTCATCCCGGACTTGATCCGGGATCCAACGTTCCACAGGCGCTGTCCTTCGCGCCTTCGGCCGCAGCATTCGCGGAGCCATGGATCCCGGATCAAGCCCGGGATGACGAAGCTATCGGTCCTGTCACGCTCTCCCTCGAGGATGGCCAATTCCCCGGAGCGAGCCTTACCGCAAAACACCCACCCACCATTAACCAAATCACATCAGCCCCCGGCAATCCCTCTATGCTACACGCCTGACATGCTTTCCCCCGTCCGCCTCGTGCTGCTGTCGCTCGCGATCGCCGCCGGATCGGTCGCCTTCGCCGCGACCCGGCCGCCGCCGCCCCCGCGCGTCCTCGCCAGCCAGCCGGTGCCACCCGCCAGGGCGCACACCCCCGCCCCCGCGTCCAAGCCCCCCACGCAAGAGGCGAGCTACACGATCAAATCGATCCTCCCGATCGACGGCCCGATGAAGATGGGCGAACACCATTGGGACGAAAGCGCCGCCCCGGCGAAGGGTAATCTCGTCATCACCGTCGATCTCGCAGCGCAAGTGCTCAGCGTGTTCCGCGACGGGCATGAAATCGGCGCGGCGGCGGTCCTCTACGGCGCCGATGCCAAGCCTACGCCGCTTGGCGTTTATCCGATCACGGAAAAGGACGCCGATCACGTTTCCAACATCTACGATGCGCCGATGCCATACATGCTGCGCCTCACCAACGACGGCATCGCCGTCCACGCCAGCCCCGTGGCGGAAGGCTATATGACCCACGGCTGCATCGGCGTCCCCCTGCCCTTCGCCAAGAAGCTGTTCGGCGTCGCGAAGCTCGGCGACAAGGTCATTATCACCCGCGGCGAAGCGCTGGAGGTCGGCCAGGCGGTAAAGGCGGCTTAGCGCGGCGCTGACGCACCCCATCGATCCGTTCGCCCTGAGCCTGTCGAAGGGCGTGTCTCAAACGGCACCGGCTGTGACACGTGCGTCGACGCAGCACGAACGGTGGATTGATGGCGCCCACTCCTCAATCCCCCGCAAAGGTCAGCGCCGTCACCCGCCGCTCCCGCTCGTTGATCACCAGCGCCCGCCCGGCCGGTGCCGCCGCCCGCTGCGGGCAATCGCTACGCAAACACTGCCGGCATCCCAACCCGATCGGCATCGCCGTTCCCGCCAGATCGAAGCCACGCGCCGCCGCCAGCGTACCCGCATGCTCGGCCGCCACCCCGATCGCCACCGCGAACTCCGCCGACACCAGCCCATAACGCTGCCCCTGCGGGGTCACCGTGCGCGCCATCGTCAGCCAGCGCCCGCCATCCTCCAGCTCCACCAGTTGCACCGCCAAATGCCCCGGCCGATCGAACGCACCGTGCAGGTTCCACAACGGGCAGCGCCCCTCCGCCTCCACCAGCGCCGCCCCGCTCGCCCCGGCATAGCGCTTGGAGGCCTGCCCCGCGCGATCGATACGGATCATGAAGAACGGCAGCCCGCGCGCGCCCACCCGCTGCAGCGTCGTCAGCCGATGCGCGACATGCTCGAACCCGGCGCCGAAGCGGCGTTGCAGCAGCTCGATGTCATACCCCGTCGCCTCGCACGCCCGCAGGAATCGCGCATACGGCATCATCACCGCGGCGGCGAAATAGCTGGCAAGGTGCCGCCGGTAGAGCCGATCCGCGGCGATCTGCCCGAACCCGGCGCCGCTAACCAGCGCATCGATCTCGCTCCGCGCCTCGATCAGCGCCAGTTGGAACGCGGTGGCAAACGTGCGGCTCGCCGGATCGAGCAGTTCGGATAACTGCAACTGGCGCGCGTGCAGGTCTAGCCGGCGCAGCACATCGGGCATCACGTCGACCGGCAGGATGCGGATCGCGATGCTGTGCTTCACCCGCAGGCGTTCGGAAATCGCGCCGTAAAGGTCGCCCGCGCCCAGCCGCAATTGGTCCGCCAGTGTCTCGGCGGCGGCATCCAGGTCGCCGAAATGGTTCCGCCAGCGTGCGATTTCTGCCCGCACCAGCCCGACCGGATCGCCCGCCGGCGCCGCCGTCGTCGCCTGTCCGATCCGATCGAACGCCCGCGCAAACGCCTCCGCCCCGCCCGGAGCGGCCGCGAGCCATTCCTCTAACTCGTTGCGATCAATCTCTAAATCCGCGAACATCGGGTCCGCCAGCCGCCGCCGGATCGCCTCCCGCCCCCCACCCGGCTCCGCCGCCGTCAGCGCCCGCGGATCAAAATCGAATGTTTCCGCGAGCTTAACCAGCAACGTCGCCGACACCGGCCGCTGGTTACGCTCTACGAGATTGAGGTAGCTGGGGCTGATCCCCAGCATTTCCGCCATCGCCGCCTGGCTCAGCGCCTGCTGCCGCCGCAGCCGCCGCATCACATGTCCCGCCATCAACTTGCGCTCTGCCATCGGCGCAGTCTGTCAAGTTGTTTACAGAATGACAATCCTGTTCCGCCGCGAACGCACCCGCTTACACCAAAGCCATGCCTGCACGCGTTGTGATTTGTCCGCCAATGCGGTTTTTACAGTCTCAGTTGTAAGCATCTCGACAAAGGAGCTGGTGATGAACGACACCCCGCAGCGCAGCCGCGCCGTCTTCTCCACCGAAGACTTCGGCCTGATGAAAGAAGCCATCGGCGAGCACATCAAAAAGATCGCCGACGATCCCCGCTCGGCCAAATTCTCGAACCTCTACCACCGCCTCGGCCGCCTCGGCTGATCGATCCCGCACGCCTCCATCCGCGACAGGAATCACGATGACCTACCAGGAACAGTTCAATCAGATCGGCCAGCTGGTCGCCAGCTACAACGGCACCTGGGACGGCATCGATCCGGAAGCGGTGGCGCGGATGCGTCTCCAGAACCGCTTCCGCAGCGGCATCGACATTGCGCGCTACACCGCCGGCATCATGCGCCGCGACATGGCCGCTTATGACGCGAACCCGGCGGAATATACCCAGTCGCTCGGCTGCTGGCACGGCTTCATCGGCCAGCAGAAGCTCATCTCGATCAAGAAGCATTTCGGCACCACCAAAGGGCGGTACCTCTATCTCTCGGGCTGGATGGTCGCGGCGCTGCGCAGCGAGTTCGGCCCCCTTCCCGACCAGTCGATGCACGAGAAGACGAGCGTCCCCGCGCTGATCGAGGAACTCTACACGTTCCTCAAGCAGGCCGACGCCCGCGAACTCGGCATGATGTTCCGCAATCTCGATGCCGCACGCGCGGCGGGCAATGAGATCGAGGCGCAGCGCTTGCTTCACGCCATCGATAATTACGAGACGCACGTCGTGCCGATCATCGCCGACATCGACGCCGGCTTCGGCAATGCGGAGGCGACGTATCTGCTGGCGAAGAAGATGATCGAGGCCGGCGCGTGCGCGCTCCAGATCGAAAATCAGGTCAGCGATGAAAAGCAGTGCGGCCACCAGGACGGCAAGGTCACCGTCCCGCACGAGGACTTCCTCGCTAAGGTCCGCGCCTGCCGCTACGCTTTCCTCGAACTGGGCGTTGATGACGGGATCATCGTCACGCGTACCGACTCGCTCGGTGCCGGCCTTACCAAGCAGATCGCCTTCTCCAAGGAGGCCGGCGACATCGGCGACCAGTATAACGCCTTCCTCGATTGCGAGGAGGTGACGGACCTGTCGTCGCTGCGAGGCGACGTGGTGATCGAGCGCGACGGCAAGCTGATGCGTCCCAAGCGCCTGCCGTCCAACCTGTTCCAGTTCCGCGAAGGAACGGGCGCGGACCGCTGCGTGCTCGATTGCATCACGTCGCTCCAGAACGGTGCCGACCTGTTGTGGATTGAGACCGAGAAGCCGCACATCGAGCAGATCGCCGGTATGGTCGACCGCATCCGCGAGGTGATCCCCAACGCCAAGCTGGTGTACAACAACTCCCCCAGCTTCAACTGGACGCTCAACTTCCGCCAGCAGGTGTTCGACGCCTGGGCGGAAGCAGGCAAGGACGTGTCGGCTTACGATCGTGCCAAGCTGATGAGCGTGGACTATGACGACAGCGCACTGGCGGCGGAGGCGGACGAGAAGATCCGCACCTTCCAGAAGGACGCCGCGGCGCGCGCCGGCATCTTCCACCATCTGATCACCCTGCCGACTTATCACACCGCGGCGCTGTCGACCGACAATCTCGCAAAGGAATATTTCGGCGAGGCAAGCATGCTCGGCTACGTCAAAGGCGTGCAGCGCAAGGAGATCCGCGAGGGGATCGCCTGCGTCAAGCACCAGAACATGAGCGGGTCAGACATTGGCGATGATCACAAGGAGTATTTTGCCGGTGAGGCGGCGCTGAAAGCCGGCGGTGCCCACAACACGATGAACCAGTTCGCGGCGTAGTGCTGCGACGGCGCCGCCGCCAGCGGCGCCCTCTCGTGGCGCGGCTTTGCCCTACCGCCACCCGCCACCAAGTTCCTGGGGAGGAAGGATGCCCGTCGGTGGTTCGCCCCCGGCGGGCATTTCCGCATGTTACGTCATCGCAAAGGCTTGAGCCGACGCGCGCGCGGTGACACAACTCTCGCCATGACGCGCCTGTTCGCCACGATCGCCGCGCTGCTGCTTTCGCTAGCCGCACTGCCCGCGCATGCCGCGGTGACCATCACCTTTTGGAGCCATGAATTCGGCAACCATTTCCCGCACGCCTTCTTCACCTTGCGCGGAACGCCGGATGCCGGCGGCGAGCCGGTCAATCTCAACTACGGCTTCACGCCCAAGGCAATTTCCCCAGCCATTCTATTCGGTCCGGTGCCCGGGCGGATCGACATTGCCAAGCGCAGCTACATGGACGGCAGCGATGCGCAATTCTCGCTCGTCCTCACCGACGTGCAATATGCCAGCATCCTGCAACTGGTGGATGAATGGGACGAGAAGAAGGGCGATGGCACCTACCGTATGAACACCCGCAACTGTGTTCATTTCGTACAGGAGGCGGCGCGGCGGGCGGGGCTGACGAAGCTCGACTTCCCCAAATTGATGAAGAAGCCGCGCTCGTTCCTCAAGGCGCTCGCCGATGCCAATGCGACACAAGTGACGGTGATCGACCGGCACGGAAAGGAGTATCTTCCGTCGCTTGAGGCAACGCCCGTGATCGCCACGAATGCTCCCGCAACGGTGAACTGACGCTATCTCCCGGCCCCGGCCGGGACGATCTCGATGACATCTAGCGTTGATTCGAACGCCGGCAGTGGGAGTGCGAGCCGCCAGCGGCGGTCGCCGATGCGATCGACGAAGCCGGCCATGTCCCGCGTTGCGTCGCGACCATAGTCGAGCACCCGCGTCTCGTCTCCAACTATCAACGTGCCCAGGAACACGGCGCGACCCGACCGGTCGGAGAAGATCAGCCCCATGGGCCGCTGCGACCCGCCCGTCTTGTGGAAGCGCGCGACCTCGCCATCGTCCTCGATTCGGCACGGGAAGGCCGTATAGGCAACATAATCGCGCATTCCCGGATCCTTGGCACCGAGCTTGAAGACTCGGCAGCGATAGTCCCCAGGCGGTGGAACGGCTTCCGCCATAACGATGTCCGGGTCGAACAGCACGCCCTGCGCATCGATCTCGCCCTCGGCCCCGCTCGCCCGGGCACGGCCTACAGCGTCCAACCAGGCAGTACGCCAGCGTCGCAGCCGATTGCGATCAGCGGCGGTCGCGACGCGGCGCCAGTCGCTGTTCGCGACCCCGCGCTCCGGCGCGGGCGCCTCGCGCCCACCTCCGCAACTCGCCAGCATTGCCGCCGCCATCAGTGCGGCGAGCGCCTGCTTCATGCCCTCGACCCTCGTCTCTCGTTGAGCCAGGGCTAACCCGCGGTCAGGCGGCGGTCCAGCCGCCATCCATCGAAAGGTTGGCGCCGGTGATCGACGCCGCTTCGTCACGGCACAGGAACACCGCGAAGGCGGCGACCTGTTCGGGGGTCACGAATTCCTTGGTCGGCTGCGCGGCGAGCAGCACATCGTCGATCACCTGATCGCGCGTCAACCCGCGCGCCTTCATCGTGTCGGGGATCTGGTTTTCGACCAACGGCGTCCAGACATAGCCGGGCGAGATGCAATTGACGGTGATGCCGTCCGCCGCCGTTTCCAGCGCCACCGCCTTAGAAAGCCCGATCAGCCCATGCTTGGCGGCGACATAAGCGGATTTGTTGGGGCTGGCGACCAGGCTGTGTGCCGAGGCGGTGGAGATGATCCGCCCCCATTTGCCCGCGCGCATGTGCGGCACGGCGGCGCGCATCATGTGGAACGCGCTGGTCAGGTTGATGGCGAGGATCGCGTCCCATTTCTCGGGCGGGAAATCGACGATCGGCGCGACATGCTGGATCCCGGCATTGTTGACGACGATGTCCGGCCCGCCGAGCTCCGCATGGCAGCGCGCCACCATCGCGGCAATCGCCTCGGGCCTGGTCATGTCCGCTTCGTCGTACAGCGCCGCCGCCCCGCTCGCCGCGGCCAGCGCCGCGCGCTCCTGCTCGATCGCGTCCGCATCGCCGAAGCCGTTGATCATCACCGCCGCGCCCTCGGCGGCGAAGGCCTTGGCGTAAGCAAGGCCGATGCCGGAGGTGGAGCCGGTGACGAGCGCGGTCTTGCCCTTCAGGAACATGGCGGATCTCCTATCGTGCGAGGTCGAACGCCGCGGTGCGGCCGGTGAGGATATTCTCGGCGACAAGCTCCGCATTCTCCATCGTCGCCGCAATCGCCGCATGGCCCGCATCCCAATGATCGCGCATCGTGCGGGTCGAGAATTCGTAATCGCGCGCGCCGCCCTGCCACGCCCTGGCGCGGTGGATCAGATGGACGAGGCTGACCGGCTTCTCCGCGGCGAGCGCCGCCAATGCGACGACATCCGGATCTTTTCGCAGCTCCGGCGCAACTTTCGCCAGCACCTTGCGGATCAACTCGCGTTCCTTGCGGAGCCGCATCAGCTGATCGGTCACCTGCCGCGTCCGGCTGGAATAGCGGATCTCCTTTTCGCGCGCGGCCACGTCCGTGATCGTCCGCGGGCGCTTGGCGGCGGCGGGGAACAGATCGACCTGGAAGACGATCATGCCCTCGCGCTGGTGATCGAGCACATGCTGCAACGGCGTGTTGGAGACGAGGCCCCCGTCCCAATACCAGCGCCCGTCGATCTCGACCGGCGGCAGGCCCGGCGGCAGCGCGCCCGAAGCCATCACGTGCCTGGCGTCGAGCCGCTCCTCGACGGTGTCGAAATAGCGGAAATTGCCGCTCTCCACGTCCACCGCGCCGACCGACAGCCGCACCGGGCCTTCATTCGCCAGATCCCAGTCGATCAGCGCGTCGAGCGTCGCGCGCAGCGGCGTGGTGTCATAGAAGCTCAGTGCCTCGCACGTCCCCGGCTGCGCCAGCATCGGCGGCACGAAGCGCGGGCCGAAGAAGCCGGGCACGCCGGAGAGTGCGACGAACCCAGCCGACCATTCGTGCACCGCCTCGCGCACGCGATCCTCGGGCAGGATCGGGAAGCTCGGCAGCCAACTCGTCACCTGATCCCAGAAGGCGCGCAGCCGCTCGATCCGCCGCTCTGGCGGGTTGCCGGCGACGATCGCGGCATTGACCGCGCCGATCGAGATACCCGCCACCCAGTCGGGTTCGATCGCCGCGGCGGACAGGCCCTCGATCACGCCCGCCTGGTAGCTGCCGAGCGCACCGCCGCCCTGCAACACCAGCGCGACGGTTTCCGGGAGCGGCAGCGCAGCGGCGCGGCGCCTCGGGCGGGGATCGGCATCAGCCATCGCGCGCCCTCATGCGCCGCGAGCGTGACGCGATCAAGACGGCGCGCTTGCAACCGCGCTCGCCCTTCGCGCATTCATGCCGGATCGGTAACGATAAGGGCACCGCGATGCGGCTCGACGATTTCGATAATGACATCAACGTCGAGGACCAGCGAGGCCAAAGCTTCGGTGGTGGCGGTGGCGGTGGCGGCTTACTGCTCGGCCTGCTGCCGCTGATCGGCAGCCGCTTCGGTTGCGGCGGGATCGTCGTGGTGCTGCTGATCTTCGCGGTGTTCGGTGGGCTCGGCAATATCGGAGGGCTGCTCACCGGCGGCGGTCAGGCGCCCACGACTCAGACGCAGCGCAGCGGGGCCGGCGGCGGCACGGGTGCGGCGGCGGCTTGCTCCGTCGATGCGGCGACGCGATCGACCTGCAACGCCTTCTCCTCGGCCGAGAATACGTGGGAGCAATTGTTCGCCCAGTCGGGGGAGCGGTTCCAGGCGCCCAAGCTGGTGTTCTACGGCGGCCGCGGCATGTCGGGCTGCGGCGCGGCGATGTCGGCGATGGGGCCGTTCTACTGCCCGTCCGACCAGGGCGTGTATATCGACACCAGCTTCTTCCAGGAACTGGAGCAGAAATTCCGTGCGGCCGGCGACTTCGCCCAATATTATGTCGTCGCGCATGAATTCGGCCATCACATCCAGACGCTGACCGGCGCATCCGAACAGGTCCGCCGCGCGCAGTCGCGGGCGAGCGAGGCGGAGGGCAACGAACTGTCGGTGCGGCTGGAGTTGCAGGCGGATTGCTATGCCGGCGTCTGGGCGGGGCAGAACCGCAGCCGGCTGGAGCAAGGCGATATCGAGGAGGGCATGCGCGCGGCGCAAGCCATCGGCGACGATACGCTCCAGCGCGAGGCGCAGGGCCGCGTGGTGCCGGAAAGCTTTACGCACGGCACGTCGGCGCAGCGGCAGGCGTGGCTGCGGCGGGGACTGGAGAGCGGCGATCCGGCGGTGTGCGACACGTTCAGCGGGGCGATCTGAGGCCGGGTTGTACTTCGGTCGGGGCGCGACCGTTAAGCGCTCCATCACCCCGTTCTTGCGCCGAAGGCCAACCCTCCACACGCGCTGTCGTTCGGGCCTCCAGCCGCAGCATTCGCGGCACCGTGGATCCCGACGCGAGGCCGGGATGACGGGTGTTGGTGGCTCGGGATCCCTCCCCAACCGTCATGCCGGGCTTGTCCCGGCATCCACCGTGCCGCACACCCCAAGCCATCGAGTTCGCGGAACAGTGGACCCCGGCACAGGGCCGGGGTGACGGGGCGCTGGTGGCCCCGTCAGGCGATGCGACTGACCTATCGAGCGGGGGCTACACCCGAACCAGCATCTTCCCCCGATTGCCGCCCGTGAACAGCCCCAGAAACGCCTGCGGCGCCGTCTCCAGCCCCTCGTGCACCGTCTCCTCGCGCGTCAGCTTCCCCGCGGCGAGCCATTCGCCCATGTCGCGGTAGAAATCCGCCACGCCCGCCAGGTGATCGCCGACCAGGAAACCCTTGATCGCGATCCGCGCGCCGATCACCTTGAAGAGATATTTCAGCGACTGCGGCTGGCCTTCGTTATAGATGTCGATCATGCCGCAGATCGCGAAGCGCGCGTGCAGCCGGGCGGCGAGCAGCGCGGCGTCGAAATGGTCGCCGCCGACATTGTCGAAATAGACGTCGATCCCCTGCGGCGCCGCGTCGGCGAGCGCCTGAACCACGTCGCCCGCCTTGTAATCGATCACCGCATCGGCGCCGAGCGACTTGACCCAGGCGCATTTCTCCGCGCCGCCGGCCGAGCCGATCACCGTCATGCCCTTGGCCTTGGCGATCTGCACCACCGTCGAGCCGACCGCGCCCGCGGCGGCGGAGACGAACACCACGTCGCCTTCCCTGGCCTCCGCCACCTGGAGCAGCCCGAAATAGGCGGTCATGCCGGGCATGCCGAACTGGCCGAGGAACGCCTGTTCCGGCACGTCGATATCGGGCAGCTTCTGCACCTGCGCGGCGGGCAGCACCGCCTCGTCGCGCCAGCCGAGCATATGCTGCACGCGGGTGCCGACCGGCACGTCCGGCGCATTGCTCTCGATCACCTCGCCCAGCGCGCCGCCCTGCATCGGCTCGCCCAGCACGAACGGCGGCACATAGCTCTTCACGTCGTTCATCCGGCCGCGCATGTACGGATCGACCGACAGCCAAGTATTGGCGACGCGCACCTCGCCCTCGCTCAGCGGGGCGGCGGGCAGGTCGATCAGATCGAAATCGCTCGGCTGCGGCAAGCCCTTGGGGCGCGCGCGAAGGGTCCAGGCGCGTGGCATATTTCTCTCCCGTTCTTGCTTGGTGAGGCGATCATGCCCCAGCCGGTCTCAAACACAACCTCCGCAAACGCAAAGAGCCCGGGCGCGAAGCCCGGGCCCCCTAGCACCGACCGCAGAGGGAAACGGCCGGCGTCTAGCTCAGCGGCTCAATAGGTGCCGGAGAAGCTGCGATCGAGCGACGTGCGCTCGCTGCTCTTCTGCTCGCCCGAGCGATCATTGGTACGATCGCCATAGCCGAGCAGCGCAGACTGGTTCTCCTCGTCACGCCAATGCTTCTTGGCCTCGTCCGCGCTCTTCGACAGCGTCACCTTGTCGGCGACGGTCGTGATCCAGCTCGACGGGATCGAATGGTGGCGGCCTTCGGCATCCTTGTCGGTCTTGGTCAGCAGGATGCGATCGCCGCGTACCTTGTCGACCGTCCCGACATGGCTGCCGTCGGACCCGACGACTTCCATATGCTCGGAAACCTTCGTCAGCGAGTCGCGCTGTGTCTGGCGATTGGTGCGCCAGGACGAGAATTCATTCTCGAACTTGCTGCGGTTCTCACGGCGATATTCGTCATAATCGCGGTCGAGCGCCGCAATCTGCGTCCGGCGCCAAGAGCCATACTCCGAATCGCGATCATGCGAGTGGCGGCTGCCATAGTCGCGCTCGTCATAGCGCATGTCGGCCTCGCGGCGACGCTCGGCATCCTCGTCGCCGAACCAGGAGCGAACCTCGTCCCCGGCGCGAGCGAAGAAGCCACGGTCGTCATAGTCATAGCCCTGCGGCTGGCCGCTGTAGCCGCCGCGCTGCTGCTGCGGATGGCCGCCGAAGCGCTCACCACCTTGCTGGCGCTGATGGTTCTGCTGGCGATTGTCGTCTTCATAGTCGCGGTAGCGGCCAACGTTCTCGAACCGGCGCCCATCGGAGGCGTAGCTGCCGCGATAATCATCGGAGCCGTAGTTCGACTGCCCGCGGGGCTGACCGCCGTGCAACTGGCCGTAGTGCGACTGGCCGGAGCGTGACTGGCCAGAGCGGGACTGTCCGTAATCTCGCTCTCCGTAGCCGCGCCGGCCGGGATCGCGGTCGCCCCAGTCGCGGGTGTTGGTGTCGCGATCTCCGTAGCTGCCGCCGAACGCCTCGCGATGGCCATAGCCCTCCTGGCTGCGGCTACGCTCGCCATAGGGCACGAAGTTACGCGTATAGTCGCGATCGTCGTCCTGCTGACGATTGCGATCGCGGTTCAGGCTGCCGGCAGCGTCATAGTCGCGCGCGCTGGAATAGGTGTAGTCGCGCCCCGAGCCATAGTCCCGGCCATAGTCCTGAGGCTCGCGGCGGCCCGCGTCGTCGCCGCGACCATAACGATCGTAAACCATGTCCAAACTCCTTGCCTGTGCGGACGGCGCCGGGCCTCGCCGCCCGATCGCACTACCCCACCAAGGCATGAAAAAGCCGAATGTTCCTGTCGTTTCGGCAATGTATCGGGTGCCTACCGCAGCCTTGGATCGGATCACCGCTCACCGACTATCATAACGATTACGCGAGGCCGTTGCATCTGCACGGCGGGGCCGCTAAGGGCGTCGCTCCCGGCGTAGCCGGATCCGGGCGGGGCCGTAGCTCAGATGGGAGAGCGCTGCAATCGCACTGCAGAGGTCAGGGGTTCGATTCCCCTCGGCTCCACCAGCCCGCTTCGATTCCGCAGCAAACTTCAATACATTGCTGCGTCGCCGCGTGACTTTCTCACGTGACCGTCGTTAAGTCACCCGTATGAGTGACGAACTGCCCCCCGCGATTCCCGCCGCCACCCTGATCATCTTCCGCGAGGCCGAGGGCGGCCCGCCCGAATTACTGATGGTGGAACGCGCCAAGGCGATGGTCTTCGCGGGCGGCGCAATGGTGTTTCCTGGCGGACGGATCGATCCCGGTGACCATGCTCTGGCTGAGCTTCATGGCGGCGACGATGAGATAGCGGCGCGGATCGCCGCCGTGCGCGAGACGATCGAGGAGGCAGGTTTGCCGATCGGCCTTTCTACGCTGCCCTCTGCGGATGCGCTGGTTGAGATGCGCAAAGCGCTCCACGCCGGTGACACGCTGGCGGAGGCGCTCGCCGCGGCCGGCGCAACGCTCGATCTCGCGCAGCTGGTACCCTGGGCCCGCTGGCGGCCGGCGCATCGCAACATGCGCATCTTCGACACCCGCTTCTATTTGGCTGAGCTGCCGGCCGACGCCCCGCGCGCGACGGTCGATGAGACGGAGAATGTTAGACTGGTCTGGGCCACCGCGCAGCAGGTGCTTGACGATGCCGATGCCGGCAAGCTGGAGGTGATCTTCCCCACCCGCCGCAATCTGGAGCGGCTGGCGCAGTTCGACAGCTTCGCCGATGCGGCGGCGCATGCCCGCGAGACGCCGATCGTGACGGTGACGCCGTGGTCGGAAACGCGCGGCGATGAAGAGCATCTCTGCATCCCCGACAACGCTGGCTATCCCATCACCTCGGAGGTGATCGAGAACGCGATGCGCGGCTGATGCGGCGGCGGGATCGCGCCGCCCGGCGCGTGCGGCGGACGGTGCGCTGGCTTGTCGCGCTGGCAATCGTCGTGTTGCTGGCGCTGGTCGGTTATGGCTGGGTGCGCCAGCATCCGGAGGACACGCCCTGGGCGCCGCTCGATTTGGCCAGGCCCATCGGACTATTCACCGGCACCAAACTGACTCAGCTGACGGAGGATTTCCCGCGCTGCCGTGCGCTGCTCGATCGCGCTGGCGTCAGTTACACCGTGTTGCCGGAGCGGCGCGAGGGGGCGAACTGCGGTTATGCCGACGGGCTGCGCTTCGCCGGCGATGATCCGCGCATTACGCCGTTCCGCCCCGCCAATCTGGGCGTGGCTTGCCCGGTCGCGGCGGCGCTGGCGCTGTGGCAATGGGAAGTGGTGCAGCCCGCCGCCGAGCGCCATTTCCGCATGCGCGTGAGCCGGATCGACCATCTCGGCAGCTACAATTGCCGCCGGCTCTACGGCCGCAGCAGTGGCGACTATAGCCAGCATGCAACCGCGGATGCGGTGGACATCGCCGGCTTTCGGCTGGCGGACGGCACGCGAATCAGCCTGATCGACGATTGGGATGAGGGCGGCGCCAGAGCCGCATTCCTGCGCGACGTGCGCGATGGGGCGTGCGACCTGTTCTCCACGGTGCTGTCGCCCGATTACAACGCCGCGCACCGCGACCATTTACACCTCGACCAGGCCAATCGCGGAACCATGAGTTGGCGCGCGTGCCGCTGACAATCGTACGGCTTGAGGCGGCTGGATGGGAAACCGCGGCGGACCTGTGGGCGGCGCTGCTGCCGGCGCTCGGCGCACCCGACTGGCACGGCCCCAGCCTCGACGCCTTGTTCGACAGCATCGTCGCGCGGCTCAATCGCGTCCAGCCGCCGATGGTGGTCGAGCTTGCCGGCGCGGCATGCGCTGGGCCGGCTGCGGTGACCTATGTAACCCGTATTCGCGAGGTACTCGAAGACGCAGCGCGAGAAATGGGGGAGCAGATCGAACTTCGCGTAACATGAGTCCGCACGGAAGCCTCACTCACTCCGTGATCCCGGATCACGTCGTGGGCGAGGTGAAGCGGGGCAAACTCACGCTCGCCAACCTCACGTGACGCCCCTCCCCCGGGACACTCTCAATGCGGCAGCGCGCCGGTTTCCACCTTCTCCACCCAATAGGGGTAGAACGCCGGCTGCCGCGATGACCAGCCCGACGCCGTCGCGGCGGCTTCACTGATCGACTGGAGCAACGTGCGCCGCAACTCCGGGTGCAAATGCGGCAGCGCCGCCGCCGCGCAAAAGGCGCCGGGCAACCACGGCCGCACCGACGCGCCGATCAGCCGCTCGTACAAAAAGCGGAACGCAGCGAAGCTGGTGATCCGCCCCTGTCCCAGATCAAAGGCGGCGACGGTGATCAGCGGGGCCAGGAACGGCTCCGCCGCATCGAGTCCGCTGTTGTCGGGCACCATCGCGCGGATGTCCGGCAAGCGGCAATAATGGCGGGCCTGAGCGCGGATGCTCGCCGCTTCGACCACGTCGCGCGACCAGCGCGTCAGGGCGTCCTCGCGATCTAGCCCTACGTCCAGACTGCGGCGGATATAGCGCTGCGTCGCCGCCGCGAACCCAGCAAACTCCTTCATCTCGGCCAGCGTCATCGCACCATCCGCCGGCCTCATCCGTGCAACCATCACGATCACCCCGCCCGTTCGGTCCGAACCGGAGCATCGTGCATCAAGATGGTTAACAACCACCTTAACGCTGCGATGTCAGGCATTCAGATACGATCATGAAGATCACCGCGCCGCAACACCTTATGCGACGAACCGTAGCAGCTTAAACAAGCCCCGGGGCGTGCGGCGCGGGCACAACATTCAGGCGTCGCGCTGCCGCTCAGCCTCCTCGTCATAGCCCGATGAAGGCGCCGGTTCCGAACGCCCGGGCTGGGTCACCGAAGGCGGATCAGACGCGTCCATCGATTCGTCGACACCGGCGTCGAGTTGCGCATCCTTGTTGCCGGGCTGCTTGTTGAGCCGCTCGGCAATCGACTCGTCGCGACCGGCATCCTGCGAGGGGGGCTGTTGAGTGGGCATCGAGCGTCTCCTATCGTTACCCTTGCTCAACGAACGATTTCTTCGGGCTGTTCCTTAGTATCGGACAGTTGACGAACCGACACCGTCTGGCGGTACAGGAAAGCAGAGCCGAAGATCGTCATGAAGGCGATTTCGGTCGCGTCGAGGCCGATCGCGACGCGTGCGATGTTGCCGCAGTTCGCCATGCCGGTGGCATCGACAAGGTGCCAGGCGCCGCCGAGCCACAGCTCGGCCACCGCGTGGAAGTCGGGCGGATCGACGCCCGGCGCATAGACGGCGACGCAGCGCGCGGGGATCTCCGCGGCGCGGGCGAGCGCGACCAGCAAATGCGCATAATCGCGGCACACGCCGCGGCGCTCGGCGAAGGTGGTGAGCGCACTGCCGCCGCCGCCCGCCACGCCGCTATATTCGATCGCACCGCGCACCCAATCGGCCAGCCCTAGCGCCAGCGCGCCGCCGCTCAGCCCGGCGAACTGTCGCCGCACGAAATGTTCGAAGCGGTCGGATTCGATGTACCGGCTCGGCAGGAGATAACGGATCGTCTCGGCGGGCAAATCGCGGACGGGTGTCGCGGAGAGCGACGCGAGATTGATCGCGGGCCGCTCGATTGCAACGGTGGCATGGTAATCGGCGACCAGCCGCTGCTCGCCCCGCGCCCAGCAGCGTTGGCCGATCCCATCCTCACCGGGGATGGCGCGGATCGGGTGATCGGAATGGATCACAAGTGCTTCCGCCTCGATGCGCTGGTCGTGCATCGCGGCCGCCTCGACCTGCAGCAGCACGTCGGCGGGCTCCGGGAAGCCGTAGTCGAGGTGGACGTCGATCGCGAGGCGCATGGTGGTTCGCTTCCTATACGCGGCGCCCCGGGCCGGACTCAGGGGCTCGCTTCTTCACGCCAAGACCAAAATAGCGGAACCCCGGGTCAAGCCCGGGGTAACGGATGTGATTGCCTGAACGAAAAAGCCCGGCGAGTTTCCTCGCCGGGCCTTCTCAGCTTGTCCTTCGGTTCGCTCTTATTCGCGGTTGCCCATGAACGAGAGCAGGAACTGGAACATGTTGATGAAGTCCAGATAGAGCGACAGCGCGCCCATGATCACGGCCTTGCCCATCATGTCCGTGCCGGCGACGTACGAATACATCTCCTTGATGCGCTGCGTATCATAGGCGGTGAGGCCAGCGAACAGCAGCACACCGATCGCGCTGATGCCCATCTGAAGCGCGCTCGACTGGACCCACAGGTTCAGCAGCGAGGCGACCAGAAGACCGACGACGCCCATGATCAGGAACGTGCCGAACGCCTGCAGGTTACGCTTGGTCGTATAGCCGTAAAGGCTCAGCGACAGGAACGCGACCGAGGTGGCGAAGAAGGTCGTGGCGATCGACGAGCCGGTATAAACCAGGAAGATCGTCGACATCGACAGACCCATGATCGCCGCGAACGCCCAGAAGATCATCTGCGCCGCGCCGGTCGACAGGCGATTGATGCCGAAGCTCAGCACCATCACGAACGCCAGCGGGGAGAACATGATGATGTACTTCAGGATGCCGGGTGCCAGGAACACCTGCGCCGCCAGACTGTCGCGCCCGCCGCTGGCGAACAGCAGCGCGACGATGCCGGTGAGCAGCACGCCCGACGCCATGTAGTTATAGACAGACAGCATGTACTTGCGCAGGCCCGCATCATAAGCGGTGCCGCGCGTGCCCGGTACGCTCGCGCCGAACGCGCTCGCGGTCGGACGGGGGTCGGACCAGTTGGCCATTGTCAGTTCACTCCTTCGTCCGGCAATGGGCCGGACACATGACGAATATCGCCCGCCGAGCCCCAAAGTTCAAGTTGGCGGGGCTGTGGCAACAGTTCGTAACACTGCGCCAGATCACTCGTTGCGACCGGCTGACGAACCGCCACCGGTAAGTGCCGGAAAACCGGCGTTTGTTGGCGCGAATGTTGAGAAAGTTGAGGCGATCGCGGGGTTTGTCTCAACATTCGTGATGGTCCCTTGGTGCGGATCGCGGTTTGCCACGGATCCAGCCGTGTAGGACAGCCGGGCGATGGCTGATCCTCCCCCCCCAAGGGGAAGTGGCGGCGGAGCGGGAGGACGGCGGATCGCCAACGACAGGCATCGCCGCCCGCCCCCTTCGTCAGCGCTTTCCGCGCTGCCACCTCCCCCTGGCGGGGGAGGATGGTATGAGGGATCCATGCATCGTCTCTTCGTCGCCCTCCGCCCGCCGCTCGACATCCGCGATGCGCTGGCCGACCTGATGGATGGCGTGCCGGGGGCGCGGTGGCAGGATGACGAGCAATTGCACCTGACGCTGCGCTTCATCGGCGCAGTGGATCGGCCGGTGGCGGAGGATGTCGCCGCCGTGCTCTCCGCGGTCCACGCGCCTGCACCCGAGGTCGCGCTGGCGGGCGTTGGGCGCTTCGATCATCGCGGCCGGACAGAGGCACTGTGGGCCGGTGTCCAGCCGCATGATGCCCTTGCCGCTCTCCACCGCAAGGTCGATCAGGCGATGGTCCGCGTTGGGCTGGCGCCGGAGCGCCGCGCTTACCTGCCGCATATCACGCTCGCCCGCTTGCCGCGCGGCGCGCAGGCCGAGATCGAGGTAGAGGCCTGGCTTGCCCGACACGCCGCGCTGGCCAGCCATGCCTTCACCCTGTCGCACCTCATTCTCTACGAAAGTCATCTCGGCCGCGCCGGCGCCGCTTACGAGGCGATCGCCCGCTGGCCCCTCGGCTGAAACGCTGATACGCAAACCGCAGACCATAAAAGGATCAGGAGCGGATGCAGACCAACGCGGACGGCGAGTATCGCGCCAACGGCTATGCCTGGTACGTCCTGTCGATCCTGTTCGTGGTTTATATCCTCAACTTCATCGACCGGCAGGTGATTTCGATCCTGGCCGAAGACATCAAGCGCGACCTGAACCTGCGCGATGAGGATCTGGGTTTCCTGTACGGCACCGCGTTTGGCGTGTTCTACGCCTTGTTCGGCATCCCGCTCGGTCGATTGGCGGATAGCTGGCATCGCGTGCGCCTGATCAGCGTGGGCCTCGCGCTCTGGTCGACGATGACGGCGCTGTCGGGCCTGTCGAAAAGCGGCGGACAGCTCGCCGCCGCGCGCATCGGCGTCGGGATCGGCGAGGCCACCGCCAGCCCCTCGGCCTATTCGCTGATCTCGGACTATTTCCCCAAGAAGCTGCGCGCCACCGCGCTGTCGATCTATTCCGCCGGCATCTATGTCGGTGCGGGCATCTCGCTGTTCATCGGCGGCTTGATCGTCCAAAGCTGGAACAGCGCTTATCCCGATGGCGGCCCGTTCGGGCTGGCGGGATGGCAGGCGGCATTCCTTGCGGTCGGCCTGCCCGGCATCGTCATCGCCTTGTGGATCGCGACCTTGCGCGAGCCGGTGCGCGGCATGTCCGAAGGGCTCGCCCAGCCGCCGCATCCGGCGCCGTTCAAGGCGTTCTTCGAGGAACTGCTCAACATCATCCCGCCGCTCACGCTGATCGGTGCGGCGCGCTGCGGCACGCGGACGGTGATGTGGAACCTTGTCGGTGCGGCCGTGGCGGCGGCGGCCGTCGCGCTGCTCGTCAGCTTCGGGGAGCCGGTCGCGCAATGGACCGCCGTGGGCCTTGGCGCCTATGCGGTCTTCTCCTGGGCACTCACGCTGCGGCAGCGCGATCTGCCGACCTTCACGCTCATCATCGGCACGCCCGCCTTCCTGTGCACCGTTGTCGCTTATGGTTTGAACGCCTTCCTCAGCTATGCCGCCGGTTTCTGGGCGCCGCCTTATGCGATGCGCGATCTCGGCATTTCGCCGGCGGAGGCCGGGCTGATCCTGGGCGGCATGGGCGCGCTGTCGGGCTTTCTCGGCGTCACCGTGGGCGGAATCGTGGGTGATCGGTTGCGGCAGAAGCACCCCGGCGGGCGGCTGATCATGGTGTCGCTTGGCGCGGTGCTTCCAGCGCCGTTCCTGGCGATCGGCTTCACCACCGATACGCCGCTGGTCCTCTACATCTGCCTGTTCCTGGCGCAGTTCACCGCCGCCTGGGCGCTCGGCACGTCAGCCGCGACGACGCAGGATCTGGTGCTGCCGCGGATGCGCGGTGCGGCGACCGCGACCTATTTCATCGGCACCACGCTGATCGGGCTGGCGATGGGGCCGTATCTTGCCGGCCGCGTGTCGTCGCTGACCGGCAGCCTGTCGACCGGCGTGCTCTCATTGTTGGTGACCGTGCCGATCACGCTCGCCGCCGCGATCGCCGCGTTCAAGCTGGTGCCGGCCGCGGAGGCGAGCCGCGAGGCCCGCGCGCGCGCGGCGGGTGAACCGGATCTCGCTTGATCCGGATCGCCCTGCGTCTTGCGGCGCTTGTCGCCGCGTTGCTCCTCGCGCTGCCGCTCCACCTCCTGTGGCGGCTCGTCCGCCTGCCATCGCCCTGGCCGATGTGGTTCCTGGGCAGCGTGGGATGGATCATCGGCGCGCGGCGGCGGACCATCGGAACGCCGCTCCGGCGCGACGTGGTGTTCGTATCCAATCACTTGAGCTGGATGGACATTCCGCTGCTCGCCGGGCGCAACGGCAGCGCCTTTGTCGCCAAGGCGGAGCTGCGCCAAGTGCCGCTGGTGGGGTGGCTGTGCACGCTTAACCGCACCATTTTCGTGCGGCGTGAGGATCGCATGGCGGTGGCGGATCAGATCAACGCGCTGCGCGATGCGCTGGCCGACACCTGGGCGATAACCATCTTTCCCGAGGGGACGACCGGCGACGGCGAGACCCTCCTCCCCTTCAAGGCCGCGCTGCTTGCCGTGCTGGATCCGCCGCCGCCGGGCGTGCTCGTCCAGCCGGTCCGCATCGATTATGGCGCGGCGACTCGCGAACTCGCCTGGGTCGGCGACGAACCTGGCCAGAGCCATGCCGCACGCGTGCTGCGCCGTCGCGGCAGCTTCACCGCCACGCTCACCTTCTGCGATCCCTTCGACCCGCGCGATTACCCCGGCCGCAAGGCGATCGCCGCCGAGGCGCGGGCGCGGATCGCGGCGGCTGGTGGCGAAGGTGGCGCGCCTGCGCTATAGGCGGCGCCCCATGAAGACGCCTCCAAAAACCTTTGCCGTCAAATCCTTCGGCTGTCAGATGAACGTGTACGATGGCGAGCGCATGGCCGAGTTGATGGCCGGCGAGGGTATGGCGCAGGTCGATGCCGCCGACGCCGATCTGGTCGTGCTCAACACCTGCCACATCCGTGAAAAGGCAACCGAGAAGGTGTTCTCGGATATCGGTCGCATGCGCAAGGACCGGCGCGGCCGGGGTGCGCAGGCGCCGATGATCGCCATTGCCGGCTGCGTCGCGCAGGCGGAGGGCGAGGAGATCGTGCGCCGCGCCAAGGTGGACGTGGTGGTCGGCCCGCAGGCCTATCACAACCTGCCCAGGCTGATCGCCGATGCCGCGGCTGGCACTGCGTCGGTCGACACCGACATGCCGGTCGCGTCCAAGTTCGGCGCGCTGCCCGCGCGCCGCAAGGTCGGCCCCACCGCCTTCCTGACCGTACAGGAGGGCTGTGACAAATTCTGCACCTATTGCGTCGTGCCCTATACGCGCGGCGCGGAGGTCAGCCGGCCCTTCGCGGCCATTGTCGACGAGGCCAAGGCGCTGGTCGACGCCGGCGCGCGCGAGATCACGCTGCTGGGGCAGAACGTCAACGCCTGGACCGATGGCACGAAGGGCCTGCACGACCTGATCCGCATGCTCGATCGCATCCCCGGCCTCGCGCGCATCCGCTACACCACAAGCCACCCCAACGACATGGCACAGGGGCTGATCGACGCGCACCGTGACGTCGAGAGCCTGATGCCGTTCCTCCACCTGCCGGTACAGGCGGGCAGCGACCGCGTGCTGAAGGCGATGAACCGCAGCCATACGCGCGATTCATACCTCCGCCTGCTCGATCGCATCCGCGCCGCGCGCCCGGACATTGCGCTGTCGGGCGACTTCATCGTCGGCTTCCCCGGCGAGACCGAGGCCGAGTTCGCCGAAACGCTGAGCCTGGTCGATGCGGTCGGCTACGCCCAGGCGTTCAGCTTCAAATACAGCCCGCGCCCCGGCACCCCCGCCGCGGACCTCGGGGGCCAGATTCCGGAAGAGGTGATGGCCGAGCGCCTCCAGCGGCTGCAGACGGCGCTCGGCCGCGACCAGCACGCCTTCAACCAGGCGAGCGTCGGCCGCAGCTGCGACATATTGATTGAGCGGCGTGGCAAGTTGCAGGGCCAGTGGCTCGGCAAATCGCCGTGGCTGCAATCCGTGCTGCTCAGCGGCGATCATGCGATCGGCGATCTGGTCACCGTCGAGCTGACGCAGGCCGGCCCCAATTCCGTGATCGCCGTTCCGAAAATGGCGGTGGCGGCCTGACCTTTTCGAAGCTGCGCAATCTTCCTGATTTGGGGGGTTACACTCGCCCCCTCGCGCTGCCACATTAGCCGGGCATGATCCGCCTCCAAGGAGCCCGATGAGCCGCAAGCCCGCAGCCGCCCAGCCGGGCGAACGTAGCCGCGCCGAACTGACGTTCGATCGCCCTCAGGTGCTCAGCGCACTGTTCGGTCAATATGACCGCAACCTCGTCACGCTGGAAAACCGCCTTGGCGTGTACATCACCGCGCGCGGCAATCGCGTCGGGCTGGAGGGGACGGCCGAGCAGGTGGCGCTGGCGCGCGACGTGCTGAACGATCTTTATGCCCGGATCGGTCGCGGCGAGGAGATCGACGGCGGCCTCGTCGACGCGTCGATCGCCATGGCCGCCGAGCCGACGCTGGACGGGATCATCTCCGCCGAACGATCGGGCGGCGGCGCGCCGCCCATCATGATCCGGACGCGCAAGAAGACGATCGTCCCCCGTACCCCGGCGCAGGCGCATTACATGCGCGAGCTGGTGCATAACGACATGATCTTCGCGCTGGGTCCGGCGGGCACCGGCAAGACCTATCTCGCGGTCGCGCAGGCGGTGGCGCAGCTCATCACCGGCAGCGTCCAGCGGCTGATCCTTTCGCGCCCCGCGGTGGAAGCCGGCGAGCGGCTGGGCTTCCTGCCCGGCGACATGAAGGAGAAGGTCGATCCGTACCTGCGCCCGCTCTACGACGCGCTCTACGACTGCCTTCCCGCCGAGCAGGTCGAGCGGCGCATCGCCAGCGGCGAGATCGAGATCGCGCCGATCGCCTTTATGCGCGGCCGCACGCTGGCCGACGCCTTCGTGATCCTCGACGAGGCACAGAACACCACGCCGGCGCAGATGAAGATGTTCCTCACCCGCTTCGGCCAGAACAGCCGGATGGTGATCTGCGGCGATCCCAACCAGACCGACCTCCCCGGCGGCGTCGCCGCCAGCGGCCTCGCCGATGCGACGATGCGGCTGGAGGGAGTCGAGGGCATTGCGCTCTGCCGCTTCAGCGCCGCCGACGTGGTGCGCCACCCGATCGTCGGGCGCATCGTAGAGGCGTATGAGGGCAAGGATGCTTGAAGGCTGGGATATCCTGAACTAAATCTAGGATATTCCAGGAGGCCAAGGTGGGTGCTCTTTACGTCAAGGACGACGAGGTGCGGCAAATGGCGGAAGAACTCGCCGCCGTCTGCGGGGTGACCAAGGTGGCTGCGGTCAAACGTGCGCTCGCCAACGAACTCGCGCGGATGACACCGCGGCTATCGCTGGGGGAAAAGATCGCGGAACTGCGTCGCACGTCCCCGCTCCGCTACGATCCCGACGTGATCATCGACAAGGCGTTCTACGATTCGCTGTACGACGACGAATGACGCTGTTCGTCGACGCATCGGCACTGGTGGCAATCATCGCCAACGAGGCCGAGAGTGAGCACCTGCTTCTCGTCATGGAACAAGACCAGCAGCGCACCACGAGCGGCATAGCCCTGTGGGAAACCGCACGCGCGTTGGCGAGGCTCAGCCGCGATCCGATCAGCGTCGCTGACGGCCTGGCGGAGGCGCAACGTTGGTGCGCGGCACTGGCCATCGGCATCACCGGGATCGACGCAGCGGTGGCGCATGAAGCCGCCCGGGTACAGGACCGCTATGGCAAGGGTAATCACCCCGCGCGCCTGAACATGGGCGATTGCTTCGCCTATGCCTGCGCCAAGACAAACAATGCAAAGCTGCTCTACAAGGGCGACGATTTCGTGCACACGGACATGCCATGATCGACATCGCCCTTTCGCAGGAAGAGCCCTGGCCTAACGGCCGCTGGGAGCAACTCGCCAACGCCGCGGTGCGTGCCGCGGTCGGCGCGACGCCCTTCCGCACGCTGCTCGACACCAGAGCCAACGTGGAGGTGAGCATCCGCCTCACCTCCGATGCGGAGGTCCACACGCTCAACAACCAGTATCGCGGCAAGGACAAGCCCACCAACGTCCTGTCCTTCCCGATGGTGCAGCGCGACCTGATCGATACGGTCAGCCAGAATTCCGACGATGGCGAGGTGCTGCTGGGCGATATCGTCCTGGCGCATGGCGTCTGCACCGCCGAAGCGGCGGAGCGCGGGATCAGCGTCACCGATCATGCCAGCCACCTGATCGTGCACGGCACCTTGCATCTGCTCGGCTATGATCACATGAACGACGACGAAGGGGATGCGATGGAGGCGATCGAGCGCGATGCGCTCGCCACGCTGGGCATCGCGGATCCCTACACCATACGAGAGGACTAAGTGTCCGAGGACCGAAGTAGCGCCGGGAACGGCGAGCCGAATGAAGGCAGTATCTGGAAGGGCCTGCGCACGCTGATCTTTGGCGATACCGAAGAAGCGACCTTGCGCGCGGTCCTTGAGGCGGCGATCGACCGCCACGAGGAAGACCCCGGCCCCGAGGCCAAGGGTGACCTGACGCCGCTAGAGCGGCAGATGGTGCGCAACCTCCTGCATTTCAGCGAGCGTGATGCCGGCGACGTCGGCGTGCCGCGCGCCGATATCATCGCGGTGGAGGAACAGACGACCTTCGACGAGGTCGTCCACGTCTTCGCCGACGCCGGGGTCAGCCGCCTGCCGGTCTATCGCGAGCGGCTCGATACGATCATCGGCATGGTCCATATCAAGGACGTATTCGCCATCCTCGCTGGTGACGGCCCGCGCCCGGCGGACATCACCGCGCTGATCCGCCAGCCCTTGTTCGTGCCGATGAGCCGCGGCGCGCTCGACCTGCTCGCCGACATGCGCCAGACGCGCGTGCACCTCGCCGTGGTGCTGGACGAATATTCGGGCACCGAAGGGCTCGTCACGATCGAGGATCTGATCGAGGAGATCGTCGGCGAGATCGAGGACGAGCATGACGAGACGCCAGTGGCGATGCTCGTCCCGCTCGACGGCGGTGCCTGGGAAGCGGATGCGCGTGCCGAATTGGAAGACATCGGCGAAACGGTCGATCCACGGCTGTCCGAAGCGGACAGCGACGTCGACACGATCGGCGGGCTGACCGCGGTGCTGGCCGGGCGGGTACCCGAGCCGGGCGATCGCATCGACCATCCCAGCGGCTGGCGGATCGAAGTGATCGACGCCGACGAACGCCGCATCAACCGCTTGCGCCTGCATCCGCCTCGGCCCGAGCCGGAAGGCGGCGAGTAACGGCAGGGCGCGCCGGCGCCCGCCGCCGGCGCCGCTCAGATGCTCCCCGCCCGCTCGACCACCAGAATTCGCGCGGCCCCGATCGGCACCGCCCGGTGCGCGTCGCCTGGCTCGGCATGGAAGATCGAACCGGCGACCATCCGATGGACACACTCCGCGCCATCCACGCGCACGTGCATGTCCACCACGCCGTCCAGCACGGCGAAAATCTCCTCGCCTTCATTGACGTGCCAGACATAGGGCTGGTCCGTCCAATGCAGCCGAACGGTGACGTCGCCGATCCGGGCGAGCGGCAGGGCATCCCATGCCCGCCGCCCCGTGAACTGATGCGCCTCGACAAGTTTCATTCCCACCTCCATTCCGGGCGCACAGATGCGGCGGAGGCGAACCACTGGCCAGATTGCGAAGCGCCGTGATTGACGGCGATGCGAAGGCATGAACCGGATCGACAAGCGGCTGGACGACACCGACCGCCGGATCGTGGCGATCCTTGCCACTGACGCACGTCGGCCCGCGGCTGCGATCGCGCGCGACCTCCATCTCTCTCGGACGGCGGTGCAGGCCCGTCTGGCGCGGCTGGAACGCGACGGCGTGATCCTGGGCTATGCGACACTCGTCGCTCCGGACACGATCGGCCGCGTCTCTGCGTTCGTCACGCTGTCGATCGGCGTCCGACCCTGCGCGCGCGTCATCGACCAGCTGCGTGGCTGGCCGCAGATCGAGCGGATTTTCTCGATCGCAGGGGATCGCGACGCGGTCCTGCTCGTCTCCGCCGATTCGCCGCAGGCACTATCCGGGCTGGCCGATCGCCTGAGCGGTCTGGACGGCGTCACTGCCGTGGAGACGACAGTGATCCTGTCCGAACACCGCCGGTCGCCGCCGGCCGGAGCGCCGCTTACTTGAAATTGTCCGCGTAGCTTTGCAGCTTCAGCGTCTTCTCCGGCGCGGACACCACCGTGTAGGCGATCCCCTCACGCTCGGCATAAGCGGTCGCTGCCTCAAGCGTCGGAAAGCCGAGGCGGATCTGGCCGCGCGTGTCGCCGCTGCCGGCCCAGCCGGTCAGCGGATCGGGGCGCTGCGCCTCGCCGGGTTCGAATTCGAGCTGCCAATGGTCGGTGCGAGCCTTGCCCGATTGCATGGCGTTCTTCGGGCGCTGAAAGATACGGGCGGTCGACATGTCGGCGTCCTTATCGCGATCCGCGCGCTCTTGCATCGGCATTTTTCGTCCGCAGCGTCGCGGATGCGCCGGCGGGATCGTCAGGCCAGGGGTGGCGCGGGTAGCGGCCGCGCATTTCCTTCGCCACCGCCGCCCAGCTTCCTCCCCAGAAGCCGGGCAGATCGCGCGTCGTCTGGATCGGTCGCCCCGCCGGGGAGGTGAGCGACAACACCAATGGCACGCGATCGGCGCCGACGGTCGGATGCTCGGCGAGTCCGAACAGCGCCTGCACGCGTAGCTCGACCTTGGGGCCGCCTTCCGCGCCATAGTCGATCGCATGGCTGCTGCCGGCGGGGCTGGTGAAGTGTGACGGCGCGCTCCGTTCGATGCGTTGGAGCTCGTCCCACGACAGCAGGTTGCGCAACGCGTCCGTCAGCGCGCCGGGCGGGATCGCATCGAGCCGGCGCCGCCCCGCGACTAGCACCGGCAGCCAGTCGTCCAGCCGCGACATAAGGGCCTCGTCATCGAACGGCAGCCCGGCGTAAATTGCGCGCTGTCGGAACGCCGCCGCGCCGTCGCTCCACGGCAGCAGGCCTAGGCCATGCGTGCGCACGCCTTCGACCAGCGCGGCTTCGATCGCCGCGGGATCGGCGTTGCTGTCGGGGCCGCTCGACAGTCGGACTGCGCCAAGTCGGCGCTCGCGGATCGGGCGCACCGATCCGTTCACCGGGTCGAACTCGGCCAGCCGCCGAGTCTCGATCCGCTCGCCGAACAGTGCCGCGACCGTTTCCTCGTCGATCGCCGCGGCGGAAAGGATACGCGCACCGGCCGCCATCCCCTGCGTCTCGGCCACCGCGAGCCATTCCTCGCGCGCGAGCGTGGACGCGGGATCGAGCTTGAACCCGCGTCCGCCAACCGACGCCCAACGCTCCCCGCTTGCATCCCGCCGGCGCGCGATCCGATCCGGAAAGGCGAGCGCAACGGCGATCGATAGCCCTCTCCTCTCCGGGGAGAGGGATGGAAGAGGGGCAGTCACGAGCGATGACGCCCCTGACTGCCCCTCTCCCCTGCCCTCTCCCCTGAAGGGGAGAGGGAGTTTGGCCCACCGCTCCGCCAGCTTCCTTGCCGCCTGCGCCTTGGGCGAACGATCCCCCCGCCAGCGCCGCGCGCGCAGTTCCAGGTCGGCATCATTCCCGCCCAGCCCGCGCTCGCCGAGCAATACCGCCACTTCCGCGGCGACACCGCCAAGCCCGATCTCGCCCGCCCGCACCAGCATATGCGCCAGCCGCGGCGGCATCGGCAGCGCGGCGATCGCGCGGCCATGCGCAGTCGGCCGCCCATCCAGGTCCAGCGCCTCCAGCGCCGCCAGCCGCGCCCGTGCCTCGCTCACCGCGGCCTCAGGCGGCGGATCGATCCACGACAGATCGCGCGGATCGGCCACCCCCCAGATCGCGCTCGCCAGCACCAGCGCGGACAGGTCCGCCTCTATGATCTCGGGCGGGTCGAAGCGCGGCAGCCCGGCGGTCGCCGCCTCCTCCCACAAGCGATACGCCACTCCCGGCCCCTGCCGCGCCGCGCGCCCGGCGCGCTGAGTCGCCGACGCCTGACTAGCGCGTTCGGTCACCAGCCGCGTCATCCCTGCCGCGCGGTCATATCTAGGCCGCCGCGCCAGCCCCGAATCGATCACCACGCGAATGCCGTCGAGCGTCAGGCTGGTCTCCGCGATCGACGTCGCCAACACCAGTTTGCGCGCATTCCCCGGCTCAGCGCGGATCGCCGCGCGCTGCGCCGCCGGATCGAGGCTCCCGTGCAGCCGGTGGAGCGCGACGCCGGGCACCCCCTCCAGCCGCTCCGCCGTCCGCTCGATCTCCGCAACGCCGGGCAGAAAGGCGAGCACCCCGCCCTCCGCCTCGCCGAGCGCCAGCCGCACAGCGGAGGCGACCGCATCCTCGATACGATCATGCGTCCGCCCGAGGTGCCGCACGTCGAGCGGCCAACTGCGCCCCTCGCTTTCCACCACCGGCGCGCCATCCATCAGCGCCGCAAACCGCGCGCCATCAAGCGTGGCCGACATCGCGACCAGCCGCAGATCCTCGCGCAGCCCCACTTGCGCATCGAGCGCCAGCGCGAGCCCGAAATCGCCGTCGAGGCTGCGCTCATGCACTTCGTCGAACAGCACCGCAGATACGCCCGCCAGCTCCGGATCGCGCTGGATGCGGGCGGTGAAGATCCCCTCGGTCACCACCGTGACGCGCGTATCGGCCGATCGCTTCGTATCGAGCCGCGTGGCGTAGCCGTAGGTCCGCCCGACCGGCTCCCCCGCCAGCGCCGCCATCCGCTCCGCCGCGGCGCGCGCCGCCAGCCGGCGGGGCGACAGCAGCAGCACCTCGCCGCTGCACCACGGCTCGGCGAGCAGCGCCGGCGCCACCGCGGTGGTCTTGCCCGCCCCGGGGGGCGCGACCAGCACCGCGGACGAGCGGGCACGCAGCACGCCGAGCAGGTCCGGCAAAACGGCGTGGATCGGCAGATCACCGGCCATCAGCGCAGCGCCGTCACCTCAGGCGATTCGAGCGCCGCCGCGATCCGCGCCTCGTCCGGCCGCCGCGCGGGCGCCGCATAGGCCGGCACCTCGAACGGCGCGCCGATCTCCACCGGCGCGAACCGCGAGGGATCGCCGCCGGTCGCGCGCAGGACCGTCTCGAGCATTCGCGGCGGCGTCTCGCGCGCCTCATAGCTCAGCCGGAACGTTCCCCAGTGGATCGGGATCGCGGTCGAAGCGCCAAGCCGGTCGAACACCCGCACGGCATCCGCCGGCCCGATATGGCTGCCCGCCCCCATCTGGCCCGGCACGAATCGGAACGCCCCGATCGGGATCAGCGCCAGCCGGATCGGCCCCTCCGCCGCCGCCTCGCGCGGCCATTCGCCGTCGCCCAGCCCGGTATCGCCCGCGAAGAACAGATTACCGCCCGGCAGCTTCACGGTGAAGGCGGACCAGAGCGCGCGATTGCGGTCGGTGAACCACCGGCTGCCCCAATGGTGATTGCGCGCCACCACCACCTCGACTCCGGGCTTCACCGCCAGCCTCCGCCCCCAATCAAGCGCGGTGGCCTCAGCGCCGGTTTGCCCGATCACGCTGTCATTGCCCAGGCTGGTGACGATCAGCGGTCGATCGCGCTCCCACAATCTCTTCAGAGTGGTCTTGTCGAGATGGTCGTAGTGATTGTGGCTGACCAGCACGAGATCGATCTTCGGCAGATCCTCGAAGCGAACACCCGGTGCCGTCACGCGCGTCGGCCCGAAGCCGAGCGGCCCCGCGCGATCCGACCACACCGGATCAGTCAGGATGTTGAGCCCCTGCGTCTGCACCAGCACGCTGGCATGGCCGATCCAGGTGACCACCATCCGCTCGCCCTCGACGCGCGGCTTGGGTTTGCCCGGCCTTACCGTCACCCGCTCGGGCCATTCGGGTCGCCCGTCGTTGCCGGTCAGATAGCGCCAGAAAAAGCCTGCGCGGCTTCCGCCCGTCGGTGACGCGGCCGTGTCTGCATCCCCATCCGGGTTGAAGAAGCGGGCTCCATCATAATGGTCGCTCGCCGGCCCCTCGTAATAGATGCGGTCGAGGAAGCGCGGCACGATCGTGATCGCTAGGCCGAGCGCGATCAGAAGGAACAACAGGATCGCGCCCAGCGCCTTGAGGATCATCATCGGTTCGAATTCCTCAGCGCAGCAATTCGTCGCGGACCTGGATCGCCCGGATCGACATGCGCACCTCGATCATGAACAGAACGAGGCTGGCGATCAGCAGTGCCATGGCGAGAATGAAAGAGACCGCCACGAACTGGCCGATGTGCAGCCCGGAAAGCACGGCCACGAACAAGGTCGCCACCACCACGCACGTCATCACCGCAGAGGATACCGCCAGGAACAGCGCCGAGTTGATGTTGGCCATCCGCCGGTCGAGCAGCCGCAGCTCCGCGACATAGCGATCATGTTCCGGTCCGGTGGAGCGCGGATGCAGCGCCTCCAACGCGCGCGATCGATCGACCACGCGCGACAGCCGCCCCGCAAGCACGTTGAGCAGCGCGCCAATGCCGGCGAGCATGAACACGGGGCTGACGGATAGCTGGATCGTCTGCGCGATCGTCTGCACTTCGGGCGCATAAGGCATTGCCGCTGATCTGGCGCGCATCGCGCCCCACGGCAAGCGCTCAGCCTCTTTTGGCTGGCCCCAGCAGGATCGCCTCGACGGCGTCGATCATTCCCGCCAGCGCGACCGGCTCGCCCCAATAAGGGTGATCGGCCCCCGCGCCGGCATCCCGCGCGGTTTCGCGACCGGCCAGCAGGGTGCGCAGCGACAGGCCCGCGAACAGCAATCGCTGGTTGACCAGCGCATGGGGCAGATCGGCCAGCAAGCGATGGAAATGCGCCAGACAGCGCACATAGCCGGCCGAATGCTCGCCGCCCGCCCATTGATCGAACATCTGCCGCCGCTCGGTCTGCATGCTGGTCATGAAACGGAAATAGGTTTCCCCCTCTCCCGTCTCCCCGGCCAGTTCGGCGTTGGGAATGACCAGCGCCCGCACCACGTCGCGCAAGGTGAGGTCGCCTTGCGCCTCCGCCTCGTCGATCATCCGCATGCGGGTTGTGTCGATCAGGTCTGCGCCCTCGACCACCAGCTCGCGGAGCAGATCGTCCTTGCTGCCAAAATAATAATGCACCGCGGCCGCGTTGCGCTGCCCCGCCGCCTCGACGATCTCGCGCATGCCGACCGCCGCAATGCCGCGTTCCGCGAACAGCCGCCGGGCGGCGCGCTTCAGTTCGTTACGGGTGGTGCCGCCACGGCCGGCGGATTGGGGACGCGCAAGGTTCATGCGGCCGAACCATCGGCCAAGCGCGCGCCGGGTTCAAGTCGAATGGCTTAGATTGACGCTCGCCGCCTGTCGCTTATGGTAAAGCAAACGACTTAGGAGAGACCATGGCAGCGCTGGCGCACGACCGCGAAGCATGGGCGGAGCTGATCGACCTGGATACGCTCGCGCGCTGGATGGATGGCAAGTCGCTCGGCGACGGCCCGATCGAGCACGCCGAGACCCTGGGTGGCGGCACGCAGAACATCCTGCTCCGCTTCGACCGCGCTGGCCGCACCTATGTCCTGCGCCGGCCGCCGCGCCGCCCGCGCCCGGAAAGCGACGAAGTGATGCGCCGCGAGATGAAGGTGCTCGCGGCACTTGCCGGTTCTGACGTGCCGCATCCAGGCTTCATCGCCGGGGAGCCCGATCCTGCCGTGCTGGGCACCGCTTTCTACCTGATGGAGCCGGTTGAGGGCTTCAACGCCACGCAGGGCCTGCCCGAATTGCACGCCAACAGCGCCGACGTCCGCCGACAGATGGGCGAGGCGATCGTCGACGGCGCCGTCGCCCTGTCGCGGATCGACCCGCACGAGGCGGGGCTCGACGATCTCGGCAAGCTGGACGGCTGGCTCGAACGCCAGGTGCCACGCTGGCGCGCGCAGCTCGACGGCTATGCCAAGTTCGAGGGTTGGACCGGCTATACCGAATTGCCGCAGGTTGAGGCGATCTGCGCCTGGCTGGAGGCGAACCGGCCGGCCACTATGCAGCCGGGCCTGATCCATGGCGATTATCACCTAGCCAACGTCATGTACCGCCCCGATTCGCCAGCGTTGGCGGCGATCGTCGATTGGGAACTCGCCAGCCGCGGCGATCCCATGCTCGATCTCGGCTGGCTCACTGCGACGTGGCGCGATCCCGACGAGCCCAACCCGCGCGTGTCGGTCACGCCCTGGGACGGATTCCCCAGCCTAGCCGAGATCGCCGATCGCTATCTCACCGCCACCGGCCGCACCGCGGCCGAAGCGCGCTGGTACACCGTGCTCGCCCCTTTCAAGCTCGGTGCGATCTTGGAGGGCAGCCACGCCCGCGCCTGCGCCGGCCTGACGCCCAAGCCGATCGGTGACGCACTCCACGCCCACACCATCTCGCTGTTCGATCGCGCGCTGCGCCGGATCGACAAGCCCTTGCTCTGAGGATCGCCATGACCATTCTGGTCCACCAATATGACAGCTCGCCCTTCTCGGAGAAGGTACGGATCTGCCTCGGTATCAAGGGCCTCTCCTGGGCAGCGGTGGATCAGCCGGTGATCATGCCCAAGCCCGATCTGCTCGCGCTCACCGGCGCCTATCGTCGCATCCCCGTGATGCAGATCGGCGCGGACATCTATTGCGACAGCGTGCTCATCGTCCGGGAGCTCGAACGCCGCTTCCCCACGCCGACGCTCTTCCCCGCCGGCACTCCGGGGATCGATCAGGCGCTGGCACAATGGACCGATCGCGCCTTCTTCCAGGCGGCAGTGGGCGTGATCTTTGGCGGCTTGGGCGATGCGGTCGACCCCGCCTTCCGCGCTGATCGCGAACAATTGAGCGGACAGCCGTTCAACCCCGCCGCCATGAAGGCTGCCGTACCCTATATGGCAGCCCAGCTTCGCGCGCACGCCGCGTTGATCAGCGAGCAACTCACAGACGGCCGTGCCTTTCTGTCGGGCGAGCGCCCAGGTCTCGTCGACGCCAGCGCCTTCTACAATCTGTGGTTCGTGCGTTCCTTTCACGCGCCCGCCGCCGCCGCTTTCGAGGATTTGCCGGGATTGATGGACTGGTACGATCGCGTTCGCGGCATCGGCCACGGCGATCGACGCACCGGGACCCGCGAAGAGGCGATCGCCGCGGCCCTCAACGCCGCGCCGGACGAACCAAGCCTTGCTTCCGCCGACGCGGCGCTGGCAAACCGGGAGGTGACGGTTGCCGCCACCGATTACGGCCGCGATCCCATTCGCGGCCGGCTGGTCGGTTCGTCGCCCTACCATTGGGCCATAGCACGCGACGATCCGCGGGCCGGCCGCGTCAACGTTCACGTGCCGAGGCTGGGCTTCAGCCTGTCAGCCTCCGAATGATCGATACGCAAACGCATGTTCGCAGATGCTGAATAAGTCCGTAACGGCGGCGTTCCCGCAACCATAAGTAAACCCTCGCGCCCTATTCCCCCGGGCGTGAGCACGCCATTGATCCCCCATCACGCGCCCATTCCGCTTCGCCAATTACTTGGCATCAGCGAGGGCGAGGATCCGGTTCTATGGAGTCGCCTGCGCGCGACTCAGCTCTTTGCCGGGCGGCGGTTGGCGCTGTTCCTTCTTGTCGCCAATCTCACCGGCGGGGTGGGCGTCGGCATGTTGTTCGCCGATCGCCTGCCGCGCTGGTGGCTGGTCGCCTGGGGCGTGACCTTGGCTGTGGTTGCGGCATTTGTTGCGGTTCGTCGTTTACGGACCGAGCATCTCGAGGAAGGCTATGCCACGCTGCACGAATTGCGTGACACAGCACTGGAAGGTCTGGGTCTCGCTGCGATGTGGAGCTTTCCTCCGCTGGTCTTTGCCGCCCAGGCACCTGGGCTCGCCTTTGACTTGTGGATGATCCTGTCGGTGCTGATGACGGCCGCGGCCTTTGCCATGGCCCCGATCGTGCTTGCCGCGCTGGCGTTAATCGGCGGCGTGGGGCTCGCCGCGGCATTGCTGCTGGTGCTGCAACAGGATTTCATGTCCGCAGTGGCCACCTTGCTGTTTGCCGCGCTGCTGATCGTCGTTTGCATCGGTCGGGCACGCTTCCTGGTGATGCTGCGCAGCTTTGAACTAAACCTGTCCGACAGCCACGAAACCGTCAGTCTGCTACTCGGCGAGTTTGAGGATACCGGCGCGGATTGGCTGTGGGAAACCGATACGCAGCGACGCTTGTGCAAGGTCAGCCCGCGCTTCGCCCACGCGCTCGGCCAACCGGCCGAGCATCTGGAGGGCATGCCGGTGCTACAGGCGTTCGCCGGGCCAAGCTGGGAATCGGGCGATTTCGCGCCGGGCCTGCGATTGCTGGCCGACAAGCTCAAGCGGCGCGAGGCGTTCCGCGATCTCGCCTTGCCCGTGACCGTCGGCGGCGAGCAGCGCTGGTGGGAAATCACCGCCAGCCCGCGACTCGATGAGCGCGGCCACTTTGTCGGCTTCCGCGGCGTCGGCTCCGATGTCACCGAACAGCGCGCCTCGACCGACAAGATCAATCGCATGGCCCGCTTCGATACGCTGACTGGCCTGCCCAACCGTCTGT
This sequence comes from Sphingomonas jeddahensis, assembly GCF_001981525.1. Classification (GTDB taxonomy): domain Bacteria; phylum Pseudomonadota; class Alphaproteobacteria; order Sphingomonadales; family Sphingomonadaceae; genus Sphingomonas; species Sphingomonas jeddahensis. The sequence continues at coordinate 239,739 of NZ_MPSB01000003.1, read as the reverse complement.
TCGTCAACGAGGCTCTGGCCCGCGCGCTGGCCGAGGCGGATCGCTGGGGCAGCCGCGCCGCCTTCATGATGATCGATCTCGATCGCTTCAAGGCGGTGAACGACACGCTCGGCCACCCGATCGGCGATCGCTTGCTTGGCCGCGTGTCCGAACGGCTGGCACAGTTGATGACCGATAATGAGCTGATCGGCCGACTGGGCGGTGACGAATTCGCCGTGGTGGTCAACGACGCCAGTGATGCCGGGCGTGTCGAGGCGCTCGCCCGCAAAATCATCGAAACCTTGTCGCGTCCCTATGAAGTCGATCAGCACACGCTTTACATCGGCGCGTCGGTCGGCGTTGCCACGTCACCGCGCGATGGCCGCACCGCCGAAACGCTGGTCCGCTCGGCGGATCTGGCGCTGTATCGCTCCAAGGACGCCGGCGGCGGCGTGTTCCACGCCTATGAACCGCAGCTCCATGTCGATGCGGAGGAGCGTCGCTTGCTGGAGATCGCGCTCCGCAAGGCGCTGGAACGCGGCGAACTCAGCCTGGATTATCAGCCGGTGGTGGATGCGGGCACCGAGCGTCTCACCGGATTCGAGGCGCTGCTGCGTTGGCGCAATGCCGAGCTCGGCGCGATCTCGCCCGCCAAGTTCATCCCGCTCGCCGAGGAAGCGAGGCTGATCGGCCCGATGGGCGAATGGGTGGTGCGCACCGCCTGCGAGGAGGCCGCGCGTTGGCCCGACGACATCCGGGTGGCGGTCAACGTCTCGCCCGAACAACTACATAATCCCAATTTCGTGGCGGTCGTCGCCCAGGCACTCGCCACCACCGGCTTGTCGCCGCACCGGTTGGAGCTCGAAGTCACCGAAAGCGTGTTCATGCGCGAAGGCACTGGGGCGCTGAAGGTGCTCGAACGTATCCTCGAACTCGGCGTCCGCCTCAGCCTCGACGATTTCGGCACCGGCTATTCGTCGCTCGGCTATCTCTCGCGCACGAAATTTTCCTCGATCAAGATCGATCGAAGCTTTGTCACTGCCGCTGCCAAGGGGACGCCCGAGGCGCTTGCCATTATCCGTGCAGTGGTGGCGCTTGCCGGCAGCCTCGGCATGGCGACCACGGCGGAAGGTGTGGAGACCGCCGATCAACTGACGCTGATTCGCTCGCTCGGCTGTTCCAAGATCCAGGGCTATCATTTCGGCCGGCCACTGCCCGTGGCAGAGGCACGCGATCTCGCAATACGCACCCGTCCCGCCATTCGCGCCGCTTGAACACTGGCGCGCCGGCCGCTAAGGGCGGTGTTGCTGCAGGGGTGTAGCTCAGCTGGTTAGAGCGTCGGTCTCCAAAACCGAAGGCCCTCGGTTCGAATCCGAGCTCCCCTGCCAAGCATCTGTCGATTTTCCGATGATCAACTGAGATCTGGCTACTGACCCGAGAGACGGCGACTAACTGTCTGTGCGAGCGGGGCTTGGACGTGAATGGACGACGGCTAGAGTCCCACATAGAACGCAAGCGCGATGGGCCCGTTGCTTACCGCGACGCCGCTCTGTTACGCTGAAGCATGGCGACGCAACAACGCACAGTCGATTACCTGCTTGAACAAGCGACCGGCGCCGGCACGGTATCTGCGAAGCCAATGTTTGGCGAATACGGCGTCTATGTCGACGGCAAGATGATCGGCTCAGTCTGCGACGATCGCCTTTACGTTAAACCGACGGCATCCGGTCGCGTTCATGCGGAACCAGTGTCTGACGGGGCGCCGTATCCAGGCGCCAAGTCGCACCTGTTAATTGAGGCTGATCGCTGGGATGACGCCGAGTGGCTGGGTGAGCTGCTGCGCGTCACCGCGGCCGAGCTGCCGATACCTAAGCCGCGCAAGCCCAAGCGAAGCATGTGATCGTGTGGGGCGCCCAAGACCCATCTGTGGACGCCCTTTCGGACTCAGGCGGTATTTGGAAGTTCTGACACGTGATACCCTCCTTCTACCGACTGCGCTCTCCGACGCCTTCGGCCTGCCTCGGCTTACGCTGCGACTAGTACCGGGGCCTTGTCGTCCTCCTGCTTCACCAGCGACGCGCAGACAGGGCGCGCCATTTCGGTGGCGGGCGCGATGGTCACCAGCATGCGCGGCCGCGTCGCTGCGGCGCTGCCGGAAACTCCGCGCCCGCCGGGCGTTTATCGGTTTCCATCAGGAGAAAGACGATGACCGACCACAAGAAAAAGGGGGACTTTCACAAGAACGGAAAGGACGATCAAGGCGGCAACAAGAAGCAGGACAACAGCGACAACACGGCCAGCAAGGACAATAACCAGAACGCTGGTCATGGCGGCCACAAGTAGGTTACGCGCCGGCAGTCTCGCAACATACCGCACGCTCTTCGGCGCTTACACGTGCCACTCATGAAAAGACGGTCAGCCGGCGTGCGGTCACGGTGACGTTTCGTAGCTGATCGCCTTTCAACCAGGCCAAACTCTGGCACTGAACGCCGTTGTCGTTTTGCCGAGTCCCACCATTGTTCGCGTTCCAGCGCGCCTGTGAAAACTATAGGCCGCTGCCTCCTCTGGCTACGGGCCGGTCTTAAAACAACAGCCATGAGCGCGCGAAAGCCTGCTCCACTCCGGGCAGACAATAAATACCAATCGAGCACGCCGATGAGAACTTCAGCACGTTCGCTTCGTTGACTGCGGCGGAAGGAGCGAGCCGATGGTGGGTGCTGACACGCAGCAAGTCATCGATCTAGTAAGGGAGTCTGCCGAACCGCTGCCGGACTTTGACGATCCGGCGTTCGGGACGATGTTCGACCGCTTCGGCGATGCCCGCGTCGTGTGCTTGGGAGAGGCGAGCCACGGGACGGCCGAGTTCTATCGGGCGCGTGCCGCGATCACGCGTCGGCTAATCGAACATCACGGTTTCACGATGGTGGCAGTGGAGGCAGATTGGCCCGACGCCGCGGTGATTGACCGGATCGTGCGCCTAAAGCCGACGCTGCCAGAAGCTGAGCGACCATTCACACGCTTTCCTACCTGGATGTGGCGCAACACCGAGTTTGAGAGCTTCATCAAGTGGCTCAGAGACTTCAATGGCAAGCGGGGTGAAGCGGATCGGGTCAGTTTCCACGGCCTCGATCTCTACAACATGAACGCCTCGATTACGGCGGTGATCGGCTATCTCGACCGCATCGATCCTGTCGCTGCGGCGGAGGCGCGCAAGCTATATGGTTGCTTGAAGCCGTGGAGGGAGCAGCCAGCAATCTATGGCCGTATGGCTCTTAGCGAGGGGCATGGGCGTTGCGAGGCAGGGGTTCTGCAGTTGCTGCGTGACCTGTTCGCCAAGGAAGAAACCTACGCATCTCGAGATCCGGACTCGTTCCTCGATGCCGCCCAGAATGCGCGATTGGTGGCGAACGCCGAGGCATATTACCGGGCAATGTATTATGGCTCGGCAGCCAGCTGGAACCTTCGCGACGAGCACATGGCCGATACACTGGAGGTTCTGCTTCAACGCAATGGGCCCGACGCGAAGGTTGTCGTCTGGGCCCACAATAGTCATATCGGGGACGCGCGTCATACCGACATGGGGCAGACCCGAGGCGAGCTGAACCTGGGGCAGCTCGTTCGTGAACGCTACAACGGCGCGTCATGTCTGATCGGCTTTGGAACGCACACCGGCACCGTGGCAGCTGCCGACGACTGGGATGAGCCGATGAAGATCAAACCGGTGAATCCGTCGCGCCCTGACAGCTACGAACGGATCATGCATGATAGTGGCGTGAAGCGCTTCTTACTTGATCTTCGCGAGGACGCGGGATCGCCTTATCTGCGCGACGCGCTCAAAGCGGAGCGGCTGGAGCGTTACATCGGCGTGATCTACCGCCCTGAGACCGAGCGCTGGAGCCATTACTCCGAAGCTTCGCTCGCGCAGCAATATGATGCACTCCTATGGTTCGACACGACTTCGGCGGTCGTTGCCACTGGCGAAGTTGCGCAACGGGGGAAAGAAGAGTTGTGGCCCTCAGGGCTGTGAGAACGTCCCATCCGATCGGCCGACGCCAGTTACTTCAGCACCACCGGCGTCCCGGCCACGAATGCGGCGTCGTTGAGAGGGACTAGATACTCACGCCCGGCACGGCTGTCGGCTCCCCGGCGGCAAGCACTCGAAGCCGTTCGCTGGCTGATGTGAGTAGGCCGGCGGTTGATGATGCTCTGCAGCGCCGCTCGGGTGATCAGTCTCTGCAGGATGTTGGCGGCACAGACCTCGGGATCGCGATCCTCAGAGCCAACCACCATGCGGACAGCATCGCTGCCGCCGTCGCTATGCCGATCACCGTGATGGCGGCAGGCAAAAGATTTCGAATAGTGTCAAGCAGCGGCATCAGCCAACAAGCGATGTGCGCGGGCGACGACCGGGCGATCGATCATCCGGCCATCAAGTGCGACCGCGGTGCCCCCGGACGCATTGTCTGCGGCGACAATTCGCCGCGCCTGTTCAATCTCGCTTTCACTCGGACGTAGCGCGGCCGATACCGTCGCAAGCTGCTGCGGATGAATGCACATCTTTGCGCGAAACCCGAGAGCCCGCGCATGCCGCATCGCGGCCTCGTTCGCTCCACGATCCCTGAAGTTGGCGGTCACGCCCTCGACGGGTGCGGCGATGCCGGCCGCCCTGCTGGCAACGGTAAACCGAAGGCGAATGGGATCGAACAGCCGGTCGTCGTCCGAAAGGATGTCGAGATCAAGCGCGAGATCGATCGTTCCCAGTGCCAGCCGGACCACGCCTGGGCAGGATGCCACCGCTTCCACCGACGCGACTCCGGTCGCCGTCTCAATCAGCGCAATAACGGGCGACAGAGCGGCGACTTGTGCCAGGGCCGAGTCCGCCGCCGCCTTCGGCAGCATGATGCTGATCACATTGGGATGACGCGCAAGGGCGATGTCCTCCCTAGCATAAGGCGTGTCCGCAGCGTTGATCCGCACCACGGCTTCACCACCGGCATCGAGCCAACGGCGTACCGCATCGCGCGCCAGCTCCTTTTCCGCGGCGGGAACCGCATCCTCCAGATCGAGAATGACGACGTCAGCGCCGCTTGCGACCGCTTTGTCGAAGCGCTCCGGCCGATTGCCCGGCACGAATAAAAAGTGCCGGGCGTCGGCGATGCGAGCGGATGATCGCTGAGTTGCAGCGTTCATGCGTCGGCTTCAACCGACATGCCAATCTCTGCAAGGATCTTGGCGGTGTGCTCACCGGGAGCCGGAACGGGGTCCATCCGGGCGTCAGCCTGCCCAGGCGGAAGCAGCGCAGGCACGGCGCCCGCCTGGGTGCCGACCTCACGCCATCGTCGACGCGCCTTTAGCTGTCGGTGCGACCACAAGCCGGCCATGTCATTGACCGGCGCGTTCGCGATCTTCGCGGAATCGAGCGCCTCGATCACCTCGGCGGTGGGCTGCTTGCCGAGCACCGCCGCGATCGTTTCGGCAAGCGCGGCACGATTGGCCGACCGGGCCGAATTGGTGGCGAAAAGCGGGTTTGTAGCAACGGTCGGAAGCCGCAACACCTTCTCACAGAAGGACGCCCATTCACGCTCGTTCTGGATGCCGAACAAGACCACGCCGTCGGCCGTGTCGAAGGGGCCATAGGGATAGATGGTGGCATGGGCTGCCCCGGACCGCGGCGGCTGTGGGGCACCGTCGAAGGCGTAATAGAGCGGAAAGCTCATCCACTCCGCCATCGCCTCGAGCATGGAGACGTCGATGTGGCGCCCCTTGCCGGTGCGGCCGCGCTCAATCAGTCCGGCGAGGATGTTGGTGTAGGCGTACATGCCGGCCGCGATGTCAGCGATCGAACAGCCTGCCTTTACCACGTCACCCGGCGTACCCGTCACCGAGAGAAACCCCGACTCTGCCTGGATTAGCAGGTCATAGGCTTTCCGATCGCGATCGGGTCCGTCCTGGCCAAAACCAGAAATCTCGCAGACGATCAGCTGCGGGTACCGCTCAGCGAGCGTAGGCCCATCGAAGCCCATCCGGGCAGTGGCACCGGGCGCGAGGTTCTGGACCAACACGTCCGCCTTCGCAATCAGCCGGCGCAGCGCCTCCACCCCATCCTCGCTCTTGAGATCGAGTGCGATGCTTTCCTTAGACCGGTTGGTCCATACGAAGTGCGACGCGAGGCCATTGACGCGTTCGTCATAGGCGCGGGCGAAATCACCGGCGCCGGGCCGCTCCACCTTGATGACGCGCGCGCCAAGGTCGGCGAGTTGGCGCGTCGCGAACGGCGCGGCGATCGCATGTTCCAGGCTGACGACCGTGATCCCTTCGAGCGGGCGCATGTCCCCGTCCTCCCCAATCTTTCCAGTGCCGTGTGACGGGGGCGCCCTCCGTCCGGAGGGCGCCGCGCGCGCTTACTTCTTGAACATGTACGTCTTGGTGTTGGTGAATTCGGCCAACCCTTCCCGGCCGTTCTCCACGCCCAAGCCGGACTGCTTGTGCCCCCCGAACGGCACGTCGATGCCGTGGAGGTGAATTTCGTTCACCCAGACGGTGCCGGTCTCCAGCCGCTTGGCCACAGCGATCGCCGCATCGCGATCCCGCCCCCACACCGATCCGGCCAGGCCGAAAGGTGAGTCATTGGCCTTGGCGATCACCTCCTCGACATCGTCGAACGCGATGATCGGCAAGATCGGGCCGAACGGCTCTTCCTTGACGATGCGGCTGTCCTCGGGCGGGTTGTTGACGATGGTGACGGGGACGAAGTTGCCGGCGAGGCTCTCGTCGATCTCGCCGCCGAGCGGCACGTCGTAACCGTTGGCCTTCACGTCGGCGAACAGGTCCTTGAGCTTGCCGAACTGCATCCTGTTCTGGATCGGGCCGAGGCCGGTGGCCGGATCCATGCCGTCACCGACCTTGATGTCACGGGCATAGGCCACGAACGCTTCCACGAACTGCGCGTGGATCGAGCGGTGGACGTAGAGCCGCTTGGAGGCGATGCACCATTGCCCCGAATTGCCGAACGCGGCCCAGAACAGGGTGGGTACGATCGCCTGCCAATCGGCATCCGCCAGCACGATCGCGGCGTCATTGCCGCCCAGTTCCAGCGTGATGCGCTTCAGGTTGGTAGAGCCCGAGGCCATCACCTTCTTGCCGGTCGCGGTGGAGCCGGTGAAGCTGATCTTGGCAATGTCGGGATGCTCGGTCATCTGCTGACCGAGATCGTTGCCGCCCGACACGATGTTGAGCACGCCGGCCGGGAACACCTGCTGCGCGATCTCACCGAAGCGCAGCGTGCACAGCGGCGTGTAGGGCGACGGCTTCATCACCATCGTGTTGCCGGTGACGAGGCACGGCGCGACCTTCCACAGGCCGAGCAGCACCGGGAAGTTCCAGGGGGTGATCGCCCCGACCACGCCCAGCGGCGTATGATGGACCTCGACGACATGGCTGTCGGTATCCTCGATCACCTCGACAGGCAGGCGGCGCTTTCCGACTTCGCGCACCCAGTGGATCGCGGCTTCGACCTCGCCCTTTGCCATCGAATGGCGCGGTTTGCCCTGTTCCTGCGTCAGGAGCGTGATCAGCTCCTCCTTGTGGGCGTCCAGTGCGTCGGCATAAGCCTCTACCAGCGCGCCGCGCGCGTCGGCGTCCATCGCCGACCAGGCCGGAAAGGCACGCTTCGCCGCGGCGATCGCCGCTTCCATATGCTCGGCGGTGCCTTCGGGCGCCTGCGCGAGGACCTCGTTGGTCGCCGGGTTGAAGACGTCGAAGCTTTTGTTGGTTTCGATCAGCTTGCCGTCGATCGACAGCCCATAAGGGCCGGCGAAATCGACCGCGACGGTGCTGCGTTCGGTGATATCCGCGCTCACGTCTATTCTCCTTTTGATGATGGTCAGGGCCGCACGATCGGCTTCAGCACCCGGCCGGATTCGGAATCCTCGATGGCCTGGTTGATCTGATCGAGCGGGTAGAATTGGATCAGCTTGTCGAACGGGAAGCGGCCGGCGCGCCACAATTCGATCAACTGCGGGATGAACACCTGCGGCACGCTGTCGCCTTCGATGATGCCGCGCACGGTGCGGCCGAACAGCAGCGTGTTCATGTCGAGGCTGGCAGCGACGCCCATGTCGGCCGCGCCGATCAGGCCGCATATGCCGGGGATGCTGAGCGCCTCCACGGCCTGCACCAGCACCTTGGCAGCGCCGGTGCATTCCAGGGTGAATTCGGCGCCGCGCCCGTCGGTGAGCTTGCGGATTTCCTCCACCGCATCCGCCGTGCCGCCGTTGACGACATGCGTCGCACCAAGTTCGCGCGCCAGGTCGAGCCGCGCGTCATGCAGATCGACGGCGATGATCGTCGTGCACCCGATTGCCGCCGCGGCCATCACCGCCGACAGCCCGACCGAGCCTGCGCCGAAGATCGCGATCGACGCACCGGCATGCGGCTTCAGCGCGTTGAGCACCGCACCCGCGCCGGTCGAGATGCCGCAACCGAGCGGCCCCATCATCTCGAGCGGCACGTCGCGGCGGATCTTCACCGCGTTGCGTTCGGTGGCGATCGCGTAGGTGCCGAAGCTCGATTGCGCGAAGAACGCGCTGCCGAGTTCGTGGCCGTGATGGTCGCAGATGGCCTGGCTGCCATCCATCCGCGCGCCCTTGAAGTTGCGGTCGTAGAATTCGACGCAATAGCCGGGCTTGCCGGCCTTGCAGTTCCCGCACGCGCCGCAATGGCCGAACGCGAGCACGACATGGTCGCCGACGGCCAATGTGCGCACGTTTTCGCCCACCGCTTCCACGACGCCGGCCCCTTCATGCCCGGCGACAAGCGGCAGCGGCACGGGATAGCCCTGGTCGCGGACCACCATGTCGGTGTGACAAACGCCCGTACCGACGATCCGCACCAGCACTTCATCCGCCCGCGGCGCGCCGAAGGTGACGGTTTCCACCGCGAGCGGCGACGCCTTCTCGCGGATGACGGCTGCTTTGCCTTCCTTCATGTGTCTTTCTCCGTTCAAACCGAGCGGCCGCCATCGACGGGCAGTTCGACGCCGGTGATGTAGTCGGCGCTGGCAAGGTACAGCGCGGCCTCGGCAACGTCGTTCGGCTCGCACAACCGGCCGAGCGGGATCGAGGCGAGGAACTTGCCGCGGTTCTCGGGCGTGTCCTCCATGCCCATGAAATCGGCGAGCATGCCGGTCACGCCCATCACGGGCGCGATCGCGTTGACGCGGATGTTCATCGGCGCGAACTCCACCGCCAGCGCCTTGGACAGGACGTTGGTCGCGCCCTTCGACCCGGCATACCAGCTCAGGCCCGGGCGCGGGCGGATGCCGGATACCGACCCGACGTTCAGGATCACGCCTCCGCCATTGTCGCGCATCGCCGGCACGACGGACTGCACCATCAGGTAGATGCCCTTGATGTTGACCGCGAGGACGCGGTCGAACGTCTCCTCGTCCACCTCAAGCGCGGGCTGGTTCTTGTGGGTGTAGCCGGCGTTGTTGACGACGATGTCGGGTACGCCGAACCGCTCGATGGTGGCGGCGACGACCGCTTCGATGTCGGCACGCTTGCTGACGTCGGCGCGCAAGGCGATCGCCTTGTCTGCGCCGATCGCGTCGGCGACGGCCTGCGCCTTGTCGAGGTTCAGGTCCACGATCGCGACCCGCACGCCCTGAGCAGCAAAGCGGTGCGCCATGGCCTCGCCAAAGCCGCTCGCCGCGCCCGTGATCAGCGCGGTCTTGCCGTTCAAATCCATTACACTCTCCTGGGGAAATCGCTGGCGAGCTCAGCCGTGATTGAGCACCATTGTCTTGGTCTTGCTGAAATCGTGAAGCGCGGCGAAGCCCTTCTCGCGGCCGTGCCCGCTCTTGCCCGAGCCGCCGAACGGCAACTCGATCCCGGCGCCTGCGCCGTAGCAATTGACGAACACCTGTCCGGCCCGGACTTTTTTGACCATGCGCATCTGGCGCCCGCCGTCCCGCGTCCAGACGGCGGCGACGAGACCGTAATCGGTGTCGTTGGCGAGGCGCACGGCATCCGCCTCGTCGTCGAACGGCAGCACCGTGAGTACCGGGCCGAACACTTCCTCACGGGCGATGACGTTGTCGCGCGGTACGGGGCCGAGCAATGTCGGCTTCACGTAGAAACCGTCGGCGGCGATCCCGTCGGCCAGCACGCCCTCCGCCAGCACCGGAATGCCGTCCGCACGCGCCTGATCGAGGAACCCCTGCACACGCCCCTGCTGCCTGGCGGTGATGATCGGGCCACAGTCGAGGTCCATCTCCGGCGCGCCGACGCGCACCTTGGCGAACGCCTCGGCGAGCCGCGCGACAAACGCGTCATGCGCGGATCGCTCGACCAGCAGGCGGCTGCCGGCTGAACAGGTCTGGCCGCTGTTCTGGATGATCGCCTTGACGATCACCGGGATCGCAGCGTCGAAATCGGCATCGGCGAAGACGATCTGCGGCGACTTGCCGCCGAGTTCGAGCGTGCACGTAATGTAATGGTCGGCGCACAGCTTCTGGATGATCTGCCCGACCTGCGGCGAGCCGGTGAACGACATGAAGTCGACGCCGTGATGCGCTGCCAGCGCCGCGCCTGCCGTCGCGCCACGACCGGTGACGATGTTGAGCGCGCCTTCGGGGAAGCCCGCCTCCGCCGCCAGCTCGGCAAGGCGAAGCGCACTGGCGGACGCATCCTCGGCAGGTTTCAGCACCGTCGCATTACCGACCGCGAGCGAAGGCGCCAGCGTGCGCCCGAACATCTGCGCGGGGTAATTCCACGGCAGGATGTGGCCGGTGACGCCATGCGGCTCGTGGACCACGCCGACGTGATAGCCCGAGAGATAGGGGATCGTCTCGCCATGCAGCTTGTCCGCCGCCCCGCCGTAGAATTCGAAATAGCGCGCCAGTGCGACGATGTCGGCGTCGGCGACGCTCTTGGGCTTGCCGGTGTCCTTCGCCTCGATCGCTGAAAGTTCGGCGGCATTGGCGAGGATGAGGTCGCCTAGGCGGATCAGCATTCGTCCGCGCTCAGTCGCGGTGGTGCGGCCCCAGGCACCCTCATCGAAGGCACGGCGCGCGGCGCGTACCGCAAGATCGACATCGGCATCGCTGCTATCCGGGATCGCCCCGAATGCCTTGCCGGTGGCCGGATCGATCGCGGGCAGCGTCGCATCGGTCTGCGGGTCGACCCAAGCGCCCCCGATGAAATTGCGGCTGAAATCGACCTTCATGAACCCTCCGACGCGATGCGGCGCTGGGCCGGCATAAGCTTGATTACGGAGATAGTGCCGCCATACCATAACGTCTAATAGCGGCTTCAGGCATTTTCGATTAGATTTGGATATGGAACTTCGACATCTCCGCTATGCGCTCGCGATCGCCGAGGAGCGGCATTTCACCCGCGCCGCCGCGCGGCTCGGCATCGGCCAGCCGCCATTGAGCCAGCAGATCAAGCTGCTTGAGCAGGAACTGGGGGTGCAGCTGTTTCACCGCCAGACCCGCGGGGTGGAGCTGACCGATGCGGGTGAAGCGTTCATGCCGCTCGCGCAGGCGGCGGTGGCGGCTGCGGAGCAGGCGGTGCAAGCGGCCAGGCGCGCGGCGCGCGGCGAGATCGGCGCGCTGACGATCGGCTTCACCAGTTCGGCCTCGTTCAACCCGCTCGTGCCGCGGATCATCGGCCGCTTCCGTGAACGCCATCCCGACCTGACGATCCGTCTCGTCGAACAAACCACCATACGGCTGCTGGAGGCCATGGGGGAAGGCAGCGTCGACGTCGCCTTTCTCCGTCCCGCGCTCGGCGACACGGACGGGCTGGTGACACGCCGGCTGCCCGACGAGGATCTGTGGGTTGCGTTGCCTGCGCGGCACCGGCTGGCGGGCAACGCGAGCATCGAGCTGGTCGATCTCGCCGGCGACCCGTTCATTCTCTATCCGCGAAGCAATGGCCGATTGCTGTACGACAGCATCATCGCCGCGTGCCGCAACGCCGGCTTCTCGCCGCGCATCGCGCAGGAAGCGCCGCAAATGGCCTCCACCGTCAATCTCGTCGCGGCGGGCGTGGGCGTCGCGCTGGTACCGGAATCGATGCGCCAGCTCCATGCGCACGGCGTGGTCTATGCGCGGATCGCCGGCGATGGCCCGAAGGCACAGCTGGTCGTCGCGCACCGGCGCGACGGACCGCTGCCGCCGGCAGTGCGCAACTTCATGAGTTGCGTCACTGGCGACGATTGAGGCCTCACGCCCGTGAGCGTCAGGCCTGGCCGGCGATCAGCTTGGCGGCGCGATAACCGATCAGCATGGACGGCGCGTTGGTGTTGCCGGTGGTGATCGTTGGCATCACCGACGCATCGGCGACGCGCAGCCCTTCGATCCCGCGCACGCGCAGCTGCGGATCGACCACCGACCCCTCGTCCGTCCCCATCTTCGCCGTGCCGACGGGGTGGAAGTAGGTCGAGGCCGATTTCTGCAAAAACGCGCGGTAGCTCGCCGGATCATTCGACGCCGCACCCGGCAGCAGCTCTGCCTTGCGGATGTCCTTATAGGCATCGCTGTTGCCGATCGCCCGTGCGAGATCGGTCGCCGCCTTCAGCGCCACCATATCCTGTTCGGCCTGCAGGTAGTTTGGATCGATCAGGGGATCGACGCGCGGATTGGCCGAGGTGATCGTCACCGCCCCGCGCGATTTCGGCCGCATCACGCCGCACAGGATGGCATAGCCGTGCTGCTGCTGGAGGTTCAGCTCCTTGGTCGCAAACGGCACGCTGACGTAGAGCGCGTTGATGTCCGGCACCGGCTGCGAGGGGGCGGACTTGGACCAGAAATACACTTCGGAATGATTGTAGTTGGTCGGCGGCACCGGCCCCTTGGCCTCGAAGTTCACCCCCGCCCCCAGCACATGATCCTGTAGGTTCCGGCCCACGCCCGGCAGCGCCGCGACCGGCGCGATCCCCAGCTTGCGCAGATGCTCGGGATCGCCGATGCCGGACAGGGTCAGCAGCTTGGGCGTGATGATCGCGCCGGCGGACAGGATCACTTCCTTGTTCGCGCGCACCGTTACCGGCTTGCCAGCGTGGAGATACTGGACGCCGACGCAGCGACCTTTCTCGAGCAGCAGCTTCAGCACCGGCGCCTCGGTCAGCACCGTCAGCTTGGCACCTGCCGCCATCGCCGGCCGCAGGAAGGCGACGGCGCTGTTCTGGCGCTTGCCCGCATGGACGGTGAAATTGACCCAGGCCGGCCCTTCCAGCGTGCCGCCGTTGAAATCCTCCGTCTCGCGATAGCCGAGCGACTTCGCGCCTTCCATGAAGGCCGCGGCGCCCTCGTGACCCTTGGCCGGATCGGGCCGGGTGACGTGCAGCGGGCCGCCGGCCCCGCGCAGCGCGCTCGCGCCGCCCTGCCAATCTTCCAGTTCCTTGTAATCCGGCAGGACATTGTTCCAGCCCCACCCGGTCGCGCCATTATAAGCCCAGTCGTCATAATCCTGCGTCGCGCCGCGACAGTAGATCATGCAATTGACGCTCGAGCAGCCGCCCAGCCCCTCGCCGCGCGGATAGGGCACGATGCGGTTCTGCGCATGGGTCTGCGGCGTTGTTTGATAGGTCTTGGTGAAAGGCGAGGCGAGCGCGGCGGGCCATTGCGACGGATCGGTGACGAGTGGAGTCTCGTCCGAGGGGCCAGCTTCAAGGACGAGCACGGACGCGCCGGTGCGCTGGGCCAATTGCCCCGCCAGCGTCGCACCCGCCGCACCGGCGCCGACGACGATGTAATCCGCCGCGCGCGGTGCCGACGCCGTGCGCGTGGATTGCGCCCAAGCCTTGCCGCCGCCGATCCACAGGGCGTCCGCCACGGCAAAGGCCGCGCCTGCCGCCATCGCGCGGCCGATGAAACCGCGCCGGTCGATCGCACCCGCGGCGTGGTCGCGCAGCGCGCTAGCCAGCTGCCGCTGGTCCAGGATGTTGTTCATGTGCCTCTTCCCGTTGCTTTTGTTCAGAACACGCGCAGCAGACGGATCTGCCCGCGTACGCCTTCCTTGAAGCCGTTGCGCACGGCCACATCGGCCCCGACTTGAGTCAGGATCTGCCACTTGGGCGTGATGTTGTGCCGCCAGGTGCCGAGCAGGGACGTCGTTCGGGTGACATCGTCCTGCCTGATGCCGTTAATCCGGGTCTCGCCGCCGGTCACGTGCATCACACGCGCGTTGAGCTCGTTGCGGTCACCCAGCGGAAAGCGCAGGAAGCCCTGGAGCCGTACGGTGGCCTTCTGCGTAAGGTCGTTCGACGCCGCCCCGGCATCGTCGTTCTTGCCGTAGATCATCACGTCGCCGGACAATTCGGCGATGAAGTGCTTGCCGAACCCTTTTGAATATACCGCCTGAAGCGAGCCCTTCCAGCGGTTCTCGCCCAGGTTCAGCCCGCGCGAGGACCGATAGTCGCCGGTGGGAATGTACAGGTAAGGCGTCACACCGAAATAGGACTGGCTGTCCGCATCCTCGCGCAGCCAAAGGGTGCCGACCAGGATTGTGTCGCCAAACCCCGTCGTCTTGCCGAGGCTGGCGGTGGAGCCGCCCCCGGCGACATACCCAAAAGGCTGAAGCACTTGATAGTTGAAGGTCATGCCGCCAACCTTGCTGAAGCGGACGTAGCGGAGCAGCGCGACCGCCGTGTCGAGCTCCGCCTCCTCATCGATCTTGCGGCCGTCTCGATACAATGCGCCCGCATGGGAATATTGCAGATAGACGAGGGCGAGCTGGGTCCCGGCGGGCGCGGGAACATAGTCCCCGGCATCGATCGCCTGGGCGCGTGCGATCGTCGGCATGGCGACGGAACCGAGCGCGAGCGCCGCCGCAGTGCCAATCCGCGCAACGGAATTTCGAAACGTCATCGATTCCCCCTCCCTCTTCATTCTCCTCGAAGCCTCATGTGATCGCTTCGGAAGAGGGGCGTATTGAACGCTTCGAACACGCGGTATATCGCCAAATCGGCAATCATGATTTCGCTTAATGCGAAACAAAGGGGGTGTCGGCCGGTGATCCGCGATCTTGTCACGCTGCGGCTGTTCGTTCGCGCCGCCGAAACGGGGACGTTGAGCGAAGCGGCCGAGCAGTCGAATCTGGCGCTGGCAGCGGCCTCGCGGCGGATCGCGCTGATGGAGGAGCGGTTCGGCGTCCGGCTGTTCCGCAGGAGCCGTCAGGGGCTCGCCCTCACCCCCGCGGGCGCGGCGCTGCTCGACCATGCGCGCGGTTTACTTGAACAGGTACGGGCGATCGAGGGCGAGTTGGCGGACTTCGCGGGAGGCATGCGAGGGACTGTCCGGATACAGACCAACCCCTCGGCGATCATCCAGTTTTTGCCCGCCGACCTCGCGGCATTCGCGGCGGAACGGCCCGACGTCCGGCTCGATCTGCAGGAGAATATGAGCTCCGAGATCGTCAGTGCGGTTGGTGAGCGGCGCGCAGACCTAGGGATCATCATCGGCGGCACGCCGGCGCCGCAGCTTGACATCCATCCGTATCGCACCGACCGCCTCGCCTTGCTGGCGCCGCGCGGATCGCTCGAGGGGCGTACCGAGATCGCCTTTGCCGAGGTGCTGGACAAAGACTTCATCGGTCTTGTCAACTCAACCGCGCTGACCCGTGCGCTCGTCGAGCAGGCCGCTCAGGCCGAAGTATCGTTGCGGCTGCGCATGCAGGTGCGCAGCTTCGACGGCGTGTGCCGGATGGTGGAGGCGGGCTTCGGCTACGGGATCCTGCCGCTTATTGCGGCGCGCGGATTCGCCGCCTCAATGAGACTGGACGTGGTACCCCTTTCCGATGCCTGGGCGACCCGCCAGATGCTGCTCTGTTTGCCACCCGACACACTGCCCGGCTCGCCGGCGGCTTTGTTGACCAGCCACCTAGCTCGGCTGGCCCACAATGGTCTGCCGAGCTAGTGACCCCAGCGCTGACTACCTCGTCGGGCACTTCGCCACCGGTCTGCTTACGGGAGCGGAAATGCAGGTACCGGTAGTTCAATGACCCGATATCGGTCATAAAGCGGCTCTTCGTGGTGCCCAGAATTGAACGCTCGTTCATCTGGACGATTTGCGGCAGATGACGGCCGCCGCACCGGGCGGACGGCGCGGTGGCAGGCCCTTTCTGGTCCATGCATGGTGAACTGAAGTTTCGGCGTCTCGCGTCGAGAGTGCGCCGCCATGTCACACCAACGGCCCCCATATCGTCATACCCACAGACCATGTGGGAGACAGAAGATGAAGATCGTTGTCATCGGCGGAACCGGGTTGGTTGGCCGCCAACTCGTCGGCGATTTGGCGGGCCGCGGGCATAAGGTGGTGGCCGCGTCGCCCAGCAGTCGGGTGGACAGCATCACCGGCGAAGGTCTCGCGCAGGCGTTTGCGGGGGCGCAGATTGTCGTTGACGTGAGCAATGCGGCGTCCCTCGCGGAGGACGAGGTGCTTGCCTTTTTCGGAACCTCCGCGACCAACATCGCCGCCGCTGCCAGGAAGGCCGGCGTCAAGCATGTTGTGGTGCTCTCGATCGTCGGCACCGATCGGCTGCAGACCTCGGGCTACTTCCGCGGCAAGCAGGCGCAGGAGAGCGCGGTCGCGCAGAGCGGCGTGCCCTATACCATCGTCCGGGCCACGCAGTTCTTCGAGTTCCTCAGCACGATCGCGGATGGCTACACCCGCGACGGCGTCGCCCACCTGCCGATCTTTGCAGTGCAGCCGGTCGCCGCGGCCGACGTCGCCGCGGCACTGGCCGATGTGGCGCTGTCCGAACCCGTGAACGATGTCACCGAGATCGCCGGACCGGAACGCGCGTCGGTGGTCGACTTCGTGGGCACCTGGCTGGGTCATCGCGACGATCCGCGCGCGATCGTGTCCGACGAGGATGCCGGTTATTTCGGCGCGCCCGCGGACGATCGCACTCTTGTGCCGGGCGATGGCGCGCGGCTTCTTCCGACACGCTTCGAGGCATGGCTCGCCGCCCAGCCCGCCCAGGAGCAGGCGTGATGCGCGCGGCCGCTGATACTCGGGCTCGCGTCGGTTCTCGGCATCGCTGCCGTCGCCAACGGCGCCTTCATGCTCGCGGCCCCTGCCAGATGGTACTTCGCGGTGCCGGGCGTCACGACCACAGGGCCGTTCAACCAGCATTTCGTCCGCGACATCGGCCTGATTTTCGTGTTGATTGGCGCGGCGATGCTGAGCGGTGCGCTGCTCCCGGCCCAGCGGGTGGCGCTATGGAGCGCCTCCGGCCTGTGGCTCGCCAGTCATGCGCTCTTTCATCTCTGGGAAGTGTCGGTGGGCATTTGCGGACCCGACGCGATCGCGCGCGACTTCCCGGCAGTGACGCTGCCCGCCCTTGGCGCGATCGCGCTTGCTTTCTGGGCATGGCGTGACGCCCGGCCAGCCAGGGCGCAAAAAGCGTACTCATGACCCCTCGCGACCACACGCCGCAGGCGCTGCGCCTCACCGACTTCGAAGCCGAGCGGCCACGACTGCTCCGCCTCGGCTATCGCATGCTCGGCTCGATCAGCGAGGCCGAAGACGTGGTGCAGGATGCATGGCTGCGATGGCGCAGCGTCGACGAAGGCGTGGACAGTCCCGCCGCCTATCTCACGCGGATCGTGACGCGGCTATGCCTCGACCAGCTCAAGTCGGCCCGCGTCCGGCGAGAGACTTACGTCGGCGCGTGGCTTCCCGATCCACTGGTAGGAACGACGGCACAGGACGAGGTACGCGCCGACGATATCACGCTCACGCTGATGCTTGCGATGGAGCGGCTGTCGCCACTCGAGCGCGCCGCCTTCCTGCTCCATGACGTGTTCGATACGCCGCTGCCGGAGGTCGCGGCAACGTTGGGGCGGGACCCGGCGGCGGTGCGCCAGCTGGCCTCCCGCGCCCGCCGCCACGTGCAGGCCGCCAAGCCGCGCTTCGCCGTGCAACCGGCGGAGGCAGAGGCGATTACCCGCGCCTTTTTCGCCGCCGCCGCCAGCGGCGATGCGGCCGCACTGACGGCGCTGCTCGCCGAGGACGTGGCGATCCACTCCGACGGCGGTGGCAAGGTGATCGCGTTCCTGAACATCGTCCGCGGCCTCGATCGCGCGATCCGGCTGTTTCAGGGCATCGGACGCAAGCACGCCTATCAGCCCCGGCTGCTGCGAACGGTGATGATCGACGGACTGCCGGGCTATGTCAGCATCGACCGTGGCGAGGTGCTGCAGACGACCGCGCTGGAGCTGCGCGATGGGCGCATCGCGGCGATCTATATCGTTCGCAATCCGGACAAGCTGCGCCACGTCAGGGATGCGTTGCTGCCGTGACGGACGCCCGGGCCGCCCGCCGGGGGATTGCAGAGCCCGCGTGTGAGAAACCACGCAGGCATGTCACACTTGGCTCTGCTGCCTCGTCAATCCGGGGAGCGCCACCGATCGGCGCCCGGAACGAAGGACATCATCATGAGCGAGAACAAGCGGCTGGTCTGGCACGAGGTCGCGCCGCAGGGCGCAAAGGCGCTCTTCGGCGTGCACCACTACGTCACCACGGGCACGAACCTGCCGGAGGAGATGATCCATCTCGTCTTCCTTCGGGTGTCACAGATCAACGGTTGCGCCCATTGTATCGACCTGCACACCCGCGACCTGCTGAAGACGATGCCCGCCGACAAGGTCACGCTGCTGCCGGTTTGGGCAGAGGTGCTTCACCTGTTTCCAGCCCAGTACCGCGCCGCTTTGGCATGGGCGGAGGAGGTGACGCGGGTGAGCGAGACTCATGCCTCCGACGAGGCCTATGCCTCTGCTGCGGCAGCGTTCGAACCGAAAGACTTGGTCGATCTCACCATCGCGATCGCGGCCATGAACGCCTTCAATCGCCTGGGAGCGCCGTTCCGGCTCCCGGTAAAGGCACAGGCCTGATCCTGCGCCGCTCCGCAAGGCCTCCGTCCCACCTACCGTCACAGGATATCGACACATGGCTTCCGAGCCTGAGCTTCCTGCACGCGGGAGGGGATCGTTCCCAGGGCTGCATCCACATCCTCGGCTACAGGAACGCCGATCCCAGCATGGGGTCGGCATCCAATGCCGAGCCATCGACAAGAGCCTGACACGCGATGTCATCATGCGACTGCCGCACCGCCCTCGCGCTCGACTTTAAACTGAAGGAGGTGATCTTCGCCACGGCGCATTGGACGATATGAAGTCGGACCTCGCGGCGGAGGCCGCGAGGCGTGAACCGCGCGACGAGAGCCTCGATGTCGCCGTTCCGGCGTACGGCTCGGGACATCCGCAGAAGATGATCTCGATGCACGAGCCGGCGTTCAACGCCTTCGTGCCGGCCGCCGTTGAGATGCAAAGAGCTACGCTGCTCATTCTGAAAATACCACTACTTTCCAGTGGCGGAATGTGCGCAATCTGGTAAGAAAATCGGCAGCCTCGTGCGGCTTGGCGGCGCGCACCCACTCCCGTTCCCCTTTGCGCCCTTGCTCTTGCCTCGGTGCAGCGCTATCTCGCCGGTCGCATCCGACAGCGCGGACGGCCCTTCCACCGTTTCCCTCACCGGGGAAGGCGGTAGAGAGCTTATGCCCCGCTCGCGGGTTCAACGAATAAAAGGCAAGGCACGTGGCAAAGACGTCCCCGATCGAATTCATCAACCAGGTTCGCGCCGAGACCAAGAAGGTCGTCTGGCCGACCCGGCGTGAAACGATCATGACCGGCATCATGGTGATGATCATGACAACGATCCTGGCGCTCTTCTTTCTCGGCGTCGACACGATGTTCAACGCCATCGTGAACGCCCTGCTCAGCCTGGCCAAGTAAAGAAAAGGACGCGTCCCCAATGGCACGCTGGTACATCATCCACGCTTATTCGGGTTTCGAGGGCAAGGTCCGCGACGCGATCATGGCCGAGGCGACCCGCATGGGCCTCGAGCAATTGGTCGAGCGCATCGAAGTGCCGACCGAAACGGTGCAGGAAGCGCGCCGCGGCAAGAAGATCCAGGTCGAGCGCAAGTTTATGCCGGGCTATGTGCTCGCCAAGCTCGAAATGACCGACCAGGTCTATCACCTCGTCAAGAACACTCCCAAGGTGACCGGCTTCCTGGGCTCGTCGGGCAAGCCGCAGGCGGTCAGCGAGGCCGAGGCGTCGCGCATGCTCAACAGCAAGGAAGAGGCCGCCGCCGCGCCCAAGACCAAGATCAAGGTCGATTTCGAGATCGGCGATTCGGTCAAGGTGCTCGACGGCCCGTTCGCGAGCTTCAACGGCACTGTCGAGGAGCTCGATTTCGACAAGTCGAAGGTCAAGGTTTCGGTGTCGATCTTCGGCCGCGCCACGCCGGTCGAGCTCGACTTCGAGCAGGTCGAACGCAGCAAGTAAGGCGGCTTCTCTTATTTCCTTCGTCACTCCGGGTCGAGCCCGGGGTGACGTATACGGGAAACCGTTAACGCTGGTCCCGCTTACGGGAAAACCGCCGCTCCAGCCACGGCCGCACCACCAGCGAATTCGCATCCACCAGCACGTGCAGCGCGATCACCAGCCACAAGAGGCCGGTCGCAAGATAAATCCACGCCAGCGCCGCGCCGACCAGCGCTACGGCCGCCATGCCGCCGCGCCCCTGATAGCGATGCGCCAGCGCGAACAGCGCCCAAGCCAGCACGCATCCTGCCACCCCGTTGCCGAACACCAGCGCGGCAAGCAGCGGCACGAGCAGCCGAAAGAACAACTCCTCGCTGACCCCCGCGGCGACCGCGAGCATCAGCGCCGCACCCGCTTCCGCTGGCGTCCCCGCAATTGCCGGTGATCGATAGCGCGGCCCGATCCGCCACCCGCGCCTGAGCAACAGCGCGACCAGCAAGACGCCGCCTACGAAACCGCCCGCAATCGGCAGCGCCAGATCGCGGATCGCCGAAATAGGAATCGGTGCGATGCCAAGCGCATCACGCGCCTGCCGCAGCTCCTGGGGCAGCGCCGCTAGCGCGTCCAGCCGCCCGAGCAGCGCCAGCGCCGCGAGCGAAGTGGCCCCATACATCGTCGCGATGCCGGCGGCCCAGCCAAGCGACGCGCGCGGCCGTGATCGCGATCCACCGCGCACCGCACCGGCGATCCGCGCCGCCAGGCTTCGTCGACGCCAACCATGCGCCAGCATGGCGAGCGCCGCGATGAGCAGCGCCCCCGCCAGCATCACCATGCGTCGCTCATTCAGTCGGCGTCATAGGCGAGCGTTACCGGTCCAGCCGGTGCTCGCCCTTTACCCAGCGCACCGTGCCAGACGATGCGCGCATCACCACGCTTTCGGTGGTCATGGTCTTGCCGCGGCGCTTCACGCCTGCCAGCAGCGATCCGTCGGTAACGCCGGTCGCCGCAAAGATGCAGTCGCCCTTGGCCAGTTCCTTGAGGTCATACTGCTTGTCGAGATCGGTGATGCCCCACTTGCGGGCGCGTGCGCGCTCGTCTTCGTTGCGGAACAACAGCCGTCCCTTGAACTGCCCGCCGACGCAGCGCAGCGCCGCACAGGCCAGCACGCCCTCCGGGGCCCCGCCCGATCCCATATAGACATCGATGGTGGTGTCCGGATCCGACGTCGCGATCACGCCTGCCACGTCGCCGTCGCCGATCAGCACCACGCCGCAGCCGATCGAGCGCAGTTCCGCGATCAATTTCTCGTGGCGTGGCCGATCGAGGACGCAAGCAATGATCTCATGCGGCTCGACGCCCTTGGCAGCCGCAATCGCCTTCACATTTTCGGTCGGTGACTTGTCGAGATCGATCACGCCAGCGGGCAGCCCCGGCCCCACCGCCAACTTTTCCATATAAACGTCCGGCGCGTTGAGCAGGCAGCCTTCCTCGCCGATCGCCAGTACGGCAAGGCTGTTCGGCCCGGCCTTGGCGCAGATCGTGGTGCCCTCCAGCGGATCGAGCGCAATGTCGATCTTGGGGCCCGTGCCCTGCGCGGATCCGACCTTTTCACCGATATACAGCATCGGCGCCTCGTCGCGCTCGCCTTCGCCGATCACCACCGTGCCGTCGATCTCCAGCCCGTTCAGTGCCTCGCGCATCGCCTCGACGGCGGCGGCATCGGCGGCCTTCTCGTCGCCGCGGCCGATCAGCGTGGAAGCGCCGATCGCCGCCGCCTCCGTCACGCGCACCATTTCGAGCACCAGGACGCGATCGAGCACCTTGCTGGCTATCGGCATACTTCCCCCCAAAAAAAGAATTCCTATTTCATCGGTGCGATAGGCGGCGGATATGGCGGTGTCGAGACAGCGCTTGCGCCGCCCGTGCCCAGCCACGACAAGCCGGTGCATGGCGAAGCTCAAGGTCTTCCGCACCCCCGCCGGGTTCCACGACGCCTATGTCGCCGCCCCGAGCCAAAAGGCGGCGCTCGCCGCCTGGGGCAGCGACGCCAATCTCTTCGCCCGCGGCCTTGCCGAGCAAGTGACTGATCCCGAGTTGATGCGCGAACCATTGGCACATCCCGGCGACGTGATCCGCGTCGCCCGCACCATGGCCGATGCCCTGCCCACCGCGACCAAGGTGAGCCGACGCAAAGCCACACCAACTCCTGCCCCGAAGCCCGCTCCCAGACCGAACCGCACCGCCCTCGACAAGGCCGAAGCCGCGCTCGAAGCCGCGGAAGCCCGCCAGGCGGAGGAACGCGCCGCCCTGAAGCGCGAGGAACAGACCCTCGCCGCCAGACGCCGAGCGTTGGACAAGATGCAAGCTGAGGAGCGCACCCGGCTGGACAAGGCGCGCATCAAGGCCCGCGACGAGTACGAAGCCGCGGTAGAGCGCTGGCGGGACGATTAAGCCCACCGCTTGCATCCGCTGTCACGGCCGACTTGACCCGGATCCTCTCTCCCCCCCTCTCCCCGCCAGCCCGGGCATCTGATAGCCCCGCCAAATGCCCCCCGTCGATCTCCTTCCCGCCTTCGCACCCTGGCTCGACCTGGCCGGGCTGGCCGTGTTCGCCGCTTCGGGCGCGTTAGCCGCCGCGCGCCGTGCGCAGACGATGGTCACGCTGATCTTCTTCGCTCTGGTCACCGGGGTGGGCGGCGGCACGACTCGCGATTTGCTGATCGGCGCGCCCGTTTTCTGGATCATTGACAGCCGCGCGGCGGCGGTTTGCTTTGCCATTGCGCTGGTGATCTGGGTCACGCCGGAACGCTGGTGGAACGGCAAGGCGCTCGACTGGTTCGATGCGGTCGGCCTTGCCGCCTATGCCGTTTATGGCGCCGCTAAGGCGCTTGGCTATGGCGTGCCACCCGTGCCTGCCTTTGTGATGGGGGTGGTCTCGGCCTGTGTCGGCGGCATCATCCGCGACGTCCTCGCCGGCGAGCCGTCGATCCTGATGCGCCCGGAACTTTACGTGACCGCCGCCGCGCTCGCCTCAGCGCTATACGTCGGCCTGACACTTCTCGCGCTGCCCAGCGCGATCGCGGCCATCATCGCCGCGACCGCCGGCTTCGCGCTCCGAGCCGCAGCGATCCGCTGGAAGATTCATCTCCCCGCCTATCGCGGGCGACGATAGCGCCTGCCCGCGTTCGAGGCCGGAGCCTAACCATGCGCCCAGTACTCGGTGAGACCCCGGCCCTCTTCCCCTGAAGCAGATCCTGAACATTGCCGCTCCCGCCAAACAGGAGGCAAGCAACAACAATCAGCGCGCTACGGCCATCGCCAACCCGCTCACGCCAGCGCCCTGCAACAACCCGCGCAGCCGCGCACGTCGCGGCGCCGCCCCTGCCGCGACCTGCGTTCCATAGATGCTAAGCTCGCCGGCTCCGTCAGCCCGGCAGCGCACGTCCATTGATTGCACATCGGAAAGCCGCACCGCCATCCGCCGCGCTTCCGCCAGTGATCCGGCATCAACCGCCTTGCCGTCGACCACCAGACGATCAAGCACAACGCCCGTCCCCACCAGCGGCGCCGCGGTCACCTGCACCTCATAAACCACGGCTTCACATGCGAAGCGCCCCGTCAGCGTTCGTGGCGATGCAGGCTGCACCCCAGGCGCGGCCGGTGCCGGCACTGCCGCCTGCGCCAGCAGCGCCGCAAGCAACATCACAGCCCGACCCGCGCCAGGAGCACCGCGAACAGCCGCTGGTCGTCCGCAGTCGCCCTGCTCGGCCCCAGGGCGCCGCACTCCAGGCACCGCGCCTGCACGCTGCCGCCCAGTGCCAGCCGCCGCACGTCACCCGCCGCCCGCGCCAGCATCTGGCGCTGTTCGGCGGCGATCCGCGCCAGGGCACCGCCCGGCGCGCCAGCGTCCTCTTCCTCACGGTTTCCGATTTGCTGCGCGATCTGCGCTGCCCAGGTCGGCTTCTTTTCCAGATACACCGGCTTGGCGGTTGCCGGATCCAGCTTTGCGCGTCGCGCCGCTTCCTTGATCGCCTCGTCCAGTGTGCCGAAGCGATCGACCAGCCCGATCTGCCGCGCGGTGCCGCCGTCCCAGACGCGGCCTTGCGCGATCTCGTGGACGCGCGCCACCGGCAGCTTGCGCGATTGCGCGACCCGCGACAGGAACTGGGCATAGCCATGCTCGATCGTCGCCTGAATTACGGCATCGGTCTCGGCATTGAAGCCGCCGGCGAAATCCGGCTGCCCCGCGAGCGGCGTCAGCTTCACGCCATCGCTGGTGATGCCGATCTTGGCCAGCGTATTCTCAAAGCTGGGCAGGATGCCGAAGATGCCGATCGACCCGGTGATCGTCGACGGCTCGGCAAAGATCACGTCGGCCGGGGTCGATACCCAATAGCCGCCAGAGGCCGCCAGCCCGCCCATTGAGACGACGATCGGCAGCCCGCGCCGTTTCGCCTCCATCACCGCCAGCCGGATCCGCTCGGACGCCATCACCGATCCGCCCGGCGAATCGACGCGCAGCACCAGGGCCTTCAGCTTCTTCTCGGCGAGCCCGTCCAGAATATATTTGGCGATCGTGTCGCCCGCCGCGGTGCCTGGCCCGGCCTTGCCGTCGACGATCTCGCCGGCGACCGTCACCACGCCGATCTCACCCTTGTCCGCAATCGGATTGGCGGCGACGTAAGCGTGATAAGGGATGCGGTTGAACCAACCAGCTGGCTTGCTGTCGTTGGTGCCGGCAAGTTCCGCCACGCGCCGGCCGAATGCGATCCGGTCGCCCAGCTTATCGACGATGCCGGACGACAGATTTGCCTTGCTCAGATTGCCGCCCGCCGCCTGAACCACTTGCGCCGGCTGCACCAGCCAATCAGCAATCCGCGCTTTGGGCCGGCTGCGCGCGATCGCTTCCTTCCACTGGCCGAACAAGGTGCCGTACAGCGCTTGCGAGGCCTCGCGCGATTCCGGGCTCTCGTCCGTGCGCGTGTACGGCTCCACCGCCGACTTGAACTTGCCGACGCGATAAACGTGCGTGTTGACGCCCAGCTTGTCGATCAGCCCTTTGTAGTAAAGCCGGCTTCCGCCCGGGCCGCTGAAGAACGTGCCGCCCAGCGGATCCATCCAGATCTCGCTCGCCGCGGCGGCCAGCCGGTATCCACCATCGGTATAGCCGGTGGCATAGGCCAGCACCGGCTTGCCCGCCTGCCGCGCCCGCATCAGTGCGTCCGCCACTTCACCCAGCGTCGCCGGATAAGCCCCGCCGAAGCGATCGAGATCGAGCACGATCGCCTTGACTCGCGCATCGTCCTTCGCCGTGTCGATGGCGCGTACCACGTCACGCAGCCGATACTGGCGGCCAATCTCCTGCCCGCTGACGAACGCCAGCGGCGGCACCTCCTCTGGCTGCTCCACGATCGGCCCATCAAAATCGAGCACCAATGCGCCGTCCTTGATCGTCGGCGCACTCGGCCGGCTGTTGAGCGCGGCAAACAACAGGCCGAAGAACAACAGCATGGCGACAAGAACCAGCGCGTCCTTAATGCCGACCAGCAATTTCCACGCGCCGCGAACCAGCTTCATTATATTTTCCCGGGATAGCTGCCGATCGGTCTAGCCGATGGTGTATGGTGGGAGCAATACGCGCGGCGCCTGCCGCACGATCCGTGGTGTGATGATGGTAAGGGCGGCACGCTTCAAAGCGCCTGCGCCGCCGCCCAGCCGCTCGCCCAGGCCCATTGGAAATTATATCCGCCAAGCCAGCCGGTAACGTCCACCGCCTCGCCGACCACATACAGCCCCGGCACTTTCTTCGCTTCCATGGTCTGCGACGAAAGCTCCGCCGTGGAGATGCCGCCTACCGTCACCTCGGCCTTGGCGAACCCCTCGCTGCCGCTGGGCAGGAAGCGCCACTCCGCCAGCGCCCGCTCCGCCGCGGCGAGCTTCGCATCGGGCAGGTTCGCCAGTTCGCCGCTAAGCCCCAATGCGCCAGTCAGCGCCTCGCCGAGCCGCTGCGGCACTGCGCCTGCCAGCAGCTTGCCGACACTCGCCCGCGGCGTCGCCCGCTTGGCATCGCGCAGCCAGCCCTCATCGCGACCGGGCAGCAGATCGACCACGATCGGCTCGCCATGCCGCCAGTAAGACGAAACCTGCAACACCGCCGGCCCGGACAGCCCACGATGCGTGAACAGCATCGCCCCCCGAAACGCCGCTTTGCCCGCGCGTGCCACCACCCCGGTCGCAACCCCGGCCAGCGCACGAAACGGATCGTCGCCCCCCAGCGTCAGCGGCACCAATGCGGGCCGCGGCTCAACCACCTTCAGCCCGAAATGCCGCGCGAGATCATAGGCAAAGCCGCTCGCCCCCATTTTGGGGATCGACGGCCCGCCCGTCGCGATCACCAGCGCCGGCGCGTGCGCGTCGCCAATTCGAAATCGCCCGTCGGCATGATCCACCGCGCCGACCGGCCGCCCGAAAGCGAAATCCACCGCCCCTTTGTCGCACTCATCGAGCAGCATGGCCACGATCTGCCGCGCGCTGCCGTCGCAGAACAGCTGCCCCAGCGTCTTCTCGTGCCAGGCGATCCCATGTCGCTCGACCAGCCCGAGGAAGTCCGCGGGCGTGTAGCGCGCCAGCGCCGAGCGGGCGAAATGCGGGTTGGCCGACAGGAAGCGATCGGGCGCGGTGCCGGTGTTGGTGAAATTGCACCGCCCCCCGCCGGAAATCAGGATCTTCTTTCCCGCTTTCTCGGCATGGTCGATCACCAGCACGCGCTTGCCGCGCTGCCCAGCGACCGCGGCGCACATCAGGCCCGCCGCGCCGGCCCCCAGCACGATCGCGTCATAATTCTTCATTGCTCGCTCAGTGCAGCTTGGCGATCGACAGCCCGTCCTTCTTCGCCTGCTCCTTCACCGACTCCTCGCTACGGGTCAGCGCCTTGGCGATCGCCTTCAGCGCCATGCCCTTCTTGGCCAGCATGTGCAGCTTCTGGATCTCGTCGGGGCGCCACGGCTGGCGATGTCGTTCAAAGCGTTCGGCCATTCGTGTCCTCTAGCAGAGTCGGGCGCGTGCGTCCCCTCCCCCGTTCGTGCTGAGCCTGTCGAAGCGCGTGCCGGGACCGCAGCGCCTGTTGCATGTCCTTTGACAAGCTCAGGACGAACGAGCGTGGTGTGCCCGCTCGCCGCCCTCAGCGCTCCCGCGTCGCCGCGAACGTCACTTTGCTGTAGCGATCGGCGATATAGCCGACCTCCCACGCGCTCTTCGCCAGGAACACCGGGTTGCCGTCGCGATCCTTGGCCAAGGCACTGCGGTTCAGGTCCATGAACTCCTTCAACGCCGCCGGATCGCTCGCGGAAATCCACCGCGCGGTGTCGAAGGGCGATGCTTCGAGGTTCGCGCCGACCTTATATTCCGCCTCCAGCCGCGACAGCAGGACGTCGAGCTGGAGCTGCCCGACCACGCCGATGATCCAGTTCGATCCGATCTCCGGATAGAAAACCTGGATCACGCCTTCTTCAGACAGATCGTCAAGCGCCTTGCGCAACTGCTTGGTCTTGGTGGGATCCTTCAACGCCACGCGGCGCAGGATTTCCGGCGCGAAGTTTGGGAGGCCGGTAATCCGCACGCCCGGCTTCTCGCTCAGCGTATCCCCAACCCGCAGCGTGCCATGGTTGGGGATGCCGATGATGTCGCCCGGAAACGCCTCGTCGGCGATCTCGCGATCCTGCGCGAAGAACAGGATCGGCGAATGCACCGCGATCGGCTTGCCATGGCCGGTCGGCGTCAGTTTCATGCCGCGCTTGAACGTGCCCGAGCACAGCCGCATGAACGCGATCCGGTCGCGGTGCTGCGGGTCCATGTTGGCCTGCACCTTGAAGACGAAGCCGGTGACGTCCTTCTCGTCCGGCTGCACTGGTGCCGGCTCAGCTGGTTGCGGGCGTGGTGGGGGAGCGAACTCGGCGAGGGCGGCGATCAGCTCGGCGGGGCCGAAATCCTTCAGCGCGGAGCCGAAATATACCGGCGTCAGGTCACCCGCGCGATACGCCTCGGCATCGAACGACGCGTAGCCGGCCTGGGCCAGCTCGATCTCTTCCGCGACGTCGGCGGGCAGTTGCGGTGCGTCTTCGGTGCGGCCTTGGAACGTGCGACTGTCACCATCGGGCCGGCTGATGCGGTTGGTGGCCAGGTCGAGGATCCCCTCAAACGTGCCGCCCATGCCGACCGGCCAGCTCATCGGGCACACGTCAAGCGCCAGCACGTCGGCGATCTCGTCGAGCAGCTCGAACACAGGCCGGCCTTCGCGATCGACCTTGTTGACGAAGGTGATGATCGGCACGTTCCTGAGGCGGCACACCTCGAACAGCTTGCGCGTCTGCGCCTCGATCCCGCGCGCCGCGTCGATCACCATCACGGCCGAATCGACCGCGGTCAGCGTGCGATAGGTGTCCTCGCTGAAATCCTCGTGGCCCGGCGTGTCGAGCAGGTTGAAGAACACGCCGTCCTTCTCGAACGTCATCACCGACGATGTGACCGAGATGCCGCGCTGCTGCTCGATCTTCATCCAGTCCGATCGCGCGCGCCGGTTGGCCCCGCGCGCCTTCACCTCGCCGGCGAGATGGATCGCGCCGCCGACGTAGAGGAGCTTTTCGGTCAGCGTCGTCTTGCCGGCGTCGGGGT
The DNA here is from genome assembly GCF_001981525.1 of Sphingomonas jeddahensis. Taxonomy (GTDB): domain Bacteria; phylum Pseudomonadota; class Alphaproteobacteria; order Sphingomonadales; family Sphingomonadaceae; genus Sphingomonas; species Sphingomonas jeddahensis. The sequence continues at coordinate 210,752 of NZ_MPSB01000003.1, read as the reverse complement.
GCGAGATGATCGCGAAGGTGCGGCGGGGGGATGGCATGTCAGGTCTCGGATAGAAGGTGCTGCACAACGACCGTTCGTGCTGAGCCTGTCGAAGCACGTGCCCTAGGCGGCACCGCACATGACACGTCCTTTGACAAGCTCAAGGCGAACGGGTGAGAGGATACGCGCTAGCCCCTGGGCGTGGCGCGTTCCGCAATATAGTCGCTCACCGCGCCAAAAGTAGCGTCCAGCGTATCGAACACCTCCTGGCGCTCGAACAGGTCGCCTACCCGGCCCGGCAGCGCCGGGCTCATCCCCGTTGCGCGCTCCACCGCTTCCGGGAACTTGGCCGGATGCGCCGTCGCCAGCGTCACCATCGGCGCGTCCACCGCCGCCTCCCGCGCAGCCGCAAGCGCGATGGCGGTATGCGGGTCAATCACTTCGTTTGCCTGCTCCTGCGCCCAGCGCATCGCCAGCGCCATGCCGTCGGCATCGATGCTCGCGCTGGTCAGCAGCGACGCCGCGCCTTCATGCTGGAGGTTGGTGAGCCGCATCGCCTTTGACGCTTCAAAGCCCTGCATCTGCGTGGCCAGCGCCACGCCATCGCGCCCGCCCAGATCGAACAATAGTCGCTCGAAATTCGACGACACCTGGATGTCCATCGACGGCGTCGCGGTCGGCACCACCGTCGCCGACGAATAATCGCCAGCCGACAGCGCGCGGTGGAGGATGTCATTGACGTTGGTGGCGACGATCAGCTTGGCAACCGGCAGTCCCATCTTTGCCGCGACATAGCCTGCGAAGACGTCGCCGAAATTGCCCGTCGGCACGCTGAAGGCGATCGCCCGCTCGGGTGCCCCCAGCCGTACCGCCGAGTAAAAGTAATAGACCACCTGCGCCATCAACCGCGCCCAGTTGATCGAATTTACCGCGCTGAGCCGGAACCGACCCGAGAAGCCGGGATCGTTGAACATCGCCTTCACCAGCGCCTGCGCCGTGTCGAAATCACCACGAATGGCGATGTTGTGGACGTTGGGCGCGAGCACCGTGGTCATTTGTCGGCGTTGCACGTCGCTCACCCGGCCGGCGGGATGAAGCATGAAGATGTCGATCCCCGCGCGACCTGCCACCGCATCGATCGCCGCCGATCCGGTATCCCCGCTGGTCGCCCCAACGATCGTCAGCGGCCCTTCCGTGTCGCCGGTCAGGAAGCGTTCGAACAACAGCCCGAGCAGCTGCAGTGCCACATCCTTGAACGCCAGTGTCGGTCCGTGGAACAGCTCCAGCAGCCAATGATCGTGGTCGAGCTGCTTGAGCGGCGTTACCGCCGCGTGCGCGAAGCGGCCATACGCCTGTTCGCAAAGCGCGCGTAGTTCCTCGCGCGTTAACGAATCGCCCACGAAAGGCCGCATCACCGCCACTGCCGTTTCGGGATAGGACAGCCCGGCGAGGCTCGCGATCTCGTCCCGCGACAGCGTCGGCCATTGTTCGGGCACGTAAAGGCCGCCATCCGACGCCAGCCCGGCCAGCGTCGCGCCGCGGAAGTCGAGCGTCGGGGCAACCCCGCGGGTGCTGATGTAGCGCATGGACGTGCCGGTTAGCGGGGCATGGTGGCTGACACAACTATCTCTCATCACCTGGGCTTGACCCGGACCCGCTGCCTTGCCCCGCCGTCAGAAGAACAAGCGGGACCGCGGATCAAGTCCGGCGCGACGCGGGAGCGGCGTGCCGCCGCCGCACTGCGATGACAAAGATCACCGCTGCCACGAGCGCGAAAAAGAACCACTGGCCGGCATAGGCAAGGTGGTTGTTGGGCACCAATCCGATATCCGGCCGCGTGTTCGCCTCGAGCCCCGGTGCGGGCTGATCTGCCACCAGCAGCATCGGCTGCGGCACATGGCTAAACAGCTTGGCGATCATCGGTGTCGCATCGGGCGCGTGGCTGATCCAGCCACTCACCGCGCCACCGCTCCAGCGCACCATTTTTGTCGGATCGCGTGTGGTGCCGAGTTGCACCTTTATTCCAGGCCCTTCGGCGCCGGCTCGGCAGTTGGCGATCAGCCGATAGCCGGCGTTGCCGGCACCCGCCCGCGTGATGCCCCCGACCTCCCGGCACATGGCCGAGGTGCGCCGGAACAGCAGTCGGTCATCAGGCACGGAGGGAAACGCCACCGGCGGGCGCGCCGGATTGCCGGCGAGTTGCGCCAGTTGCGCCTCCTTCTCGGGCAGTCGCACCAGCAACTGCCACAGCCCCAGCCCGATCATCACCGCAACGCAGATCCCGACGATCACCGTCGGCACAAGCGGCCAGCGCCTCATCCGCGCATCTCCCCAAAAGCCGACGGGCGCGGCTCCAGAGGAACCGCGCCCGCCATTACCGTCGTTTTCGACGTCAGCGTCAGCCGCCGTGCACCGGCGCGCCCCAGCCGCCCCAGATGTAGATGGAGACGAACAGGAACAGCCACACCACATCGACGAAGTGCCAATACCAGGCCGCCGCCTCGAAGCCGAAATGGCCCTTCGGGGTGAAATCACCCTTATAGGCGCGCATCAAGCAGACGATCAGGAAGATCGTGCCAACGATCACATGGAAACCGTGGAAGCCAGTCGCCATGAAGAAAGACGCGCCATAATTGTTGCCCTTGAACGGGAACGGCGCGTGCATGTACTCATAGGCCTGGATGCCGCTGAACAGCAGGCCGAGCAGGATCGTCAGCCACAGGCCCTTCAGCACGCCGTCGCGATCACCGACGCCCAGCGCCCCCCACAGGCCGCGCTTTTCGCCGCCACGCTGGTTGTGGATCAAGGCATGGTGTGCCCAGGTCACCGTGGTGCCCGACAGCAGCAGGATCAGCGTGTTGAGCAGCGGCAGTTCAAAGGCGTTGATGACTTCAAGGCCCTTGGGCGGCCATTGCGCCACCAACGCTGCACCCTCAGTCGCGCGCTCAACGGCGCCATCGACGAACGCGATCGCGTCGGGGAACAGCGCAAAGTCGAAATAGGCCCAGAACCAGCCGACGAAAAACATCACTTCCGAAGCGATGAACAGGATCATGCCGTAACGGAAGTGAAGCTGGACCACCGGCGTGTGATCGCCTGCGCGCCCTTCGCGAATCACGTTGCGCCACCAGCTGAACATCGAGAACAGCACCGCCGCAAGGCCAGCCAAGAACAGCCAGCCGCCGCCGTTGGGCTTATCGACATGGCTGCCGTGCATCCACATGATGCCGCCCGCCGCCATCGCCAGCGCCGAGAAGGAACTGATCAGCGGCCAGGGATCCGGCGGCAGGATATGGTAATCGTGGTTCTTGGCGCCGGCCATCGGGCTCCCCTGTAGATACGCTATTTTGCCTCGCTTAGCTCGCCGTCTTGTCCGAATCTACCGGGTAAAACGTGTAGCTGAGCGTGATGGTGTCGATATCGCGCGCGTCGGGATCATCAAGGATTTTCGGATCGACAAAGTAGATCACCGGCATACGGATCGACTCGCCAGGCTTCAGCGTCTGTTGCGTGAAGCAGAAACATTCGATCTTGGTGAAATATTTGCCCGCGTGCAGCGGCGTCACGTTGAACGTAGCGGTGCCGGTGACGGGCACGGCGGCGCGGTTGGTGGCGTTGAAGAAGGCCATGGTGCGCGCGCCGATCGCCACCGTGTGGCTCGTCTGCTCTGGAGCGAAGCGCCACGGCAGGCGTGCGTTGGTGTTTGCGTCGAAATCGACCTTGATCTGGCCGCCGACCGCGCCGGGCGCCGTCAGCCCGCGCTGTGTAGTCCCGGCAAAGCCGGTCACCTGGCAGAACATGCGGTAAAGCGGCACGCTGGCGAACGCGAGCCCAGTCATCAAGCAGATGCCCAGCACCGCAAGTGCGGCGACGCGCTGATTGCCGGAAAAGACGCGGATCATCTGGATGTCAGCCCTTGCTGGATCTTCACGATTGAGATCGCGAACACCAGGATCACGAACGCCCCTAATAGCACCGCCGTAACCACCGCACGGCTCTTCTGTCGCCGACGCACAAGATCGCGATCATCGTTCATCATGCTACCCACCGATCGACGACCAGCGCGCCGAACACCACGAAAAGATACAGGATCGAATATTTGAACAGGGCTTTTTCGGGCAGCATCGCATCGTCCGCGCCCGTCGTACGAGTCGCGACGCGCAACGCCAGCCACCCGAACCATGCCGTCATCGCGAGCGACACTAAGCCGTAGATCACACCCGTGAGCCCCAACGGCCACGGCGCCACGGCGGCCAACGCCATCGGGATGGTGTACAGCCCGATCTGCCGCCGCGTCACCTTCTCGCCGGCCACAACCGGCAGCATCGGCACGCCGGCATTGGCATAATCGGTCTTCACGAACAGCGCGAGCGCCCAGAAATGCGGCGGTGTCCATAGAAACACGAACATGAACAATAGCACGGGCAGCGCCGCCACTTCGCCCGTCGCAGCAGCCCAGCCAATCAGCGGCGGAAACGCCCCCGCCGCCCCGCCGATGACGATGTTTTGCGGCGTCCGCCGCTTCAGCCACACGGTGTAGATCAGCACGTAGAACAGGATCGACACGGCCAGAATAGCGGCGGCGGCATAGTTCAGCGCCAGCCCCATCAGAATGACCGAGAATGCGCCTAGCCCCACGCCGAAATGCAGCGCGGATTGCTTCTCCATTCGCCCCGCCGGCAGCGGCCGCCCAGCGGTGCGCTTCATCAGCGCATCCAGATCCGCCTCATACCACTGGTTGAGCGTCCCCGCCGCGCCTGCACCCAGCGCGATGCACAGGATTGCGGTGAAGCCAAGCACCGGATGGATCGGCACCGGGGCGGCCAGCATCCCGCACAGCCCCGTGAAGACAACAAGCGTCAGCACGCGCGGCTTGGTGAGCGCAAGGAAATCGCGCCAGTCGGCTGGCGGCAGAAGGGGCGACGCTTGGGTCATCGGATGGGAACTGGCCATAGTCGCTTGTGGAGTACGGGGGAAGCGTTTGGCGGAGAGACAGCTCTTTTCTCGCTCGTCATCCCCGCGGAGGCGGGGATCCATACGCGCAGGTCTCGCGAGAGCAACCGACGTCAGCGTCTATGGATTCCCGTCTTCGCGGGAATGACGAAGGTACCGGTGTATGCGCCGTTCACCCGTGCAGCACGTGATCCTTGTCGCGCACCGTCCGCGCCGCGTTGGCCGGATGCGCGGCATCCTCGTAACCGAAGGCGATCCCGAACAGCAGCTTCTGGTCCTCCCCCACGCCAAGCTCGCGGTGCACGATCTCGGCATGATGGCTAAGCGCCCCTTGCGCGCAGGACGCCAGGCCATTGGCGGTCAGCGCTAGCATGAAGGATTGCGCGTACATCCCGCAATCCGCCGCTTCGCGCATTCCCGCCCAGGCCGGGATGAACAGGAACATCGCATGCGGCGCATCGAAGAAGCGGAAGTTGCGCAGGAACGATTCGGTCCGCGCCGGCACGTCGTCGCGCGCCACGTTGGTGGCGGCGAACAACGATTTCGCCGCATCGATCTGCCGCCCGCGATAGTGGCCCGGATAGGCACCGGTCAGCGGGAAGTCCGGCGTCATCTTGGTGCCGCTCTTCGCCGCGTCGTGCAGCACCGTTCGCATTCGCTCCGCCGCCTCGCCCGACACGACATGCGCAGTCCACGGCTGGACGTTGCAGTTCGACGGGGCGAGCTGTGCCATGTCCATCACGCGCTCCAGAAGATCGGCGGGCACCGGATCGGGCCGGAAGCCCCGTACCGAACGCCGCTCGCGCAGCAGCGCCTCCAACGTATCGCTGTCGCTCACCCGCTCCAACGCCCGTGTCGCCATCACCCGCTCCTAAGTCAGTTGTTCGAATCTCCTTGCCTCACGCCATCGCAGAAGTCACCATCGCGGCAAAAGACATATGGAGAGGTGCGATGTACGACCTGGTGATCAGGGGCGGCACGATCGTCGACGGCTCGGGCGGCGCCCCCTATCGCGGCGACGTCGCGATTCAGGGCGGTCGAATCGCCGCAATCGGCACCGTCAGCGGCGGCGGCAAGCAGGAGATCGACGCCAGCGGCAAGCTCGTCACTCCCGGCTGGGTCGATATCCACACCCATTATGACGGCCAGATCACCTGGGCCTCGCGCATGGATCCCTCCTCGACGCTCGGCGCCACCACCGTTGTCGTCGGAAATTGCGGCGTCGGCTTCGCGCCGGTCCGCCCGCAGGATCACGACACGCTGATCCGCCTGATGGAGGGTGTGGAGGACATCCCCGGCGCCGCGCTTCACGAAGGGCTATCGTGGCAGTGGGAAAGCTTCGGCGAATATATGGACGCGGTCGACAAGCTGCCGCACGACATCGACGTCGCGGTGCAGGTGCCGCACGGCGCGCTGCGCGTTTATGTGATGGGCGAACGCGGCGCGAACCGCGATCCCGCCACGCCGGAAGAGAATGAGGAAATGCGCCGGCTGACGGCGGAAGCGCTGCGTGACGGCGCGCTCGGCTTCTCCACCACCCGCACGATGGTTCACCGCACCGCCGACGGCGACCTCACCCCCACCGTGCGCGCCGCGCGCGAGGAAATGGAGGCGATCGCCCGCGGCATCGCCGATGCCGGCACCGGCGTGCTGCAATGGGTGTCCGATTTCCAGGAAATGGACGAGGAGTTCAGCCTCGTGCGCGACCTGACGAAGATTTCCGGCCAGCCGCTGAGCTTCTCGATGGTCCAGGCCGATGTCGTCCCCAACCAGTGGCGCCAACTGACCGAGCGACTCGATGCCTCGGTTGCCGAGGGATATCCGCTCAAGGCGCAGATCGCCGGCCGCCCGGTCGGGCTGATGCTTGGCCTACAAGGTTCGGTCCACCCCTTCATCAGCCGGCCGAGCTATCGCGAGATCGCCGACCTGCCGCTCGACCAGAAGGTCGCTCGGATGCGCGACCCCGACTATCGCGCGCGGCTGATCGCCGAGATGCCCGAGAAGGACCACCCCTTCGTCAACTCGGTCGCCGGCGCGCAGCACAAGATGTTCCGCATCGGCGAGCGCGTCGATTACGAGCCCGATCCCGCAACCAGCCTCGCTGCCGAGGCCGAGCGGCAGGGAGTCCACCCCGACGAACTCGTCTATGACGCTTTGCTCGAGGATGAGGGCCGCGCGTTCCTGTTCTTCCCGATGCACAATTACGTCGAGGGCAATCTCGACAACGTCCATGCGATGATCACCAATCCCAACACGCTCTCGGGCCTGTCCGATGGCGGCGCGCATGTCGGCGCGATCTGCGACGTCAGCCTGCCGACGTTCATGCTGACCCATTGGTGCCGAGACCGCACCCGCGGGCCGTTGCTGGATCTCGCCGAGACCGTGAAGCAGCAGACGCTCGACACGGCGAAAGCGGTCGGCCTCCACGATCGCGGCCTGCTCGCGCCGGGGTATCTCGCCGACGTCAACGTGATCGACTTCGACGCGCTGGAACTGGGCAAGCCGTATATGGTGTACGACCTGCCGACCGGCGCGCGGCGGCTGATGCAGAAGGCGTCGGGCTATGTCGCCACGATTAAGTCGGGGCAGGTGATCTACCGGAATGGTGAAGCGACCGACGCGCTGCCGGGCAAGCTGATCCGCGGGCGGCAACCGGCACCGACGCCCGAAGCGGTCGCGGCGTAAGATGGGCGACACGGCAAGCCAGTTAGCCGAGCCTTCGAGTAGATCGGAGCAACGCCACCGATCTTCCGTCATCCCGGCCTTGCGCCGGGATCCAAGGTGCCGCGAACGCTGCCGCTGGAAGAGCGAACGACAGTGCGCAGGGACGGTTGGATCCCGCCGCAAGGCCGGGATGTCGCCGTGCGCGGGCGAGATCGCCTTACTCCCCCCGTTCGCCCTGAGCCTGTCGACGCCTGTCCCGAGCTCCGCCGAAGGGGGCGTGCCCCCACGACATCGCTCGTGGTCCGTACTTCGACAAGCTCAGTACGAACGGAGTGGGACCTGAGATGAGCGCCACTTTCCTCCCCGTTCGTGCCGAGCAACGTCGAGGCACCCTCGCCCGGAACCCGTCCCTCGACTTCGCTCGGGACGAACGGAGAGGCGTATGCAACCTTTGATCATCGAAGCCGCGCTGAACGGCGCCACTCCCAAGTCCCGCAACCCCAACACGCCGATCACTCCCGCGGAACTCACCAGCGAAGCGCTCGCCGCGATGCATGCCGGCGCCGCCATCGTCCACACGCACATCGAACGCATGGACCTGACCGGCGACGCGTCCGCCAATCGCTATCTGGAGGCCTACGCCCCGATACTCGCCCAGCGCCCCGACGCGATCCTGTGGGGTACCGTGGCCACCGGCCCCGACGTCGAGGCGCGCTTCGGCCACTACCGCCAGCTCGCGCGGGCTGGCGTCCGCATGGGCGCGTTCGATCCGGGATCGGTCAACCTCGGCACACAGGGGCCGGACGGGCTGCCGGGCGCGTCGGTTCTCTACGCCACCACCTATCGCGACATCGCGTGGCTCGCTCAGTTGCACGAGCAGGAACGGCTCGGCCCCGCGATCGCGATCTACGAACCCGGCTGGCTGCGCACCACTTTGGCCTATGAGAAAGCCGGAAAGCTCCCCGCTGGCGCGTTCGTGAAGCTCTATTTCGGCGGACGCTACAATTTCCTCGATGGCAAGCGAGGCGAGATCACTTTCGGCCTGCCGCCGACCGAGCGGGCGCTCGACGCTTACCTTGAGCTGCTCGAAGGCTCGACGCTGCCCTGGGCGGTCGCCGCGATCGGCGACGATGTGGTCGAAACCGGTCTCGCGCAGCTGGCGATCGAGCGCGGCGGCCACGTCCGCGTCGGCCTCGAGGATTTCGGCGGCGAGCGTCTGCCGGGCAATCTCGAGCTGATCGAGGAGGTGGTCGCGCTTGCAGAGAAAGCCGGCCGCCCGGTCGCCACGCCGAACGAAGCCGCCGGCATCCTGAAGCTGCCGCGATGAACCACGTCACGGCTCCCGCCACACCCCTCCCCGTTTTCCCGAGCATAGTCGAGGGACAGGCCACGTACGTGCCGCTTCGGGCTTGTCCCTCGACTTCGCTCGGGACGAACGGAGATGAAAAACTCGATCCGCTCAAGGCAACGGGCGTCAGATTAGGAGAGCCCCCATGTACGACCTGCTCGTGAAGAACGGCACCATCGTCGACGGCACCGGCGCCCCGCGCTTCCGCGGCAACCTCGCGGTGCAGGGCGACAAGATCGTCGCGGTCGGTGACGTCACCGGCCCCGCGCGCGAGACGCTCGACGCGGAGGGCTGCGCCGTCACCCCCGGCTTTGTCGACATCCACACCCATTATGACGGCCAGGTCTCGTGGGACAATGTCCTTGCCCCCTCGTCGATCAACGGCGTCACCTCGGCGGCGATGGGCAATTGCGGCGTGGGCTTCGCACCGGCGCGTGCCGACAAGCACGACTGGTTGATCCAATTGCTCGAAGGCGTCGAGGACATTCCCGGCACCGCGCTTGCCGAGGGATTGACGTGGAATTGGGAAAGCTTTCCGGACTATCTCGATGCGCTGGGCGCGCGCGAATATACGATGGATCTCGGCGCGCACATGCCACACGCCGCGCTCCGCGCCTATGTGATGGGCGATCGCGGCGGCGACCATATGGAACGCCCCACCGCCGGCGAGGTCGACCGCATGGCGCAGCTCACCGCCGAGGCGATGGAGGCCGGCGCGCTCGGCTTCTCCACCTCGCGCACTCATGCGCACCGCAGCCGGGACGGGCTCAACATTGGCACGCTCACCGCGGAAGATCCTGAATTGCTCGGCATCGCCGCCGCGCTGCGACAGACCGGCAAAGGCGTGATTCAGCTGATCTCCGACGCGTACCTGACGGCGGACGACGATTTCGCCGCCGCCGAGCTCCAGCTGATCCGCCGCCTCGCCCAAACCAGCGGCCGCCGCGTCTCCTTCACCGTGCAGCAGACCGATGACGCGCCCGATCGCTGGAAGAGCATCTATCGCGAGATCGACGCGATGGTCGCCGATGGCCTGCCGGTCAGCGCGCAAGTCGCGCCGCGCCCGATCGGGGCGATCCTGTCCTTCGCCTCGACCACCAACCCCTTCGTGGTATCCCCCACCTATCGACGCATCGCGTCGCAAGCGGCGAGCATCGACGAGCGTCTCCGCGCGCTTGCCGACCCGCAGGTCCGCGCCGACATTCTCGCCGAACACGCCGGCTTCCATGCCGCCGAGGGGTTCATCGCGATCATCACGCGCGGCTATTCGCGCATGTTCCGCATGACCGATCCGGTCGATTACGAGCCGCACGAAAGCCAGTCGATCGCCGCCGAGGCGGCACGCGCCGGGGTCGATCCGGCGGCCTACGTCTATGACGCGCTGATGGAAGAAGGCGGACGGCGCCTGCTCTACATGCCGCTGATCAACTATGCACGTGGCAATCTGGACGATGTTCACGGCATGATGACCGGCAACCATGTGCTCTATGGCCTATCGGACGGCGGCGCGCATTGCGGCACGATCTGCGACGGCAGCTTCCCGACCACCACTGTCGCGCTCTGGTCACGCGGCAACAAGGCCGGGCTGTCGACGCCGCTCGAGCGGCTGATCCACGGCTATACACAGCGCAATGCCGCGCATGTCGGCTGGCACGACCGTGGCGTGCTGGCGCCGGGCTATCTCGCCGACCTCAACATCATCGCGCTCGACGATCTCGCGCTCGCGCCGCCCGAAATCGTGCAGGATCTGCCGGCGGGCGGCACCCGCCTGCTCCAGCAGCCGCGCGGCTACCGCTGGACGGTAAAATCGGGTGTGCCGACCTTTGCGGGGGGCGAATGGACCGGCCGCACGCCAGGGCGTTTGCTGCGCGGGGAACAAGTCGTGGCCTAACCTACCCTCGTCATCCCGGACTTGATCCGGGATCCCGCCTCTTCTTCTGACGGGGCAAGGCAGCGGGACTCCGGATCAAGTTCGGAGTGACGGTTACAACTGTGCCAGCGCTTCGCCGGCGCGGATCGGCTGTCCCTCCACCAGACCCGGCGCCAGTTCCGCCTCGCGCGGCAGGATCGCGATGATCGTCGATCCGTGCTCGAACCAACCCATTTCCTCGCCCTTGGCCAGCCGCGCGTCGCACGTCACCCGCCCCGGCCCCCGCTCGCGCAGCAACGCGGGTGTATCGAGGAACGTCAGCCGGATGCTCGCCACTAGGATCGCGGCGACCGGCACCAGCAGCATCGGCGTGCCGTCCGCTAGTTGCGTCTCGACCACCGCACGCTCGTTACGGCAGAACAATCGCTCCACCCGCTTGAGCGCGATCGGATTGACGTTCCAGCAGTCGCCAGAAAGATACGTTACCGCCTCCACAGACAGGTCCGCCGGCGCATGGAAGCGGTGGTACATGCCAGCCGTTAGCCGCAGTGTGACGAACCGGCCATAAGCGAAGCGGGCCGCCAACGCTGCATCGGGCACCAGTTCGTCGAGCCGGTAGGGGAAGCCCTTTACCTGATAGACGCGACCGTCTTCGATCGCGCCGTGCGCCCCCACGATCGCGTCGCACGGGCTGGCAATCACCGCCGGATCGGGAGCGAACGCGCGCGCACCGGACTTCAGCGGCCGAATGAACGCCTCGCGCAAGGACCGGAACCGCATGGTGGCCGAGTCGCTCAGGTCGACGCCCGAAAAGAACCGCCACGCCGCGATCATCGGCGCGCGCACGGCGGCATGCTCCACCCGCGCCAGCCGACCCACCAATTTGGTCGCGAAGCGCCGCGGCAGGCGGTTGGTGATGAGGAAATTCAGGTCCTCCTGCAGCACCAGCTTCATCAGCGCCGATCGCAGTGTCATGCGCCCGTCACCTCCGCGCTGTCCAAGAAGCCATGAACCCGATCCTCGCCGGTCTCGTCGGCGCCTCCGCGGGCGCCTGGGCGCTCACCAAGGGCCGTCAGCGGCTCGCACTCTCGCGCGCCAAGCATCCCTCGCTCGGCGGCCATGTCCGTATGGCGAAACGGGTCGCGGGGCAGATGCCCGCCTTCACCCAGCCCGCCGACGCCTGGTTCCAGGCCGATGGCGCGCCCGCCGACGTAGCGCTGCGCCGGCAGGCCGGGTTCGAGCGGCTCGGCGCCTTGTTTGCGGAACGCTTTCCCAAGACGCTGGCGCTGACCCGCGAGACGCGAACCGGCCTGTCGGATCTCCAGTTCACCAGCGCCTATCGCGTGCCCTTCCCGTTCAGCAAGCGGGTGCGCGAGACGCTCGGCACCGGCACGTTCCTTGATCGCTCCGAAGGCCCGATCGTGGTCGATCTCGACGGCAACCGGCTGATCGACCTGACCGGCTCCTACGGGGTTAATCTGTTCGGCTACGAGTTCTACAAGCAGACGATCGCCGAGGGGGCGGCGATGGTCGCCGATCTGGGACCGGTGCTCGGCGCCTATCACCCGGTTGTCGCAGACAATGTGAAGCGCCTCACCGCGCTTTCGGGCATGGACGAGGTGTCGTTCCACATGTCGGGCACCGAGGCGGTGATGCAGGCCGTCCGCCTGGCGCGCTACCACACCAAGCGCGATCGGCTGATGCGCTTCGCCGGCGCTTATCATGGCTGGTGGGGCGAGGTGCAGCCCGGCATCGGCAACCCCGTTCCCGCCGATCGCACGCTGACGCTCGCCGATCAATCGGAACAGACGCTGAAGGTCCTGGCCACGCGCAACGACATCGCCTGCGTGCTGGTCAATCCACTCCAGGCGCTGCATCCCAACGGCAACGCGCCGTCTGACAACCAATTGGTCGACAGCAGCCGCCGCGCTGGCACCGATCTTGGCGCCTATCGCACCTGGCTGCACCGGCTGGTCGACACGTGCCGCGCCAATGGCATCGTGGTGATCTTCGACGAGGTGTTCATGGGCTTCCGCCTCGCCCCCGGCGGTGCGGCGGAATATTTCGGCGTGCGGCCGGACATGGTCACCTATGGCAAGACGCTGGGCGGCGGGCTGCCGATAGGCGTGCTGGCGGGGCGGGCGGCGCTGATGCGGCGCTTCAACGAGGAACGCCCGCTCGACATCTGCTTCGCGCGCGGCACGTTCAACGCGCATCCCTATGTGATGGGGGCGATGAACGCCTTCCTGCGCCGGTTGGAAACGGGGGAGATCGCGGCTCTGTACGACGGCATCGACGCGCGGTGGGACGCGCGAGCGCGGCAGCTCAACGCCGCGCTGGAGGAGACGGGAGCGCCGGTTCGGGTGGCGCATCTTCAGACGGTGTGGACCGTCCTCTACACCAAGCCTGCCGCGTATAACTGGATGCTGCAATATTATCTCCGCGCGGAAGGGCTGGCGCTCAGCTGGGTCGGCACTGGGCGGTTGATCTTCAGCCTCGACATCGACGACGCGCTGTTCGCCGAGATCGTGCGCCGGTTCGCCGCCGCTGCCGCTGCGATGGCGGCAGATGGCTGGTGGGAGACGCCCGAGGGGCTGACCGACAAGGCGCTGCGCCGCGCGGTACTGCGCCAAGCGGTGCGGGCTCGGCTGGGACGGTAGGAGCACGGCCCCTCTCCAAACCGTCATCGCCGCGGAGGCGGGGATCCATACCCGCCAACGCGGGGGCAAGAGTCGCACCAGTAGCGGTTATGGATCCCCGCCTTCGCGGGGATGACGAAGTGATTGGGAAGTGCGACAGCAGCCCTCAAGCTGCGGCGGCTTCCACCTCGTCCGGATAGTCCATCCGCTCGCCCTTCAGCAGGCGCTTGGGCGCGCCCTTGTAGAGCTTGAAATCGCTGAACGGGTCGGTCGCGATCTTGGTCGCCCAGACGAGGCCGGTCTCGATGTCGTGAATGAAAAACAGGTGGATCGAACGGAAGGCGATCGCCCCCACGCCCAGGAACAGCCAGCCGATGCCGACATGGCGCAGATATGCCTCGACGCCGTCCGGTTCCACCAGCGTCCCGAACAAGGTCGGCGAGATCAGCAGCACCACCGGCACCGCGCCCCACAGGCTCATGAGCACGACCTTGCGGAACAGGTTATAGCCGATCTTGATCTCTTCCTTGTGATCGTGCGTCGCCTGATTGACGTGGTCGTAGCTCTTGGGCTCGAAGAAAAAATGCCCCGCTTGCCGGCTGGTCATCGCCACGCCCCAGGCGAGCAGGCTCGCGACTGCCGGGTCGATCCACAGGATGATGTAGGCGACCAGGAAGGTGCAGGCGCTGACGAAGTGCAGGCTCTGGTTGACCAGGCTGTGATGGTAATAGCGGTGGTCGTCCCAGCGCTGTTCGGCAAGCTGCGCGCGAAAACCGGTCATCGAGCGGATCCTTCGGGAGAGATCTTGGCGAAGCGGACGAGCGAAAAATGGCCGAGCGGCGGCAATGGGCGGTTCTCAACCAGCCGCACGTCGGCGCGCGTCGCCATCCACTCCGCGTAACGCGCCCACGGGAATTCGGTGCGAAAGCCCAAGCGGCTGGTGACCGGCATCAGCGTGCGCTCGATCGTGCCGCGCAGCCCCGCGCCGGCGCCGACGCGGGTGGTGATGACGATCTCACCGCCCGGCTTCACGATGCGCGCGAACTCGTCGAGCGCCTTTTCCGGGTGCGGGCAAGCGGTGATGACATATTGCGCCACCACCACGTCGAAGCTGTTGTCGGCGAACTGGAGGTTCTCCGCGTCGCCGACCGCGACCTGTTCAACATGGTCGAGCTTCTGCTCGCGAACGCGGACTCGCGCCTTGTCGAGCATCGCGTCCGATAGATCGACCGCGACGATGCGGTTGCGCCTCGAATATTGCGGCAGCGAAATGCCGGTGCCGACGCCGACCTCGATGATCCGCCCGCCGATGCGCTCGGCAGCGACGATCGCGTCGGATCGCCCTTGCTTGAACACCGCGCCAAAGACGAGGTCATAGATCGGAGCCCAACGATCGTAAGCGCGGGTAACCCCCGCAGTACTCATCACTGTCGCCATAGACTTTACGTCCGATCGTATTGATGCCCCACGTGTTCTTCCGTCTTCGCAGCGTCGCGTTTCAGTCTCGCGACCATTTGGTGTCAGCTTGGCGTCATGCGACGGGAACCCTGAAGGTTGCGACGGAATTCAGACGCTCGAAGGAGAACGCGCCTGAAGATCGCGAGCTACAACGTGAATGGCGTCAACGGCCGCCTCGCAATATTGCTGCGCTGGCTGGAGGATGCGCAGCCCGACGTCGTCACGCTCCAGGAGCTGAAGGCGCCGGATGAACGCTTCCCGGCCGCGGCGCTGGCCGAGATCGGTTATGAGGCCCTCTGGCACGGGCAGAAGAGTTGGAACGGCGTCGCGATCCTGAGCCGCGTCGGATCGATTCATGAAACACGCCGCGGGCTGCCCGGCGACCCCGATCCGGCGCAGAGCCGGTATCTGGAGGCAGCGGTGAACGGCGTGCTCGTCGCGGCGCTATACCTCCCCAACGGCAATCCACGGCCTGGGCCGAAGTTCGATTATAAGCTCGCCTGGTTCGATCGGCTGATTGATCATGCGGCGACGCTGATGGCGAGCGGCGCGCCGGTGGTGCTGGCGGGGGACTTCAACGTCATGCCAACCGAGCGCGACGTGTACAAACCCGAGCGCTGGCAGGACGACGCGCTGTTCGCCCCCGAGGTGCGCGCGCGCTATGCCGCATTACTTGCGCAGGGCTGGACCGACTCGCTGCGCCATCTCCATCCCGACGAAACGATCTACACCTTCTGGGACTATTTCCGGAACGCCTTTGCCCGCAACGCGGGCCTCAGGATCGATCACCTTTTGCTCAGCCCGTCGCTCGCGCCCCGGCTGGTCGCCGCGGGCGTCGATCGCGACGTGCGCGGCTGGGAGAAGACCAGCGATCACGCGCCGACGTGGATCGAGTTGGCGGAGCCGGGCGGCGACGGTGACCCCCTTGTCTAAATTCGTCATCCCCGCGAAGGCGGGGATCCATAGACGCTAACGTACGCGATTGAGCCGCAACACCAGCGTTTATGGATTCCCGCCTGCGCGGGAATGACCAGCCCTGTTTGGAAGCCGCTTCTACGATGAACGTCGACCTGTTCGATTTCGACCTCCCCAATGAGCGCATCGCCCTGCGCCCGGCATCACCGCGCGACTCCGCCCGCCTGCTCGTCCTCGACGGTGCCGCCCCCCGCGACCGCATTGTCACCGATCTGCCCGCCGAGCTGCGCGCCGGCGACCTCCTCGTCTTCAACGACACGCGCGTGATCCCCGCCCAGCTGGAAGGCATGCGCGGCGCGGCGAAGATCGGTGCGACGCTCCACAAGCGCGAGGGGCCGCGGCGTTGGCGTGCCTTCATCCGCAACGCCAAGCGGCTGCGCGACGGTGACACGATCGACTTCGGCTCAGGCGTCTCCGCCATCGCCGGCGACCGAGCGGACGACGGCAGCTTCGCGCTCGATTTCGCCGGCGACGAACCGGTCGAGTTGCTGCTGGAGCGCGCCGGCCGCATGCCGCTGCCGCCTTATATCGCCGCCAAGCGCCCCACCGACGCGCGTGATGCCGACGATTACCAGACGATGTTCGCTCGCGAGGCAGGTGCCGTTGCCGCGCCGACCGCCGCGCTGCACTTCACGCCCGGGCTGATGGCGGCGCTGGACGCGGCGGGGATCGGCCACACCACGCTGACGCTGCACGTCGGCGCCGGCACCTTCCTTCCGGTAAAGGCAGAGGACACCGCGGACCACAGGATGCATGCCGAATGGGGCCGCATCGACGCCGCCACCGCCGATCGGCTCAACGCCGTGCGCGCCAGTGGCGGGCGCGTCATTGCCGTCGGCACCACGTCGCTGCGGCTGATCGAGAGCGCCGCCGGCGAGGACGGCATGGTCCGACCGTTCGAAGGCGACACCTCGATCTTCATCACCCCCGGCTATCGCTTCCGCGGCATCGATGGCCTCGTAACCAACTTCCACCTGCCGCGCTCGACGCTGTTCATGCTGGTATCGGCGCTGATGGGGCTGGAGCGGATGCAGGCGGCTTATGCGCATGCGATCGCGGCGGACTACCGCTTCTATTCCTACGGCGATGCCTCGCTGCTGATCCCCGATCGCGCAGGTTAGGCGTTCGCCTCGGCGATCAACGCCTTGGCCTCCGCGCCCGCCCAGTCCATCGCGCCGCTGACGCGCCATAGTTCGCGGCCCTCGGCGTCAAGCATGATCGTCGTGGGCAGGTTGGCCTTGTAAGACAGGCTGAGCCCCATCTCGGGATCGGTGTACGGGGCGAGGTGATCCAGCTTCCGCTCGGCGAAGAAGGGCGCCACCTTTTCGCGCTGCATGTCCTGGCTCACTGCCAGAACATGGACCTTGTCACCCGCTGCAGCTGCGGCGGCATCGAGGCTGGGCATTTCCTTGATGCAGGGCGCGCACCAGGTCGCCCAAAGGTTCAGCAGCACCGGCTTGCCGCGGAAATCGACGAGGTTCACCGGCTTGCCCACCGCATCGAGAAACGCGACGTTTGGTGCCGCCTCGCCCTTGTGCGAGCGATCGACGGTGCCGGCCGCCGCAACGGGCGCGGCATTGCCAGGCGCGACCTCGTCGGTGGTCACCGCCTCAGGGCTAGAGACGTTTGCTTGCTCCGGCGCAGGCGTTTGCCTATCGCACGCGGAAGCCGCCAGCGCGGTGGCGAGGAGAAAGACGGTTCCCGAGCGCGATGGCATGAGCGATTCCAACCAGATGTGGGGCGGCCGGTTCGCCGAAGGCCCGGCCGCGGTGATGCGCGAGATAAATGCCTCCATCCCCTTCGACAAGCGGATGTGGCGGCAGGACATTCGCGGCTCCCAAGCACATGTCGCGATGCTGGCGAAACAGGGCATCGTTGCCGGTGACGATGCGGAGGCGATCGCGCGCGGGCTCGATCAGGTGGCGGCGCATTATGATGCCGAAGGCGTGACGGAAGACCTCGCGCTCGAGGACATCCACATGCAGACCGAGGCGCGGCTCGCCGAGGCGATCGGCCCGGCCGCCGGACGGCTCCACACGGCGCGCAGCCGCAACGATCAGGTCGCGACTGACTTCCGCTTGTGGGTACGCGACGCGATTGACGAGACGCTGGCCGCGCTGGCCGCGTTCCAGTGCGCGCTGCTGGATCGCGCGGAAGAACATGCCGCGAGCGTGATGCCGGGGTTCACGCACCTGCAATCGGCGCAGCCGGTGACGCTTGGCCACCATCTGATGGCTTATGTCGAGATGGCGCGGCGGGATGTCGGGCGCTTTGCCGATGCGCGAGCGCGGATGAACCTGTCGCCGCTCGGCTCGGCGGCGCTTGCCGGAACCGGATTTCCGGTCGACCGCCATGCCACCGCTGCTGCGCTCGGCTTTGATGGGCCGACGCGCAACTCGCTGGATGCGGTGTCCGATCGTGATTTCGCGATCGAATATCTGACCTGCGCGGCACAATGCGCGCTGCACCTGTCGCGGCTCGCGGAGGAGTTCGTGCTGTGGGCGTCGCAGCCGTTCGGCTTCGTGTCGCTGAGCGACCAATGGTCGACCGGCAGCTCGATCATGCCGCAGAAGCGCAATCCCGATGCGGCCGAGCTGGTGCGCGGCCATGCCGGGCGGATTACTGGCTGCCTCGTCAGCCTGATGGTGACGATGAAGGGCCTGCCGCTCGCTTATTCCAAGGACATGCAGGACGATAAGCCGCCGGTGTTCGAGTGCCACGACCTGCTCGGCCTGTGCCTGGCGGCGATGACGGGGATGGTCGAAAGCGCGACGTTCCGCATCGAGCGGATGCGCGCGGTGGCGGAAAGCGGCTTTGCCACGGCGACCGATCTTGCCGACTGGCTGGTGCGCGAGGCGGGCGTGCCGTTCCGGGAGGCGCATCACATCACCGGACGCGCGGTGGCGCGCGCCGAAGCGCTGGGCGTACGGCTGGACCAGGTGCCGATCGACGACCTCACCGCCATCGACGCGCGGGTAAATGCGGGCGTTTACAGCGTGTTGTCGGTCGATGCTTCGGTCTCGAGCCGGACCAGCTTCGGCGGTACGGCGCCCGACAATGTGCGCGCCGCGATCCGTGAAGCACGCGAGGCGCTGGCGTGAGGGGCGCTGTTCTCCTCCTCGCCGTGCTGCTGGCGGGGTGCGGATCGTCCCGCGCGCTGCGGCCCAATGAGGGCGAGCGGCTGCCGGTTGCGCCTTATGGGGCTACCGCGACGCCGACGCCCGACGATCTGCTCACCCCCAATCCGCAGGCGCGGCCGGGGCGTAGCGACGAACTGCTGCGCAATTCGGAAGAGCGCCGCAGCGACGAATTTGATCTTCCGCCAAGGTAATCCATGGACCATTTTGCCCTTGTCGATGGCGAGCTTCACTGTGAAGCCGTGCCCCTGTCGCGCATCGCCGCGGAGGTGGGAACGCCGGTTTATGTCTATTCCGCCAATGCCTTACGCACACAGGCGCGGCGGTTCCGCGACGGGTTGAAAGGCGCCGGGCGGGTGCATCTGGCCTATGCGATCAAGGCCAACCCCAACATCGCGGTGCTGAACGTGCTGGCGCGCGAGGGCTATGGCGCGGACGTGGTGTCGGGCGGGGAGATGGCGCGGGCGCTGGCGGCGGGGATGCCGGCGGCCGACATCGTTTTTTCCGGCGTCGGCAAGACGCGCGCCGAGCTAAGTCGCGGTATTGGCGCGGAAATCGGCCAGTTCAACATCGAGCTGGAAGAGGAAGGCGTGGTGCTGGCGCAGCTCGCGGCGGCGCAGGGCAAGACCGCGCGGGCGGTGCTGCGCGTCAATCCGGACGTGGATGCGGGCACGCATGCGAAGATCTCGACGGGCAAGAGCGAGAACAAATTCGGGGTGCCAATCGCCGAAGCGGCGGACATTTTCGGGCGGCTGGCGGGCCTGAACGGGCTGAATCTACGGGGGGTAGCGATCCATATCGGGTCGCAATTGCTCGATCTCGGGCCACTGGAGGCCGCTTATTCGCGCATCGGCGCTTTCGTTTCCGAACTTCGCGCGCGCGGCCACACGATCACGCATGTCGATCTGGGCGGCGGCCTGGGCGTCAACTACAAGGCCGGCGACGTGCCGCCTGATCCGGCCGATTTCGGCGCGATGGTGGCGCGGGTGACGAAGGATTGGGATGTCACCTTGATGTTCGAGCCGGGCCGCGTGATCACCGGCAATGCCGGCGTGCTGCTGACCGAGGTGATCTGGGTAAAGCCGGGCGTTACCAGCCCCTATGTCATCGTCGATGCGGCGATGAACGATCTCGCCCGGCCGGCGCTCTACGATGCGTGGCACGATTTTGAGGCGGTGCGGCCGAGCGGCGAATGTATGGTGGCCAACATTGCCGGCCCGGTGTGCGAGACGGGTGACACCTTCGCGCGCGATCGCGAGATCGACGTGGTGAAATCGGGCGACCTCGCGATATTCCGCACCGCGGGCGCTTATGGCGCGACCATGGCCTCGACCTATAATTCGCGACCGTTGGTGCCCGAGGTGCTGGTGGATGGCGACCGCTATGCGGTGGTCGCGGATCGTATTGCCGCCGAGACGATCCTTGCCGCCGAGCGCGTGCCGGACTGGCTGTGACGCTCCATAGCCTGCCGATCTTCGTGCGGCTTCGGGGCCGTGCGGTGATTTTGGTGGGTGATGGTGAGGCGGCCGAGGCGAAGCGGCGGTTGTTGGAGCGCGCGGGTGCTGTGGTGGTGGGGGAGGATGCCTCTCTGCCAAGAGAAGACGGAAGGTCAGCCCTTCGACAAGCTCAGGGCGAACGGAGGGGGAGTGGTGAGCATGCGCCCTCTTCCGCGGGGGTTGGAGGTGAACGTACGCCCTCCTCCGTTCGGGCTGAGCCTGTCGAAGCCCTGCCTTCTTCCTCTGACATGTGCGATCCCCGCCTCGCCATCGTCGTGGACGATGATGCGGCGGTCGCCCGGCTCAAGGCGCGCGGCATCCTGGTCAATGCCGTCGACCGGCCGGAGCTGTGCGATTTCACCCTCCCGGCGATCGTCGATCGCGATCCGGTGATCGTCGCGGTGGGGACCGGCGGCGCGTCGGCGGGGCTGGCGGCGGCGTTGCGGCAGCGGCTAGAGGCATTGCTGCCGGCGAGCCTCGGGCGGCTTGCCGAGGGGCTGTTCGCCAGTCGCGCGGCGTGGCGGGCGCGTTACCCCGAAGCAGGCGAGCGGCGGCGGGCGATTGCAGCGGCGCTGACACCGGGCGCGATCTATGATCCGCTCGACCCACGCGACACCAGCGGCATGCCGGCGGAACAGATGGGTAGCGACACGGTTACGCTCGTCACCATGACGCTCCCCTCCCCTGACCCCGACGATTTGACGCTCCGCCAGGCGCGGCTGCTGGCCAACGCCGATCGCGTGACGCATGGGGCGGACGTGCCGGCCGCGATCCTCAACCGCGCGCGCGCCGATGCCGATCGACTTGCCTGCGCTGCGCCGCCGGCGGACCTGCCCGGGCTGACCGTTGATCTGAGAATGGCGTGAGCGGCTTCGGGTACCGCATTGCGGACGGAGCGGCACGCAAGGTCAGCGTCGAGGAGGCGCTGGGTTGCGACGACGCAATGGTGTGGGTGCACCTCACCACCACTGCCGAGCACGCGCAATCCTGGCTGAGCGACAAAGCCGCGCTCCCTGACTATATCGTCGACCCGCTGACCGCGCAGGAAACGCGGCCGCGCTGCGACGCGCTGGATAATGGCGCGTTCGTCAACCTGCGCGGGCGGAGCGATGAGGAGCTCGACTCATCCGACATGCTTGCCTCCGTGCGGATCTGGGCAGTGAAAGGGCGAGTGATTTCGGTGACGCGCAAGCATCTGCTCGCCACGGACGCAGTGGAGCGCGAGGTGACGGACGGCTGCGTGCACGATCCGGGCGACCTCATCACCGCCTTTGCCGCGGCGATCACCGAGGATCTGGACCCGGTCGTCGCCGAGCTGGGAGACGAGCTGGACGATTGCGAGCAGCAGCTCGATGCCGCGCGGGTGTTCACCTTGCGCAAGAATGTGACGCGGGTGCGGGTGGAGGCGATCAACTATCGCCGCTTCCTCAACCCGCAGCGTGCGGCGCTGGAGAAATTGGCGGCGCTGCCAGGCGACTGGCTGGGGCCGGATGATCGTGCGCATCTCGCCGCGGCGGCGGATCGCGCGGCGCGCATGGCAGAGGAAGTGGAGGCAATCCGCGAGCGCGCCAGCCTGATGCATGAAGCGTTGACCGATTTGCGGGCGGAGCAGCTGGATCAGCGGGGACTGATCATCTCGATCGCGGCGATGGTGTTCCTGCCGTTGACCTTCATCACCGGATTGTACGGGATGAACGTCGAGGGGCTGTGGCTGGCGAAGGAGCCATGGGCATTCGACGCGATCGTCGCGCTGTGCGTGGTGATTGCGGCGGCGGTGACCGGGTGGTTCGTTGCGCGGCATTGGCTGCGGTAGCAGTGAGGTAGGGGCGTCGGCGAGGACTTGCCGCGGGTGGGATCGTTTGTGGAGACGCCCCTCCACCGCCTTCGGCGGTCCCCCTCCCCGTTCCGGGGAGGACTTAACACCCTGCTCGGCGTCACCCTGAACTTGTTTCAGGGTCCACTTCTCCGATTGCACCGCCCTCGCTTGTGGGGCGGTGATGCTGAAACGAGTTCAGCATGACGGCAGTTGAGGGGTTGGTGGGTTAGGCGGCGCGGGCGGTGCGCCAGGCTTCGGCGATTTCGGAGAGGGTGTCGGCCACTTCGCGGAAGGGGGTGCCGTCGTGGCCGAGGCTGGCTTCGATCACTTGTTTGCGAGCGCCGGCGTAGAGGCGCGACAGGGTGACTGATATGTCGCCGCCTTTGTCGAAATCGAGCCCGGCTTCCAGCGCGAACAGGATGGCGGTGGCGCGGGTGACGCGTTCGCTCTTCACTGCGAACTTCCTGTTCTCCGCCGCCCAGCCGGCGACGCGCAGCGCCTGGCACAGCTCCTCATACAGCAGCTGCACCAACGCCGGGCCGTCCGCATTGGCGGTGCGGCCGGCGAGATCGATCTGACGATAGGTTTGCGCGGGATCGCGCAACAGGGCGGAGGCGTAAGCCATTAGTTGTCGCCGTTCGTCCAGGCCTTGATCTGATTTTCCATGAACGTCTGCGTGGACTTATAGGCGGCGACGCGCGCGTTCATCGAGGCGAATTGCTGCGTCAGCCGCGTCGTCATTTTCTCCTGCTGGAGCGTCAATTTGTCCTGTTGGTCCGTCAGATCACCTTGTGCCTCGGTGTAGCGCTTGGTCGAGGCGCCGAGGCCGTAGAGCGTGCTGGTCGCGTTGAGCTTGATCGAGTTCATCGCCGACAGGACGCCCGAGCCGTCATTGGAATTGGAGAACATTGCCTCCAACGCGCCGGGGTTGCTGGCGATTGCCTTGGACAGCGTGTCACTGTTGACCGACAGGGTGCCGTCGCGGTTGGTGAGCACGCCGATTTCGGCGAGGGTCTTGGGGGTGCCCGGAGCAGAGCCGGGCAGCAGATCCCGCATCGACAGGCCCTTGAGGCTGCGCAGCATGTTCTGCGCCCCTGAATCCCCGCGCAGGTCGCCGGTGATCGGATCGGTCTGCTTTTGAAGCTCGGTTAGCACCTGATTGTAGGTGAACACGAAGTCCTCGACTGCGTTGGTGAGCGCGGTGGTCGGCGTGCTGGTGGACAGCGAAACCGGCGTTGTCGAAGTACCGACCAGGTCGAGCTTCACGCCATCGACCAGATCGCTGATGGCGTTGCTGCCGCGTTCGACGGTGATGCCGTCCACCGTCAGGCGGGCGTTGGTTGCCGTGCCGGTGATCGTCATGCCGCCGGTGCCCGAACCGACGTTGAACGTCTTGAGCTCGGCCGATGATTCCGCGCTCGCCTCCAGCGTGAACGCCTTGGCTGCGCCGGTTTCGCCTTTGAGCGACAGATAAGCAGTGCCATCTGCGTCGGTGACGACCGAGGCGGTGACGCCGGCCTTCTTGGCGTTGATCGCAGCGGCGACGCTGGTCAGCGTGCCGTCCTGGATCTCGATTTGAATCGGCTCGCCGGTTCCGGCGACGGTGCCGTCGGCGTTCTTTGTCCCGACAGTGAGCGTGAAAACGCCGGAGCCGAGCGGCGCGCTCTTTGAGGCCACCGCCGTCGACACTGCCGCCTGTGCGGTGGCGAGCCGCTCGACGCTGATGCTGGCCGTCATGCCGGTGAGCTTAGCGCCCGAAATCGGCGTGGCGGTGAACACCGAATTGTTGCTGCTGGTGGGCTGCGACTGAAGCGTGCCACCTTTCACCAGCGTCTCCAGCGCGGCGGTGAAATCGGTGATCGCGCTTTTCAGCGTCGACACACCCGAAATCTGCGCGGTCAGTTTGTCAGAGCGGGCGGTGAGCGCCGCGGTTTTTGCCGCGAATTGCGCCTCGACCAGGCTGGTGACGAGCGTGTTGGTGTCAACGCCCGAGCCGGTGTTCAGCGACGTCAGCAGTGCGCTGGCGGCGGACTTGGTGACGCTGGTGGTGGAGGGCGTCGGCGTCGCGGCGGTGCTGGAGATGGTGGCCATGGCGGTTTGTTAAACGGCCGATTGGGATGAGGATTTAGGGGTTTCTGCCGGGGGGAGAGCCGCCCTCTCCTTCCGTTCGTGCTGAGCTTGTCGAAGCACGTGCCGCTAACGATGCGTTTTGGGGCACGCCCTTCGACGGGCTAAGGGCGAACGGGGGTAAGCGGGGCTGGCCCTCCGCCTCGGGATCAGGCGAGCGCCATGCCGTTTTCGTCGAAGCGGGCGCCCTTTGGCACCTCGATCGTCGGCAGCGGCGCAGAGGCGCCGCCGGCTGCTGCGTTGAGGTTGAAGACAAAGGCGAGCACCGTGGCGATCGCCATGTAGAGATCGTCGCGGACCTCCTGGTTCTCGCGGCTGGTGTAGTACACCGCGCGGGCGAGCATCGGATATTCGAGGATCGGGACAGCCATCTCGCCCGCGAGCTCGCGGATCGCGAGCGCGGTCGCCCCCCTGCCTTTGGCGACCACCACCGGCACCTGATCCCGTCCGCGATCGTAGCGGAGTGCGACGGCGAAATGCGTCGGGTTGGTGAGCACGACATGCGCCTCCTGCACGGCGCGGCGGGTGGAGCGGGAGAGCATCGCGTGCTGCTTGGCGCGAATTTGCGCCTTGATCTCGGGATTGCCTTCGCTTTCCTTGTGCTCGTCCTTCTGCTCCTGCTTGCTCATGCGCAGCTTCTTCATGCGCTGGAACATCTGCAGCGGCACGTCGAGCATGGCGATGGCGACGAGACCGGCCGCCATGACGATCATCAGCGTGGTCAGCGTGCCGCCGAGCGCGCCGACTGCGGCGCCGAGGTTGGTGCGGGCAAGGCCGAGCGTCATGCTGGCGGATTGCATCAGGAGCCACGCGCCGATGCTGCCGAGCAGCGCGACCTTCAGCAGCGACTTGCCCAGCTCCATCCAGCCGTTCATGCCGAAGATGCGCTTGAGGCCGGAGGCGGGATTGATGCGGTTGCC
Organism: Sphingomonas jeddahensis; assembly: GCF_001981525.1. Lineage (GTDB taxonomy): Bacteria > Pseudomonadota > Alphaproteobacteria > Sphingomonadales > Sphingomonadaceae > Sphingomonas > Sphingomonas jeddahensis. Next base: position 185,370 of record NZ_MPSB01000003.1, on the reverse strand, counting down.
CTTGGGCGCGAGCAGCCCGGCGTTGAACTGGAGCGAACCAAGGCCGGCCTGGCTCAGGACGCCGGCGGTGACGACGATGGCGAAGAGCGTGCCGAGGCCCGGCAGCAGCTTCCACCCGGCGGCGGCGAGCGGGCGAAAGGGCTGGAAATCCTCCACGTCGCCGCGCGTGAACTGGAAGCTTTCGGCCATCACGCCCTTGCAGGCGGCGACCAGCGACGGGCCGAAGAACACCAGCCATGCGACGCCGGCGAGCGCGACCAAAGCGGTCGCGAACTCGCGGGATTTGAGGACGTCGCCTTTCTCCTTAGCGTCCTTCAGACGCTTAGGTGTCGGGGCTTCTGTCTTTTCGCCGAACTCGTCAGCCAATCACCAGGCTCCGCGTCGCTTCGAGGCCTTCGCGCACGATGACCATGATGTAATCGCCCATCGCCGGAAACGCCGCGGCCATCGCGATCACGCCCACCGCGAGGCTTGCGGGGAGGCCGATCGAGAACAGATTGAGTGCGGGTGCCGACCGCGAGATCATGCCGACGACGAGATTAAGGCAAAGTAAAAGAAAGCCGACCGGGGGCGCGAGAAGGAGGCCGGCGAGAAAGGCGTAGCCGCCGAACAGGGCAATGTCGCGCAGCTGGCCGGGTGCAAGCCAGGCGGCACCGGGCGGGAGCGCGGTGTAGCTCTTGACGATCGTCTCGACGAGGACGAGGTGGCCGTCGATGGAGAGGAACAGCAGGGTCAGCAGGATCGACAGGAACTGGCCGATCGCGGGGGAGGAGCGGCCGGTGTTGGGATCGACCATGTTGGCGAAGCCGATGCCCATCGATCCGCCGATCAGCTCGCCCGCGATCAGCGGCGCGGCAAAGGCGATCTGGAGGATGAAGCCGAGCGCCAGGCCCACCAGCGCCTCGGCGGCGATGGCGAGGAAGGTGGAAACCGCAAACACCTGCGGCGGCGGGGTGATGTTGTGCATGCCCAGCACGAGCACGCCGATCGCGCCGGCGAGCGCGACGCGGACTTGGAGCGGGACCGAGACGTTGCCGAAGACGGGCGCGGCGATGAACGCGGCGCCGACGCGGATCATGACGAAGACCAGCGCCCAGAGCTGCGGCTCGATCGAGAGGCCGAAGCCTAGCATGCTACATCCCCCTCCCGCTTGCGGGAGGCGGCGGCGATTGGGTTTTCAAGGGTCGGTGCGTGCGGATAGCCCCACCCCCGACCCCTCCCGCAAGCGGAAGGGGAGGCTGGTGCGTCACCGCACCAGATCCGGGATGCGTTCGAAGATCGAGACGGTGAAGTCGCTGAGCAGGCCGAGGATCATCGCGCCGAAGATCACCAGCGAAAGGCCGACCACGATCAGCTTGGGGACGAAGCTGAGCGTCTGTTCCTGGATCGAGGTGGCGGCCTGGATCATGCCGAGGATCAGGCCGGAGACGAGCGCGGGGATCAGGATCGGCGCGGCGGCGAGCGCGAGCACCCAGAGCGTCTGGTTCGCGACGGTGAGGAAGTAATCTGCGTCTGCCATATTGGCTCTCGTTTCTCTCACCCGTTCGCCCTGAGCTTGTCGAAGGGCATGTTACCGACGGTAGCGTTTGGGGCACGTGCTTCGACAGGCTCAGCACGAACGGGGATGGGTGAGCGCCTTCCTCACCATCCTCCCCTGCCCTCTCCCCTATGTCGCGAAGCTGTTGGCGAGGCTGCCCATCGTGAGGGCCCAGCCGTCGACCAGGACGAACAGCAACAGCTTGAACGGGAGGGAGATGATCGTTGGGCTGAGCATGGCCATGCCGAGCGCCATCAGGACCGTCGCCACGACGAGATCGATCACCAGGAATGGCAGGAAGATCAGGAAGCCGATCTGGAATGCGGTCTTCAGCTCACTGGTGACGAAGGCGGGGAGCAGGACCGAGAAGGGGATGTCGTTGGGGCTCGCATAGGGGCCGGACTTGGCCATTTCGGCGAACATCGTCACGTCCTTCACGCGCGTCTGCTTGGCCATGAAGGCGTGCAAGGGCTGGCCGGCGGTCTTGATGAGGTCGGTGCCGCCGATGCGGCCGGCGGAATAGGGCTGGATCGCGGTGGTGTTGATTTGGCTGATGACGGGGGCCATCACGAACAGCGACAGGAACAGGCTGAGCCCGATCAGCACTTGATTGGGTGGGGTCTGCTGGAGGCCCATCGCCTGGCGCAGGATCGACAGGACGATGATGATCCGGGTGAAGCTGGTCATCATCAGGAGAATGCCCGGCAGGATGCTGAGCAGGCCCATGATGATGAGCACTTGCAGCGACAGCGACATGGAGCCGGAGCCGTCCGGGCCGCCGCCGAGCTGGCCCAATGCGCGGTCAACGGCATCGCCGGCGCCGGGCGCGGCGGGCGCGACCGGGGCGGTTTGGGCGAAGGCGGGCATGGCGACCATCACCGCGACGAACAGCGCGAGCAGCACCAGCAGCGTTTTGAGGATCGGCGCGCCTGCCCCGCCCTCACGCGCCGACGCGCGTTCGGCGAACAATGCCGTGCCGCCTTGCGTGCGACGCACGGTGATCACAGCGTGCGGATCCCGTCGGCGCGATCGACCCCACCGGCACGATCAACCAACGTCACGCCACCGCGACCGACCGAGACGAGCAGCCGCTTGCCCTCGAAGTCGATCACCGCAAGGCGCAGGCCGGGCGAGATCATCATGGTTTCCTTGACCGAAATCATCCGCGCCTCGGCGCGACCGGGCATGCGGCTTTCGAGCCGGCGCCAGAGATAGAGGCAGCCGATCATCAAACCGCAGACCAGCGGCAGCAGCACGATCAGCTTGAGGACATAGGACCACATCATCGCGAGGGAGCCTCAGGCGCGCTTATCGGGATTGACCAGCTCGGTCATTCGCACGCCGAAACGCTCGCCCACCGTCACCACCTCGCCGCGGCCGATCAGCGTGCCGTTGACGAACACGTCGAGCAGCTCGTTGGCCTGACGATCAAGCTCGATCACGCTGGATTCGCCGAGTGCCAGCAGTTCGCGCAGCGTTAGCTGGGTCGAGCCGATCTCGACGGTGAGCTTGACATCGACGTCCTGCAGCAGCCGGAAATTGGCCGCGAGCGCGCCATCAGCGGGAAAGCCGCCGCTCATGTCGTTCATTGGGTAAGTCCTTCGAGAGAAGCGAGCGAGGTCAGCTGGATCGCAGCATGGCCGTTGGAAGTGCCGACGGTGCCGGTGCCAAGGCGGTCGTTGCCGACCATCACCGGCACGTCCTGGCCGAAGCTGATCGGGATGACGTCGCCGGGTTGGAGGGCCATCAGCTTGGACAGGCGGATCGTCGGCTCGGCGAGTACCGAGCGGACGGGGAAACGGATGTTCATCGCCGCGCGGGTGAGCGCGGTCTGCCACAAGGCATCCTCCGCCGCTGGTTTGGAGACTACCTTGCCGGTCAGCGCAGTGCCGTGCGGCTTGAGCGCAGTGACGGGATAGACGAGATCGACGAAAGCGGGCCTGCCCTGCCCCGGCGCAATGCCGAAGCGGGTGACGATCATCGCATCCTCGCCGTCGAAATCGGCGAGCATCGAAGCGTTGGCCTCACAACGCCCAATGGTGAAGGTGACCCGCGCCAAGGGTTCCCACGCAGCGGTGAGCGGGCGGGCGACCATCTCGCCAAGCCGGGCAACCATCGCCTCGGCGGCAGGCGAGAATTCGCGCGGCATTTCGGCTGGCGCACATCCCGTGCCGCCGAAGAACAGATCGAGCAGTTCGAGCACGAACTTGCCGTCGAGCACCAGCAATGCGGTGCGATCATCCATGCCGAGCGGGAGCCACGCCGTCAGTTGGTCCGGGCGCTCCGCACGATAATCGGCGAAGCGCTGGACACTGAGCGGCTCGGCCCAGGCCCGCACCTCTTCACGCAGCAGCGGCTCGAACACGCCGCGCATCCCCCGCGCGAGGCGCGCGGAGAGATGCTGCAGCGTATGCAGGTCGCCGAACGGGTTGAGCTTTGCCTGCCCCAACACCCCCGGTTTGAGGGCCTGGGCGCGGGAGCGCTCGCGTCGTTCGCGCGGAGGAGAGGCGGCGGCGTTAACCATGCCCGTTCACTGAACAACGAAATTGGTAAAGTAGACGTTACTAACGCCGCCAAATCCCTCTTTCTGCTTCAGCGTGCCGTTGATCGAGGCGACCAGTCGCTTCGCCAGTGCGGCCTTCCCCTCCGAGGAGAACACCTGATCTTCGGTGGTGTCCCCCAGCGCCATCAGGATCGCCGAACGGATCGCGATATCGTTGGTTTTGATGTTCTGAATAACCTTGTCGTCATAGGGCGTGGAGATCGCGACGCCGACCTGGAGAAAGTGAATCGAATCCTGAAGATTCGCGGTGAACTCCTTTTCCAAGGCATAATAATTGGAGGCATAAGGATCACCGCCCGCCCCTTCTGGCGTTGCCTGTCCCTCATGGCTCGCCTCGCCATTCTCCGATTCGCCGTGGCCACCGTCCTCGCCGGCTTCGGCGTGCTTCTGCTCGCTCTTGGGAACGAGCTTCGGCTTGTTGGGATCTGGCGCATGCGTGCCGCCGCCGACCACGCCGGAGCCGGCCGCATACAGGCCTGCCCCGACGCCGCCGCCGATCAGCACCACAGCGCCGACCGCCATTACGATGATCTTGCCCAGCTTGCCCTTCTTTTTGGGCGCAGCTTCGGGCTTTTCCTTGTCACTCATTGATCAAACGCCCCTGCTCTTCACGCAATTCGTTCATCGGCCAGCGCTGCGGCATCGTCGTTCGATGCGGCACGGCCTGGTCGGGTGGTGGTGGTTTGCTGCGGCGCGTTGGGCGCGCGCTGCTGTTGCTGCTGTCCCCCGCCGTCGCCGAGTTGGGCCGACAGCTTCAGTCCCTTGGCTTCGGCGAGCTCGGCGAGCTTCGGCTGTGCGTCGGCGAGCAGTTGGCGGGTTTCCGGCTGCTGCGCGACGATGTGAACCTGAACGGTGTCGCCGTCCTGCTTCAGTGAGACATCGATCGCGCCGAGCTTGTCGGGGATGAGGCGGATGCTGGTGTCGACCGCATCCATGGCGTCGCGGATCATCTCGATCCGCTCGATCATCTTGGCGGGCCAAGTGTCCCGCGCCATGTCGAGCGCGGGGTGGCGAGTGCCTTCCACGGCGGTGACGGCATGGGCCGCTAGGTCGGTCGTCGCGGGAGCGATAGCCGCGATCATCGAATCGGGCGCGTCAGGGCGCCGCTCGTCCCGCGCGGCCTGGTGGATGGCGGCGGCGAACACCTGCGCGGCGGGGGCGATGCGGGCGGGCTGCAATGGCACGGCGGGCTGCTGCGGTGCTGCCGCGGGCTGCCCGACGATGGGGGCTGGCTGGTCCTTGGTGCTGGCCGTGCGGGGGGATGCTTCTGGCTGGCCGGCCCCAGCGGGCGCGATGTCACCTTCAACGCCCACCTGGCGCGAGGCGGGTTCTGACAGCGGAGCCGGCGAGACGGAGGCAACGCCTTCGCTGGTGTGAATGGCGCCGCTGGGTGCGGCAGCGCGCGCGGCGGCGGGTGACAGCTCGGTTCCCGGATCAAGGTTGGTGGCCGGCGTGCCGGGGCTCCGACCGTGGCTGATAGCGGCTGCGATTGCCGTGGTGAGCGTGACGGGCGAGGACTCCATTCCGCGCGCGAGCCCCGGAACCGGCACCGGGGCTGGCGCGACTGGAAGTTGGCCTTCCCCAGTGAGGATGGAGGTGCTGGATGCCGCCTTGTACCGGATGAGTGACGGCGCCTCCCCCTGGCCGGGCCCGGCAGCCACCGTCGGGCGAGCCGCTACTGGGCTCGGGCCTTCGTCGAAGTTGGTGGCCGCGGTGAGTACTGGTGTCAGCGCGGCACGCAGGGGCTGCGTCCCCAAATCAGGACCGGGAGCCAGCGTCGGGTCGGCCGCTACCGGGCTCCGGCTGTCGTCCGGGTGGATGATGGGGGCTGTAGCGGTGGTGAGCGCGGCGTGCGGCGGCTCCGTTCCGGGATCCGGGATGGGAACCGGCATCTGCTCGATTGCGACTGCCCCGGTGTCTTCGCCGGGGTGAATGCCGGTGACCAGTGTTGGTGTGAGCGCCGCTTGTGACGGGTGGTCGTTTGCCACGGGCGCGCGCGGCGGTGTTCCGGGCAGCGGCGCTGCTGCTGCTGCCGTGCGCTCGGAACCACGCCGGGGAAGGCGGGAGTCCGGCAGCGGCGCGGGCGCAAGGGGGTGCCCGCCCTCGCCCGCGTGGATGGATGCGGGCGGCACAACGTCGGCTATCGGCGACTCGCTGGCTGTTACCTGCCTTTGCTGGTCCAGAGCGGCAGTTGTCAGCGCATTCGCGGCGACTAGGCCGCGGCTTTCGCGTGAGCGAGGCGGAACTGCAGGCGCGGCGTCGATGGCGGCAGGTGACGCGCCAACCGCGACTGACGGATGCGACGCTGGATGCGGCGGCGCAGCGGTTGCACCTGAACTGATGCCGGCACTCGTGGCCTGGCCGGTCGCCGGGAAGGCGAGCGTGCCTGCCGATCGGGAAACGGCCGGGCGAGGCTCGGCTGGCATGGCCTCGTTGGGTGCGGCGACGACGGGCGCGCGCATCATATCCCATATGGGCGGCACGATCCACGCTACCGCAGCGCCACCGGCAGGATCGTCCTGCTCCGCGGCGATTGCCGGCAATTGCTTGCCGGGTTCGGCATCGCCCTGCCGTGGCATCAGCGTCGGAATGCCGGCAGGCAGCAAGGCGGCGAAGTCGATCGCGCCCGGCGCCGCGACCGGCGTGGTGCCGGGCAACGCTGGCAAGGCAGAGCCTGCGGAAAGGAACGGGATCGGCAGCATGAACGGGGTCGGCGTCTCGTCGTTGGATGGTCCGACCGATCCATCAGCAAGGATCGTGCCGGATCTTTCGGGTCGGTGGCGCTTCCTGCAGCGCGCGGATTGCACGCAGGGCGGCCTCCGCCTCACCGCGGGCAATGAGCTTTTCGACGGCAGTCTGGTCGCGTTTAGCGGACTGGCGGGCTTCGAGCGCGCGGGCGGCTTCGGCCTCGGCGGCGCGGACGCGATTGTCGACCGCCTGGGCGTTGCGGTGCAGTCTCTCGCGGTAATGGGCCAAGGCGGCGAAGGAGACGGCAGCGCCGGCCCCCTCCCCCGGTGCGACGGCGGCGGCGAGCTGGGCGATGCGGTTCGACAGCGCAGTTTCGTTCGCGACTTGATCCTGCGCCCGGGTCTCGGCGGCGCGCGCCATGCCGAGCTGGAGCGTGCGGACGCGGTGGAGTCGGGCGAGCTTCTTGTTATCCATCGCCGAACACGCCGATCAATTCGGTGGCGGCGTCGTCGAGCGAAACGCTGGCGTCGGAGTCCTGGCGGATGAATTCCATGACGGCGGGGTGATAGGCAATGGCGGCGTCGATCGCGGGATCGGCGCCGGCGCGATAGGCGCCCATCAGCACGAGATCGCGGTTTTCCTCGTACGTGGCGAGGTGGCGGCGCAGGACGCGCGCGGCGTTGACGTGGGGCTTCACCGCAATGTCGGTCATCACGCGACTGACCGACTTGGACACATCGATCGCGGGATAGACGGCGTGTTCGGCGAGCGCGCGGCTCAGCACGATATGGCCGTCAAGGATCGAGCGGGCGGAGTCGACGACGGGGTCGTTGCCGTCATCGCCATCCGCGAGCACCGTGTAGATTGCGGTGATCGCGCCGCCGGTGTTCACATCGGTGCCGGCGCGCTCGATGAGATTGGGGAGCATGGCGATCGCCGAGGGCGGATAGCCGCGCGCGGAGGCGGGTTCGCCGAGCGCGAGGCCGATCTCGCGGCCAGCGTGGGCGACGCGGGTGAGCGAATCCATGATGAGCAGGACGTTCTTGCCCTCGTCACGGAACGCCTCGGCGATCGCGGTGGCGCGAAGTGCGCCGCGGATGCGGAGGACCGGCGAGTGATTGGCAGGGACGGCGACCACGACGGAGCGCTTGCGCGCCTCGCCTGCCACCTTGGTTTCAAGGAAGTCGGCGACTTCGCGGCTGCGCTCGCCGATCAGGCCGATGACGATCACGTCGGCCTTGGCGGCGCGAACCATCATGCCGAGCAGCACCGACTTGCCGACGCCCGAGCCAGCCATGATGCCGACGCGCTGACCCTTGCCGATCGTCAGCAAGCCGTTGATCGCGCGCACGCCGACGTCGAGCGGCTCCAGCACGCGGCCACGATCGAGCGGGGACTGGAGCTTGCCGGCGAGCGGCCAGTGTTTCGCGCCGCGGATCGGGCCGAGGCTGTCGATCGGGTGGCCGGCGCCGTCTACGACGCGGCCGAGCAGCGCATCGCCGACCTCCGCCTCGCCGGGTGCGCCGGTGGGGCGGACGGGCATTTGCGGAAGGAGTGCGGCAGGCCCGCCGAGGTTCATCAGGAGCGTGCGGCCGTTGCGGAAGCCGATCACTTCGGCCTCGACGCCGGTGCCTTTCTCGCCGACCTGGCAGACCGTGCCAACCGGGAGCGTGAGGCCGACCGCTTCCATAAGCAGGCCGTCATAGGACGCGAGCCGGCCCGCGACCTTCGGGGCCGGGCGGAAATCGGCGTTGCCGAGCGCGTCGAGATAATCGGCGGTGAAGCGGTTGAGCATTCAGCGTCCTAAAAGACGTTCCCCGGCGAAGGCCGGCGCCCAGTTGCGGGCGTGTCGTAGCTGGGCCCCGGCCTTCGCCGGGGAACTAAGAAGGTGTCAGGCCGCGGGAACGGCGACCTTGTCGAGCGCTCGGGTCAGCTGTTCGAGCCACAGTTCGGGGCCGTCCTCGACAATCGTGGAGGCGGCTTCCAGAACGAAGCTGCCGCGCGCGAGGTTGGGGTCGCCGATGGCGAAGATCGTCTCGGGCAAGCGTTCCTCCAGCAGCGCCACATCCGCGGGGCTCACGCGCAGGATCGCGCTTTCCGAGGCGTCGGCGAGCAGGTCAGAGGCGGCTTCGACGCGGCCAGCGAGAAGGTCGGCGGAAACGCCGGTTTCTCCGACAAGGCGGGTGACGAGATGGAGGACGGTCTGGCGCAACTGGCGGGCGATGCGTTCGCGATCGACGCGCTCGTCGGACTTGAGCGATGCGGCGACAGCTTCGAGTAGCGCAAGGTCGCGCGCCGCCTGTGCGTCGATTTCGGCGCGGGCGGCGGCATAGCCTGCGTCGTAACCGGCCTGGTGCGCCTCCACGAGCGGATCGAGCGCCGGCGCTTCGGCCATCGCTGCGGCGACCGGATCAAGCGTCGGCGGCTCGGGCTCGGGCGGCACCTGCGCTTTGGGTGCGGCGGAGAATGCCTCCTCGATCCGCGCGATCAGGTCGCCTGGTGCGAAGCCCGAAGGACGCTCGGCAAAGACGCGCTGGAGGCGCACCGCCGCATCGTCCTGCCGCGGCGCGAAGCCGGCGACGAACACATTTGCCGCTGCCTCAGACATAATCATCCTCGCCCCCACCCATCATGATCGTGCCGTCCTTGGCGAGACTGCGCGCAACCGAGATCATCGCCTTTTGCGCCTCCAGAACCTCGCTGAGCTTCATGGGCCCGCGCGCTTCCATCTCGTCGCGGATGCCGTCGGCGGCGCGCGCCGACATGCAACCGAGGAAGCGGTTGCGGGCAGCCTCGTCCACGCCCTTCAGCGCGCGGGTGAGGATGTCGCCATCGACGTTGCGGATCAGCGTGCCCAGGTTCTTGTCGTCCATGTCGAGCAAATTGTCGAAGACGAACATCGCCTCCTCGATCTGCTTCGCGGTTTCCTTGTCGAGCTTGAACAGCTTGGGCATCACGCGCTGCTCAGTCGCCTTGCGCGCGCCCTGGAGGATTCTGGCCGCCTCGCGGGTGCCGCCGAGCTTTACCTGCGTCGATTGGCTGGCGCTGATCGCGCGGTTGCCGATCATCGTTTTCAGCGTCTCTACCGCTTCGGGCGTGATCGGGCCGAGCTTGGCGATGCGATGCAGGATTTCGGGCTGCGCCGCGTCGGGCAGCAGTTCGAGCACCTGCGCGCCGATCGCGGGATCGAGATTGGCGATCAGCAGCGCCGCGACCTGCGGATGTTCCTTTTCGATCATCGCGGCGATGTCGGTGGCGTCGAGCCAGTCGAGCAGCTCGATCTCGCACGCCGCCTCCGGCGGGGTAATGCGCGCGAGCACGCTTTCCGCCTTCTCCTGACCCAAAGCGCGATGCATTACTGCCTCGATCTTGGGCTTGGGATCAAAGGTGATGCCGGTGCGCTCGCGGGCGCGGCCGACGAAGTCATCCAGCACGCCTTCGACATCCGCCTCGCTGACGTCAGCAACGGTGTACATTGCGCGGCCGAGTTCCCGTACCTCGTCAGGCTCGAGCTTCTGGAGGATCGCGGCCGCTTCCTCCTCACCCACCAGCATCATCAGCACCGCAGCACGCTCGGTGCCGGTGAAGGTGCGAAGCGCGACTTCGCTCACTGCGCGGTCGCCTTCATCATGTCACGCACGGCAAGCGCGGCGCGAGCAGGATTGTCGCGGGTGAAGCCGCGCACCGCGCCGATGCGTTCGTCGTAGTTGCGACTCGCTTCAATCTCGTCGAGCGTCACTGGCGGCGCGACGGCGATCGTGGCGGGCGTCCCGGACATGCCGGATTCGCCATCTTCGCCCTCCCCTTCATCATCGGCCCCGCCGATAGTGCGACCAAGCGCCGGGCGGTTGGCGGCGTCCACGTCTTCCTTCTTCTTCATCAGCGCCTTAGCGAGCGGGCGGACGCCGAGCAGCAGCACCAGCAGCGCGATGATGATCGCGGTGACGTTGCGCGCGAGAACCGGGACCCAGCTATTGTCATACCAGGCCGGGCCGTCGTTCGCCGCATCCGCTTCGCCAGCGAACTTGCGGCTGATGACGGTGACCTGATCGTTACGCCCCTGATCGTAACCGACCGCCGAGCGGACCAGCTCGGTGATTTGGTTGATCTCCATGGCAGTGCGCTTGCCCTTCTCCGGCTCGCGCAGGAGGACTGCGACGGACAGGCGCTTGATCCCGCCAGGCGACGCGCGGGTGACCGACACTTCGCGGCCGAGATCATAAGTGCGGGCATATTGGTCCGACTGCTTGTTCGGATTGGGTGCGGGGCCACCGGCGACCGGCTGCACAGGCTGACCATCGGCACCGACCGCAGGCTGCGGCTGCTGAAGCGTGGCGGCGGGCGGCGGCGTATTGCTTAGCGCGCCGGGGATGCCGCCGGGCGCTTCGCCGGCACCGGCCTGATTGCCGGTCCAATTGCCGGTCTCGGCGCGCAATGCGCCCTGCTTGTCGTAGCTTTCGCGGGTGGCCGAAGTCTCGTCCATGTTGACGTCGGCCTGGACCTCCGCGGTGAAGTTGCCGGCGCCCACCAATGGGGTCAGCAGCTGCATCAGCTGTTGGCGGTATTTGTCTTCTACCTGGCGCTGGAGCGCGATGCGCTGCTCGCTGCCGCTCTGGCCGGCGCCGCCGGGCTTGGACAGGAGGCCGCCCATCTGATCGACGATCGTCACCGCTTCGGGCTTCATGCCGGGCACCGACGAGGCGACGAGGTTGATGATCGACTGGACCTGCGCATCGCTGAGCGCGCGGCCGCCCTGCAACTTCACCACCACCGAGGCGCTAGGCTGGGCATTGTCGCGCACGAACACGCTGGCTTCGGGCATGGCGAGATGGACGCGCGCTTCGGTGACAACGTCGATCTCCTGGATCGAACGTGCCAGTTCGGTCTCGCGCGCCTGGCGCAGGCGTTCGCCTTCGACTGCGCGGCTGACGCCCATCGGCAGTTGATCGAGGATCGCATAGCCGCCCGGAGCGGCCTTGGGCAGGCCCTGCCCGGCAAGCAGCAGGCGCGCGCGGGAGTAATCCTCCTCGTTGACCGTAACCGAGTCGGTCGCATCGTCGATGTGGCTGGTAATGCTCGCAGCGGTCAGCGCCTGTGTGACGGCGGCCTTGTCGGCATCCGGAAGCCCCGAATAGAGCGTCTTCTGCGGCGCGCCCGACAGTGCGGACCAAGCGAGCGCCGAGGCGCCGATCAGGCTGACCATCAGCGCCATCGGGCCGGCGCGGCGCACCGCGGGCTGCGCGAACACGCCCTGGATCTGCCGCAGCGGATTGGCGAAGCGCTCCGGGACTACCGAATTGGGTTGGGCGAGGTTCGAAGGGGCAAGTGCGTTCGCCATATCAGACCGGCATGCTCATGATGTCCTTGTACGCGGACAAGATCTTGTTGCGGACTTGCAGCGTGGCCTCGAAGCCGACCGATGCCTCCTGGCGGGCGAGCATCACCTTGGCGATGTCCACCGTCTCGCCGCGCTCATAGGCTTCGGACAGGGCCGAGGCCTTTTGCGACTGGTTGTTGACCGACTGGAGCGCATTTTCCATCGTTGCGGCAAAGCTGCCCGAGGCGCCTTGCGGACCCGAAGCGGGCGCCGTCTGTTCGGCCGCGGCCGTCGCGTTCGCGCGGCTCAGGGCGGCGTTGCGTTCCAGGATCTGGGCACGAAGCGCCATCACCCGGTCGATCCCGCCTACACCACCAACACCACTCATGCCGTCAGTCTCCGATCATGCGGCGCGGCGATCTCTTCGCCCTGCTCGCGCGCCTTTGCGAGGCGGTAACGCAAGGTTCGTTCCGAAATGCCCAGACGGCGGGCAGTCTCGATACGATTTCCGCCGCACGCCTTCAAAGTCTCGCGGATCGCGGCGAATTCGGAAAGTTGGACAACCGCTCCAAGGGTGGCCGGGTTGTTGGCGAAGACGGCCGGGCGCGGGCTGCTGGCGCGGTCGAAGACGATGTGGCTCGCCTCAATCGTGTCACCGCCGCAGAACAGGAGCGCGCGCTGGATGACATTCTCGAGCTCACGCACGTTGCCGGGCCAATCGTGGCTGGCAAGCTTGGCGATCGCCTCGTGCGAGGGCCAGGGCACGATTGCGCGGGAACCAGCGTGGCGAAGGATCATCGTCGCGGCGAGCGCGGGCACGTCCTGCGACCGTTCGGCAAGCGAGCGCGTGGTGAGCGGGAAGACCGAGAGGCGGTAATAAAGATCGGCGCGGAAGCGGCCGGCGGCGACCTCCTCCTGCAAGTCGCGATTGGCGCAGGCGACGACCCGAACGTCGATCGGCACCGGGTGAGTTGCGCCGATCGGCACCACTTCGCGCTCTTGCAGGACGCGCAGCAGCTTGGCCTGGAGCGGCAGCGGCATTTCGGCGATTTCGTCGAGCACGATCGTGCCGCCGTTCGCCGCGCGGAAGAAGCCGTCGCCGCCCGACGAAGCGCCGGTATAGCTACCCTTCACATGGCCGAACAGCATCGTCTCGAGCATGGTTTCCGGCAGCGCGGCGCAGTTGATGGCGATGAACGGGCCGTCGCGGCGGTTGGAGTTGCGGTGGATCGCGCGGGCGAGCACTTCCTTGCCGGTGCCCGTGGGGCCGTTGATGAGCACGGTGATGTCCGCCTCGGCGACGCGCTCGGCGAGGGCGAAGAGGGCGAGCGTCTCGGGATCGGCAGCGGTCGGCAGTTCTGGCCCGCCGGCGAGCGCGCGGACGAAGGCGTTGCCGACCACGGCATCCGCGTGATCGAAGGTCAGCCGCGCCGGTGCGCCATCACGAAAGGGCACGACCTGCCGCTCGCCCCGCGCCAGCACTACCGTACGCGCCGGGACCGGCGAAGTTTCGCCAGCGGCGACGAGGAAGGCGGTGTCAGGCTGCGGCCGATTGCTGCCGGTGGCGATGACGCTGAAGCCCTGCGCCCGCAGCGACGACACGAGTGCGACATGGCTTTCGGCAACGGCGGCAGACGGGATGATCGAGCGCAACATTCTTCCCCCTTCGGAACAACGCTACCACTAAACTGAAGTTGGTTAACGACCTGTTGAGGCGGCAGCCGGCCGGCAGGATATTTCCGGGCGCGTGGCCGCGAGCACACACTCGCCTACGCGTACGAGGGCGGGCGGGATCGCGCGCGCGGGCGCGAGGCAGTGGGCGGGGGCAGCGCTTTGCCGGGCGGCGGCAGATCGCGGCAAAAACCTGCCGGTTGCCGCCGGTGCCGGGGGTTCGCCGGGGCGAAGCGAAAAAGTTCTAAAGGGTTTCGGGTGGCGGCCGTTTCGTATGGCGACGGCTCGGACTTCCGCTCTGGGGGCGGCGGCGAGACCGTAGGCACAAAGGAACCTCGACCATGACCGTTATCAACAGCAACATCTCGTCGCTGCGCGCCAGCAACGCTTCGAACAAGGCGCAATCGGCGCTGTCGACCGCGATGGAGCGTCTGTCGACGGGCAAGCGCATCAATTCGGCGAAGGACGACGCGGCCGGCCTCGCCATCTCGCAGTCAATGACCGCGCAGATCCGCGGCATGAACCAGGGCATCCGCAACGCCAATGACGGTATTTCGATGGCGCAGACGGCCGAAGGCGCGCTTGATGAAGTGACGAACATGTTGCAGCGCATGCGCGAGCTGGGCGTTCAGGCGGCTAACGGCACGTATTCGGCGGATGATATTGCCAACATTCGCTCTGAGCAGCTCGCGTTGAAGACCCAGATCAGCTCCGTCATTTCGGACACGAAGTTCAACGAGAAGAACCTGTTCGACGCCGCTGCAGCGACGGGTTTCAACATTCAGACCGGCAGCACGGCGATCACGCTCAAGTCGACTGATTTCACCGCAGCCGGCGGACTGAAGACGGTGACGGATCTCTCGTTTGCTGACGCTACGGCTGCCAACAACGCGACCACTGCGCAGTATGACGCAGCGATCAAGCAGGTTTCACAGGCCCGGGCCAGCCTGGGCGCAACCCAGAACCAGCTTGAGTCGGCCGTCAACAACATGACCTCGAATGTCACCAATCTGTCGGATGCACGCAGCCGCATCGAAGACGCAGACTTCTCGGAAGAGTCGACCAACCTCGCCAAGGCGCAGATCCTGTCGCAGGCGTCGACCGCAATGCTGGCGCAGGCCAACCAGTCGCAGCAGGGCGTGATGAAGCTGCTCGGCTAATCCGTTGGCGGCACCGGCATCGCCCCCAAACGGGTGTCGGTGCCGCTCCGCTCAGTGTAGCAGACGGACGAGGGAACCCGGTGGCCTTAGGCTGCCGGGTTTTCGCGTTTGTGGCTCGCGCCATACCTGCCGTTCGTGTCGAGCAATGTCGAGACACTAAGCGCAGCGCCCGGGGCACGTCCCTCGACGTTGCTCGGAACGAACAAATGAGGTCGACCTTGCGGCGAGGATCGCGTGGGTGGCTAGGCGACGACGCGATAGTCGATCGGTTTGAAGCTGCCGCCGTTGGAGGAATAAGCGGAACAGGCGGTGAGGCCGATGACGAGATCCATCGCGGCGCGAAAGACGATCTTGTCGCCCGGCTTGCTGATTGGGGGCAAGACTTCGAGCTTTCCTGTCGCGCCGTTCACCGGCACGTTCATGAAGCAGTTGAAGGCGCAGGGGATCATGTCCTCGGTGACGCCATAGGGCGCCAGCGCTTCCGCGAGATTGCCGAAGCAGCCGCGGTGGAGCGGCTTGTCCGGGTAGAAATGCCGGAACGTGTCGTAGCTGCACGGGGTGAGCAGGAAATCGTGGCGGCCGACGTCGTCGGCGACGATCTCCAGCATGGCACGCGAACGGTTGGAATAGAGCGTGTGGCCGGTGGTGAGATAGATCGTCTCGGCGTAATCGAAGGTGCGGCCCGAGGAGATCGCTTCCCCTACATCGGCCGCGTTAAAGGCGAGTAGGTCGGCGACCTGGACGCCCTTGGGATCGATCACTTGGAGCAGGGCACCGGCGGGTAGCTTGAACGCGGTGCCGCTGCGTTCGGGAATACGGGTCGGTTCAGTCATTCTGACCTTGGTAGTGGAAGGGGCAGCGCCAGCTCTCCTCGACCACACGGCCGCTATATTGCCGCGCCTCGCTCGACTCGCCGTGGCGGGCGAGCATCGGGTTTCGCGTGCCCGCTAGCGCCTCGTCGCGGACGAGGATCTTCTCGCGCATGCTCTCGTAAAGGCCGTCGGCGCGCAGGATTTCGAACTGGTCGTGCAGGTTGAACACCAAAGTCGGCTTGGCGAAGCGGCGCGCCGGGCGGCTGGCGTTGGGGTGCAGGCCGACCACAAAGAAGGCCTCGCCGCCGAAGCTCAGCGAGAAATGGGTGTCATCCGGGTTGGGGCTGACGCGGGTGTCATATTCCTGGCCGCGCCACACGTCCTTGTCGGATAGCGATTGGATGCGCGTCCACAATGATTGCTCGAACTCGGCTTCGCTGAGCTCCGTCGGGCCGTTGAAGACGACGGCAAAGCTTCGGTAAAGCGCCGGCTCCTCACGATACGCTTCGGCGAAGCGGAGCAGACCGTCGTGTATGCGCAGATCGTCCCAGCCGCTGTCGATGCGATTGCAGGCGAGGACGTTGAGCGTACCCTTCGCAAGCGCGGCCTTCGCGCCGACGCAGGGGAACAGGCGATCCTGGACATGTTCCTCAAGCAGGCGCTCGAAACGGTCCTGGTCCTCGTGGCGCCAGGGGAACAAGGGTGTGACAGGCGCAGGCATGGGTGGAAGATACGCGTAGGCGGGGCGCCGTGTTCCCGGGATTCGGGCTGATCTGGGTTAGGAGCCCTCCCCGCTCGCCCTGAGCCTCTCGAAGAGCTGCCTTATCTTTCCAAGAAAGTGCAGGGTTTCGACAAGCTCAGCCGAATGGGGTTGAGGGTGCTCAGCCCCGCAGCAGCGCCTTCTTGAGCTTCGCGTGCGCGGCGCTCTTGATCTGGCAGACGCGGGCGGCGCCGACCCCCAGTACCTCGCCGATTTCCTCGAGGTTCAGTTCCTCGACGTGGTAAAGCTGGATCACCATCTGCTCCCGCTCGGGCAGTGCGGTGATCGCCGCAATCAGGCGGTCGCGCTGCTGGCCTTCGGCAAGCTGGTCGAAGGCGCTGGGTTCGTCGCTGGCGAACCAAGGTTGGTCGTCGGCATAGACTTCATCGATCGAATCGAACTTCACCGCGTCCGCCGTGGCATAATCCGCGCGCAGCTTTTCGACGGTGATGCCGATGCGGGTCGCGATCTCGCCTTCCCCCGGCGCCCGGCGCAGCTCGGCAGTGAGCGCTTTCACCGCATTGTTATAGTCGCGGCGGCGCTTGATCGCACCGCGCGTCATGGCGGCATGACGGCGCAGTTCGTCAATCATCGCGCCGCGCAGGCGGGTGGTGAGATATTGCTTGAACGTGACCTGCCCCCGATCCTCAAAGGCGGTCGCCGCCTCGACCAACGCCACCAAACCTGTCTGCACGAGATCCTCCACCTCGACCGCTGTCGAGACGCTGCCGTGAATGTGCCAGGCGAGCCGGCGGACGAGCGGCAGATGCTCGCGCACCAGCGCCCCCTCCTCGCGTGCGCGCGGGCGCGGAGAATAGGTGAGCGGGGTCGCGTTCTCAAAGGCTGAGCGCATCGGCAGCGCGCTCATGCTGCCAGCGCCTGCGGCTGATGGCCGCCGATTGCCGGATGCGTGTCGTTGGCGCCGATCACGGCGACGACCTCGACGGCCTTGTCCTCGGGAACTTCGAAGAAGCTCATGACGGGGGTATCCGGCAGGACGGTCTTGACCAATTTGCGCACCGCCACGCGGATCGCGGGCTGGACGACGAGCGCGAAGGGCTTTGCCTCGGCAATCATCGGCTGAGCGGCGCGCTGAAGCGCATCGACGATGCGGCGGCCGAGATCGGGCTCAATGACGTGGCGGCGCGACGGATCGGCGCGCATCGCCTGACCGAGCAGGCCCTCGAGCCCGCCCTCCAACGTCATCACCCGCAGCGGCTCGCGCACGCCGCAGAGCTTCTGGATGATGAGAGGCCCAAGTTCCGGGCGGATCAGCTCGACGATCTCCTCGGCATCCTGCGTGCGCTGCGCGATCACCGCCACGGCGGCGGCGATGCGGCGGAATTCCTTGAGGGTGATGCCCTCGTTGAGGAGTGCCTTGAGCACGCTGGTGAGCGTGGTTAGCGAGAGCGGCGACGGGCACAGCGAGGCAACGAGCTGCGGATTGCGCTCCTTGAGGCCCTCGAGCAGCGCCTGCACCTCGTCGGCGCCGAGCATGTCGGCGGCATTGGCGCCGAGGGCGTGGTTAAGGTGGGTGGCGATGACGGTGCCGGAGTCGACCACGAGGAAGCCGGCGCCGGTGGCGGCATCGGCGTCGCCGGGCGCGATCCAGGTCGCGTCGAGGCCGAAGGTGGGGTCCTTGGCCTTCTTGCCCTTAAGCTCGCCGAAGCCGGTGCCAGTGTCGAGCGCCAGCATCTCGTCGGGCGAGACCTGGTCCTCGCCGACCACCACGCCGCCGACGACGAGACGATAGGTGTAGGGCGCGAGGTTGATGTCGTCGCGCACCTTTACCTGCGGGACGACGAAGCCGAGTTCCTTGGACAGCTGGCGGCGCACGCCAGTGATCCGCGCCATTAGCGGCGCGCCCTTGCGCTCATCCACCAAGGGCACGAGGCCGTAGCCGATGTCGAGGTTGACGAGCATGCCATCGGTCACTTCCTCCCAGCCGATGCGGGACTGGTCGATGGGCTCGGCAGGTGCGGCTTCTTCGATCGGGGCGGGGCGCTGGGCGATCTTGTGCAGCTTCCAAGCGGCGAAGCCGGCGATTCCGGCGGCGGGAAGCAGGATCATGTGCGGCATGCCGGGGAGCACACCGAGCAGGCCGAGGATGCCAGCGACGGGTGCCCATGTGCGCGGGCTGCCGAACTGGCTGCCGATCTGGCCGGCGAGATCCTTTTCGCTCGACACGCGGGTGACGATGGCGGCGGCGGCGATCGAGAGCATCAGCGCGGGGAGCTGCGCGACCAGCGCGTCGCCGATCGCGAGCAGCGTGTAGGTCTTGGCGGCGTCGGCAATCGATAGGCCGTGGCTGACCGGGCCGAGGATCAGGCCGCCGATGATGTTTGCGGCGAGGATCAGGATCGCGGCGATCGCGTCGCCCTTCACGAACTTCGACGAACCATCCATCGAGCCGTAGAAATCGGCTTCCGTCGCGACTTCGACGCGGCGCTTCTTGGCTTCGTCGGGGGTCATCAGGCCAGCGTTCAGATCGGCGTCGATCGCCATCTGCTTGCCGGGCAATGCATCGAGGGTGAAGCGGGCGGAGACTTCGGAGACGCGGCCGGCGCCCTTGGTCACCACGATCAAGTTGATGACCATCAAGATCGCGAAGACGAAGATGCCGACGATGTAATCGCCGCCGATCAGGAAGCTGCCGAACGCCTCGATGACATGGCCGGCCGCCGCCTCGCCCTCATGGCCATGGACCAGCACGACGCGGGTGGAGGCGACGTTGAGGCCGAGGCGGAACAAGGTGGTGAATAGCAGGACGGTCGGGAAGGACGAGAAATCGAGCGGCTTCTGCGCGTTCAGCGCGACCATCAGCACCGCGAGGCTGATCGCGATGTTGGTGACAAAGAAGATGTCGAGCAGGAAGGCCGGGATCGGCACGACCATGACGAGCACGAGCAGCAGGATCGCGGCGGGCAGCGCCGCCTGGCGTGAATTGGCGAGAAGCTTCACTGGATCAGCCCCCCATGCTCGCGAGCATCATGTACGCGAGCCGCGCATTGTCGGGTGACGGGCGGAGCAGGCTGGCGGTCTGGACGCGCGCCTCGGGCGTGTTGCGGCCCATGGCAGCGGTGGCCCAGCTCATCGCGTCGCTGGCGGACTGGTTGGCGCCGGTGATGACCGTGGCGCCCTCCATATCGAGCATCTGGGCGGCGAATTGCAGGCGCGGCAATTCGTTGCCGGTGTTGCCGGCAGGGGCGGCACCGCCGTCCGCGCCCGCGCCGAGCTTGGCGCCGAAGCGCTGGTAGACCTGCGCAAGCGAGCGGGCCGAGCCATCGCTGTTGTAGAACACCGGGCGGTTGGCGCGGGCAGCGGACGGGAACATGCTGGCGGCGGTGCGATCGGGCGACACCTGCATCGCGCGCAGGAACTGCTTGGCGCCGCCGAGACCGAGGAAGTGAGCCATGTAGAGATCGGTGCCATTCGCCTCGCGGCCAAGGCTCGCCTCCAGCGCGTCCTTGTTGTCGGAGGCGTGCTCGGCGGCCATCAGCGAGGCAACGTCGGGGTTGAAGCGCAAGTCGAGGATCGCGCGGCGCATGCCGGGATCGCTGACCGACAGGCGACCCGAGGAGGTGCGCTGGATGCCATCGGACGCCCAGGCCATGCCGTGCTTGGCGCCATGATCCTTCATCACGGCGAGCCAGCTTTGCTCAATGAACTGGTAGAGGCCGCTGGCCGAGGAGGTGCGCGCGCGGGCGGACGCGTTGAAGCCGCTTTCGACCTTTGCCTGACCCATCAGGTAATCGAAATCGATGCCGGTGCGGGCGGCGGCGCGCTGGATCGCGGACTGCACCCGGCCGGCGGTGGTATAGACGGCGTTGACGGTCATCGTTGCTGTGCGCACTTCCCTGTTCTTGAGGGAGTGATCAGCAAGAGACGTGCCAGTTGTTTAGGATGTTTCCTCCCCGGCGCAGGGGAGGCTAACAATGCACGGCATGGTGACAGAGCCGGCTTGGAGGAAGCGTGCGGTGAACCAAGCGCCTCTACCACTCGCCTGCGGCGAGCGGTCCCTCTCCCCACGCTTCGCGTAGGGAGGATTAAACGCACTACCTACGCGTAGGCCACGGGGCCGCGGCGGTAGGCGCTGCCGCCCTCGCCGGTCAAAAGCTGCAGGCGGCGGCGGACATTTGCCGCCATCAGGTTCACGTAGATGCGGCAGGTGTCGTTAAGGCGATCGGCCTCGTCGGCAAGCTCGCGCAGCTCCGGGCCGGCAGGACCTTCGTCGAGGCCGCGCAGCGTCTCGATCGCGACGAGCTTGGCCGAGGTCGCCTTTTCGAGACCCGCGACGTTATTGGATTTGAGCGCGTCGATCTCGCTGTGGAGCGTATCGATCACGCGGATCAGGGCGTCACGCCTTGTCATGCGACATCCATTCGTAGCGGGCAGCGATCAGCGTGTCCGCGATCGTTGTGGGCGAAAGGGGGAAGTTGCCACTGGCTACCGCCTGCTTGATGCGGGCGACGCGGTCCATGTCGACCGGCGCCGAGGCGGCAAGCTGGGCCGCAACCGTGGGCACCTGCGCTGTTCCCGGTTGCTTGGTGACGCTGGCGGCGGCGGCTGGCGTGGCCACGCGCGTCACCCCAGCGACCTTGTTCGTTGACAGTTTTGACCCGATTGAGTCGACCATGACCGTACCTGCTGCGCCTCGATACCGAGAGCTTAAACGGCCGGTGGCGCGACACCTTTAGGATTTTTTTCACTCTACCCAGCCGGGCAACGTCGCACGGCCGGACTCCACCGCCACGGCCTGTACGGGCATTTTGCCATCCTCGACCCGGACCATCAGCCGCTCACCCGCGGCAGCGTCCGCCATTGCGACGCCCGAGCGGGTGATGGAGAAGCCTTCCGACCCTGCCTCGATCATGATCGGATCGCCGCGACGGATGACCTTCACCGCCTTCGCCGGTGCAGCGGGAGCAACAGCGGTTCCAACCGCGGCGGGTGCAGCCGCCGCCTTGCGGATCGGGACGAACAGCCGCCACTCCGGGCCGGCGCACGTCACGACCACGGCATCATGCGCCTCCGTGCGCCACGACAGCGCGACGGTGGGGCATTGCGCCAGTTTCAGACGGCCATCGATCGCGGCGCGGGCACCCCCGTCATCGCCGATCCCACGGCCAGTGAAAGCGGCCACCGCCTTGTCGAGCGTGGCGGTATCCTGATGGGCAACGGCGCCGAGCGCCAGTGCAAGCGCGATCACTGTGTTTCTCCGGTGAAGGCTAAGGTGACGACCACCTGGCGGCGCGACGGCCGGTCGGCGGTGAGGATGACGAGGCGGTCGGCGGCGACCGGTGCGAGTGCAGCGCCGACAGCGCGTGCGCGGTCGGCGGCGAGCACGGCGGCGCTGCCGGTCGCCGGATCGACGTCAGCGGGCGTGCCGTCGACGGCGGCGGTGATGCGCAGCGACACCCGCGGGTCGCGCAGCGCCTCGCGCGCCCAGGCGATGAGGCTGTCGGGCGCGGTCGGGAGCGTCGCGGAGCCGGGCGCGAAGTTGAACATGCCGGCGGCGGCGACGGGAAGCGGATCGGCGGCGGGCTTTTCAGCGGAGGCGCCGAACGCGGCGCGGATGCCGCTCGCCAGTGCCTTACGATCGACCTGCTGGTTCGCCTGGAGCAGCACGAAGAAGCCGACCAGCAGCAAAGCGAGGTCAGCAAGCGTGATCAGCCACAAGGGGCGGCCTTGCGGCGCGGCGGGGAAATCGTCGGCGACCGTCATGCCGCTTCGCTCGGGTGATGCGGCGAGAAGCTGACCGGGCGCGGGCGCTCGCGCTCGGCCAGCGCGGCGAGCGGCGCTTCGAGGCGGCCGCGTTCGAATGCCTCGACGCGGGCGGCGGCGCGCAGGCGGTTGGCGATCGGCATGGCGACGAGGTTGGCGAGGAGCGCGCCGTAGAGTGTCGCGAGCAAGGCGACAGCCATGGCGCTGCCGATCGCCTGCGGATCGGCCATCTGCACGAACATCGCGACGAGGCCCACCAGGGTTCCGATCATGCCCATGGCAGGCGCGGCCTCGGCCATGCCCGCCCAGGCGTCGGCGGCGGCGACGTGGCGCTCGATGCGGGCGCGGCGTAGGTGCTGGAGGCGCGCCGCGACATGATCGGGGCCGTGGCCATCGACGATGTCGGCGACGGCGGCGGCGAGATCCTTGTCGGCGATCACCGAGCGGTCGAGCGCCATGGCGCCGTGACGGCGCGCGATGCGGCCGAAGGCGGTGATCTGTTCGAGCAATGGCTCGGCCGAGAAGCGGCGGCGCGGGAGGGTGCGCAGCGCTGCGATTGCGCGTGCAAGATCGGCGGCAGGGGTGCGCAGGATCGCCGACAGGATCGTCCCGCCGCCGACGATGGCCAGCGCGGTGGGATCGAGAAAGGTGGCGAGGTTCATGCGCGGGGCTACGCAAGGGACGGGCCAGATTGGTTGCGGGTGACGCCCTCGCCTCTCCGTTCGTCCCGAGCGCAGTCGAGGGACGAGCCGAGGAGGTGGCGCTTGTGTCCTGTCCCTCGACTTCGCTCGGGACGAACGATGGTGATGCCGTCATCCCGCCCTTGCGCCGGGATGACGTTGGTGGCGGGGCGAACGTCCTATCCTTCGTCATGCCGGGCTTGTCCCGGCATCCAGGCATCCGCAAACTCGCCGGCTGAGTATACGCGGCCCCCTGGATACCGGTATAGGCCGGCATGGCGGAGTGGGTGGTTCCGGCCTCAGCGCGCCCAAAGCCCGCGCCCCTCCGGCAAGCTTGCCGGCCGCCCGGCAAAGCCTTGCCGGCCCACCCTGCCGCACTCGGCAAACCGCTCCGACAGCTCCAATTGGCACATCCCTTGCTGAACACCCCGCGCACAGGACGTGCAGGAGATCACATGGCCAACGGCAATCTGTTCGGGGTTCACGGCGCGGCGCTTGAGGTGCGGGCGCAGCGGATGAACCTGCTTGCCTCGAACATCGCCAATGCGTCGACGCCAAACTTCAAGGCGAAGGACATCGACTTCACTCAGGCGCTGGCCTCGGTGGAGCGGCAGGGCGGGATCGATGGGGCGATGCTGTATCGCGTTCCCGATTCCCCTTCGATGGACGGCAATACGGTGGAGCTCAGCAAGGAGCAGACCGCCTTTGCCGAAAACGCCGTCCAGTATCAGACCACGCTCTCGTTCTTGAACGGGCGCATCAACCAGCTCACGCGCGCGCTCAAGGGAGAATAAGCCGTGGCGAACCAGCCCCTCTCGATCTTCCAGGTCGCCGGCCGCGCGATGTCTGCGCAGCTGACGCGGATGAACACCACTGCGTCCAATCTCGCCAATGCCGGCGCGGTGAGCGGTTCGGCCGAAACCGCCTATCGCAGCATGAAGCCGGTGTTCCGCACGCAGTTCGACCAAGCGAGCGGCATGGCCACCGTCGATGTCGAGCGCGTCGTGACCGCCGGCGAGGAGCCGACCAAGATCCGCGATCCCAACAACCCGATGGCCGATGCCGAGGGCTTTGTTTACCAGTCCGCCGTCGACGAGACGCGCGAGTTGGTCGACATGATGGAGACCGCGCGCTCCTATCAAAACAACGTGGAGGTGATGAACACCGCCAAGTCGCTGATCGTCGACACGCTGAAGATGGGGCGCTGATAGATGGCGACCTCCTTTGACACGACGCTGGGTAATCTGGGCATCAGCAGCACGGCCAAGACCGCGGCGAACAATGCGACCGCCAAGTCGGCATCGCTCGGCCAGGCCGATTTCCTGAAGCTGATGACCGCGCAGATGAAGAACCAGGATCCGTTCGATCCGGTCGACAACACGCAGATGGTTGCGCAGATGGCGCAATTCTCCTCGCTGGCCGGCATCACCGAGATGGGCTCGACGCTGAAGGCGATC
This sequence comes from Sphingomonas jeddahensis, assembly GCF_001981525.1. Classification (GTDB taxonomy): domain Bacteria; phylum Pseudomonadota; class Alphaproteobacteria; order Sphingomonadales; family Sphingomonadaceae; genus Sphingomonas; species Sphingomonas jeddahensis. Next base: position 161,001 of record NZ_MPSB01000003.1, on the reverse strand, counting down.
GCCGACAAGCTCGGGGCGACCAGCATGCAGGATGCGGTGAGCTATGTCGGGCGCACGGTGCTGACGCCCGGCAATGTGGCGTACGGCCGCGCCTCGGGCGGGATCGCCGGCGCGGTGGAGCTTGGTGCCGACGCCAGCAACGTCGTCGTCTCGATCTCGGATGGGAACGGGCAGTTGCTGCACACCGCCGATCTGGGCGCGCAAAAGGCCGGCACGATCGCTTACGAGTGGGACGGCAAGACCGCCGCCGGCGCGGACGCCGGATCGGGTCCGTTCTCCGTCACCGTCACGGCCAACGACGGCACGCAAGGCGTCGCCGCGAACGGGCTCGTCTGGGCGCCGGTCACCTCCGTTTCGACCACCAGCGGCGCCGCCGTCCTCACCTTGCCGGGCATCGGCGAGGTCCCTGCCAGCGCCGTTCGCCAGATCGGCTGATTACCCCCCCCCCCCAAATCTCACCCTTTCCAGGAGTACCCCCGATGTCCTTCTACACTTCGCTTTCCGGCCTTCAGGCAGCGCAGACCGACATGTCGACCATCTCGCACAACATCGCCAACGTCTCGACCAATGGCTTCAAGAAAAGCCGCAGCGAATTCACCGACATCATGGCGTCCAACTTCACCAGCGATCCGCGCCGGCTGACCGGTTCGGGTGCGGCGCTGGCACAGAACAAGCAGATGTTCGGCGCAGGCAGCCTGGTAACCACCGGCTCCTCGCTTGACCTGGCGGTGGCCGGTGACGGCTTTTTCGCGGTGAAGACCATGACTTCCGGCGGCGCCACCACCGCTTATACCCGCAACGGCAGCTTCAGCGTCGATCCCAACCGCTACATCACCGACGCTCAGGGCAGCCGCCTGCAGGCGTTCTCCGTGGAAACCGACGGCACGGTTCCCAATGGCGGCACACTGGCCGATGTGCGCGTGCCGATGACAAGCGGTGAAGCGAAGGCAACCGGCGGCGTCACGCTGAAGGCTAACCTGAACGTCGGCGCGACGGTGCCGACCGATCCGACGTTCGATCCCGCAAAGCCGGCAAGCTACAACAATGCCACCAGCACGACGATCTATGACGACAAGGGCAACGCGCAGACGCTCACCAACTATTTCGTCCGCAAGGCACCGACTGACGCGGCGAGCACCGCCAGCGAGTGGACGGTGTACAGCTATGTCGGCGGCGAGAAGATGAACGACGGCACCGGCGTGGGCGTCAGCTTCGATGCCGCCGGCAATCTGACCTCCGATAATCTGACCCTCACCGTGCCGGTTGCCGGCTCCACCGACCCGCGCACGATCAAGCTCGACCTCACCGGCAGCACCGCCGCAAAGCAGCCGTTCTCGATCGAGTCGCGCAGCCAGGACGGCACCGCGTTGGGCGAGTTCGCCGGCATCACCGTCGACAACGCCGGCATCATCACCGCCAGCTATTCCAACGGTGACGCGGTGAAGCTGGGCAAGGTGGCATTGGCGAACTTCGTCAATCCGACCGGCCTGCGCCAGAACGGCGGGCAATATTGGAGCGCGACCGGCCTGTCGGGCACGGCCACGGTAGGCGCGGCGAACGAGAACGGCTTTGGCAAGCTGATGTCGGGCACCATCGAGGGATCGAACGTCGATATCACGGAAGAGCTGGTCGAGCTGATCGCGGCGCAGCGCAACTTCCAGGCGAACGCCAAGGCGCTCGATACCTCCAGCCAGATCTCGCAGACGATCTTCAACATCCGCGCGTGATTCTGGCCTGACTCTTGCTCTCCGTTCGGGCTGAGCCTGTCGAAGCCTTGCTCTTCTTCCTCGAAGAAAAGGGCAGTCCTTCGACAAGCTCAGGACGAACGGAAGAGAAGACCCAAGGATAAGCGATGGACAAGCTGGTCTACACGGCGGCGACAGGCCTCAAGGCGCACATGGCGGCGCAGGCCGCGATCGCCAACAATATGGCGAACGCCTCCACCACCGGCTTTCGTGCCGATCGCGTCGTATTCGACCGGATCGAGCTGAAGGGCGGCGGCGCGCGCTTCGAGGCACGCGCGCCGGCGGCCGAGGAAGTGACAGACGCGGATCGCAGCGTCGGCGCGATCGTGCAGACCGGCCGCAATCTCGACGTGGCGCTGACTGACAGCGACACGTGGCTGACGGTGCAGGCGCCCGACGGGACCGAGGCGTACACGCGCCGCGGCGACCTGACCGTCACCGCGTCGGGCACGCTGCAGACAGGGGACGGGTATCTGGTGATGGGGTCGGGGGGCCCCATCACCATCCCGCCGTATAACTCACTGTCGATCGGATCGGACGGGTCGATCTCGATCGTCCCGCAGGGTGGCGCGGCCACCGACGCCACCGTCGTCGACAAGCTCAAGCTCGTCTCGGACAAGGGCTCCACGACGGTGAAGGGGCTCGACAACCTCATGCACGTGCGCGGGGGCGGAGTGCTGCCCGAGAATATGGACGCCAAGATCGCGTCCGGCTCGCTCGAGCAGAGCAACGTCAACATGACTCAGGTGCTGGTCGACATGATCGAGAACCAGCGCAGCTACGAGGTCCAGGCCAACTTGCTCAAGGAAGCCAAGACCATGGACGAAGGCGCCGCATCCGTGATGCGGATGCCCGGCTGATCCCCCGCGCGATTTGTAAGGAAACAAGGACATGACCACCGCCGCCATGCACATCGCGCGTACCGGGCTCGACGCCCAGGATACGCGCATGCGGGTGATCTCGAACAACCTCGCGAACGTGAACACCACTGGGTACAAGCGCGATCGCGCCTCGTTCGAGACGCTGAGCTATCAGGTGATCACCGCACCGGGTGCGCAATCGACGCAGGAAACACGTTATGCCACCGGGCTGAACCTGGGCACCGGCGTGCGCGTGCAGGCCAATGCACGGATCGACACGCAAGGGTCGCTCAACACCACCGGCAACAGCCTCGACATGGCGCTGGACGGCGACGGATATTTTCAGGTGCAGCTGCCGGGCGGGCAGCTGGGCTATACCCGCGCGGGCAATTTCTCGCGTTCGCCCGAGGGGCTGCTGATCACCAGCGAGGGGTATCAGGTGATGCCGGGCATCAACGTGCCCGAAAACGCCACCGCCATCACCATCGGCATGGACGGCACCGTATCCGCCACCATCCCGGGCCAGGCGGAAGCGGCAAACCTGGGTCAGATCCAAGTTGCAAGCTTTCCGAACACCGCTGGCCTTCAGTCGATCGGCGACAACTACCTCGTCGAAACCGCCGCGTCGGGCACCGCCAACATGGGGGTCCCGGGCGAAGACGGTCGCGGCAAGATCCGCCAGGGCATGCTGGAGGCGTCGAACGTCAATGTCGTCGAGGAGCTGGTCGACATGATTGAGACGCAGCGGGCGTATGAGGTTAATTCCAAGATGATCTCCGCGACCGACGACATGCTCAAGTACGTCAACCAGAACATCTGATGGCCATGCGCGCTCTCACCCTTGCGGCCACCATGCTGGTGGTCGCGGCGCCGGCACAAGCCGGGCTGTTCGGCAAGAAGAAGCCGGCGGAAGACTTCACCGCGGTGCATCCGATGCCGGTTGCCGCGCCTGCACCGGCGCCGGCGACGGGTTCGATCTTCCAGGTGGCGGATGGCTATGCCGCGCTGCACGAAGGCTGGCGGGCGCGGCGGGTCGGCGATCCGCTGACCATCGTGCTGGTAGAGCGGACGGCGGCGTCCAAGTCCTCGACCTCCAAGCTCGATTCGGGTGGTGGGTTCGGCATCACGCCGCCGACCACCGGGCCGCTCAACCTGTTCAATACCACCGATGCGAGCATCAGCGGCACGCGCGGGTTCAACGGCACCGGCACCGCTGGCCAGGCCAATTCGCTGTCGGGCGAAATCTCGGTGACGGTGGCGCAGGTCTATCCCAACGGCACGATGCTGGTGCAGGGCCAGAAGCGCGTAACCCTCAATCGCGGCGACGAATTCGTGCAGATCAAGGGGCTGGTGCGCACGGCCGACGTGGATCGCGACAATCGCGTGCTCTCCACGCGGGTGGCGGATGCGCAGATCGCCTATACCGGCAAGGGGGATGTGGCGCGTGCCGGACGGCAGGGCTGGCTGAGCCGGTTCTTCCAGGTGGTGAGCCCGTTCTGATCATGGGCGATCACCCCTCCCCCGTTCGGGCTGGAAGCTCAACCAGGCGCTCTCCTCCGCTCGTCCTGAGCTTGTCGAAGGACGTGCGACAGGCCGCGGCGGCGTTTGGGGCACGGGCTTCGACAGGCTCAGCCCGAACGGGAGTGATTGCACGCCTTGTGCCGATGTTAACCACATTTCCCCTAAACCGAGCATCATGACCATGGTCCGCACCCTTCTCGCCTGCCTTGCCGCGCTGATCGTCGCGACGACGCCTGCTGCGGCCGACCGGATCAAGGATCTGGGTGGCTTTCAGGGCATCCGGTCGAACCAGCTGACCGGCTATGGCGTGGTCGTCGGCCTGCCCGGCACGGGCGATGACAATCTCGAGTATACCGTGCAGTCGATGAAGGCGGTCGCCTCGCGCTTCGGCCTCCAGCTGCCGCCCAACGCGAACCAGGGGCTGAAGAATGCCGCGGTGGTGATGATCACCGCCGAGCTGCCGGCGTTCGCCAAGCCGGGGCAGCGGATCGACATTACGGTGTCTTCGATGGGCAAGGCCAAGTCCTTGCGTGGCGGCAGCCTGATCATGGCGCCGCTGCTCGGCGCGGACGGGCAGATCTATGCCATGGCGCAGGGCAATCTCGCCGTCGGTGGACTCGGCGCCGAGGGGCGTGACGGATCGCAGATCGTCGTCAACACGCCCTCGACCGGCCGCATTCCGGAGGGTGCGACGGTTGAGCGGGCGGTGGCGACCGGCTTTGCCAATTCGCCTAACCTCACCTTCAATCTCCAGCGGGCGGACTTCACGACGGCGCAGAATGTTGCGGCGGCGATCAACCAGAAGCTGGGCTTCGGCGTGGCGCAGGCGGTCGATGCGGTATCAGTGGCGGTGCGCGCACCGATGGGCGCGGACGTGCGCGCGACCTTGATGTCGACGATTGAGAATCTCGACGTCACCGCCGCCGAGCCGCCGGCCAAGGTGATCGTCAACGCGCGCTCGGGGACCGTTGTCATCAACTCCGCGGTGCGCGTCGGCGCGGCGGCGGTGACGCACGGCAAATTGACCGTGAGAATTGATGAGAATCAACGCATTAGCCAGCCGGCGCCCTTCAGCCGCGGGCAGACGGCGGTGGAGCAGAATTCGGGCGTGGCGGTGGACGAGGAGCGGCGGCCGATGTTCCTGCTCAATCCCGGCCCCAAGCTGGCCGACATCGTCAAGGCGGTGAACGCCATTGGCGCTTCCCCGGCCGACCTCGTCGCGATCCTGGAGGCGCTGAAGGAAGCCGGCGCGCTCAAGGCGGAGCTGATCGTCCTGTGAGCACTGGGCCAACACCAAGCACGATCGGGCACATCTCCGGCGCCACCGGCATCGATTCGGGCCTGAAGCGCACCGCCACGGGCGAAAACCTGAAGGCGGCGGGCCAGCAGTTCGAGTCGGTCTTCACGTCGATGATGCTGAAGTCGATGCGGCAGGCGAAGCTCGCCGATCCGCTGTTCGACAGCCAGGCGATCGACACGTTCCGCGACATGCAGGACCAGAAACTGGTGCAGCAGATGGCGGAGCACACGCCGCTAGGCATCGGCAAGGCGATGACCGATTTCCTGGCCCGTGGCCTTTCCGCCACAATCGCGGAAAATCAGGCGGGTGCGGAAAACGGTGCGGAACCAGATCCAAATCTTCAATCGAACTTAACCACGCCGCGCCGATAACACCGGCGTGAGCGATCTTCTGTCCATCGGCGCTTCGGGCGTCCGCGCGAATCAAGCTGCGCTGGCCGTGGTGTCGGAGAACATCGCGAATGCCGGCGTATCCGGTTATTCGCGGCGGACCGTCACGACCAAGGAAATCGTCAGCGTTTCCGGAACAACGGGGGCGACGAGCGGGCATGGCGTGTTCGTCACTGGCGTTAGCCGGGCGGCCGACCAGTTCAAGGCCGCCGCAGTGCGCAGCGCGGGCGCCGACCTCGCCCGTACCGAGGCGGGCGGCGTGTGGATGGATCGCATCCAATCGGCGCTGACCGGTTCGGGGCTCGACACGCGGCTCACCAGCTTCTTCAACGCGGCCAAGGCGGTGGCCGCGGATCCCACCGCCACTGCCCCGCGCGCGGCGATGCTGGAACAGGCACGCTCGCTCGCGGCGTCGTTCACCTCGACCGGCGCGGCGCTGGCTAATGCGACAACCGAGCTCGACGCGACGGCGGATCAGGCGGCGGCCGATCTCAACAGCCTGTCGGCGGCACTCGCCAAGGTGAACGAAGGGCTCGGCCGTGCCGGCCCGGGCACCGCGGGGGCGGCGAACCTCGCCGATCAGCGCGACGACTTGCTCGAAAAGATGAGCGCGATCGTCGACGTTTCCGCCAGCTTCGACGCGGCGGGCCGTGCGACGGTGCGTGCCGGTGCGGGCGCCGGGCAGGTTCTGGTCAGCGGCAATCAGGTCGGGACGGTCAGCTACGCGCGCAATGCCGAGGGCGCGGTCGCCTTCGCGGTGACCAACGGCAAGGACGTATCGGTGCTGACGCCGAATGGCGGGGCCTTGGGCGGCGTGGTCGATGGCGCGCAGCGGATCGCCGATGCGCGCGTCGAGCTCGGCGAAATGGCGAGCGCGTTCGTCGAAGGCGTCAACGACGTGCAGGCGGGTGGCCGCACGCTTGACGGCACGCCGGGCGAACCGCTCTTTGCCGTGGGCGCGGCGCCGACCGACATCAGCCTTGCCATGACCGATCCGCGCGGCATCGCCGCTGCGTCGGCCGGCGAAGGGACGCGCGGCAACGGCAATCTGGCGGCGCTCGAGGCCGTGCGGACGAGCGGCAAGTTCGAGGGCACGCTGACCGGCATGGTCGCGGACAATGCCGCCGCGATCCAGGCGCGCGGGATGGTCGCCGATGCCCAGGCCGCGATCCGTGGCAGCGCGATCACCGCGCGCGACACGATCTCGGGCGTCGATCTGGACAGCGAAGCGGTGGACCTGCTTCGTTTCCAGCAAGCCTATCAAGCGTCGAGCCGCGTCATCTCGATCGCGCGCGATACCTTTCAGACGCTGCTGGATATCCGCTGATGAGCGTTAATCTGTCCACCAATCTGTTCTACAATCGCTCAACCAGCGCGATGCAGAAGCTGTCGGCGCAGTTCGACAATCTCAACGAACAGATCTCCACCGGCAAGAAGCTGATCGCGCCATCCGACGATAGCGTCGGTTACCAGCGGTTGCAGGTGATCAGCCGGGCCAATGCCGATGGCAAGCAGGACGCGGCCAACGTCAAGATCGCGCAATCGGTGCTGCAACAGGCGGGCACCGCGCTGACGCAGATGACCGACCAGCTACAACGCGCGTCGGAACTGGTGATCCAGGCCAGGACCGGCACCAATTTGGACACCGCCAAGGAAGCGATCGCGACCGAACTGGCCGGCATCCTCGAATCGATCGTGTCGCTCGCCAATGGCAAGGACGCGCGCGGCATGCCGCTGTTTGGTGGCAAGGACGGCGACACGGCGGTGACCAACACCGGCGGCACCTTGGGTTTCGCCGAGGGCAAGGCAGCGGCGATCCCGATCGGCGACGGCCAGAGCGTCGAGGCGACCGTCAATGCCAAGGACTTCCTCTCCGTCGAGAATGGCGGCGACATCGGCAGTGCGCTGACCGCGATCGTCGCGGCGCTGCGCGCGGGCGAGCCGGTGCCGGAGGGCGCCGCGGACACGCTGACCGCAGTGTCGGATCAGGTGACCGCAACACAGGCCTCGCTGGGCGCGCGCGAGGCGCGGGTCGATTTGCAGGCGGCACAGATCAAGAGCGCGGCGGACGACCGCGAAGTGGCGCGCACCGGCATCGAGGATGCCGATGTGACCGAGACGGTGATCGAGTTGCAGAAGACAATGACGATCCTTCAAGCGACTCAGGCGAGCTTCTCCAAGCTCTCGAGCCTGTCGCTGTTCGATTATCTGCGGTGAGAAACTTGAGCTTCGCAGCAATCTCGAACCGGCGGAACCGGTTTTTCCGTTCGTACTAAGCTTGTCGAAGTACTTGCCTGGAACACGCCCTTCGACAAGCTCAGGGCGAACGGAGACAAGCTCGACACCAAAGGTAGCCACGCTCGCGACGAACGGCGGGTAAGCGCCAGATAAAACCCACGCCGCGGTAACCACTTGGCTACCTCCGCCGATTAAAGATCGGCTCACGTTTTCGCCCGGGGAATGCAATGTTTGCCGCCATCGGCCTCGTCGTCCTCATTGTCATGGTCTTCGGTGGCTTTGCCATAACCGGCGGGTCGCTTGGGCCCGTCCTGCATGCCTTGCCGCACGAAATGCTGATCATCGGCGGCGCGGCGGCAGGCGCACTGATCATCGGCAATTCGGGCAAGGAACTGAAGGCGATGGGCGGCGGCCTTGCCAAGGTGTTCAAAGGTCCGAAGTACAAGAAGCAGGATTATCTCGACGTCATCTTCCTGGTCAGCAAGCTGATGAAGATGCTGCGCATGGAAGGGCCGATCGCGCTGGAGCCGCATGTCGAGGATCCCAGATCCTCCGCGGTGTTTGCCGAATATCCCAAACTGCTGGCCGACCATACGCTCGTCAACCTGATCGCGGATACGCTGCGGCTTGTCGTCGTGTCTTCGGGCACGCTGGATGTGCATGCGGTGGAAGAGGTGATGGATAACGGCATCAAGACCCACCACCATGAGGTGGAGGGGCCGCACACCACCCTCTCCTCGCTTGCGGATGCGCTGCCGGCGCTGGGCATCGTCGCGGCGGTGCTGGGCGTGGTGAAGACGATGGGCTCGATCGACCAGCCGCCGTCGGTGCTGGGCGGGATGATCGGTTCGGCGCTGGTGGGCACGTTCCTCGGCGTGCTGCTGGCCTATGGCATCGTCAGCCCGCTCGCCTCACGGTTGAAGCAGGTGATCGATGCCGATGCGGCGATCTACCATGTGGTGAAGCAGATCATTGTCGCCTCTTTGCACGGCCACCCGCAGCCGCTGGTGATCGAAGCGGCCCGTTCGGGGATCGCACATGTCAACCAGCCTGGGTTCGCCGAGGTGTTCGACGGGTTGCGCGGGAAGTGATTGTTCACGCGAGGGCGGTAAGCCGGTCCAGAGCGACGCCGCAGGCGGGAGAGAAGAATAGCTCCCTCCTCGTTCGCCCTGAGCTTGTCGAAGGGTTGCCTTCCATTGTGAGGAAGGACGGGGCTTCGACAAGCTCAGCCCGAACGAGAGGGGTGACGCAGCCCCGCCTGCTGTCACTTCGCGTCTTCGCGCCTTCGTGTGAACAAAACCGGAGCGCCGCATAATGGCCGCGCGTGCGCCGCATGGGGCGAACCAGCCGCCCAAGATCATCGTCAAGAAGATCTATATCGAGGGACACGGCGGCCATCATGGCGGCGCGTGGAAGGTCGCTTATGCCGATTTCGTAACGGCGATGATGGCGTTCTTTCTCCTGATGTGGCTGCTCGGCGCCACCACCGAAAAACAGCGCAAGGGCATTGCCGATTATTTCGCGCCCACGATCCTCAACACCAAGTCGCTGGGCATCGGCGGCGGTGGATTGCTGGGCGGGCAATCGGTGACGACCGATCAAAGGACCGGGCCGCACGACGGCAATTCACGCATGCCCGCGATCGTGTCGCGTCCCGATGGCACCGGCGGGCCGCAGATGGGCACCGGCAAGAAGGGCTCGCTGCGGAGCCGCGAAGCGATCGCGGCGGAGGATCGCCAGAACTTCGCCAAGTTGAAGCAGCAGGTCGAGCAGCAATTGAAGGAGCGCAAGAGCCTGGCCGCGTTGGCCAAGCACATTCGCTTCACCATGACGCCGAACGGCATGCGGATCGACCTGGTCGATGATGCGGATTACTCCATGTTCGGGCTTGGCACGACGGCGCTGGAAAGCGATGCGGCGTCGCTGATCGGGATGGTGGCGGAAGGAATCCGCGCGACGCAAAATCCGATCATGATTCGCGGCCATACCGACAGCCTGCCCTATGGCGATCCGCGCGCGATGAATAACTGGATGCTCGCCACCGGCCGCGCCGAAGCGACCCGGCGACGGCTTGCGCTGGGCGGCATCCCCGAGAATCGTTTCCACCGCATCGAAGGTGTCGCCGATCGCGAGCCAATGATCGTCGACAACCCGCAGGACCCGCGCAATCGACGGGTGGCGATAACCTTGCTCTATCGCGCTGGCGCGTTCGGGCAGTAGGACGTCGGGGAACGCTTACGCCGCGGCGTCGCGTTCCTCGGCATCCACTTCGCCGGGCAGCGCCCAGTGCAGATCGCCCTTGCCCAGCACGCGGCCGTCGTGGCTAAGCACCGCGACTTGCTGAATCGGGCGATTGTCGCGGGCATCGACCAGGATCGGAAAGGCCGGGCAGCCGGTTTCCCAGCGTTCGCCCCATTGCCGCAGCGCGACCATCGTCGGCAGCAGCGCATACCCCTTGTCGGTGAGGCAGTAAGCGATCTTGCGACGATCCTCGGGGAGCGACTGCCGCTGCATGAGGCCGTGATCGACAAAACGGCCCAGCCGGCTGGCCAGAATGTTGCGCGCAATCCCCAGCTCTGACTGGAATTCCTCGAAATGCTGCAGCCCGTTGAATGCCGCGCGCAGGATCAAGAACGCCCAGCGTTCGCCCATCGTCTCCAGCGCGGCCGGAAGGCTGCATTCTCCTAGCGGCTCGCGCAGCTCGCCCATTGAAACTCCTCTTTCACATGAAGGTAACGCATTGCGCCATTGCCGCCGAATAGAAAATAATAGTAGCTAATTGCAACTCGCACCTGCGAGTTTTGTATTGAAACTCGCTTGCGCAGCATCTAGATGGAACACATTAGGTTTTTGGGAGTGTCCATCATGATTCGCATGCTCGCCAGTTCGGTTCTCGCTTCCGCTGCCCTGCTTGCCGCCGCTGGCGTTTCGGCTCAGCCGAACGGGGCCTATGTTGCAACGCCGGCCGCAGCGCCCACCAAATCCGTGCTGATGACCCGCGACACCGCGTGGCAGGTCCGGGACGGCGCCTATGTCGTCAGCAATGCGCCGATGCGTGAAATGGCTGCTTGCCAGCTCGTCGCCCGCAGCGCCGGCGCGCTGACCGGCTTCAGCGCCAATGGTCAGGCATTCGATGCCGCGCAGCTCGATGCGTGCAATGCCAAGGCCAAGGGCGGCAAGACGATGGTTGCTAAGACCGCAGCGGCGCCCGCCACTGCCAACTGATCGGCGCTCCCGCCGATAAACGGAGAGGGCCTGCACCCCACGGTGCGGGCCCTTTTCGTTACCAACCTTTTTTGTTGCAAAGAATGTCGTGGCTGCTCAAGTCCATGCCGTGCTGCGGCAATATGAACTTGTGGACCGGGTCCTTGAATATGACCCCGACGCCGACGAAGCGCTTCTCAACCGCGCTTATGTGTTTTCGGTCAACGCGCATGGCACGCAAAAGCGCGCCAGTGGAGACCCCTATTTCAGCCATCCGATCGAAGTAGCCGGCATTCTGACCGAGCTTCACCTCGACGACGAAACGATCGCCACCGCGATCCTTCACGATACCGTCGAGGATACCGTCGCCACCAGCGACCAAATTCGCCAGGTGTTCGGCGACAATGTCGCGCGACTGGTGGATGGCGTGACCAAGCTGTCCAAGATCGAGGCGCAGACCGAAAGCGAGCGCGCGGCGGAGAATCTGCGCAAGTTCCTGCTCGCCATGTCGGGCGACATCCGCGTGCTGCTAGTGAAGCTGGCCGACCGGCTGCACAACATGCGCACGCTTCACTTCATCAAGAATCCGGACAAGCGCAAGCGCATCGCGCGCGAGACCATGGATATCTACGCGCCGCTCGCCGAGCGGATCGGCATGTACGAGTTCATGAAGGAGATGCAGACGCTCGCCTTCGCGCAACTCGAGCCGGAAGCGTATGAATCGATCACGCGGCGGCTGGAGCAGCTGAAGACCGGTGGCGGGGACCGGATCGCCAAGATCGCATCGGGGCTGACGCTGCTGCTGTCGCGTCACGGCGTCGACGTGGAAGTGATGGGGCGCGAGAAGCATCCGTACAGCATCTGGCGGAAGATGCAGGAGCGCCACATCAGCTTCGAGCAACTATCGGATATCATGGCGTTTCGTGCGATCGTGAAGACCGAGGAGGATTGCTACACCGCGCTTGGCCATATCCACCGCCGCTGGCCGATGGTGCCGGGTCGGTTCAAGGATTACATCTCCACCCCCAAGCGCAACGGGTATCGATCACTGCATACTTCGGTGATCCACGCCGAGAACCAGCGCGTGGAGATCCAGATCCGCACCGAGGAGATGCACGCCGAAGCCGAGTTCGGCCTCGCCGCGCATTGGGCCTACAAGCAGGGCGCGCGAGTCAGCCCGCAGACACAGCACAGCTGGATCGCGGATCTGGTCGAGATCCTCGACACGGCGGGAAGCCCCGAGGAGCTGCTCGAACATACCCGGATCGCGATGTACCAGGATCGCATCTTCGCCTTCACGCCAAAGGGTGAGCTGATCCAGTTGCCCAAGGGGGCGACACCGATCGATTTCGCTTATGCGGTGCATACCGACCTTGGCGATCAGGCGGTCGGCGCGAAGGTCAACGGGCGCGTGGTGCCGCTGCGCACGCCGATCGAGAATGGCGATCAGGTGCAGGTGCTGCGATCCAAGGCGCAGACCCCGCAGCCGAACTGGCTTGGCTTTGCAATCACCGGCAAAGCGCTCGCGGCGATCCGCCGTCACTTGCGCGGGGTTGAGCGCGAGCAGACGATCGCACTTGGCCGCAAGCTCTACGACGACATCGTTGCTCGACTGCCCGCGCCACTCGGCAGCGATGCGGTAAGCCATGCGCTCACGCGATTGAAGCTGATCGATGAAGCGGCGCTGATGCAGGCCATCGCGCGACGCACGCTGACCGATGCGCAGGTGATGGAAGCGTTGATGCCGGGTTCCGCGGGCGCCGATGTCGCGCACGCCCCCCCGCAATCCTCCGCCATCTCGATCGACGGGCTGGCACCCGGTGTCGCTTATCAGCTGGGGGAATGCTGCAATGCCGTGCCGGGGGATCGGATCGTCGGCCTGCGACGGCCGGACGCCTCGATCGAGGTGCATCGCATTGACTGCCCGACCCTGACCGAGCTTGCGGACCGGTCAGACGACGAGACCGACTGGCTGGACGTGCAATGGGGCAACGAGACCGAGGGCGCCACCGCCCGCATTGCGGTTGAGGTGAAGAACGAGCCTGGCGCGCTTGGCGTGCTGGCGACGATCATCGGCCAGCACAAGGCCAACATCATAAACCTGCGGCTCGACACCCGCGACACGCAGTTCCACACCAATGTGATCGACGTGGAGGTGCATGACGCGCACCAGTTGATGCGGTTGCTGGCGGCGTTGCGCGCGGCAGATGCGGTGAACGCCGCGGAGCGAGTTTAGCTCTCGCGGAGTAGATGATCCACCGGCCGGGCGCTTGTGGCACGCCCTTCGACAAGCTCGGGGCGAACGATCGATGTGTCGCGAACCGCGGCGGCGGCTTGGATCAGCCGACCGCCGCGGGAACCGTGAGCTTACGCCGAGCGGCGAGCGAATTCCTTATTAATGGCCAGCGCGCCCAGTGTGCAGATCGCGCCCGACAAGAGGTACAGGCCGACCGACCAGAGGCCGACGCGGCTGGCCAGGAACAGCGCGACCAGCGGGGCGAAGCCCGCGCCGATCACCCAGGCGGCGTTGGCGACGATCGCCGCGCCGGTGTAGCGCGATTCGGCGGGGAAGCTGTCATTCACCGCGCCAGACGATTGGCCGAAGGCGAGGCCAAGCAGGACGAACCCGCCGAGCATGTAGATCGCCCCGCCCGTCTCGCCGGCGTCGAGAAGACGCGGCGCGAAGCCGCTGTACACCGCGATCAGCGCTGCCGAAACGCCGAGCACCGCGCGGCGGCCGACCCGGTCGGCGATCACGCCCGAGGCGAGGATCGAGAGCAGGCCGACGACCGCGCCAAGCGCCTCGATGCCGAGGAAGCGGACTGGATCCTCGCCGACCGAGAGCGTCACCCACGACAGCGGGAAGACGGTGACGAGGTGGAACAGGGCGAAGCTCGCCAGCGGCGCGAAGGCGCCGAGGATGATCGTGCGGCGCTCACGGAACATGGTGGAGAAGGCCGGTGACGGCTGAAGCTCGCGGCTTTCGAACAGGCGCTCGAACTCCGGCGTGGCGACGAGTCGCAGCCGTGCGAACAGTGCCACGACGTTGATCGCCAGCACCACGAAGAACGGATAACGCCAGCCCCAGCTGAGGAAATCCTGCGGTGCCAGAATGGCGAGGAAATAAGCGAACAGGCACGATGCGATGATTAGGCCGAGCGGGGCGCCGAGCTGCGGGATCATCGCATACCAGCCACGCTTGTTCTCCGGCGCGTTAAGCGAAAGGAGCGAGGGCAGACCATCCCAGGCGCCGCCAAGCGCGACGCCCTGGCCGATGCGGAACAGCGCCAGCAGCACGGCCGAGAGCGATCCCACCTGTGCATAGCTGGGCAGCAAAGCGATCGCCATGGTCGATCCGCCGAGCAGGAACAGCGCGATGGTGAGCTTGGTACCGCGGCCGTGGACGCGATCGATCCACATGAACAGCAAGGTGCCGAACGGCCGAGCGATGAACGCCAGCGCGAAGATCGCGAACGAATAAAGCGTGCCCGTCAGCGCATCGACATAGGGGAACACGATTCGCGGGAACACCAGCACCGAGGCGATGGCGTACACGAAAAAATCGAAGAACTCGCTGGTCCGGCCGATGATGACGCCGATCGCGATCTCGCCCGGTGCGATATCCTTGTGGCGGGCATTCACCAGCCGCGCATCGCGCTCCAGGGGCGTCGATTCCGGCGCAGTGGTCGATGCAGTCATTCGCTCAAGCTCCCGCGGCATGTCCGCCGCACGCGATAAATGGTTGGCCCGCGTCGGGGTTCACAATACACCCCTCTGCCTAACCGACGCCAGTGACGGGATTGGACAAATTGTCCAATGTAGCAGCCCACGGACTCGGCCTAGGAGCGTGCCATATGCTCGACCAACCCGCTCTGCTGCCACGGCTTGCCCGTGCGGCCTTGATTCCGCTGCTGCTGGCCGTGGCCGGCTGCGGCGACGTGCTCGATCCCGCAGGCGATATCGCGCTCCAGCAGCGCAACCTGATCTATGCCTCGGTCGGCCTGATGCTGCTGATCATCGTGCCGGTGATGATCCTGGTCGTCGTGTTCGCCTGGCGCTATCGCGCCGGCAACAAGGACGCGACCTACGATCCGCATTTCGACCATAGCACCTCGCTGGAGCTGGTGATCTGGTCCGCACCGCTGCTGATCATCATTGCACTGGGCGCGTTGACCTGGTCGAGCACCCACCTGCTCGATCCGTTTCGTCCGCTGAACCGCATCTCGGCGGTGAAGGCCAAGACCAACGAGCGCCCGCTGCTGGTGCAGGTGGTATCGCTCGATTGGAAATGGCTGTTCATCTATCCTGAGCTCGGCATCGCGACCGTGAACGAGCTGGCGCTGCCGGTGGATCGCGAAGTCCGCTTCGACATGACGTCGTCGAACATGATGAACACCTTCTACGCGCCGACGCTGGCGGGCATGGTCTATACCATGCCGGGGATGCGCAGCACGCTGCACGCGGTCTTGAACAAGGCCGGCGATTACGAGGGCATGTCGGCCAATTATTCAGGCGCCGGCTTCTCCTACATGCGCTTCAAGCTGCGCGGGCTGGACAATGCAGGCTTCGCCAATTGGGTGGGCCAGGTGAAGGCGCGCGGCATGTCGCTCGACACCGCCAATTACCTGAAGCTGGAAAAGCCCAGCGAGAAGGTGCCGGCGATGCATTTCGCCAGCGTTCAGCCGGAGCTGTTCCAGCGCGTCTATGAGCGCTGCGTCACGCCGGGCACGCCGTGCATGAGCGAGATCATGGCACGCGATGCGGCCGCTGGCGGCGGCGGGCGCGACGCGAACGAAGCCGGAGAAGGCATGCCGGCCGGCCGCGGCTCCATTCCGCGCGAAAAGCCAGACGGCGCGCTGTTCAAGGACAAGCAGGAGATTGAGCCTGCGCCGCACTTGTCCAAGCCGCCAACATCGGACGTGCCGGGCGCCACCGACCCAGCCTCGCCGCGCAACCGCGACATGTCCTTCCTTCTCCTCCCCCCTGCGCCCGGCTCTGCCGGCGCGGCGCGCGGCTGAGCCGCCGGAGCCCTTATGTTCAGCGAATCCGTTCTGAAGACGATCTTCGGTCGCCTCAGCCTAGAATCCTTCCCGATCCACGAACCGATCCTGGTCGCGACCTTCATCGGCGTCGTCGTGCTGGGTCTCGGCATCCTGGGTGCCGTCACCAAGTATAAATTGTGGGGCTATCTGTGGACCGAATGGTTCACCAGCGTGGACCACAAGAAGATCGGGATCATGTACATGATCCTGGGCGTCATCATGCTGCTGCGCGGCTTTGCCGACGCGATCATGATGCGCGCGCAGCAGGCGCTCTCGTTCGGCGCGAACGAAGGCTATCTCAACGCGCATCACTTCGATCAGGTCTTCACCGCTCACGGGACGATCATGATCTTCTTTGTCGCGATCCCGCTGGTCGTCGGCATCGTCAACTATGTGATGCCGCTCCAGATCGGCGCGCGCGACGTGGCCTTTCCGTTCCTCAACAACTTCAGCTTCTGGCTGACGGTGGCGGGCGCGATGCTCGTCATGGTCTCGCTGTTCGTAGGCGAGTTCAGCCGCGGTGGCTGGCTCAACTACGTGCCGGTCACCAACCTGCAGAACAGCCCCGATACCGGACCAGACTATTACCTGTGGGCACTTCAGATCGCCGGCGTCGGAACGACGCTGTCGGGCATCAACATGGTGGTCACCATCATCAAGATGCGCGCGCCTGGCATGACGATGATGAAAATGCCGGTGTTCGTCTGGACGGCGCTGTGCAGCAACGTGCTGGTCATCGCGATCTTCCCGATCCTCACCGCCGCCTTCGCGATGCTGATGCTGGACCGCTATGCCGGGTTCAACTTCTTCACCAACGATCTCGGCGGCAACCCGATGATGTACTGGAACCTGGTGTGGATCTGGGGCCACCCGGAAGTGTACGTCCTGATCCTGCCGGCGTTCGGCATCTATTCGGAAATCACCTCAACCTTCACCGGCAAGCGCCTGTTCGGCTATTCGTCGATGGTTTACGCCACGGTGGTCATCACCATTCTGTCGTTCCTGGTGTGGTTGCACCACTTCTTCACCATGGGCTCGGGCGCCAGCGTCAACTCGTTCTTCGGCATCGCCACCATGGTGATCTCGATCCCGACCGGCGCGAAGATCTTCAACTGGCTGTTCACCATGTATCGTGGCCAGATTCGCTTCGAGCTGCCGATGCAATGGGTGGTCGCGTTCCTGCTCACCTTCGTGGTGGGCGGCATGACGGGCGTGATGCTTGCCATCCCGCCGGCCGACTTCGTGCTGCACAATTCGCTGTTCCTGGTCGCGCACTTCCACAACGTCATCATCGGCGGCGTGGTGTTCGCGCTGTTCGCGGCGATCGATTACTGGTTCCCCAAGGCCTTCGGCTTCAAGCTCGATCCGTTCTGGGGCCGCATCCACTTCTGGGGCTGGGTGATCGGTTACTGGGTCGCCTGGACGCCCATGTACGTCGCTGGCCTGATGGGCGTTACGCGCCGTCTGCGCCACCTCGACGATGCGACGCTCCAGCCGCTGTACATCATTGCGGGTATCGGCGTGGCAATCATCGCAATCGGCATCGGCGCCTTCTTGATCCAGCTGATCGTCAGCGTCATCAACCGTGACAAGCTGCGCGTCGGCAACGATCCCTGGGGCGGTCGCACGCTGGAATGGGCGACCAGCTCGCCGCCGCCGAACTACAATTTCGCGTTCACGCCCGTCGTCCACGAACTGGACGCCTGGCACGACATGAAGGAGCGCGGCGCAAAGACCCCCAATGGCGGCTATCTGCCGATCCACATGCCGCGCAACACCGGTGCGGGCGTGATCCTCTCGGGGCTGGCCATGGTGCTCGGCTTTGCGATGGTCTGGTACATCTGGTGGCTCGCCGCCGTTGCCTTCGTCGGCATCATCGCCGTCAGCATCGGCCACACCTTCAACTACAACCGCGATTACCACATCCCCGCCGAGGAGGTCGCCGAGACCGAACGCGCGGCCGCGGTGGCGGGAGCCTGACATGACGACCCAAGCCCAGCCGGCTTACGCCGGCAACCACTCCGCCGGAGACGACGGCACCCAGCCGCCGATCTTCTACGAAACCGAGGCGCACGAGCACGATCACAGCTCGGGCGGGACCATGCTCGGCTTCTGGATCTACCTGATGAGCGACGCGCTCATCTTCGCCACGCTGTTCGCGACTTATGGCGTGATGAGCACCAGCTATGCCGGCGGTCCGGCGCCATCGCAGATCTTTGCGCTGCCGCTGGTGGCGCTCAATACCGCCATGCTGCTGATCTCCTCGATCACTTGCGGCATGGGCATGATCGCGATGGAGGAAGGCAAGAAGGGCGCCACCCAATTGTGGTTCGCCATCACCTTCTTGTTCGGCGCGGCGTTCGTCGGCATCGAGCTGTATGAATTCGCGGAGCTGATCCACGAAGGCGCCACGCCGATGCGGTCGGGCTTCCTGTCGGCGTTCTTCACACTGGTCGGCACGCACGGGCTGCACGTCACCGTCGGCCTGATCTGGATCCTCGTCATGCTGGTTCAGATCCAGCAGCGCGGACTGGTTCCTGAAAACCGCCGCCGGATGATGTGCCTCAGCATGTTCTGGCACCTTCTGGACGTCGTCTGGATCGGCGTCTTCACCTTCGTCTATCTGCTCGGAGTTCTGCGATGAGCGCTCCCCACGCCCACAATTCCGCGCATCCGCACGGCGACCACGGTGCACCGCCGCCCGACGGCGGGCACGGCCACGGCTCGCGCCGCGGTTATGTGATCGGCTTCCTGCTATCGGCAGTGCTGACGGCGATCCCTTTCTGGCTCGTCATGACCGGTGCGCTGGCCGACGTGCAGGCGACGGCAATCACCGTTGTCGGCCTCGCCTTCGTGCAGATCATCGTCCACACCTATTTCTTCCTCCATGTGAACAACAAGGCGGAAGGCGGCTGGACCATGATGGCACTGCTGTTCACCGTGGTGATCGTCGCCATCGTGATCGCCGGATCGCTGTGGATCATGTTCCATCTCAACAGCAACATGATGCCGATGGCGCACGAAACGACGTTCGGGGGGTGAAACGCGCCGGTTTCGTCGCTCTGTGCCTGGCACTCACGGCCTTGTTCGTGGGTCTGGGCATCTGGCAGGTCGAGCGGCGCGCGTGGAAGCTCGACCTGATCGAGAAAGTGGAGGGGCGGGTGCATGCCGCCCCGTCTCCCCTACCTGCCCGGGAGCAGTGGAACGGCGATCTCGCCTATCGCCGCGTGCGCGTGACGGGCACCTTTCTTCACGATCGCGAGACGCTGGTGCAGGCGCTGACGGCGCTCGGCGGCGGCTGGTGGGTGGTGACGCCGCTGCGCACGGCGGCAGGAACGATCCTTGTCAATCGTGGCTATGTTCCCGATGACAAGCGCGATCCCGCCACCCGGCTTGCTGCGCAGCCGGTGGGCGAGGTTTCCGTCACCGGGCTGATCCGCACGACAGAGCCGGGCGGCGGCTTTCTGCGCAGCAACGATCCGGCGGGCAATCGCTGGTTTTCGCGCGATGTGGCGGCGATCGCGAAGGCGAAACGGCTGGGGGCGGTCATCCCGTTCTTCATCGATGCGGATGCAACGCCGAACCCCGGCGGATATCCGGTCGGCGGGCTGACGGTGATCGCGTTCAACAACAATCATCTGGGTTATGCGCTGACCTGGTTCTCGCTGGCGGTCTTGTGCGTGGGAGGGGTGGTGATGGTGATCCGGTCGGGCCGGCGAGGAGGCTCCAGCAACGCAGAGTGAACTCACCCGTTCGTACTGAGCTTGTCGAAGTACGTGCTTGGAACACACCCTTCGACAAGCTCAGGGCGAACGGCAGTGATGGCTGAGTCGACGGAGAAGCGGCTAAGGCACCCTTATGGACTCACCCCTGCTCGCGCTTGCGCGCCGTGCTGCCCAGGCCGGATCGTCGCTCGATAACACCGCAGCCGAAAACATGCGCCAGCTGCTCCAGCTGCGCTGGATGGCCGTGGCGGGACAGCTGATCACGATACTCGTCGTCCACTTCGGGCTCGGGGTCCGCCTCCCACTGGTGCCGATGCTTGTGGTGATCGCGCTTCAAGGGCTGGCCAACATCGTCAGCTTCATCCAGCTGCGCCGAGACCGCGTCACCAACGTGGAGTTGATGCTCGGCCTGCTGTTCGACGTCGGCTCGCTCACCGCGCAACTATCACTCAGCGGCGGAGCGACCAATCCGTTCATCTCGCTCTACCTGATCCAGGTGGTGCTCGGCGCAATCCTGCTCGAAACATGGTCAGTGTGGGTGCTCGTTGTACTTACCACCGTCTGCTACGCGGGCCTTGCCGTCGATAGCCGTCCGCTCGATTATCCCCGCCAGCTCGAGCCGCTGATCGGTGATCTCACCGCGCTCGGCGCCTGGCTCAGTTTCGTGCTCAGCGGCATCCTGCTCGCCATGTTCGTCACCCGCATCAGCCGCAACCTGCGCGCCCGCGAAGCGTATCTTGCCGACCTGCGGCAACGCGCAGCGGAGGAGGAGGGGATCGTTCGCATGGGCCTGTTCGCCAGCGGCGCCGCACACGAACTGGGCACTCCGCTTGCCTCGCTGGCCGTGATCCTGGGCGACTGGCGGCGGATGCCCAAGCTTGCCGCCGATCCTGAGCTTGCCGCCGAGATCGATGACATGCAGGCCGAAGTGCAGCGCTGCAAGGCGATCGTCACCGACATCCTCCATTCCGCCGGCGAGCCGCGCGGCGAAGCGATGCAAAGCACCGCAGCGCGCGCGTTTCTAGCCGACATCGTGGAGGAGTGGCGCCCGACGCTGGCCAGCGCGCCGCTGTCGGTTGATCTCGATGATCTCGGCGACGCGGCAGTGGTGGCCGGCCCCGCCCTGCGCCAGGCGGTGTGGAACCTGCTCGACAATGCGGCCGAAGCATCGCCGACCGGCGTGACCCTGCTTGCCAGCCGCGATTCGGACGAATTGACGGTGGCGGTGATCGACGACGGCCCCGGCTTCACCGAGAGCCAGCTCGCGGCCGTGGGCAAGCTCTACCAAAGCAGCAAGGGTGCCGGGCACGGCGTGGGCCTGTTCCTCGCCAGCAACGTCGCACGCCGGCTGGGCGGGCGGCTGGAGGCGATGAATCACGCGGGCGGCGGCGCTGAGGTGCGCATCGTCCTGCCGCTGGCGACGCCGCGGCGGTGAGCAAGGGAATTGGCAATCGATTCCTTCGCCCTGACGAAGGGCTGTTCTTTCCATCCGCAAAACACGAGCCAAGAAAAGAAAGGCAGGGCTTCGACAAGCTCAGCCTGAACGGAGTAAGAGTTCGACGTGACCGAGCAACGCCGCCTCCTGATCGTCGAGGACGATGCGACCTTCGCCCGTACCTTGCAGCGCTCGTTCGAGCGTCGCGACTATCGTGTCTGGCTCGCCCATGGCCCGGCAGAAGTGGAGGGGCTGCTCGCAGAGGCTAAGCCAGGTTTTGCGGTCGTCGACCTGAAGCTCGGCAATGCATCGGGGCTTACTTGTGTTGAGCGGCTCCACGCCTTTGACCCTGCGATGCTGATCGTCGTGCTTACCGGGTTCGCCAGCATCGCCACCGCCGTTGAGGCGATCAAGCTAGGCGCGGCCCATTATCTCGCCAAGCCCGCCAACACCGACGACATTGAAGCCGCCTTCGCCAAGGCCAGCGAGGGCAACGCTGATGTGCCGATCGAAGGGCGCAGCACGTCCATCAAGACGCTTGAATGGGAACGGATCAACGAAACCCTGGCGGAAACCGGCTTCAACATCTCGGAAACGGCTCGCCGGCTTGGCATGCATCGCCGCACGCTGGCGCGTAAGCTGGAAAAGAAGCCGCTGCGTTGAACCCGCAAAAGTGGGGCTATGCCCCGCAAGGCGTTAACCCGCGCCTAACATCTTTCGTGTGACAAGGGCGTCATGTCCCCCGCGCACGAAGAGGAGCGCCTGCAGGCGCTACGCTCGCTCGAGGTGCTCGATACAGCGCCCGAGCCCGAGTTCGAAGCGATCGTCAACGGTGCCCGTCATCTGTTCGGCTGTCGCATGGCATTTGTGTCTTTGGTCGATGCCAATCGCCAATGGTTCAAGGCACGCTGCGGCATCGACGAAGAGGAAACGGCGCGGGACGTTTCAATCTGCCACCATACCGTAGCCGCGGACGCCACCCTGGTCGTTCCCGATACGTTGCTTGATGAACGTTTCGCGAACAATCCGCTGGTCACCGGGCCGCCATTCGTCCGTTTCTATGCGGGCATTCCGCTGCGTATCAGCGTCGATCATCATGGCCAGCGCCTGCCGGTTGGCACCTTGTGCGTCGCGGACGATCGACCGCGCAATCCGTCCGCCGAAAAGATCGCGATGCTGGAAGGCATGGCGCTGGTGATCGAGGCGATCCTCCAGGCTCGTCGCGCCAGCCGCGAAAGGCTGCGCCTCTCGATCGACCGACAGGAAGCCCTGGTCGAAATCGCCCGCACCCAGCGGCTGCTGCAACAGGCGGAGCGCATGGCGAGGATCGGTTCGTGGCGGCTCGATCTGGCGACCAAACGGTCGCACTGGTCGGCACAGACCTTTGCCATCCATCATCTGCAACCGAGCGACACAGCTTCGCTTGGGCATGCGCTCGATTTCTATCCGCCCGGCGACCGGGCAAAGCTGGAAGCGGCAATCGCTGGCTGCAGGGACAACGGCGCCCCGTGGGATCTCGAACTCGACTTCATCAACGCCAAGGGTGTGCTGCGCCGGGTGCGCACCATGGGCGAAGCAGAGGAACGCGACGGCGAGGTCGTGGCGATGATCGGGGTGATTCAGGACATCACCGAACGTTACAAATTCGAACGACGCTTGCGTGAGTTTGCGCTGACGGACGATCTTACGGGCCTTGCCAGCCGCCGCGCCTTCAACGAGCAGATCGAGGAGGCTATCAACCAGGCGGACTCGGATGCCGCGCTTGCCGTTGCGATCATCGACCTCGACCGCTTCAAGGAGGTCAACGATCGTCTTGGCCACCAGGCGGGCGACGAAGTGCTGCGGCTGATGGCGGCCAAGCTACGCGCGGCCGATTATCTCGGTGACGTCGTGCCCGCGCGGCTCGGTGGCGATGAATTCATCGTGCTGCTGCACGGCAGCCATGCGAGCGAACGATTGCCCGAGGCCATTGAAGGCCTGCTGGCCGATCTGCGGCACGACGTGCCCGCGGACGGCGGCGCCATCACCGTCTCGGCAACGATCGGAGCGTGCAGGCTCGATGCCGCGCACGCCGATCGGTCGACGTTACTCAAGGCCGCCGATGAGGCGCTATACCGCGCCAAGCGCGTCCGCCGAGGGACCGGCGCAATCGCTGGTCGCGGCGGCCTCCTCACCGGCGCCGATGAACGCCCGGCCAGACGCACCGCCTGATCCATCCGCACCTGACCGGGCGGACGAAAGCCCAATCCACTTGCCCTTGGTCCGGCGGGTCAGGTGAAACTGGCGGCAGCGGTCGCAGCGATAGGGCCGCAATTCCAGACCCGCCGCTCGCGAGAACGCAACCGCTTCCGCCGCGCTGTTGAACCGTCGCTTCCGCAGGCAACGGCTCAGCTTCGTCCGCATCCTACTGTCGCTCGCCGGGCAGCGCGCTCGCCTGCGCGATCCAGTGCACCAGCTGGGGCTCATCGACTTCATCCGTTTCACGGATATCGAGATAGCGGACGTGCGGCTGCTTCGACTTGCCCGGCGGGATCGGCGCGAGCGACATGCCCTGAAAAAAGGTGACCTTCACGTATTTTTCGAAACAGTGGAAGGCCAGGAACCAGCCTTGGCCGGGCAGCCCATAAAGGGGCGTGTTCCACTTCACCGCCTTGGCGACGCCCGGCACCGTTTCCAAGACGAGCCTATCGATCAGGAGGCCGATCTGCTGCTTCCATCCCGGCATGGCATCGAGATACGCCTGAACAGGCTCATTCCCTTCACCTTTTGGGATCTGGGGATTGCCGCCGGCCAGCAATCTTGGCTGCGTCATCTTACGTCCTTCCGCCGCTCTCCTACGGAGACGATGTCGGGTGAAAGTCGCCGTCGCAATGTGCCACTCACTAAGACGCGGCTTCCGGGGTCACAGCAGGGCGGCGGAACGGACTTATGCCGCCACGCAGCTTGCGTAGCTCTTCTCCTCGATCAGCTCGGACTCGAGCGCCAGGTTGATCTCGCGCTTCAGCGCCGCGCGCTCGTCGTTGCGCTGGTACACCGCGCGGGCCAGCTTCACGAACTCCGTGCCGAACTGACGCTTCGCCTCCTGTTCGCGAATCGCATCCTCGATTTCCCACAAAGCCTCGTTCACGCGCTTCAGCGCCGCGACGAGCTGCGCCACCCCGCTGCGGCTCAGCACCTCGGCCCCGATCGCGCGCAACAGCCGATATTCGCGCGTCACGTTCGCCCGCGCCTCGGCGCGGGTAATCCGTTCGCCCTTGATCTCCAGAATGGTGATCTTGTCGAGCAACTCACCCCAGGACACGGGAACCGAGGGTGCCGCGATATGCGCCATAAGCCGACCTTTCATTGGTGATGATGTTAAGATCGCGCGCCACGTCAGCGAGCACGCCCGCCCAATCGCCAGGCGTGCGCTGCACGAACAGCCGCATGCCCGGATACCAGGGCGTGGTCTGCGATGCCGGGTTCCAGCGCCAATCTGGTTCCGCCTTCAAGAGCAGCCACGTCGGTCGCCCCATCGCGCCCGCGAGATGCGCGATCATGGTATCGACGGTGATGACAAGGTCGCACCCCGCCACCAGCGTTGCCGTTGCATCCATGGCGAACGGGCATCCCGCGGGGTTGAGAACCGGCAGGGCGCAAGGTTCAGCCACCAGGGTGATGCAGCGATGCGCCGCGGCGATCGGCGCCAGTAACGCCGGCGACAGCGAACGCGCCCGGTCCCAGTCGCCTCCTTGATAGCATAGACCGATCGTCCCGTGCGGCAACGCCGCCGGGGCGCTGCGAAGATAGGGAAAGCGTGTGTCCTCCGGCCGCGCCCCCAAGGCGAAGGGCAGCTCGGTGATCCCGATGTCGCATGCCGCGGGTTTCAGCGGATGCGCCTGGTCGAAGGGCACGATCGTGAGCGGCGCATCGATCGTCGCAAGCAAGTCACACAGGCTCCGCTGCGCCTCCACCGTCACATTTGCCGCGCGAGCCGCCAGCGCCGGCAGGAAGCGGGCATATTGGATGGTGTCGCCCAGACCATGATAGCAGCGCACCAGCACGTCGCGCCCGTCGAACGGACGCCCGTCCCACACCCAGCGCAGATGATAGGGCAATGCCGGATCGTCCCGCGTCGCCGGATCGCGCGCCGCCAGATCCGCGGCGGACAGCGCCCAGGCGCCGGCATAATCGCCGGCACGCATCTTTTGGGTCCATGGATCCGTCATCAACAAAGCTCAATGAAGCGGAGGGCGTGCGGTTCCCAATCCTTCCCGGCACCGGAAGTGGGGCCGCTCGCGAAGCGAGTGGCGCGGAGCACTTCCTCCCTCCTCGTTCGTGCTGAGCTTGTCGAAGAACGTGTCCAAGCAGCTCCGCTTGCAGCAAGCCCTTCAACAAGCTCAGGGCGAACGGAAGCGGCGCCCAATCCCTTTCACCTCGCAACAAACCGAAAGAAAGGCGCAATCCGGGAACCCCCACCCCAAACGATCGTTAGGCGTAACGAGATCACCTGTGCTGCGGCCCGGGCGACCCATCATCTTCACTGGCGCGCATCCCGCGGGCCGTCATCCCAGGGGGTTAGATGCCGGCAACCGCACGTTCCGACGATCAGCACGAGCTAAGTAGAAGGATCGCCGCGCTCGGCCCCTGGTTCCACAATATCGATCTGAACGGCACGCCCACCGCCCCCGATCACTTCCTCGGCAACTATCCGGCGGATAAATTCGCCCGTTTCGCCCAAATCTTCCCAGCCGATCTCACCGGCAAGTCGGTGCTCGACATCGGCTGCAACGCCGGCTTCTACTCGGTGGAGGCGCTTCGCCGCGGCGCCGCCCGCGTCGTCGGCATCGACAGCGACGACCGCTATCTGGCGCAAGCCGCGCTCGCGACGGAGGCACTCGGCTTCACCGGTGTCGAATTTCGCAACCTTTCCGTCTATAACGTGGCGACGCTTGGAGAGCGGTTCGACGTTGTGATCTTCATGGGCGTCCTCTACCATCTGCGCCACCCGCTGCTCGCGCTCGACCTGATCCGCGAACATGTCGCTGGTGAGGCGATGCTGTTCCAGACGCTCCAGCAGGGCTCGCAGCAAGTGGACGACGTGCCGGCGGACCATCCGTTCTTCGAACCCGGCACCTACCGGCAACCCGCTTATTTCGACGCACCCGGTTATCCCAAGATGCACTTCATCGAACAGAAGTTCGCGGGCGACTGGACCAATTGGTGGGCCCCCAACGCCGCCGCCAGCCAGGCGATGCTCCGCGCCGCCGGCTTCACCGTCGAGGCGCAGGCCGATGGCGACGTGTATCTCTGCAGGGTCGCGCCGGTGCCATTTGGGCAGTACGGTCCTGCCGCAGTCTATCCAGCAACGGGGGTGAATTCGTGATCGAAGCGGCGATGATCTGGAACGAGCCGAACAACAAGTCGCACTGGGATCCCGAAATCGACCCCGATTGGTCGTCCTACGCCGATCACGTCATCCGCGCCGGCAATTCGATCCACGCCATCAATCCCGCGATCACTCGCGTGCTCGGCGGCATGTCCCCGATCGATCCCATGTGGGTGAACCGCATGCGTGCGCACGGCGCGCTCGATGCGGTGGACGTGGTTGCCGTTCACGGCTTCCCGCTCGACTGGAACCTCTGGTCGATCCATGATTGGCCCGCCAAGATCGCCGAAATCGAGGCGGTCGTCCCGGACAAGCCGATCTGGGTAACCGAGGTCGGCGTCGGTTCGTTCGGCGCGGAGGAAGTGCAAGTGTTCGGCGTGGAGAAAACCGCCGAGCTGCTGATCGGCCGCGTTCCGAACATCTATTGGTATTCGCTCTACGATCTGCCGCACTCCTGGGGCGCCACCACCCGCCACCGCGAGGCGGAGGGCTCCAGCTATTACCGCCATTTCTACATGGGCCTGATCCGCGAGGACGGCACCCCCAAGCCCTCGCTCGACGTCTATGCCCGGTACGCCGCCGACATGGGCCTGATGCAATGGTTCCACTTCGAGGATCCGCGCCTCGACGAAGCGGTGGGCTGGCTCAAGCGCCTCGGCACGCGCAAGCTGCGCACCGGATTGAGCTGGGCCGATCGCTTCCGCCCCAATGCGCTCGACTGGTTCGATCGCCAGATGGAGGCGCTGGCGGATTTCGAGGTCACCGTCACCTTCTGCTTCACGCCCGAGCATCTCGGCGTCCAGCCGCACCACACCAGCCCGGCGCGCGACCCGCAGATGTTTGCCGATTTCTGCGCGGAGATGATCGACCGCTATGCACCGGCGCAGGCGGCTCCGCTCAAGCTCGCTGCCACGGCGTGATATGAAGCCCCGGATCGGTTTTCTCGGCACCGGCTGGATCGGTCGCCACCGCATGGCCGCGATGGTGGCCTCCGGCGCTATCGATGCGGCCGCAGTCTGCGATCCATCGCAGCAGTGCGTAGACGAAGCGCTGGCGGTTGCTCCTTCGGCCAAGGTCGTGGACTCGCTCGACGCAATGCTGGCGCTCGACCTCGAGGGGGTGGTAATTGCCACCCCGAGCGCGCTCCATGCCGACCAGTCGATCCAAGCGCTCAACGCCGGCAAAGCGGTGTTCTGCCAGAAGCCGCTCGGCAGAACCGTGGCGGAAGTGGACGCAGTCATCGCCGCCGCCCGCGCCGCCGATCGCCTGCTCGGCGTAGATCTTTCCTATCGCCACACGGCAGGCATGGAGGCGATCGCCGGCCTGATCCGCGAAGGCACATTGGGCGAGATATTCGCCGTCGATCTCACCTTTCACAACGCTTACGGCCCCGACAAGCCGTGGTTCTACGACCCCGCCCAATCCGGCGGCGGCTGCGTGGTGGACCTTGGCGTCCACCTCGTCGACCTCGCGCTTTGGACGCTCGGCTTCCCGGCAGTGTCGAACGCCGATGCCGCGCTTTACGCCGGCGGCCAGCCGCTGCACCCCGGTTCGGTCGAGGATTATGCCAGCGCAAGCTTCCAGGCCGGTGGCACCAACATTCGCCTTACCTGCTCCTGGCGTCTTCACGCCGGGCAGGACGCGGTGATCGCGGCCGATTTCTACGGCACTCAGGGCGGCGCTGCGCTGCGCAATGTCGGCGGCAGCTTCTATGACTTCACGGCCGATCACTTCACCGGCACGCACGCCAATCGACTCACCGAAGGCGCCGACGATTGGGGCGGCCGGGCGGCCGCCGCCTGGGCCACCCAGCTCGCGCACAGCCAGCGGTACGACGCTGCCGCCGACCACTATGCCCGCTCAGCACAAGTGCTAGACCTCATCTATGGTCGCTGATCCGCAATGACTCCACGCAAGGTCGGCGTTCTCACCTTCCACCGGTCAATCAACTACGGTTCCTATTGGCAGGCGCGCTGCCTGGTGGAGGGGCTGCGCGCCCGCGGGCTGGACGCGGCGCTGCTCGACCACCGCTCGCGCCGGGTGGAGTGGCGGGAGGCGCGCAACGCCTTTCAGCCCACGCTGCCCGTCCGAACCGATCCGGGTCACTTCGCCGCGCTGGGCCGCAAAACCCGCGCGTTGATCGCCGCGGTTGACGCGCTCCCATTATCGCTCGCTTTCCCGCTCGAAGACCCCGGCCAGATGCCACGCTATGACGCGATCGTGGTCGGCAGCGACGAAGTGTGGAACTTCCGCCATCCCTGGTACGGCGGCGCCTCGATCTTCTTCGGCGATCACTGCAACACCGATCGCCTGATCTCCTACGCCGCGAGTTTCGGTAACCACGACGCGGGCGATGGCATCGACACGCCATGGCTCGACCGCCTGCGCCGCTTTCATGCGGTCTCCGTCCGCGACGAGAACAGTCGCGCGATGCTCGCCCCGGCGATCGACCCACCGCTTGTCCTCGATCCGTGCCTGCAATTCCCGGAGATCATCCCCGCGGCCGCACCCTCGATCGCGCGCGAGCGTTATGCCGTGGTGTACGGCCACAGCTTCCCCGATTGGTTCACCACCCAGCTGCGCCGCTGGGCCGACCAGACCGGCACCCGCCTCGTCAGCATCGGCTATCCCGGCGCGATCGCCGATGAGCAGCGCATCGACGTCAGCCCCGCCGACTTTTCCGCGCTAATCGCGGGCGCGCACTCAGTCGCGACCAATTTCTTCCACGGCTGCGTGTTCGCGATCCGCCACGCGCGCCCGTTCATCTGCGCCGCCTCCCCCTATCGCCGCAACAAGGTCCGCGACTTGACGCGCGCATTGGGCCTTGAGGATCACCTGGTGGAGGAAGGGACGCCCGACGATCGCTTCGCCCACCTGCTCGCCACGCTGCCGAGCGATCTTCCCGATCGCCTCGCAGCCGAACGCGCCGCCTCCACCCGATTCCTAGATCATGCGCTCGCCTGACACGCTGACCCCATCGGACATCGTAGCCTCAGGCCTGTGCATCGGCTGCGGCGGCTGCGCGGCCAAGGGCATGGCTTGGGACCGCTATGGCCAGCGCAAGCCGAGCAAAGCGACGCTAGACCATTACCGTCATGCCGGCCCTGTGCCGGCATCCAGCCCTCGGCAAACTCACCAGCCTGAAAATGCGCGGCAGCCTGGATGCAGGGACAAGCTCGGCGTGACGAAAGGGAGTAGCGGTAGCCAAACCACCCCCAAGTTCCCCGACGAAGGCCGGGGCTCAGTCAGTACCGGCCCGATGCTCAACGCCGGCCCCCGCGGGGGAACAAGCGAGACCTTCGCCACCACCTGCCCCTTCTCCCCCACCGCTCGCAACGAAGACCAACTAGCCGCCACTCGCTTCCCCGCCGCCCGCCACCATGACCCCCGCCTGGGCCGCTACGAAGCCAATTACGTCGGCCACGCGCACCAGCCCCCATTCCGAGAACGCGGCAGTTCAGGCGGCATGGTAAGCTGGGTTGCGGCAGACCTCCTCGCGTCCGGCCGGATTGACGGCGTCGCCCACGTCATCCCCTCCACGGGCGACCGCCTGTTCCATTACCGCATTTCGCGCACGCCCGATCAGATCCTCGAAGGCGCCCGCTCGCGCTACTATCCCGTCGATCTCGCCGAAGTCCTCCACGAGATCCGTACCACCCCAGGCCGCTACGCGATCGTAGGCATTCCCTGCTTCATCAAGGCGGTCAGCCTGCTGCGCGAACAGGATCCGGTCCTGAACGAGCGCATCACCCACCTGCTCGGGCTGTTCTGCGGCCACATGAAAAGCGCGCAGTTCGTCGACAGCTTCGCGTGGCAACTCGGCGTCGATCGCAACGAAGTCCGCGCCGTCGAATACCGGCGCAAGGATCCTGATCGCCCCGCCAACTGGTACACCGCGCATCTCGACCTCAACGACGGCACCGCGAGATGGCAGGACTGGTTCCACCTCGCCGACGGCGATTGGGGTGCCGGCTTTTTTCAGAACAGCGCCTGCGACGCGTGCGACGACGTGGTCGCGGAATGCGCCGATGTCTCATTCGGCGATGCCTGGGTCGAGCCTTATTCTTCTGACGGTCGCGGGACCAACGTGGTGATCGTCCGCTCCCCCGAGATCGCTGCTCGCATCGCCACCGCGATCGAAGACGGGCAGCTGGACCTGAAGGGAGTAGACGCGGATTTCATCGCCAACACCCAGGCCGCCGGCTTCCGCCAGCGCCGCGACGGGCTCGCCTATCGCCTGACCTGGCAGAAGCGCCGCATCACACCCATCAAACGCGTCGCCCCGCGTGCGGACGGCCATCCGTCGCGCCGACGCGCCATCTATCGCACGCGTGCTGCGATCGCCCGCTGGAGCCACCGCATGGCCTGGGCGGCCAACCGCCTGAATTGGCCGCCGCTCTACACCCGCTGGGCGAGGGCGAGCCTCTACATCTACCAGGCTCTCGCCTACAAACGCGGTCGCCTTGGCCGATGGCTGGCGAAGCTCGATGGCGTTGAGGGTTGATAAACCCGCTCCCGTTTGCCCGCGGCGACTTGAGGCCACCGAACACCAGTGGCTCCCTACCTCCGAGCGCAAAACGGCGAGCTAGACAGGTCTCAGACGGCGACCTCGCCATGGATGGACGGATGCGGCGCGTAATCCGACACTTCGAAATCCTCGATCGTATAATCGTTGATGGACGCCGGCCGGCGCAAGAGCCGTAGTGTCGGCAGCGGCCGCGGCGCTCGGGCCATCTGCTCGCGCACCTGATCCTGATGGTTCAGGTAGATGTGAACGTCACCTCCCACCCAGACCAGCTCGCCGGGCGTCAGCCCCGCCTGCTGGGCAAGCATGTGCACCAGAGCCGCACCGCCAGTGAAGTTGAAGGCGGCGCCGAGGAACAGATCGCATGATCGTTGGAAGATCAGGCAATTCAGCTCACCGCGCGTGTTGACGTGAAACTGGTACACCATGTGGCAAGGCGGCAGCGCCATCTGGTCAAGTTCCCCGACATTCCAGGCGTGGAACAGCATCCGCCGGCTGGTCGGGTTGGTTTTCAACGTGTCGATCAACGTCGCGATCTGATCGTGCTCGGTACCGGCAGCATCGACCCACCGGCGCCACTGCTTGCCATATACGGGGCCGAGATCACCCCATTCGTTGGCAAAAGCATCATCGGCGACGATGCGATCCTCGAACGCGGCCTGGGTGATGTCCGAGCCGGTTTCGCGCCGATACCGGGCCAGCGGCCAATCGCTCCATATCCGGACATTGTCGCGGAGCAGCGGCTGGATGTTGGTGCCACCGCGCAGGAACCACAGCATCTCCTTCACCGCAGTCTTCCAATACACCCGCTTGGTGGTGAGGATTGGTACCTGGCCGGCGCTCAGGTCAAACCGCAGCAGCTCGCCAAACAGCGATTTGGTGCCCACCCCGGTGCGATCCATGCGCTCGTCGCCCTTGACGAGAACGCGATCGAGCAGATCCAGATATTGTTGCTCGGGATGACCCATTTCGCTCCTTTCGCTTGCTGCCGCTCGACTCACCGGATGGCTCCATAGTGAACCATTGAGCTTGTTCGATGGCCCGTCACCGCCAACCCGTCATACATGCACGGGCTGGACCCTTTAATCGTTCCGCACCTTCTCACCATCGCGCGAGCGACCACCGAATCGCTTGCCTTCGTCTTCCTCAACGAAGCCGGTGCGGCGATGGGCGTCCACCACATACCGTCGACCGCGATTTCCTCGATCGACGTGCCGCTGCGCACGGCCGTCGCCGTGGCGATGGCGCACGAATCGCGCCGCGTTGTCATGGCGCACAATCATCCCTCGGGCGATCCCGAACCCTCGCCCGAAGACCTGCGCACGACCAGGCGGGTCGCCGGGGCGCTGGACACGTTAGGGATTCGGCTCGTCGACCATCTCGTGCTTGCCGGCAATGCGAGCGTCAGCTTTCGCGCGCGCGGCCTGCTCTGACGTGCTGAGGCGGCAGGCGCGGATATCCTCTGGCTCCGGACGGGCGCCAGCGGCGCGGAACGTCGCGAAATAGCCGCCAGCCGAGGGCATCGGAGTCATGGTAACCAGCTGATAGCCAACCGCCGCAAACTCGCACTTGAGCAGCGGCGGGGGCGTGCCGTGATTGGCGGTAGTACGATTCGCATCGACGACCACGACCAGCCCACCCGGACGCAGCGCGGGACGCATGCGCCACAGGAACTCATACGGCTCCTCAACCTCGTGATACATGTGAACCATGAAGATACGGTCGAAACTTGCCTCGGGCAGCTTCGGATCGGCAGGTTCGCCAAGCTTCACGCTGACATTGTCGAGCCGCTCGCGTGCCACACGCTCTGCAAGCATGTCCCGAACGGCGGGGATGACGTCCTGCGCCAGCACGCGGCCATCCTGGCCAACCTTCTGCGCGAGACGGATGGTGTAATAGCCTTCCCCGGCGCCGAGATCAGCTACCGTCATTCCAGGAGTGATCGCCGCGCGTGCCATCACCTCACCCGCCTCGTTGAGTCGATCGCGCGCTTCCTCGTTCGACCAGCGCGAGGAGACGATGCTTGCCACCGGGCGATCGGCAGCCGGAAACGGGCCGGGTTCCTTGGGCTCGCGTTTGATCAGCGGCTCGCCGCCATCGCAGGCAGCGAGCAGGAACAATGCGGTCATCGCCCAACAGGAAACGGCGGTTCGCACGCTCAGTCCACATCCTCCACTTCGACCGCCTCGCCCGTCACACGCTGCGCCAGCGCAGAGGCCATGAAGTCGTCGAGGTCGCCGTCGAGCACGTCGCTGGGCGAGGTCGAGGTGGTGCCAGTGCGCAAGTCCTTCACGAGCTGATACGGCTGGAGGACGTAGGAACGGATCTGGTGTCCCCAGCCGATGTCGGTCTTGGCGGCGTTGACGGTATTCGCCTCTTCCTCGCGCTTGCGAAGCTCGTGCTCGTAGAGCCGCGCTCGTAGCTGGTTATAGGCCTCTGCCTTGTTCTTATGCTGCGAGCGTTGATTCTGGCACGCCACCACGATGCCAGTCGGCAAGTGCGTGATGCGCACCGCCGAATCGGTGGTGTTGATGTGCTGGCCGCCCGCGCCCGAGGCGCGATAAGTGTCGATACGAAGCTCGCTGTCGTTGATCTCGATGTCGATCGAATCGTCGATCACCGGATAGACCCAGACGCTGGAGAAGCTGGTGTGGCGGCGCGCAGAGCTGTCATACGGGCTGATCCGGACGAGGCGGTGAACGCCGCTTTCAACCTTGGCGTAGCCGTAAGCATTTTCGCCCTTCACCAGCAGGGTGGCGGACTTGATCCCGGCCTGCTCGCCCGAGTGATAGTCGATCAGTTCGACCTTGTAGCCGTGGCGCTCCGCCCAGCGCGTGTACATGCGCTGCAACATCTCGGCCCAGTCCTGGCTTTCAGTGCCGCCGGCGCCGGCGTTAATCTCTACATAGGTGTCGTTCGAGTCCGCTTCGCCGGACAGCAGCGCCTTGACCTTGTCCTTTTGGGCACGGTCGGCGAGTTCGGCGAGCGCACGGGTGCCGTCCGACGCCATTTCCTCGTCGCCCTCGGCCTCCGCCATCTCGATCAATTCCGATGTATCGGAAAGCTCGCGCTCGATGGTGCGCGTGGCGGTGATCGCCTCGTCGAGCCGGCGGCGTTCACGCATCACGTCCTGAGCGGCCTTGGGATCGTTCCACAAGGTCGGGTCTTCGACACGGGCGTTGAGTTCGTCGAGGCGCCGCAGCGCACGATCCCAGTCGAGGCTGCGCCGCAGCAGCGCCAGCGCCTCGTTGATCGTATCCACATGGGCCTGCGCTTCGGCGCGCATTATACTTCTCCAATTATCCGTCATTCCCGCCGAGCGGGAATCCATACTCACGGACATCGGAGCTTATGGATCCCCGCCTCCGCGGGGATGACGATCCAATGAACGAGCGTGCGATCTAGTAGATGCCGCCCTCGCGCTGCAAGAAGTCACTGTCGCTCGTCCGACGCTTCGCTGCTGCCGTGGCAGTGGCGGTCGGTTGCGCCGCGGCGGGGCGACGCGGGGCGCGGCGAGCTTCTGCTTGAGGTTTGAACGCTTCCCAGATCACCGCCGGCTTGGGATCATTGCTGGTCGGAAAGGTGCCGAAAACCGGGCGACCACTGGCGCGATCGATCCGGACCATGCGAATGCCCGCCGGGGCTCGGAACGGCAACACGTCCATCCCCTCATACGCCTTGGTGGCCCATTGCTTGAAGATCGGCGCCGCAAGCGTGCCGCCCTGCGCATAGCTGCCGAGGTTCACCGGCGAATCATAGCCAATATAGACGCCGGCCACCATTTGCGGGGTGCCGCCAATGAACCAGACGTCCTTCGGCCCGGTGTTGGTTCCCGTC
Organism: Sphingomonas jeddahensis; assembly: GCF_001981525.1. GTDB lineage: Bacteria > Pseudomonadota > Alphaproteobacteria > Sphingomonadales > Sphingomonadaceae > Sphingomonas > Sphingomonas jeddahensis. The sequence continues at coordinate 125,812 of NZ_MPSB01000003.1, read as the reverse complement.
TTGCCGAAGATCGGGCGCTTCAGGTCGCGCAGGATGGTCGCCGTGCCGCGTTCGATCACGCCTTCTGTGATATGCACCATCTGATAGGCTGACATGGCGTCGAGCACCTGACGCCCGCGCGTAGCGGGACGCGGCATGGCCTTGCCATCCCAATCGCGCATGTTGCAGCGATCGCAGGGACGCCAATTCTCCGGCCAGATCACCTGTCCGCGCCGGTTCTGGACGTAGTCGATCAGCGTGGGATCATGCCAGCGCCCCTGATTGGCGAGCACCCCATAAGCATTGACCATCTTGGTGACGGTCGTCTCGCCAGCACCAAGCGCGTAGGAGAGGTATGGTTGATAGTCGCCGATCTGCATGTTCTTCATCAGCCGCACGACATTCGCCATGCCCGTTTGGGCAGCGGTGCGTACCGTCATCAGGTTGCGCGACTGCTCGATGCCCCAACGCATCGTGTGGGGGCCGGCGCCACGCGAATTGCCGAAGTTCCGGAAGCACTTCTGCCCGAGTCGCGCGCCCTGATCGACGCAGAACGGCCCGTCGACGATGATCGAAGCCGGCGTCATGCCGTGCTCCAGCGCCGCAGCATAGACGATCGGCTTGATGGTCGAGCCGGGCTGGCGCATCGCCTGGGTCGCGCGGTTGAACGACTGGAGCGAGGCATCGAACCCGCCCTGCATCGCCAGAATTCGTCCGGTCTGCGGCTCCTGCACAACGAACCCGCCCGAGATCTTCGGCACCGATCGTAGCGCGAACTGACTGCCCGAAGGCGACACGGCGATGATGTCACCAGGCGTCAACGTGCCGAACGCCGGCGTGCCTTTCCCGCGCAGCGGCATCTGAGCCGCCGATCGGGGCAATGTGCCTTCCTTGCCATCGGCAAAGCCAATTCTGGCCTCGTTGCTGTCACGCGAAATCACGATCGCGGGACGCCAATCGGCATAGTCGAGCGTGATGTTGCTGCTGAGAAGCGCGACCTGCCAGCGGTCGCCATCAATCTCCACCTTCTTCAGCGGGCCAGAGAAGCCACGCCCCCGATCATAGCGCAGCAGACCATCGCGCAACGCCTCAGCAGCAGCCTCCTGCACGCGGCGATCCATCGAGGTGCGCACCCATAGGCCGCCCGAATACACGCTGTACGGGCCATCGCGCGCCGTTTCGCCGAACTTGGCAATCAATTCACGGCGAACTTCCTCGACGAAATAGCCGCCGACCCGTTCGAACTTGGGCACCCGCTGCAGGATCGCGCCGATCGGCTGCGCTTGCGCCTCTGCTCGCTGCGCGGCGGTGATGAAGCCGTTTTGCTCCATCTCGCCCAGCGCCCAGTTGCGGCGTTCCAGCGCGCGCTCCGTATCGCGGAACGGATCGTAATTGGCAGGCCCCTTTGGCAGGATGGCGATATAGGCCATCTGCGACAGGTTCAGTTCGTGCAGTTCCTTGTCGAAATAAGCATGGCTCGCGGCCTCCACGCCATAGGCATTACGGCCAAGGAAGATCTGGTTGAGGTACAATTCCAGGATCTGCGGCTTGGTCAGCGTATCCTCGATCCGCCAGGCGAGAATCGCCTCCTTGATCTTGCGCGTGGGCGAATATTCGTTGCCGATCAGCAGGTTCTTGGCGACCTGCTGCGTGATCGTCGAACCGCCGCGCGCGCGCTGGCCGCTGCCCATCTTGGACACGTAATCGACCACTGCGCCGGCAAGGCCGGGAAAATCGACGCCATGGTGCTCGAAGAAGGTCTTGTCCTCCGCAGCCAGAAAGGCGCGGATCAGGAGCGGCGGATATTCGGCGAAGCTCAGTTCCACCCGTCGCTCGCGGGCGTAGGAATAAACCGGCGAACCGTCGATCGCGCGCACGTTTGTGGGAAGCGGCGGCTCATAGGTGCGCAGTTGCTCGACGGACGGCAGATCGCGTGAGATGAACCACCAGCCGCCGCCCGCCACGAGGAGGCCGATCGCGGCAAGGATCGCTAATCCCTTTACCCACCGGCGGCTCCAAAGGTCGGACAGGCGCGCGCCCACATCGCTCATGCGGTGGCGCAGCTTCATTGGTTCGGGAGGGGTGGACGCCATACGCAGCGCTGGTGTTTAGGCGGCGGGTTCGAGGCTGGCAACGCGGATTGAAGCGGCACCGGCAAAACTCCCCTGCCGACTGCGAGGGGGCTAGCGAAGGGCGTGCCCTCAGGCGCTGCACTGTGGGGCGACGCAGCCAGGCCTACCCCTCCCGCTAGGCGTGAGAGGAACAGTAAGGCGTCACCGCGATGCCGTTTGCAGTGCGCGGCGGGCGAAGTGGATTTCCACCGCGCGGCGCACGCTCTGCGCAATACGCTGGCGGCCCTCGCGGCTGTCGAGAAATGCGGCGTCCTGCGCGTTTGACAGATAGCCTGTTTCGAACAGGATCGACGGCATGTCGGGCGCCTTGAGCACCAGCAGCGACGCCATGCGATGGAAGTTCGCCTTCACCGGGATCAACGGCCTCGCCTCACGCCCTAGCAACCGCGCAAAGCCAGCGGAGGCGTTCATCGTTTCGCGCTGGGTGAGGTCGATCAGGATCGAGGACACGTCCTCCTCCTCCGCCAGATTCACACCGGCGATGATGTCCGCCTTGTTCTCGCGTGCCGCGAGCCGAGCAGCCTCCTTATCGGATGCGACATCGGACAAGGTATAGGCGGTCGCACCAGTCGCCTCGACATTGCCCGCGCTATCACAGTGGATAGAGATAAACAGGTCTGCACCCAGCCGCCTGGCCATGCCGAACCGTTCACGATGAAGAATGTAGCGATCGTCGTCGCGCGTCAGCGCCACCCGCACGCGCCCGGAGTCGAGCAGTTCGTCGCGGATCGCCTTAGCGATTCTCAGCGTCACGTCCTTTTCGCGCAGGCCGGTTTCCGGGTTGATCGCGCCGGGATCGTTGCCGCCGTGCCCGGCATCGATCACCACCAGCGGCCGGCTGTCGTCGCCGCGGACCTCGGGCAGGACGCTCTTTGCGGCGGGCGGCACCGGGATCGACACCTTGTACTTGGGCTTTGGCTTGCCCCACAGGAAGCTGAGCGGCGATGCCGCGCTCGCCAGACTGAAGCGTTGGCGATCCACCTCGCGCAGCGACAACTCCAAACTGCGCCCTTCGTCATCGAACGAGCCCTTGGCCACGATCATCGGCTGGGCGAGATCAAGCACGACGCGCGCACCGTCCGGCCCACGCCACCCCTGCCGGATCGCCGCGATCGGCCCGTCACCGTTTGCCGCACGGCCCGGCCGCGCGCCGTCGATGTCGATCGCGATCCGCTGCGGCCCGTCCAGGATGAAGCTTGACGCGCCGCGCACCGCTTCGTCGAAACGGATCGTAATCCGCTCACCGCGTACTTCCACGCGCTGCACGGTTGCGGCCAATACGGGTCCGCCTACCACCAGGCTGACGAGGGCGAACAGCAGCGACATGCTACGTGCATGCCGCGCCGCCCGGCTACCGGTCCAGCGAAAAGCCATGAAACGCATACCCTTTTTCCCTGTCCATCGGGATAGCGGCCGCGCCTCAAGCCAGGGTTTCCCGGAACGGTTAAAAAGCTGTTCGGCATGATTTTGCCGGCCGGCCGGCAGGCTTGTTCCAGTTGCCGAACGACGCGGGACTTGCTACCTCGCATCCTGATCGGTGTGCGGGCGCTCCGCTTCCGCCGCCGACCCACTGCTCGACCGGCGTTTCAAGCCGGTATGAGCCATCAGGTTGACGTACGCATGTCGCATATCCCTTCACCGCAGTTCCGACCGGCCTCTGCCGGCGGCGCGGGCACGGGATCGTTCCAGGGCGCAGCGCCCGGAAATGCGCGGTGGACGAAGGCACGTTTCATCACCATCCGCCTGCCCGCCCGTGAGGGGCCGGCAGCGCCTTATCATCGCGCGACCCCGCCGTTCGGCGGCGCGAGTCGCGCGTGGAGACAATTCAATGACCATGCGCATGCTGATCGACGCACGCCACCGGGAGGAAACCCGCGTGGCCGTCGTCAAGGGAAACCGTATCGAGGAGTTTGATTTCGAGAGTGCCGAGCGCAAGCAGCTCAAGGGAAATATCTATCTTGCCAAGGTGACGCGGGTCGAACCGTCGCTGCAGGCGGCGTTCATCGATTACGGCGGCAACCGCCACGGCTTCCTCGCCTTCTCTGAAATCCACCCCGATTATTATCAGATCCCCAAGGAGGATCGTGACGCGCTGCTGGCCGAAGAGGCCGAGCATGCGGCCGAAGAAGCAAAGCTGCGCGCCGAGCAGGAAGCGCACGAAGACGATGACGCGTCTGATGGTGATGCAGATTTCGCCGAGGATGACGCCGACAGTGAAGCGGAAGACGGCGAGGAGATCGAGGGTGAGGACCGCCTCGCCCGGCCCGCGACCGGCATCAACGACGATCAGGTGGAGGCGCTGCGCCAGCGCCGTATGAATCTGCGCCGCCGCTACAAGATTCAGGACGTGATCCGCCGCCGGCAGGTATTGCTGGTTCAGGTCGTCAAGGAAGAGCGCGGAAACAAGGGCGCGGCGCTGACGACATACCTGTCGCTCGCCGGCCGTTATTGCGTGCTGATGCCCAACACGTCGCACGGCGGCGGGATCAGCCGCAAGATCAGCAATTCTGCCGATCGCAAGCGTCTGAAGTCGATCATGGCGGAAATGGAACTGCCGCCGTCAATGGGATGTATTGTGCGTACCGCCGGCCTCAGCCGCACGCGTACCGAGATCAAGCGGGACTTTGATTATCTCGCCCGACTGTGGGACGGCATTCGCGAACAGACGCTTTCCAGCGCCGCTCCGGCGCTGATCTATGGCGATTCGGATCTCATCAAGCGAGCGATCCGCGACATCTACAACAAGGACATCGACGAGGTGATCGTCGAGGGCGACGAAGGTTATCGCCAGGCGAAGGAATTCATGCGCCTGCTGATGCCCAGCCACGCCAAGAAGGTGAAGCATTACAGCGACCCCATTCCCTTGTTCCAGCGCTGCCATGTCGAGGACCAGCTCGCCGCCATGTACCATCCGGTGGTGCAGCTGAAATCGGGTGGCTATCTCGTCATCAATCCGACCGAGGCCTTGGTGTCGATCGACATCAACTCCGGGCGGTCGACGCGCGAGCACAATATCGAGCAGACGGCGACCGCGACCAACCTTGAGGCGGCGCAGGAAATCGCGCGTCAGCTGCGGCTGCGCGACATGGCCGGCCTGGTCGTCATCGACTTCATCGACATGGATAACAATTCCAATGTCCGGAAGGTCGAGAAGGCGATGAAGGAGGCGCTGAAGAACGATCGCGCTCGCATCCAGGTCGGCCGTATCTCAAGCTTCGGTCTGATGGAGATGAGCCGCCAGCGCCTGCGCACCGGCGTGCTCGAAGCATCAACCCGTCCCTGCCCGCATTGCGAGGGCACGGGGTTTGTGCGCACGGCGTCGTCGTCTGGTCTCAGCGCATTGCGCCTGATCGAGGATGAGGCGGCACGTGGTCGCGGTTCGTTGCTGACGCTGCGCTGCAGCCAGGAAGCCGCCTTCTACGTCCTCAACCGCAAGCGTGCCGACATTGCCGAGATTGAGGATCGCTATGGCGTGACGGTCGAGATCCTGCCGGACGGCGAGCAGGAAGGCGCGCGTATGTCGGTCGAGGCTTCGGGTCCGCCGCCGGCTTATGCGCCCAAATTCGATCCTCCCGTCATCGAGATCGACGAGGACATCGAAGACGAGATCGAGGAGGAAGAGGACGAGGAGGCCGTAGCCGAGGACGAGGCGCCTCGGCCGGACGAGCAGCGCAGCGAGGAGCCGCGCGAGGGCGGCCGCAAGCGGCGCCGTCGCCGCGGACGTCGCGGGCGCACCCTTGGTGAAGGGGAGGCTACGCCGGCTTCCAACGCCGACTTGAGCGACGTCGAGGATGAGACGGCCGACGAAGAGGAAGCGGGCGAGGCTGTCGCCGCTGGCGACGAGGGTGAGGCAGCCGGCGAGAGCGAAGGCGGCCGTCGCCGCCGCAATCGTCGCGGCCGTCGCGGTCGTCGTCGCGAGGGCGGCGTAGAAGGCGAAGCTCAGGCCGAAGCGGCCGAGTTGACCGGCGAGCCGGAAGCGGTGGAAGCTCCCGTTTCGGAGCCGGCCGCCGAGGAAGCACCGCAGGTCGAAGCGCCGATTGCTGAAGCCGTGCCAGAGCCGGAGCAGCCTGCGCCGAAGACGCGCCGTCGCCCCCGCGCCAAGAAGGCGGTCGAGGAAGCGACTGTCGAGGCGGCACCAGCCGACGCTGCCGCCGCGCCGATCGAGACGCCCGGCATCGAGGCGATCGCGCCCGCGACCGAGGAGGCACCGGCCAAGCCGAAGCGCACGCGTCGCAAAAAGGCCGACGCACCGTCGGTGGAGGAAGCGGCGACCGTTGCGCCAGCCGAGATTGAGGCACCCGCCAAGCCGAAGCGCACGCGCCGCAAGAAGGCCGATGTGCCGGCAGCGGACGTGCCCTCCGCTGAACTGCCAGCGCCAGAAGCGACGGAGACCGGCACGCTTGCCGCGAACGACGTCGATGGCGCAGCGCCGCCGGACGCTGCGGTCGAAGGTTCGGTCGAGGCGCCCGAGGGTGACGCCGCCAACACGCCGCGCCGCGGCTGGTGGCAGCGGACCTTCGGTGCGTAAGGGCCGCTGAGTGATAGAAATGCGCCGGGCTTCAGCGGTGGTTCAGCCGCCGTCGTGCTGGGTCCGGCGCATGTTCCTTCACCGTCGACCAAATGGCGCGCGGTAAGCCAATGCCGCTCCGCCGCCCAGCCGTCCGCTTTGTCGCGGTTGCCACACTCACCTGCCTGGCTTGGGCGCAGCCCGCAAAGGCGCAGTCGATCCTGCGCGATGCGGAAACGGAGATGCTGCTCGCCGACATGGCGGCACCGCTGATCACCGCCGCGGGGCTGCGCCCCAACGACGTCCGCGTGGTCCTGATCAACGATGATTCGATCAACGCCTTCGTCGCGGGCGGGCAGATCGTCTACATGCACTCCGGCACGTTGCAGGCCGCCAAGAGCGCCAACGAAGTGCAGGGCGTGATCGCGCACGAACTCGGCCACATCACCGGCGGCCATGTGTCGCTGTCGGGCCGCGGCGCGCAGGAAGCGACCGGCATCACCATCCTGTCGATGGTGCTTGGCCTCGCCGCCATGGCCGCCGGCGCTGGCGAGGCAGGTGCCGGCGTGCTCGCCGCGGGGCAGCAGGCCGCGATGGGCAAATATCTCGCCTTCTCGCGCCAGCAGGAAGCATCCACCGACGCGGCGGGCACCAAATATCTCATTGGCGCGGGCATCACCGGCAAGGGATATCTGAACTTCTTCAAGACGATGCAGCAGATGGAATATCGCTACGGCATCACTCGGAAGGTCGAGTATATGCTCAGCCATCCGGTGTCGTCCGAGCGCGTGGCTGCCATTTCCGAGACGCTGCAAGCGGCGCCGTCGTGGAACAAGCCGCTCAACCAGGATTGGGAGACGCGGTTCAAGCGCGTGCAGGCGAAGCTCGACGGCTATCTCCTGCCGCCGCAGCAGGCGCTGCAGAAATATCCGGAAAGCGACCAGACGATCGAGGGGCATTACGCCCGTGCCTATGCCTATCACCGCAGCGGGTATCCGCAGAAGGCCGACGCCGAAGCGGCGGCATTGGTGAAGGCGAAGCCCGAGGATCCTTTTTTCCTCGAGATCATGGGCCAGATCCTGCTTGAAGGCGGCAAGCCGCAGGCGGCGCTCGCTCCGCTTCGTGCCGCGACGCAGGGCTCGCGCAGCAATCCGCTGATCGCGACCACCTTCGGCCATGCGCTGATCGCGACCGAGGACAAGGCGAATCTGAAAGAAGCGGAGCAGGTGTTGCGCATCGCTGTGGCGCGGGACGACCAGAATCCGTTCGCCTGGCAGCAGCTGGGCACCGTTTATGATCGTACCGGCGACGGCGCCCGGGCGGCGCTCGCTACGGCCGAACGCGCCGCGATGATGGGCGACGATCGCACCGCAGCGATCAGCGCCGGCTATGCAATGGCCGGTATCCCGCAGAACACACCGGATTGGATCCGGGCACAGGATATTTCGATGACCTCACGCCACGCGCTCGAAGACGGCAAGCGCAAGCGCCGATGACCCGCTTTCACTTGCTGCTTCTTGTCCTGCTTGGGGCGGTGTTCGGCGCCGGCGGCATGTGGCTGGCCGAGCGCGCCGCGACCGGGGAGCTTTCCGGTGCTGACCAGACCCGGATCGAACAGGTTGTGCGCGATTATGTGCTCGCCAACCCAGAATTGATCCCGCAGGCCATGCAGCGGCTGCAGGAGCGCGAAAGCGGCCGCGCGATCGCGGCGGACCGCTCGCGGATCGAAGCGCCGTACAAAGGTGCAGTGATGGGCAACCCGAACGGGGACGTCACGTTGGTCGAGTTCTTTGATTATAATTGCGGCTATTGCCGCGCGAGTTTGCCCGTGATCGAGCAATTGGTGAAGGCCGATCCCAAGCTGCGCGTAGTGTTCCGCGAGTTGCCGATCCTCGCCGAGGAAAGCCGTGATGCCGCTCGCGCGTCGCTGGCGGCCGCGGACCAGGGCAAGTTCGCGGCGTTCCACGATGCACTCTATGCGGCTGGGCCGGTCAGCGCGGAGACGATCGCCGCCACTGCCAAGCATACCGGCGTGGATCTGTCGAAGGTTCCCGAGGATGCCGACACCGAGATCGCCGGCAATATCGGAATTGCCACCAAGCTCGGCATCAGCGGCACGCCGGCATGGGTGGTCGGCGATCGCGTGCTCTCCGGTGCGCTTCCATACGATCGCTTGCAGGAAGCGATCGCTGCCGCCCGCGCCAAAACGAAGTAGTTGGTCGAGCTTCCATTTGGCGGCTGATGGACCATCCGGTGGACAGCCGTCCCCGGTTGGCGAGACCTACTTGCGACATCATCACTGCCGTGTCTAGGATCGTGCCAGACCACCAACGAAAGGCAACAAGCCCTTGGATCGCCGTTCCTTCCTTACCTCCGCCACCGCCGCGTCCGCCTTTGCGCTGATCCCCGAGGCGCTCCGGGCGCAGACGACGGCCGCCGCGTCGGCAAACCCAGCGGATGCCAAGCTGAATGTGCTGTTCGATCAGGTCTTCGCCAAGACGCTGCAACGCGCGCCCGAGCTCGCGACATCGCTGGGCATGGACAAGGGCGCCAATGCAGCGTTGAAGCACAAGCTGTCGGATGAATCGCCGGCGGGCAAGGCGGCCGCGCGTGCCGAGCTGAAGCAGGCCATTGCGATGATCCGAGCGGTCGATTCCGCGCCGCTCTCCGCTCGGTCGAAGCTGGATCGCGAAGTTATCCTCTACTCGCTCGAAAGCCGGGCACTGCCCTACGACCAGTTCAAGCTAGAAGGGGTGCAGCGGCCGTTCACCATTACTCAGCAGGGCGGTTCGTATTTCTCGACGCCGGACTTCCTGAATTCGGCGCACACGATCAACAATGCCGAGGATTGCGAGGCCTATCTCGACCGGCTCTCTGCTTTCGCCCGGCGGCTCGACGAAGATAGCGCCGACCAGAAGGAAGAAGCATCGCGCGGCTATCTCGCGCCCGACTTCTCGCTCGATCTGGCGCTCGGCCAGATGGTCAAGCTGCGCGAACCCAGCGCGGCCAGCAGCGGGCTCGCAAAATCTGTCGCCGAGCGCGCCGCGGCCAAGAACATCGCCGGCGATTGGCAGGCACGCGCCGCCAGGATCGTAGAGGGCGATGTTTACCCTGCCCTTGACCGCCAAATCGCGTTGGTGAAGGCGCTGCGGACAAAGGCACGCAGTTCCGCCGGCATCTGGGACGTACCTCAGGGCGATGCTCTCTACGCTGCGGCACTCGAGCAGGCGACGACCACCAAGTACACGCCCGAGGAGGTCCACAAGATGGGTCTCGACCAAGTGGCGGAGATCAGTGCCCAACTCGATACAATCCTGAAGAAGCAGGGGCTGACTCAAGGGAACGTCGGCGAGCGTCTGAATGCGCTAAACGTCCGGCCGGACCAGCTCTACCCTGACACGGCGGAGGGCCGGGCGGCGCTGATCAAGAGCCTGAATGAGGGTAATGCGGCAATGACCGCCAAGCTCGGGCAGATCATCATCAATCCGCCCAGCGAGCCGCTCGACATCCGTGCGGTGCCGGCCGAGATCCAGGACGGTGCCTCAAACGGCTACTACAACCGCGCTGCGCTCGACGGCTCGCGGCCGGCGATTTACTGGATCAACCTCAAGAGCGTTGGCGACTGGCCAAAATATTCGCTGCCGAGCCTGACCTACCACGAGGGCGTGCCGGGACATCACTTGCAGATCTCGATTGCACAAAAAGCGCCGCAGCCGCTGTTGCGCAACCTGTCGTTCTTCAGCGGTTATACGGAAGGCTGGGCGCTTTACGCCGAAAGTCTGGCGGACGAGCTTGGCGGCTATGCCAACGATCTAGAACGGGCAGGCTTCCTGCAAAGCTATCTGTTTCGCGCTGCACGGCTGGTGATCGACACCGGGCTTCACACCAAGCGGTGGACCCGCGATCAAGCGACCGATTACATGGTCCGGACCGTCGGTTTCGCGCGCCCACGCTCTCAGCGCGAAGTCGAGCGTTATTGCACGATGCCGGGGCAGGCGTGCAGCTACAAGGTCGGGCACGCCGCCTGGACGCGGGCACGGGAGACTGCGCAGAAGATCCGCGGTGATCGCTTCGATCTGAAGCAGTTCCACGAAGTGCTGCAATTTGGGGCGGTGCCGCTGACGATCTTCGAGCGGTTAGTGGAGGAGCAGGCGCGCGCGGTCTAGGCGCTTCAAGAATCGGCGGGGTAACGGAACCGTGTCACCGGCAACGGCGTAGGTGGGCAAAAGGGAGCTCTCTAGCCGATGATACGACCGTTCGCCGCCGCCCTCCTCCTGCCAGCCGCGGCGATCGCAGTGCCCTCCCCCGTAATCGCGCAGGCCCGATCGATCTCAGCGAGCGACAAGGCGCAGGGCGCGCAAGCTAATCCGCAGCTGCTGGCGGAGTTTGGCGGCAGATATAACGGCCCACAGGCGGCATATGTGGAGCAGGTGGGCAAGCGCGTCGCGGTGCAATCGGGCCTGTCGAACGCGCAAGGTGACTTCACCGTCGCCTTGCTCAACTCGCCGGTCGAGAATGCTTTCGCCATCCCGGGCGGCTATATCTACGTCACTCGGCAGTTGCTGGCGCTGATGAACAGCGAGGCGGAGCTGGCAAGTGTGATGGGGCATGAGGTGGGCCATGTCGCCGCGCGGCATTCGGCAGGGCGACAGCGCACCTCCAGCATCGGCTCCGTGCTCGCCGGGGTGGTCGGCGCCGTCGCCGGTAACAGCACATTTGGGCGGCTGGCCAGTGCCGGAGCGCGCAACGTGGCCCAACTCTACACGCTGAAATATGGTCGCGATCAGGAATATGCCGCGGATGCGCTCGGGGTGCGTTACATCGCGGCCGCCGGCTACAATCCTTATGCCGCCAGCGACATGCTCGAACAACTCGGTGCAGCGAGCAGCCTTACGGCGCGTGTTTCGGGGCAGGATGCCAATGCGGTGCCGGGCTGGGCATCGACCCACCCCAACAGCCGCGAGCGGGTAATCCGGGCGCGTCAGTTGGCGCAGCAAACCGGGCGCCCGGCATCGCCGGTGGTACAGGATACGGTATTTCTCCGCCGGCTGGATGGGCTGGTCTATGACGACGATCCAAGCCGGGGCGTGATCGACGACCAGACGTTTCGCCATCCGGTCATGCGGCTGCGCTTCACGGCGCCGACCGGCTACCGACTCGCCAATGGCAGCAATGCGGTGACCGTGGTAGGTTCCGGCGGGCAGGCCCAGTTCAAGGCTGCCGCGGCAACCAGCGATCTACCCGCCTTCATCACGCAGCAGTTTCGCACGCTCGGCGCAAACACCGCGCCGGTCGCGCAGACTGGCCGCGCAAATGGGATCGAATATGCCTGGTCGACGATACGGGCGAATGCGAATGGGCAGGCGGTCGATGCCAGCCTGGTCGCTTATCGCTTCCCGACCGCGACCTATTTCTGGACGATCATCACGCCCGCGGGACGGGGCATTGCGCCGTTCAACAGCCTGATCGCCAGTGTCGCGCCGATCTCCGCTGCGGAAGCCGGCGAAATTCGCGGCAAGCGGCTGCGCATCGTCACGATAAAGGCCGGCGACACGATCGACAGCGTTTCGCGCCGGATGGCCTATGACGATTTTCAGCGTGATCGCTTCCTGACGCTCAACGGGCTCGAAGCGAATGCCCGGCTGAGTCCGGGAATGCTCGTCAAGATCGTGACGGCCGGCTGAGCATCCTGTAACGGCGCGCGGATGCATCGTCCCGCGCTTTCCATCGTCATCCCCTGCTACAACGAAGCGGCTAGCCTGCCGCTGCTTCACAAGCGCGTGTCAGCCGTCGCAAAGTCCGTAGCGGGCGACGATCATGAGATCGTGCTGATCAATGACGGCTCGCGCGACGACAGCTGGCGGATCATGCAGTTTCTCGCCAGCGCCGATCCGCGGCTGGTGGCGATCAACCTGTCGCGCAATCACGGCCATCAGTTGGCGCTGACCGCCGGACTGGACCTGTGTTCGGGCGAGCAGATCCTGATTATCGATGCCGATCTTCAGGATCCGCCCGAACTGCTGGCCGACATGTGCGAGACGATGACGCGCGAGGACGCCGACGTGGTCTATGCCGTGCGCCGTAAGCGTGCCGGCGAAACGTTATTCAAGAAGGTGACGGCCGCCGCCTTCTACCGGCTCCTCGATCGGTTGACTGACACGCCGATTCCGCTCGACACCGGCGATTTCCGACTGATGAGCCGCCGCGCGCTGGACGCCTTGCTGTCGCTGCCGGAGCAGGCGCGATTCATCCGCGGCATGGTGGCGTGGGTCGGGTTCCGGCAGGTGCCCTTCCCTTATGATCGTGCGGAACGGCACGCGGGGGAGACGAACTACCCGCTGTCCAAGATGCTGCGCCTCGCGCTTGATGCGGTGACCGGCTTCTCGACCGCGCCTTTGCGCTTCGCCAGCCATGCGTCGGTGGCGCTGGCGGGCCTGTCATTGCTGCTGCTGTTCTACATCGCCTGGGGCTATTTCGAGGGCGACCCGGTGCAGGGCTGGACATCGACCATGCTGGTGGTGACGGTGCTGAGTTCCGTGCAGATGTTCGTGCTGGGAATGATCGGCGAGTATATTGGTCGGCTATATATCGAATCGAAGCGCCGACCGCTGTATCTGGTCGCCGACATCGCCGGGACGGTGCACCGGTGCACGACTTTGGGGTTTCAGGCCGAGCGAACGCGCATCCCGGAGAGCGAGATCGCCGGCGAAGAGCGGCGGTAAGGCTCCGGCCATTAACGCTGCCACCTTCAAGTGCGAACGTGCCCGTCCGTTAGCCTCCGTCATGCCGGGCTTGTCCGGCATCCACGGTGCGGCGTGCCCCACACACCTCTTGGTTCGCGGATCACTGGACCCGGCGCAAGACCGGGGCGACCGAAGATAGGTGGAGGCGGAACTTCCTGCGCCTCCGTTCCGGAGCGGTCAGGCTGGCTCCGCCAAGGTCACGATCGACACGCCCGGCGGCATGGGCACTCGTCCGACCAGGTGCCGCTCAAGACGGAAAATTCCTTCAAACAGCTTGTTCACCAGCCGCGGCGGCGGAGTGTCGTCGCTATCGTCACGGCCGGTGATCCGTCCTGCCACCCGCGCGCCTGCCGCGAGGGGGAACAGGAGCGAGTTGAAATAGCCGAGCTTGCGCGGCCGGAGACCCGCCGCCTCGATCCCCTTCACCAGCGTCGCCTTGGAATAACGGCGGTGATGGTGGTTCACCACATCATGCGCGCTCCACATCCATTGGTGCGCCGGAACGGTGATCAGGATCTTGCCGCCTGGCGCCAACCGCACGCGCATCGCACGCAGTGCCGCCACATCGTCCTCGATATGCTCGACAACGTCGAGCACGGCGATCAGATCATAGTGGCTGTCCGGCACGCCCGGGAGACCGGGCAGCGGCGCCTCGCCGACTGGTTTGCCAAGTCGCTGGCTGGCGATGCCGCGCGCCGCAGGGTCGATCTCGATCGCGTCCACGGTGCCAAACCGCGCCAGCATCGGGAGATTGTGCCCGGTGCCGCAGCCGATCTCCAGAATGCGCGCCTGCTTCGGGAGCTTGCCCTCGCGCGTCAGATAGTCGGCGAGGATGTCCCGGCGCGCGCGATACCACCAATGGGTGGAATCATGCTCGGCCATGCGATCGTAAACGCGGCGATCCATATCAGCGGAATACCCACAAACGGTTGAGTGCGAAGGTCACGAGCGGCGTCACGAACACGATGGGAATGAGTGGCCACCACCATGAGCCGGCGTACATGGCATCGTCGGTCAGCAGCCATACCCAGAAGGTGTTGACGCCATAGCTGACCAGCGACACCGCGAAGAACTTGAACATCGACGCTTTTGCCGACGCGGCGTGACCGCGAAAGCTCCACTTGCTGTGGAGGACATAACCCGACAGCATTGCGACGAGATAACCGGCAACGTTCGCAACCTGCTCCGAGGTGATCTGGAACGCGGCCAATGGCGAATAGACGATGGCATAGCAGACCGTGGCCAACCCGCCGGCCACGCCGAAGCGGACGAGCTGCCAGAAAGTCTCGCGCATTTGCGCCGTCACGAACTTGCCCCGAACCGCGTCCACGCCCTGTCCTTTGTGCCTCTTGAGGCCACTCTCATTCCGTTCGGGCTGAGCTTGTCGAAGCCCCGCCCTTTTTCTAAGCCGAGGCCGAATGCAGCGCCTTCGACAAGCCCAGGGCAAACGGATGATTGTCGCGGGCGTCTAAAGCCCAGACGCCTGCGAGGAAAGCCCCGTGAACAAGTCTCTCCCGCCGCTCGCCGCCGAGCTCGACCGGCACTGGATCAAGCTGACGACGATTGCCTGGGTGGTGATCGCGATTTTCTACGTGTGGAAGCGCTGGGCGGCGATCCACTGGCTGTCGCTCGGCGACACCGACGACAACATGCGGCTGATGCAGGTGCGGGCGCTGCTCGACGGGCAAGGCTGGTATGACCTGCGCAACTATCGGCTCAATCCGCCGGGCGGCTTCGACATACACTGGTCGCGCATCGTCGATCTGCCGATCGCCGGGCTGATCCTGTTGCTGCGCCCCTTCGTCGGGGTGGCGGAGGCAGAGAAGCTGGCCTGCGGCATCGCGCCGCTGATCCCCTTGTGCATCGTGCTGATCGGGCTGGGGGCCACCGTGCGGCGACTGGTGGCGCCGCTCGCCTGGCCGCTGGCGATCGTTTTCTTCATGGGATCCACCGTCGGGCTGATGATGTTCATGCCCGACCGTATCGACCATCATGGCTGGCAACTGGCGATGCTAAGCCTGACGGTCGCCGGCCTGTGCGACCCCGATGGACCGCGCGGCGGCGTGACAGTGGGGCTGGCAAGCGCCGTCTCGCTCGCGATCGGGCTGGAAATGCTGCCCTATTGCGCCATGGCCGGTGCGATCACCGCCTTGCGGTGGGTGTGGGATGCTGGCGAGCGCCAGCGCCTGCTGAGCTATGCGCTGACGCTTGGGGGCGGTTGTGCGGCTGGGTACGTGGTGTTCGCCTCCGAGGCGAATCGCGTCATGCGCTGCGATGCGCTCACCCCGATCTGGCTGAGCGTGTTCGTCGCGGCCGGGGCCTTGCTCGCCCTGCTCGCCTTGGTGTCTCCACACAACCGCACCGCACGCTTTGCACTCGCCGCCGTGGCTGGCGCCGTGATCGCGGGCGGATTCGCGACCTTGTTCCCGCAATGCCTGTCGCGACCCGAGCAAGTGTCGGACGAGCTGTACGCTAGCTGGCTCAGCAACGTGCGTGAGGCCAAGCCGATCTATCGCCACGCTTTCCGCACCGGCTTCCCTATGATCGCGCTGCCAGTGATGGGGCTGATCGGTGCGGGGATCGCCACCTGGCGCGCGCGCAAGAGCGACACGGCGCTCGGCTGGACCTGCGTGAGCCTGTTCGCTCTGTTCGCGGTGGCCATGCTGTTCTGGCAGGTGCGCGGCGGTGCGGCGGCGCAATTGCTGGCCGTGCCGGGGGTGACGGCGCTCGCCTGGATCATCCTCCCTTGGCTGTTCGGACAGAAGTCGCTTCTGATCCGCCTTTTCGGCGGGGCGGCGATCTTTGTCCTCATCTCGGGCACCTTTGCCAACCTTATGTTGCGCAATCTGCCAATTGACCGGCCCAAACCCTATGTTCAGCGGGTCAACCGCGCGACGGGACTTTGCGTCACCATGCCGGCGATGAACCCACTGAACCGCGTACCGCGAGCGACGGTCTTCACCTTTGTCGATCTTGGGCCCCGCCTGATCACGCTAACGCATCACAACGCCATTGCCGGTCCTTATCACCGCAACGGCGACGCGATCTTGGACGTCCAACACGCCTTCAAGGGCTCGCCCGAACAGGCCCGCGCGATCATGAAACGGCATGGCGCCACGCTGATGCTGGTGTGCCCGAATATGGCGGAATCGACCGTTTACCGCGACCGTGCCCCAGGCGGCTTTTACGACCGGCTGGCGCATGGGGAGAGGTTCGACTGGCTCACTCCCGTGCCCCTCCCGAAGGGATCGCCGTTGCGGCTGTTCCGGGTAGAATAGCGCCAGTCAGGCGGCGGGCAGGGTTAGCACGAACCGGGCGCCCTCGCCCGGCGCGCTGTCAACGGTGAGATCGCCGCGCATAGCGCGCGCCAGCCGCCGAGCGATGTAGAGGCCAAGGCCGCTGCCACCGGGTTCGCCCGGGTCGACACGTTCAAACTTGGCAAAGATCCGTTCCTGATCCTCGATAGCGATCCCCTTGCCCTGATCAGCGACGATCGCGAACACTCGCTCGCCTTCACGCTGCAAGCGAAGCCAGACGGTGGTGCCCCGTGGGGAATAGCGCACCGCATTGCCAATCAGGTTGACCATGATCTGCAGCGCGCGGCGAAACTCGCCATGTGCCGGCTGCGGCTGATCCAGACCATTCCGGTCGATCGTCACCCCGGCGTCTGCTGCACGCACCGAAAGGAGGCCGGCAGCGCGTCGGACCACATCGGCGAGATCGATGCCATCATCCTCGACGACGAAGTCCTCGCGCTCGATCGCTTCCATGTCGGCCAGATCGTCGATCAACCCCATCAGATGTCGCCCGGCACTGGCGATATCCGCGGCATAATCAGCGTATTGCGGATCGATAGGGCCATCGACGCCAGCGTTGATGCTGTCGGCATTGGCGACGATCTGGCCGAGCGGTGCACGCAAAATGGTGTCGAGCCGCTGGTTGAAGGCGACGCCGATCCGCTGCGCCGACGGCGCGTGTTGGTGGAAGGTCGCGCCAACAAAGCCGGCGAACGCACCGCCACGATCGCGCCGCACATGCCCTGCTAACAGCACGCGCGCGTCGTTGCTGCGCAACGTTGCCGGCTGATCGGCAAAATCTTCCAGCGTCGCCACCGCTTCGAGAAGGGGCAGCACGCCCTGCTGATTACTCTCCAGCGCGAACAACCGTGTCAGCGGTTGCCCCAAAGCATCGGCCGCATCGAAGCCGTGACGCGCCCCTGCCTCGATCGCAAGCTGTTGAATGCGCAGACCCGAATCAGTTTCCCACGTCCAGTCGGCACCAGCCGGTGGCGGAACAGGGCCGCTGGTCTGGACTGGGCGCCAGGCGGGTCGCTCGCGGGTTGGCGAAATGGCGAGGGTAACGCCGCCCTCGACCGGAGTGGCGCGCACCCAACAATCGAGATCAAGATCCATGTCGGCGATCGTCACCGCACGTGCCACCAGGATGCGCAGACGTCGTGCAAGCCGCACGACGGTCGCGAGTTGCGGCGTCGCTAGCGGGCGGCCGATTGCGCCGCCAGCACGCTCGTTCAAGGCGGCGAAATCGGTATCGGCTTCAACCAGCCGATCCTCGCCGTCCACCCGCGCCGTCAGGATCGCGCCCTCAATCACCGGCGCTCCTTCCGATCAAAAGCGCGGATTGCGGCGCGGAACTCGGGATGAAGAGATAGGGGTTCTAACGCAGTACGCGCCGTTTCCGGCGGGATCGCGGCGATCGTGTCGAGCATGTCAGCGAAAGCATCGATGTCGCGTCGGGGATCGGCGTCCGACAAGGCAAGACCGATCCGGGCGATTGTGGCTCGATCGAAACCACGAGCCCGTAGCGCGAGCCACAATCGATCGCCGTCGGGATCGAGCACCAGCGCGCGCGCCTCCCTGAAGTCGATAGAGGCCATGTGGGCGACCAGACCGATGAACAGTGTGGACAGGCCCTCGTCGACCGACTGGACCAGCAAGTCAGCCGTTTCCGCCGGACGCGGATCCAGCGCGGCGGCAAGCCGGAGCGCGATGGCCTCGAGGCGATCCTGATCGTCGTGCGCGGCGAGGCTGCGCTCCGCTCCGGCGACCAGCGCGCGATCGATCTCCGTTTGTCGGGTGGGATCAGCCATGTCTGGCTGGCGGAGTGCGGCGGCGATCCACCAGACCAGATGACGGTGAGAATGAGAAGAAAGTTCGCCATGGCAGCCCGCCTCCGATGAACGGCGGCGATTTTCGGCGAGAAGATATGCTGTAGCGGCGGCAGATGTCACCCCATCGCGGCTCGCGGTGAGCCGCGGCAGCAGCATTGGCTGCGACCCGGGCGCGCGGTTGGCGATCAGAGCGTCGCCGAGCAGATTCTGCCGCACCTGTCCAAGCAGTTCGTCCATCAGCGCACGGTCGCGCAGCACCCCGGCGTCAAGCAGGCGGCCGAGCAGTGCCGGTGCTTCCCCGGCCGATTCAAACCCGCCAGCGACGTGTCGGGCGGCATGGCCGGCTAGTTCGCGCGCGATTCCGCGGACTGCGCGGCTCAGCATCGCGCCGAGCGCAGCGCGAGTGCGATCGTCGAGGCGATCATCCTCGACCAGGAAAAAGTCGTCGATTGCCGTAGCGAGCCGAACCTCGGCGCGCCGCTCGGCAGCAGCCGCCCGCGCAAACAGCGCGGCGGCGTCCGCCGCTGAAGGCCCGGGAGCGTGAGGGGAATCGACCAACATGGGAGCGCCTCTAACGCGCGCTCCGTTAAAGCGCTGCTAAGCCGATGCGCGAAGCGCTTCGATCGCTAGCGCTAGCGTCACAATGGCGTAGAGCGTAGCGGCAACGAGGCCGAGCAGCGGCAGGCCAAGCAAGGTGCCGGCGGCGAGCACGACCAGATAGGCGGGCGGATCACCCCAGCCGATCGGGCGGGCACGGCCGCTTGCACGCTCCCCCAGGCCCACCGCAGCGACCAGCGCCAGGGCGAGAACCAGCGCAGTGAGTTCCCCAGTCTCTACGTCGATCGAATGACCCAGCAACAGCGCCGCCAACGCAGGAACGCCGCGCACCAGCACTTCCATAACCCGCGCGATCGCCGCTTCGTCGCGCAGCCAAGCAAAGCTCGTCGCGAGCGCAGCCGTTGCCACGCCGAAGAGCGCGATCAGTAGGCCGATCGTCAATTGCCCCACCCAAAGGCCGGCCAAGCCGGCGAGGCCGAGCACCGTTGCGGCGCCCGCAAGCGCGGTGGTCGGCACGTGGCGGCGCATCAGTGGCGGCAACGCCAGCCGGGCAAGCGGACGCACGACCCAGCGGTTGAACCACCCTGGCCGTGTCGCCAGCGTTGCCGCCACGACCGCGCGGCTGCGCGCCTCCAACGTTTCGCGGCGCCGTTCGACGCCATGCCCGCTGCGGCGTTCATCCTCCGGAAGGACAAGGCGAAGCGCCCCCGCCTGCGCGGCGACGTGGAGCAGCGCGGATTGCACATCATAATCGCGCGGCATGGCGGCCACTTCGCCCAATCGCCGCCCGTCGAGCCGCGCCACCCCGGCCCAGGCATCGCCGCCACCGATCAGCTCGAACCCGGTATCCGCCTCCCCCTCAGGCGTGACCAGCAGCACATCGCCCTTTTCGCGGGTGAGCGGCAGCAACACACTCTCAGTGGTTACAAGCCCATCGGCAAGCACCAGCAGGTGCGATAAGGGATGCAGCCGCGCCGCTGCCTCCCCGGCGCTGCGCACCGTATCAACCGCCACGCCGCGGCCGCCGATGCGCGCAACCGCGCCCAACAATTCCGGTGTCAGTCGGGCGACCACCACGACGATCTGCGAGACGCCCGCGGCGATCAGCAGCCGCGCCTGATATTCGATCACCGTCACGCCGGCGAATGGCAAGGTCGCCGCTAGCGCGCCGGGACGGTCATCGGCATCCTGAACGGCAAAGATCAGCCCTGCGAGCATCGCGCGCTGTTACGGATTGTCCCGGAGCGGGGCAATCGCGAACGCAGTGGAGCAGATACTCTATCGCGTTATACCGGATTGTTTCGACACCGGTGCACGACGAGCCATGGCTTTGCCCCTGGAGGCCTGGATCCTGAAACGAGTTCAGAGCGGCGGCAGAATGGTGGACGGGAAACCTAAAGCCGCGCAATGGCCTGGCGAAGGCGCTTGGTCATGGCGGGCTCGCCAACCGGACGGCGGGTAGCTTCGGTGGCGAGGGCGACCAGACGGACGGCACCAAAGCTTGCCGCCAGCCCCTTCAACCGCCACGCCGCCGCACGCCAGCTATCCTCATCGGTGGCGGCTTCAAGGGCGGCAAGGCCACGGTGCGCGCTCTCGACAAACGCTGCGCGCAGCTCGGCGATCAATGCGGGATCATCTCCCACTGCCGCAGCCAGCGCCGCATCGATTGCCCCCGGATCAATGGCCATTGGTAGGGCGCTAGCACGCAACGCTTAATCGCAAGTTGCCGCTATTTGCTTTGAGCGAGGTGAATTCGTGATAGACCTCCAGCCATGAACGGGGGGCCGACAATCATCGACATGCGCACGCGAAACGCGGGCAATCCGGACGTGCAGCAAACGGCACAACCGCCGGCTGCGGTGGCCGAGCAGTTAATGCTGGAGGAAGCGGATTACACGGCGCCGCCTGAGGGGGTGGAGCCGGTATCGTCCTGGCGCACGGTTGGACCGATCGCGCTGGCGGCGCTTGCGACGCTGTGGGTCGGAATGTTGCTGTGGATGGCACGTGACAGTCTGGCTGCCATGCCGGCGCTGGACCTTGCCCAGTTCGGTGCGGCGCTGGTGGCGGTGCCCGCGCTGGCTGGGATCGTATGGCTGATCGCGTTACGCACCAGCCGGGCGGAAGCGCATCGTTTCGGCGCCACAGCGGGCGCAATGCGCGCCGAGGCTGCCGCATTGGAGCAAACGGTGGCATCGCTCGCCGCCGCGCTGGAGGACAATCGCCAGCGATTGGCGGAGCAGGCGGGCCAACTTGGCACGCTGGGCGACAGCGCCACGGCGCGGCTCACCGCGGTGGGCCGGGGCCTTTCCGAGGAAATCGACCAGGCGGACGTTCACGCCCGATCGCTCGCGGAAGCCGCGGGTGTGGCGCAGAACAGCCTGTCCGTGTTGCTCGCCACCATGCCCGAGGCGCAGGCGGAGGCCGATGCGCTGACCGGGCGGATCGAGAAGGCTGGGCTGACCGCCAGCCAGCAGGCCGCCGCACTTGACGCTCAGATCGTGGCGCTAACGGAGCGGGGGCGTGAGGCGGAAGCAGTAGCCGGCGGGGCGGCGCAAAAGCTGGCAGCGCATATCGCGCGAATGGAAGCGACCAGCGAAACGGCCGGCGCGCGGCTGGAAGCAGTAACGGCTGAGATGTCGGCAGCGGTGGACGCCCTGCTCTCACGCACCGCAGATGCCGTTAACGAATCGCGCAAGGGCATCGCCGCGCAGGGCGAGGCAATGCTGGCCATGATCGGGGCCAATCAGGCCGCGCTCGACGCGGCAGTGCGTGACAGCGCGGGATCGCTGGCGGAGCGGATCGGTGCGATCGAAGTGGCGGTTGATCGGATCACCGGGCGGCTCGATCACCATCGCGCGGCAAGCGACGGCCTTGTTGACGGCCTGCAAGGGGCATTGGCGGGGATCGAGGATCGCCTCGCGCGTCTGCACCAGCAGGGGGTTGAGCGCACACAGATGTTGGCGGCCTCGATCAGCGCGCTTGGCGGATCGGCCGATGCGATGACCCAGGCGCTGGCCGCCGGCGACGCCATGGCCGGACGCGCGATCGAGACCACGGACGCCTTGCTGATGGCGCTGGATGCCGCCACGCGTGAGATCGACGAAACTCTGCCGGCGGCCGTGGATCGGCTCGACACCCGGGTGTTGGCGGCGAAGGCCGTGGTGGTGGCGGCAAAGCCCGAGTTGCTTGCGCTCGTCACGGCGGCGGAAAGCACGCATGAGGCGATCGAGGCGATCGCCAAGGTAATCGCGGACCAGCGCGGCAATGTCGACACGCTCACCGGCACGTTGCTGGACACGCTGTCGACAGGGCGCGCCAAGGCCGATGCGATGGGGCAGATGGTCGACGAGGCCGCCGATCGCGCTAATCGCTTTGCCGAAGAGGCGGCGCCGCGACTAATCGAAATGCTGCTGCGCGTGCGCGACACCGCGACCCAGGCGGCGGAACATGCCCGCGAAGTGCTGGGCCGCGTCGTCCCGGAAGCGGCCGATGCCTTGGAGAAATCGGGCGCGGCGGCGCTGCGCCGGGCGGTGAACGCCGGCGTCGATACGCAGATCGCGCAGATCGCAACCGCGGCGGATGCGGCAGTCACCGCGGCGTCGCAGGCGGCGGCGCGGCTGGACGAACAGCTGCGCGCGATCGACGCGCTTGCTGCGTCGGTGGACACGCGGATCGACGTGGCGCGGACCGAGCGCGAGGTGCAGGAGCAGGAAAGCTTCGCACGGCGCGCCTCCTTGCTGATCGACGCGCTGAACTCGGCCTCGATCGACATCACCCGCACCTTCTCGCCCGATATCGCCGACAGCGCCTGGGCGGCGTATCTCAAGGGCGATCGCGGGGTATTCACGCGACGTGCAGTGCGGCTGCTGGGCGATGTGGAGCATCGCGCCATTGCAGAGATGTATGACGAGAACGAGGGCTTCCGCGACCAGGTGAACCGCTACATCCATGATTTCGAAGCGATGCTGCGCACGATCCTGGCGCAGCGCGATGGCTCACCACTGGGCGTGACATTGCTGTCGTCGGATATGGGCAAGCTGTACGTGGCGCTCGCGCAGGCGATCGAGCGGCTGCGGTAGGCAGCGTCGCTCAGCAGGAGCCGTGGTTGACAACGTGCCGGCTGGAGCCGCGCCGCCGATACTGCTCGAAATTCACCATTCGTCAGGCTGGGCTCGTCGCGGCATGCGCTTTCCGCAAAACTCGACAGTTGAGGGTAGGCGGCATGCTGGCTGCCGGGAAATGCCCGGCGTGACCTAGTGGGCCTGGCCGTATCCCGCCGTGGTCGGGTTACGTTAGACAGGGACCAGGGCGGCGCCTCACCCCCTCAATACTTCGTCAGGTCCACCATGTCGGTCGTGATCCAGCCGAACGTATAGTTCAGGTAGAACAACACAAAGAGGATCGTCGCGACGATCGTGACGCGCAGCGCCAGCCGGCCGAGCAGAAATTCGTGCGGGGCGCTTTCCGCCTGACCCCGCACATGTTCGACGTTAGCTTCCTCGCTGGTCTTCATGCCGAACGGCAGAACCAGAAAGACTGAAAACACCCAGAACAGGATGTAGATCGCGAGCGCCGACGTCCATTGCATGACGCGTCAGACCTCCAGGATCAGCACGTCGACCATCGGCTTCTTGCCCGTCCAGCGCGTGGCGCAGCGGCGCACGGCTAAGCGGATATCTTCGCGCAGCCGGTCACGGTCGCGGCGGGCGCCTTGCATGGCCTCTGCGGCAGCTTCCTCTGCCTCGGCAATGAATTCGGGGCGCTCCTCCTCGACCGGAATGCCTTGCAGGCGGACCTGCGGGGCGCCGGCCAGGCGGCCGTGCTGCGTCACTGCAACAGCGACCGAAATCTGCCCGTAAAGGCCGAGCCGGCGGCGTTCGTTGATCGTCGCGCCGTCCGCCGGCAGGATCACATCACCGTCGAGAACGAGGCGACCGACCTGGGCGTGGCCGATCTTCTCGGGCTTGCCGGGTGCCAGCCGCACCAGATCGCCGTCGGTCTGCACCAGTGCGTTCGGAATGCCTTGCGCCTGGCCGAAGCGGGCGTGCTCCATCAGGTGGCGCATCTCGCCGTGGACGGGCACCAGCAGCTTGGGCCGCAGCCAGCCGTACAGAGCGGCTAGCTCGGGCTGGCCGGGATGGCCGGAGACGTGGACGTGCGCCTGCTTCTCGGTCACCATTTTCACGCCCTTGCCGGCGAGCGCGTTCTGGATGCGGCCGATGGCGACTTCGTTGCCGGGGATCTGCTTGGACGAGAAGATCACCGTATCGCCCGAGTCGAGCTTGATCGGGTGCGATCCGGCAGCAACGCGGGCGAGCGCGGCGCGCTCCTCGCCCTGCCCGCCGGTGGCGACGATCAGCACTTCGTTGCGCGGCAGGCGCATCGCCTCTTCGGGGGTGATCGTGTCGGGGAAGTTGCGCAGGTAACCGCAGGCCTTGGCAACCTTGATGATGCGATCGAGCGAGCGGCCGGCGACGCACAAGGCGCGGCCGGTTTCCTCGGCCACTTCGCCGAGCGTCTGGAGGCGCGCAGCGTTGGATGCGAAGGTGGTCACCAGCACGCGGCCGCGCGCCTTGGCGATCGTCTCCATCAGGCCGGTGCGGACGGTGCTCTCGGAGCCCGACGCCTCGGCATTAAAGACGTTGGTCGAATCGCACACCAGCACGTCGACGCCCTTGTCACCGATCGCGGTGAGCTGTTCCGCAGACGCGGGCTTGCCGATCACCGGATCGGCGTCCAGCTTCCAGTCGCCGGTGTGGAAGATACGGCCGGCCGGCGTGTCGATCAGCAACGCATTCGCCTCGGGGATCGAGTGCGACATGGGCACGAATTCGAAGCCGAACGGGCCGACCTTGAAGGCGTCGCCCGGCTGGATCACGCGCAGCTTGATGCGATCGGCGATCCGTTCCTCTTCCAGCTTGTGGCGGATCAGGCCGGCGGTGAAGGGGGTGGCGTAGATCGGCACGCCGAGTTCGTCGGCGAGATACGGCAGCGCGCCGATATGATCCTCATGCCCGTGGGTGATGACGATGCCGTCGAGCTTGTCGAGCCGCTCTTCGATGAAGGCAAGGTCTGGCAGGACGAGGTCGATGCCGGGATATTGGTGATCGGCGAAGGTGACGCCGCAATCGACCATCACCCAGCGGCCGCGGCTGCCATAGAGGTTCACGTTCATGCCGATCTCGCCCGAACCGCCGAGGGCGCAGAAGAGAAGTTCGTCGTTCTTGGAAATGGTAGTCGTCCTTGGTGGTCACGCCTGCTGGTGCGGGCGTGCAGGCGCCGGCGCGCCCTATTCTGACGGCCTCATTGTCTGGGGGAGGCCCCTGCCCCAATCTCTTCGTCATCCCGGACCTGATCCGGGACCCATCTTTCCTCGAGCGCTGCGGGCTCAAGCGGAGCGAAGCGCTCGCGGCGCCTTGGATCCCGGCGCGAGGCCGGGATGACGATCAAATCTCACCCACCGATATGGGCGCGCTCCCACATGAGCGCCAGACCCTGGATCGTCAGATCGGGCTCGATCGCGTCGAACACTATTGTATGCTGCTCGAACAAGGTCGCGAGGCCGCCGGTGGCGACGACCTTGGCGGGGCGGCCGATCTCCGCCTTCATGCGGCTGACCAGCCCCTCGATCATCGCGATATAGCCCCAGTAGATGCCGATGTTCATCTGATCGACGGTGTTGCGGCCGATCACGCCGACATGATCCTTGGGCGCCTCGATCGCGATGCGTGGCAGCTTGGCGGCGGCGTTGACCAGCGCGTCGAGCGACAGGTTGATGCCGGGCGCGATGATGCCGCCCTTATAGGCGCCGTTGAAATCCGACACGTCGAGCGTCGTCGCGGTGCCGAAGTCGATCACGATCAGGTCGCCATGGTGCAGCGCGTGCGCGGCGATGGTGTTGACCGCGCGGTCGGCGCCGAGGCTCTGGGGCTCGTCGACGTCGAGCGCGACGCCCCATTCCACGGGCGGGCGGCCGGCGATCAGCGCGTCGTGGCCGAAATATTTGGAAGAAAGAACTTCTAGATTGTGCAGCGCGCGCGGCACCACGGTGGAGATGATCACGCCATCAACGTCGCTGCGTTGATAGCCTTCCAGCGTCAGCAGCTGGCTGAGCCAGACGGCGTATTCATCGGCGGTGCGGCGGGGATCGGTGGCGATGCGCCAGCGCGTCTTGATCTCGCGGCCGTCCACAAGGGCAAAGACGATGTTGGTGTTCCCGGCGTCGATCGCGAGCAGCATGATCCCCCTCCCCTAAACCAGGAAAACGTCGCCAGCGTGAATGACACGTGTGTCGCCATCCGCCAAGCGAAGCCGTAACGCGCCGTCGCTCGTCAGGCCGTCATAGCTGCCGGACACCGATGATCCGTCCGACAAACGGGCGAGCAGCGGCGTGCCGGGCGGATGCGCCTGTTGCTGCCAACGTGCCACCACCGGCTCCAGCCCCTCAGCGCGCCAGATCGCCAGCCAACGGGCGAAATCCACGACGAGATGCTCGTAGAGTTCGGCGGCGGAGTGGATCCACAGGCGACCGGCGAGGCTAGCGGTTTGACGGCCCTCGATCGACGGGTGGCTGGCGAGATTGACGCCGAAGCCGGCGACGATTGCATCACCGCTTCGTTCGAGCAGGATGCCCGACAGCTTGGCGCCATCCAGCAGCAGGTCATTGGGCCATTTGATCTGTACCGCGGGGCAGCCAAGCGCCGCGATCGTCTCGGACAGCGCCACGGCGCAGACCAGGGCGAGCGACGCGGGCGACGGATCGCCCGGACGGACGCGCACCAGCGTGCTCGCGTAGAGGTTGCCGGTGGGCGAACTCCACCCCCGCCCCTGGCGGCCCCGACCGGCGGTCTGGCGCTCGGCGCGAAGCCACAGGCCTTCTTCTGCGCCGTCAGCCGCCAGCGCGAGGACGTCGGCGTTGGTCGAGCCGGTTTCGGCGACCGTCCGAATCTCGCTCAGAACAGCGCCTGCGCTGCGGCCATCGTCCACGCGCTCAGCAACGGGATTGCGAGGTAGCCGAGCGGCGACACCACAATTGCCGCCACCGCGATCAAGCCGCCTTCGAGCTTGTCACCTTCCCCGAACGCCGCGGCAGGTTCGTCGAAGTACATAGTCTTGACGACGCGCAGGTAATAATAAGCGCCGATCGTGCTCGCCGCGATGCCGACCACCGCGAGCGGGAACAGCCCTGCGCGCACGGCTGCGTCAAACACCGCGAACTTCGCCCAGAAACCGAACAGCGGCGGGATGCCAGCCAGGCTGAACATGAAGATCGCCAGCGCCGCGGCGAGACCGGGCCGCGTGCGCGACAGGCCGGAAAGCGAGGCAATCGTCTCAATCGGCTGGCCATCGGTGCCGCGCATCTGCAGCACGACCAGGAACGAGCCAAGCGTCATGACGACGTAGATCGCCATGTACGTCAGCACCGCAGCAACGCCCTCGGGCGTTCCGGCGGCAAGGCCGATCAGCGCGAAGCCGACATTGTTGATCGACGAATAGGCAAGCAGGCGCTTGATGTTGCTTTGGCCGATCGCGGCGACCGCGCCGAAGATGATCGACGCGAGCGCGGCGAAGATGACGATCTGGCGCCACTGCCCCTCGGCCGGCCCCATCGCCTCGATCGCGATACGGGCGGCGAGGCCCATCGCGGCGACCTTGGGCGCCGACGCGAAGAAGGCGGTGACCGGGGTCGGCGCGCCTTCGTACACGTCGGGCGTCCACATGTGGAACGGCACGGCGCTGATCTTGAAGGCGATGCCCGCGAACACGAACACCAGGCCGAACATCAGGCCAATCGACTTGCCGTCACCCGAGAGCGGCGCGGCAGCATAGGCGCCGGCGATTTCCTCAAACAGCGTCGAGCCGGTGAAGCCGTACACGAGGCTGATGCCATAGAGCAGGATGCCGCTGGCGAGCGCGCCGAGCACGAAATACTTCAGCCCCGCTTCGGCCGAGCGCTGGTCCTGCCGCATGAAGCTGGCGAGGACGTAGGCGGCGAGGCTCTGCAGTTCGAGGCCGATGTAGAGCGTCAGCAGGTCACCGGTGGAGACCATGATGCCCATGCCGATCGCCGACAGCAGGATCAGCACCGGATATTCTGGACGCAGGTCATCGCCAGCGGTGCGCTCGAAGAAGCGCGGCGCGAGCAGGATCGCCACAGCCGCGGCGACATAGATCAGCACCTTGGAGAAACCGGCGAAGGCGTCGGCGCGGTACATGCCGTCGAACGCCGTGTTGCCGCTCGTCGCTGGGCCGATGAGCGCCAGACACGCGCCCCCAAGCACCGCCACCGCGGTCCAGGAGACGGCACGGGTGGACGACGGTCCGCCCCAAGCGGCCACCAGCATCAGCGCTAGCGCGCCGAGCGCCAGCACGATTTCGGGAAGGGTCATCGCGACCTGCGATGCGTAGGTCATTTAGTGCGCCTCCCCGTGCGCGGGTGTTTCAGCGTGAGCGGGCGGGACGATGCCGGTGCCAGGAGTCGGGCGCGAGTCACCCGCCGGCTGTGCGCGCTCGATACGAGCGAGCAGGCGCTGCGTATCGGCACGCATCGGCGCCAGGAAGCTCTCCGGATAGACGCCCATCCACAGCACCACGGCGGCGATCGGCGCGAGCAGCCAGAACTCACGGCCAGACAGATCGGACATTGCGCGAACCTCATCCGACTTGATCTCGCCCCAGACGACGCGACGATACAGGTACAGCATGTACGCTGCGCCCAGGATGATGCTGGTCGTGCAGAGCAACGCGATCGTGGTCGACACCTGATAGGTGCCCATCAGCGCGAGCAGTTCGCCCGGGAAGTTGCTGGTGCCCGGCAGGCCGATCGAGGCCATGGTGAACAGCAGGAACAGGATCGCATAGCGCGGCATGTTGTTGGCGAGGCCGCCGTAGCGCGCGATCTCACGGGTGTGCAGACGATCGTAGATCACGCCGACACACAGGAACAGCGCGCCCGAGACGAGGCCGTGGCCGAGCATCACCAGCATCGCACCTTCGATGCCCTGCGCGTTGAAGGCGAACAGGCCAATGGTGACGATCGCCATGTGCGCGACCGACGAATAAGCGATCAGCTTCTTCATGTCGGACTGCACCAGCGCGACGAGGCTGGTGTAGATCACCGCCACGGCGCTGAGGCCGAAGACGAGCCAAACGAGCTGCGCCGAAGCCTCCGGGAACATCGGGATGCTGAAGCGAAGGAAGCCATAGCCGCCGAGCTTCAGCAGCACGCCCGCGAGAATCACCGAACCCGCGGTCGGCGCTTGGACGTGCGCGTCGGGCAACCAGGTGTGGACCGGCCACATCGGCATCTTGACCGCGAATGACGCGAAGAAGGCGAGCCACAGCCACGTCTGAACCTCAGGCGGGAAGTCGTAGTTCATCAGCGCCGGGATCGACGTCGTGTCGGCGGTGATGCTCATGTAGAGCATCGCGATGAACATCAGCAGCGAGCCGAGCAGCGTGTACAGGAAGAACTTGTACGACGCGTAGATGCGGTTCGCCCCGCCCCATATGCCGATGATCAGGAACATCGGGATCAGGCCGGCTTCGAAGAAGATGTAGAACAGGAAGATGTCCTGTGCCGCGAAGGTGCCGATCATCAGCACCTCCGTCAGCAGGAAGGCCGCCATGTACTCGGGCACGCGCTTCTCGATCGCCTGCCACGACGCGCCGATGCAGATCGGCATCAGGAACACGCTGAGCGCGATCAGCAGCAGCGCGAAGCCGTCGATGCCGAGCGCCCAGGAGAAGCGACCGAACAGCGGGGCATATTCAACGAACTGCCATTGTGCGCCGCCCACGTCGAAGCTGAGCCACAGGATCACGCCGAGCGCGAGATCGGCCAGCGTCGCGGCGAGCGCGAGCCAGCGCGCGCTGTTCGCGGACAGGAAGAGGCAAGCAACCGCGGCGATGGCCGGGATCGCCAGCATCAGCGAAAGGATCGGGAAGGATGTCACGACTTAACGTCCGTTCGCCCTGAGCAGATGGAGATGAAGGTGGCGCTCATCCTGCGATCACCCAGGTTGCCGCGGCGGTGAGGCCGATCAGCATCACGAAAGCATAGGTATAGACGTAACCCGTCTGCACCCGACCGGCGAGCCGGCTGGACAGCGCGACCACCCAGGCCGACCCGTTCGGGCCGAACCGGTCGATCGTGCCCTCGTCGCCCTTGTGCCAGAGCAGACGCCCGATCGCGAAAGCGGGACGGACGAACAGCAGGTGATACAGCTCGTCGAAATACCATTTGTGCGCGATGAAATCGTAAAGCGCATCGAACGTGGTGGTGAAGCGCTTCGGCAGGTCGGTCTTGTAGATGTACGCCATCCACGCGCCGAACAGGCCGATGATCATCACGATCGTCGCGGCAAGCTTCACCATCAGCGGCACGGCATGCATTTCGTGCATGAGATGTTCGTTGAAGAACAGGCTGCCCTTCCAGAACGTCTCGCCCGCTTCGGGTTCGATGAACCAATGGTGGAAGATGAAGCCGGCTGCGACCGCACCGATCGACAGCACGATGAGCGGGATCAGCATCACCAGCGAGCTTTCGTGCGGGTGGTAGCCCGCGGTGCCCGTCGGCTCCTCATGCGCATCATGCCCGTGCGCATGCGGCGAATGGCCGGCATCCTCCGCCGCCGGGTCGCCATGCGCGTGCGCGTCATGGTGGCCGTGGCCGTGCGCGTCGTGGACGGCGTGCTGGATATGCTCCGACCCGGCCCAGCGCGGCTTGCCCCAGAAGGTGAGGAACATCAGACGCCACGAGTAGAAGCTCGTCAGCAACGCCGCGAAGGTGCCGACCCAGAAGGCGCCCTGCCCGCGGCCCGATGCCCAGGCCACTTCAAGGATCGCGTCCTTCGAGTGATAGCCAGCGAAGCCGCCGACGCCATAGATGCCGACGCCGGTGATCGCCAGCGTGCCGAGCAGCATCGCCCAGAAGGTGATCGGGATGTGCTTACGCAGACCGCCGTAGAAGCGCATGTCCTGCTCATGGTGCATCGCGTGGATCACCGAGCCGGCACCAAGGAACAGCAGCGCCTTGAAGAAGGCGTGCGTGAACAGGTGGAACATCGCCGCGCCGTAGGCGCCGACGCCGGCGGCGAAGAACATGTAGCCGAGCTGCGAGCAGGTCGAATAGGCGATCACGCGCTTGATGTCGGTCTGCGTCGTGCCGATCGTCGCAGCGAACAGGCAGGTGGCGGCACCGATGCCGGTGACGACCATCAGCGCAGTCTGCGAGGTCTCGAACATCGGCGACAGGCGGCAGACCATGAACACGCCCGCGGTGACCATCGTCGCGGCGTGGATCAGCGCCGACACCGGGGTCGGGCCCTCCATCGCGTCCGGGAGCCAGGTGTGAAGGCCGAGCTGCGCCGACTTGCCCATCGCGCCGACGAACAGCAGCAGGCAGAGCACCGTCATCGTATCGAAGCGATAGCCCAGGAAGCCGATGGTCGAGCCGGCCATGCCGGGCGCAGCCTCCAGGATCGCTGGGATCGAGACGGTGTCGAATACGAGGTAGGTGCCGAAGATGCCGAGCATGAAGCCCAGGTCACCGACGCGGTTGACCACGAACGCCTTGATCGCCGCGGCCTGCGCGCTCGGCTTCTTGAACCAGAAGCCGATCAACAGGTAGCTTGCCAGGCCGACGCCTTCCCAGCCGAAGAACATCTGGATCAGGTTATCGGCCGTCACCAGCATCAGCATCGCGAAGGTGAACAGCGATAGATAGGCGAAGAACCGCGGCTGATCCGGGTCCTCGCTCATATAGCCCCAGCTATAGAGGTGAACGAGCGCCGACACGCTGGTGATCACCACCAGCATCACGCTGGTCAGCGCGTCGACGCGCAGCGACCAGGACGCGTCGAACGTGCCCGAGGTGATGAAGTGCAGCACCGGCGTGACGCTGGCCGACAGCCCACCGGTCATGAAGCCGAGGAAAATCGGCCACGAGAGCAGGCACGACACGAACAACGCGCCGGTGGTGATGCCCTTGGCGACGCCGCTGGGGATCGACTTGTTGCCGAAGCCCGCGACGATCGCTGCCAGCAGCGGCAGGAAGACGATGAAGAGGATGGAGTTCACGGGTCGTTCAGCCCTTCATCCGGCTGGGATCGTCAACCGAGATCGAGCCCCGGCCGCGGAAGAAGATGACGAGGATCGCGAGCCCGATCGCCGCCTCGCCGGCGGCGACGGTCAGCACGAACATCGCGAAAACCTGGCCGACGAGATCGCCCAGCGCCGCGCTGAACGCGACGAGGTTGATGTTCACGGCGAGCAGGATCAGCTCGATGGCCATCAGGATGACGATGATGTTCTTCCGGTTGAGGAAGATACCCAGCACGCCCATCGTGAACAGCAAAGCCGCCACGACGAGATAGTGGATGAGGCCGATCGACCCGGTCACAGCTGCACCCCCTGTCCGATTTCCGGCCGCATGTTGCGCGTCGCATCCTGCGGACGGCGCGCGATCTGGGCCGCGATGTTCTGCGGGCGAACGCCCTGCCGCTGGCGATGGGTCAGCACGATCGCGCCGATCATGGCGACCAGCAGCACGAGTCCGGCGCCTTCGAACACGAACAGGTAGCGCGTGTAGAGCAAATTGCCGATCGCCTGAATGTTCGGGATCGTCGGATCGACCGGCGCGCCGCGACGGGCGAGATCGACACCGCCCGCGCTCCATGCGCCGACCGCGATCAGGATCTCAGCGACCAGCGCTACGGCCAACACGAGGCCGATGCCGAAATAGCGAACAAAACCAGCGCGAAGCTGCGCGAAGTCAATTTCGAGCATCATCACGACGAACAGGAACAGCACCGCGACCGCGCCGACATAAACGATGACGAGCAGCATCGCGATGAACTCGGCACCGACGAGCACCATCAGCCCGGCGGCATTGAAGAACGCCAGGATCAGCCACAGCACGCTGTGCACCGGATTGCGGGAGGCGATCGTCATCGCGCCGGAAACCAGCACCACGATCGCGAAGATGTAGAAGGCGATGGCTTGGATCATGCCGCCACCCCGAGAAGCAGTTGAATCATCGCGTGCCGCCTACCGGTAAGCCGCATCGGCGGCAATGTTCGCCGCAATGGCGCTTTCCCAGCGATCGCCGTTATCGAGCAGCTTGGCCTTGTCGTAGATCAGCTCCTCGCGCGTCTCGGTCGAGAATTCGAGGTTCGGACCCTCGACGATCGCGTCCACCGGGCAAGCCTCCTGGCACAGCCCGCAGTAAATGCACTTGGTCATGTCGATGTCGTAGCGCGTGGTCCGGCGGCTGCCGTCGTCGCGCGGTTCCGCCTCGATCGTGATTGCCAATGCGGGGCATACCGCCTCGCACAGCTTGCACGCGATGCAGCGTTCCTCGCCATTAGGATAGCGACGCAGCGCGTGTTCGCCGCGGAAGCGCGGCGACACCGGATTGCGCTCGAACGGATAGTTGATCGTCGCCTTGGGCTTGAAGAAATACCTCAAGGTCAAAGCGTGCGCCTTCACGAACTCCCAGAGAGTGAAGGCCTTGATCGTCGAAGCGATACCCATATCAGATCCCAACCCGGTAGAGCATTAGCACGCCCGACACGAGGAATACCCAGAACAGCGACACCGGCAGGAACACCTTCCAGCCCAGCCGCATTAGCTGGTCATAGCGATACCGTGGCACGGTCGCCTTCACCCAGCTAAAGCAGAAGAAGAAGAACAGGATTTTGGCGAACAGCCAGATGATCCCCGGCACGTAATAGAGCGGCGCCCAGTCGATCGGCGGCAGATAGCCACCCCAGAAGAGCGTCGCATTCAGCGTGCACATCAGGATGACGTTCGCGTACTCGCCGAGCCAGTAGAGCGCGAAGCTCATCGACGAATATTCGGTCTGATAGCCAGCGACGAGCTCCGACTCCGCCTCGGTGAGGTCGAACGGCGCACGCTGCGTTTCGGCGAGCGACGAGATGAAGAACATCACCGCCATCGGGAACAGCAGCGGATTGAGGAAGAAGCCGTTGATCGGCGTGTTGAGCACGCCGCGCTGCGCCTCGACAATCGAGGTGAGGTTAAACGAGCCCGCCCACATCACGATCGAGATGAGGATGAAGCCGATCGCGACTTCATAGCTGACCATCTGCGCGGCGGCGCGGATCGCCGAGAAGAACGGATATTTGGAGTTGGACGACCAACCCGCGAGGATGATGCCGTACACGCCTAGAGACGAGGCGGCGAGTACGTAGAGCAGGCCGACGTTGATGTCCGCCAGCACCACGCCGATGTCGAACGGCACCACCGCCCAGACGATCAGCGCGACCGTGAAGGTGATGATCGGCGCCAGCAGGAACAGGCCGCGGTTGGCCGCTGCAGGGACGATCGTCTCCTGCAGGAACACCTTCAGGCCGTCAGCGAACGACTGCATCAGTCCGAACGGGCCAACCACGTTGGGGCCGCGGCGCAGCGCCATCGCCGCCCAGATCTTGCGATCGGCGTAGATGATCATCGCCACCGCCAGCATCAGCGGCAGCGCGATCACGAGGATGCCAATCAGCGTGGCAAGGAACCACGCCCAGCCGTGGGGCAGACCCAAGGTAGTGTTGAAAAAGGCGGTCATTCCGCGGCCTCCGCGAAGGTTTCGCCGTGGACCAGTTCGGCCGAGCAGCGCTGCATCGTCGGCGAGGCGCGGCAGATCGCGTTGGTAAGATAGAAGTCCTTGATCGGATAGCCTTCCATCACGCCTTCGGCGCACGTGTCGAGCGACGGCGGGTTCCAGGCAAAGATCACCAGACCCTCGTTGGCGAGGTCGGGGCAATCGAGCGCCATGGCCGCGCGCAATTCCTCGATGGTGTCGAACGGCAGGACGTTGCCCAGTCGCTCCGACAGGGCGCGAAGGATCGTCCAGTCCTCGCGCGCATCACCCGGCGGGAAGACCGCGCGATTGCCACGCTGAACGCGGCCTTCGAGGTTGACGTAGGTGCCCGACTTCTCGGCATAGCTCGCACCCGGAAGGACGACGTCGGCCGCAGCTGCGCCCCTGTCGCCGTGATGGCCGATATAGACCTTGAAGCCGGCGAACTTCGTGAAGTCGGCTTCGTCGGCGCCGAGAAAGAAGCTGAGCTTCGCGTCGTGAAGCGCTGAAATCCCGTCCTTTTGGGCGTAACCCAGCATCAGTCCACCCATCCGCGCGGCGGAGAAGTGAACGACGTTATAGCCGTTCCAGCCCTCGCGGACGAGATTGAGCGACCTGGCCAGCTCAAGCGTCGCGCCGTGTGCGCCCTTAAGCGCCGCGCCACCGACGATCACCGCCGGCCGCTCGGCCTTGCCGAATGCTTCGGTCAGCGCCTCGGGCAAGTTGCCGAGCACGGCGAGATCGTTGCCGAGCCATTCGACCTTGTAGGTCAGCTCGGTCTCGGGGCCGATCGCCCACACCTTTGCGCCGCGCTTGATCGCCTTGCGGATGCGCGTGTTGACGAGGCTCGCCTCCCAGCGGAGGTTCGTCCCCACCAGTAGGATCGCGTCCGCGCGCTCGATGCCGGCAATCGTGGTATTGAAGTTCACCGCAGCGAGGCTCGACGTGTCGTACGTCATGCCGGTCTGCCGCCCTTCGAGCAGCGACGAGCCCAGGGACTTGAGCAGCGCCTTGGCCGCGAACATCGTCTCGCAATCGACGATGTCACCGGCGACGGCAGCGACGCTGTCACCCGCGGTCTTGGCGACCTCGGCGATGGCGGCGAACGCCTCGTCCCAGGTCGCCGGCACCAGCTTGCCGTCGCGGCGCACATAAGGCTTGTCGAGGCGGCGGCGGACCAGGCCGTCGACGGCGTGCCGCGTCTTGTCGGTTGCCCACTCCTCGTTGACGTCCTCATTCACCCGCGGCAGCGCGCGCAGCACCTGACGGCCGCGGCTGTCGAGGCGAATGTTGGTGCCCACCGCGTCCATCACGTCGATGGTGAGCGTCTTCTTGAGCTCCCACGGGCGTGCTTCGAACGAATAGGGCTTCGAGGTCAGCGCGCCGACGGGGCAGAGGTCGACGACGTTGCCGCTGAGTTCGCTCGTCACCGCCTCTTCGAGATAGGAGGTGATCTGCATGTTCTCGCCGCGATAGATCGCGCCGATTTCCTCCACGCCCGAGACTTCCTCGGCGAAGCGGACGCAGCGGGTGCACTGAATGCAGCGGGTCATGATCGTCTTGACGATCGGCCCCATGTACTTCTCGGTGACGGCGCGCTTGTTCTCCTGGAAGCGGCTGTGGCCGCGACCATAGGCCATCGCCTGGTCCTGCAGGTCGCACTCGCCGCCCTGATCGCAGATCGGGCAATCGAGCGGGTGATTGATCAGCAGAAATTCCATAATGCCCTCGCGGGCATGCTTCACCATCGGCGAGGTGGTGAACACTTCCTGGTTGTCGGCCGCCGGCAGCGCGCACGACGCCTGCGGCTTCGGCGGTCCGGGCTTCACCTCGACCAGGCACATGCGGCAGTTGCCGGCGATCGACAGCCGCTCATGATAACAGAAACGCGGGATTTCCTTGCCGGCCGCTTCGCACGCCTGGAGCACGGTGGCTCCCTGCGGCACCTCAACCTCGATCCCGTCTACCTTCAGCTTGGGCATTATTCTGCAGCTTCCTGCATGGGGGCGAGACCGCCGCCCTTACGTTCGGTGATGCGGCGTTCCAGTTCCGGGCGGAAGTGGCGGATGAGGCCCTGGATCGGCCAGGCAGCCGCGTCGCCCAGTGCGCAGATCGAGTGGCCCTCGACCTGCTTGGTCACCTGCTGGAGCATGTCGATCTCGCCGATCTCGGCGTCGCCGGTGCGCAGCCGCTCCATCACGCGCCACATCCAGCCGGTGCCCTCGCGGCACGGCGTGCACTGGCCGCAGCTCTCGTGCTTGTAGAAATACGAGATGCGGCTGATCGCGCGGACGACGTCGGTCGACTTGTCCATGACGATGATCGCCGCGGTGCCGAGGCCGGAGCCGACCGCTTTCAGGCCGTCGAAGTCCATGGGCGCGTCCATGATGTCCTTTGCCGGCACCAGCGGGACCGACGAGCCACCGGGAATGACCGCCAGGAGATTGTCCCAGCCGCCGCGGATCCCGCCGCAATGCTTTTCGATCAGCTCGCGGAAGGGGATGCTCATCGCTTCCTCGACCACGCAGGGCTTTTCGACGTGCCCGCTGATCTGGAACAGCTTGGTACCGCGGTTATTCTCCGCGCCGAAGCTGCTGAACCATTCCGCGCCGCGCCGCAGGATCGTCGGGGCGACGGCGATGCTCTCAACGTTGTTGACCGTCGTGGGGCAGCCATAAAGGCCGGCGCCGGCCGGGAACGGGGGCTTGAGGCGCGGCTGGCCCTTTTTGCCCTCCAGGCTCTCGATCATCGCGGTTTCTTCGCCGCAAATGTAGGCGCCCGCGCCGCGGTGGACGAAGACGTCGAAGTCGTAGCCCGAACCGCAGGCGTTCTTGCCTACGAGGCCGGCGTCATACGCCTCCTGCACCGCAGCGAAGAGCGTCTCCGCCTCGCGGATATATTCGCCGCGAATGTAGATGTACGCCGCGCGCGCGCGCATCGCGAACCCGGCGACCAGCGCGCCCTCGATCAGCTTGTGCGGATCGTGGCGGATAATTTCTCGATCTTTACACGAACCGGGCTCGGATTCGTCGGCATTGATAACCAGAAAGCTCGGCCGCTCGGGGCTGGGCGTCTTGGGCATGAACGACCATTTGGTGCCGGTCGGGAAGCCGGCGCCGCCGCGGCCGCGCAGGCCCGAGGCCTTCATCACGTCGATGATCTTGTCCTGCCCGAGATCGAGCAGCGCCTTGGTATTGTCCCAATCACCGCGGCCGCGCGCAGCCTGCAGCGTCCACGGCTGGTAGCCGTAGAGATTGGTGAAGATGCGGTCCTTGTCCGTCAGCGATGTGATGACGCTCATGCGCTCGCTCCCACGGCAGGCGTGTTCCATTCGGAACGGTAATCGTGGTTCTCGTTCACCATCGCGGTCAGCGTGGTTGGGCCGCCGAGCGGCTCCACGGTGTGCCGGCCCGGCTCCTGCGTGCCGGCCTTTGGCTGTTCGCCCCGCGCCAGCGCGTCGAGGATCGCGATCGTGCGATCGTAATCGAGATCCTCGAAGTTATCGTCGTTGATCTGGACCATCGGCGCCGAGGCGCAATTGCCCATGCACTCGACCTCGGTCAGCGTGAACAGGCCGTCGGGCGTGGTCTTGCCCTTGATCAGCCCCTTGTTCTTGCACGCCGCCAGCACGTCGTCTGAACCGCGCAGCATGCACGGCGTGGTGCCGCAGACCTGCACATGATAGCGGCCGACCGGCGCCAGGTTGAACATCGTGTAGAAGGTCGCGACCTCGTACACGCGGATGTACGGCACGCTGATCTCGCGCGCGACATATTCGATCACCGGGATGGGCAACCAGCCCTGCGTGTTCGTTTCGGCACCCACCTGGCGCTGCGCCA
Organism: Sphingomonas jeddahensis; assembly: GCF_001981525.1. Classification (GTDB taxonomy): domain Bacteria; phylum Pseudomonadota; class Alphaproteobacteria; order Sphingomonadales; family Sphingomonadaceae; genus Sphingomonas; species Sphingomonas jeddahensis. Next base: position 87,325 of record NZ_MPSB01000003.1, on the reverse strand, counting down.
GATCGAGCAGCGGGATCGACGCCGACTGTTCGCGGCCGGCGGGATAGCGCGCGAGGATCGCGTTGCGTTTCTCACGGCTTTCGTCGGACCAGGCGAACGCGCCCCAGCGTGCGCGGACCTCTGCCTCGTCGGGGATCTGGGGAGCGTCAGCCATCAGCGGTCACATTCACCAAAAACGATATCCATCGCGCCGAGAATGGCGGTGGTGTCCGCGAGCATGTGGCCGCGGCTCATGAAATCCATTGCCTGCAAGTGCGAAAAGGCGGTCGGTCGGATCTTGCAGCGGTACGGCTTATTGCTGCCGTCCGAGATCAGATACACGCCAAATTCGCCCTTCGGGCTCTCCGTAGCAACGTACACTTCGCCCGCGGGCACGTGATAGCCTTCGGTGTAGAGCTTGAAGTGATGGATCAGCGCTTCCATCGACTGCTTCATCTCACCGCGCTTGGGTGGCACGACCTTGCGATCGAAGCTGGCGGTCGGACCTTCCGGCATTTCAGCCAGGCACTGCTTCATGATCCGCGCGGACTGGCGAACCTCCTCGACGCGCACCATAAACCGATCGTAGCAGTCGCCGCGCGTGCCGACCGGCACTTCAAAGTCCATCTTGGCATAAACGTCATAGGGTTGCTGCTTGCGCAAATCCCAGGGGATCCCAGCTGCGCGAATCATCGGGCCAGAGAAGCCCCAACGGATCGCATCATCGCGGCTCACCACGGCGATATCGACGTTGCGCTGCTTGAAGATGCGGTTGTCCGCGACAAGGCTGATCGCATCCTCGAACAAGCGCGGCAGGCGCGAGTCGAGCCATTCGGCGATATCGGTCAGCAGCTTCAGCGGCACGTCCTGCCGGACGCCGCCAGGCCGGAAATAGTTCGCATGCATGCGCGCACCGGAGGCACGCTCATAGAAGTTCATGCAGTCTTCGCGCAACTCGAACAGCCACAGGTTCGGCGTCATCGCACCGACGTCCATCACATGACTGCCCAGGTTGAGCATGTGGTTCTTGATGCGGGTCAGCTCGGCGAAAAACACGCGAAGATATTGCGCGCGGATCGGCACTTCGAGATCGAGCAACTTCTCGATCGCGAGCACGTACGAATGCTCCATGCACATCGGCGAGCAGTAATCGAGCCGATCGAAATACGGGATCGACTGCAAATACGTCTTGTATTCGATGAACTTCTCAGTGCCGCGATGGAGCAGGCCGACGTGCGGATCGATCCGTTCGACGATCTCGCCGTCGAGCTCCATAACGAGGCGGAGCACCCCGTGGGCGGCGGGATGCTGCGGGCCGAAGTTGATCGTGTAGTTCTGGATCGCGACATCACCCTGGGTGTCGTGCGCGCCATCCAGCGCGCCGACGGTGCGTGCGACAGCGGGATCGACGTTCGGATCAGCGACGTCGATGACGGGGATTCCGGTCATTGGTTCTGCCCTCCCTTGCCGGGGATGACATCGGGGTCGGCCGGCTTGGGTGTATCATTGGGGTGCGGCTTGCCCGCGCCGGTTTCGGCGCTGCTGTTGGCATCTTCCTTGGCGTATGGCTCGCTCGGCGCATCGGCCGGCCTCTTGTCGCTTTGTGCGTCGTCCGCCTTGCGGACCTGGTCGGCTGTCACCGGCGAGGGCGCACCCTTGGCCTGCGGCAGCGCGGCACCCTTCTCGTCACCCGGAAGGACGTATTCGGCGCCTTCCCAAGGGCTGGTGAAATCAAAGGTGCGAAAATCCTGCGCGAGCTTCACCGGCTCGTACATGACGCGCTTCGCTTCTTCCGAATAGCGCATCTCGACAAACCCTGAGAGCGGGAAATCCTTGCGCTGCGGATGGCCGCGGAAGCCGTAATCGGTGAGGATCCGGCGAAGATCCTGGTTGCCCGCGAACAGCACGCCGTACATGTCGTACACTTCGCGCTCATACCAGCCGGCGACCGGCCACATCGCGGTCACCGATGGCACCGGCGTATCCTCGCTCGCCGTGACATGCACGTGCAGACGATGATTGCGGGTCAGCGAGAGCATGCAATAGACAACTTCGAACCGCTCTTCGCCGCGATCGGGATAATCGACGCCAGCGATGTCCATCAGCTGCTGATATTCGAGGCCCGGCGTGTCGCGCAGCGCCGTCAGCGCCGCGATCAGGTGATCGCGATGGACGTGCAACTGGATCTCGCCGACGTGCGCGAAGGCATTGACCAACCCCTGCGGGATCGCCGCGCGCGCCGCGTCGAGCGTCGCATCATTGAGCTCATAGGCCCACTTTGGCGCGGGCGCCCTCACCGTTCGATGCTCCCGGAACGACGGATCTTACGCTGAAGCTGCATGATCCCGTATAGCAGCGCCTCCGCGGTCGGCGGGCAGCCCGGAACGTAGATGTCGACCGGCACCACGCGATCGCAACCGCGCACGACACTGTAGCTATAATGGTAATAGCCGCCGCCGTTGGCGCACGAGCCCATCGAGATGACGTACTTCGGCTCAGACATCTGATCGTACACGCGGCGCAGAGCCGGGGCCATCTTGTTGCAGAGCGTGCCCGCGACGATCATCACGTCAGACTGGCGCGGGGAAGCGCGCGGCGCGGCGCCGAAGCGCTCCAGATCGTAGCGCGGCATGTTGACGTGGATCATCTCCACGGCGCAGCAGGCGAGGCCGAAGGTCATCCACCACAGCGAGCCGGTGCGCGCCCACTGGAACAGCTCCTCGGTGGAGGTGACAAGGAAACCCTTGTCGGTCAGTTCGCCGTTCAGATCATTGAAAAAGCCGGGATCGGGCTGAACGAGGCCCGTTCCGCTCGAGATCGCGCGAGCGTCGCGCTGCAATTCTACGGGGCCGGAGTGCATGGTCATTCCCAATCCAGTGCGCCCTTCTTCCAGGCGTAGACGAGCCCGAGCGCGAGCTCGCCGATGAAGATCATCATGCTGATCCAGGCCGTCCAGCCGAGATCGAACACGCTTACTGCCCATGGAAATAGGAACGCCGCTTCGAGATCAAAGATGATGAAAAGGATCGCAACCAGATAAAAACGCACGTCAAATTGTGCGCGGCTGTCCTCGAACGCGGGGAAACCGCATTCATATTCGCTGAGTTTTTCAACCGACGGCTTGTACGTCCCGGTGAGACGGGACACCGCCATCGGCAGAAACACAAATGCCGACGACAGAACCAGCGCCACGCCCAGGAACATCAGAATCGGCAGATATTGCGACAGATCGACCATCAGCGCTCTCGTTTGGGGCTTCTCTCGCAGCTGCGAACGAGAAAATTCGCGGTCGCTTTAGGCCCGCGAAACCCATGGGGCAAGGCATGGCACCGGTGAGAATCACTCGCAATTCCTGGGGTGGCCGGCATCGGCAGCATCGGCTAGCAACCGGTTACAATGGCGCAACCAAGCAGCATCGAAGAACAAGCGATCACGCATGCGGCGGCCTCGCCCATGCTCGCGCGGACACGCGCCTGGGCCGCGGTGAACAGCGGCACAGGCAACATCGCCGGACTCGCAAAGATGGGCGATCTGCTGGCGGACGCCTTTGCGGCCCTGCCCGGTTCGCTGCGGCTGGTCGAGCCTGCTGCGGCGGAGCGCGTTGGAGTGGACGGCACCGTGTCCGCGATTGAGCATGGCCGGCATCTGCATCTGTCGGTGCGGCCGGACGCCCCTGCCCGGCTGCTGCTGACGGGACATATGGATACGGTCTATCCGGCGGATCATCCATTCCAGGCGCTGACCGATCGGCCCGACGGCACGATCAACGGGCCGGGGGTTGCCGACATGAAGGGCGGGCTCGCGGTGATGCTCGCCGCGCTGGAGGCGATCGAGGCGGTGGGATGCCCGATCGGCTATGACGTGATCATCAACTCGGACGAGGAGACCGGCTCTTTCTCCTCCGCGGCGCTGATCGAGGAAGCGGCGCAGGGCAAGCTGGCGGCGCTGACCTATGAACCGGCGCTGCCCGACGGAACGCTGGCAGGCGCGCGGGGCGGCACGGGCAATTTCTCGATCGTCGTGCGCGGCCGATCGGCGCATGCGGGGCGCAATCCGGAGGACGGGCGCAATGCGATCGTCGCGGCGGCGGCCTTGGCAGTGCGGCTGAGCGAGGCCAAGGGGCCGCGGCTGGCGGTGAATCCGGCGCGGATCGATGGCGGCGGGCCGAACAATGTCGTGCCCGACCTCGCCGTGCTGCGCGTCAACTTTCGCCCCAAGGACGCGGCCGAGATCGCCCGTGCGCGCGCCGCGATCGATGCGGCGGTCGCCGATGTCGCGACCGCGCATGACGTGCGCGTCGAGGTGCATGGCAGCTTCAACCGTCCGCCCAAGCCGATTGATGCCAGGGCGGCACGGCTGTTCGATCTGGTACAAGTCGTCGGCGCCGACCTGGGCGTGCCGATCGCTTGGCGGGACACCGGCGGTGTGTGCGACGGCAACAACATCGCCGCCGCCGGTACGCCGGTGGTCGACACGATGGGCGTGCGCGGCGGCGCCATCCATTCGGCGGACGAATTTCTGATCGTCGACAGTCTTGCCGAGCGGGCGGCGCTGTCGGCAGTGACCATCCTGCGGCTGGCGGAGACGGGGCTTTGAGCGGAACGGGGACGTTTGTTGTCCGGGCGGCGCGCGACGAGGATCTCGCGCATCTCTACGAGATGGCTAAGCTGACCGGCGGCGGTTTCACCAACCTGCCGCCCGATCGCCGCGCGCTGAAGGCAAAGCTCGACCGCAGCCATGCCGCCTTCGAGCGTGACGAGCCGAGCGTGAAGGACGAATTGTTCGTCCTGATCCTGGAAAATGTCACCACCGGCGAGGTACGCGGCACGTGCCAGATCTTTACGCTCGTCGGCCAACATCATCCCTTCTACAGCTATCGCATCAGCACGCTGACCCAGCATAGCCGCGAGCTGGAACGCACATTTCGCGCCGAGATGCTGTCGCTGACCACCGATCTGGAAGGATCGAGTGAGGTCGGCGGGCTGTTCCTCCATCCCGGCGAGCGCGCGGGCGGGCTGGGGCTGCTGCTGGCGCGCAGCCGTTACCTGTTCATCCGAGCGCATCGTGCGCGCTTCGGCGACCGCATCCTGGCCGAGCTGCGCGGGGTGATCGACGAGGCGGGAGGTTCGCCGTTCTGGGACGGGCTGGCCGGGCGGTTCTTCGGCATGAATTTCCAGGATGCCGACGCCTTCAACGCCATTAACGGACACCAGTTCATCGCCGATCTGATGCCCAAGCATCCAATCTATACCGCAATGCTATCGGAGAGCGCGCGGGCGGCGATTGGACTGCCGCACCCGTCGGGTCGTGCGGCGATGCGGATGCTGGAGAATGAAGGGTTCGCCTTCGAGAAATATATCGACATCTTCGATGGCGGGCCGACCATGACGGCGCGGATCGATGCGGTGCGGTCGATCCGCGAGGCGCGGGAAGCAGCTGTTGTGGCATGCGATCGCGATGGCGGCTCCGAGGCGCTGGTCGCGCATGGGCGACTGTCGGACTTCCGTTGTTCGTTCGGCACGGTGCGCGAGGTGGGCGATCAAGTGGTGATCGATCCGGGTTGTGCGCAAGCGATCGGCGCGCGGGAAGATTCGACCGTGCTGCACGTGGGGCGGTTGTGACGAAGTTCAGCGCCCTACCCGTTCCTGCCGAGCGCCGTCGAGGCACGGGTTTCAGGCGATTTTTCTTGTGGCATGTCCCTCGACTTCGCTCGGGACGAATGGTGGGGGCTGGTGCATGATCCGCGAGATCAACTTCGACGGCATCGTCGGGCCGAGCCATAATTATGCGGGCCTCAGCCCCGGCAATCTCGCGGCGACGCGCAACGCAGGGGCCACCGCGCATCCGCGTGCCGCCGCGCTGCAAGGCATTGCGAAGATGCGCGCCAATCTCGCTTTGGGGCTGACGCAGGGCATCCTGCTGCCGCATCCACGACCCGACCATCGCTGGCTCACCACGCTCCACACCGATTATGCGAACGCGGCGGTGCATCTGAAAGCACGGGCCTTTTCAGCGTCGTCGATGTGGGCGGCCAACGCGGCCACTGTCTCGCCGGCGCCGGACACGGCGGATGGACGCTGCCATATGACCGTCGCCAACCTCGTCACCATGCCGCATCGCAGCCATGAATGGCCTGCGACGCTGGCGCAGCTGCGCCTCGCCTTTGCCGATGATCATTTCGCGGTGCATGCGCCCGTCCCCGCCCCGTTCGGTGATGAGGGTGCGGCCAATCACATGCGGCTGTGCGCCGGGCATGGCACGCCCGGCGTCGAGGTGTTCGTCTATGGCGAGCGCGGCGGTCCCTTCCCCGCGCGCCAGCATCGCGAGGCGTCGGAAGCGGTCGCGCGGGCGCATCGGCTGGATCCCGCGCGAGTGCTGTTCGTCGAGCAATCAGCCGAGGCGATCGCGGCTGGGGCCTTCCACAATGACGTGGTCGCGGTCGCCAATGAACGCACGCTTTTTGCGCATGAACAGGCGTTTTCCGGGCGGGACGCCTTCTACGCCGACCTGCGGCGGCTGATGCCGGAGGTGGAGATCGTCGAAGTGCCGGCGGATCGGGTCAGCCTGGCCGATGCGATCCAATCCTATCTGTTCAACGCGCAGCTCGTCACCGCTGGCTCGGGCGAGCAGACGCTGATCGTGCCGGCCGAGGCGCGGGAGAATGCGGCGGTGTGGGGCTGGCTGCAAGATCACCTTGCCAGCAATGGGCCGATCCGGGCGGTGGAGGTGGTCGATGTGCGCGAGTCGATGGCGAACGGCGGCGGGCCGGCGTGCCTGCGGCTGCGCATCGCGTGCGACCCGGCGTTGGTCGACTTGCGCTTCCTCGTGGACGAGACCAAGCTCGACCGGATCGCTACGGTAATCGAGGCGCACTGGCCGGAGGCGATCCACGCCGAGGCGATCGGCGATCCGGCGCTGGTCCGGCATGTGAGCGAAGCGCGCTGCGCGCTGCTCGAAAGCCTCGACCTTGTCGGGTTAATTGACACTTAACCAAGTCGGGCAAGGGGAAAGGCGCAGAAATCCGGGGTTGGCCCGCTTGTTGCTGAGGGCTGGGCATGTTTGCCCGCATCGCTCGCCTGTTCACGATCAAGACGAAGTTCGAAGCGTTCATGGTGATCTACGGCCTCGGCCTGGGCGCCACCGAGCGCGGGGTACATTACCTGCGCGACTATCCGGGAGTCGGCGGCTGGCTGCTGTTCGCGGTCTGCCCGATTGCGGTGTTCATGGCCGGCGGGCGCATCCTCGAATCGGTCGAGCGCAACAGCGAATAACCGCTCAGGGATGAAGCAGCGGCAGGATCGACGCATAATCGTCGGTCCAGCCGCTGGACGCCGGATGGCGCTTCATCGCGACCCAGCCGGTGCCCGTTCGCTCCAAGCGGCCCAGCGCCCGTGGATCGCGCGACAGCGCTACCCAGTGCGACAGCGATCCTTCCTCGTCAGCCGGATCGTCGAGCAACTCGATCGCGTGCCATCCCCCCGCCTGCGCGGCAGCCGATACGACGGGTGTCAGATCCATGTAGCGGTTCGAGATATGCACCAGCAGCAGGCCGCTTGGCTGCAAGGCGCGCGCGTAATCGGCGAAGGCCTCGCGCGTCAGCATGTGGATCGGCACCGCGTCTGATGAGAAAGCGTCGAGCGCGAGCAAATCGAAGGAATTCGGCTTGGCCGCGGCGATCGACAGGCGCGCGTCGCCGATCTTGATCCGCGCCTCGGGTGCGCAGGTGCGCAGGAAGGAGAAACGCTGGCGCGCCAAATCGGCGACCACCGGATCGATCTCGAAAAACGTCCAATGCTGCGTCGGCCAAGCGTAGCAGGCGAGCGTGCCCGTTCCCAGCCCGACCACGCCGATGCGGCTCTCCAGTCCGTAGAGCGAGGGTGCCAGCGTCATCGCGCGGCCGACGCCTGACGAGGGCACGTAATAGGTTGTCGGCTGTTGCTCGCGCTCGGGGGAGCCGAGCAATTGGATGCCGTGCAGCGTGGTGCCATGCGTCAGGGTGCGGCGATCATGCGCTTCGGTGACGCCATAGACGCCGAAATAGCTGCGCGTGCGCACGTCGCCGGCAATCGTATCCTTGAGCGCGCCGATCCCGCCGAACAGCAACAAGGAGACGGCGAGCACCAGCACATAAGCGTGCCGCACGCCGATCGAGGCGAGCCCCGTCACCGCGACAACGGCGAAGACGATCCCGGCCTGCTGCTCGCCGAACCATGCCGCCGGACCCCACTGGCGAAGCACCAGCAACAGGCCGAGCGCGCCGGCGATCGCGGCGAGCGCCGGCACTCCGCCGCCCTTCCACCACAAGACGCGGAGTGGCTGGACCAGGAACATCTGCGGCACCAGCGCACCGGCGGCAAGGATCAGCAGCGGATATTCCCAGGTCCAGTCGAACAACCCCGGCGCGATCAGGCCGGCGAACAGCCCGCCCAGCGCTCCGCCGATCGACATGGCGAGATAGAAGCCGGTGAGCCGTTCGGGCGCGGGCCGAAGGCGATACATGGCCGTGTGCAGCGCCACGCACACCATGAACAGCAACGTCAGCGCGAGCAGCAAGCCAAACATCGGCTGAAGGTGCGAGCCGCCGATCATCAGGCCGCCGAAAAGGACGATCGTGATCGGAGCGATGCGGGTAATGAAGTCGGCCGGCGCGCGCCGATCGGCAAAGGCGATCGAGAAACTGAGGAGATAAAGACCCAGCGGGATAACCCACAGCAGCGGCATGGCGACGATATCGGTGGTGATATAAGTCGACGTGGCCAGCATCAGCCCGGAGGGCACGAAGGCGAGTGCGATCCACAGCGCCACGCGCCGCCACCCCGGCCGCTCGCCGGCACCGCTCAAGGCGACTGCCTGCCCGCTGCTACGCGGCAAGTGCCAGGCAATGGCGGTGACCAGCGCGACGAGCAGGATATAGCCGGCGCTCCACAGCCAGCGCTGGCCATCGACGGGCAGCAACGGCTCAACAAGGAGGGGATAGGCGAGCAGGCCGGCGAAGCTGCCGAGGTTCGACGCGGCGTAGAGCCGGTACGGATCCTGATCAGGCCGGGCGGCGGCGAACCAGCGCTGGATCAGCGGCGCTTGCGCGGAAACGGCAACGAATAGCGGGCCGATGGAGGCGGCAAAGAGCCAAGGCACCCACAGTTCGGGCGCAGTACCTTCGGGCAAGGGCCATCCGAGCACACCAATGGGCAGCCACAGGGCGGCAAGTGCAAGCACGACGAGATGTACGCTCGCCTGAATGCGCACCCGCAGCCCACCGAGCGCATGGGCATAGCCATAGCCGGCGAGCAGCAGCGCCTGGTACACCAGCATGGCGGAGTTCCACACTGCCGGCGCGCCGCCGAGCCGCGGCAGCGCGATACGCGCCACCATCGGCTGGACGAGGAACAGCAGGAACGATCCGGTGAGGATCGTCAGCACGAAGAGGGATCGGTCGGCGCGAACAGTCACGCGGTGGGGCGATCAATCGAATAGCGCAGGTGGCGGCGCAGCCGGTCGCCCGGCTCCAGCACGGGATGGTCGAAGTCCCCGCCCTCCACGCGCGTCATGCCGAGGCGGATCATCAGCCCCCAGCTGCGTTCGTTAGCGGGCACGGTGATGGCGTGGACGCGCTCGGTGCCGCGCTGCCACGCACGGGCGAGGCATGCTGCGGCCGCCTCGCGCGCATAGCCGCCGCCCCATGCCGCACGCGCGAGCCGCCAGCCGATTTCCGGCAGGTCCTCGATTGGGGTTCCGGGCGGGCCAGCCTTGATGCCGCAAAAGCCAAGGAACGCGCCGCCCTCGCGCCGCTCGACCGCCCAGAAGCAATCGCCGGTCGCGTCGGCAAGGGCGTTCATCCGCTCGACGGTTGCCTCGCAAGATGCCTCGTCCATCGGCGGGCCGAGGTAGCGCATGACCTCGGCGTCTTGGCCCATCGCATGGAAGGGAGCGACATCATCGACACGCCAGCGGCGCAGGATGAGGCGGTCGGTCTCGATCATCTCGGTTTGCCTATATTCAACAGCGAGGAGCCATAACCCTCGCCATCCCGGCGCCGTGCCGAGATCCACGGGGCTGCGTACCTTCGAGCCGGCGGAATTGCGGGTGGGTGGATGCCGAGACAAGCCCCGCATGACGGTGGTTGACTGAAGTCACGGACGTTCGATCCGGTAGGTGACCGTATCGCGGCGCGGATCATCGGCGGCGAATTGCGGGTGAGCGAAGTCGAGCGCCGGATCGTACATCATGCCAAGCCGCTCCATCAGCCCGCGGCTCTTTACGTTCTGCCGCGCGGTGATGGCGACGATCGCCTCCTCGCAGCGGTTCGCCCAGCCCCAGGCGAGGCTCGCTGCGGCCGCCTCGCGCGCGTAACCGCCGCCCCAATAAGGCTGCGCCAGCATCCAACCTATTTCCAACGTCCCGGCGATCGGCGTCTCGGCGGCGCCCGGCTTCAGCCCGCAAAAGCCGATCGTCTTACCGTTTTCACGATGCACGACCGCCCAGAAGCCGAGCGGCGCGTATGAGGCGTGGCGCGCGAGCGTCGCATCACTGTCGGCTACCGACTTGACCGGGCCGAGATCGGCCATGACGGCTGGATCCGCCCACATCGCATGGAGTGGCGGGCGATCGGCCGCTTCGGGCCTTCGCAGGATCAGGCGGTTGGTTTCGATCACGCGGCCAGCAGACGGGCGGCGTGTACCGCATGATAGGTCAGCACGCCCGAACAGCCGGCGCGCTTGAAGGCGGTTAGCGTTTCCAGCACCATCGCGTCCCGGTCCGCTGCGCCAGCCGCGACCGCCGCCTCGATCATCGCATATTCGCCCGACACCTGATAGGCGAACACCGGCACCGCGAAGCGCTCCTTCACCCGGCGCGCGATGTCGAGATAGGGCAGGCCCGGCTTAACCATCACGCTGTCGGCCCCCTCGGCGAGGTCGAGCGCGACCTCGCGTAGCGCCTCCTCAGCGTTGCCGTAATCCATTTGGTACGTCTTCTTGTCGCCCTTCAGCAGCCCGCGGCTGCCCACCGCGTCGCGGAAGGGGCCGTAGAAGGCGCTGGCGTATTTGGCGGCGTAGGCCATGATCTGGACGTTGCTGTGCCCCGCCCCTTCCAGTGCGGATCGGATCGTGCCGATACGACCGTCCATCATGTCCGACGGCGCGATGATGTCGGCGCCTGCCGCGGCCTGGTTGAGCGACTGGCCCACCAGCACCTCCACCGTTGCGTCATTGAGGACATAGCCCACCTCATCGACCAGCCCATCGTGGCCGTGCGCGGTATAGGGATCAAGCGCCACGTCGGTGAGGATGCCGATATCGGGCACCGCGTCTTTCACCGCACGAATGGCGCGGCACATGAGGTTGTCGGGATTGAGTGCCTCACGCCCGTCATCGCTGCGCAGCGAGGCTGGCGTGTTGGGGAAGAAAGCGAGACATGGGATGCCGAGCGCGTGCGCGCCCTTCGCCTGCGCAACTATCAGATCCACCGACCATCGCGAGACACCTGGTAAGCTGGCGATCGGCTCCTCGACCCCCTCTCCTTCCGCGATGAACAGCGGCCAGATGAGGTCCGCCGGGGTGAGCGTGGTTTCGCGATGCAGGCGCCGGCTCCAGTCGGCGGCGCGGGTGCGGCGGAGGCGGAGCGCGGGAAAGGCAGCGTGCATGCGCTGTGCCTTGCGCCCGTGGCGCCGGACGCGCAAGCGTTACGGGGGCGAAACCGCGTCTCGTGCGTTGCGGGCCTCATGAGCGAGATCAAGTCCGCCGCGCTGATTGTCAACGCCAAGTCGCGCAAGGGGCAAAAGCTGTTCCGCCGCGCGTGCAAGCGGCTGGAGACGCTGCCCTTTCCGGTCGATGCGCATGCGGTGGAAAAGCCGGAACATCTCGAACGCACGGTGAAGCGGGCGCTGGCGAAGAAGCCGGACCTCGTCATCCTAGGCGGCGGCGACGGTACGGTGAGCGGGCTGGTCGATCTGCTGGTCGGGCATGACGTGATCTTGGGCGTGCTGCCGCTCGGCACCGCCAACAGCTTTGCTCGGACACTCGGTTTGCCGCTCGATCTGGACGGAGCGATCGACGTGCTCGCGACTGGCGTGCCCAAGCGCATCGACCTCGGCATGATCGACGGCGATTATTTCGCCAATTGCGCCGCCATGGGCCTCTCACCGCAAATCGCTGAGACGGTGCCGCACAACCTCAAGAAGGTGTTCGGCCGCGTCGGCTATCTTGGCTGGGCGGGGGTTCAATATGCGAAATTCGCCCCCTTTGTCCTGATCGTCGATGACGGCAAGGAAGAGCGGCGTCTGCGGGTGGTGGAGGTGCGGATATCCAACGGCCCCTATCATGGCGGCACGTGGCTGGTAGATGAGGCGGCCGTCGATTCCGGGCAGATCGTGGTGCAGGCAGTCACTGGCCATTACCGGCGTCGGCTGCTGAAGAACTGGTTTTCCAATTTCTTTGGTCTGGCAGCGCGACACCAGGACACGATCTCCTTCACCGGTCACGATTTGAAGATCGATACCGAGCCGCGCCTGCCCATCTCGATCGACGGAGAGGTGCTGGCGCATACGCCGGTGCGGGCCAAGATCGCAGCGGGGATCATCCGGGTGATGGTGCCGCGCAACAACGCCTGACGACCACCGTTCCTCCCGAGAAAGTCTTGTACTTCGATTTCGCTCGGGACGAACGTAGCTCAGGCCGCCGGCTTCAACCCGCCTGCTGGCTCGATATCGGCATGGCTGCGCTCGTCGCAATGCTCCTCGGGCACTAGCAGACCGCCCTCGCGCCATTTGCCGTAGCGGTAGTAAAGCGCCGCCAGCGCAACGTTTGCGGCCGATCCGACTGGGAAGCTCCACCAGAGTGCATCTGCGCCGAGCATTGGCAGCAAGGCATAGGCGACGCCCAGCCGCACCGGGAACATGGCGATCGTCAGGATCGCGAGCGGACCCCAGACCGCACCATTGGCGCGTACCACGCCGAACAGCACCATGGTGCCGCCGAACAGGATGAAGCCCCAGGTGGCGAGCAGGTTGATGTTCTCCGCGATCGGCAGCGCGGGGCTGCCGCCCGGAATGAACAGGCCGATGATCGCGCGGTCGAACACCAGCACCAGCGCCACGACGACACCGGTGATCGCCACATTGTAGAACAGCCCCGCGCGCGTGATCCGGGTGACGCGATCCCAGCGACCGGCGCCGATGTTCTGCGCGGCCATGGCCGACACCGCCGCGCCGACCGCCATGGCCGGCATCTGTACGTAGCCCCAGAGCTGCTGGACGATGCCGTAGGCTGCCACCGTATCGATGCCGTTGCGGTTGACCAGGCCGACCATCGCCAGCGCGGAGGTGGACAGTACCAGCATCTGCGCGCCGATCGGCAGCCCCTTGCCCAGGATCGTGCGGACCAGCGCCGGCTCGGGCAGGATGTAGCGCCATTCCGCGCCCTTCAGCCGCAGCGGCAGATCGCGCCACGCGATCCACGCAGCCAGTGCCGCGAGCGCGACGATGTTCGCGAGCAGGGTCGCGGCGGCCGATCCGCCGATGCCCATAGCCGGGAACGGACCCAAACCGAGGATCAGCACCGGGTTCATGCCCGCATCCACCAGCACCGCCAGCCCCATGAACCACAAGGGCGTGACCGAGTCGCCAGTGCCGCGCAGCCCCATGAACATGAGGACGAGCAGCATCGACGGCGGCAGCGACAGGAAGATCACCCGCAGATAGTCGACGGCGGGCGTGAATGCGTCGGGCGGCGTGGCCAGGGCGACGAGGATCTGCGGCGCGAAGATCCAGCCGAGCACGCCCACGATCACCGACCCGACCAGCACCAGCCCGATCGCCGATCCGAACGCGCGCCTCGCCGCATCCACGTCACGCCGGCCCCAGCTCTGGCCGACGATGATCGTCGCCGCCATGCCGAACCCGAACACCGCGCCGAACATCAGGAACATGATGATATGCGCGTTGGACGTTGCCGCCAGCGCGCCTTCGCCGAGGAAGCGGCCAACCCAGATCGCATTGATCGAGGTGTTGAGCGATTGCAGGACGTTGGAGGCCAAGGTCGGCAGCGCGAACATCAGCAAAGCGGAGCCGATGGGGCCGGTGGTGAGATCGCGCTGGCCGGATCGGGCAGGCGCGTGGGCGATCGGTTCTTCCATGTCGCCCCCTCCTACCCCTTTGCGCCGGCTTCGTTCCGGTCACCGTTCGTCCATGCGGCACGCGGGGCGGGTGGACAAGCGGGATTTCGTGTCCACTGTTGGCGCGAATGTTGAGAAAGTTGAGGCGCTGGCGAGGTATCTCTCAACATTCGTGGGCGCGCGATCATGGGGGTGAGCGATGCCATGAAAGGCATGGTGTAGGACAGGATTTGGGGCGTTTATCCTCCCCGCACGGGGAGGATATGGGTGGCGCCTCTCTAACCCGTCACTCTGAACTTATTTCAGGGTTCACGCCTCGGCCCCTCAGGCCACGGCTTGGGGCGCGGTGGATGCTGAAACGAGTTCAGCATGACGCTTATTGAAGCGGCGACTGCTGCTTCTCGATCCGCGCGACGCCTAGCCGGGGGATGTCGATCGCGGGACAGCGGTCCATCACCACCTTCAGGCCAGCGGCTTCGGCGCGGGCGGCGGCTTGCTGGTTTATCACGCCCAGTTGCAGCCAAACCGACTTCGCGCCGGCCGCGATCGCCTCGTCCACCGCGTCGCCAGCCGCTTCGGAGCGGCGGAAGATGTCGACCATGTCGATCGGCTCGCCAATCTGCGACAACTCGCGGAAGACATATTCGCCGTGGACGTGCTCGCCCGTGATCTGCGGGTTGACGGGGATCACGCGATAGCCGTGGTCCTGCAGCCGCTTCATCACGCCATAGCTGGGCCGATCGGGTCGGTCGGAAGCGCCGACCAACGCGATGGTGCGGGTTTCCTCGAGCAGCGCCTTGATGTCGGCGTCGGCGGTCAGCGGCATGGGAGGGGCCTTTCGACGATGGTCCGCTCGTGCCGCCGCCAAGATGCATGCGGCACGACCGGTATCTGACTAACGCGCACCCGCCCCGCCGGTTTCCAGCCAGCCAGCAACCGCCCGGGCAAGCGGGCGGAAGACGGTGTCTGCGGGATCAGTCGCCGGGGGCACGCCCGCGTCGGACGCCGTACGGATGTCGATCGCCAGCGGCACGCGGCCGAGGAACGGCACGCCGAGATCGCGCGCAGCCGCCTCCGCGCCGCCCTGACCGAAGGGATCGGAGACTTCGCCGCAATGCGGGCAGGCATAGCCGGCCATGTTCTCCACAAGGCCGATGATCGGGATCCCGGCCTTGTTGAACAAATCGATCGCGCGGGTGGCATCGATCAGCGCCAGATCCTGCGGCGTGGAGACGATCACCGCGCCGGCCGGCCGATATTTCTGGATCATGGTGAGCTGGACGTCGCCGGTGCCGGGCGGCAGATCGAGCACCAACGTATCCGCCGCGCCCCAATCGGCCTCTACCAACTGCCCCAGCGCGCCCGCCGCCATCGGCCCGCGCCAGGCGATCGCCTTGCCGGGCTCGATCAGTTGGCCCATCGACAGCATCGGCACGCCATAAGGCGTCGGCACGGGAATCAGCACCTTGTCCTTGGCCTGCGGGCGCTGGCCCTCGGCGGCCATCAGCCGCGGCTGCGACGGGCCGTAGATATCGGCATCGACCAGTCCGACGCGCCGCCCTTCATGACTGAGCGCGATGGCGAGGTTGGCGGCCAGCGTCGATTTGCCGACCCCGCCCTTCCCGCTCGCCACCGCGATCAGCCGGCGGTTGGCGCGTTCCGCCGTCACCACCACGCGTGCCCCCGGTCCGGCGGCCATGCGCACCGCCGCCTCCATCGCGTCGCGGGCCTTGGCGTCGAGCCCGGTGGCGTCGAGCACCACGCCGGCGCGATCGCCCTCGATCCGCACCGTGGCGCGCGCGCCGGCGACGGCCGCGACGGCCTGCTTGATCTCATTCTCGTCCATGGCGACGCTCGATACGCGGGTGGGCACTGTTTTTCGAGGGCAAGACACCTATAAAGGCCAGCATGACCAATTTGCCATCGTGGCTGCGCCGACCATCGATCCTGTTGAACGATTCCTCCAATGGCCCGTGGGGCAACGGTGGCGGTGACGATAATAATGGTGGGGGTAGCGGGCCGCGCAATCCCTGGTCAGTGCCGCCTGGCGGGCGCAAGGGCGCCCCGAAGCCGACCGCGCTGGACGATTTCCTGAAGCGCGCGCGTGGCGGCGGATCGGGCGGCGGCGGTGGGCCGCAGTTGCCGCTGGGCGCCAATCCGCGCGTTCTTTGGCTGATCGGCGCGGCGCTGATCGTCGCCGTGTGGTTGATCTTCACCTCCTTTCACCAGATCGGGCCGCAGCAGCGCGGCGTGGTTACCTTCCTCGGGCGATATTCGGGCATGCTCGATCCGGGGATCCGGCTCACCCTTCCGGCGCCGCTTGTTGCGGTGCAGAAGGTCGACGTGGAAGCAGTGCGGGTGGACGAATTCCCGCGCGACGGCAGCGACACCGTGCTGACCGGCGACCAGAATATTCTGGACCTTGCCTATACCGTGCGCTGGCGCGTCGATAATCCGCGCGATTTCGTGTTCGAGATCAAGGACCCGACCGAAACAGTGCGTGCCACCGCCGAAAGCGCGATGCGCGCCGTGCTGGCGACGACGACGCTGAACGAAGCGATTGGTGCCGGCCGTACCACCATCGAGGCGCAAGTCGCGCAGATGATGCAGCAGATCCTGAACGATTATCGGGCCGGCGTGCGCGTGCAGGGCATATCGATCAAGCAAGCGGCAGCGCCTGCCAGCCTGATCGACGATTTTAACGCGGTAACTGCTGCCCAGCAGGAAGCAGTGGGCAATCTCAACAATGCGCGCAGCTATTCGCAGCAAGTGGTCGCCCGTGCGCAAGGTGAGGCCGCGTCATTCGACAAGGTGTACGAACAATATCGCCTTGCCCCCGAGGTGACTCGCCGCCGCATGTATTACGAGACCATGGAGGCCGTGCTGGCCAAGACTGACAAGACCATCGTGGAGACCCCAGGGGTCGCGCCGCTGCTGCCGCTCGACCGCGCGCGCCGGCTTGAAGAGCCGAACGCCCAGCCTGCCCAGCCGCAGCAGGGAGGCAGCCGATGAACCCGGTGATCCGTAATCCTGTCGTTGTGGGCTTTGCCGCGCTTGGCGCGGTGATCCTCAGCGCC
The DNA here is from genome assembly GCF_001981525.1 of Sphingomonas jeddahensis. GTDB lineage: Bacteria > Pseudomonadota > Alphaproteobacteria > Sphingomonadales > Sphingomonadaceae > Sphingomonas > Sphingomonas jeddahensis. The sequence continues at coordinate 70,160 of NZ_MPSB01000003.1, read as the reverse complement.
GCCACCTTCGCGATCGTGCCCGAGACCAAGCAGGCGGTCATTCTCCGCCTCAACAATCCGGTCGGTTCGCCGGTGAACCAATATCAGCCCGGGCAAGTGGTCGGCCGCACGGGCGCCGGGCTGATCGCCCGAATCCCGTTCATTGACAAGATCGTGTGGGTCGACAAGCGCGTGCTCGACGCCGATCTCAACAATACGCTGGTGCTCTCGACCGACCAACTGCGGCTGAATGTCGATGCATTTGCCCGGTTCCGCATCACCGATCCGCTTCGCGCCGTGACCTCCACGGGCAGCACGTCCAACACAGAGGAGCGCGTGGCCGATCAGCTTCGCCCGCTGCTCGGCACTGCGCTGCGCAACGAGCTTGGTAAGGTGCGCTTCGCAACGTTGCTCAGCCCCGAGCGGAGCCAGGTGATGGAAGCGATCCAGAATTCGCTGGAGCGGGATGCGCGCCAATATGGCGCCACCATCGTGGATGTGCGCATCAAGCACGCCGACCTGCCTGACGGCAGCCCGCTGGACAGCGCGTTGCAGCGGATGCGCACCGCGCGCCAGCAGGAAGCGAACACAATCCGGGCGCAGGGGCAGAAGCAGGCGCAGATCGTGCGCGCCGAAGCAGACGCCAACGCCGCCCGGATCTATGCCGAAGCATTCAGCAAGGATCCGAGCTTCTACGATTTCTACCGCGCGATGCAGTCGTACCGGACCACGTTCGGCGCCGACGGCGGGCCGCGGCCGGAAGGATCGACCAGCATCATCATGAGCCGCGACAATGCCTATCTGCGGGAGTTCAACGGCAACCGCTAGCCTTGCAACGGGAATGCGGCCGGATCGTTGCGTATTCAAATGCCGTTCATCGATTTAGCGGCATCATCGCCCGGTTCGGCTGACCCCGGCCAAACGAGAGGAACATGACGATCGTGCGTTACGCCTACGCCCTCACTGGCGCCCTACTTCTCGGCGGCACCGCCGCCTCGCTCGCGTTGCAGAACCCGGCAACTGCGCAAAGCGCGCAAAACGAGCCCGGTTCCATGCAGGCATCCGCGCCGCGCGCCGGCGCGCCGATGAGCTTCGCCGACATGGTGGCGAAGCTGCAGCCGGCGGTGGTCAACATCTCCACCGACCAGAAGGTCACGGTGGCGCAGCCAGCCAATCCGTTCGCCGGCACGCCCTTTGCCGAGCTGTTCGGCCAATTCGGCGGCCGCGGCGGTGGGCAGAATGGCGCGCCGATCACCCGCGAGGCGCAGTCGCTGGGCTCGGGCTTCATCATCTCGCCGGACGGCTATGTCGTCACCAACAACCACGTCGTCGCACCGGGCAACAGCCGCGCGACGGTGGAGGCGATCCGGGTCACTTTGCCCGATCGCAAGGAATATGTGGCGAAGCTGGTCGGCCGCGACGCCGCGTCTGACCTTGCGCTGCTCAAGATCAACTCGCCCACCCCGCTGCCGTATGTGAGGTTCGGCGATTCGGAGGGCGCGCGGGTCGGCGACTGGGTGGTCGCAATCGGCAACCCGTTCGGCCTGGGCGGCACCGTAACCGCCGGCATCGTCTCGGCGGTGCATCGTGTGACAGGCCAGGGCGGCGCCAATGATCGCTTCATCCAGACCGACGCCTCGATCAACCAGGGCAATTCGGGCGGCCCGATGTTCAACCTGAAGGGCGAAGTGATCGGCATCAACAGCCAGATCTTCTCGCAGTCGGGCGGCAACATCGGCATTGGCTTCGCCATTCCGGCGGAGGACGCCAAGCCGATCATCGACACGTTGATGAAGGGCAAAACCGTCCAGCGCGGCTATATCGGCGTCGCGATTCAGCCGCTGACCGACGACATTGCCGCAGCGCTCAACCTGCCGAAGAATTCGGGCGAGATCATCGCGCGTGCCGAGCCGGGTGGCCCCGCCGCGAAGGGCGGGCTCCGCGCTGGTGACGTGGTAACCCGGGTCAATGGCAAGCAGGTGACGCCTGAGACAACCTTGTCATACCTGGTCGCCAATGTGGCGCCCGGCCAGCAGGCGCGGCTCGACGTGATCCGTGACGGCAAGCCCACCACCGTTACCGTGACAACGACGGTGCGCCCGGCTGAGGAGCAACTCGCACAGCAGCTCGGCGGTGATGGCGAGAGCTTCGGCGACGATGATTCGGCCGAAGATGCGGCACCCACGGCGAACGGCATCGGTGTGACGGTGCAGCCGCTCACCCCGGCGATCGCTCGCCAGGTCGGCGTCGATTCGACGGTGCAGGGCGTAGTGGTCGCGGCGGTCGATCCGGCGAGCGATGCTGGGCGGAAGCTACGCCGTGGGGACGTGATCGTATCCGTCAACTCGGTGCCGGCGCGTGCCGCCACTGATGTGGCGCGGGCGGTACAGGCGGCCAAGGCCGCGGGTCGTCCGCAAGTGCTGCTCTCGGTAGTGCGCGGTCGCAATCCGGCCGGGTTCATCGCGGTGAAGATCAAGTAACGCCCGTTCACCGGTCAAGGCGAAGGGGCCTCGCGCACGGCGCGAGGTCCCTTTTCTTTTTTGCTCGCGGCCGCGCGTGGCGGATGGTGGCGGGGCCTTAAGGCGGCTTAAGGTAGCAGCATGGACGGCAATCTCTTCATCGGCGCTGACACTGGCGGCGCGCACCCGCAGTTTCTAGATCTCAGGCGCGCCAATCGCCACGGGCTGATCGCGGGGGCGACCGGCACCGGCAAGACGGTGACGGTGCAGGGCGTGATTGAGGGCTTTTCCGCCGCGGGCGTGCCCTGCTTCGTGGCGGACGTGAAGGGCGATCTCGCCGGGCTTGCCATGCCAGGCTCGCCGCAAGGCAAGACGCACGCCGCCTTCGCCGAGCGCGCGGCGCTGATCGGCGATGGCGACTGGCGCTATGCCGATACACCGGTGCAGTTCTGGGACCTGTATGGCGAACAGGGGCACCCGATCCGCACCACCGTGTCGGAAATGGGGCCGTTGATGCTCGCCCGGCTGCTCGGGCTGAACGACGTGCAGGAGGGCGTGCTGACCATCGCCTTCCACCTCGCCGACGAGGAGGGGCTCCTGCTGCTCGACCTTGACGATCTGCAGGCGATGCTGGCGCATTGCGCCGGGCGGGCGAGTGAGCTGACTGCCCGCTACGGCAACGTTTCCAAGCAGTCGGTGGGCGCGATTCAGCGCGCCTTGCTTCAACTGCGCGGCCAGGGCGGTGACCGCTTCTTCGGCGAGCCGGCGCTCGATCTTGCCGACTTCATTCGTAGTGACGAGCGCGGACGCGGTTTGGTGAACGTGCTTGCCGCGGATAAGTTGATGGCGGCTCCCAAGCTTTACGCCAGCTTCCTCCTTTGGCTCCTGTCCGAGCTATTCGAGACCTTGCCCGAGATCGGCGATCCCGATCGGCCGGTGCTGTGCTTCTTCTTCGACGAGGCGCATCTGCTGTTCGACGATGCGCCCGAGGCGTTGATCGACAAGATCGAGCAGGTCGTGCGGCTGATCCGCTCCAAAGGCGTGGGTGTCTGGTTCATCACCCAGAACCCGATAGACATCCCCGATACCGTCGCGGGACAGCTGAACAATCGCATCCAGCACAAGCTCAACGCCTATACGCCGCGCGACCAGGCGGCGGTGCGCGCGGCGGCACAGACCTTTCGCGCGAGCCCGGACGTGAATGTGGCAGCGGCGATCACCGAGCTGAAGATCGGCGAGGCGCTGGTGTCGCTGCTCCAGGCCGATGGGGCGCCCTCGCCTGTCACTCGTACCCTGATCCGCTCGCCGGGCAGTCGCGTCGGGCCGCTGACGCCCGAAGAACGGCGGGTGATCGTGGAGGCCGACGCAGTTGGTGCGAAATACGACGTGCTGGTGGATCGCGAGTCGGCGGAAGAGATGCTCGGCGCCAGAACGTCAGAGGCGGCCGCCGCCGCCGCGGAGGCGCGGGCGGCTGATGATGCAGCGCGTGCCGATGCCGTGCGCGCGAAGGCGGCCGCGAAGGCGGAGCGCGAGCGGATCGCGCAGGAGCGGGCGGCGGAGCGCGAGGCGGCGAACTCACCATGGAACCGCGCGGTGGCGTCGGCGACGCGCGCGGCGGGATCGTCAGTCGGGCGGCAGGTGGCGAACGAGATCGGCAAGCAGTTGTTCGGATCGGGGCGCGGCAAGGCCTCGGGCGGGCTGATGGGGTCGGTGCTTCGCGGGGTGCTTGGGGGGTTGTTTCGGGGGCGGTGACGAGACGGTTGGCGTCAGCAGCGCCGCAGCCCCAATTCACGACGTCATCCCCGGACTTGATCCGGGATCCCGCTTCTTCTTCTCGCATCCCCTGCGGAAGGCAGCGGGACCCCGGACCAAGCCTGGGTGACGAGGTGAATGGGTGGGTGCCGTTGCCGTTGCGCGTTTCGTTATGCCGGGCTGGTCCCGGCATCCAGCCCTCCGCACACTCCCCGGCGCATGGCTACGCGGCACCCTGGATGCCGGGACCAGCCCGGCATGACGGAGTAAGAAAAAGGGCGCCCGGTTTGTCGCGGACGCCCTTTTCTTTATCCCGCCCCGGCGGAGCCGCCCTTCGACTGCCTGCCAAGGCAGGCGCTCAGGACAGGCTTCGTCGATCCTCGCTTGTGCGAGGCCGTACCGACAACGCCCGTGCGGCGAGCCTTTGGCCGCCGCACCGCGTGCCGGCACGGCACGCTCAGGCGCTGTAATACATATCGTACTCGACCGGGCTCGGAGTCATTTCCCAGCGGGCGACCTCGCTCCACTTCAGTTCGACATAGGCCTCGATCTGGTCCTTGGTGAACACATCGCCCTTCAACAGGAAGTCGTGATCGGCCAGCAGGCTGTCGAGCGCCTCGCGAAGCGATGCGCAGACGGTCGGCACGTTGGCCAGTTCGGCCGGCGGCAGATCGTACAGGTTCTTGTCCATCGCGTCGCCGGGATGGATCTTGTTCTGGATGCCGTCGAGGCCGGCCATCAGCAGCGCGGCATAGGCCAGATAGGGGTTGGCCATCGCATCGGGGAAACGCACCTCGACGCGCTTCGACTTCGCGCCCGTGCCGTATGGGATGCGGCATGAGGCCGAGCGGTTGCGGCTGGAATAAGCCAGCAGCACCGGTGCCTCATAACCGGGCACCAGCCGCTTGTAGCTGTTGGTGGTCGGGTTGGTGAAGGCGTTTATCGCCTTGGCATGCTTGATGATGCCGCCGATGAAATACAGGCAGGTCTCCGACAGGCCGGCATAGCCGTTGCCGGCGAACAGCGGATTACCCTTTTCCCAGATCGAGAAGTGGGTGTGCATGCCCGAGCCGTTATCTTCCTTGATCGGCTTGGGCATGAAGGTCGCCGACTTGCCATAGGCATGCGCGACCTGGTGCACGACGTACTTGTAGATCTGCATGCGATCGGCGGTGGTGGTCAGCGTGCCGAAGGTGAGGCCGAGCTCGTGCTGCGCAGCGGCCACCTCATGGTGGTGCTTGTCGCAGGGCAGGCCCATTTCGATCATGGTTGAGACCATTTCGCCGCGGATGTCGACGGCGCTGTCGACCGGCGCAACGGGGAAATAGCCGCCCTTGGCGCGCGGGCGGTGCGCCAGGTTGCCGCCTTCATAGGCGCGGCCAGTGTTGGTCGGCAGCTCGATATCGTCGATCTTGAAATAGGATTCGGCGTAGTTCGTGTCGAACTGCACGTTGTCGAACATGAAGAATTCGGCTTCCGGGCCGACGTACACGGTGTCGCCAATGCCAGTGGAGGCGACATAGGCCTCAGCGCGCTTCGCCGTGGTGCGCGGATCGCGCGTATAGCCCTCGCCGGTCGACGGCTCGAGAATGTCGCAGAACACGATCAGCATCGGGGTGGCCGAGAAAGGATCGTCGTAGATGGCGTCCAGATCCGGCTTCAGGATCATGTCGCTCTCGTTGATCGCTTTCCAGCCTTCGATCGACGAGCCGTCGAACATCAAGCCGTCGGTCCACTCATCCTCGCCCATCAGGCTGGCGACCATGGTGAGGTGCTGCCACTTGCCCTTGGGATCGGTGAAGCGGAGATCGACCCACTCGATCTCTTCTTCCTTGATGCGGTTGATGATGTCTGCGGCGGTCGTTGCCATGTCTTCGTGTTCCTTCTGTTCTCTCTAATCCCCCTTCCGCGTGCGGGAGGGGTTAGGGGAGGGAATGTCTTTGGCGGAGTGTTGGCGGACAGGCCCTCCCCCAGCCCCTCCCGCACGCGGGAGGGGAAATTAGGCGTTCAGATTGCGTCGTCGTTGCGTTCGCCGGTGCGGATGCGCAGCGCGGTTTCGACGGGGATGACGAAGATCTTGCCGTCGCCGATGCGGCCGGTCTGCGCGGCCTGCGCGATCGCCTCGACCACGCGATCGACCAGGCCGTCCTCGACGACGACCTCAAGCTTCACCTTGGGCAGGAAATCGACGACATATTCGGCGCCGCGATACAGCTCGGTATGGCCCTTCTGGCGGCCGAAGCCCTTGGCCTCGGTGACGGTGATGCCGGACACGCCGACTTCGTGGAGCGCTTCCTTCACCTCATCGAGCTTGAACGGCTTGATGATCGCTTCGATCTTCTTCACGCGAAAACGCCTACCCTGGTTAGAACCCTCGCCCCGATAACGGTGCTTGCATCGAACGTGCCAGCCGGGGGCGCAGAGGGCAAGCTAGAGACTCGACGAGGCGTGCGGGCTTGCGGATGCCTCAATAATGGGCAGCGTCCACCGGATTGCCTGTTCTTACAGCACGCCAAACCCCGTTCGTACTGAGCTTGTCGAAGCACGTGCAACAAGCGCTAGCGCCCGTAACACGTCCTTCGACAAGCTCAGGGCGAACGGAGGAGGGATCAGCGGACGCCGGTGGGGACCGGCGATTTCTGCGCTTCCGGCGCCGGCGCCACGGTCTTCGTCGCGCCACCCAAATTCTTCTGCGCCCAATGCGCTTCGTCGATGACGTAGAGGCGGATCAGCTGCGCCTGCTCCGGCGTCAATACGCGGGCGAAGCTGACCATGCCGCGGTCCTTGAGCATGCCGTCGATCAGGATCGCCTTCCACGTATCGGCGTCCGCCAGCGCCGGCGAGCGCTGGAGGTTGGGCAGCACGCCGCCGCCGCCGGCACTCGCGCCGTGGCAGACCTGGCAATAACGGCCGAACAGCGCCTGGCCCTGCGCCACCTGCTGCGGGGTGGCCTTGTTCTCGGGCAGGTTCACCGGCGTTGAATCCTGCGGCTGGGTGCCGGGGAGCTGGACCTTACCGCCGAGCTTGAAGACGAGCAGGCGCGGCACGTTGGGGACGTCCCGCGCCTTGCCGATGGCATAGCCGATCGACAGCGGCAGCGCGCCGCCGCGGCCGGCGAGCACCGCGACATATTGTTCGTTGCCAATCATGAAGGTGGAGGCGCCGGCCATGATGCCGGTGCCGACGGGATAGGTGAAGAGCTGCTTGCCGCTGTCCGCCGCATAGGCGCGGAACTCGCCTAGCGCGGTGCCTTGGAAGACGAGGTTGCCCGCGGTGGTCATCGTGCCGCCGTTCCATGGCGTCGGGTAATCCACCGTCCAGCGCGCCTTGTTGGCGACGGGATCCCACGCCACCAGTCGGCCGGTGGCGCCGGCGATTGCCTGCTTCACCGCCACCGCATCGCGCGGGTACATGGCGTTGCCGAGATCCTGGCCGACATTGAAGCCGAGTGGCTTGGGCGCGTCGAGCGGCGAGGACGGGTTGAGATAGGCGGAGCCGACGATCTGCGCGGGGATATAGGCGAGGCCGGCCTGCGGGTTGAAACTCATCGGTTGCCAGTTGTGCGCGGCGATGGCGCTGGGCGTGGCGAGGAAGGGCTTGCCGGTTTTGTAATAGCGCGCCTCGGGGTTTTCGATCGGGCGGCCGGTCTTCATGTCATAGCCGCTCGCCCAATTGACGCCGGGGATGAACTGGCCGGCGTTGAGGAGCTTTCCCTTGGTGCGATCGACGACGTAAAAGAAGCCGTTCTTGGGCGCCTGCATCAGCACTTTGCGCGGCTGTCCGCCAATGTTCAGCGTAGCGAGGTTGATCGGCTGCGTGGCGGTGAAGTCCCACGTCTCGCCAGGCGTCTCCTGATAATGCCAGACGTACTGGCCGGTGTCGGGTTTCAGCGCGACGATTGAAGAGAGGAAGAGATTGTCGCCCTGCCCTTCGCTGCGCAGCCCGTGGTTCCAGGGCGAGCCGTTGCCGACGCCGAGGTAGAGCTGATCGAGCTCCGCGTCATAAACAATCGAGTCCCAGACGGTGCCGCCGCCGCCCGATTGCTTCCACTGGCCGTTCTTGGACCAGGTCGGCGCGACCTTCGCCATTGCCGCGTCGCTCGCCTCGCCGTCGGGGGCGCCGGTGGGATTGGGGACGGTGTAGAAGCGCCACTTCTTCGCGCCGGTGGCGGCGTCATAAGCGGTGACATAGCCGCGCACGCCGAACTCGGCGCCGCCGTTGCCGATCATCACCATGCCCTTTACCACGCGCGGCGCGCCGGTGATCGTATAGGGCTTGCTGTTATCGGTGGTCTGGACCGACCAGTCCTGCTTGCCGGTTGCCGCATCGAGCGCGATCAGGCGCCCGTCGATCGTGCCGAGATACAGGCGCCCCTTCCACGCCGCGACGCCGCGGTTGACGACGTCGCAGCAGGCGTGGACGCCCTTTTCCTTGTTCACGCCGGGATCGAACTCCCACAGCTTCTTGCCGGTGCCCGCGTCATAGGCGAACACCTTGGACCACGGGCCGGTGACGAACAGCTTGCCGTCGATGACGATCGGCGTCGCTTCCTGCCCGCGCGCATCGGGCATATCGGCGTACCAGGCGAGGCCGAGCTGGCCGACGTTGCCAGCGTTGATCTGGGTCAGCGGGGAGAAGCGCTGTTCGGCATAGTTGTAGCCGGTCATCGCCCAGTCGCGCCCGTCGCCGCCGGTCGTGAGCAACGCGGCGTCCACCTTGCCGACGCCGGTGGCCGCGCTGCGATCCGCCGCGGCCGGTTCGTCCGTCGCCGCCTTGCACGATGTGAGCGCCAGCGCCGCGAGCAGCGCCCATCCGAACCGCATATTCCTCTCCCCGCCCTTGTTCGAGCTTTGCGGCGGAGACTGACGCAGGTTGGGGGTGAAGGGAAGTGGTTACGTCGGGTGGGACGGCCTGACGAAGGTGTCAGGGTTGGTATTCTTCCGTCACCCCGGACTTGATCCGGGGTCCCGCTTTCTTCTCGAAGTTGGGAGAGGCAGCGGGACCCCGGCTCAAGGCCGGGGTGACGCGTGAGATCAGGCGTAGGGCGGCTTGTGCAGGCCGGCGGGCGAGACGGTGAAGATCTCGCAACCCGTTTCCGTGATGCCGATCGAATGTTCGAACTGCGCCGATAGCGAGCGGTCGCGCGTCACCGCCGTCCAGCCGTCGTCGAGCAGCTTCACGTCGGGGCGGCCGATGTTGATCATCGGTTCGATGGTGAAGATCATCCCCGGCTTCAACTCCGGCCCGGTGCCGGGGCGGCCGACGTGGACCACTTCGGGTGCGTCGTGGAACAGTCGGCCCAAGCCATGGCCGCAAAAATCGCGCACCACGCCGTAGCGGTGCGACTCGGCATAGCGCTGGATGACGCTGGCGACATCGCCCATCGTGTTGCCGGGCTTGGCCTGTTCGATGCCGAGCATCAGGCATTCGTAGGTCACCTCGACCAGACGCCGCGCCTTCAGCGGCACGTCGCCGATCAGGTACATGCGCGACGAATCGCCGTGCCAGCCATCGAAGATCGGCGTGACGTCGACGTTGACGATATCACCCGATTTCAGCGTCTTCTCGCTGGGGATGCCGTGGCAGACGACATGGTTGATCGAGATGCAGCAGCTATGCGTGTAGCCGCGATAGCCGAGCGTCGCGGGTACGCCGCCGCGGCTCTTGATGAAGGCATAGACGAGCGCGTCGATCTCCGCGGTGGTCACGCCGGGCACCATGTGGGCCGCGATCATGTCGAGCGTTTCGGCGGCGAGCTTGCCGGCGGCGTGCATGCCGACAAAGGCATCCGGCCCGTGGAGCTTGATGGCGCCGTTGCGGCCCAGCGGCGCGTCGCTGGTGACGGTCACATATTCGGTCATGTCCGCGGATATAGCGTGACGGCGGCACTTTTGCGAGGCTATGCCGATTCCTGCATGGATAGCGAACGCATCTGGACCGCCGCGCTCGTCGTGATCGGGGACGAGATCCTCTCCGGGCGCACACAGGACAAGAACGTCGCGCAGATCGCGCAATGGCTCAACGTCCAGGGCATCCGGCTGGTCGAGGTACGCGTGGTCGCGGATCGCGAGGAGGCGATCGTCGAGGCGGTGAACACCCTGCGCGCACGCAACGACTATCTCTTCACCACCGGCGGGATCGGGCCGACGCACGATGACATCACGGTGGATGCGATCGCCGCCGCGCTTGGCGTCGCCGTCGAGCATCATCCTGCTGCCGTTGCAGTGTTGGAGCGTTATTATGCCAGCCGCGGCGGCGCGACTGAGGCGCGGCTACGCATGGCGCGCGTGCCTGAAGGCGCGAACCTGATCGAGAACCGCATGTCGGGCGCGCCCGGCATCCGCATCGGCAACGTCTTCATCATGGCCGGCGTGCCGCATATCACCGCGGGCATGCTCGATTCGCTGACCGGCACGCTGGAAGGCGGCCGCCCGGTGGTGAGCCGGCAGATCGGTTGCTGGGTAGCGGAGAGCGAGATCGCCGATCTGCTGCGCCAGGCGGAGCGCGACCATGCCGGCGTGGCGATCGGCAGCTACCCCTTCTTCCGCGAAGGCCGCACCGGCGCGAACTTCGTGGTTCGCTCGCCCGACGGCGCGGCGGTGGATCGCTGCATCGAGGATCTGACCGCCTCACTCGAGGGGGCGGGTTATCACGTGTTTCCCGACGGGATCTGAGCCGCGCTCAGCCAAGCTCCGCATTGCTGAGGATCCGCGCCCGTCCGCGCCGCTTTGCTTCGTAGAGCGCAGAATCGGCACGCCGCATCGCTTCATCAAAGGTCGCGCGTGAGACGGCGGTCGTGCCCGCCGAAAACGTAAGCGGGCGATCGCCGAGCCGCGCCAGCGGCGTCGTACGAAGCCGCTCCGCGATGCGCATCAGCACGGTTTGCGCCACGGCCTCGGTGGCGCCGGGGAAGTAGATCAGGAACTCCTCGCCGCCCCAGCGCGCAACCATGTCGGTGCGGCGCACGACAGCCATCACCGTTCGGGCGAAATCATGCAGCACCCGATCCCCCGTGTGATGCCCCAGTTGATCGTTGATCATCTTGAAGTGATCGAGATCGACCAGCGCAAGCGCACCGACGGTCTGCCGCTCGGCCAGCGTGTCCAGATGCACCTGTAGCCCGCGGCGATTGAACACGCCGGTCAACGGATCGATGCTCGCCTCGCGACTCAGCGCGCGCATGCGTTCGGCGGTGACCTCCGCGGCCCGGTTAACGCCGGCGAGCAGCCGCGCGGCAAGATCCGTGCCGGTGATCGCGGGCACTGGCGGGATCTGCCCATGCTCGGCATCGTTCAGCGCCCTGACGGCAAGGTGGATCGGCGCGAGGAGGGCATAGATGCCGCCCACCGCAACCAGCATGCCGACCAACGTCGCGCCCGTCACCACCGCCGCGCCGGTGAAATCGAGGCGCCCCGTGGCCGCCGCCCAAGCGATGAACGCCAGAAGCGGCAGGTGCGTGGCAACGAAGCACAGCGCGAACAGCCGCATCTGCAAGCTGCGCGGGAAGATGAATGAGCTTGCCAGATACAAGCGCATACTGGGCACGATCCCTTTGGTTACGTCCGCCGCTTCAACACCGGCGGACCATTCACCTCTGGGAACCGGACCTTACTCAATCATTAGCATTGCGCCCAAGCCAGCCCGGAAGACGATCAACCGAGTCAGCTTTCGATCAATCCCGCCATCCGTTCCACCGCCTCGGCAAATTCGAGCTTGAAGTCCTGAACCACTTGGCCCGCGGGGCGGACCTGATCGATCAGCCCGACGCCTTGACCGACAAAATAGGTCACCATCTCACGCGCCGCGGGATCGCCCTTTTGCGCGGCGAGATCGCAGGCGCGGATCGCCGGTTCGCTGATCAGGCTTTGGTACGGCATCGGCAATGCCCCGGGGGAGGCCGGCCCCTCCCACGCATCGGTCCAGGCCGAGCGAAGCTGGCGCGAGGGCTTGCCGGTGCGGCTCTTGGACCGGACCGTGTCGCGCGACGTGGCGGCGACCATCTTGTCACGGAACACATCCGAACATTCGCTTTCCGGAGTGGCGAGCCAAACCGAGCCGGTCCACACGCCGTCCGCGCCCATCGCCATGGCGCCGGCCATCTGCCCGCCGGTCATGATCCCACCAGCCGCGAGCACCGGCACGCGCTTGCCCTCGGCCTCCAGCGCGCGGATCACTTCGGGGACCAACACCATAGTCGATACCTCGCCGCAATGGCCGCCGGCTTCCCCGCCCTGGACGACAAGGATATCGACCCCTGCCTCGACCTGGCGGATGGCATGTTCTTTGGCGCCGACGAGTGCCGCAACGGGCACACCGCGCTCGCGCCCCATGTCGATCATCGCCTGTGGCGGGACGCCAAGGGCGTTGGCGATCAGCTTGATCGGGTGGCGGAAAGCGACATCAAGCATGGCGAGCGCGAGATTGGGATCGAACGGTGCCGGCGCGTTGGAGTCGGCGCGTTCCTCGGGCATGGTGAAATGGTGCTTTTCGGCGAGCTGGCCGACAAAGGCGCGGTGCTCCGCGGGCACCTTGTCGAGAATCGAGGCGCGGGTCAGGCCCTTGACGCCGCCGGTGGCGAGATTCTCTGGGATCAAGACATCGAGGCCATAAGGCTTGCCGTCGACATGCGCGTCGATCCAGGCGAGCTCGGTCTCAAGGCTTTCAAGCGTGTGGCCCGTCGCGCCAAGCACGCCGAACCCACCAGCACGGCTGACCGCAGCGACGACGTCGCGGCAGTGGCTGAAGGCAAGCAGCGGAAAATCGACGCCCAGCATGGCGCAGATCGGTGATTTCATGAGGCCTCTCCCGGTTTGTTTTGCGGCAGTGTCGCCGGTCGGGAGGGGAAAGGGAAGCGTATATCCCTCTCCACGCGCGGGGAGAGGGTGGCCGAGCCGGAGGCGAGGTCGGGAGAGGGGCTGCCATGAGCGTAGCGCCCGGACACTGCCCCTCTCCCCGGCCCTCCCCCACAAGTGGGGAGAGGGAGAACAACCTTACGTTCGGGCTGAGCTTGTCGAAGCCTTGTCCTTCCTCGCAAGGAAAGGCAGCCCTTCGACAAGCTCAGGCGAAGGAAAGTCCGCTCTCAGAAACTAACCGTCAGCCTTGCAGTCACCTTGTCACCCGCGTGTCGCGCGTTCGCATAAGGCGATGCCAATGTGCGATCGTCGATGTCGGTGCCGGTGTAGAGCAATCCAAGCGTGATCGGCCCGGTGATGTGATCCACGCCCAGCGACCAATCGGTATAGTCGCCGCCGGGCCGCAACCGGGCCGCGCGCTGCCAATCATCGACGCTGCCGGTGGAATGCCCCACCCCGGCGTTCACCGTGAAGGGCGTCGCTGGCACGCCGACACGGGCGCGCGCACCGATCCAAAGATTGTCGCCGCCGATCGCGGCCTGATCGGGCGCGTACCGCGCATCGACGCCGACCTCCGCGGGCCCAAGCGCATAGCTCGCGCCGAAACCGGCTTCGACATAGTCCATCCGCCCGGCCGCACCCGCGAACAGATGCCCGGTGACAAAGCCGTCGAGCCGCAGCCCGCCGCCGATCTCGCGCGCGAAGCCGCCGGTCACGTCGGCGACCGCATCAGCGCCGCCATGACGCGGATCGCCGCGCGTGCCGGTGACGCGAACACCAAAGTCGAACCCGGCCGGCGTTCGCACCGACACGCTGGCAGCGGGGGCAAGTTCGCCGTCGCTCCAACTGATGCCGCGGCGCCGTTCGTCCGTCGCCACCTCAACGCTTGCATCCAGCGACTGCGCCCAAGCCGGAACGGCCGACGCACAGCACGCGGCGGCCACCATCACATCAAAGGCTCGCACCTTAGCTGCGAACCGGCGAATGAGCGGCATCGAGTTCGAGCGCGAGCGCCTCGCGGTCACGCTCGGCCACGGCGAGCAGATGCTGGCGCACCTCGCCCGTGCGCGCGGCAACGTCCTGCGCGATGGCATTACGCTGTCCCGAGCACCAGCCGGGGCGGCTGCCCTCGATCGGCGCGTCGCTGGCGATGGTGCGCGTCAGCACATGGCCCGCCGCGCTGCGCGCTTCACGCTGAACGCTGACGTTGGCCTGCCACGTGCAGCGCAGCGTGCCGGCACGTCCCGGGGCGGACACGGCGCCAACCTGCTTGTGGGCAACGTCCATGTCGCTGCGATACGTCACGTCGACACGCTGGCCGCGATGATCGATTTCGACACGGTGGGCATCGGCCATGGGCGCGCCGGCGGTGGGGGAGCCGAGCAACAGCCCGGCGGTAATGATGAGGTTCATGTTCGGTCTCCTGCCTATGCGCCGGACTATTTTGCCCGTACGCGGGACCGCGCCGACCTGCGCGGTACCCTTGCACATGGTGCAACAGCCCGGCGCGTTCAATGTAGGCGTGGGTCCCGCAATGCTTTGACACTCTCGGGCGCCGCCACTCCACCGACATGCGCTTGTGGCCGCGCCAGACAGCCCGCGGCGTTCTGAACGATCCGAGCGCCCGCGCTTCCTTCCCATCGCAAGGTGGGGAGGCTCGGCTTCGTTACGTCGCCATCGGCAGGCGGAGCCGCACCAGCAGCCCGCCCAGGTCTTCACTTTCCTCCAGGCTCACCGTGCCTTCGTAGATTTCCGCCACGTCGCGGACGATCGCGAGGCCCAAGCCAGTGCCCGGCTTCCCCGTGTCGAGCCGCACGCCGCGGTCGAAGATGCGGATACGGTCCGGTTCGGGAATGCCCATGCCGTCGTCCTCGATCATGATCTCGACGAAACCGGCCTGTGCGCCGACGGTCACGAACACGCTGCCGCCCCCGTATTTGGCAGCATTCTCGACCAGATTGCCCATGATCTCGTCGAGATCCTGCCGCTCGATATGCGCGACGAGGTTCTTCGGCCCGTCCATGTCGACGCGCACGTGCGGGTAGAGCCGACGCACCGCGCGCTCGACCGATTCGACGCTTGGCCACACGTCCGCCCGGCTGTGCGCCGAGCCGCGCCGGCCAACGGCGCGCGCGCGGGCGAGATGGTGATCGACTTGGCGGCGCATCGTTCGCGCTTCGCGCACCACCGTGTCAGCAAGGTCGTCGGACTGCGCGGTGGCGGCGTTCATGATCACCGTCAGCGGTGTCTTGAGCGCATGCGCGAGATTGCCGGCATGGCGGCGCGCTTCTTCGGCCTGGGTTTCATTGTGCGCCACCAGCGCATTGAGCTCCTCGACCAAGGGCGCTACTTCGACCGGCAGCGGCCCGGCGATCCGGTTGGTGCGCCCGCCGCGCATCCGTGCGATCTCCAGCCGCAGCTTCCGCAAGGGCAGCAGCCCATAATAGGTCTGCAAGGCGGCCAATACGGTGAGCCCGAGCCCGAGCAGAAGAAAGCTGCGCACCAGCGTTCGCCTGAGCGCGCCGATCTGTGCGTCGAGCGCTGCACGGCTTTGCGCCACCTGAAAACGCCATCGCACGGTTGATCCGGGAAGCTTCACGTCGCGCTCGACGACGCGCAGCTTCTCCGTTCCGAACTGATTGCTATTATAGAAATGGACACCGCGGTCGTCGTGCGGCTCGCCATGCGCGAGTTGGCGATCCCACAAGGAGCGCGAGGGAAACGCGTCGCGCCCTTTCGCCGACACCTGCCAGTACAGGCCGGAATACGGCTCCAGGAAGCGCTGGTCAGCAGGCTCGCGATTGAAGATCACCTCGCCCTCCGGCCCGATCTCGGCCGAGACGAGCAGCGAGCGCAGCACGAATTCGAGCTGATCGTCGGAATTCTGAGTCACCGCCGCGGTCAGCACGCGATCGAGCGCGAAGCCGCCACCCGCGAGCAGCACGGCGATCCATATCGCCGCGATCACGATCATGCGCCGCGTCAACGATCCGCTGCTGGCCATCAGGCCGGTGCTGCCACTCACCTCGTCGCGCATCGGAACCATGCTGGCGCTATGCTGTTCACTGGGCAAGGAAGGAGACCTGTCTTGTCGCGTACCTTTCCAGTGATTGCCGTCGCCTGTCTGGGCGGCCTGTTTTTGAGCTTGATGGCAGGTTTCCTGCTCGCCTCATGGACCGTTGCCGGCATCGCCCCGGCCTATGCCGCACCACCCGTCATCGCCCGCGACGAGCCGCGGATCGTGACGGACGGTTGGCGCGATGCCGGGTATGAACGCATCGGTCTATGGGAACAGCCGCGCGCCGACATGCTTCAGGCCGCGGGATCTTCGAGGCTGTAGCCAAGCCCGCGGATCGTGGTGATCACGTCCTGACCCAGCTTCTTGCGGATGCGCGTGACGAACACTTCGATGGTGTTCGAATCGCGGTCGAAATCCTGATCGTAGATGTGTTCGATCAGTTCGGTGCGGCTGACCACCTTGCCCTTGTGATGGAGCAGGTATGAAAGCAGCTTATATTCCTGCGCGGTGAGCTTCACCGGCTCGCCAGCGCGGGTCACCTTGCCGCTGCGGGTGTCCAGCCGAACGTCGCCGGCAGTCAGCTCGGACGAGGCGTTGCCCGAGGCGCGGCGGATCAGCGCGCGCAGGCGGGCGATCAGTTCCTCGGACTGGAACGGCTTGGCGACATAATCGTCGGCACCCGCATCAAGCCCTGCGACCTTGTCGGACCAGCTGTCTCGCGCCGTGAGTACCAGCACGGGCATGACCTTGCCTTCCTTGCGCCAGCGATCGAGCACGGTGAGGCCGTCGATCTCCGGCAGACCCAAATCGAGCACCACCGCATCGTAATTCTCGGTTGAGCCGAGAAAATGCCCTTCCTCACCATCGGTAGCGAGATCGATGGCGTAGCCGGCGCCCTCCAGCGTGCTCTTGAGCTGCTGGCCCAGATTGGGCTCATCCTCGACGATCAGGACGCGCATGGTGACTCCCAAAGCATGAAAACGGGGCTGGTTAGCACCGTGCGCCGACGCGCAAAAGATCCTGTCACTTTCCGGTGCGGCCGATCACCTGGCCGGAGCGGCCGTCGACATCCACCCAGATCACCGTGCCGTCCCGCAGGAACTTGAGCGTATAGACCGCGCTCGGCATTTCGAAATCAAAGCCGATATATTGCGCGTTCTTCATCGACGGGATCACCCGCCGCTCGATCTCCTTGATCGGCAGGATGCGTCCTTCGCGCAGCGCTTTCCACGCGGCGACGCCGTCATGCTGCGGCTCGCCCGGCTGCGCGACCAGGGGCGCGGGCAGGAACAGCAGGGGAAGGGCGAAGCGCATCGTCATTGCCGCTTGCATAGCGCCAAGGGATTGAACAGCCTGTGAATACGGCGAAATAATCAAGCCGGCGGTTTCGGCCGCATCGTCCTGCCGGGCGCGTCCCGGCAGGACGATGGTTCACAGCGGCTTGAACGTCACCGGCAGCCCGTCGCGCGGCTTGGGGATGGGGAAAATCTGCCAGTCCTTGCCCGCGCCGGGCGCCAGTTCGATGCGATAGCGGCTGAGCAGCTGCGCCATCAGGATGCGGATCTGCATGGTCGCAAAGTGCAGCCCGATGCACATATGAGCGCCGCCGCCGAACGGCACCCAGGCGAAACGGTGCCGTCCCTTGGACGCTTCGGGCGAGAAGCGCATCGGATCGAACCGCTCGGGATCCGGCCAATGTTCCGGCATCCGATGCGTATAGCCGGGATTGACGCCGACATGCGTGCCGGCCGGGATGTGATAGCCGCCGAAGGTGAAATCGCGCAGGGCGCGGCGCGGGATCGAGGGCACCGGCGGCATCAGCCGAAGCGCTTCCTTGAACGCCCATTCGGTCTCCACCAGCCGGTCGAGCTGTTCATAGGGCACGCCGCCATCGTTGCTGCCGAGCGAGAGGACTTCCTCGCGCAGCCGATCCTGCCATTCGGTGTGGCGGCCGAGCAGCATCACGAGGCTGGTCGCCGAGGACGTGATCGTATCGTGCGCCGCCATCATCAGGAAGTTCATGTGATCAACGATGGCGTCGGCGGGCAGCGGTTGGCCGGCATCGTCGGTTGCCCGGCAAAACTGAGAAAAGAAATCCTGCCCATCCCCATCGCGGCGCGCCGGGATCTCGCGCGTGAAATAATCCACCAGATAGTCGCGCGCCTTCACCCCCCGCCGCATCGGCGTGCCCGGCACCGGGGTGCGGATCGGTGAGACGGAGGCCTGCACCTCGTCCACGAACGCCTGATTGATACGCGACGCCTCCGGCCCGAGCGGCACGCCGAGGAAGCTGGTGGCGGCAAGATCGAGGCTCAACGCCTTGATCGCAGCGTAGAAGGGCATCGGCCGGCCCGCCCAGTCGCCGACCTGCGCGGCGATGCCGGCGTTCAGCTCCGCGGCATAATGGCGCATCGGCTCGGGCTTGAAGGCAACGGAAAGCGCCTTGCGATCGGCACGATGCTTGTCGAAATCCATCAGCATCAGGCCGCGCGGGAAAACGAGATTGAGGATCGGGCCCCAGCCCTGTTCCGACGAGAAATTCTTGTCCTTGTCGAACAGGACGAGCTCGTTCGCCTCGGGGCCCAGCAGAACCACGCTATCGCCGCCGAAGGTGCGGTTGCGATAAACGGGTCCGTGTTTCGCCACCATCTTGTTGGTGAAAGCGATTGGGTCCTTCAGCACCGCAAAGGTGTTGCCGACGAACGGCAACCCGCGGCTGCCCGGCACATGCTTCAGCACCGACGGCGAGTTGGCAGGCAACCAGTGCGGATTGCCCGCCAGCGTATGCGCATAAGCCATCGGTGTTTCTCTCCCCGTACTACTTACACTAGTATAAGTAAGAACGGAAAGAGCCGCAATCCTCGCCTGGGGGGGCGAGAGGATCAGATCACCACAGGATGCCGCCGACCGGCTGCAACGGCGGCGGCGCCTCGTCACCGATCGATTGCAGCAGGTCGATCTCGATCGTGCGGCACATGCCGGTCAGCGGCACATCGTGCACCGTGTTGGCGAACGGATCGACCAGATCGTCGCCGATCTGAAGCGCCGCGAGGAACATCAACCCCGCCACGGTGGAGCCGATCGGCGTGGCGATGCCCAGCGTTTCGACGAGGCCGATCGGCAGCAGCACGCAGAACAGGCGCGTGAAGAACGTTGGGAAAAAGCGATATTGGTTCGGCAGCGGCGTGTTCTTGATCCGCTCCATGCCGCCCTGCGCATTGGCGATGTCAACGAACAGGCTTTCGAAATGCGTCTGCTGGATAGTGTCGATCCAGCCCTTTCGCCGCGCATCGTCCAGCCGCCGCGAGGAGCCGTCGAGGATGCCATTGGCGGTATTGGCGCGTTGTAGCGACGGCTCGGCCTCTCCGCGGGAGAGGAAGCGGAGCACTTCCGCATCCACCGGCTGCTTGCGGAGTTGGCAGCGTAGCGCATTCACATAAGCGACGTGGCGAAGCACGATGGTGCGTTTCAAATCGTGCGCTTCGTCGGGCAGCAGGTTGCGCGCAGTACGCGACAGGCTGCGCGACGCATTGATCATCAGGCCCCACAGCCCGCGGCCTTCCCACCAGCGCTGATAGGCCGAGTTGGTGCGAAAGCCGAGAAAGAGGGCAAGCGCCGAGCCGAAGATGGTGAGCGGCAGCGATGGCGCGGTGAATGGGGAATAGAGATAAACGCCGGTGACGATACAGTCCCAGACGAACAAGGCGAGGAGCGGCCGCCATACCTCGCTGATGAGGATTCCGAACCGCGGGGTTGAGGAAATGATCATAAAGTCGGGATCAGCTCGCTAGGGCAATGAATTGCCCCGGCCATACGCGCGACCCGCGCTTCGGGTCCGTAACGAACCTTTTCCCGACGTTGATCAGCGCCGCGCGTCAGCCGAACCGCTGCCGCAGCTCCAGCATCGCGATCGCCGCCTGAGCCGCCCCGCCGCCCTTGTCGAGCTGGGCCGGATCGGCGCGGCGGATCGCCTGTTCCTCATTCTCGGTGGTGAGGATGCCGTTGCCGATCGGAATGCCATCCATGGTCAGCGCCATGATGCCGCGCGCGCTTTCGTTGGAGACGATTTCGAAATGATAGGTCTCGCCACGGATCACCACGCCCAGCGCGACGAATGCGTCATAGCGGTCGCTTTCGGAGGCCATGGCGATCGCGCCCGGCACTTCGAGCGCGCCGGGCACGGTGATGACCTCAGTGGTGTGGCCCGCCGCCTCGATCGCGGCACGCGCGCCGGCGACCAGCATGTCGTTGAGGTGATCGTAGAAGCGAGCCTCGACGATGAGGATATGGGCCATCTGTGTCTCCTTGTCCTCCCCGGCATGGAAAGGGCGAACCATCGCGCAGCGATGGGGAAGGGGCTCAATTCCGTGCGATCTGCGCGTGGAGAGCCCCCTCCCCCACGCTGCTTCGCGTCGCCTCCCCTCCCCGTTACCGGGGAGGATGAGGCTTTATTCGCCGCCGGTGCCCGGGATCGGGCGCTCACCGACGATCGACAGACCATATCCCTCCAGGCCAACCAGCGTATGGTGCGTGTTGGTGAGCAGGATCATTTCCTCGACGCCAAGGTCCGCCAGGATCTGCGCGCCGACGCCGTAATCCCGCAACTCCTCGATCTCCGGCGCGCCGGCGCCCTTGCCCTCAGCGCGCAGCTGCATGAAGCGAGTGACGCTGCCCTTCATTGGACGGTTGATGACGACGATGACGCCGGCGCCTTCCTCAGCGATCAATTCCATCGAATGCGACAGCAGGCCCGAGCGCTCCGAATTCTCGCCGAACATGTCGACGAAGAAGCTGGCGGTATGCATCCGCACCAGCGTCGGCTTGGTCGGATCGATCCGGCCCTTCACCAGCGCGATCGTCTCGTCTCCGGTCGCCTTGTTGTGGAAGGTCAGCGCCTTCCACTGCCCACCCCATTTCGAATCGAAGGTCATCTCCGCCTTCTTTTCGACCAGGTGATCGTAGCGGCGGCGATAGGCGATCAGGTCCCGGATCGTGCCGATCTTGAGGTTGTGGAGCTGCGCAAAGGAGACAAGGTCGTCCATCCGCGACATGGTGCCGTCCTCGTTCATGATCTCGCAGATCACGCCCGAGGGATTGAGGCCGGCAAGTCGTGACACGTCCACCGCCGCTTCGGTATGGCCAGCGCGAACCAGCACGCCGCCGTCGCGCGCCACCAGCGGGAAGACATGGCCCGGGGTGACGATCTCGTCGCGGCTCTTGGAAGAGTCGATCGCCACCGCGATGGTACGCGCGCGGTCTGCCGCCGAAATGCCGGTAGTCACGCCGTCACGCGCCTCGATCGATACGGTAAAGGCGGTTTCGTGCCGGGTGCCGTTGTGACGGCTCATCAGATCGAGACCGAGCGCATCGACCCGCGACTTGGTCATGGCGAGGCAGATCAGCCCGCGGCCATGGCGCGCCATGAAGTTGATCTTTTCGGGCGTCGCCATCTGCGCCGGAATGACGAGATCGCCCTCATTCTCGCGATCCTCGTCATCGACCAGGATGAACATCCGGCCGTTCTTGGCCTCGTCGATGATCTCTTCCGGGGTGGAAAGAAAGGCGTGGCGCAGGCGCGCGAGTTCAGCGGGCTTTTGCACGATAATGTTCCATTCGCTGGAGGTAGCGGGCGAGTACATCGATCTCGATGTTGACGGCGCTGCCCGGCGCCAGATCCGACAAGGTGGTCACCGCCTGAGTATGCGGGATGATGTTCACCGCGAACTGCGTGGAGCCGTCCTCGGCATCGCGCACATCGTTGACGGTCAATGACACGCCATCGACAGTGATCGACCCTTTGGTGGCAAGAAACGGTGCGAGATCGCTGGACACGCGAAAGCCGACCCGCTTGGAATCACCGTCGGGCCGGATATCCACCACTTCGGCGATGCCATCGACATGGCCGGTAACGATGTGACCGCCAAGCTCGTCGCCGAGCTTCATCGCTCGTTCGAGGTTTAGGCGGCGCCCCTCGGTCCACTGCCCCTGACCCGTACGGTGCACTGTTTCCCCCGACACGTCGAAGGCGAGCCAGTCCGGCCCCTTGTCGACGACGGTGAGGCACACGCCCGAACAAGCGACCGATGCGCCCAGATCAATGTCGAGCGTTTCGTAGCTGGTGGAGACGACGACGCGCGTGTCGCCACGCGATTCGACCCGCGTGATCTTCCCTACGTCGGTGATGATTCCCGTGAACATTGCGACCGCTCGTAAACCTCGAGCCGGTCGCTGCCAAGCTGGCGCGAATCGACCAACGTCCAGCGGCCATGCGCGTCGGCGAGCGACTCGAGACCGATGTCCCCCAGCGCGGGACGTCCACCGCCGATCAGGATCGGCGCGCGGTAGAGCAACAGACGATCGACCAGGTCGGCGGTGAGAAAGGCGGAGGCGGCACCCGCCCCGCCTTCAACGAACAGGTGATCGCCCGGGAGCGACGTGATGGCCGGCGGTGAGTCGATGACGGCCGGTTCATCAGCCCGACCGAGAGGGAGCGTCCCCGACAGCACCACCCGCCGCGGCGCTCGCGGCTCGAGACCGGGCAAGCGCACGTCGAGTCGCGGGTGATCCGCTTCCCAGGTGCCCCGACCGACCAGGATCGCCTCATGCCGGCTGCGTTCGAGGTGGACGTGCGCGCGCGCTTCCGGGCCGGTAATCCAGCGGCTCTCGCCGCTGGCCCGCGCGATACAGCCGTCAAGCGAGGTGGCGAGCTTCAGGGTGACGTGCGGTCGGCCCTTCGCCAGCCTCGTCAGGAACCCGGCCATCGCGGCGCGAGCTTCATCGACGCGCACGCCGCTCGCCGTAGCGATGCCGGCCGCTGCCAGGCGCGCCAGCCCCGCGCCGTTGGTCCGCGGATCGGGATCGCCGACCGCGGCGACAACGCGCCCAACGCGGGCAGCGACCAGCAGATCGGCGCAGGCCGGCCCGCGCGGCGACACATGCGCGCAGGGCTCCAGCGTGACATAGGCGGTTGCGCCGCGCGCGCGCTCGCCCGCTTCGGCCAGCGCCATCGCCTCAGCGTGCGGTCGCCCGCTCGGCTGGGTCCAGCCGCGGCCGACCACCGCGCCATCGCTCACGATCACGCATCCGACCGGGGGGTTGGGGCTGGTTCGTCCACGCCCGCGCGCCGCCAATGCCAGCGCCGCGCCCATCCAGCGATCGTCGCCGGTGCTTACAGGCCCCACTTCGTCATCTTGTCATCCAGCCGCTTGAACGCGGCCTGCCGCTCGGCCAGCGCCTTTTCGCGCTCGTCGATCATCTTCTGCTTGATCGGCGCATCGATCGCCTGCTGCGCACGGATCTCGGCATCGGTCCGGTCGAGCCGCCATTGCTCCACATAGACGATCTCGGGCCGATATTCCTTTTCGATCCGCGAATCCTTCCAGAAGCCGATCAGCAACAGGCTGGTCATCATCACCGAGATGAACAGAAAGATCAGTTCGTGCTTCTGCCGCTGGTGCAGGAACAGGCGCAGGTCGCGCAGCGCACGAAACGGGCTCATCCGGGCGAAGAAATTCATGGCGTTAACATAGGGCTTGCCGCGCAGGAGGGCCAGACCTGCCGGACCTCCCCCCGTCGCGACCCTTTTTATTCAACCGCCTGCCGCAACCGCGCGACCGCCCGGTCACGGCCGATCAGCGGCAGGAGTGCCGCCATGTCTGGGCCATGATCGCGGCCCGTCAGCGCGCGGCGGAGCGGCAGGAACAGCGCCTTGCCCTTGCGCCCGGTCCGTTGCTTCAACTGCGCGGTGAGCGCCTGCCAGGGATCTGCAGCCCAGTCGATCGCGGCGGCTGCTTCAGCGGCGGCCGCGAGATAATCGGCATCCTCTCCGACGGGGGGCGAGTCCACGGGCCCTTCGATCACTTGCCACCAGTCCGCAGCTTCGGCGACCGTTGAAAGGTTCGGGCGCACCGCTTCCCAGGCCTCAGCCTCCATCCCGGCCGGGATACGCCCGCGTACGGCGTCGAGCGGCAGCTGGTGGACGACCCGCGCATTGAGCTGCGCCAGCTCGGCTTCATCGAAGCGCGCCGGTGCGCGGCCGAAGCGCCCGAAGTCGAAGCCGGCGAGCAGCGGGGCCATATCGACTGCAGGTTCCACCGGATCGCTCGTGCCGAGACGCGCCAGCAAGGCGCGGATCGCCTGCGGCTCGATCCCCGATTCGCGCAATTGATCGACCCCAAGGCTGCCCAGCCGCTTGGACAATTTGCCCTCGCTGCCCGTCAGCAGCGCGGTATGTGCAAAAGTCGGCGGGGTAGCGCCGAGTGCGGCGAACATCTGGATCTGCAACGCCGTATTGGCGACGTGATCCTCGCCGCGCACGACATGGCTGATGCCCAAGTCGATATCGTCGATCGCCGAGGGCAGCATGTAGAGCCACGATCCGTCCGCGCGTCGCACGACCGGATCACTCATCGTTGCCGGCTCGAAACGCTGGTCGCCGCGGACCAGATCGTCCCACTCGACGGCCGTGTCGTGATCGAGCCGGAAACGCCAGTGCGGCTGGACACCCTCGCCTTCCAGCCGTGCGCGATCAGCATCGGTGAGGGCCAGGGCGGCGCGATCATAGACCGGCGGCAAGCCGCGCCCGAGCTGGATCTTGCGCTTGAGGTCGAGTTCCTGCGCCGTTTCATAAGCGGGGTAGATCCGCCCGGCGGCGACCAGCTCATCGAACCGCGCCTCGTACAGCGCGAACCGTTCGGACTGACGCACTTCGGCATCCGGCGTGAGGCCGAGCCACGCGAGGTCCACGCGAATCGCTTCAACGAACCGCTCCTCGCTCCGCGCAGCGTCGGTATCGTCGATCCGCAACAGGAAACGCCCGCCGTTCGCCTTCGCGAACATCCAGTTATGGAGTGCGGTGCGGATGTTGCCGACGTGCAGCCGACCTGTGGGCGATGGCGCGAAACGGGTGACGATGGGGGTCATACCAGCCGGTTACGCGCTCGCTCGGTGATCGGCAAACACCGCCCGGTTAACCGTCGCATGATTGCAACATGAGGGCGGGCCGCTAAGGGAGCCGCGACGAAAGGGCGCGACTCATGAAATTGATGACCGGCAATTCCAACCTGCCGCTGGCACGCGACATCGCCTCCTATTTGGAGTTGCCGCTCACCGAAGCTCTGGTACGGCGCTTCGCCGACGAGGAGATCTTCGTCGAGATCATGGAGAATGTGCGCGGCGAGGACGTGTTCCTGATCCAGTCGACCAGCTATCCCGTCAACGATAACCTGATGGAGTTGCTGATCTGCATCGATGCGCTGAAGCGCGCATCCGCCAAGCGGATCACGGCCGTTGTCCCCTATTTTGGCTATGCGCGGCAGGATCGGAAGCCCGGCCCCCGGACGCCGATCTCAGCCAAGCTGGTCGCGAACCTCATCACCACCGCGGGCGCTGATCGCGTCCTATCGGTCGATCTGCACGCCGGGCAGATCCAGGGGTTCTTCGATATTCCAACCGACAATCTGTTTGCCGCGCCGGTGATGTCGGCGGATATCAACGCCCGCTTCGGATCGAAGAATCTCACTGTCGTCTCCCCGGACGTCGGCGGCGTGGTGCGCGCGCGGGCGCTGGCCAAGCGGCTGAACAATGCGCCGCTGGCGATCGTCGATAAGCGCCGCGAGCGCGCCGGCGAATCGGAAGTGATGAACATCATCGGCGACGTCGAGGGCCGCTTCTGCATCCTGATCGACGATATCGTCGATTCGGCGGGCACTTTGTGCAACGCCGCCGCGGCGCTGCGTGAGGCGGGCGCCGAGGACGTGGTCGCCTATGTCACGCATGGCGTGCTGTCGGGCGGCGCGGTGGCGCGGGTCGAGGGATCGGCGCTGCGCGAGCTGGTGATCACCGACTCCATCGGCAATCAGGAAGCAATCGGCGGCGCCAACCGCATCCGCCACCTGACCATCGCGCCGCTGCTCGCCGAAGCCGTTCGCCGTATCGCGGATGAATCGAGCGTTTCGTCACTGTTCGATTGAGAATTGGCGACCAGCGCCAATTCGACACCGCTAGGAAGCTGCCCTGCTAAGTCGTTCGGGCTGAGCTTGTCGAAGCCTTGCCCTTCTTCGCCAAGGAGTGCAGCCCTTCGACAAGCTCAGGGCGCACGGTGGACTGCTAGCTGTTGCCCAGGGCCACGATATGGTCGAACACCGCCGGATGCAGCGGCTTGGTGAAGGCGCAGCCGTAGCGGTATTTGTCGCGCCACGCGACCACGGCCTCCAGCCCAGCCAGCCCCGGCAGCGTGAGCCACACCGTCGTGCCCGGCCACAAGGTAAAGCTGGTCTGGGCGCGAAAACCGGTGGTGGAAAGGTCGACCACCTCGATCTCGAACCGCGTCGTGCCGCGGTCGCGCAGGTGAGCGCGCATCTTCACTGCCTTGCGCAGCGCGCGGCGGTTCTCTTCGCCCTCGTCCGGGCCCGGCAGCGGAATTGCGTGGTCCATGGGCGACGTTATCCGCCCGAACCGTTACTTTTCGGCAAACATCCTGTCCGATCCGGTGGAGGCACGAACCCCGGCGCGACCGCGGCGCTTCAATTCCGCCTTCAGCACCTCGGGCTTGGGCGCGAGGAGGAAGCCGAAGCTGACCGTGCCCTTCTTGGTGCTCACCACATGGTGCAGCCGGTGGGCCTGAACGATGCGGCGCATGTAGCTGGACTTGGGAAGATAGCGCGTGCGCACCCGTTCATGCACGATCACGTCGTGGAAGCCGAAGTAGATTGCGCCATAGGCCGCGATTCCCGCGCCGATCCAGGCATAGCCTTCCCACCAGCCGCCCTGCACCCCGCCCCAGATCAGCACGATCGAGGGCACAGCGAAGATCACGCCGTACAGATCGTTCAACTCGAACTTGCCGGTGCGCGGGCGATGGTGGCTTTCGTGCAGGAACCAGCCCGGCCCATGCATCACCCAGCGGTGCATGACGTAAGCGAAGGCCTCCATCAGTGCGACGGTAAGAAAGAACAGGAATAGGCCGGCCCAGATCGACATGTGCCCGCCATATAGCCATCGCGCGCGTGCGTCGCTACGTCGCACGGTATCATGACAGACGATCTTCGCTCCGCCGCTCTCGAGTCCAAGGCCTGGCCGTATGAGGAGGCTCGCAAGCTCCTCAAACGCTGGCCCGACGGCAAGCCGGACGGGGCGCCGATGCTGTTCGAAACCGGCTACGGCCCATCGGGCCTGCCGCACATCGGCACCTTTCAGGAAGTGCTGCGTACCACCATGGTCCGCCGCGCCTATGAAGAGATGACCGGGCTGCCGACCCGCCTTGTCGCGTTCAGCGACGACATGGACGGGCTGCGCAAGGTGCCCGATAATGTGCCGAATAAGGAGATGCTCGCCCAGCACCTTGGCAAGCCGCTGTCGCGAATCCCCGATCCTTTCGGCAAGTTCGACAGCTTCGCTGCGCACAACAATGCCATGCTGCGTGACTTCCTCGATCGCTTCGGCTTCGATTACGAATTCGCATCCTCCACGGACTATTACACGTCCGGTCGCTTCGACGAGCAGTTGCGCAACGTGCTGCGCAACTACGGGAAGATCATGGCGGTGATGCTGCCGACGCTTCGTGCCGAGCGGCAGGCGACCTATTCGCCGGTCCTGCCGATCAGTGAAAAGTCGGGCATTGTCCTTCAGGTACCGGTCGAGGTGGTCGATGCCGAAGCGGGGATCATCCGCTTTGACGATGAGGGCGAAACAGTCGAGCAGTCGGTCTTCGGCGGCAAGGCCAAGCTGCAGTGGAAGCCCGATTGGGGCATGCGCTGGGCGGCGCTGGGCGTTGACTATGAGATGTATGGCAAGGACCTGATCGATTCGGGCGTGCTCGGGGGCAAGATCGCGCAGATCCTCGGCGGTCGCCGGCCGGAGGGGCTGATCTACGAATTGTATCTTGACGCCAAGGGCGAGAAGATTTCCAAGTCCAAGGGCAATGGCCTGTCGATCGAACAATGGCTGACCTACGGCCCCGACGAGAGCCTCGCTTTCTACATCTATCGCGAGCCCAAGAAGGCCAAGGCGCTCCACCTTGGCCTGATCCCGCGCGCGATCGATGATTACTGGCAGTTCCGCGCCAATTACGCGGCCCAGGAATGGAAGGAACGGCTCGGCAATCCGGTGCATCACGTGCACACGGGCGATGTGCCGGCAGAGGGTCTGCCGGTCACCTTCGGGCTGCTGCTCAACCTCGTCGGCGTGATGGGTGAAGGCGCGACCAACGAGCAGGTGTGGGGCTATCTCGGCAACTATCTGCCCGATGCCTCCGCGGCGGCGCACCCCGAACTCGACCGGATGATCGGCTATGCCCTCGCCTACCACCGCGACTTTATCGCGCCGACGCTGAAGCGTCGTGCGCCCGAGGGGGTTGAGGTGGAAGCGTTGCAGCGGCTCGACACGGATCTGGCGGCGCTGGGCGAGGATGCGTCGGCCGAGGATATCCAGAACGCCGTGTATGAGATCGGCAAGACGGGCGGCTTCGCCGAGCTGCGCGACTGGTTCAAGGCGCTCTACGAAACGCTGCTGGGTTCTAGCCAGGGACCGCGGATGGGCAGCTTCATCAAGCTTTACGGCGTGGCGAACACGCGGCGGCTGATCGCGGAGGCGCTAGCGGGCTGATTTTCACGCGAAGGCGCGAAGACGCGAAGAGGGAAGTGGTTCTCACAGAGAGCGCAAAGGACGCAGAGATGGCTCGCCTGCGTCGGCTGTCTCGCGTTAGCGAGACCTTATGGCACTGAGCCGCTCAGCGGCTTAACGCTCACTCGCCGTGGCTGACGCGAGACGGCGCATAGACCACAGCACCTCTGCGACCTCAGCGCTCTCTGTGAGAACCACCCTCTTCTCGATATTTTTCGCATCTTCGCGTGAACTAAGTTGGCCCGGCCGCTCCCAACGCCCTAACCGTAAAAGCATGTGCAACGAGGCCGCCCGCCGCATCGCCATCGGCGAACTCCGCAACGATTGGGGCGAGACACGCATCCCGCTCGTGTTCCCCGAAGGCGTGCCCAACATGGCGCCGCTCGAAGGGTTCAGGATCACCGATCCGACGATCATCATCCGCGGGGTGGACGGCGCGGCAAGCGAGGCGGAGTGCGTCACCCGCCGCTGGAGTTGGCCGGGCGCGGGCGGCAAGCCGGTGTATAATTATCGCTCCGACGAGCGCGACCTGCGCAAGGGACGGTGCCTGATCCCGGTCAATGCGTTCTACGAGTTCACCGCGCCCGCGGACTCCAAGGCCAAGCGCAAGGACAAATGGGCGTTCCGCCTGCGGGACCATGACTGGTTCTGCATCGCCGGCTTGTGGCGCCAGGATCCGAAGGTGGGAGAGGCCTTCACGATGCTGACATGCGAGCCCGGTCCCGACGTCGCGCCTTATCATTCCCGGCAAGTCGTCGTGCTGGGGCGTGAGCGATGGGGGGCATGGCTTGACCCGGCGGTACCATCCGCGGACCTGTGCCAGCCGCTCGCTGCCGGTTCCCTGATAGTGGAGCCCGCGCGATGACTAACCGCAAGCCCCTCTCCGCCATGCGCGCCTTTCTGACGGGGGAGGCGGCGGGCGGATTCGTGCTGATCGGCGCGGCGCTGCTGGCCTTGCTGGTCGCCAATCTGCCGGCGACGGCGGCGCTGTACGAACATGCCCTGCACGCTGAGATTGGCCCGGTGCTCGCCCCCGCGCTGGGGCCGATGACCGTGCATCTGTGGATCAACGACGCGCTGATGGCGCTGTTTTTCCTGCTCGTCGGGCTGGAGATCAAACGCGAGTTCGTCGACGGGCGGCTCGCGCGCGCCGACGATCGCCGCCTGCCGTTCATCGCCGCCGTTGCCGGCATGGCGGTACCCGCGCTGATTTACCTGTTGCTCGTCGGTGACGCGCCCGGGCTGCAAGCCGGTTGGGCTGTGCCCGCGGCGACCGACATCGCCTTTGCGATCGGCGTGATGGCGATGCTCGGCTCGCGCGTCCCGTCGTCACTCAAGCTGCTGCTGACCACGGTGGCGATCGTCGATGACATGGGTGCGGTGGCGATCATCGCGCTTGCCTATACCGATCAGATCAGCGTCATCTCGCTTGCGGGCGCCGGGCTGGCTGCCGTGGTGCTGTATGTGATGAACCGGCGCAAGGTGATGGCGCTGGCGCCCTATCTCCTGGTTGGCGCGGCCTTGTGGTTCTTCGTGCTGCGGTCAGGCGTCCATGCCACCGTTGCGGGCGTAATCACCGCCGCCTTCGTGCCGATCATCCCCACCCCTGGCGCGCCGGATGCCGCAAACTCGCCGCTGCACCGGCTGGAACATGCGCTCCATCCCTGGTCGGCCTTTGTCATCGTCCCCGTATTCGCCTTCGCCAATGCCGGCGTGGCGCTGGGCGGCTTCAGCTGGGCAGTGTTCGGCGAGCCGCTGGTGCTGGCGATCGCGGCCGGGCTTTTCCTCGGCAAGCAGCTCGGCATCCTCGGTGCGATCTGGGGTGCGGACCGGCTGCGCATCGCGCAGCGGCCGCATAACGTCAGCTGGATGCAGATCTACGGCATGGCGCTGCTCGCTGGGATCGGCTTCACCATGAGCCTGTTCATCGGCACCTTGGCCTTCCCCGGCAGCGCGCTGCTGATCGAGGAGGTCAAGATTGGCGTGCTGGTCGGCTCGATCCTGTCGGCGCTGTGCGGCGCGGCGGTTCTGGCCCTGGCGGCGCCGCCGACCGCAATACGACGGATGCGGGCGACGCCGCTTTGAAGCAGCTCCGGGCACTCAGTCGGGTTCGGTGGCATCCACCGGCGGCATGCTCTTCTGGCTTGCCGCCACCGCCTCCACCCGCTCCATAACGCGCAGCACATTGCCTTGGGCAAGCGCGGCGAGCTCCGCATCGCTCCACCCCCGCCGCGCCAATTCGGCGAACAGCCGCGGATAGCCGTCCACACCTGTCATATCTTCGGGCGCGGTGCCGCCGATCCCGTCATAATCGCCGCCGATCCCCACGGCGCCTTTGCCCGCCACACGCGCGATATGGTCGATATGATCGGCGACATTCGCGGACGTAACCCGTGGCATCGGATGGGCGGCGTCCCAAGCGAGCAGCGGCGCGGGAGATTTCGGCCCATAAGCATCGGTCGCCAGCCCCTGGGACTTGGCAAAGGCCGTCCGCTGTTGATCCCAGGCGCGCCATTCGGCGGAAACGAACGCCGGATAGACATTGGCCATCACCACGCCGCCCGCCGCACCGATCCGCCGCAGCAGATCGTCCGGAATGTTGCGCGGCACATCGGCAACGGCGCGTGCGCCGGAATGTGAGGCGATCACCGGCGCCTTGGACACATCCAGCACCGCCGCCATGGTCGCGTCCGACACATGGCTGACGTCGACGATCATGCCGATGCGGTTCATCTCGGCAACCACGTCTCGCCCGAACTGGGTCAGCCCGTTCGCGCGGGGGGCATCGGTGGAGGAATCCGCCCAATCCAGGCTCTTGCCGTGCGTCAGCGTCATATAGCCGACCCCCAGCGCCTTCATCTGTCGCAGCACCGACAAGCGGCCGTCGATCTGGTGCCCGCCCTCGATCCCGATCAGCGAGGCGATCCTGCCCTCGCGCTGAACGCGGCGCACATCGGCTGCCGTGCGCGCCATCGCAAAGGCGGAGGGGTTCGCCGCCACGAAGCGGCGGACGATGTCGATCTCCTCCAGCGTCATTTCCACCGCACGCGGCCCGGTGACGGTCGCGGGGATCCACACCGACCAGAATTGTCCGCCCAAGCCGCCACGCTTCAGCCGCGGAATATCGGTCTGCATGGGATAGGGCAGCGCGGCCGTATTCGCGGATAGGTCGACCGCCTCCACCCTGGCATCATGCCGCTCGCGGATCTCCCAGGCCAAGTCATTGTGACCGTCCACCACGGGGCTGTGCTCCAGCAAGCGGGTGATCCGCGCTGGTACTTCAGTCGCAGGCGCAGGCGCAGCTTGGGCAAGGAGAAGAACGGCGAGCAGCGACATGGCACCTCCGGACGAACGATGCAGCACCGGAACCATCGGCGGCATTCGCGAGTTATGGTTGGGCTGTGCCACAGGCCAGCGACACGATCGTCTTGCAAACTCGCCAACGGCGCAAGCGTGAAACGAGCCTCTGCGCTCCGCGCTGGCGCTTGCGTGTTTGAAAGGTTCGAGAGGGGGTGTGACGCTTTGATGTGACGTTATGGTCCGGTTTCGATCAAGCCGATAATCTCGTAGGATTGATCCAGTTTACATCGCGACTCCCGGTTTTGCTTCATGTAATAAGCCAGGAGATGGAGTGAGTTCGGTGGACGACAAGGAATATTACTATCAGCGCGCCGAGTCCGAGCTCGAAATGGCGCAGCGTGCCGAAGTGCCAGAGGCCGTGAAGGCGCACTACACACTGGCGGGATATTATCTCGACAAAGTCTATAACGATGGCGAAACCGCATTGGCTGACAGCATGACCAGCCGCGCCCAACCGTCTTCGTCGATGGCGTAACGGTGCCGCCAATTCGCGTGCCCACGGTCAAGGCGGCAGGCGCTTCTCGAATTTGGTGAACTGCCCAGCCGATGCATTGTCGTGCACCGGCACATCATCCAGCCTTGATGCTGAAAAAATGTCGCGCTCGGCCGATCGCCGCCTCCACTGTCCCATCGGCCCGATTGCGAACTCAGCCGCGTACGGCCAACCACACCGTCTGTTGTCCTCGCCAGTGGTGGTACCGCACGTTCTGGACACGGCCGGCGATGACGAGGTGGCAGGTTCAGCCGTGAACGTCCGTCGCCGTGGCGGGCTCAGCCGTCCTTGCGGCCTTCCAGCACCCAAGGGCGCGGCCGGCCAGTCGGCTTGGGCTTCCCGTCGATCCGCACCGCACGCTTCACGTAGATCGGCTTGAGCAGCAACGTCCCGTTCATCGCGCCACCGGTGCGCTGGGCCAGAATGCGCTTCACCACCGCCTGGCCGGCGACCACACGACCGAACGCTGCATAGCCCGGATTGTCCGGCTTCCAATCCATCCACGGCATCGCACCGACCGAGATGAACCAATTGCCGTTCGCCGAGCCGGGCGGGCCGCGCCGCGCCATGGAGATCGTCATATCGAGATGCTTGATCCCGGTCTTCTTGGTCGATTCATGCGGGATCATGTCAAGGAAACGGCGGGCATCCGTGCGAATACCCGATTGGATGAAGCCGAACTGCGGCGCCTTCTTGTTCCGGGCGACCCGGTAGAAGCTCACCCCGTCGAAGCGGCCATCGTCGACATATTTCATGAAATTAGCGGTGGTCGCCGGCGCCCGCTTCGCATCGAGCGCCAGGACGATATTGCCGAGCGCGGTTTCGAGCCGCACGCGCACATAGCCCGGCGTTGCGCGGTCGGCCCGCTGGGCGGTGGCCGGCGTAACGGAAAGAAGGGCGAGCAGCAGGAGAATGAGGCGCATCGCCGTGGAGAGTAGCGGCACCCGGCGGCTAGCGCCACTTCTTCCCCCCACCCTGCGGGGGTGTCCACAAGTACCAGCGCTCGTGAAGATAGCCTGCAAGCGCCACAGCGGGCCATTGCTACCAGATATGAGAAGAGGTTGCCGAACGACCCGGCAGGATCGCCCGACAACCCCTAAACATGGTCAGCGGCCGGAGAGCTCCAGCCCGGGAGACCATGCGGGCCTCTGCTACCTAAGCGATCCGACGTTGTCTGAGGGATGATACCCTCCGCCGAGCCGCAACGGTGTTAGAAGCGCGTCCCCCGAACGAACTGAACCGACCCCATTGCTGAACCATGAGACATCGGATCACCTCCTTTCGCTGGTTGATAACGAGCGTGGCCATGATGGCCACGCCACCTATTTGAGTCGTCCCGCAGCACGAAACAAGTCTTGTTTTACGTGCGACTTTGGATGATCCTTTCGCGCCTTGCCGATCGCCAATCAGCCGCGGCAATCCTCGATCACACGGCCGATCTCGGCATAGGTCGGCACCACCAAAGTCGGCGCGCCCGCCTGCTCGATCACGAAGCGCCCGCGGCTGAACGCCATCGCGTCCAGCAGCGGATCACGCGCGCCGGGCTCCGCCGCGACATAGGCCGGGGTGCCCCCGGTGGGCCGCACCGGCACCGCGCGGGTGGCGCTTGTCGTTCGAACGGTAAGCGGGCTCGTGCCCTGGCCCGCGCGCGAGAGGAAGAGCCGGCGCTCGGGCAAGTCGCAGCGCAGCACCAGGTGCGCGTCGCTGCCGCCCGTGCCGAACATTGAGCGGGT
Source organism: Sphingomonas jeddahensis (assembly GCF_001981525.1). Lineage (GTDB taxonomy): Bacteria > Pseudomonadota > Alphaproteobacteria > Sphingomonadales > Sphingomonadaceae > Sphingomonas > Sphingomonas jeddahensis. The sequence continues at coordinate 35,892 of NZ_MPSB01000003.1, read as the reverse complement.
GCCGCGCGCATCGCGCTCATAAGTCCACGTCCCCGGCGTCAGCGGCCAATCGCGCCAGTCCCCGGCGAGCGGCGCCGGCTTCGGCGCGGAAGGCGGGGGCGGAGCCGGTGCGGGCGCCGGGCGAGCCGACGGTGCGCGCTCGACCGGCGGCGGGACACAGGCAGACACGGCAACGGCGAGCAGGCTGGCGAGAGCAAGAGAATGGCGCATCGACGCGCATCCTAGCCTGCCCGGTGTGCCGCGCTCAACCGGGAACCGGCGTGCGGCAAGAGCGGTTCAGCGTGGCAGGGAGACCAAGATGAGCACCACCGACACCCCCGCCACCCTCGCGCTGATCGAGGCGACGCTTGCCGACACCATCCGAATCGAGAGCCGCGACGGTGACAAGGTCGGCACGGTGCATTCCTTCCTGACCCATAAGGTGAGCGGCCGGGTGACGCATGCGGTGCTCAGCCTCGGCGGTTTCCTGGGCATGGGCAAGAGCTATTACCCCTTGCCCTTCTCGCTCCTCCAGTTTGATCCGGTGCGCGACCTCTATGTGGTCACGATCGATCGCCGCATGCTCGAAGGCGGGCCAAGCTGGGCGAACAACGCGCCGCATTTCGATCAGGCTTATGCCGATCGCGTCGCTGGCTATTACGGGGTGAGCGGCGAGGATCTGTCGCTGGGGTGAGCGGCGGATTCAGGCCGCACGGCGGACGATTTTAGCGAGGGCGTCCGCCTCGTTACGGACCACGTCCTCCATGTCGTAGCTGTTCTGCAGCCGCAGGAAAAATCCGTCGGACATACCGAAGTAGCGTGTCAGACGGGCACCCAGCGATGCGTCCACATCGCGGCTGCAGGTGAGCACGGCCTCCAGCACCGCAGGGTCGATCTGCGCGCCCAACGCCACCTCCTGCACCGGAACCTCGCTGCCGATCAGAAAATCCTCGCGCAGGATGTCGCCCGGATGGATGTTATCCAGCAGCCCGTCGTCGTCAGCGGTGATAGTCTTCGATCCGGACATGCTCCGCGCGTCCACCCGACCAGTCAAACGTGATCCGCCACTGATCGTTGATCCGAACACTATATCGTGGAGGGTCGAAGCCCTTCAACTGTTCCAGCCGATTGCCGGGCGGCACGCGCATGTCGTCCAGCCGCTCGGCATCATGCAGGAAGCCGAGCTTGCGACGCGCTGTCTGTTGAATGTCCGGCGGCAGCTTGCGACTGCGCCGAAATCGGAAGATGCACTCGTTTCGGGATCGGCGAAAGACAGGATCATGGCTGCGCCCCCGGGATAACAGCACCTAAGACACGCACCGGCACTGGATCAGCAAGAGTTTAGATCCGAATTGAGCTCTTCTTCGGCCCTACCGCCGCTTCGCCATCCGCATCTGCTGCTGCTTGCCGTAGCGCGTCTTGCGCGTCCCCGGCTTGCCTTCATTGCTGCGCCCCATCAGCGGCGCCTTTTGCTCGTGCACCGGTAGGCCAAGCTCTTCCTGTTCCAGGTTGCGGATTTCGTCGCGCAGGCGGCCGGCTTCCTCGAACTCGAGGTCGGATGCGGCCTTGCGCATCTTCTTCTCCAGCTCCTCGATATAGGCGCGCAGATTGTGGCCGACCATGTGCGGCCGCTCCTCGTCGATCGGAACGGTGACCTGATCCTTGGAGGCGACGTGTGCGATGATGTCGCCGATGTTCTTGCGCACCGTCATCGGCGTGATGCCGTGCTCGCGATTGTACGCTTCTTGCTTCTCGCGACGACGCGCGGTCTCGTTCATCGCCCGCTCCATCGAGCCGGTGATCCGATCGGCGTAGAGGATCACGCGCCCGTCGACGTTACGCGCGGCGCGGCCGATCGTCTGGATCAGCGATGTTTCCGAGCGCAGGAAACCTTCCTTGTCAGCGTCCATGATGCACACCAGACCGCATTCGGGAATGTCGAGCCCTTCGCGCAACAGGTTGATGCCGATCAGCACGTCATACACCCCGAGCCGAAGATCGCGGATCAGCTCGATACGTTCCAGCGTCTCGACGTCCGAGTGCATGTAGCGCACGCGAACGCCCGCCTCGTGCATATATTCGGTCAAATCCTCGGCCATCCGCTTGGTCAGCGTGGTGACGAGCGTGCGGTAGCCGAGCTCGGCGGTCTTGCGGCATTCGACGATGCAATCCTGCACCTGCTCCTCGACCGGCTTGATCTCGACCGGCGGGTCGATGAGGCCGGTTGGGCGGATCACCTGTTCGGCAAAGACGCCGCCGGTCTGCTCCATCTCCCAGCCGCCCGGTGTCGCCGAGACGCTGACGGTCTGCGGGCGCATCGCGTCCCATTCGTTAAAGCGAAGCGGGCGGTTGTCGATGCAGCTCGGCAGGCGAAAGCCGTATTCCGCCAGCGTGATCTTTCGCCGGTGATCGCCGCGCGCCATCGCGCCGATCTGCGGCACCGTCTGGTGGCTTTCGTCGACGAACAGCAGGGCGTTCTCGGGGAGATATTCGAACAGGGTGGGCGGCGGCTCGCCGGGCAGACGGCCGGTTAGGAATCGGCTGTAATTCTCGATGCCATTGCAGCTGCCGGTGGCGGCGATCATCTCCAGATCGAAATTGGTGCGCTGCTCCAGCCGCTGGTGCTCCAACAGCTTGCCTTCCGCCTCCATCTCCTTGAGCCGCTCGGTCAGCTCGTGGCGGATCGCTTCGGTCGCCTGCTTCATCGTCGGACCGGGCGTGACATAGTGCGAATTGGCATAGACCCGCACCGAGTTCATGCTCGCCGCCTTCTTGCCGGTGAGCGGATCGAATTCGACGATTTCCTCGATGTCGTCGCCGAAAAAGCTGATCCGCCACGCCGCATCTTCCAGATGTGACGGAAAAATCTCCAGATTGTCTCCTTTAACACGGAAATTACCCCGCGCGAACGCCGCATCGTTGCGCTTGTACTGAAGCGCAACGAGCTTGCGCACGATCTCGCGCTGATCGGCGGTCTGGCCCTTCTTCAGGTCGAAGATCATCGCCGAGTAGGTTTCGACCGATCCGATGCCGTACAGGCACGAGACCGAGGCGACGATCAGCACGTCGTCGCGCTCCAGCAGCGATCGGGTGGCCGAATGGCGCATCCGGTCGATCGCCTCGTTCACCGAGCTTTCCTTCTCGATGTACGTGTCGGACCGGGGGACGTAGGCCTCGGGCTGATAATAGTCATAGTAACTGACAAAATACTCGACGGCATTTTCGGGAAAGAACGACTTGAACTCGCCATAGAGCTGCGCGGCCAGGATCTTGTTTGGGGCGAGAATCAGCGCGGGGCGCTGCAACGCCTCGATCACCTTGGCCATGGTGAAGGTTTTGCCCGAGCCAGTGACGCCCAGCAGCACCTGGTCCTTTTCGCCCGCCTTGGCGGCCGCGACGAGCTCTGCGATCGCGGTCGGCTGGTCACCCGCGGGCTGATAATCAGACACCAGCTTGAACGGCCTGCCACCCTCCACCTTCTGGGGGCGCTGCGGACGGTGAGGGACAAAATTGTCGCCCGTCTCGGGCTCGGCAAGCGTGGTACGGATCTGGATCGCCATGGCGTGAATATGGGGGCGCGCCAGCTGGAACGGAAGAGCAACGAGGGAGCGCCAATCGGCGGCGCGTTGCGCTGGCGCCGTGCTACACCTACTTGGCCGTTGTTGGCACGTGTCGCTAGCTGTACGGCGCGTGGCCGGCTTTCCGGGGTGCGAGCTTTTCTTGCTTGCGGCCGGAGCGCAGGACGACGACGTAGTTGATAACCGAAATGGTGGTCAGGTGTTGAAGACTGCCGATGAATGGATGGCGCCGCCTCTCGCACAGGGCGTCATCGAGGAGCGAGATCGTTGACCGTGCTTGAAGAACCCAAGTTGATCCCCGACCACAAGGCTTTCCTGACGGTCAACGTCAAATGGGTGCGCCATTGGAACGAGCATTTGTTCAGCTTTGCAGTCGATCGCCCGTCGTCGCTGCGCTTCCGCTCGGGCGAATTCATCATGATCGGCCTGCCGGGGGAGAATGATGATCCCAAGCCGGTGATGCGCGCTTATTCGATTGCCAGCCCGTCCTATTCGGACGAGCTCGAATTTCTGTCGATCAAGGTGCAGGACGGCCCCTTGACCGGCCGCCTTCAGGCGATCCAGCCCGGCGACCAGCTATACATGGGCAAGAAGCCGACCGGCACCCTGGTGTGCGATGCTTTACTTGGCGGCGAGCGGCTGTGGCTGCTCTCGACCGGCACTGGGCTGGCACCTTTCCTCAGCCTCGCCCGCGATCCCGAAGTGTACGAGCGCTTCAACCAGATCATCGTCGTCCACGGAGTGCGTCGCGTGAACGATCTCGCCTTCCGTGAGGAACTAGGCGCGCGGCTAGCGGACGATCCGCTGATCGGCGATCAGGCGCAGGAACAATTCCATTATATTCCGACCGTGACCCGCGAGGAGTTCGAGACCAAGGGGCGGATCACCGACTTGATCGCCGACGGCCGCCTCTTCGCCCCGCCGGTGACCGGGCCCGCGCAGTTCGATCCGGAGACGGACCGCGTGATGCTGTGCGGCTCCACCGCGATGATCCGCGAGACCGCGCAAATGCTGGAAGGACTCGGCATGACCGAAGGCTCCAACGCCAACCCCGGCCAGTTCGTGATCGAGCGCGCCTTCGTCGATTGAGTTCACTACTGTCACCCGGCCTTGAACCGGTGTCCCGCTTCAACTCCAGAGTGCGAGGGTAGCGAGATCCCCGGATCAAGCCGGGGCGACGTGGAATGTGGATCACTCTTCACCCCTGGGCTCCGCCAGCTATGCTGCGCGCAACAAAGGGGGATTCGCATGCGCAATACCGTCATCGCCGCTCTACTCGCCGCCGTTGCCACGCCCGTAGCGGCAGCGCCTGATTACCAGGCGCAGATAAAGGCCGATTACGATCGCGACCTCGGCAAGCTGTGGGATCAGTTCCACCGCAGTCCCGAGCTGTCGTTCCGCGAGACGAAGACCGCCGCGGCGATCGCCGCCGAGCTGCGCAAGATACCCGGCATGCAGGTGACCGAGAAGATCGGCCAGACCGGTGTGGTCGGCGTGCTGAAGAACGGCGCCGGCCCGACCGTGATGATCCGCGCCGACATGGACGGCCTCCCCGTGCAGGAGAAATCGGGCCTGTCGAACGCCTCGACGGTGCGTCAGGTCGGCGTCGATGGCGTCGAGGCGCCGGTGATGCACGCCTGCGGCCATGACACACACGTCGTCGGCCTGATCGCCACCGCGCGTCGGCTCGCCGCAATGAAGGATCGCTGGAACGGCACGGTGGTGTTCGTCGGCCAGCCGGCGGAGGAGCGCGTCGCTGGCGCCAAGGCGATGGTCGCTGACGGACTGTACACGCGCTTCCCCAAGCCAGATTATGCGCTCGCCTATCACGTCGCGGCCGGGCTGGAGACCGGCAAGATCTCCGCCAGCGAGGGAATTCAATATTCCTCCTCCGATTCGATCGACATCGTCGTGCCCGGGATCGGCGCGCATGGAGCAAGCCCGCATGCCGGCAAGGATCCGGTGTACATGGCCTCGCAGATCGTCATCGCGCTGCAAGGCCTGATCAGCCGCGAACGCCAGCCACTGCTCCCCGGTGTCATCACGGTCGGCTCGTTCCACTCCGGGCTGAAGCACAACATCATCACCGACGAGGCCAAGCTTCAGGTGACGGTGCGCGCCAATGACGAAAAAACCCGCGCACAGCTGGTCGCGGGCATCAAGCGGATCGCCGAGGGCGTGGGCGTGATGAACGGCATGCCCAAGGACAAGATGCCGGTGGTGACGGTAATCGAAGGCACGCCCACGACGATCAACGACGCCCAGCTCGCCCGCCGCCTGAACGCGGTCATGACGCAGACGCTCGGCGCGCCCAATGTACTGCCGTTCGAGCAGAACGGCATGGGCGCGGAGGATTTCGCCTATTTCGTTCAGCCCGATGCCGGGGTGAAGGGCTATTACTTCGCCGTTGGCGGCACACCCAAGGCGGAGATCGACGCGGCCAGGAACGGTGGCCCACCCGTGCCCTCGCACCACTCGCCCTTGTTCAGGATCACACCCGAGCCGGTGGTGGTAACCGGCGCAACCGCGATGACCGCCGCCGCGCTGGAATTGCTCAAGCCCGGCCCAGCGATCGGGGCAGGCCAGTGAAGCGCGCGATTGCCTTCATGCTGTTGCTCGCGGGCTGCGGCGTGGAGCCGGACGCAAGCGAGGTCGCACGCGTGCGTGAGGGCACCGAAACCGTCCGGCAGCAACTGAAGCTGCCGGAAAGCGCCCAGTTCAAAGGCGTTACGGCGCATGACGGGGCGGTATGCGGCGAGGTGAACGCCAGCGTCGGCATGGGCCGGACCGGCTATGAAAGGTTCATCGTCAAGGATGGAGCAGTGACGCTCGCCTCGCAGCTCGACACCGACGCCGAGATGAACGCGCGGTGGAAGGCGGATTGCGGGGGCTGACCCTCGCCGCCGTTAGGGCTGAGCTTGTCGAAGCCCTGCCCTTCCTCTCGGGAGAAGGGCAGCCCTTCGACACGCTCAGGGCGAACGGGATTGCTGGGCGCACAAACGACCTTCGCCGTGCCGGGCTCGGCCCGGCATGGCGTAGCGCTTAGACTTCCGCCGCCAGCGCCTTCAGGTCCGCCAAGGGCCGCGCACCGAAGTGGCTGATCACTTCCGCCGCGCAGACCGCGCCGAGCCGCAGCGAGCGCTCAAGCCCCCAGCCCTGCGCCTGCCCGTGGAGGAAGCCCGCCGCGAACAGATCGCCCGCGCCTGTCGTGTCAACCACCTTGTCGACCGGCGCCGCCGGCACCTGTACCCGCTCATTGCCCGCAATCGCGCAGGCGCCCTGCTCGCTCAGAGTGACCACTACCAGCGGCACCTTGTCCTTGATTGCCGCGATCGCGGCCTCGGTATCCGCCGCCTGCGTCAGCGACACGATCTCCGCCTCGTTGCCGAACAGCACGTCGATCTCGCCAGCATCGATCAGCTGGTGGAAGGCATCGCGGTGGCGGTCGATCACGAACTCGGCCGAAAGCGTGAAGGCGACCTTGCGGCCCGCTGCGCGCGCCACGTCGATGGCGGCGCGCATCGCCGCCCGCGGTTCTTCCGGATCCCAAAGATACCCCTCGAGATACAGATATTTGGCGTCCGCGATCAGCGCGCGGTCGAGCGCCTCGGCCGGCAGATAGTGCGATGCGCCAAGGAAGGTGTTCATCGTGCGCTGCCCATCGGGCGTCACGAAGATCAGGCAGCGCCCCGTCGTCGGGCTGCCGGCGCGTGCTTCGGTGTCGAAGCGGATGCCGGCCGCGCGAATGTCGTGCGCGAACACGGCGCCAAGCTGATCGTCCGCCACCTGACCGATAAAGGCGCACTTGCCGCCCAGCGCCGCCATGCCCGCGATCGTGTTCGCCGCCGATCCGCCAGACACTTCCTGCCCCGGCCCCATCTTGCCGTACAGCGCATCGGCTTCCTCCGGCGAGAAGACCAGCGCCATCGCCCCCTTGGTCATGCCAATGTCCGCGATAAAGGCGTCGGTGGCGGGGGAGAGGATGTCGACGATGGCATTGCCGATCGCGACGACGTCATAGGAAGGCTGGGTCAAACGAAGGATCTCCGATCCCGGATGGGGTGAGCGTTGCGCGCGGCCGTAAATGCCGGACCCGTCTTGCGCAACCGCGCGACCGCGCGCATTTCCGCCGCAATGTTCACCGCCCTTGCCCTCAGCCTCGGCCAGATCGGCGATCGTGCGGTGCTGGCGGTGCTCGCGAAAAGCCTCGCGTTGACGCTCGGGATTTTCATCCTGCTTGGCGCGGGCGTGTGGTGGGGAGCCGATACGCTGCTCGCCAGCTGGACCCATGGTGGCGCGCTCGCCTCCGCCGCCTCGTTGGTTATCACCGTGGTGGCATTGTGGCTGCTGTTCCGCGCTGTCGCAATTGCGGTGGTGGGACTATTTGCCGACACGATTGTCGCGGCGGTGGAGCGCAAACATTATCCAGAGGCACTGGCCAGCGCGCGCGATGTCCCGCTGGCCCGCTCGCTACGCATGGGGCTGGGCTCGGCCGGTCGCTTCGTTGCGGTCAACCTGCTGCTCGCGCCGCTTTACCTCCTGCTGCTGGCGACAGGGATCGGTACTGCCGCGCTGTTCCTGGCAGTGAACGCCTGGCTGCTCGGCCGCGATCTTGGCGACATGGTGTCCGCGCGCCACTTGACGCCCCAAGCGATGCGCGACTGGCGGCGCACCACGTCGGCACGGCGTTTCCTGCTTGGCCTTGCGACAACCGCGCTGTTTCTGATCCCGTTCGCCAACATTCTCGCGCCGGTGCTCGGCGCGGCCATGGCCACACATTTCTATCACCGGAGCCGTCGATGACCCGCGTTGCCGCCCCCGTCCTCCTCGTCCTGATGTCCGGCTGCGCGACCGCCGTCGGCAGTGCGCCCGAACGCGCCGGGCCGGTGCCAATCACGTACAGCGGCGTCGGACTGGAACGCGTGATCGGGCAGAATGCGAACCAACTCGTCCGCTTGTTCGGCCAACCCGACGCCGACGTGCGCGAAGGCACCGCACGCAAGCTCCAGTTCCAGAGCCGCATCTGCGTGCTGGATACTTATCTGTACCCGAAGGGTTCGGCCGAACCGCGCGTCACCTATGTCGATGCGCGCCAGCCCGACGGCCGCGCGATCGACCGGGCCAGTTGCGTGGCCGCGCTGACACGGCGCGAGGGCGGGAAATAATACCAGCCCGCCGCTACCTTCTCGAGAGTGGCCAGTGCTCAGCTTGTCTTGACTGCCGCTGGAGCACGACTAATCTTTGCCGATGCGCTTCCACTTCGCCTCCGGTCCGCAAAACCGCACGCTGGTTGCGCGGCATCTCTAATCGCAGCGATAAACAGGAACCTACGCCCTCACAGCGCGGTCAAATTCAACGTCAACTTTTCGTGCCGTTGATCGCGGAGGCATAGGACATCGCCTCCGCTGTTCCAGTAGCGGGCTTCAACGTGAACCAGTTCTGGTGCTCGATAGCCACAAGGAACAGCAACAATGCGATACCAAAGCTTAAAAAGAACACCGACGACCAGAAAGGCTCAGCGTCCGAACCGTCCGATTTTCTACGCTCACGGCCCATCTAAACTTGCTCCTCATCGTTAGCGACAGGATATAGGAGCGCCATTGTTTCTTCGCGTCTGCGGAATGTAATCAAGTTTTGCTGCGTTGCGGCGAGAAGTGAAACACGCCCGACGGGTGGATTCGCCGACGCCGACCCGCTAGCAACATGGCCATGGCCGTGGCGCACACCGCAGATCCCGTGATTGTCGCTAAGGGATTGGTGAAGCGGTTCGGTGGGCGTCGTGTGGTCGATGGATTCGATCTCATTGTCCCGCAAGGGAGCGTTTATGGCGTGCTTGGCCCCAACGGCGCCGGCAAGACCACTACCTTGCGCATGCTGCTCGGCATCATCGAACCCGACACAGGCGAGCGCCACCTGCTCGGCATGCGCCACCCACGCGACGCCAGCGACCGTGTCGGCTATCTGCCCGAGGAGCGCGGACTGTACCCTGCGATGAAGGCGCGCGACGCGATTGCCTTCATGGGTGCGCTCCGCGGCCTTCCCTGGCGCGAAGGCCGCGCCCGCGCCGCGACGCTGCTGGAGACTGCCGGCCTCGGGCACGCCGCGGACGACAAGATCCGCAAGCTATCCAAGGGCATGGCGCAGCTTGTGCAATTGCTCGGCTCGATCGTCCATCAGCCCGACCTGCTGGTGCTCGACGAACCTTTCTCGGGCCTCGACCCCGTCAATCAGGAACGGCTCGAGTCGCTGATCCTCGCCGAGCGTGATCGCGGCGCGACCATCGTCCTGTCCACCCATGTCATGGCCCACGCCCAGCGCTTGTGCGACCGGCTGGCGATCATTGCCCATGGCAAGCAGCGCTTCGAAGGCACGGTTGCCGAGGCACGCGGCACCTTGCCGCAGCAGGTGCATTACGTGCCGAATTCCCCGCGCGAGGGGTTGCGCGAGCAACTCCCCGCCGACGCGCGCCCGGACGGCGATGGCTGGCGCTTCGAACTGCCACACAGCGGGATTGAAGCATTGCTCAAGCGGCTGATCGACCTAGGCTACGGCATATCCGGCCTGTCGATCGAGCGCCCTGGCCTGCACGAGGCCTTTGTCCGCATCGTGGGCGAGGCTGCGGCGGAGCCGTCCGAATGAGCGCGCCGCAAAGCCAATTCGGCCGCCGCCTGCGCCAGACGCTGACGATCGCCCGACGCGATTTCACGGCCACCGTCTTCACCCCGATCTTTCTGCTGTTCCTGTTCGCACCCGTCATCATGGGATCGTTCGGCGCGATCGGGGGCCTTGGCGCCGCATCGGTATCAGCCGGCTCGGCCCAGAAGGAACGGCTGGTCGCCATCGCGGAGCCGCGCAATGCCGCGGCGCTGGTCGCGGCCGATCGCCAGTTGCGCCGGCTGTTCAGCGAGGAAGCCAACCCGCCCCCGCTAGACATCCGCACACCGGAACGCGACACCGCCGCTCAAGCAAAGGCGGCTCTCAACACGCGTGACGGCGACGTGGTCGCGGTGCTGCACGGCCCGCTTGAGGCACCTGGAATATTGTTCGGCCGCAGCCATCGTCCAGCGCGTTACCTTGCCGTGCTCGCCGAACAGGCGCTTCGCGTCGACCGTACCGGCGCTGCACAGCTCAGCCGCCCCACCTTTACTCGCAACGCTCGCGAAGCGCCCTCACTCGGCGGTCGCAATGCGTCTGCCTTCTTCGCGGTGTTCGGCATCTTCTTCCTCACACTGTTCCTCTCGGGTCAGGTGGTCGGCACCATGGCGGAGGAGCGCAACAACAAGGTCATCGAGGTGCTGGCCGCCGCGGTGCCCCTCGAAAGCGTGTTCCTGGGCAAATTGCTCGGCATGTTCGGCGTTGCGGTGCTGTTTGTCGGCTTCTGGGGCACGGTAGTGAGCCAGATTGGCGCGCTGCTGCCGCCCGACGTGAACATCGCTGAACTCACCCCTGCTGTCGGGTTTAGCACCTTTGCGCTCCTGTTTGCGGCCTATTTCACCACTGCCTATCTGCTGCTCGGCTCGGTCTTCCTCGGCATTGGCGCGCAGGCATCGACGATGCGTGAAATCCAGATGCTCTCCCTGCCGATCACCATTCTTCAGGTCGGCATGTTTGCCCTTTCTTCCGCCGCCGCCTCGAAGCCGGGAAGCTGGATTGCAACCGCGGCCGAGTTGTTCCCGCTCTCCTCGCCCTTCGCCATGGCCGGCCATGCGGCGAACGCGCCGGACCTGTGGCCGCACCTCGCCGCGCTCGCCTGGCAGTTGCTGTGGGTCACGATCTTCATCACGGTTGGCGCGCGCCTGTTCCGCCGCGGCGTGCTGCAATCTGGCAGTCCGGCAGGGGCATGGAAGAAGCTGTTCCGCCGCGCGGGTGATCGCACCGGCTATTGACAGAATTGTCAATTGGGGTTTCTCTTGCACCAATAATAACCGGGAGAGAGATGATGGCGACGCTTGCCAGGGAAGCGACTCGGGCGACCGACCCGTTCGACGTCAGCCGGCCGGAGCTATACCGCGACGACACCTGGCGCGAGCCTTTCGCCCGCCTGCGCGCCGAAGCCCCGGTTCACTACGTCCCCGAATCAGAGTTTGGCCCCTATTGGTCGGTCTCCACCTACAAGCCGATCGTCGAGGTCGAGTCGCTGCCGGATCTCTATTCTTCGGAAGCTGGCGGCATCACCATCGCCAATTTCGATGAGGACGATCCCAATGCGGTGCGCATGCCGATGTTTATCGCGCGCGATCGCCCCGTCCACACCGCGCAGCGCCGCACCGTTTCCCCTGCCTTCACCCCATCCGAAATGACGCGCATGTCGGCCGACATCCGCCACCGGACCGCCGAGGTGCTCGATCGGCTGCCTTGGGGGCAGGAATTTGACTGGGTCGACACCGTCTCGATCGAGTTGACGACGGGGATGCTCGCCATCCTGTTTGATTTCCCTTGGGAGGACCGCCGAAAGCTCACCTTCTGGTCCGATTGGGCGGGCGATATCGAGATCATCAAGAATGACGAACTGCGCCAGCAGCGGCTGATGCACATGTACGAATGCGGCAGCTATTTTCGTCGCTTGTGGAACGAGCGCGTCAACAAGCCGCTCCAACCCGATCTCATCAGCATGATGATTCACTCTGACGCGATGCGCGAGATGGACGACAATGAGTTCATCGGGAACCTGATCCTGCTGATCGTCGGCGGCAACGACACCACGCGCAACACCATGTCCGGCCTCGCCTATGGCCTCGACAAATATCCGGACCAGCGCGGCAAGCTGGAGGCTGATCCGTCGCTGATCCCCAATGCGGTGAGCGAACTTATCCGCTGGCAAACTCCGCTCGCCCACATGCGCCGCACCGCGACCCAGGACACCGAGTTGATGGGGCAGCAGATCAAGGCCGGCGACAAGCTCGCGCTTTGGTACATTTCCGGCAACCGCGACGAGAGCGTGTTCGGCGAGGACGCCGACAAACTGATCGTCGACCGGTCCAACGCCCGGCGCCACCTCGCCTTCGGTCACGGCATCCACCGTTGCGTCGGGGCGCGTCTCGCCGAGCTACAGATCGGCATCCTCCTGGAGGAGATGGCCATCCGCCGGATGCGGGTGAACGTCGCTGGCGCGCCGGAGCGCGTGTCGGCGTGCTTCGTCCACGGCTATCGCAAGCTGCCTGTGGAAATCAGCAAATACTGATCGCTCTTGCCCTCCGCCGAGACGGGAGAGCATCACTGAAACGCAAATCGGCCGCCCTGCGGGGCGGCCGATCATGTCGCGCGCAACGTCAGAAGTAAGGCGTCAGGCCCCTGCGGGAGAAGGGTTGCTGAACGGCCCCTGCGGCCGCCGCGTCTTGGGAATCGACGTGCCCACGGTCGGCATCGAAGATTTCTTCGGCTGATCCACCCGTCCGATGCCTTCGCCAGCGATCAGTTTCTTGATCTCGTCGCCCGACAGAGTCTCATATTCGAGCAGCGCCTCTGCGAGCAGATGGAGCTGGTCGCTATGCTCGGTCAGCACGGTCTTGGCGCGCGCCAGACCCCCCTCGACGATCGACTTGATCTCGAAATCGATCAGTTGCGCCGTCTCGTTCGACATGTGCGTCGGCTGCGAAGACGAATAGCCAAGGAAGCTCTCGCCCTCCGGCTGCGCATAGTCGACCGGGCCGACCTTGTCGGACATGCCCCATTTGGTGACCATGTCACGCGCCAGGCCAGTGGCGTACTGGATGTCGCCCGAAGCTCCCGACGACACCTTGTCGTAGCCGAAGATGATCTCCTCGGCGACCCGACCGCCCATCGCCACCGCGAGGTTCGCGTACATCTTGTCGCGGTGATAGCTGTAGCTGTCGCGTTCCGGCAGGCGCATCACCATGCCCAGCGCGCGGCCACGCGGGATGATCGTCGCCTTGTGGATCGGGTCGGATGCCGGCTCGTGCAGCGCGACGATGGCGTGACCCGCCTCGTGATAGGCGGTCATGCGCTTCTCGTCCTCGGTCATCACCATGGAGCGCCGCTCGGCGCCCATCATGACCTTGTCCTTGGCCTCCTCGAACTCGGCCATGGCGACCAGCCGCTTGCCCTTGCGCGCCGCCGTCAGCGCTGCCTCGTTGACGAGGTTGGCTAGATCCGCGCCCGAGAAGCCCGGCGTGCCGCGCGCAATGGTGCGGCTGTCGACGTCGGGTGCCAGCGGCACCTTCTTCATGTGCACTTCGAGGATCTTCACGCGACCTTCGATGTCGGGCCGCGGCACAACGACCTGACGGTCGAAGCGGCCCGGACGAAGCAGCGCGGGATCGAGCACGTCGGGGCGGTTGGTCGCCGCGATGATGATGATGCCTTCGTTGGCCTCGAAGCCGTCCATCTCGACCAGCAGCTGGTTGAGCGTCTGTTCACGCTCGTCATTGCCGTTGCCGAGGCCAGCGCCGCGATGGCGGCCGACGGCGTCGATTTCGTCAATGAAGACGATGCACGGCGCGCTTTTCTTGGCCTGTTCGAACATGTCGCGCACGCGGCTTGCACCGACGCCGACGAACATTTCGACGAAGTCCGAACCCGAAATGGTGAAGAAGGGCACGCCTGCCTCACCCGCGATCGCGCGGGCGAGCAGCGTCTTGCCGGTGCCGGGCGAGCCGACCAGCAGCGCGCCCTTGGGGATCTTGCCGCCAAGGCGAGCAAAGCGCGACGGATCCTTGAGGAACTCGACGATCTCCTCCAGCTCCTCGCGCGCCTCGTCGATGCCGGCGACGTCGGCGAAAGTTACCTTTCCTTCCTTTTGCGTCAGCATCTTGGCGCGGCTTTTCCCAAAGCCCATCGCCCCGCCCGCACCGCCGCCCTTCTGCATCTGGCGGACGACGAAGAAGGCGATGCCGAGGAACAGCAGGAACGGCAGCGCCTGAACCAGCATATATTGCCAGATCGACGGCCCCTCATCGCGCTTGCCCGAAATCTCCACGCCCGCCTTGCGCAGGCGATCGGTCAGCGCCGGATCGGAAACGGGATCGGTGCGGAACTTTTCGCCGCTCGACAGCGTGCCCGAAATCTGGTCGCGCGAGATCACGACGTCCTTGACGGTGCCTTCATCGACCTTGTCGAGGAAGGCCGAATAGGCGATCGAATTGCCGGTCGCGGCGCTGGTACGTCCATCGAACATCGTTACGACGATGGCCAGCGACAGGAGAATACCTACCCAGATGAGCAGGCTTTTCATCCACGGATTGGGGCCGTTGCCTCCACCATCGCCGGACTGCTTGTCGTTGTCGTTCATGCGCTACCTTTCAACAAGCGCAATGTAGGCTCCGCTAAGTTAATGGCAATGGAACGGGGGGCGGAATTCCGCCGATCAGAGTGATCGGCGCGGCGGTGCCGGGCGGAAGTGCCAAATGCCGCGTCGCACGGCCGCCGCCACGCCACCATGGGTTGCGCGGCGGCCTGCGCGCAAGGCATCGAGCAACGGTTCGACATTTGCGGAATCGTCGAACGGCGGGGCGGCGATACTTCCCGCCGCACGCACATTGGCGATTGCACGCCGCGCCAGGCGGCGCAGCGTATCACGCGGCAAGCCCTGCGGATCGATCGTCACCACTTCTTCCGCAATGACCACACGCTCGCGCCAGAACAACGCCGCGAGTTCACCCAGACTGCGTTCCGCCTCGGCCACCGCAGCTGCGGTTCGTCCGAGCGCCGGCGGATCGAGCCATTCATTGTGACCGAGGAGCGAGCGGAAACGCGTGCGATCATGCCGGAGGTCAGTGTTCGCCGGATCATCGACGAAGGGCAGGCCAGCGCGGCGGACAGTCGCGCGCAGTGCCGCGCGGCGCCACCCAAGCAGGGGGCGGACCACCGCGGCGCCAGCGATGACGCTCCCCGGCCGGATCGCCGCCAGGCCCGAGATGCCGGAGCCACGCGCGGCGCGCATCAGAAACGTCTCCGCCTGATCGTCAGCGTGATGAGCGGTGGCGACCGCCATCGCACGCTGCCGGTCCGCCCAGGCCGCCAGCAAGCCGTAACGAGCGTCGCGCGCGCGCGCCTGAAGGCTGGAGCCTGAGATCGGTTCGGCAACGGCAAGCACGTCGTGAGGCACATTCAATCGCGCCGCTTCCGCCGCTACCATGCGCGCCTCATCCGCCGATCCGGGGCGCAGGCCATGATCCACGGTGGCAGCTACCGTCGCGTCGGGAAAGGCCAATGCGGAAAGCAAGAGCAGCGCCATGCTGTCCGGCCCACCGGAAATCGCCACGCCGATCGGTCGTTCACGGGTTGGCGCTTCATAGGTGAGCGCGATCAGATCCTGTCGGAAACGCGCAACGTCAGCAGCGTCGGCCACGCGTTCACTTGCACTTGGCGGAGGTTCGCGAGCGCGCCACGTCGTCCTTCATGCCCTGACCGATCTTGTCGCCATATACGTCAATCAACTCGCCATAGACCTTGCAGGCGTCCGCCGGCTTGTTGAGTTTGATCAGCGCCTGCCCAAGGAAATACAGGCTGTCGGGCGCGCGCTCGCCATCCGGCATCTTCTTGTAATTGTCATAGAACGCGATGGAGGCGAGGCTCGGCTTGCCGTCGTCCAGATAAGAGCGCCCGAGCAGGTTTTGCGCAAAGCTGGCCCGCCGCGACTTGGGGTAGGTGGCCACGACCTTCTTCAACTGCTCGGCCGCTTCGGCGTAGCGCTTTGCCGTCCACAGCCGATAGCCGTAGATATATTCGTCCTCGTCGGGCTGGCCCGTTGACGGCTTCTCGATCCCGCCCGCAGCGGGCGTACGCTCGGCCACCTGCGCTTCCAGACTGCCAGAAGGGCGCGGTGTTGCCGATGCCGGCGAGGTCCTTGCCGGGCGCGACGCAGGTGGCACGATCGGGCCGCCCTCGCCGCCGCCCTCGACGTCGGTCCTGCCACTACCGAACCGCGCATCCGTCGCCTTCTTGTATGCGGCGAACTGGTCCTCCAGCTGGCGCATGCGATATTGCGTCTGCTCGATCTGACCAGTCATCGACGCAATCTGGGCTTCCAGCGACGATACGCGTTGCGTTAGGTCAAGCACCGCGCTCGACGATGGTGCGCCGATCTCCTCAGGCGCAGCCTGCGGCGCACGGACCTGCGGCTCCAGGTACGCACCTGCCCCGCCCGGAAACACCTTGCGCTGCACGGCCCGCATTTCGCTCTCGAGCCGGCCCACGCGGCCTTCAAGCCCCGATTGAGCGACGGAGGGGGTCGCCACCCCGGCGAGCATCAGTGCAACGAGGAACCTACGCATCAATCAAACACCCCCCGGTGTGGGTTAACAACCCGCTATACCTACACCCGCACGCCTGTCGCCAGCCTTAAGGACGATCAGTTTCCAGCTGGCGAAGGCGAGGCAAAGGCGGGGGGAACGGACGCGCCGGCGGTCGGCGCAGCCGCCCCCGGCGTCGGCGCTGCGGCAGGGGCAGCCGCGCCACTATCCCGTGCGGCAAGCGCAGTGGCACTAACCGGCACGTCCTTGATCGGACGCGCGCCGCTGCCGAGCGGTGGCAGGTTGGAGCCGTTCAGCGTCACCTGTAATTTGTCGGGCCGCCCGACGTTGATCATCGGATTGTCCGCCTCCGCCGGCACGTCGAAGCGCTCGCCCGGCTTCATCGTCCCGAGGTAAAGCGTCTTGTTCGCGCCGTCATAGACCCGCAACCAGACCTCGTCGGTCGCAGTCAGAGTCACGTGGCCGCCCGACGCCGGCGTCGGTGACGGCTGAACGGCAGGTACCGCAACCGCAACCGACGGCGTTCCGGCCGGCGCATCGCCGTCTTCGCCGCGAAAAAGTCCGCTGGCGAACCAAAGCATCGCCAGCACGACAATCGCGAGACCCAGCCCGGCAGCGACAATCACCAGCCCGCGGCTCGGCACGCGGGTCGGGTCCGCAATCTCGTAGGGCTGATACTGCGGAGTTGCGCGCGGCGTGTTCTGCGCCTCCACGCGCACATCACGCGCGAGCGTCACCTCATCCTCGCCCACCGCTCGCGCATAGGCCCGCACGAAGCCCACGGCATAGGTTGGCGACGGCAGCGCACCGTAATTGGACGCTTCAATCGCCTCGAGATGGCGCAAGGGCACGCGGGTGCGTGCGCCGACCTCGGCCAGCGACATGCCGTGCCGCTCACGAGCCGCGCGCAGCCTTTCGCCAACGGGTTGTGGAAAGAGCGTCGCGTTGTCGCTGCGCTCGGCGTCAGTCATTCGCTTCTCCGCTTGGGACAGACCGGACCCCGTCCGCCCTCGGCCGCACGTCTCACAGAGGCGGCAACCTGTGTCAATCGAGCCACACCTCTTTTGGTCGGTGGCTTAGCCCAATTCGACGCCCTGTGCCTCCGCCCAGACGGACAGTGCGCCGCGCAGATCGCGCGGCGGCGCTGCGAGCAGCCGCTCCATCTCCGCCATTGCTGCGCCGCGATCCAGCGTACGGATCATTGCCTTAATCGGGCCGACCGCAGCCGGGGTGATCGAAAAGCGATCGATGCCGATCGCGATCAGCGCCAGCGCCTCCAGCGGCCGACCGCCCATCTCGCCGCAAATCGCGAGCGGCACGCCAGCCGCCCGCGCCGGCGCGATGACCGATCGGATGAAGCGCAGGATCGAGGCGGAGAGCCAGTCGTAACGCTCCGCCAGCTTGGGATTGGCGCGATCGGCAGCAAACAGGAATTGCGTCAGATCGTTGGTGCCGATCGACAGGAAATCGACCTGCGGCAGCAGCAAATCGAGCTGATAGGCAAGGCTCGGCACCTCCAGCATCGCACCATAGCGGATCTCGGTCGGCAAGCGGCGGTTGCGCGTCGCGATCCACGCGCGCTGCTGCTCGAACAGGTCACGCGCCTCGGCAAACTCCCACGCTTCGCTGACCATCGGGAACATGACGTTGAGCGTCCGCCCTGCCGCCGCCTCGATCAGCGCGCGGGCCTGCGCCTTCATCAGCCCGTTGCGTTCCAGCGCAAGCCGAAGCGCGCGCCAGCCCATCGCCGGATTTTCCTCATCCTCGTCCTGGATCAGGTAAGGCAGCGCCTTGTCCCCGCCGATATCAACGGTGCGGAAGATCACGGGGCGCTCGCCGGCCACGTCCAGCACTTCGCGGTACAGCCGCTGCTGGCGCTCACGCTGTGGCAGGGTGGCGGACACGAGGAACTGGAATTCGGTGCGGAACAGCCCGATCCCGTCCGCCCCGGTCACGTCGAGCGCACCCACGTCATCACGCAGGCCCGCGTTGACCATCACCGTCACCCGGTGCCCGTCCCTGGTGGTCGGTGCCACGTCGCGCAGCGCGGCATAAGCCGCACGCCGCTTCTGCCGCAGCGCCAGCTTGGCGTCGAACGCCTCCTCCATCGCCGTTGATGGGCGGACGACCACCGACCCTTCGTTGACGTCGAGCAGCAGCAGGTCGCCCTCGGTGATCTGCCGCCGCACCTCGCGCACGCGGCCGAGCACCGGCACGCCCATTGCACGCGCGACGATGGTGACGTGCGCCGTCAACGAGCCTTCCTCGAGGATCACACCCTTCAGCCGCCGGCGATCATATTCCAGCAATTCCGCCGGCCCCAGGTTGCGCGCGATCAGGATCGTGTCCTGCCGCAGGCCCATCTGCGCCGCCGTGCCCATCTGGCCCGAGACGATACGCAGCAGCCGGTTCGACAAATCCTCCAGATCGTGCATCCGGTCGGCGAGCAGCGGATCGTCGATCTGGCGCATGCGCTGACGCGTGCGCTGCTGCACACGCTCGATCGCCGCCTCTGCCGTGAGGCCGCTATCAATTGCCTCGTTGATGCGCCGTGACCAACCTTCATCATAGGCGAACATTTTATAGGTTTCGAGCACCTCCTCATGCTCGCCGCCGACGCCGAACTCGGCCTCGCGGGTCATGCGGTCGATCTGCTCGCGCATCTTGTCGAAGGCCGCATAGACGCGGTGGCGCTCGGCCTCGATGTCTTCAGCCACCGTGTGCTCGATATGAATACGCGGCTGGTGAAACACCGCGCAGCCCGCCGCCATGCCTTCGACCAGTTTCTGCCCGGGAAGGCGGATGCTGGCCGTGGACTGCTGCGGGCGGTCCTTGGGTCCGGCCGGATCGATCAACCCAGCGTTGGCGATCAGCTCACTGAGCACCATCGCCACCGTCTGCAGCGCCTCGATCTCGATATCGGCGTAGCGCCGCGGATCGGCATGCTGCACCGCGAGCACGCCGACCGCGCGCTCGCGCCGGATGATCGGCACGCCGGCGAAACTGTGGAAACGATCCTCGCCCGTTTCGGGCTTGTAGGCGAAATCGGGGTGGCTCGCCGCTTCGTCGAGGTTCAGCACCTCATTGTTCTGCGCAATGGTGCCGACCAGCCCTTCGCCCATCGCCAGCTTGGTAACATGGACGGCGTCTGCAGCGAGGCCGCGGGTCGCGAACAGCTCCAGCACGCCCTCGCGAAGCAGGTAGATCGAGCAGACCTCGCTATCCAGCGCCTCACCGATGATCTCCACCACCTGGTTCAGCTTGGCTTGCGCGTTCGATCGCGCCGCCATCACGTCATGCAAGTTGACCAGGATCTCACGGGCGGAAGCGGCAGCGGACAGCATAAGCTCTGGCTAGCAGGCGGGTGCGCCGGGTGCCACGCAACATTTGCTGCGCGGCATCGCAGCAGAACGTCAACTTTTCCGGTTCTTTTTCTTCTTCGGCGTCGGGGCACTATCGCGCGGGAACAGCACAGCAGCGACACCGATCGCGATGGCGCCGATGCCCGCTGCCGCGCCGACGATCTTGCCAAGTGACCAGCCACGCGATGCCGGCTCGGCCCATTCCTCAGTTGCACGCGGCGGCGCAGGCGGATGCGGGGGCTCCTGGATCGGATAGGGAGACTGATTGGCGGGGGGCACCGGCGGCGTGTTCGTCATCGTCATCCTCTTGCTTGCGCATAACAAACGCCGCTGATCGCCAGCGGCTCCCGGTTAATCGAACAGTCCCTCCTGGCTGCCCGCCGGCGGGTTCAGGCCGAGATGTTTCCACCCGCCGGCATTGAGGACGCGCCCGCGCGCCGTTCGCGCCACCAGGCCCAGCTGGATCAGATAGGGCTCGATCACTTCCTCGATCGTGTCGCGCGGCTCGGACAGGCCCGCCGCGAGCGTTTCCACGCCCACCGGCCCGCCGCGATAGATGTCGGCGATCATCGTCAGATAGCGGCGGTCCATCGCGTCGAGGCCGAGCCCGTCCACCTCCAGCCGGTTGAGCGCGCGGTCGGCGGCGGTCGCATCCACCTCGGTCACCCCGGCGACATTAGCGAAATCGCGCACGCGCCGCAGCAGCCGCCCGGAAATACGCGGCGTTCCGCGCGATCGGCGCGCGATCTCCGCCGCGCCATCGGGCGCGATATGCAGGTCGAGCAGCGAGGCAGCGCGCGTCACCACCCGCGTCAGTTCCTCCACCGTATAGAATTGCAGCCGGACCGGGATGCCGAAGCGATCGCGCAGCGGCGTCGTCAGCAGCCCCTGCCGCGTCGTCGCGCCCACCAGGGTGAAGCGCGGCAGGTCGATCCGCACGCTGCGCGCCGATGGCCCCTCACCGATCATCAGATCGAGCGCGCGATCTTCCATTGCGGGATAAAGCACTTCCTCGACGGCCGGCTGAAGCCGATGGATTTCGTCGATGAACAGCACGTCGCCGTCCTCGAGATTGGTCAACAGCGCGGCAAGGTCGCCCGACTTGGCGATCACCGGCCCGGACGTGGCGCGGAACCCCACCCCCATCTCGCGCGCAACGATCTGCGCCAGCGTTGTTTTGCCGAGCCCCGGTGGGCCGAAGAACAGCACATGATCCAGCGCATCGCCGCGCGACTTCGCCGCTTCGATGAACACGCGCAGATTGTCGCGCGCCGCCGCCTGCCCTACGAACTCGTCCAGCCGCTTGGGCCGCAGCGCCGCGTCGGCGTCTTCCACACGGCGCGCAGGGGTGATGAGGCGATCAGTGTCGGTCATTTCAGCGCCGATAGCGCACTTTCGATGCGGCGCCACAATGCGCTCACCGCCTCCACGCCGGGCGATATGCGCGAAGCGAACGCCCCCAGCGGCGCGCGGCGTTCGGTCATCGTTTCGAATGCGCTCGCCATCGGGATCGTCGGCCAGTCCGGGTGCTGCACCAAAGCGTCACGGTGCAGCGCGCGGCGGCGATCCACCATCGAAAAGACGGGCGCCAGCGTTACCTTGGGACCCTTTTTACGCTGCACATGCGCCGCGATCGTGTCCAGCGCGCGGCGTGAGAGGGCGGAGGGGATCACCGGTACCACCACCAGATCGGCAGCGCGCATGATCTGGTCCGATGTATCGGTCAGCCCCGGCGGGCAATCGATCACGATCCGCTCGTAATTGCGCCCCAGATCCTCGACCAGCCGCGCCAGCCGGTTCTTTTTGTCGAGCGCATGAAAAGCGACGTCCAGTTCGCGCAGCGACGCGTCCGCCGGCAGCAGATCGAGCCGCTCGATCGCGGTCGGCCGTACTAGCCGCCGCGCGTCCACCTCGCGCCGGATCGCTGCCCCCGCCTCGCGCCCCTCGGGATCATGGCCGAGGATCCAGGTGGACGCTGCCTGCCCGTCGAGATCCCACAGCAACGTGCGCCGTGACGACAAAGTCGCCGACGCCCAAGCGAGGTTCACCGCCAGCGTCGTCTTCCCCACGCCGCCTTTCAGGCTGTACACGCCGATCGTCCGCGCACTCATCAGTCGTGAATCACTCCCTCGCCGGTGATCGCCACCCAGGAATGGCGCCGATTTTCATAGACCGAGAAGGCCGGCGGCGGGAATTGCGGGTCGGCGAACGCGCCAAGCGCCACGGCGACCAGTCCGGGCTGCCGCTCCAGCACGTAGAACAAGGTCAGGCCGCAGGTGTCGCAGAAATGATGGACCGCCGCGCTGCCGCTGCTGCCGATCCGCCGCCACTGTCGCGGCGTGCCGGTCACGCTGACATGTTCGATCGGGAATCGCGCCTGCGCCGCAAAGGCGGAACCGCTGCGCCGCTGGCAATCGAGGCAATGGCATACCGAGATACGCACCGGCTCGCCCGCGCATTCGATCGCCAGCGCGCCGCAGGAACAGGCCGCCCGCCGCGTCACTTCTTCCCCGCCTTGCGCAGCGCCAGCCGGACCAGCGCATCCAGCGTGGCGCCGGCCCCGAGTTCCTCCTCCGCCGCCGTCACCGCCGACGCGGCTTCCGCCGGCCGGAAACCGAGATTGAGCAGCGCCGACGCCGCATCCGCGCTCGCTCCCACGGGCGCAGCCTGCGCCGCGGCCGCCGGCCCGAGCACGATACCCCCCGCCTTGTCCTTCAGCTCGCGCACGATGCGTTCGGCGAGCTTCGGCCCGACGCCATTGGCGCGCGCCACCATCGCCTTGTCCTGCGCCGCCACCGCTCGATTGAGCTCGGCCGGCTCCAGCGCGGAAAGGATTGCCAACGCGACCCGCGCGCCGACCCCCTGCACACCAGTGAGCAGCCGAAACCAGTCGCGCTCATCGGCGCTGGCGAAGCCGACCAGCCGCTGGAAATCCTCGCCGACCAGCAGCTCGGTATGGACGTGCACCGCTTCGCCGACCGGCCCCAGCGCCGCGAGCGTACGCGAAGAGGCGCCGACGAGATAGCCGACGCCACCTACTTCGATCACCGCGTGATCGGCGCTCGTGCTGGCGAGGATGCCCTTGAGATATGCGATCACCGATTGCTGCCCATCATGTCGCGCCGACATCTAGCGGGTACGGGAACGCGGGCCAACCGTATGCCAGCATGCCGGATTACCCCTGCACGCGCCGCATCATCCCCGCCGCGCTCGCGCGGTGATGCGCGTGGCAGATCGCCACCGCCAGCGCATCCGCCGCATCCGGTCCGGCCACCTTGGCGCCGGGCAGCAGCACCCCGATCATCGCCTGGATCTGCCGCTTCTCCGCGCCGCCGGTCCCCACCACCGCCTTCTTCACGGTGGACGGGTGATATTCGCCGATGTGGAGCCCCGCCCCCGCCGCCGCGAGCAGCACCACACCGCGTGCCTGGCCGAGCTTCAGCGTCGATTGGGCATTGGTGTTGCCAAGCACTTCCTCCGCCGCGGCACTATCCGGCCGCTCCGTGCGGATCACGTCGATCAAGGCGCTGTAGAGATTGGCCAGCCGCCGCGGCAGCGGCGCGGACGGATCGGTCCTGATCTGTCCGTTGGCGACATGCCGCAGCCGATTTCCCTCTGCCGCGATCACACCCCAGCCGGTGGTGCCGAGGCCAGGATCAAGGCCGAGGATGATCAATTCTTCCCTCCCGCTTGCGGAAGTGGTCGGGGAAGGGGCTGTCGGCAAATACGCGGGAACATTCGGAAGATGTGCCCTCCCCCCGCCCCTCCCGCAAGCGGGAGCGGAGGAGATGGTGCCCTCCCCGCAAGCAGGAGGAGGTTTAGATCACCCCAGCTTTTCCATCACCTCGTCGGAGACTTCGTAATTGCCCCAGACCTGCTGGACGTCGTCGTCATCGTCCAGCGCATCGATCAGCTTGAACAGGGTCGCCGCATCACCCTCGTCCACCGCGACCATCGTCTGCGGGCGCCAGGCGAGCTTCGCGCTCTCCGCCTCGCCGAGCACCGGCTCCAGCGCCTTGGCCACTTCGTGCAGATCGGCCTGTGCGGTCCAGATCTCGTGGCCGTCCTCGCTCGACGTCACGTCCTCGGCACCCGCCTCAAGCGCGGCCTCGAACACCTTCTCGCCGTCGCCGACGCTCGCGGGATAGTTGATCAGGCCGAGCCGGTCGAAGGCATGGCTGACCGATCCCGATGCGCCGAGGTTGCCGCCGTTCTTGCTCACTGCGGTGCGCACGTTGGTGGCGGTGCGGTTGCGGTTGTCGGTCAGCGCCTCGATGATCAGGCTGACGCCGCCCGGGCCGAAGCCTTCGTAGCGGATTTCCTCGTAATTCTCCGCGTCGCCCCGGCTCGCCTTGTCGATCGAGCGCTGGATATTGTCCTTGGGCATCGACTGCGCCTTGGCGGCGTTGACCGCCGCGCGCAGCCGCGGGTTCATGTCCGGATCGGGAAGCCCCATCTTCGCCGCGACGGTGATTTCGCGGGAAAGCTTCGAGAACATGCCCGAACGCTTCTTATCCTGCGCACCCTTGCGGTGCATGATGTTCTTGAATTTGGAATGACCTGCCATGGGCATGCGCCATAAGCTGGCGCAGGGGGCTTCATCAAGCCTTGCGCCGACTCCCGCGCATGCGGCAAACGCGCCGCCATGACGATTGCCGTGGACATGGGCGCCGACACCTCGGGCGCGCCGGTCCTGATCGACCTAGAGGAACTGCTGGCCACCCGATTGCTCGTGCAGGGCAATTCGGGTTCGGGAAAGTCGCATCTACTGCGCCGCCTGCTCGAACGCTCCGCCGGGCAGGTGCAGCAGGTGGTGATCGACCCCGAGGGCGATTTCGTGACGCTCGGGCCGACCTACGGCCATGTCGTGGTGGAGGCGACCGACTATTCCGAACGCGAGATCGCGCGAATCGCCGGCCGCTTGCGCGAGCATCGCGCCTCGGTGGTGCTGAGCCTCGAAGGGCTGGAGGCGGAGGGCCAGATGCGCTGCGCCGCGACCTTTCTGTCGGCGATGTTCGATGCGCCGCGCGAACATTGGTATCCCGCGCTGGTCGTGGTCGATGAGGCGCAGCTCTTCGCCCCGACCACCGGCGGGGAGGTGGCGGAGGACGTGCGCCGCGCCTCGCTCGCGGCGATGACCAACCTAATGTGCCGCGGGCGCAAGCGCGGCCTCGCCGGCGTGATCGCGACTCAGCGCCTCGCCAAGCTCGCCAAGAACGTCGCGGCCGAAGCCTCCAACTTCCTGATGGGCCGCACCTTCCTCGACATCGACATGGCGCGCGCGGCCGACCTGCTCGGCATGGAGCGCCGCCAGGCCGAGGCGATCCGCGATCTGCCGCGCGGCACCTTCCTGGCGCTCGGCCCGGCCGTATGCCGCCGCCCGCAGACGGTGAAGATCGGTGCGGTCGAAACTAGCGCCCGCTCGGGCAGCCCCAAGCTGACCCCACTTCCCTCCGCCCCGGCCGCGGACCTCAAGGAGCTGATCTTCGCTGAACCGGAGCCCGAGGCCGCGCCCCAGCTACCGATGGCGTTCGAGGCGCGCCCGCGCCGCGTGCCGGCGGAGGAACTGATTTCCGAGATGGCGCGTCCGGCGTCATTGCCGCCCGAGCCGGAGCGCTCAGACGAGGAAGTCACCACGATCATCGCGGACGTGCTTCGGGCGATTGTCGAAGATCCCGAATCCGCCGGTCGCCCAGCTTCCGTGCTGTTCCAGGACTTTCAGGTCCGCTGCCGGATGCAGGGTCTGTCGCGGTCAGGGGTCGAACTCGGCGATTTCACCCGCCGGCTCTCCTCGGCCCGTGCCGGCATCTTCGACACGACTGATCCCGAATGGGCGGAAGCCGTGGCGCTCGCCGGCGCATTGCCGGACGAAATGGTCGGCCCATTCCTGCTGGTCGCCAAGGCTGCCAAGGAAGGCGCCCCCTGCCCCAGCGACGCCGCACTGGCGGAAACCTACGGTACGTCGTCGCTCGGCCGGGTCCGTCGCTTGATGGGCTATATCGAAAGCCGTGAGCTAATCGTCACCCGCACCGACCTGTCCGGCAAACGCTCGATCACCATCGCGCGACTGGGGTGGACGACGGCGGCCGCGGAGGCAGCGTAGTTCTCGCGAGCCGTCGCCCGCCGACGTCCGTCATCCCGCCTTGAGCCGGGATCCAACCGTCAACGGGCATTGCGACCAATCACGTCTCGCGGCGTTCGCGGCACCTTGGATCCCGGATCTTATAAAAACGTTAGATGGCGCCTCACAGCATCCCCAAGGCCTGCATGTACGTCTCGAGGATCATCTCCTCTTCCTGGTATTCCTCGCGCTTCTTCTTGCGGATCGACATGATCTTTCGGATCGCCTTGGGGTCGTAGCCTCGGCTCTTCGCCTCCGCCATCACGTCCTTGATGTCGTCCGAAATGCCCTTCTTCTCTTCTTCCAGGCGCTCGGCGCGCTCGATCAGCAGGCGCAGTTCCTCTGCCGCCACCTGACCGCCACCCATGCCCTCGCCGCGTTCTTCAGCCATCTTGCATCCCACTTGCATCCCAAATGTGAAGCACCGCCCGGCTCATGTGTGAGGGGCGGTGCGGTTACCGGAAAATCGGTTGCGGCGGCGGCTCCTATGGGAAGCCGCCGCCTCGATCAAACCTTATTCGGCGATAGGCTTTGCCACCGCGCCCTTGTGCATCACGAAGCGTACGCGCTCGAGCTGACGCACGTCCTTCAGCGGCGAAGCGTCGACGGCGATGATGTCTGCCGCTTTGCCCGGCTCGATCGTGCCGATCGCATTGCCTTGCCCCAGCACTTCGGCCGCAGTCACCGTTGCGCTGCGGATCGCGTCTGCCGGCGTCATGCCAACCTTCTCCACCAGCAATGCGAATTCCTGCGCATTGTCGCCGTGCTTGGAAACGCCGCTGTCGGTCCCGAAGGCGAATTTGACGCCCGCCTTGTACGCCTTGCGATGACTTTCCTGCATCGCGGCCGCCGCGGCTTCGGCTTTGGGAAGCACCGCCGCCGGCAACGAACCGGCGCGCGCCTGCGCCACCGCGGCGACCGGCGCGATCTCGGTCGGGACAAGATAGGCACCCGTCCGCTTGAACGCGGCGATCGTCTCCTCGTCGATAAAGCTCCCGTGCTCGACCGTATCTACACCCGCTGCCAGCGCCGCCTTGGTACCTTCCGCCGCGTGGCTGTGCGCGGCGACCTTGCGGCCGAGATTATGTGCGGTGTCGACGATTGCCTTCATTTCCTCCGGCGTGAAGGCACGGCCGAGCCCGCCCGACACGTTGGACAGCACGCCGCCGGTCGCGGTGATCTTGATCACCTGCGCACCCAGACCGACTTGCCGGCGCGTCGCGCGGACGCAATCTGCCGGGCCGTCGCAGGTATTCTCGACCGTTTCCTTCACCGCATGGGCGAACGGTTCCGCGATCCCGTTGAGCGGGTCGCCATGGCCGCCAGTTACCGAAATCGCCGTCCCGGCATTGACGATCGTCGGCCCATCGACATCGCCGCGATCCACCGCATCGCGTAACGCGCGGATGCTGCGGGGCTCGCCGCCCAGGTCCCGCACGGTGGTGAAGCCGGCGTGCAGCGTGGCCCTGGCATTGCCGGCGCCGTAGAGCACGTTATCGGCCCCCTCGATGTTGAGCGCGGACAATCTCGCGCGCATCGGATCGCCGCCGATCCCCAGCAGATGGACATGAAGGTCGATCAGCCCCGGCAGCACGAACTTGTCGTTGAGCGCCACCAGTTTGGCGCCCGCCTCTGCCGGCACGAAGCCGTTCCGCACCTCGGCGATCTTGTCGTCGCGCACGATAATGGTGCTGTTGCCGCGCGGGGCCTGACCGGGACGATCGAGCAGCGCGCCGGCATGGATGTAGGTGACCTTCGATGCCGGCGCGGTCTGCGCCACGACGGGCATTGCAGCCCCCATCAACAATGCGGCCGCGATCGTTTTTCTCATTCCCTACCCCCGTTCGCGCTGAACTTGTCGAAGCGCTGCCCTTGTTCTTGGAGATGGGTAGAAGAAAGAGCGGGGCATCGACAAGGTCAGCCCGAACGAGATGGACCGTCACGCATTCTTCGCGACACTCTCCGCCATCCGGCGCAGCTGCTCGGGCGTCGCCTCGTTCTGGTGCATCGCCTTCCACTCGCCATAAGGCATGCCGTAGATCGCCTCGCGCGCCGTCTCCTTCGGCAGGCCGCCCGCCTCGCCGACCCAGTCCGACAGGCAGTTGCGGCAGAAGCCCGCCAGCCCCATCAGATCGATATTCTCCGCATCGCTGCGGTGGCGCAGATGGTGCACCAGCCGGCGAAAGGCGGCGGCGGCCGTTGCGTCGTCGATCGTGTCGATCGGGTCCATCATCGTCTCCAAGGTTGATCCGTGCGAGATAGCGGCTAGGGGGTCGCGCGGCAAAGCGAGGAAACCGATTACATGACACGAGCGATCACCCCCCGCAGCCGCAAGGTGCGCGTGCTCGCGACCCTTGGGCCCGCAAGCAACACGCCGGAGATGATCGCCAAGCTGTTCGAGGCCGGCGCCGACGCCTTCCGCATCAACATGAGTCATGGCGATCAGGCGTCCAAGGTGGACGTGATCAAGGCGATCCGCGCGCTGGAAAAGCAGTTCGGCCGCCCGACGACGATTCTTGCCGATCTTCAGGGTCCCAAGCTGCGCGTCGGCCGCTTCTCCGAAGGCCGCATCGAACTGGCGCATGGCTCCACCTTCGTGCTCGACCGCGATCCCACGCCCGGTGACGCGACTCGCGTGGAACTGCCGCACCGCGAGATCTTCGAGGCGATCGAGCCGGGTGCACGCCTGCTGCTCGACGATGGCAAGCTGGTGTTGCGCGTCTTGGAGCATGAGCACGACCGCATCGTCACCCATGTCGAGGTCGGCGGCCCGCTCAGCAACAACAAGGGCCTGAACGTTCCCGACGTGGTGCTGCCGATGGCCGCGCTGACCGACAAGGATCGATCGGACCTCGCCTTTGCCACCGAGGAAGGCGTCGACTGGATCGCCTTGTCGTTCGTGCAGCGCCCAGAGGACCTCGCCGAGGCCCGCAAGCTGATCGCCGGCCGTGCCGCGCTGCTCGCCAAGGTCGAGAAGCCCGCTGCCATCGAACGGCTCGAGGAGATCGTCGAGATGTGCGACGGCGTGATGGTCGCCCGCGGCGATCTTGGCGTCGAGCTGCCGCCCGAAACCGTGCCGCCGCTCCAGAAGCGGATCGTCGAGACTGCGCGCCGCCTCGGCCGCCCGGTGGTGGTGGCAACGCAGATGCTCGAATCGATGATCACCTCGCCCTCCCCGACCCGCGCCGAGGTGTCGGACGTCGCGACCGCGATCTACGACGGCGCCGACGCGATCATGCTGTCGGCTGAGAGCGCGGCGGGCGCCTGGCCGGTTGAATCAGTCGCGATGATGAACGCCATCGGCAATTCGGTTGAGCGCGATCCCATGCACGGCGATCGCGTACGCTTCACCGTTACGCGCCCTGATCCAACCACCGCCGACGCGCTGGCGGAGGCGGCAAAGAACATCGCAGCGACGATCTCGGCCAAGGCGATCGTGTGTTTCACCACATCGGGGTCGACGGCACGGCGCATCGCGCGTGAACGGCCGTCGGTGCCGCTGCTGGTGCTGACCCCCAATCACGATACGGCGCGGCGCCTCGGCCTGCTATGGGGCACCCACGCAGTTCACACCCGCGACGTCGACTCGTTTGAGGAAATGGTCGCCAAGGCCAAGCGCATGGCGCTGCGCCACAACATGGTGCAGGCCGGCGACCGGGTGATCATCATGGCCGGCATCCCCTTCCGCACGCCCGGCGCCACCAACGTACTCCATGTCGTCAGCATTCTCGGCGACGAGTTGAAGAACTACGGCTGATAGGGGAGCGGGTGTCCGGCGAGCTTGCTGTCGCGCGTCAGCAACCGGGCGCCCAGAACGCCGGCATGAACAAGCAGCATCTCGTCGAAAGGATCTCCATGCGCCAGCGCTGGCACAAGCTCGGCAGCGCATACCTTCGGCGACAAGGGTGCGAGGGCAATTCCGTTCGAGGTCGCGAAGGCAAGTAACGACGCAGGCGTTACTTGCCAAACCCCGCCTGGGCCTGCGCGCAGCCAGCCACTTGGCGCGAACTTCCCAGATCGAGATCGTCGACACCGGCAAATCGGCCACCGGCGCGGCAACCGCGGCGCGGTTGGAGAGCGTCGGCGCCCCGGGCTCCAAAATGAGCCAGATGATGATGTGCGTGTCGAGCAGCAGTCTCATCGTTCGTTAGGGGAAATCGCCGAATCGCTCATGCCTTCGATCTCAATCGAATCAATATCGCGGAACCACTCCTCCGCGCTGCCATCGCCCACCCGCGCCTTGTCGAAACAATTTGCACGACGCCACTCTTCAAGCCGTTCCCAGGAAAACTAATTCTTGCGGACGGCGGGTGGGCCGAGCTCTGCCACCGGCTTGCCATTTTTGGTGATCGTCACCCGTTCTCCGCGCCCGGCAGCGGCGAGAGGATGGGCGAATTGTGCGCGGGCCTTGCGAACGGACATTTCCATGGCGGGCTCCCATTCAACGCATCTTGTGTACGCAATGTACACGCCGGAACGCCGCTATTCGAGCAGTCCGAATCGCTCCAGATCCTCGCGCAGAGTAACGACATCGGTGAACGGCACCGCATGCATTCCTACTGCCTTGGCGCCATCGACGTTGTCCTGCCGGTCGTCGACGAACAACGCCTCGTGCGGTGCCAGCGCGAACCGCTCCAGCGCCAGCCGGTAGATCGCAGCATCCGGCTTCACGAGCTTCTCTGCGCCCGACAGCACGATGTCGCGGAAATGGCCGAACATCGCCGCTTCCTGTTCGCGGAAGGGCGTGAAGAACTCATCGCTGAAATTGGTGATCGCGAACAGCGGCACGCCGGCCGAGTCCAACTCGGCGACCAGCTCCGGCATGCCCTCGATCGGCCCCGGGATCTGTTCCGAGAAGCGCGGTCCCCACTGCGCGATCAGATGCGCCTGGTCCGGAAAGCGCGCGCAAAGCTCCGCCGATGTCTCTGCGAAGGGACGACCGGCGTCATGCTGAAAATGCCACTCTCTCGAGCAGACATCACGCAGGAATACGTCCAGCGCCCCATCGTCATCGATGAGGCGCCGGTAAAGAACCCTGGGGTCCCAATCGTAGAGGACGTTGCCGATGTCGAAGACAACGGCAATCGGCCGCTTCAAGATCAGCCCTGGCGGGCCTTGAAGCGACGGTTCGTCTTGTTGATGACATAGGTCCGGCCGCGACGACGGATGACGCGGTTGTCGCGGTGGCGGTCCTTGAGCGACTTCAGGCTGTTGCGGATCTTCATGGCGGATTCGCTTCTATCAATAGGCGTGTCTGGAAAGCGTGGCCGCCTAGTGGTTGCCCTCTTGCAAGTCAAGCCGGAGCCGGCGAGTGGGGAGTGCGTTATAGCGCCGTAACGAACAGGGAGAACGGGAATGCGCAGCGTGTTGATCGTCATCGGCATGGCCGCCGCACTCGCCGGCTGCGCCACGGGGCCATCGCGCTTCCCGGTTCAGACCACCCGCTTCCACTTCAACGCCATGGCGGATCGCGGCACGATCGCGGTGGAGCCGCTCACTGGAAGCGGCACCGCAAGCCTTGAATACAAAACCTATGCCGCAGCGGTGCAATCCGAGCTGCTGCGCCTCGGATATACTAGCCCGGCGCCGGGCGCGACGGCGCAATTCCTCGCCACCGTCTCCTTCAGCCGAACCGCACGCCCGCTGCCGCCGCGCCGTTCGCCGGTGTCGATCGGCCTTGGTGGTGGCGGGATCAGCGGCGGACGCGGCGGCGGCGTAGGGCTTGGCGGTGGCGTAAGCTTCCCGATCGGTGGCGCAGGTGCGGGCGACGGGATCGTGACCGAACTTTCCGTGCGTATCCGGCAGGGCGCTGACGCGGTGTGGGAGGGGCAGGCGCAATCTTTGACGGATGCAGCGGCGCCGGATGCAAACGCCGCCGCGATCGCCACCCGGCTCGCGCGCGCCCTGTTCACCGGCTTCCCCGGTGAAAGCGGGCGCACTATCGAGGTGCAATGACCCTCAGCATCAACGCCGCGTTCGACAGCGGCAACATCCGTCTCATCACCATTGATGGAAACCGCCTCGATCTGGAGATCGTGAAGGATCACCAATCCGATTTCTATCAATGGTTCTACTTCCGCGTCGCTGGCGCGGAGGGGCGCCCACTGACGTTCCGGATCCTCAATGCCGGCGGCTCAGCCTATCCTTTCGGCTGGCCTGGCTACAAGACACGCGCCTCGACCGACCGGAAGACGTGGCGCACCGTGGAGACGCGTTACGCGGACGGCGTGCTTGAGTTCGATTGGAGCGGCGATGCACCCGTGTGGTTCGCCTATTTCGCCCCCTATACGATGGAGCAGCATGCGGATCTGATCGCGCGCATCGCCGCCCGCCCCGGCGTGACTCATCGCGAACTCGGCACCACGCTCGACGGTCAGCCGATCGATTACCTCCGTATCGGCGACGGCCCCAAGCCGGTGTGGCTCTACGCCCGCCAGCATCCCGGCGAATCGATGGCCGAGCATTGGATGGAAGGCGCGCTCGACTGGCTGACCAGCCCGGCCGCCGCGCCGCTGCTCGCGGCCGCCACCGTCCACGTCGTCCCCAACATGAACCCGGACGGCTCTCGTCGCGGCCATTTGCGCACCAATGCCGCGGGCGTGAACCTCAACCGTGAATGGCATTCGCCGACGCCCGAGCGCAGCCCTGAAGTGCTGTGCGTCCTGAAGGCGATGGACGAAACCGGCGTTACCTTTGCGATGGACGTGCACGGCGACGAGGCGATCGCCGCGAACTTCATTGCCGGTTTCGAGGGCGTCCCCTCCTGGCGCGACGAGCGCGGCGCGCTTTTCTACGAGTTCGGCCGGCGCCTCGCCGCGCATACGCCCGATTTCCAGACCGAGCTCGGCTACGAGCGCACGCAGCCCGGCCGCGCGAACCTTTCCATGTCCACCAACCAGCTTGCCGAGCGCTTCGGCGCGGTCTCGGTAACGCTGGAGATGCCGTTCAAGGATCACGACGCCAATCCCGATCCCGAGCACGCCTGGTCGCCCGAGCGCTCCGCCAAGCTCGGCGTCTCCTGCCTTGAAGTGCTCGCCGAGATGATCGGCGACATTTAATGGAGCTGCGGGAGGGTGGCCTCGACGATCCTCGGGTGGTGGCGCTGATCGCCCACCACCAGACGGAGGCACGCGCCACGACCCCGCCGGACAATGCCCATGCCATGGCGCCGAGGCGCTGCGCCACCCCGACATCACCGTCTGGACAACGTGGGAGGGCGAGGCACTGCTTGGCGTCGCCGCATTGCGCCAGCTCTCGCCCGATCACGGCGAGATCAAATCGATGCGCACCGCGCCCGGCAATCTCCGACCGGGCGTGGCCCGCGCGCTCCTCGCGCACCTCCTCGCGCTGGCCCGTGCCCGCGGCTACACGCGGGTCAGCCTGGAAACGGGCACCGCGCCGATGTTCGCCGCCGCCAACCGTTTGTACGAGGCCGCCGGCTTCATCGACGGCCCCGTATTTGGTGGCTATCCCGAAAGCCCGCACAACCGCTTCATGACATTGGCGCTCCGGTAACCGGTCTTTCCACGGCAAGCTGGCAGCAATAGCTTCGGGTGCTTGAGGGGCGATTCGGGAGAGACGCATGACTGAACCTACCCCGCGCGACCGCGCCGTCCGGCTCTATGACGCATTCACGCATGAACACCGCGACCGGCGCACGCTGTTGCGTGAGATGACCGCGCTTGCCGGTTCAACAGTGGCGGCCGAAGCGCTAATTGCCGGCATCGCCGCCTCACCCGCCGCCGCCGCCGCAATCGTCGATCCCGCCGACAAGCGCCTCGACGTCGCCATGCGGACCGGGACGGAAGCCGGCGCCCCCGCACGCGCATATTTCGCCGAACTCAAGGACAAGGCGACACGCGGCACGGTGCTGGTGATCCATGAAAACCGCGGGCTCACGCCGCACATCCAGGACGTTGCACGGCGCGTCGCGCTCGCCGGCTTCCTCGCCATCGCGCCGGATCTGCTCGCCCCGCAGGGCGGTACGCCAGCGGACGAGGACAAGGCGCGTGATATGATCGGCAGCGCCGATTACGACCTTGCGCTGGCGCAGGCTCGCGCGTTCGCCCAACAGGCGCGCGCGCTGCCCGGCTCGAGCGGGAAGGTCGGGATCGTTGGTTTCTGCTGGGGCGGCGCGTTCGTGAACCGCATGGCGCTGGCGGGCGGCATCGACGCGGGCGTGAGTTACTACGGCCCCGCGCCAGACCCCGCGGAAGTCGCCAACGTCCGCGCGCCCCTGATGCTTCACTATGCCGAACGGGATGCGCGAGTCGCACAAACCGGCGACCCATGGGTCGCGGCGCTGAAGACAGCGAACAAGCCAGTGGAAGCCTTCACCTATCCCGACGTCGACCACGCCTTCAACAACGACACGTCAGCCGCACGCTACAACAAGGCCGCGGCCGATCTCGCCTGGGGTCGGACGATCGCCTTCCTTCATCGCCACCTTGACGGCTAAGTCGATATCGTTCCTATTTCGTTCGCACCGAACCCACGCGGAGGAAAACAATGAGCGATCTGGTCTTCTACACCAATCCCATGTCGCGCGGACGCATCGCCCGTTGGATGCTGGAGGAAGTGGGCGAGCCGTATGACGTTCGGCTGGTCGACTGGGTGAACAAGCCTGACGATTTCCTGGCGGCCAATCCGATGGCCAAGGTGCCCACCATCATCCACAAGGGCCGCGTGGTCACCGAATGCGCGGCGATCATCGCCTATCTCGCCGACACCTTCCCCAATGCCGCGCTTGCCCCGACCGATCGGGAGCGCGCCGATTACTACCGATGGATGTTCTTCGCCGCGGGTCCGCTCGAGGCGGCGACCACCAACCGCTCGCTCGGGGTCGTACCGACCGAGGAGCAGCAGGGCATGGTTGGCTATGGTACGCTCGATCGCGTGGTGGAGGCGTTGAAGCAGGCGGTCACCACCCACAGCTTCATAGCCGGCGATCGCTTCACAGCCGCCGACGTCTATGTCGGCAGCCATATCGGCTGGGGCTTGCAGTTCGGCTCCCTTCCCAAGTGCGGCGAATTCGACACCTATCTCGCCCGCATCAATGATCGGCCGGCCGCCGTTCGTGCACGCGAGCTGGACGACGCCTTGATCGCGGCTGCGGGGTGATCGTTGTCCTCCTTCGGCGGGGGAGTTCAAGACGGTGCGCACCGGCAGTCGAGCCCACCCCTGTGACGCCGCCGTCATGCTGACGTTGTTCCCGCGTCATGCCGCCACCCGCAACGACGAGCAGGTCGCAGGGCGGACCTGATCAAGTTCGCGGCGACAGCAAGGGTTCGGACACGCTCGTCGCCGATACCGGCCCGGCGCTGGCAAGATCCATAATCGCCAAGGGCACCGTAGAGGCGCGATGGCCGAGCACTGGATCACGCCCGCGGGTTGACGGTACGTGCAGCCCACCGCCCAGACAGCAGCCGTTCACCGCCCTCATGCGTTATCTCTGCCATGGCCTACGCCCAGACGTACCGCCCGCGCTGGACGCGCGAGCGCCTGCTCGCCGCAGGCGCCGCGATTCTCGTACAAGCGGCACTGGTCTATGCCCTGGTCGCCGGTCTCGCCGTTCACTTTCCGCAAGCAGTGGAGGATAGCCTGAAGCTCTTCACCGCCCAGCCCGCTCCGCCTCCCCCACC